>NZ_MCGB01000062.1 GCF_001699815.1 Ralstonia pickettii | reverse complement strand
AAACTCGCTTCGCTCAGACAGTTTCCCTTCCTTTTTCCTCCCTGCAACAGAAAATTCAAGGCGCCATCTAGAGCAGTAACGTCAACGGCCAAACTGTCGCTCACATGTGCAGTAGGGATCGGCAGCACAACGCGAAGCAGAGCGAGCAACACAGCAACAAACAAGAGCCACCTAGGACAGCACACAGATTGTGTGGCCGTACCCTGCCCTAGATGGCGCCTTGAATTTGTGTAAGCGGGCGGAACAAAGACGGGGAACTGTCTGAGCGCAGCGAGTTTTCCCCTTGCGCAACCACGTCAACCGCGTCTTGCGGCTGATGCCGTCGAAAGCGTGGAAATGGAAGTGGTGGTGACCGGTGCCA
>NZ_MCGB01000061.1 GCF_001699815.1 Ralstonia pickettii | reverse complement strand
CGCGCGCGGCATCGACGCAGTGCTGGCAACCGGCGAGCTTGCGCGCCACACGGTCGATGCCTTCGGCCCGGGCGCACAGCATTTTGCGTCGGCGGAAGACTTGATTGAACACGGTGTGCCCGCCATTGCGCCGGCCGCGACGGTATTGGTGAAGGGATCGCGCTTCATGCGGATGGAACGCATTGTGGAAGCGCTGGTCTTGAAAGACCCGGTAGCGGATTCGCCAGCCGGTTCCAACACACAACAGCAGCATTAAGGGAAGCAAGAACCCATGTTATTGGCATTGGCGCAATGGTTGCAGAACGACTACGGCTTCCTGCGCGTCTTCAACTATCTGACGTTCCGCGCCGTGATGGCATCGCTCACGGCGCTGGTGATCGGCCTCGGGTTCGGGCCGTTCGTGATCCGTCGCCTGACGGAACTGAAAGTCGGCCAGGCTGTGCGCAGCTATGGCCCGCAGACGCACCTGGTCAAGGCCGGCACGCCCACCATGGGCGGTGTGCTGGTGCTCATCGGCATTGCCGTGTCGACGCTGCTGTGGGCGGACTGGGGCAACCGCTTCATCTGGATCGTGCTGCTGGTCACGCTCGGCTATGGCGCGATCGGCTGGGTCGATGACTACCGCAAGGTCGTGCACCGCGATCCAAAGGGGATGTCTTCGCGCGAGAAGTTCTTCTGGCAGACCGTGATCGGCCTGTTTGCGGCGGCGTATCTGGCGTTCTCGGTGTCCGAGACCAGCAACATGCGCGTGCTCGAGCTGTTCATGGAGTGGGTGCGCAGCGGCCTGTCGCTGAACCTGCCGGCCAAGTCGCACCTGATCGTGCCGTTCTTCAAGGAGATCAGCTACCCGCTCGGCGTGTTCGGTTTCATCATCCTGACGTACCTCGTGATCGTCGGCTCCAGCAATGCGGTGAACCTGACCGACGGCCTTGATGGCCTCGTCATCATGCCGGTCGTGCTCGTGGGCAGCGCGCTGGGCGTGTTCGCGTACGTGATGGGTAGCGCTGTCTACAGCAAATACCTGCTGTTCCCACACATTCCGGGCGCAGGCGAGCTGCTGATTTTCTGCTCGGCGATGGCGGGTGCGGGGCTTGCCTTCCTGTGGTTCAACGCGCATCCGGCACAGGTGTTCATGGGTGACGTCGGCGCGCTGGCGCTGGGCGGCGCGCTTGGCACCATCGCCGTGATCGTGCGCCAGGAAATCGTGCTCTTCATCATGGGCGGCATCTTCGTGGCGGAGACCGTCTCGGTGATGCTGCAGGTGACGTGGTTCAAGTTCACCAAGAAACGTTATGGCGAGGGCCGGCGCCTGTTCCGCATGGCGCCGCTGCATCATCATTTCGAGCTGTCCGGCTGGAAGGAAACGCAAGTGGTCGTGCGCTTCTGGGTCATCACCATGATGCTGGTGCTGATCGGCCTGTCGACCCTGAAGCTGCGGTGAGCACGGACATGACCGACATGACCGACGACTCCATCACCCCGGACGACGATATGGCCGCCACGCAGCCCGACGCCGCCGTGGACGCCGTTGTCGCGACACTCGATTCGGCCGAGCCGATGCCCGCCGCTGAAACCGCACAGGCGCCGCGCATGTTCGGCGAGTTCGAAGCGCCGGTGGTGCTTGTGCTCGGCCTCGGCGAATCCGGCCTCGCCATGGCACGCTGGTGTGCCCGTCATGGCGCGCCCGTGCGCGTGGCCGACACGCGCGAGGCACCGGCCAACCTGCCGGTGCTGCGCGCCCATGTGCCGGACGCGGAGTTTGTGACCGGTCCCTTTGCCGTGTCGCTGCTGGACGGTGTGACGTTGGTGGCGATCAGCCCTGGCTTGTCGCCGCTGGATCCGAACGTCGCGGCGCTGCTGAACGCCGCCAATGCGCAGAGCGTGCCGGTGTGGGGCGAGATCGAATTGTTTGCCCGCGCGCTGGCCGGCCTCAAGGCCGCGCAAGGCTATGCGCCGCGCGTGCTCGCCATCACGGGCACGAACGGGAAGACCACCACCACGGCGCTCACGGGCGCCCTGGTCCAGCGCGCCGGCAAGACGGTCGGCGTGGCCGGCAACATCAGCCCGTCGGCGCTGGACAAGCTGAGCGAATGCGTCGACGCAGGCACGCTGCCTGACGTGTGGGTGCTCGAGCTTTCCAGCTTCCAGCTCGAAACCACGCATTCGCTGGAAGCCGATGCGGCCACCGTACTGAACATCACGCAGGATCACCTCGACTGGCACGGCACCATGGAGGCCTACGCCGCAGCGAAGGGCCGCATCTTCGGTGCCAACACCGTGCGCGTGCTGAACCGTCAGGACGCGGCCGTGATGGCATTCGCGAGCAAGAACGGCGGCGATATCACCTTCGGCATCGATGAGCCGGGCACGCCCGATGCGCTCGGCCTGCTGCGCGATGGCGGCATGCCCTGGATCGTATTGGCCGAAGTCGAAGAGGACGATCTGCCCAAGCCTACGCGCCGCAAGAAGGGCGACGCCGCGCCGGCCGCGCCGGTGCCGGTGCGCCTCAAGCGTCTGATGCCGGCCGACGCACTGCGCATCCGTGGCTTGCACAACGCGACCAACGCGATGGCTGCGCTGGCACTGTGTCGCGCGATCGGCCTGCCAGTGAGCGCGCTGCTGCACGGCCTGCGCGACTACGCCGGCGAGCCGCACCGCGTCGAACTGATCGCCGCGTTTGACGACATCGAATTCTTCGACGACAGCAAGGGCACCAACGTCGGCGCGACGGTGGCTGCACTCTCGGGCCTGTCCAAGCATGTCGTGCTGATCGCCGGTGGCGATGGCAAGGGTCAGGACTTTTCGCCGCTGGCCGAGCCGGTCGCGCAGTACGCGCGCGCCGTGATCCTCATCGGTCGCGATGCACCGCTGATTCGTGAGGCGCTGGCCAATACCGGTGTCGCGCTGGTCGACGCGCCGACGCTGGAAGCCGCCGTGCTGGAAGCCGCCGCGCATGCGCAGCCGGGCGACGCCGTGCTGTTGTCGCCGGCGTGCGCAAGCTTCGACATGTTCCGCAACTACGAACACCGCGCCCAGGTGTTCCACGAGGCCGTGGTCGCATTGGCGGCAGACCGAGGAGTCCTCCTATGAGCGACACCCAGATCAAGCGCAGCGGCTTCATCGGCGCGACCATCGGCAATGCGTGGGATGGCCTGCGCGACGCCGTTTCAGGGGTCAAGCCCACGCGCTCCAAGATGATGGAGTACGACCAGCCGCTGTTGTGGGTGGCGATCGTGCTGCTCGGCCTCGGGCTGGTGATGGTGTATTCGGCGTCGATCGCGTTGCCGGATTCGCCCAAGTACGCCAACTACAGCAACGGGCATTTCCTGATCCGCCACATCTTCTCGCTGGTCATCGGGCTGATCGGTGCGATCGTCGCATTCCAGATTCCGGTCAAGTTCTGGGACAAATACGCTCCGAAGCTCTTCATCATTGCACTGGTCCTGCTGGTGATTGTGCTCGTGCCGCACCTCGGCAAGGGCGTGAATGGCGCGCGCCGCTGGCTGCCGCTGGGCGTCATGAATTTCCAGCCGTCCGAGCTGATGAAGCTGGCGGTGGTGCTGTACGCCGCCAACTACACCGTGCGCAAGCAGGACTGGATGCAGAGCGTGCGCAAGGGGTTCCTGCCCATGGGCGTGGCCGTGGCGTTTGTCGGCTCGCTCCTGCTGTTGGAGCCGGACATGGGCGCGTTCCTGGTGATCGCAGCCGTGGCCATGGGCATCCTGTTCCTGGGCGGCGTGAACGGCAAGCTGTTCGGCGGCCTCGTGCTCACCGCGGTTTCCACCTTCTCGCTGCTGATCGTGGCGTCGCCCTGGCGACGCGAGCGGATCTTCGCCTACCTGAACCCCTGGCAAGAGGAATACGCGCAGGGCAAGGCATACCAGCTCACGCACTCGCTGATCGCTTTCGGCCGTGGCGAGTGGACCGGCGTTGGCCTGGGCGGGAGCATCGAGAAGCTGCACTACCTGCCTGAAGCGCATACCGACTTCATTCTCGCCGTCATTGGCGAGGAACTGGGCTTTGTCGGCGTGCTGATCGTGATCCTGCTGTTCTACTGGATGGTGCGCCGCGCCTTCGAGATCGGCCGCACCGCGCTGCAGCTCGACCGTACGTTCGCAGGCCTCGTTGCCAAGGGACTGGGAATCTGGATCGGCTGGCAGGCCTTCATCAACATGGGCGTGAACCTGGGCCTGCTGCCGACCAAGGGTCTGACGCTGCCGCTGGTCAGCTACGGCGGCTCCGGCATCCTGATGAACTGCGTCGCGATCGCGGTGCTGCTGCGTATCGACTATGAAAACCGCGTGCTGATGCGTGGGGGCAAGGTATGACGGCAGGCAATTCGGCCCGTCTGGCGCCGCGCACGCTCCTCGTCATGGCCGGCGGCACGGGCGGTCACATCTTCCCCGCGCTGTCGGTGGCCAAGCTGTTGGCCGCGCGTGGCTGGAAGGTGGTGTGGCTCGGTAATGCGAACGGCATGGAAGGCCAACTGGTGCCCAAGCACGGTTTTCCGCTGGAGTCGGTGCAGTTTGGTGGTCTGCGCGGTAAGGGCCTCGTCACCAAGTTTCTGCTGCCGCTCAACCTGCTGCGTGCCTTCTGGCAGAGCCTCGGTGTGGTGCGCCGTGTGCGCCCGAACGTGGTGCTGGGCATGGGCGGCTATATCACCTTCCCGGGCGGCATGATGAGCGTGCTGCAGGGTCGCCCGCTGGTGCTGCACGAACAGAATTCGATTGCGGGGCTCGCCAACCGCGTGCTCGCGCGCGTGGCCGATCGCGTGCTGTGCGCATTTCCGAATGCGCTGGCCGGTGCCGAGTGGGTCGGCAATCCGATCCGCGCTGACCTCGCCACGCTGGCTTCGCCGCAAACGCGCTACGCCGAGCGAACCGGCCCGCTGCGCGTGCTCGTCGTGGGTGGCAGCCTGGGCGCAGCGGCGCTCAACGACGTGGTGCCCAAGGCGCTGGCGTTGCTGCCGGCTGATACGCGTCCCATCGTCATCCATCAGGCGGGCGCCAAGCAGATCGATACGCTGCGCGCCAACTATGCCGCCGCAGGCATTGACGATGCCCACGCGCAGCCTGTGCCGTTCATCGACGACATGGCGGCTGCGTATGCGCACGCCGATCTCGTGATCTGCCGCGCGGGCGCCATGACCGTCTCAGAAGTGGCTGCGGCGGGTGTCGCGGCGCTGTTCGTGCCGTTCCCGCATGCCGTGGACGATCACCAGACCACCAATGCGCGCTTCCTCTCAGAACGCGGAGCGGCGCTGTTGGTGCCGCAGCAGGAACTGAGTCCGGCATCGCTGGCAGATACACTCGCGTCCCTGACGCGTGCGCAATTGGCCGATATGGCGGCTAAAGCACGTGAGCAGGCACGGCCCGAAGCGGCCGAGCGTGTCGCCGACGTGTGTGTAGCGGTGGCACGGGCATAGGGAACGAATCGATATGAAGCACATCGTCAAGAACATCCATTTTGTAGGCATCGGCGGGGCCGGCATGAGCGGCATCGCGGAGGTGCTGCTGAATCTGGGCTACCGCGTGACGGGCTCGGATCTGGGCAGCAGCGCGACCACGCAGCGTCTGGCAACGCTGGGCGCCACCATCATGCAGGGCCACGCGCCGGAACATGTGATCGGCGCCAATGCCGTGGTGGTCTCCACCGCCGTGCGCGGCGACAACCCGGAAGTGCTGGCCGCGCGCGCCAAGCGCATCCCCATCGTGCCGCGTGCGGTGATGCTGGCCGAGCTGATGCGCCTGAAGCAGGGCATCGCGATTGCCGGCACGCACGGCAAGACGACGACGACCAGCCTCGTCGCCTCCGTGCTGGCCGAAGGCGGTCTGGACCCGACGTTCGTGATCGGTGGCCGTCTCAACTCCGCAGGCGCCAACGCGCGCCTCGGCACGGGCGATTTCATCGTCGCCGAGGCCGACGAATCCGACGCGTCGTTCCTCAACCTGTTCCCCGTGATCGAGGTCATCACCAATATCGATGCCGATCACATGGACACCTACGGGCACGACTTCGCGCGCCTGAAGCAGGCGTTCATCGAGTTCACGCAGCGGCTGCCGTTCTACGGCATTGCCGTGCTGTGCGTGGACGACCCGAACGTGCGCGAAATCCTGCCGTTCGTCTCCAAGCCGGTCGTGCGCTACGGGTTTGCCGAAGATGCGCAAGTGCGTGCCGTCAATGCGCGCGCTGTCGATGGCCGCATGGAATTCACCGTGATCCGCCAGCTCAACGGCCATGCCGAGCCGCCGCTGTCGATCACGCTCAACCTGCCGGGCCTGCACAACGTGCAGAACGCGCTGGCCGCCATCGCCATCGCCACCGAACTGGAAGTGCCGGACGAAGCCATCGTCAAGGCGCTGGCCGAGTTCAACGGCGTGGGCCGCCGCTTCCAGCGCTACGGCGAAGTGCCGACCGCTGACGGCAAAGGCCACTTCACGCTCATCGACGACTACGGCCACCACCCTGTCGAAATGGCGGCAACGCTGGCTGCTGCGCGCGGTGCGTTCCCCGATCGCCGCCTCGTGCTGTCGTTCCAGCCGCACCGCTTCACGCGCACGCGCGATTGTTTCGAAGACTTTGTGAAAGTGCTCGGCACGGTCGACGCGCTGCTGCTGGCCGAGGTGTACGCCGCCGGCGAGCCACCCATCATCGCCGCTGACGGTCGCGCGCTGACGCGTGCGCTGCGCGTGGCCAACAAGATCGAGCCCGTATTCGTGGAGCAGATCGAAGACATGCCGCAAGCGATCCTGGATGCGGCGCAGGACGGCGACGTGGTCATCACCATGGGCGCTGGGTCGATCGGGCAGGTGCCCGGGCAAGTGGTTGCGTTGCAGGCGCAGGCGCGCACTGCAAACGTCGTGGATCTGAACGGAGGCGCCGCAGCATGACGACCGGTCCGTTTGTTCCCAATCCGACGATTGATCCGAAGTCCCTCGGCAAAGTGGGCGTGCTCATGGGCGGTCGTTCGGCCGAGCGCGAAATCTCACTGATGTCCGGCAACGGCGTGCTGGCTGCGCTGCGCGCACGCGGTGTCGATGCACACGCCTTCGACCCGGGCCTGCAGGCCGTGGCCGATCTGGCCAAGCAAGGGTTCGACCGCGTGGTGATTTCGCTGCACGGCCGCTTTGGCGAAGACGGCACGATCCAGGGCCTGCTCGAGCAATTCGGTATTCCGTACACCGGCAGCGGCGTACTCGCATCTGCGCTGGCGATGGACAAGGAAGCCACCAAGCGCCAATGGCAGACCCATGGCCTGCCCACGCCCGATTTCGTGATGCTGCACGCCGGCGCCGACTGGCAAGCCGTGGCCGACCGCCTGGGCCTGCCGCTGATCGTCAAGCCGGCGCGCGAAGGTTCGTCGATCGGTCTGACCAAGGTCACGAGCGTCGCCGAGCTGCCCGCCGCCTACGAAAAGGCCGCGCGCCTGGATCGTGATGTGATGGCCGAGCAGTTCATCGAAGGTGACGAACTGACCTGCCCGATCATCGGCGAAGGGGAGAGCGCTACGGCATTGCCGCTTATCCGCATCGTCGCGCCGCAGGCCAACTACGACTACCAGAACAAGTACTTCACCGACGACACGCGCTACGAATGCCCGGCACCGATTCCCGCTGATGTGGCCGCGCGCGTGCAGGCGCTGGTGGTGCAGGCATATCGCGGGCTGGGCTGCCGTGGCTGGGGCCGCGCCGACATCATGCTGCGCAAGTCCGATAACGCGCCGTTCCTGCTGGAGATGAACACGTCGCCGGGCATGACCGGCCATTCGTTGGTGCCGATGGGCGCCCGCGCGGCCGGCATCAGCTATGAAGATTTCGTATTGCAACTGGCGGCGAGTGCGTCGCTGGAGTTGCACGCGAGCACCGACTGGAAACCCGAGTAATCGACACAACGTCAGCGAAACCGGACAACACAACGTTATGTGGCACAACACCCGTCTCCTCAACGCCGTCGCGAGTGCGCTGTATGCGCTGCTCGCGCTTGGCGCGTTGGGCGTTGGGGCGGTCTGGCTGATGCAGCGGCCGACGTTCCAGCTGCAGCAGGTGCGTGTGATGCCGATGGCGGGCAGCGAGTTGCGCCACGTGAATGTGCCGAGCCTGCGCGCCAACGCGTTGGCCAAGCTGCGCGGCAATTTCTTCTCGCTGAATCTGGACGATGCGCGTGCGGCGTTCGAATCGGTGCCGTGGGTGCGGCGCGCGAGCGTGCGCCGCGTGTGGCCCAACGGGCTGCTGGTGGAAGTGCAAGAGCACGAAGCGCTCGGCACCTGGGGCGGCAATGAGTCCGGCAAGCTGGTCAACACGTATGGCGAAGTCTTCGTGGCCAACCTGGCCGAAGCCGAGGACGACACTGACCTGGTGGCGCTGGCCGGCCCCGAGGGTACTGAACAGGATGTGGTCGACAAGCTGGAGACCATGACCGAGTGGTTCAAGCCGATGAATGTCGAGCCGTTGAGCGTGACGCTCACCGACCGCTACGCCTGGCGCGCGCGGTTGTCCAACGGCACGGTCATCGAGCTGGGCCGCGAACTGAATGACGATGACCGCACCGCGCTGGCCGCGCGTGCCCGCCGCTTCGTGCGTGCGTGGCCCGAGGTGACCAAGCGCTGGGGCGGTCAGATTGAATACGCCGACCTGCGGTATCCCAACGGATTTGCAGTTCGTGCGGCGGGTGTGCGCTTCCTGACCGATGCGCAGGCTGCGGTGCTGGCCAAGGGGGGCAAGTTGCCCGGCACCACGGGTGGCACCAGCAGTGCTGCAAAGCCGAAAGCCACGCTGGGGGGTAAGCCGGCGGCCAACAACAAAGCAACGCGAAGCACAGAGAAAACGCGATGAGCAAGGAATACAAGGATCTTCTGGTCGGGCTGGATATCGGCACCTCCAAGGTGGTGGCGGTGGTGGCCGAGCTGCGTCCTGACGGCGCCTACGAGGTCATCGGCATGGGCCAGACCGAATCGAAGGGGCTCAAGAAGGGCGTAGTCGTCAATATCGAGGCGACAGTCCAGTCGATCCAGAAGGCGCTCGAAGAAGCGGAGCTGATGGCCGACTGCAAGATCGGCGAGGTCTTCACGGGCATTGCCGGCAGCCACATCCGCAGCTTCAATTCGAGCGGCATGGTGGCGATCAAGGACAAGGAAGTCACCTCCACCGATGTGGCGCGCGTGATCGAGACCGCCAAGGCCGTCAACATCCCGACCGATCAGCAGATCCTGCACATCCTCACGCAGGAATTCATCATCGACGGTCAGGAAGACGTGCGCGAGCCGATCGGCATGAGCGGTATCCGGCTCGAGGTGAAGGTACACATCGTGACGGGCGCCGTGAGCGCGGCGCAGAACATCGTCAAGTGCGTGCGCCGCTGCGGGCTGGAAGTGCACGACCTGATCCTGCAGCCGCTGGCATCGAGCCTGGCCGTGCTGACCGAAGACGAAAAGGAACTCGGCGTGGTGCTGGTCGACATCGGCAGCGGCACGACCGACATCGCCATCTTCAGCGAAGGTGCGATCCGCCACACGGCCGTGATCCCCATCGCCGGCGACCAGATCACCAACGACATCGCCATGGCCCTGCGCACGCCGACGCCGGACGCCGAGGACATCAAGATCCAGTACGGCATCGCCAAGCAGGTGCTGGCCGATCCGGACGAGATGATCGATGTGCCGGGCGTCGGCGACCGCGGCCCGCGCACGCTTTCGCGTCAGGCGCTGGCCGCCGTGATCGAGCCGCGCGTGGAAGAACTCTTCTCGCTCGTGCATCAGGTGGTGCGCGAATCCGGTTACGAAGAACTGCTCTCCAGCGGCGTGGTGCTCACTGGCGGTACCGCAATGATGCCGGGCATGGTCGAGCTGGGGGAAGACATGTTCTTGAAACCCGTGCGCGTGGGGGTGCCCGAGTACCGCGGCAATCTGCACGAGGTAGTGAAGAGCCCGCGCTACGCCACGGTGATGGGCTTGCTGCAGGAAGGTCGCGTGCAGCGCGTGCGCGGACGGAAAGTCGTGGTGCAGTCCGGCTCGGCCAAGCAGATCTGGACGCGCATGAAGGAATGGTTCATCGGCAACTTCTGAGCATGCGAGTGCCGGGTGTTGACGATGTGCTCCCCGGGGGGAGCAAGTTGAGTTTCTTGTTTTGATGTTTTTTGTTCAGGAACCAGGAGTTGCGGCGGGGAGGCTGCATCGTCTGGGACTGATCACTTCTGGAGGCAATGATGGACTTCGACATGATTGAAACGGAAATGCAGGACGGCACCATCATCAAGGTGGTCGGCGTCGGCGGCGCGGGCGGTAATGCCGTGCAGCACATGATCAACCGCGGCGTGCAAGGCGTGGAATTCATCTGCATGAACACCGATGCGCAGGCGCTCAAGCGCTCGACCGCATCGCGCGTGCTGCAGCTCGGCAGCACGGGCCTCGGCGCCGGTGCCAAGCCGGAAGTAGGCAAGCATTGCGCAGAGGAAGCCCGTGAGCAGATCGCCGACGCACTGCGCGGCGCGCACATGGTCTTCATCACCGCCGGCATGGGCGGCGGTACGGGCACGGGCGCAGCACCGGTGGTTGCACAGGTCGCCAAGGAAATGGGCATCCTGACCGTGGGCGTGGTCTCCAAGCCGTTCGACTTCGAAGGCGCACGCCGTTCGAAGGTTGGCGAGCATGGCGCGAACGACCTCGAAGGCAACGTCGATTCGCTGATCGTCGTGCTCAACGAAAAGCTCTTCGAAGTCATGGGCGACGACGCCGAGATGGACAAGTGCTTCCAGTGCGCCGACGACGTGCTGCACAACGCGGTCGCCGGCATTGCGGAAATCATCAACGTCGACGGTCTGGTGAACGTCGACTTTGAAGACGTGAAGACAGTGATGGGCGAACAGGGCAAGGCGATGATGGGCACGGCCACCGTGTCCGGCGTCGACCGTGCGCGTCTGGCCGCTGAGCAAGCCGTGGCAAGCCCGCTGCTGGAAGGCGTGGACCTGTCGGGTGCGCGTGGCGTGTTGGTCAACATCACGGCCAGCCGCTCGCTCAAGCTGTCTGAGACCAAGGAAGTGATGAACACCATCCGCAGCTATGCCGCGGAAGATGCCACCGTCATCTTCGGTACGGTCTACGACGATGCCATGGGCGACGCGCTGCGCGTGACCGTGGTTGCCACGGGTCTGGGCCGCGCTGCTCGCAACAAGCAACAACAGCAGCAGACGATGACGCTGCTGAAAACCGGGACCGACAACCAGCCGGTGGCTTTCGGGGGTGGCGCCGGTCATTCGGTGGCAGCTGCGCCGGACTACAGCAACTTCGACACCCCGGCGGTGTGGCGCAGCTCGCGTGAGTCGGCCTCGGCTCACGTGGCAGCACTGCAAGAGAAGGGCGTCGACACGTACGACATTCCGGCATTCCTGCGCAAGCAGGCGGACTGATCCGGGCCGCGTTGGCTCGATAGCGCTCGCGCACGTCCGACTGCCTGCGGTACTGCACGCCGCGCGCGGTTCACGGCTCCCCTCCCGTGATCGCCGTTGTGTGACGGCCCGCCGCTCGTCAGCCGACAGCGCGCGACGAACCGGACACAGTCGTTGCCGCCGGGCAGGTTGGCCTCTGGCCGCCTCCCCGGAAGGGTTCACCCCGCCCGGCGGGTGTGTCCGTTCGTTGTGCCGCGCGCGCTGCGTTCCGACCCAAGCGGCCTGATGGTGTTGTCTCCCAAGACCGCCCGCGTGATTCGTTCACGCGGGCGGTCTCGTTTTAAGAACCGGCTGCGCGGTCGCTCGGCAGGTTCTATGATCGCGATATCCACGCAACCGCTTCCTGACGATCATGATCCAGCCCGGTCAACCGCTGCCCGACGCAACGCTCTACGAGTTCTTTGAAGTGGAAAAGGACGGCTGCGCGCTCGGCCCCAACGCTTTCTCCGTGCGGCATCTGGCCGAAGGCAAGACGATCGTCATCTTCGGGCTGCCCGGTGCGTTCACGCCGACCTGCTCCGCGCGGCATGTGCCAGGCTACCTCGCCAACTTCGACGCACTGCGCGCCAAGGGTGTCGACGAGATCTGGTGTGTGTCCGTCAATGACGCCTTCGTGATGGGGGCCTGGGCCCGCACGCAGGGCACCGACGACAAAATCCGCATGCTGGGCGACGGCAGCGCGGAGTTCACGAGCAAACTCGGTCTCGACCAGGATCTCTCCAAGCGCGGTATGGGCATTCGTTCGCAGCGCTATGCGATGGTCGTGAAGGACGGTGTGGTAACAGCGCTACAGGTGGAAGCGCCCGGACAGTTCTCCGTCAGCAGTGCCGAATCGATGCTGGCGCTACTCTGACGCCACGTCACAATCTCCCCCGAATGGCGGAGTACCGCCCGCTATCCCACCCCACCTCAAGGCTCATGAGGCCGTGGCGCTAAATCTGCGTGCACTGTAGTTGGCTCGATTGTGTGCACTCCTAACATCCCGATACAAAAGTCGTTTTGAAGGCAGGGACGTGAAAATGGTATGCTTAAGGTTATCACCTATGCAGACTGCATAGATAAAAATAATCGTAGAAATTCTGTGAGTTGAGGGCGGCCATGTTGAAACAACGCACCATCAAGTCCCTCGTCAAGACCGTCGGCATCGGGTTGCACTCGGGCCGCAAGGTGACGTTGACGTTGCGCCCGGCGGCCGCAGGCACCGGCATCGTCTTCACGCGTGTTGACCTCGACCCGGCCGTCGAGATTCCGGCCACCGCCAGCGCCATCGGCGACACCCGCCTTGCATCCGTACTGCAAAAGGATGGCGCCCGCGTGTCGACCGTCGAACATTTGATGTCCGCTTGCGCAGGCCTTGGCATCGACAATCTCTATGTCGACGTCGACGCCGAAGAAATCCCCATCATGGACGGCAGCGCGGCCTCGTTCGTGTTTCTGCTGCAATCGGCGGGCATCGAAGAGCAGGGCGCGGCCAAGCGGTTTATCCGCGTGACCAAGCCGGTGGAAATCCGCGAGGGCGACAAGCTTGCACGCCTCGACCCCTACTTTGGCTTCAAGCTGTCGTTCACCATCGAATTCCGTCACCCGGCCGTCGACAAGACCGGCCAGACGTTCGAGATCGACTTTGCCGACACCAGCTACACGCGCGAAATCGCGCGCGCCCGTACGTTTGGTTTTGCCCACGAAGTCGAAATGCTGCGCGAAGTCGGCCTGGCGCGCGGCGGCAGCCTGGACAATGCCATCGTGCTCGACGAGCACCGCATGCTCAACAACGACGAACTGCGCTACGGCGATGAGTTCGTCCGTCACAAGATCCTCGACGCCATCGGCGATCTGTATGTGGTCGGTCACCCGCTGATTGCCGCGTATACGGCACACAAGTCGGGGCACGGGCTGAACAATGCGCTGCTGCGCGCACTGCTGGCCGATGAAACGGCCTACGAGATCGTGACGTTCGACAAAATCGAAGAGGCGCCGCGCGCGTTTCTACCTCAGTTGCAACCGGCATTCTCGTGATCGGCTGATGCGTTTGTACCCATGAAAAAAGCGCCCTGCGGGGCGCTTTTTATTTGGGCCTGGCCGCAGGTGCAACATGCCGTGCGATCATTTCGGCCAAGGCCTTCCGGAGCGGCGAATCGGGCAGTTCGTTGGCAAGTGCCGCCAGGCTGTTGACCCCAACTGCTGTCATCCTGGCGCGTTTAGGCGGCTTTTCGGTCTCTTGTGGCCATAAACTGTCGCTGCCCCCTTGCGGTTGTACGCGTACACGAATTGCGGTAATCTGCGATCCCCGGCGCTGCAGACGCTCTAGCAAGGTGGGTACCACCTGCCGTAAGCGCGCCGCAGCCGCACTATGTGCGGCGAGCAACACCAGAGTCGCTTCTCGGCTGTCGCGCGCATCGTTCTTGATGCCGCCGATCGCCACGCCGCCGCCCAAGCCGGGCGGCAACAGCGACAACACCTCCGCTTCCAATGACGCCAATTGCCTGGCCGCCTGCATCAGCGGGCCGACCGAACCGGCACCCGAGAGCCAGTCCTGGACGGGTTTTGCCACAGGCGTCTTGAGAGCGGGATGAACAAAGATTCGCATGCCGGCATTGTAGGGCGCTTCATCGCCCTTTCGTGCCGGTGGGCAGCTTTTTTGTCCGGAAAACGAGCGATGCAGATCATCCTGATTCACCCGCGCAAGGCCGGCGCGATGCACCTGTCGCGACGCGGCGTCTTCGTGGCTATTGGCGCGGCGCTGCTGACCGTGGCGGCCCTGTCCGTCGGTGGGACGTGGCTGGCGGCCAAGCAGGGGCTGCTGCCAGGGGCGGCAGCTTCCGCGGTTGCCAGCGCAGACCAGCGTGTCACCCGCGAAAACCTCAACCTGATGGCCGCGCGCATCGGCGAAATGCAGGCGCAGATCGCGCGCCTGGACGCGCTGGGGGCCCGCGTGTCGGGCCTGGCCGGTGTGCTGCCGCGCGAGTTCGATTTCAAATCGCAGCCGAGCCGGGGCGGGCCGGAAGGCGCGTTCTCCCGGCCGATGTCGATGCCGGAAATCCAATCCGAGTTGAATCGCCTGACGCGCTCGGCTGACCAGCGCAACGATTACCTCAGCGTGCTGGAGAGCACCCTGATGGACCGCCAAATCCACGCGAAGATGATGCCCACCGTGCGCCCAGTGGCGACGGGCTACGATTCGTCGGGTTTTGGCACGCGGATCGATCCGTTCACGGGCCGCCGCACGCAGCATGACGGCGTCGATTTCGTTGGCCCTGTTGGGACGCCCATCGTCGCGGCTGCTGGCGGCGTGGTGGTGGCCAGCGAATTCCACCACGAATACGGCAACATGATCGACATCGACCACGGCAACGGCCTGAAGACGCGCTATGCCCATGCGTCGAAGGTGTTCGTGAAGGTCGGTGACATCGTGAAGGCGGGCGAGCGCATCGCGCTGATCGGCCGCACTGGCCGTGCCACCGGCCCCCATCTGCATTTCGAGGTGCACGTCAACGACGTCCCGCAGAATCCGGTGGCCTTCCTGGAGAACGCCGGCCAGCCCAAGATGGCAGCCAACAAGGCGCCAGCGCCGAAGGTTGCGGCGGCCGATATCGGCAAGAGCATGGCGGCTGCCGGCCATTGATCCGGGCCGGGTTGCAATCGGGGTCGCCCATCCCCAATTCAGCGTGAGTGTGTGGCCGCTCGGACGGCGTTCGATGCAGCTCTAAAGTGCAGCGTTCCCGCCACATCCGGCGGTTCTGCTGCCATCAAGCGGGTGTTTTGCACATGCTAAACTCCCGCCTTTGCGCCAACCCTTTCTGGGCCGTTGTGCTGCCTGTGTTTCGCGGTCTCTCTCGACGCGCTTCCCGGTTGCGCACCAGCCCTAGCCATCGATGATCACGGGCCTTCTCAAGAAGATTTTCGGCAGCCGTAATGAACGGCTGATCAAACAGTACCGCCGCAAGGTGGCGCAGATCAATGCGCTCGAGCCCAAGTTCGAAGCGCTCTCCGATGCCGAGTTGCAGGCCAAGACCGAAGAATTCCGTCAACGCTTTGCCAAGGGCGAGACGCTCGACGCGCTCCTGCCCGAAGCGTTCGCTGTGTGCCGCGAGGCCAGCAAGCGTGTGATGAAGATGCGGCACTTCGACGTGCAGCTGATCGGTGGCATGGTGCTGCACGACGGCAAGATCGCCGAAATGCGCACGGGTGAAGGCAAGACGCTGACCGCCACGCTGGCCGTATACCTGAACGCCATTTCCGGCCAGGGCGTGCACGTCGTGACGGTCAACGATTACCTGGCTCAGCGCGATGCCGAGTGGATGGGCCGCCTGTATAACTGGCTGGGCCTGTCGGTGGGGGTCAACCTGACCACCATGGACCATGACCAGAAGCAGGCTGCCTACGCGTCGGACATCACCTACGGCACCAACAACGAGTTCGGCTTCGACTACCTGCGCGACAACATGGTGTACGACGCCGGCCAGCGCGTGCAGCGTCCGCTGAACTACGCGATCGTCGACGAGGTGGACTCGATCCTGATCGATGAAGCGCGTACCCCGCTGATCATCTCTGGCCAGGCTGAAGACCACACCGACCTGTACCGCCGCATGAACGGCATCCCGGCGCAGCTCACGCGCCAGATCGGCGAAGAGAAGTCGGATGGTACGGGTGTCGAGAAGCCAGGCGACTACTACGTCGACGAAAAATCGCACCAGGTCTACCTGACCGAATCCGGTCACGAGAAGGCTGAGCAGATCCTGCTGCAAGCCGGCTTGATCGGCGAGGGCGAGTCGCTCTACGCGCCGCAGAACATCACGCTGATGCACCACCTGTACGCCGCCCTGCGTGCGCACAGCCTGTTCTTCCGCGATCAGCACTACGTTGTGCAGAACGGTGAAGTGGTGATCGTCGATGAATTCACCGGCCGCCTGATGTCGGGCCGCCGTTGGTCCGACGGTCTGCACCAGGCCGTGGAAGCCAAGGAAGGTGTGCAGATCCAGCAGGAAAACCAGACGCTGGCGACCATCACGTTCCAGAACTACTTCCGCATGTACAACAAGCTGTCGGGCATGACCGGTACGGCGGACACGGAAGCGTATGAATTCCAGGAGATCTACGGGCTGGAAACCGTGGTGATCCCGACCAACCGCCCCCCGCAGCGCAAGGACTTGCAGGATCAGATCTACAAGACCTCGAAGGAGCGCTACGACGCCGTCATTCGCGACATTCGCGATTGCTACGAGCGTGGCCAGCCGGTGCTGGTGGGCACGACGTCCATCGAAAACTCCGAACTGCTGTCGAACCTGCTGAACCAGGCCAAGCTGCCGCACCAGGTGCTGAACGCGAAGCAGCACGAGCGTGAGGCCGAGATCATCGCGCAGGCCGGTCGCCCGAAGATGATCACCATCGCCACCAACATGGCGGGCCGTGGTACCGACATTGTGCTGGGCGGCAATGTGGAGAAGCAGTCCGGCTTCGTGATGGCCGACGAGTCGCTCTCCGACGCAGAAAAGGCCTCGCGCGTGAAGACGTTGCAGGACGAATGGCAATCGCTGCACGAGCAGGTGAAGGCTGCGGGCGGTCTGCACATCGTCGGCACCGAGCGCCATGAGTCTCGCCGGATCGACAACCAGTTGCGTGGCCGTGCCGGCCGTCAGGGTGATCCGGGTTCGTCGCGCTTCTATCTGTCGCTGGACGACCAGCTGCTGCGCATCTTCGCGGGCGACCGCGTGCGCGCGATCATGGATCGCCTGAAGATGCCCGAAGGCGAGCCGATCGAAGCCGGCATCGTCACGCGCTCGATCGAATCGGCGCAGCGCAAGGTTGAAGGCCGCAACTTCGATATCCGCAAGCAACTGCTGCAGTACGACGACGTCTCCAACGATCAGCGCAAGGAACTCTACAAGCTGCGCAACGAGATTCTCGAAGCGCAGGACGTGGGCGACCTCGTCAAGAACCTGCGTGAATCCGTGTTCACGGAGCTCTTCCGCACGTATGTGCCGGCCGAGACCATGGAAGAGCAGTGGGATGTCGCCGGTCTGGAAAAGACGCTGCGCGAGGACTGGGGTGTCGATCAGCCGCTGGTCAAGACGCTGGAAGCGGCGCAGTCGATCGAAGACGAAGACCTGCTTAAGATCGTGCTGGACGCCGCCGAGGCGGTGTACGAAGGCAAGGTGGCGCAGGTTGGCCGTGAGTCCTTCGCCGGCTTCGAGCGTTCGGTGATGCTGCAAAGCCTCGACACGCACTGGCGTGAGCACCTGGCGGCGCTCGACATGCTGCGCCAGGGTATCCACCTGCGCGGCTATGCGCAGAAGGACCCGAAGCAGGAGTACAAGCGCGAGTCGTTCGAACTGTTCGGCCGCTTGCTCGATACCATCCGCAACGAAGTCACGCGTATTGTCTTCACGGTGCGCATCCAGTCGCAGGAAGAGCTGGAGCAAGCCTCCGAGCAGATCGAAGAAGATCTTTCCGCGCTGACCAACCTGCAGTACAAGCACGACGAGTTCAGCGAACTGGCCGAAGTGGCTGCAGGTGATGCGGAGATCCATGGCGCAACGCCGGCCATGGCTGCATCGCGTTCGGCGGCATCGGCCGCTGCTGCCGCACTGGCTGGCGAAGTGCCGAAGGTTGGCCGCAACGATCCGTGCCCATGCGGTTCGGGCAAGAAGTACAAGCAGTGCCACGGCAAACTTGTCTGACGCTGCTGGAACCTGTTTTCTGTTGATTCACGATGCCCGCAATGCGGGCATCCTCATTTTGAAAGGTGTGCTCCATGGCTGTGAATCTCGTCGCGCCCGCCGCTGATACCCTGTTGCCGATCGACGGCGTGGACCTCGGCTGGGCCGAGGCCGGTGTGCGCAAGGCCAATCGCAAGGACGTGCTGCTGGTTCGTATCGCCGAGGGCTCGACGGTAGCCGGTGTGTTTACGCAGAACCGTTTCTGCGCGGCGCCTGTGCAGGTATGCCGTGAGCATCTGGCGAGCGGCAAGGGCGCACGCGCGATCGTCGTCAACACGGGTAACGCGAATGCCGGTACGGGCGCGTCTGGCCTTGCGCATGCGCGTCAGACCTGCGATGCCGTGGCCAAGCTGCTGGGCGTGTCGGCGGAACAGGTGCTGCCGTTCTCGACGGGCGTGATTCTGGAGCCGCTGCCGGTCGACCGCATCATCGCCGGACTGCCCGCTGCTGAGGCGAACGCCAAGCCGGACAACTGGCTGGCTGCCGCCGAGGCGATTATGACCACCGACACCGTACCCAAGGCAGCGTCGGCCACGTGCACGCTGTCGGGCAAAACCGTGCGCATGTCCGGCATCAGCAAGGGTGCAGGCATGATCCGTCCGAACATGGCGACGATGCTCGGCTTCATCGCCACCGATGCCGATGTGGATGAAGCCGTGCTTCAAGGTCTGGTGCGCCACGCCGCCGATCACTCGTTCAACAGCGTGACGGTGGACGGCGATACCTCCACCAACGACTCGTTCGTCGTCATCGCGACGGGCCGGGCTGGCACGCCGCGCATCGATTCCGAGTCGCACCCCGACTACGCTGCGCTGCGCGATGCGCTGACGGGCCTCGCACAAGAGCTGGCGCAGAAGATCGTGCGCGATGGCGAGGGCGCGACCAAGTTCATGGCCATCCAGGTTGAGGGCGGCCGCAACGTCGAAGAGTGCCGCCTCATCGCCTATGCGGTCGCGCACTCGCCGCTGGTCAAGACCGCGTTCTACGCTTCGGACCCCAACCTGGGGCGCATCCTGGCCGCTGTGGGCTACGCCGGCGTGACGGACCTCGACGTGAACGGCGTCAACCTGTGGCTCGACGACGTGTGGGTCGCGCGAGACGGCGGCCGCAACCCCGAGTACCGCGAAGAAGACGGCCAGCGCGTGATGAAGCAGGCGGAGATTACCGTGCGCATCGCGCTCGGCCGCGGCGACGCCACCGCCACCGTGTGGACGTGCGACTTCTCGCACGACTACGTGTCGATCAACGCCGACTACCGTTCGTGATCCGGAGCGCGCCGCTATGTCGTCCGACCTTTCCGCACGGCTCGACCGCTTTCTCGGGCGGCTTGAGCAATGGCTGCCGCCTGAACTGACCGAAGCTGACTGGAACGAGGCCGTTGCGTTCCGCTGGCGCAAGCGCCAGAGCCTGTTCGGCAACATCGGCTATCTCGCACCGATCCGCCAACTGCCCCCGATCCATCTGAGCGATCTGCACAACATCGAGCGCCAGAAAGACGCCATCGTCGCCAATACGCGCCAGTTCGTGCGCAAGTTGCCGGCCAACAACGTGCTGCTGACGGGCGCACGGGGCACCGGCAAGTCGTCGCTCATCAAGGCGTGCCTGAATGAGTTCGTGAAGGAAGGCCTGCGCTTGGTCGAGGTCGACAAGGACGATCTGGCTGACTTGGGCGATATCGTCGATCAACTCTCGGCGCGCCCCGAGCGCTTCGCGATCTTCTGCGATGACCTTTCGTTCGAAGAGGGCGAGTCGGGCTACAAGGCGCTGAAGTCTGCGCTGGACGGCTCGGTGGCAACGCAGTCAGACAACGTGCTGATCTACGCAACATCGAACCGGCGCCACCTGCTGCCGGAATACATGAAGGACAACGAGACCTATCAGCACACCTCGGACGGCGAAATCCATCCGGGCGAGGTGGTGGAAGAGAAGATCTCGCTGTCGGAGCGGTTTGGGCTGTGGCTGTCGTTCTACCCGCCCAAGCAGGACGAATACCTGACCATCGTCGGCCACTGGCTCAAGTACTTCGGCTGCAGTGACGAGGACATCGCGGCCGCCCGTGGCGACGCGTTGGTATGGGCGCTGGAGCGCGGTTCGCGTTCGGGCCGCGTGGCATGGCAATTCGCCCGCGACTGGGGTGGCAAGCATGGGCGGCACCATGTCGACTGACAACCTGACGCAAGTGCCCCCGACGCACACGCCGGACGGCCGCAAGATCACCGAAGTGGCCGTTGGCGTGCTCGTGCAGCCCGACGGCAAGTTCTTGCTAGCCCAGCGTCCGGAAGGCAAGCCTTACGCGGGCTACTGGGAATTCCCGGGCGGCAAGCTTGAAGCGGGCGAATCGGTCGAGGCTGCGCTCATGCGTGAGTTGAAGGAAGAGCTGGACGTCACGCTGCGCACCTGCGTTCCCTGGCACACCATCGAGCACGACTACCCGCACGCGTACGTGCGCCTGCACTTCTGCAAGGTCACTGCCTGGGACGGCACGTTGCGCGCACTGGAAGGCCAGGATTTCGCTTGGCAGACGCTGCCGATCAGCGTCCATCCGGTGCTGCCGGCAACGTTGCCCGTGTTCGAATGGATGCGCGAGGAAACGACGGTTAGTTGAGCTTGCCGCTCGTATCGTTGCCCGGTGCGTCGGGCAGGTCGTCTTCTTCGACCACGGGGATGGTGTACTGCTCGGCTGCCCACGCGCCCAGGTCGATCTGCTTGCAACGCTCAGAGCAGAAGGGGCGGTAGCGGCTCTCAGGCACCCAAGGCACGGGCTTGCCGCAGCTGGGGCATTTGACGGTCTTCACATTCATGGTGCGGCTCAGAAATTACAGAGCTTCAGCTGGAACGGGATATCCGCGTCGACCGGCTTGGGTCGCAGGTCGCCATCCTGCTGGGTAAAGCGCACCCAGAGCATGTATTTGTTGGCGCTGATCTCGGGAATGAACCCCAGCGCCGACTCATCCAGGCGCACCTGCATCAGTTGGTACACGCGGCCCGACAGCATCTGCTGATAGCTCCCAGCGTTAGCAATCACCTTGCCACTCTGACCCGATTCGCGCAGCAGGCGCAGCACGATCATCGTGGCGTCGCGCAGCGGCACGAGCGGTTGGGCCCATTTGATGATGTCGGCGCGGCGGCGCTCGGCCGGATGATGCTGCCATGCAAAATACGCCGGCAGATCGAATTCACACGTACCACCGGGGATGATGGCGCGGCTGCGGATGCTCGTCAGCCACTCGTTGTCGGCGATGAGTTGGCCGGCCTTGCCATGTGTGGCGGTGAGATTGCCCGAGGCGGTTTCCAGCTCGCTGATGACGGCGTCGAGCGCGTCTTGATCGATCTGCGGATTGGCGCGCAGCGCGGTGAGCGTCTGGCGCTGGCGATCGAGTTCTTTCAGCAGATCGGATTTGAGATCGGCACGCCCGGCCACGTCGACCACTTCGAACAGCGTGGTCAGTGCCACGTGGTGTTGCAGCGGGTGCTCCTGCACGAGAAAGAAATCCAGCCGCTCGAACAGGTCTTCGAGGCGCAGCAGCGTCCGAATGCGTTCGTTGAAGGGATATTCGTACAGGATCAAAACTTGGGTGCCCGGTGTGCTGGCCTGCTGGCATGTGCGGCCCCGAAGCCCATTTGGCCTCGATCTGCCCGCATTCTATGCGAGACCCTCG
The DNA here is from genome assembly GCF_001699815.1 of Ralstonia pickettii. Lineage (GTDB taxonomy): Bacteria > Pseudomonadota > Gammaproteobacteria > Burkholderiales > Burkholderiaceae > Ralstonia > Ralstonia thomasii. Next base: position 370,950 of record NZ_MCGB01000061.1, on the reverse strand, counting down.
TTCATCACAATGCAAAGGGCTGTGACGACCGCTTTCAGATCGTTTCAGTTCGACCTGTAGGTTAGGTCCAGACGGTCGATCTGCGGCAGCAAATCCGCCAGCGTACCGCTGTTGTCGATCACGTCGTCGGCGGCGGCAAGGCGGGCTTCGCGTGAAGCCTGGCGGGCGATGATGGCTTCCACTTGCGCGCGCGGCAGCCCGTTCCTGGCCATCACGCGGGCGATCTGCGTGTCAACGGGGCAGTCGACCACCAGAATGCGGTCGACCAGCGAGCGCCAGCTGTGATGCCCGGCCAAGGATTCCACCAGCAGCGGGACGACGTAGACGAGGTACGGATGCGCGCCCGATGCCTGCGCAGCGGCCCCGCGCGACAGCGCAATCTCGCGGATGAGGGGATGCGTGATCTGCTCCAGTCGCGATTTGGCCGTAGCGTCCGAAAAGGCGAGGGCGCGCATGGCGTCGCGGTCCATGGCACCGTCACTGCGTAAGATGCCTGCGCCGAACGTCTCGACCAGCTTGGGGATGGCGGCGCCGCCCGGCGCGGTGATCTCGTGGGCGATGGCGTCGGTGTCAACGATGGCGGCACCGCGCTCCGCAAGGCGATCCGCCACGTAGCTCTTGCCGCTGCCGATGCCGCCGGTCAGGCCGATCACGCGCATGCTGATCATGCCCTTATGGCGCAAGGAGCGGGCCTAGGCCTGCCATCATGAGCAGCTGCGGGCCGGCCAGCAATGCGATCACGCCGGCCCCGGCAATGAACGGTCCGAACGAGAACGGCGATTCGCTCGTCGCGCCGCGCGCAATGCGCACGAGCCCAAACACCAGTCCCACGACGGACGAGAGCAGCACCAGCAACGGCAGCGCCTGCCAGCCGAACCACGCGCCGAGTGCGGCCATCAGCTTGAAGTCGCCGTAGCCCATGCCTTCGCGGCCGCGCAGCAGCTTGTAGGCCCAATAGATCGACCACAGGAACAGGTAACCGGCCATCGCGCCGACGACCGCGTCCTGCAAGTGCGCAAACATGCCGAACAGGTTCACGCCCAGCCCGAGCCACAGCAGCGGCTGGGTGATGGCATCGGGCAACAGTTGCGTATCGGCGTCGATCATGGTGCCGGCGATCAGGAACCACAGCAGGACCGCCGATGCGACCGCCACCCACGTCGGGCCGAAGTGCCACAGGCAGGCCGCGGTCAGCAGACCAGTGACCAGTTCCACAGCGGGATAGCGCCACGAGATGGGCGCCTTGCAGGCACTGCACCGGCCGTGCAGCGCAAGCCAGCTCAACACGGGGATGTTCTCGATCGCTTTGATCTGATGACCACACGACGGGCACGCCGAGCGCGGCACGACCAGGTTGTATGCGTCGGGGTGAGGCAGCGGCTCATCACGCAGTTCTGCGATGTAGTTGGCTTCCTCCCGCTCGATCATGCGCGGCAGACGGTGGATCACCACGTTCAGGAAGCTGCCGACCAGCAAGCCGACCAGCCCGCCTGCGGCAACTACAAACCACGCCGGCAGTTGCGCCAACGTGGGGATGACGAACATCTCAGGCATTGCGTCAGACCACCGTACCAAGCTTGAAGATCGGCAAATACATCGCCACCACCATGCCGCCGATTAGCACGCCGAGGAAGACGATGATGATGGGTTCGATCAGAGTCGAGATGTTGGCGACCGCATCGTCCACCTCGCGCTCGTAGAACTCCGCCACCTTCAGTAGCATGTTGTCCAGGGCGCCGGACTCTTCACCGATCTGCGTCATCTGCAGGACCATGTTGTCGAACACGTGTGTCGCTTGCATGGCGTTGGTGAGACTCGTGCCGATACGTACCGCTTGCTGAACCTCGAGGGTCGCATCATGGTAGATCCAGTTGCCTGCGGCCCCGGCGACCGACTCCATCGACTCCACGAGCGGCGTACCGGCTGCGAACATGGTAGCCAGCGTACGCGTCCAGCGAGCAATGGTTGCCTTGCGGATGATGTCGCCAAAGATGGGAATCTTCAGGATGAAGCGATGCGTCGAACGCTGGACGTTTTCAGATCGCTTGAATGCGCGCGAAAACAGTGCAATGCCGGCGATGGGGCCCAGCACGATCGGTATCCACCACTTGACGAAGAAATCCGATATCGCAATGACGAACAGCGTCGGGGCTGGCAAATCGGCACCGAAACCGGAGAAAACGCCCTTGAACGACGGCACCACAAAGATCATCAGCACCACGGTCACTAGGAAGGCCACCGTCAGCACCGAGATCGGGTAGATCAGGGCCGACTTGATCTGCGCCTTCAGTGCGAGGGACTTTTCCATGTACAGCGAAAGCCGCTCGAGCAGCGCATCCAGAATACCGCCTTGCTCGCCCGCGTCGATCAGGTTGCAGTACAGCGTGTCGAAGTACTTCGGGTGACGGCGGAAGGCTTGCGCCATGCTGCTGCCCGACTCGATATCGACGCGGATTTCCGTCAGCAGTTGCGTGAAGTTCGGGTTGGCGTGGCCCTTTGCGATGATGTCGATCGACTGCAGCAGCGGCACGCCGGCCTTCAGCATGGTCGACAGCTGGCGCGTGAAGTAGGCGATGTCCTTCGGCGTGATCTTCTTGCCGCGGGCCGCGCGGCGGCGCTTGGATTTGGTGATCGACAGGCCTTGCTTGCGCAGGATGGCATTCACCTCGGTGATGCTCTCGGCGCGCATCTCGCCCTTGAAGATCTTGCCTTTCCGATCTTTGCCTTCCCACTCGAAGATGTACTGCGTGGGCGCCTTGGTCTTGGCGGTCTTGCCGGTCGTGCGATTGGGCGCTGCGGCCGCGCGGTTCGCGGCGGGTGCTCGTGTGGCCATGGTTGGTTCCTACCCCCCGGTATGGGAACGATTGATCGAGAAGGTTATTGGTTCGTTGTGGCCAGCACTTCCTCGAGGGAAGTCAGCCCCTGCTTCACTTTTCGCAGGCCCGATTCGCGTAGCGACATCACGCCGTCTTTGCGCGCCTGCTCGGCAATCTGCAGCGCCGTGCCATGCGTGAGAATGATTTCCTGGATCGCCTCGGTAATCGGCATGACCTGGTAGATGCCGACCCGGCCCTTGTAGCCGCTGCCGTTGCAGGTTTCGCAACCGACCGGGTGATACGGCTGCCAGGAGCCGTCGAGGTCCGCTTCGGTAAAACCCGCGTCGAGCAGCGTTTCCTTGGGCAGCGGACCCGGCTTCTTGCAATCCTTGCACAGCCGGCGCCCCAGACGCTGCGCCGTGATCATCAGCACCGACGACGCGATGTTGAACGGCGCCACCCCCATGTTCATCAGGCGGGTCAGTGTGGTCGGTGCGTCGTTGGTGTGCAGCGTGGAAAACACCAGGTGACCGGTCTGCGCAGCCTTGATCGAGATGTCGGCCGTCTCCAGATCTCGGATTTCGCCCACCATGATGATGTCCGGATCCTGCCGCAGGAACGACTTCAGCGCCGCCGCAAAGGTCAGCCCAGCCTTGTCGTTCACGTTGACCTGGTTGATGCCGGGCAACTGGATTTCCGCTGGGTCTTCGGCGGTGGAGATATTGATGTCGCCCTGGTTCAGCCTGTTCAGGAACGTGTACAGCGACACGGTTTTGCCCGATCCGGTTGGCCCCGTCACCAGCACCATGCCGTACGGCCGCTTGATTACGTCGAGCAGCAACTGCTTTTGCTCCGGCTCATAGCCAAGCTGGTCGATATCGAGCCGCTCGGTGGACGACTCCAGAATCCGGATCACGATCTTTTCGCCGAACAGCGTCGGCAGCGTCGACACCCGGAAGTCGATGGCGCGCTCGATCGTCTCTTTGTTGTCCTTGTCCTTGCGGTCTTTCGGGACGGTGATGAGCAGCTTCATGCGGCCGTCTTGCGGCACGCGCTTTTCCGAGATGTCCAGGCGCGAGAGCACCTTGATGCGGGTCGCGATCTTGTCGCGGATATCCAGCGGCGGCTGCGCGACCTGCGCGAGGATGCCGTCGATGCGGAAACGTACGCGGTAAAACGTTTCAAAGGGCTCGAAATGCAAGTCCGATGCGCCGCGCAGCAAGGCTTCGGTAAAGAGCTTCTGCAGGAAGCGCACCACAGGGGCATCGTCGATGCCGTCGGGGGTGGTGCGACGCGTGGCGGCGGCAGCGCCCGCATCGTATTCGATCTGCGTGGCCTCCTGCTTGGGGAAGAGCGACTTGATCTCGGCCGGCGCCTCATTGGCGAGGCTGAGTTGGCGAACCAGCTTGTCGTGTTCGACGATGACCGTTTCGATGGCTACGTTCATCTTCTGACGCAGCTCTTCGATCGGCTTCGGATCGCTCGGGTCGGACGTGGCGAGGATGAGGCGGTTCTCGCGACGGCCCAGCGGCAACAGGCGCAACTGGGCAAAGTGCTTGTTGGCCGACAGCACGGCCGGCACGGTGTCGAGCTTGTACTGCGCAAGGTCGAGCAGCGGCATCTGGTACTTGCCGGCCACAAACACGGCGAGGTCGTGCGCACTCATGATCCCGCTGCCCACCAGTTCGTCGATCAGTTGCGTGCGTTTTTCACGCGCGCTCTGTTCGAGTTGGGTAAGTAGCGTCGGCGCGATCCGCCGGCTCTGCGCTAGAGCAAGTCCGAGTGTCATGAGTCCAGTCCGTCAGGCTGAAGCTGACCATTTCAGCGCGCGCCGGGCCCCACCGCCTCCTGCGCGCGCTCGCCCCCCAAGGCGATTGTTCTATGTTCTGCCGCCGGTACCCCACCCATTCGTGGGGGGTGGTGCCCGGAACCGGGGCAGTTTGCCGACCGCCCCTGCATTTGTAAAGCGCACATCAAAGCGCAGCTTGCATTTGTGCCACATCGGCAGAAAACCGCTCCAACTGAAGCGTTCGGCCTCAGGTGTGGCGTCAACTACGCTTTGGCTGCGGCGGCTGATGCAGTCGCACCGTGCGGATCGACTGACTGTCCATCTGGACGATGTCCATCACGCAGCCCGCGATCTTCACGCTGACCGTCGCCTCGGGAATCTCTTCCAGCTCTTCCAGTAGCAGCCCGTTGAGCGTTTTCGGGCCGTCGGTCGGCAGACTCAGGCCCAGGCGCCGGTTCAGATCGCGCAACGACATTCCCGCATCCGCAAGATAAGTGCCTTCCTTGTCCCACGCCAGCTTGCCGGCGTTGGGCAGCGTGGTGGTGAACTCGCCGATCATCTCTTCGATGATGTCTTCGAGCGTCACCAGCCCAAGCATGTCGCCGTACTCATTGACGATCAGCCCGAGGCGGCGGCGGTTCTCCTGAAAATACTGTAGCTGGCGGAAAACGGGTGTGCCGCTCGGTACGAAATAGGGCTCGGCCAGCAGGCTACGGAAATCGTCGTGCGTGAGTTCGGTGTGCCCCAGAAGTGACAGCGCCTTGCGCACATGCAGGATGCCGATCACCTGATCGCTGTCCTGCTCGAACACCGGAAGCTTGTTGTGATAGCAGGTCTCGAGTTGCTGGACGACCTCTTCGATCGGGCGCGACAGGTCGAGCGATTCCACCCGCGCGCGCGGCGTCATCACGTCGTCCACGGTGATGGCGTCCAGATCGAACAGGTTGAGCAGGATGCTGCGGTGCTTGTGCGGGATGAAGTTGCCCGATTCCAGCACCAGCGTACGCAGTTCCTCGGTCGACATGCGCTGCTCCGGCGCCTTGCGCGTGTTGATGCGCACCAATCTGAGCACACCCATGGCAAACGCGTTGACTACCGCCACCAGCGGCGTCGAAATCTGCAGCAGCGGCTTGATGATGAAGCTGGCGGGAAACGCAACGCGTTCGGGATAGGTCGCGCCCACGATCTTCGGGGCGATCTCGGCGAACACGATGATGAGAAACGCCACGATGGCCGTGGCGATCGACAGCGTCGTTCCGTTGTTGCCAAAGTAGTGGATCGCCAGGGTGGTGATCAGCACCGGCACGGCGGTGTTGATCAGGTTGTTGCCGATCAGGATGAGCGAGAGCAGCTTGTCGGTCTGACCGAGCAACTGCTGCGTATTGCGCGCGCCCGATACGTTGGACTTGGCAAGATGCCGCAGGCGATGGCGGTTGAGCGCCATCATCGCGGTTTCGGAAATCGAGAAGAAGGCGGAGCAGCACAACAGCAGCACGACGGCGCCAATTTGTGCCCAGAGCGGCCAAGAGTCCAAAGCGGGAGGGGAGGGGCAGCGAAGCGCCCACTATAACAGAGGGGTTTGCCCCGCCGTTGCGGGCGCCCGTTGCGCGTGCCGCAACCGTAGTCCCCATCAGATGGCCATTCAGAAACAAAAAAGCCCAGCAATTGCTGGGCTTGATGTCCTTGATCGACAAGGGAATTTCTGGTCGGGGTGAGAGGATTCGAACCTCCGGCCTCTACGTCCCGAACGTAGCGCTCTACCAGGCTAAGCTACACCCCGATGCTTCTTCGCAGATCTCGTGCGTGTCAGGACTGACGTTGCAGCGAGAAAGCACACAAGTCTATCAGTGTCTGGCGGAAAAGGGAAGGGGGTAATGCGTTTGCCGCTGCTTCAGCTGCGGCGGCTTCGCGCTCGGCGGCTTGGCGCGTGTACTCCAGCGCGCCGGAAGCCTGAATGGCAGCGAAGATCGCATCGAAATGTTCCGTGCCGCCTTGCTCGATGGCTTGGCGCACCAGTGCTCGCTGCTCTTCCGTGCCGTTCGATAGCAGGTGGATGAGCGGCAGTGTCGGCTTGCCTTCGCGCAGGTCGTCACCGGCGTTCTTGCCCATCTGGTCAGCGGTGGACGTGTAGTCGAGCAGGTCGTCGACGATCTGGAACGCGGTGCCGATGCGGCGGCCATATTCGGCAGCGGCTTCTTCAGTGGCGGCGTCCGCGTCCGAGAGCACGGCGCCGATCTGGGCAGCTGCCTCGAACAGCTTGGCGGTCTTGTAGCGAATGACCTGGAGGTAGCGCTCTTCCGTCACGTCCGGGTCATGCATGTTCAGCAGTTGCAGGACCTCGCCTTCAGAAATGATGTTGGTTGCGTCGGCCAGGATCTGCATGATGCGCATGCTGTTGGCCTGCACCATCATCTGGAAGGCGCGCGAATACAGGAAATCGCCCACCAGCACGCTTGCCGCGTTGCCGAACACGGCGTTGGCGGTCTTTCGGCCGCGGCGCAGGTCGGATTCGTCAACCACGTCGTCGTGCAGCAGTGTGGCCGTGTGGATGAACTCGACCACGGCGGCCAGTTCGTGCTGATGCTCGCCCTTGTAACCAAGCGCGTTTGCTACCAGCAGCAGGATCACCGGGCGCAGGCGCTTGCCGCCGGCGCTGACGATGTATTCGCCGATCTGATTGATCAGCACCACCTCCGAGCCCAGGCGGCGGCGGATCACGGCATCGACGGCGCGCATGTCTTCAGCGACAGGGGCGAGCAGGACGGAGGCGGAGGTCTGGGTCAAGGCGAATTCCGACAGAAAAGCGTGTGGCTGGTGGTCAACTTGGGCGCGTACGATGCTGCGCAAAAAACCGCGAGATTATAGAGCAACAAGGTGGTTTGCCCGATGGCCCGGCGCACCACGCTTGACGTGGCGGGCGCGTTGCGCGGGCGCAGCACGCCCGTAACGCATTAGCCTTTGATTTGCTTGGGTTTTTCTTGTATAATCACGAGTTCTCTGTGTTCGTTGCCCGCGCATGCGGGCGTCGAGCGGCACAAGAGTCACGTTTTAGTTCTTTTATCGAGGTCCGACAATGTACGCGGTCGTAAAAACCGGCGGTAAGCAATACAAGGTTGCTGCTGGCGAAAAACTGAAAGTAGAACAGATACCGGCGGACGTTGGCGCAGAAATCACGCTTGACCAGGTGCTCGCAGTGGGCGCCGGCGACCAACTCAAGGTTGGTGCGCCGCTGGTGAGCGGGGCTGCCGTCAAAGCCACCGTCATCTCCCACGGTCGTCACGACAAAGTGCACATCTTCAAGATGCGCCGTCGTAAGCACTATCAAAAGCGCCAAGGGCATCGTCAAAATTACACCGAGTTGCGTATCGACTCGATCGTGGCCTAAGGCTGCGTCGTCTACGTAACCGGATAGGAGTTCAGTCATGGCACAGAAAAAAGGCGGCGGTTCCACACGGAACGGCCGCGATTCCGAGTCGAAGCGCCTGGGCGTGAAGGTGTACGGCGGTCAAGCCATCAACGCTGGCGGCATCATCGTCCGCCAACGCGGCACCCGCACACACGCTGGCGTGAATGTGGGCATGGGCAAGGACCACACCCTCTTCGCGCTGGTCGATGGCCACGTGAAGTTCGCCAACCGCGGCGAAGGCAAGAAGCAGTTCGTCGACGTTGTTCCGGCGGCCTGATTCAGCCTTGTAGTGCAAAGGCCCCGCACCCGTGCGGGGCTTTTTCGTTTCTGGCCGTTAACAAAACGCGACCCTGATCCTGGGCGGTACGCTGCGTCTTGGCGCATGTTTCCAGGCGCGTTCTGTTAGCGATGGCGCGAGTGGCGCCGATTTCCTTTTACCTGCCGTGCGCACGCCGCACGGGCGGAGACCTCCATGAAGTTCATCGACGAAGCCCGGATCGAAGTGATCGCTGGTGACGGCGGCAACGGCAGCGCCTCGATGCGCCGCGAGAAATTCGTCCCGTTTGGCGGGCCCGACGGCGGCGACGGTGGGCGTGGCGGCAGCGTGTGGGCCGTGGCTGACCGCAACATCAACACCCTGATCGACTACCGCTTTGCCAAGAAGCATCTCGCGCGCAACGGTGAGAACGGCCGTGGTGCGGACTGCTACGGCGCTGCTGGCGACGACATTACCCTGCGCATGCCGGTGGGCACGGCCATCTACGATGCCGACACGGAAGAGCTGATCGCCGACCTGACGATCGACGGCCAGCGCCTGTGCCTCGCGCAGGGCGGCGAAGGCGGTTGGGGCAACATCCACTTCAAGTCGAGCACTAACCGCGCTCCGCGCCAGAAGACCGACGGGAAGGCCGGTGAGCGTCGCAACCTGCGCCTGGAGTTGAAGGTGCTGGCCGACGTGGGTCTGCTCGGCATGCCGAATGCCGGCAAGTCGACGCTGATCACCGCCATTTCGAACGCGCGCCCGAAGATTGCCGACTACCCGTTCACGACGCTGCACCCGAACCTGGGCGTGGTCCGGACGGGCCCGTCGAAATCGTTCGTGGTGGCCGACATCCCTGGCCTGATCGAAGGCGCAGCGGAAGGCGCCGGTCTGGGTCACCAGTTCCTGCGGCACCTGCAACGCACGCGCGTGCTGCTGCACGTGGTGGATCTCGCCCCGTTCGACGAGAGCGTCGACCCGGTTGCCGAAGCCAAGGCGATCGTCGGCGAGCTGAAGAAATACGACGCTGAACTCTTCGACAAGCCGCGCTGGCTCGTGCTTAACAAGCTCGACATGGTGCCCGAGGACGAACGCGAGGCGCGCGTGAAGGATTTCGTGAAGCGCTTCAAGTGGAAGGGCCCGGTGCACCGGATTTCTGCGTTGACGCACGATGGCACGCAGGCGCTTGTGCACGCGATCCAGGAATACCTCGACGAGCTGCGCGCCGAAGAGGATGCAGCCGCAGCCGCACCCGACCAGCGTCTGGACCCGACACTGCACAACGTCGACCACGACGATCAAGCCTAAACACAACAAACATCCTTCGGAGACGCGCCCACCATGGCCCTGCATTCGCTGATTGCCGATGCGCGCCGCCTTGTCGTCAAGGTCGGTTCCAGCCTGGTTACCAACGACGGCCGTGGCCTCGATCAGGCCGCCATTGCCCGCTGGGCCGCGCAGATCGCGGCGTTACGGGCGGCGGGCAAGGAAGTCGTGCTGGTCAGCTCGGGCGCCATCGCCGAGGGCATGCAGCGCTTGGGCTGGGCCAAGCGCCCGAAGGAAATCCACGAGCTGCAGGCCGCCGCCGCCGTCGGGCAGATGGGGCTGGCGCAGGTGTACGAATCCGAGTTCGCGCGGCACAGCATCCGCACGGCCCAGGTGCTGCTCACGCATGGCGACCTGGCCGATCGCGAGCGCTATCTCAACGCACGCTCCACGCTGCTCACGCTGCTGAGCCTCGGTGTCGTGCCGATCATCAACGAGAACGACACCGTCGTCACCGATGAAATCAAGTTCGGCGACAACGACACGCTTGGCGCGCTTGTCACCAACCTGATCGAAGGCGATGCGCTGATCATCCTGACGGACCAACGCGGCCTGTACACCGCCGACCCGCGCAAGGACCCGGGCGCCCGCTTTGTCGATGAGGCGCAGGCCGGTACGCCGGACCTGGAGCAGATGGCCGGCGGCGCCGGTTCGAGCATCGGCAAGGGCGGCATGCTGACGAAGATTCTGGCGGCCAAGCGGGCGGCCAAATCGGGCGCGCACACCATCATTGCTTCGGGTCGCGAGGCTGATGTGCTTGCGCGACTGGCGAGCGGTGAGGCCATTGGCACGCAACTTCGCGCGCCGACCGGGCGGATGGCGGCACGCAAGCAGTGGATGATTGACCATCTGCAGCTGCGCGGTCGCGTGGTGCTGGATGCCGGTGCGGTCGAGAAACTCACTGCCGGCGGCAAGTCGTTGCTGCCGATCGGCGTGACCGAAGTGCAGGGCGAGTTTGCGCGCGGCGAGGTGATTTCGTGTGTGGATGCGGCGGGGCTGGAAGTTGCCCGCGGGCTGACGAATTATTCATCGGCAGAGGCTCGGCTGATCGCGCGCAAGGCATCTTCCGAGATCGAGGCGGTGCTGGGCTACGTCAGCGCTGCGGAACTGGTGCACCGGGATAACCTAGTGCTGCTCTGATCCAGCCACTCGGCTGAGCATCGATAGAAAAGGCCAACCTTGCGAGGTTGGCCTTTGTGCTTGAGCGCACGCGGTATGCCGGTGTCTGCCCCTCAGGGCCCGAAATACCGCCCACTCTGCCCCAGCCGCTGCACTAGCTTAGAAGCCTTCCCATCTCCCGCTACCGAGCGCACGTCGCAGAAGTACGAGCGCATCAGCGCCGACGCATAGTCCGTCGGCCCGCCATTGCCGACACGCTGCCAATCCGTGGCGGGCTTGTAGGCGTTCATGCTGGCGGACTCGGTATTCGCCGTTTCGTTCATGTCGACCGCGCGGTTACCGATCCACTGGTTGGTATCGTTGCGCAGCGTTGCATAGATGCGCCGCTCGGCTGTGTCGCAGCGCAGGCCTTCGTAGTTCACGTTGCGCGCGCCGGTCTTGCTGGTGATCAGCACGGTGTAGCGCACCACGTTGTCCTTGCCGATCGACACCGATTTCGGATCGATGGCGAAGCGCAGCGGCGAGTCGCTTCGGCCGCCCACATCGAATGGCACGGCATCACGATCGACTGGCGGGGCCGGGAAGGTGACGGCGTCTTCCTTGAAGGGCTTGTCGTTGAACGGGTCCATCAACAGCTTGTCTTCGAGGTCGCCGGTGCGGTTATGGCCACATGCCGTCAGCGCCAGCGCAGCCGCCAGCGCGAGCGGCACGAGAGCGCGGCGCGCTCCACGTGTCGTCGTCATCAGATTCACGAATTGTCCTTGGGAGCCGTGTCGTCAGGGTTGGGGGAGGAGGGGGTCGGCGCGGATACGCTCACCGTCTCGACGATGACCGTCGTGGTGGTGACGGTCAGGGCCGGCTGGGCGTGCTGTTCGTTCCGGCCGCCCTGGTCGCTGGAGCGTTCGCGGCTATCGCGCGCGTCGCGTCCGTCGCGCTCTCGGTGCTGGCCGCCGCGCCCGTAGGGCGAGAGCGGCGCGCGGGTCTGACGCTGCACGAAGCGCGAAAGCTCCGACAGCGCCAGCTGATACACCTCGCGCTTGAACTCGATGACGGCTTCGAGCGGCACCCAGTACTGGCTCCACCGCCAAGCATCGAATTCCGGATGCTCGGTAGCACGCAGTTGGATGTCGCAGTCGCGACCGACCATGCGCAGCAGGAACCAGATCTGTTTCTGGCCCCGATAGTGGCCGCGTATTTCGCGGCGGATGAACTTGTCCGGCACCTCATACCGCAGCCAGTCGCGCGTGCGACCGACGATCCGGACGTGTTCTGGCAACAGGCCGACTTCTTCGTGCAGTTCGCGGAACATCGCTTGTTCGGGCGTTTCGCCGTATTTGATGCCGCCTTGTGGAAACTGCCAGGAGTGCTCGCCAATGCGCTTGCCCCAGAACACCTCGTTTCTTGCGTTGATGAGGATGATGCCGACGTTCGGGCGGAAGCCTTCACGATCGAGCATGACTGCACCTCGAATACTTTAGAATTACGCCGATTATAGAGCGGCCCGTCGCTCGGCTGTCACAGAAGCCGAAATGTTGCCGCTCACTCGCGCCTCCTGGGGGAGGGGTGCCGATTGCGCGAATGTGCGCCTGGCGCCTCGTCTCATCTCCTGATTCCGGTGGCTTTTGCCCTTGTTTTCGCGGCTTTGGTTGGTCGCGTCATCCCTTATTGTCAGTCGCATGAAAGCGTCCCAATTCTTCATTTCCACGCTCAAGGAAGCGCCCGCTGACGCGGAGATCGTCTCGCACAAGTTGATGATGCGTGCCGGCATGATCAAGAAGCTTGGCGCGGGCCTCTATACGTACATGCCCGTGGGTCTGCGCGTGATCCGCAAGGTCGAGCAGATCGTGCGTGAGGAAATGAATGCCGCCGGCGCGGTGGAGGTGCTGATGCCGGTGGTGCAGCCGGGCGAGCTGTGGCAGGAGACCGGCCGCTGGGACAAGATGGGCGACGAGCTGCTGCGCTTCAAGGATCGCCACGAGCGCGACTTCGTCATGCAGCCGACGTCGGAGGAGGTGGTGACCGACATCGCCCGCACTGAAATTCGCTCGTACAAGCAGCTGCCCGTCAATTTCTACCAGATCCAGACCAAGTTCCGCGACGAGCGCCGCCCGCGTTTCGGCATCATGCGCGGCCGCGAATTCACGATGAAGGACGCGTACTCCTTCGACCGCGACGCCGAGGGCCTGAAGGTGTCGTACCAGAAGATGTACGACGCGTACACGCGCATCTTCCAGCGCTTTGGCCTGGAATTCCGCGCCGTGGCGGCCGATAACGGCGCGATTGGCGGATCGGGCTCGCACGAATTCCACGTGATTGCCGACACGGGCGAAGACGCCATCATCTACTGCCCGGATTCGGACTACGCCGCGAACATCGAGGCTGCTGAAGCCGTCGCCCCGGCCGCACCGCGTGCCGCTGCCACCGAAGCGCTCACCAAGACGCATACGCCCGGCCGCGCCAAGTGCGAGGCCGTGGCCGAGCAACTGGGTATTCCGCTGCAGCGCACGATCAAATCCATCGTGCTGGCCACCGAAGTCGAGGGCGGCGAGCCCCAGATTTGGTTGCTGCTGCTGCGCGGCGACCATGAACTCAACGAGGTCAAGGCATCGAAGGTGCCGGGCCTTGCCGACTTCCGCTTTGCCACCGAAGGCGAAATCCTGCGTGCGTTCGGCACGCGGCCGGGCTATTTGGGTCCGGTCGGCACGAAGCTGCCCGTGAAGGTGGTGGCCGATCGCACGGCGGCCGCGATGAGCGATTTCGTGGTCGGCGCCAACGAAGAGGACTACCACTTCACTGGCGTGAACTGGGGCCGCGATCTGCCCGAGCCGGAGGTCTACGACCTGCGCAATGTGGTGGCAGGCGACGCCTCGCCGGACGGCAAGGGCACGCTGGCGATCTGCCGCGGCATCGAAGTCGGTCACGTCTTCATGCTGGGCACGCGCTACTCCGAGGCGATGAATGCGACGTTCCTCGATGAGAACGGGAAGACGCAGCCGATGGTGATGGGCTGCTACGGCATCGGCATCACGCGCATCCTGGGTGCGGCCATCGAGCAGAACTACGATGCGCGCGGGATCATCTGGCCGGCATCGATCGCGCCGTTCCAGGTGGTGATCTGCCCCGTGGGCTACGACCGGTCCGACGCCGTGCGCGAGGAAGCCGACCGCCTGCACGCCGAGCTGGTCGCCGCCGGCATCGACGTGATGTTGGACGACCGCGGCGAGCGCCCCGGCGCGATGTTCGCCGACTGGGAGCTGATCGGCGTGCCGTTCCGCGTGGTGGTGGGTGACCGCGGCCTGAAGGAAGGCAAGCTGGAATTCCAGGGCCGCCGAGACGAAGCCGCCACCGCCGTGGCGCCCGCCGACGTGCTGGCTACGCTGAAGGCGCGTCTCGCACAATAACGCAACAACCGGACCGACCCGCATGCGCCGCTTGTCTTCCGCCCGCCTGATCGTCACTGCGCTGTGCGCGGGGACGTTGCTCGCGGGCACGCAGCTGGCGTGGGCGGCGCCCAGAAAGAGGAATACCTGGCGGACTCCGTGCGCAGCGCGCTGTCTGCCGCGGTGGCCGACAGCCGTCCGCTGCGCCCGGTCTTTGCCAGCAACGACGAGCAACTCGGCTACCTGCGCTGGCTGGCGGAGATGTCGGTGCGCATGTCGGGCAAGATCCCGCAGGCGTCGGTACGCGTCGAACTGATCGAGACGGCGTATTACGAGGCCAAGCGTGCTGGCCTGGACCCGGCGCTGGTGCTCGGGCTCATCCAGGTGGAAAGCGGCTTTCGCAAGTACGCCATCAGCAGTGCCGGGGCGATGGGCCTGATGCAGGTGATGCCGTTCTGGACCCGCAGCATCGGCGACAACGACTCGCGCAAGCTCTTCCACCTGCAGAGCAACCTGCGCTACGGCTGCACGATCCTGCGTCATTACCTCGACATGGAAGGCGGCAATCTGTACCTGGCGCTTGGCCGCTACAACGGCAGCCGCGGTCAGCCGCAGTATCCGAATGCCGTGCTGGCGGCCTGGAAGCGTTGGCAATATCAGGAGTCGAGCGCGATGACGGTGTCGGCGCCGGTGCCTGCCGAGCCCGCTGTGCCCACGCCGCGTGCCAAGGCGCTGCCGGAAGTGCCGGCGCGCAATCCGTTCTCGCCGCTGCGTATTGCTGGCGGTCCGGCTGGCGGTTCGTGATCTTCCGCCGGCGAACGGTCGGCCTACAATAGGGCCATTTCTCGCTCGCCCGCATCTCCATCCCGCATGTCCACCACCCAACCGTACGCGACGATGTCTGACGCGCTGCGCGACTGGCTGCAGCGTCACGTGACCGAAGGCTTTGAGGCCGAATCCCTGGTGGCTTCGATGGTGCAATCCGGCTACGACCGTGCCTTCGCGCGCCGTGTCGTCGATGAGGCGCTGACTGCGCGCGCGCCCGCCCCGATTGTGGCGCCCGCTCCGACCTCCGCTGCCGACCAGGCGGTCGAAAACAGCAACGCTGTGCATACCGCCGATGGCGACATCCCCATCCTGTTTGCGATCGAGACGCCGCGCATCGTGCTGTTCCAGCACTTTCTGTCGGACGCCGAGTGTGACGAGCTGATCGCGATCGGGCGCAATCGCCTGAAGCGTTCGCCCGTCGTGAACCCCGATACGGGCGAGGAAAATTTGATCTCGGCCCGGACCAGCCAAGGCGGGATGTTCCAGGTCGGCGAGCATCCGCTGATCGCCAAGATCGAAGTGCGTATCGCGCAGGCCGTGGGCGTGCCGGTCGAACACGGCGAGGGCTTCCAGGTGCTGAACTACCAGCCCGGCGGCGAATACCAGCCGCACTTCGATTTCTTCAACCCCGGGCGCAGCGGCGAGGCACGCCAGCTTGAAGTGGGCGGTCAGCGCGTGGCGACCATGGTCATCTACCTGAACAGCGTGCAGGCCGGCGGTGCCACGGGCTTTCCGAAGCTCGGGCTGGAGGTGGCGCCGGTCAAGGGCAACGCCGTCTTCTTCGTCTACAAGCGGCCCGACGGCACGCTGGACGAGGACACGCTGCATGCCGGCCTGCCGGTCGAGCGTGGTGAGAAGTGGATCGCCACCAAATGGCTGCGTGAACGTCCCTATCGTCGCGGCGCCTGAGCGACGTCGGCGATGGAATACACGTTTCTCTCGGCGACCGTTCTGCTGGTGCTGATCACCGATCCGCTCGGCAACATTCCGATCTTCATCTCGGCGCTGCGGCCGGTCGCTCCCGAGCGCCGCAACCGCGTCGTGCTGCGCGAGGTCGGCATTGCGTTCGTGCTGCTGCTCGTCTTCATGTTCTTCGGCGAGAGCTTCCTGCGCATGATGAGCCTGACCGACATGTCGCTGCAGATTGCAGGCGGCATCGTGCTGTTCCTGATCGCGCTGCGGATGATCTTCCCGCGTGAAGGTGCTGCCGAGTCGCAGCCCACAGGCGAGCCCTTCATCGTGCCGCTGGCGATTCCGGCCATCGCGGGGCCGTCGGCGATGGCCACGGTGATGCTGCTGGTGTCACAGGCGCCCGGGCGCATGTGGACGTGGGTCGGCTCGCTATGCGCGACGATGGCCGTGTGCGCGGTGGTGCTGCTGAGCGCCACGCATATCCAGCGCCTGGTAGGGGAGCGTACGGTGATGGCGTTCGAGCGGCTGATGGGGCTGATCCTGGTGGCGATCTCGGTGGAGATGCTGCTCAAGGGCATCCGCACATTCGCGCATCAACTCTGAACCACGCGCGGGCAACAAAAAAGGGCGACTGAGGTGTCGCCCTTTTTGTTTGCTGCGGTGCTGCCTCAGGTGTTCTTGAGCGCGCGGATGGTCGGCAGGTTGCGCCAGTAGCCCTTGGCGTCCATTCCGCAGCCGAACACGTAGCGGTCAGGCACGTTGAAGCCGCAGAAGTCAGGGTGCAGCGGCTTCGATTTGGCGAGCGTCTTCTCGCAGAGCACGGCGGAATAGAACTCCGCGGCACCCATGTCGATGATGCGCGAGCGGATGGCGGCCATCGTCTCGCCTTCGTCGAGGATGTCGTCGAGCACCAGCACCGTGCGGCCCTTGACCGACTCGCGCGGCGCCACGCGCCACTGCATCTCGCCGCCCACCGTCTTGTTGTTGTAGCGGGAGAGGTGGATGTAGTCGAACTCCAGCGGGAAGGCCAGCTTGGGCAGCAGCATGCCGGTAAAGACCGCCGCGCCGCCCATCACGGACAGCACCATCGGGAACGTGTCGCCGATCTTCTCGGTGATCTCTTCGGCCATGCGGTCCAGCGAGCCGCGCACGGCGTCTTCGCTGACGATTTCTTCGGAGTTGGCCCAGAGTTCGCGGGCCTGTTCTGCGCTCAGCATCTTTTCGGTTCGGTGAAACGGTTCGGTGTGTCGATCAAAAGTGCGATTCAGGAGGGGGGGGAGCCCGCTCAGCGGCCGCCGAGCAGCCCCTTCATGCCGCCTTTCATGCCGCCCATGGCGCGCATCATCTTCATCATGCCGCCGCCTTTGAGCTTTTTCATCATGCCTTGCATCTGCTCGAATTGGTTGAGCAGACGGTTGACTTCCTGCACCTGCACGCCCGCCCCGGCGGCAATGCGGCGCTTGCGGCTTGCCTTGATGAGCTCAGGCTTGGCGCGCTCGGCAGCCGTCATGCTGTTGATGATGCCTTCCATGCGGCGGACCTGCTTTTCGGCCTGGTCCATGTTGGCGCCCTGGGCCTGTTGTGCGAACTGCGCAGGCAGTTTGTCCATCAGGCCGCCCAGACCGCCCATCTTCTTCATCTGGCCGATCTGCGCCTTGAAGTCTTCGAGGTCGAAGCCGCCGGTCTTTTTGATCTTGGCCGCAAGCTTCTGCGCCTCTTCCATGTCGACACCGCGCTGGGCTTCTTCCACCAGCGCGAGAATGTCGCCCATGCCCAGAATCCGCTGGGCCATGCGGTCGGGGTAGAACGGCTCCAGCCCGTCGAGCTTTTCGGCCACACCGACGAACTTGATCGGCTTGCCCGTGATGTGACGCACCGACAGCGCCGCGCCACCGCGCGCATCGCCGTCGAGCTTGGTCAGGACCACGCCGGTCAGAGGCAGGGTGTCGTTGAAGGCCTTGGCGGTGTTGACGGCATCCTGGCCGAGCATCGCATCGACCACAAACAGCGTTTCGGCCGGCTTGAGCTTGGCGTGCAGCGCGGCGATCTCCTGCATCATCGCCTCGTCGATACCGAGGCGGCCGGCCGTATCGACGATCAGCACATCGTGGTAGTGCTTCTTGGCCCAGTCCAGTGCGGCGGCGGCAATGTCCACCGGCTTCTGGTCGGGCTGCGAGGGAAAGAAGTCCGCGCCAACCTGCTCGGAAACGGTCTTCAACTGCGCGATGGCGGCAGGGCGATACACGTCGCACGACACCGTCAGCACTTTCTTTTTCTTGTTCTCTTTGAGCCACTTGGCGAGCTTGCCGACCGTGGTGGTCTTGCCCGCGCCTTGCAGGCCAGCCATCAGGATGATCGCGGGCGGCGTGACGTTGAGGTTCAGCTCGGCGGCGCGGCCGCCCATGATGTTGCTGCCGACGCCTTCCAGCGCTTCCTGGCCGCCGATGATGGCCGTCAGCTCGCGCTGCACGATGCCGACCAGCGCCTGGCCCGGCGAAAGGCTTGTGATGACGTCTTCGCCGAGCGCCTTTTCCTTGACGCGGGCAATGAATTCGCGCACGACCGGCAGCGCCACGTCGGCTTCGAGCAGCGCCATGCGAACTTCGCGCAGCATCTCGGCGGTGTTGGCTTCGGTCAGGCGCGCTTCGCCGCGCATGGTCTTGACCACGCGCGCGAGCCGTTGGGTCAGGTTATCCAGCATGACAGTGACAGGAATCCGGAATTGGGGACGGGATGAAGAGGCGGCCGGGGCGCGTTTGGTTCGCACCGGCTGGGAATGTGTTCAATGCGCGCATGTTGCGTTGCCGCCCAACGAGGCTTTCGGCGGGGGGCGGGCCCCAGCCAAAACTGGGGTGCGCTGCGGTAAACTGTGCAAATGGCAATTGTACTGTATGCGCTGACGGCGCTTCTCTACGGCATCCTCGCTTCGGTAGCGTGGGCGCGACGCGGTGGACTGGGTGCCCGGGCGCCGGCGGGAGCCATGGCGGCAGGCGGTCAGTCGCCGGGTGCCACGGTGCTCGTTCCGCCGCCTCCGGGGGCTGCTGACACTGTCCCGGGCTGGTGGCGCTGGGGTCTGCTGGCCGCCTTGATCGCGCACGGGTTCCTGCTGCACGAGACGATCTTCCCGGCCAGCGCCATGATATTTGGCTTTGCCTATGCGCTGTCGGCCATGCTGTGGCTGGGCGTGGGCATTTTCTGGATCGAAAGCCTCTTCTTCTCGCTGGCCGGCCTCGGCTTGCTCGTGATGCCAGTGGCGCTGGTCGGAAGTCTGCTGCCATTGGCCTTTCCGGGCACGCAAATTCTCGGCTATGCGGCCAGCCCCCTGTTCAAGCTGCACTTCGCTATTGCCAACGTCGCCTACGGGCTGTTCACGCTAGCGGCATTCCACGCGATCCTCATGCTGGCTGCAGAGCGCCGCCTGCACACCATCAACCGCCCGGAGGCAAGCGGGTTCGGCCGTTGGCTGGATCTGCTGCCGCCGCTGCTCACGCTCGAAAAACTGCTGTTCCGGCTGATCGGGGCGGGCTTCGTTCTGCTGACGCTGACGATCGCCTCGGGCGTGCTGTTCTCCGAGCAGCTGTTTCACAGCGCTTTCCATTTCGATCACAAGAATATCTTTGCCGTGCTGTCGTGGGTGATGTTCGGCGGCATTCTGATCGGTCGGCGTTTTCGCGGCTGGCGCGGACGCGTGGCGCTGCGCTGGGTGATGGCGGCCTTCGCGATCCTGATGCTGGCGTACGTGGGCAGCCGCTTCGTGCTCGAAGTCATCCTGCATCGCGCCTAGTGCGTTCCTGGCGCCTGCGCCGTTACTTGTCCTTGTCAGTTCCCCATGTCCCGTCCCGTCCTGCTGATCCTGATGCTGCTCGCCGGCTGGTGGTGGTTGAGCCGCCTGGGGACGCGTTCGTCCCGTTCCTCGGGGCAGCGCCAGACAGCCTCGGGCGGACAGGGCTCAGCCAAGCGCACGCCTGAGCCCGAGGCCTCTCAGCCCATCGAGCAATGTGCCGTGTGCGGCGTGCACGCGCCGCGCACCGGCATGATCGCGCTGCCGGGCGGCCGCTATCGCTGCCCCGAGCATGCTGACCGGGGCAACACATGACGCCCGACGCGTCGGGTGACGCGCGGGCAACACCGTCCACCGCCCGCAGGCTGCTCTCGCGCCTGAACGCCTGGCGCGCACTCCGATCAGTCTGGCTGGAGCCTGATCCGCCTGAGTTCCAGTGGCGCCTGCTGCGCTATTTCGCCTTCAGCCGCGCCGCCGTGGCGCTGGTGCTGTTGCTGTTCGTGATGGTGCCGCGCGAGCACAACGAAGCAGCCGGCCTGCCCAATAGCGAAGCGCTGCTCAGCCTGACGCTGCCGTATCTGGCGATGGCCCTGCTCATCCTTGCCGCAGCCGGCTGGTGGCGCACGCGATTCCAATTCCGCGTCCGGCTGGATGTGGTGCTCGATCTGCTCTTTCTGGGGCTGGCATACGCCACGCTCTCGCGGCTGTCGGCGAGCGTGGCAATGGTACTGCTGGTGCCGGTGCTGGCCGCCGGTGCGCTCACGAGCCTGCTCTTCGCGCTGTTCACGGCGGCAGTGGCGTCGATCGTGGTGCTGACCGATCCGTTCCTGCAGATGATGCGCGAGGGCGTGATTGCGCCGGGGTTGGCATCCGCCGGGCTGTACGGCCTGGTCTACATGATGGCCGCGTCGATGATGTACGGCCTGTCGCACCGTCAGGTTGCGCAGGAACGGTTGACGATGGCCCGCGAGCGGGAGTTGCGCCTGCAACAGCTCGTCAACCGCCTGATGGTCTACGACATGCAGGACGGCGTGATGCTGGTGCGTGCCGACGGCCGCGTCGTTGCCGCCAACCCGGCCGCAGCCATGCTGCTGGGCGTGCCGCAGAGCGCGTTTGTCGGCAGCGGTGCGATGTTGTTCGACCTGAAGGACGTGCCGCACCTGCGTCCGCTGCTCGAAACGCTGCGTCAGTGGCTGCGCCGCAAGAGCCGCCCCGCCGATGGCACCGGTGACGACGATGCACCGCGCATTCTCGACCTGCTGCCCATCGCCTCGGGCGGCCGGGGTGGCCGCGCCATGTTGAGCGCCCGGCTGCGCTTGCGCTTCATCCTGCCGAGCCTGGCCAACCTGCGCAGCGTCTATATGGATAGCCTTGTCAGCTCGATCGGCCTGGGCCTGCCGGGCGAGGGCGGCGAGATGCGTCCTCGCATTCCATCGGCCGAGGCGATCACGCAGGGCTGGTCTGTGGATGACGAAGCGTTTCTGCGCCACGAGTTGCATGACACCGTGCTGGTCCACGTGGAAAGCTGGGAGCGTGTGGCGGAGCAGGCGCAGCAGGAAAAGCTGGCCTCGATGGGGCGGCTGGTGGCCAGCGTCGCGCACCAGATCCGCAACCCGTTGGCTGCGATCAGCCAGGCCGCCGAACTGCTGGACGACCCGGGCGACGGCCATGATGGCGGTACACATGTCCGCCTGGAAAGCTCGGGCGTGGAGACGCGCCTGCTGCGCATCATCCGCGACAACGTGCGCCGGCTCGACCAGGTGGTCGCCGACGTGCTGATGCTCTCGCGCCGCCCGCGTGGCGAACGCGTGCGCGTGCAACTGGCGCAGGTGTTACCGGAAGTGGTCGAGCGCTGGCGTGCCGAAGCCCTGCGCCGCGCAGGCGAAGCGACCGAGATCAACCCGAACCTCGTGCGCGTGGCGGTCGACCTGGACAAGCCCGTGCTCTTCGACCCGGCGCAGTTGCAGCAGGTGGTGGGCAACATGCTCGACAACGCGCTGCGCTATTGCCGCCGTGTGCCAGGTTCGATCCAGCTGGCAGCCTACGCGCTGGACGAGACCCACGCCGAACTCGTGATCTGGAACGACGGCCCGGAAGTGCCCACCGAGCAGCAGCGCAGCCTGTTCGAGCCGTTCTTCACGAATGACGCCCAAGGCACTGGCCTGGGCCTCTACATGGCGCGCGAGTTGTGCAGCGCCAACGATGCGCAGATCCGTTATGGCGCCATCGCACTGGAATCCTTGCTCGATCGCACCGGAGCGTTGACCATGGAGGCGCGCGACACGTTGCCGCGACGGGCCTTCGTCATCACCCTGATGTTTGACCAACCTGCCCTGGCCGTAGCGGAATGATCCGCCGGCTGCGAATTTCCGCCGATCTTCTGCTGATTCATGTCCAAAGCCGCCATCGTTCGCGAACCCATTCTCGTCGTCGATGACGAAGCCGACCTGCGCGAGCTGCTGGAGATTTCCCTGCGCCGCATGGGGCACGACGTCGTGCTCGCCAGCGGGCTGGCCGAGGCGCGCGAGGCGCTCTCTCGCCAGCGCTTCGCACTTGTGCTGACCGACATGCGCCTGGGCGATGGCCTGGGCATCGAACTCGTGCGCCAGCTTTCTGCCACGGCCGACCGCACGCCGGTGGCCGTCATCACCGCCTATGGCAGCGCCGAGAACGCGGTGGAAGCGCTCAAGGCCGGCGCGTTCGACTACATCGCCAAGCCGCTCTCGCTTGATCAGTTGCGCAGCCTCGTGCTCAACGCGCTGGGCCGCCAGCAGCGCGATCCCGACCCGGGCAACGCCGATCTGGCCGAGCGCACCAACGACCTGCTGCCCGGGCATTCCGCTGCGATGCAGGAAGTGCGCCGCTCGCTGATGCGCCTGGCACGCAGCATGGCGCCGGTGGTGATCAGCGGCGAATCCGGCAGCGGCAAGGAGCGTGCGGCGCGCGCCGTGCATGCGCTGTCTGCGCGTGCATCGCGGCCGTTCGTGGCGGTCAACTGCGGCGCGATTCCCGAGAACCTGATGGAGGCCGAGTTTTTCGGCTACGTGAAGGGCGCTTTTACCGGCGCCGACACTGATCGCCAGGGCTTCTTCCAGGCCGCCAACGGCGGCACGCTCATGCTCGATGAAGTGGCCGACCTGCCGCTCACCATGCAGGTGAAACTGCTGCGTGCGTTGCAGGAGCGTCGCGTACGCAAGATCGGCGAAAGCCGTGAAGACCCCGTCGATGTGCGCGTCGTGTGCGCGAGCCACCAGAATCTGGCCCGTCTGGTGGCCGCTGGCCGTTTCCGCGAAGACTTGTTCTACCGCCTGAACGTGCTGGAACTGCGCATGCCCACGCTGCGCGAGCGTGCCGAAGACGTGCCCGTGCTGGCCGGCGTGCTGCTCGAACAGCTCGCCAGCCGCTACGGCGATCCGCGCCCCAAGCGCCTGACGCGACCGGCGCTGCAGCAACTGTGCGCGTATCCGTTCCCGGGCAACGTGCGCGAGCTGGAGAACCTGCTGGAGCGCGCTTACGCCTTTGCGGAAGGCGAGTCGATCGACGTGGACGACCTTGGCGCGCTGGGAGCCGAGATCGAACGCTCGCCGCTGTTCCACCGCACGCGCGAGGCGCAGGCTGCCGCAGCGGCCCATCACCCGATGTCGCCGGCGCCGATGACGAGTTGGCCTGATGCCGTCTACATGCCGGCGCCGGTGCCAAGCCCCTTGGGGATGCCGCAACCGGTCGCACAGCCCGAGCCGGCACCCGTTGCGCAGCCGGCGGAGCCGGCCCTGCCGAGCGTTTCGCTGCCGATCGATCTGCCGGCCTACCTGGAGTCGGTCGAGCGCAACGTGATCCTGGCCGCGCTGGACCAGACCGGCTTCAACCGTACGGCGGCCGCCAAGCTGCTTGGGCTGTCATTCCGCCAGTTGCGCTATCGCATGCAGCAGCTTGGCATTCGTGATCCGCGGGACGTTGAAGCGTCGCCGGGCAGCGTCGGTGAACCGGCCGGAAATGGGCTGAACGGCGATGCCTGAACGGTTGCACGTCGGCGCTGACGGATGGGTGGATGGCGCGCGCCGCCATCCCTCGCCGAATATCGACGCACGGCCCGAAGGCATGCCCATCGACCTGATCGTGCTGCACAACATCAGCCTGCCGCCTGCGCAATCCGCGGCCGACTTCGGCACCTGCCACGTGCTCGACTTCTTCACCAACACGCTTGACTGCGACGCGCATCCGTACTTCGATCAGTTGCGCGGCGTGCGCGTGTCGGCGCATTTCTTCGTCCGCCGCACGGGCGAATGCGTGCAATTTGCTTCGTGCGACGCGCGTGCCTGGCATGCCGGTGCGTCGGACTTCTTCGGCCGCACGCGCTGCAACGATTTCTCGATCGGCATCGAAATCGAGGGCACCGATGATCTGCCCTTCACGCCTGAGCAGTACGTCGCTACGGCGTCGCTTGTGCGGGCGATCTGTGCGGCGTATCCGATCGCAGCAATCGCCGGTCACTCGGACATTGCGCCGGGCCGCAAGACGGACCCGGGACCGCATTTCGACTGGGTGCATCTGCGCGCGCTCGGCGGGTTCAACGCGGCGTTGTTTCCGTATCAGCACGCGCTCTGACGCGACAACCCCCGTTCGCTCGCCAAGGTAGAAAGGCGGCGCACCTCGGCGCGGCGCCGGCACACGGCGGTAAGGCGCCGACGCCTCACGGTCTGCGGCTCACGTGCGAGGGTAAAACCGTGGAGTGTCACCCTCCAAAGCTCAGGCACGAGGGTGAGACTGTGGAACGTCAATGTCCAGGCGCCGCACGCGAGCCTAAAACCGTGGAACGCCACAGTCCGAGGTTCGCGCAGGAGGGTAAAACTGTGGATGTCTCCAGTCTTTGAGGCTCACGCACGACAGTAAAACCGTGGAGCGTCACGGTCCGAGGCTCGCGTGCGAGTGTGAAACCCTGAAGCGCGACCCTCCAAGGCTCACTTCGTCCATCATTCCGTGAGCGATTCCAGGGGCTGAGGCTCGCGCACGACAGTTGAACCCCGAACACGACGGTGTGAGCCCCACGCGAGGGGATAAATGTCTCGAACGTCATGATGAGAGGCCCAAGCGTCGGGGCGAAACCGTGGCCTTCGACCCTCCGAGGCCGACACGCCGCAGGCCGAGCGCGGCCCGCGCAGTCCACCGCTCGCTGCGCGGACGCCGAAACGCAAGCGGGCAGCCTCCTTTCGAAGGCTGCCCGCGTTTTCCCCTGCTGATCCTTCTACTTCACTGCCAGCCTCAGGTGCCCATCGCGGGGTCGGACACGCTGTCCTTGCCCGTTTCCATGCGACCGGCAAAGCGCCGCGTGAAGCCGCCTTGCGGCACCGTCACCGTGAAGTCGTACCAGTTGCCCTGGCGCGCGATCGGCCAGTGCTGGTCGAGCTGCTTGCCGGCCGGGATGTCGTACGTCCACGGGCCGTCGTTGCGGTACGCATTCGGCTTGACTGTGAAGGTGCAGCCGGCGGTGCCGGTGTTCATCATCGTCACGTAGACCTCGGCGTTGGCCAGGTCGTAGCACACGCGGATTTCCGGTGCGCTCGAACCCGCTGCCGACACGGCGCTCACATCGCCCGAGAACGCGCGGTGGAAGCCGTTGGGGCCCAGCACCCACAGGTCGTACTTGCCCTTGTCTGCGGTGAACACGTCCCACGTGTCGTCGAGCATCTTGCCGGGCTCCACCGCATAGCGGCGCGGCACGCGGTCCAGATGCAGGCGGTCGTACACGTGGAAGACAGCCGCGGCCGTGCCGGTGTTGCTGAAGATCAGGCGCAGCGCGCGGTTGGTGGCGTCTTCGCGGGCGCTGACGTGCAGCTCGTACGGCAGGGCCCGCGAGGGACGGGTGCCGGTGGCTTGTGTAGGCATCTGCTGCGCCGTGACGGAGGGCAGCGGCACCTGCGGCTGCAGCCCTTGCGCGGTGCGGATGGCGTCGGCGGTTGCCTTGTCGCGGCTTGGCAGCGTCGGCAGTGTCTCGTTGTTCGGGTTGACGAAGTTGAAGGCGCTGGTCAGGTCGCCCAGCACGGCGCGGCGGTACGCGCTGATGTTCGTCTCCTTGACGTTGAAGCGCAGTTCCAGGAAGCGCAGCACCGAGGTGTGGTCGAACGTCTGCGAGTTGACCCAGCCGCCACGGCTCCACGGCGAGACGATGTACATCGGCACACGCGGGCCGGGGCCGTAGGGGTGTTGGTCCGTGTGGTATTCGCCGGCCGTGCTGATGGTCGATTTGCCGGCCAGCACGCCGTTTTCGTAGGCAGGGGCCGCGGGCGGGGGCACGTGGTCGAAGAAGCCGTCGTTCTCATCGAAGTTGATGAACAGCACGGTCTTGCTCCACACGGCCGGGTTGGCGGTGAGTGCGTTGAGCACTTCCTGCGTGTACCACGCGCCCTGCACGGGGCTCGACGGGCCGGGGTGTTCGGAATACGTGGCCGGCGCGACAATCCACGACACCTGCGGCAGAAGGCCTGCGGCAATGTCGTCCTTCAAGGCCTGCAGGAAGCCGCCGTCGGGCATGGTGTTGCCGATGCCCTTGATGAGCGGGCTGACGGTTTCGTCGGCCGGCGTGTACGGCGGGAACGGCGTGCCGTCGGCAAGGTTGCCGCGCGCGGCGTTGGCATCGCGGTAGGCCTTGAACCCCGCGAGCGGGTTGTCGGTGAAGTTGTCCGGCATGTTCTGGTAGACCTTCCACGACACGCCGGCCGTTTGCAGGCGCTCGGGGTAGGTCGTCCAGTTGTACGTGACGCTGGCATCGAGGTGGTCGCCGCTGTTGTCGATGACGGGGCCGCCCGCAGCGCCGGTCGGGTCGTTCGTGCCCGTCCAGTGGAACAGGCGGTTGGTGTTGGTGCCGCCGTGGAAGGCGCAGTGGTACGCATCGCACAGCGTGAAGGCATTGGCCAGCGCGAACTGGAAGTCCAGCTCGGCCTGCTTGTAGTAGCCCATCGACTGCGTCTGCTTGTAGGTCGGCCACTTGCTCATGCGGCCGAGGTCCCATGCGTTCTGCGCATCAGGGTAGCTGTGTGGCGTGCCGGAGACGCGCTGCGCGTTGCCGGCGCTGCTGTCCAGGTAGTACGGCAGCACGACGCGGCTCGGCCCGCTGCTTGGCACATAGGTCTGCTGCCAGACGTTCAGCCCGCCGGCCAGCGGGATGGGGAAGCGGTCGCCAAAGCCGCGCACACCTTTCAGCGTGCCGAAGTAGTTGTCGAACGAGCGGTTCTCCTGCATCAGGATCACCACGTGCTCAACGTCGCGCATCGTGCCGGTGGCGTTGTTGGCGGGAATCGCGAGCGCACGGCGGATCGACGGCGGGAAGGCGGCGAGCGCAGCGGCGGAAATCGCCCCCGTGCTGGCCATCTTGAGGAAGTTGCGGCGGCTGCCGTTGTTGGCGTGGTTCGTGTCGGAAGTCATGTCGGTCTCAAACGCAAGTCGATGGGAAGCCGCGCGTTACGGAGCGCAGTGCAGGGTCGGCTTGTTGGCCGGCGGCTGGCCGGGTTGATCGGGCTGGGCGGTGCCAGGGCCGGTACCTGTGCCGGGCGTGCCGTCGTTCGAATCGCCGCCGCAGGCCGACAGCGACAAGGTGGCGGCGCACAGCAGCACGGCGGCCAGCCGGTGCGGCCGCGCGAGAGGGTGGATGAAGGGCTTCATGAGCGGTCTCGTTCGGGTTGGGGGAGGGGGTCAGGGGTTCAGCGACGACAGCGGCTGGTGCGAACCGTTGATCGTCTTGAGTTCGTCCAGCGTCAGCCGGCGCGTCCACATGGCGAGGTCGTCGTAGGCCATCACGCCCTTGAGCGAGCCCGGGTTGTTGGGCACGTAGTTGTGCGTGGCGTCGTCGTTCATGCCCCAGACCTTGGTGGTCAGGCCATTGAGCTTGGTGACGTCGGTATTGGCGATGGCCTTGTCTTCCACCTTCTGCACGCCGAGCACCGGGTCGAGGATGTACGCGCTGAAGCGCTTGGCCTGCGCGTCGACCGACAGGGCGAGATAGGCCCACTGGTTGGCGCTGAACTTCATGCCCTGGATGTCGTCGCGCTTGCCGCCGCTGCCGAGGTTGAAGCGCACTTCGCAGCCGCCCCACAATCCGATGGCGATGCCGGCATTGGAGCCGGAGGTGTAGTCCTTGTTGGCGAGGATCGGCTCGCCGGTGCCGTTGCCCTGTGTGCAATCCGACTTGAACCAGAAGCCGATGGTGAATTGCGGGCTTTGCGCGATGTCGGCGCCGTTCTGCGTGAGCTTGTAGGCGTCGATGCGCGAATCGACCGAGAGGGCCGTGCCGCCAAACGGGTCGGCCGTGGCCGAGCCACCGTCGGTGCCAGCCACCCACGGGCCGATCGTCGAATTGGCTTTACGGTCGGTCGGCGGCAGAGTGTCGAAGCCGTAATACGTGGCCAGGCCGTTGGTGAGCGACGTCGCCAGCGGCGTCGGCGCAACGTAGGCGATCTGCGCAAGCATCGACACCGGCACGTTGTTGCGCACCAGCGTGTAGTTGATGCGGTAGATGCCGCTTGCGGTGGCGATGTTGCTGTCGGTGTACTGCGTGGCCGTGGCGGGCAGCGTGGCAACCGGCTTGCCGTCGCGCAGCACGGTGATGGGGCCGCTCGCCGCTGTCGGGTTCTGCCAGTTCAGTACCAGCGAGGCGTTGTACGCGCCCACCGTGCTCTGGACGTTGCGCACGCCGACGGCGCTGGCCGTGAGCGCTGCACCGTCCAGCTTGTGGGCGGTGGCCGGCACGGCGGCGTTCAATTGCGCCAGCACGGTCGGCACGATGTCAGCCTCGCTCGGCAGGGCCGCCAGCGTAGCTTCCGACGTGGGCGCCGCCATGCCGGTCTTGCCGAGCACGGCGTTGACCGGCTTGTTCATGGCGATGAAGGCGGTGCGGTTTTCCAGCGTCGGCGCCGACGTGGTGGCCCCCGTGGCGTCCAGGCCGTGGCTGGTGGTGACGACGACGAGCCAGTCTTCGTTCGGGTTGGCAGCGCGGCGCTGGGCGATGGCCGCCTGCAGCGTGCCGAGCGCCTGGTCGACGTTGGCCAGCGCAGCGGTGTACGCATCGCTTTGCAGGCCCGAAGCCAGCGCGGCGGCGGCCGGCGCGGTGTATTGCGCGAAGACGATGTCGTAGCCGGACTGCACGAGCTTCACGCTGTTCTGCGTCACGCAGGTGTCCACCTGGGCGCAGTCGACGAGCGTGTCAAGGTTGCCGGCTTGCTGATCTGCCTTGAGCAGCGCGGGCAGCGCGGCCGAGCTGACAGCGGCGCCCAGCCGTTGCGTGGTGCCCGCGGCCTTGGCGGCGCTGCGCGCGTAGCTGAACACGCTTGGGGCGGCCAGGGTGGTGATCGTGTCGTCCGTCACGCCATGGCGGTTTTGCCAGGCGCCGGTCAGCACGGTGGCCCAGCTGGGCGTGTCCAGCGGCGGCTGGGCGGTGATGGTGCCAAGCGTCCCGCCGGTCGAAGCCGGCATCACCGCCAGCGCACCCAGGTTCGGCAGGCTGCGCTGCAAGAGCGCGCTCTGTACCTGCGCATAGGTGGCGCCGTCCACGCCGACCATCAGCACCTTCTTGCTGGCGGTGGCGGAGGGCGCGTCCGTGCTGCCCTGGTTGGCGATGGGGCCGCTGTCGCCACCGCCGCATGCGGTCAATGTAGTCGCCAGCGTCGCTGCCACGGTCGTGCTCAGCGCGGCCGTCAGCAGGCGCCGGGCGGGGTGATTCCAAGCCATGTCGATTTCCTCGGTCGTTGTGCGCGGCGCTCGGTGTCTCGCCGCTGTGATTGCGCTCCCTGCAATGCGACCGAAGCGTAGGGTGGGGGGCTGTCGCTCAAGTGACAGCCGCGGCAAGAATGCTGATGCGGCTATTCGGATTTCTTGAGCGGGGAATGTCGGGAAATGCCCCGGTGCGCGGCACGCGTGCACCGGTGCAGTGCGCCGCACACATACCCCTACCGTAGATGAGGTGACGTCTATTGAACTTGCGACGTCGATAGAAAGAATTATTCTGAAGAAACGGTCATTGCGACGCCGCACGCCAGTCCCGCCGACCCTTTGTGCAGACTGGCGTCGCGGGCTTGCGGCACTGCATTGGCGGGTGAAAAATAGCCCTCCGCCCCCACCTGTCAAGTCTAGGCAAATTCGATTGGGCCACTATACTTAGCGTCAATCCCGGAGTTGAACACTAGATGTAGTGGTCGCTTTCCGGGATTCTTATTTCAGCGCCACGCGGGGGCGGGCGTACGGCAGGTCGAGCCGGCGCTTGGGGGCTGAGGAAAGGCAGGGGTCTTTTCCGTCTCATTTCTCCGCGTAGCGCAAGGATTCGCCCAGGGTGTTTCACCATCGGCGAGCCAATAAAACGAACGGTTCAACAGGAGTCCACATGCAGACGGCCCAATCCGAAATCCACTCCGGCACCGCCAATCCTTCGCAATTTGCGCAAAGCGCTGGCGGCACGGCCGTGGCCCCCGGCACCGCTTCCGGCGTCAATCTTGCCGACTACAAGATCATTCGCCGCAACGGCGCCGTGGTGAGCTTCGAGCCTTCGAAGATCGCCGTGGCCATGACCAAGGCTTTCCTCGCCGTGAATGGCGGGCAGGGTGCTGCTTCCGCGCGTGTGCGCGAGCTGGTCGACCAACAAACGCAGAACGTCGTTCGCGCACTGCTGCGCAGCCGCCCGAACGGCGGCACGTTCCATATCGAAGACGTGCAGGACCAGGTGGAACTGGCCCTGATGCGCTCGGGCGAGCACGACGTGGCCCGCGCCTACGTGCTGTACCGCGAGCGCCGCGCCCAGGAGCGCGCGCAAGCCGGCGAAACCCAGCAGCAACCGGCCTTCATCGGCCTGAACGTGACCGACGGCGGCATCACCCGCCCGTTGGACATGGCGGCGCTGCGCAACGTGATCGTCTCGGCCTGCGAAGGTCTGGGCGAAGCGGTGGACCCGGAGCCGATCCTCAAGGAAACGGTCAAGAACCTGTATGAAGGCGTGCCGATGACGCAGGTGTACGACTCGGCCATCCTGGCCTCGCGTACCCTGATCGAAAAGGACCCGGCGTACAGCCAGGTCACGGCGCGCATCCTGCTGCACACGATCCGCCGCGAAATCCTCGGCGAAGAAGTCACGCAAGCGGAAATGAGCACTCGCTACGTCGACTACTTCCCGCAGTTCATCAAGCGCGGCATCAACGCCGAACTGCTCGACGACAAGCTGGCCCAGTTCGACCTGGCCCGCCTGGGCGCAGCGCTGGACGCCTCGCGCGACTTCCAGTTCAACTACCTGGGCCTGCAGACGCTGTACGACCGCTACTTCCTGCATATCAGCGAAACCCGCATCGAGATGCCGCAGGCGTTCTTCATGCGTGTGGCGATGGGCCTGGCGCTGAACGAAATCGACCGCGAAGCCCGTGCCATCGAGTTCTACCAGCTGCTGTCGTCGTTCGACTTCATGTCGAGCACGCCGACGCTGTTCAACTCGGGCACGCGCCGCTCGCAGCTGTCGTCGTGCTACCTGACCACCGTGTCGGACGATCTGGACG
This sequence comes from Ralstonia pickettii, assembly GCF_001699815.1. Taxonomy (GTDB): domain Bacteria; phylum Pseudomonadota; class Gammaproteobacteria; order Burkholderiales; family Burkholderiaceae; genus Ralstonia; species Ralstonia thomasii. Next base: position 339,812 of record NZ_MCGB01000061.1, on the reverse strand, counting down.
GCATTTACGAAGCGCTGAAGGAAAACGCGCTGCTGTCGAAGTTTGCCGGCGGCCTGGGCAACGACTGGACCAACGTGCGCGCACTCGGCTCGCACATCAAGGGCACCAACGGCAAGAGCCAAGGCGTGGTGCCGTTCCTGAAGGTGGTCAACGACACGGCCGTGGCCGTGAACCAGGGCGGCAAGCGCAAGGGCGCTGTCTGTGCGTACCTGGAAACGTGGCACCTGGACATCGAAGAATTCCTGGAACTGCGCAAGAACACCGGCGACGACCGCCGCCGCACCCACGACATGAACACGGCGAACTGGATTCCCGACCTGTTCATGAAGCGCGTGATGGAAGGTGGCGAGTGGACGCTGTTCTCGCCGTCCACCTGCCCGGACCTGCATGACAAGGTTGGCAAGGCATTCGAGCAGGCCTACCTGGCCTACGAAGACAAGGTCGCGCGCGGCGAGATCAAGCTCTTCAAGAAGATGCCGGCGCTGCAACTGTGGCGCAAGATGCTGGGCATGCTGTTCGAAACCGGCCATCCGTGGATCACGTTCAAGGATCCGTGCAACATCCGCAGCCCACAGCAGCACGTGGGCGTGGTGCACAGCTCCAACCTGTGCACGGAAATCACGCTGAACACCAACGACAGCGAAATCGCCGTGTGCAACCTGGGTTCGGTCAACCTGGTCGCTCACCTGGTCAAGCAGGCTGACGGCAGCGTCGTGCTCGATCACGAGAAGCTGAAGAAGACCGTGCGCACCGCCATGCGCATGCTCGACAACGTGATCGACATCAACTACTACGCGGTCAAGAAGGCGCGTGATTCGAACCTGCGCCACCGTCCGGTCGGCATGGGCATCATGGGCTTCCAGGACGCGCTGCACGTGCTGCGTGTGCCATACGCCAGCGACGCAGCGGTGCAGTTTGCCGACACCTCGATGGAAGCCGTGTGCTACTACGCCTACTGGGCGTCGACCGAGCTGGCTGAAGAGCGCGGCCGCTACAGCAGCTACAAGGGCTCGCTGTGGGATCGCGGCATCCTGCCGCAAGACTCGCTCAAGCTGCTGGCCGAAGAGCGCGGCGGCTACCTCGAAGCCGACATGTCGTCGACCATGGACTGGGACAGCCTGCGCGGCCGCATCAAGCAGTACGGCATGCGCAACTCGAACTGCGTGGCGATCGCTCCGACGGCAACGATCTCCAACATCATCGGCGTGTCGGCTTGCATTGAGCCGACGTACCAGAACCTGTACGTCAAGTCGAACCTGTCGGGTGAGTTCACGGTGGTCAACGACTACCTGGTGCGCGACCTGAAGGCACGCGGCCTGTGGGACGAGGTGATGGTCGCCGACCTGAAGTACTTCGACGGCTCGCTGGCCCGCATCGACCGCATCCCGCAAGACCTGCGCGACCTGTACGCAACGGCTTTCGAAGTGGAGCCGCTGTGGCTGGTGGAAGCAGCATCGCGCCGCCAGAAGTGGATCGACCAGGCGCAGTCGCTGAACATCTACATGGCCGGCGCGTCGGGCAAGAAGCTGGACGACACGTACAAGCTGGCGTGGCTGCGTGGCCTGAAGACCACGTACTACCTGCGCACGATCGGCGCCACGCACGTAGAGAAGTCGACCGTGTCGCGCGGCACGCTCAATGCGGTGTCGTCGGGTAGCGATATCGGTGGTGTGTCGGCGGCAGGTGCATCCGGAGTGACTTCGGCCGCGCCGGCCAGCGCGCTGGATGCCGCTGCTGCCACCGCCCAGGCGATGCCGGAAGCTGAAGGCGCCGTGTGCACGATGCGCCCAGGCGACCCCGGTTTCGAGGAATGCGAAGCCTGCCAATAAGTCAAAACAGTGTCTGAGGTTGCTCCCGCGCAAGCGGGGGCGCCGTGACCTGCACGACACTGGACTCGCGCTCCGAAAGAGCGGGAGCGACGAGCAAAGAATTAGGAGAAACACATATGCTGAGCTGGGACGACGACGTCAAACCTGCCGCACAACCGCAAGCTGCGCCGCAGCCCGCGTACCAACCGCAGCCGCAGCTGCAAACGGCCACCGCCGACCAGGGCGGCGTGCTGCCCCCGTCGGCCACGCAGGCCGCCGGCACGGGCATCCTTGGCAACAATCCGAACGCCGCTGCCGCACAGAGCAACCGCCGCGTGAACGCCGCCGACAAGCGCGTCATCAACGGCGCCACCGACGTCAACCAGCTGGTGCCGTTCAAGTACAAGTGGGCCTGGGAAAAGTACCTGGCCGGCTGCGCGAACCACTGGATGCCGCAGGAAATCAACATGTCGCGCGACATCGCGACGTGGAAAGACCCGAACGGTCTGACCGAAGACGAGCGCCGCATCATCAAGCGCAACCTGGGCTTCTTCGTGACGGCCGACTCGCTGGCCGCCAACAACATCGTGCTGGGCACGTACCGCCAGATCACCGCGCCGGAATGCCGCCAGTACCTGCTGCGCCAGGCGTTTGAAGAGGCGATCCATACGCACGCGTATCAGTACATCGTTGAATCGCTGGGCCTGAACGAGGCCGAGATCTTCAACGCGTACCACGAAGTGCAGTCGATCCGCGACAAGGACGAGTTCCTGATCCCGTTCATCGACACGCTGACCGATCCGTCCTTCAAGACCGGCACGCCCGAGAACGACCAGAAGCTGCTGAAGTCGCTCATCGTCTTCGCCTGCATCATGGAAGGCCTGTTCTTCTACGTCGGCTTCACGCAGATCCTGGCGATGGGCCGTCAGAACAAGATGACCGGCGCTGCGGAGCAGTACCAGTACATCCTGCGCGACGAGTCGCTGCACTGCAATTTCGGTATCGACCTGATCAACCAGATCAAGCTGGAGAACCCGCACCTGTGGACGGCCGAGTTCAAGGCCGAGATCACGGAGCTGTTCAAGAAGGCCGTCGACCTGGAATATCGCTACGCAGAAGACACCATGCCGCGTGGCGTGCTGGGCCTGAACGCACCGATGTTCAAGGGCTACCTGCGCTTCATCTGCAACCGTCGCTGCCAGCAGATCGGCCTGGACGCGCTGTTCCCGAACGAGGAAAACCCGTTCCCGTGGATGAGCGAGATGATCGACCTGAAGAAGGAGCGCAACTTCTTCGAGACGCGCGTGATCGAGTACCAGACCGGCGGCGCGCTGTCCTGGGAGTGATCTGAGCCACCGCTCACGGACACATAAGTTGAGATTTCGGACACATAACCTGAGACGCGCGGACACATAACGTGAGATTTTCGAATCTCCGTGAGTGATTCCTGATGATTTACTGATTGTTGCGGTACAGGTCGGACAGTTGTAGGCCTCTGTCGTAAGTGGGGGCGGGCGTCGAGAGACTTCCGCCTTCTTCTTTATGTGGTGGTAGTTGTGAGGCTGGCGAGCGATGTCCCCGCGTAGCCTTCGGCTCCTTCTGGAAGAGTTTCGGCTGATCACCTTATGAGACCTCGATTTGTGGGCTCATCTAGCTAGATGGGATTTGGTTCACCGTGAGCCACGTTGACACTCCTTGGACTCAGCTTGCAGCTCGCACTGCGCGCGGCTTGCTCGCGCGCAAAGGGGCTAGTTACCAGGATGTATGCGATCTAATGCGTGCGTCTGGAATTGCGGAATCGGTTCGCGGAGTAGAGGGAAAGATCTCTCGCGGTACCTATCGAGCAAGTTTCTTTCTGAGACTCCTGATTTCCCTACAGGCGGAATATCCAGAGCACTGGCGTCCGATATTGGCGGTGAAGGGAAGCGACGAAATGCACGCGAAGCACATTTTCCTTCGTGAGCTTTCAGCAAAAAATTTAGACACCGGCCTACTCGCGAAGAAGTTGGCAATGGCGGGTGTGAACATCACCCGTGAATCTCTCGACGAACAGATCGCCGTAGGTGATTTTCAGTTTGTCTTGCTTCTGCAGTTAGCAAGCGTAGATCGGATTTGCGGGTTTGAGCGCTTTGTCGATGATAGCGACTTGGCGCAGGCGACCCTGCTATCGCAGAGTCCCGCAGCTTGACGAAGAGGTCAATCGGATCCTCTTCATTTTCGATTTGAGGTCAATCCAGTTATTTCATCGCCTATGCAGAACGATTCGGGAACTGTTGACGACGGTGAGGAAAGAAAGCGGTTGTATGAGAAGCGGCGAGAGGAGCTTTTTAAGCTTAGACTCTCAAATCTGGAGAATTTGGACAAATCCATTTTGACGTATTCCAGTGCAGGCCTTGCGCTCTCGCTCGGATTTCTCAAGGATTTCATTCCAATTTATCAAGCTAAGTTCGCTTGGGCTCTTTACGGATCGTGGATATGTTTCGCGTTCGCGATATCGCTGGTTGTTCTGTCCTATGTGGTTAGTGTCCAAATTATTGTCAGGCAGCTTGAGCAGGCGGAGCGGTACTATCTCTACAGAGATGAAGGCGCGTATTTTTCTGGTGGCTGGGCTCACAGATTGGCGGATCATCTGAATTCTTGGCTGTCTGCTGCTGTGTTTGTTGTTGCATTAATATTGACAATACTATTTGTTTCGCTGAATTTAACTGGAGCAACCATGGTGAGCAAGAAGATCGTAAGTGCGTATGCCCAGGATGGTGCAATCGGTACGGCAATGCAAAAAGTCCAATCAGTCCAGAAAGGTGTAACGGGTATGCCGATGCAAACTGCTACGCCTGTCAAGCCCGCTAGTCCGGCACCAGCGCCCCAGTCACAACCGAGCAACGCCACAAAGTCCGTCGGTTGATGCATTTGGACTGTTGGGGTGATCCGCTGCGAATGGTCGGTGTCTCGTACAGGACTGCTTAGTTCATGCGCCACCAAGTACGAGAAACAATGCCAACGACAACCCCGGTTTTGCGCACGGGGTTGTGAGTTGCCCAGCGCTGCAACAGCTGAACCAGGCCGTCAATCAACATCTGGCGATCCACCGTCCAAGCCGTTCTAGTACCTGTAGGGCACGCCGTGCCCGATCCAGGTTGACGGTTCTGGACGATGTGGAGATTTGGTCACTCCACCGTCAAGCAAATCTGCGAGCCCATAGAGCGTGGATGCGCTAGGTGGTCGAACCCGTGCTCCGTACGGGGGCGCCTCGTTTCCTATCCGAGGGTGTTCTATGCCCTCGTTTCTCTGGCGAGGCCATAGGAACATGTGGTGTGCCCTTGCCGTCCGATGTAACGCATCCTCCACATGGGTCGCACCGAATGCAAGCGAGTTGCGGAGCCGGCGGCACCAGAATTTAGGGTGGATGTGCGCCAGCTCGTCTCCCTCCCACAGCAAAGAATCCTCTATGTCCGCCCACGGGGGATGTTGTTGCACAATTTCTTGCAAAAATTAACCAATTGGGTTAACATTATGTCTGCATAAGGATAATTTTCGGCTCACTGGAGAACCAACATGGCTCTGACACCGTTTGGCAAGGCAGTAAGGAAGGCCAGGCTGGATGCGGAAGTCACTCTTTCGGATATGGCCGCTGCATTGGACGTAACATCCGCATTTTTGAGCGCACTGGAGACAGGGCGCAAGAAGATCCCACCGCAACTGGCTGAGAGGGTGGAAGCCTACTTTGACAAGCAAGGCGTGCATACCGAAAAGCTACAGCCGTTGGCCGACGTATCTAACAAATCGGTATCGCTGGACGGACTTAGTCCGCAGCATCAGATGATGGTCGCGGGTTTTGCGCGGGCTTCATGGGATCAGCTTGACTCCAAGGACCTGGATAACTTGACACAGTTGCTCAAAAAGATCGGGGGGAAATGATGTTTGGTCAGGGTCCCCTAAAAGGGTTTCGTGTCCCGCCGCTCGGTGTTGCGGATATCCGGCGAACAGCGATGCGGACGCGTGAGGCGCTCGGGCTTACGTTCCCCATTGACTTGGGGGCCTTCCTTGAGAAGTTGTCTACCTATCTGATTACCTTGGACGTGCTAGAGGATGGGGCTAATGGGTTACCGACAGGAGTTGAAGCTTGTTGGATTCCGGAGTCACTAACGCTTTGTTTGACGGAGCAAGTATACGAAAAGGCGTGCCGGAATGACCCTCGCTCCCTCTTCACCGTATTTCATGAGTTGGGACACGCTTTGCTCGGTCACAGGCGGACTCTGAATCGAGAGCCTGTTGGCGGCGCAGAAATCAAAACGTTTGAGGATTCGGAATGGCAGGCAAATCAGTTTGCTGCCGAGATTCTCATGCCCGTGGACGAAATCAAGTACAGGGGGTTGAGAACGGGAGATGATCTCGCCGATGCGTTCGGTGTGTCGACGGAAGCCGCGAGGATTCGAGTCGACAGACTGAAGCGCAGGGGCGAGATGTAGGAAGCACGTAGTCGAGCGGCAACTCGACGAGTGCAGGAAAAAAGGAAGACAAACGCCTCTGACTTCCTCTTTTGCGCTTCGGTCAAGAAGGCACGCGGATTGTAGTCAAACAATTCGCTCGTCGCAAGCGCACAAGTTCCATTCGGTGAGGCATTTCTGACGAGGTTCGGAAATGACGACGAAAGATGATGAGTACATCACCATCTTCCGCCGCTTCCGTCGCACCAAGTCGGGCGCACTGCTAGATGCCAGGAAGTTTGGTCTCGCAGCGTGGCCGATCAAGGTGCGGCGCCAGAAGTGAGCGTGTAGTTCAGTTGTACGTCACGCATGAGGCTATTGCCAATTGCGTGGCGTCTTCACCAATTGACGTGTGTACGGAGTCAGCATGACGACGAAAAAAATCTTTGTAGAACGGCGTCCGCAAGGGGACTACGCAGTTCGGCGGCCCAATTCCGAAAGAGCAAGCGACGTGCTTCCCACGCAGGCGGAAGCTATCGAGCGAGCGAGGAAATTGAACGGTGGCACCCCGCCACTTGTTGAGCGCGTGCGCAATACCTCCAATGGGAAGCCGGACAAATGGCGAAAGCCTTAAGGCTTTCACTGGCCGGCCATAACCCCAGGCTTTAGCAACAAAGAGCGCGCCTCATTCTTGAGGCGCATCTTCCCCACACCATTCGACTAAGCAGGCGGCGCGCCATTGCGGGCTTGCCGCGCTCTCCGGCTTTGCGGTGACTCCAGAGTCTTCGCAGGTACCGTCACGTGCAAAAGAACTTGTCACGCTGGAGGCCAATCGCTTTGGCCTGGTGTTAGGGATGCAGAAAAAATGCTCAATAGCGTTTTAGAAAACCATGAACAACAAATACGCACTCAATTCAATCACTGTTAATGGCGACGGTAATGCGATCGGGACCGGCAACATAGTCAACGTGCTCAAGGAGCACCACGTCCATCATCACAACAATCGAAATGGTGGAGGCGGTGGTGAAAGCGACGGCAAAGGCGAAGTGGGCACAGTGCTGGGCGGGCTGTTGGCTATCGCTCTTGCCATCGCGGCTCTTTCTTATTGGTTCGCCAAATATGAGTCGCAAGTTTATACAGTGGCTTTTATCGTCGCTTTACTGGAGGGGGCTGCCGCGTTCTGTGCTATTGCCGTAACGGTGTATGTCCAAAACTATGCGGCGGCGGGTCGCAATGTCGCCATTCTTACGCTTGCGGCAGTTCTCGCATACACAATCACTTCAGCAGTAGGAGACTACAATCCGCGGCTTACGGAGCTGGCGAATCAGGCGATTGGCTTCAAAGAATTTTGGTGTCAACTGAATTTGTACGGTCAACAGTCGGCTTCGCGGCATGCCCTGCTCGCATCCCTTTTTGTTGTGCCCGGCGTGCTGTTGTTGATGCCGCATGCAATACGGTCCGTTTCAATTGACATTACGGGTGCCTCGGCGGCGATGCGTGTGTTGGCGCCGCTAGCAAAGCTTTCCCCGGCAAGGACGTTGGTAGTGGCGGGGATTCTGTGTTTTGGCGCTGTATACGGGCACTCCGCAGCAGGGGTTGATTTTTGGGCGCACCGGTTTGCCGAGCGAGTAACCATGTTATGCCCTGCACGGTAGGACCGTAGTCTGTTCTTTCGCGCAACGAAGAGAAGGGGGGGGCAGCTCGTTCTTCCCTTTTCGTTCATCAGATCCAAAACTGCGTTGCGGGGCTCGTCGGGCTTGAGTGCTCTCTCAATAAGGGTGTTGCGTAAGAAGATTTTTTTACATCTGATTTAGATATAACTTGTAGAGCCGCTCTATATCAATACTCGTCTTCTTAGGGCGAGAGAGCATCCCTTCTATTGAGGGGTGTTTGTACTGTTGGCGGACATGCATTCTTCTGGCCTATCGCGACAGCGAAAAACATCTCTGACAATGGCCGGCCTGTGGGTAACGTCTATTTGTCGCTACCGATGGACGATCACAAGGAGGAGCAATGGAGGAGAAGCAACTGCTGGAGAGCGTGACCGGCATGTTGGATGCAAACGGAGACCGGGATGTAATCGTAATTAGCCGAGGCGTTAACCGCGAGCTCCACCGAGATCTAACAAAAGCGATTCGGGAAGAGAAACGATACGATAAGTGCACTTTGTACTTGACTACAAACGGAGGCGATCCAGACGGAGCCTTCAGAATTGCGCGGTGTCTTCGTCATCATTACACACACCTTCGCATCGTGATCCCGAGCTACTGCAAAAGCGCTGGTACGCTGATTGCGATTGTTGCAGACGAGCTAGCGATTGGAGACCTTGGCGAGCTTGGCCCGCTAGACATCCAAGTGCCCAAGGATTCGGAGTTGGCCGGACGTAGTTCTGGGCTAGACATAATCCAGGCCATGAACGCCGCGCGTGAGCACACGCAGCGTGCGTTCAAAGAGGCGCTCATTGACATCCGGGGTGCTCGGTTGTCCACAAAATTGGCTGGTGAGTTTGCTACGAAGATTGCCGTCGGTGTTGCGGCGCCGCTATACGCTCAGATTGATCCGATTCGTTTGGGGGAGATGCAGCGGGCTATGCGAATCGCCTACGAGTATGGAAAGCGGCTCAATGAGTACACGAATTCCCTTGCCAACGGAGCCCTCGCCAGTCTGGTTGCAGACTACCCTGCACATGGCTTCGTGATCGATCGAAAAGAAGCGTCGACTCTTTTCACAACTGTCGTCGCCCCTACAGCCATCGAGGACAAATTCTGTACTACACTTGGGCCAATCTTGAACTCGCAGGTTGGCTTCGGACCACACTTCATCCGAGCACATGCGAGCCAAACAGAGGGGAATGAGAATGGAAGCAGCACTGAGGGAACTGGTCAGCACAGTGAACAGAACCCAACAAAACCAGTCGCAGGCAACGTTCCGCGAGGTACAAAAGCGTCAAATGGACAAGGCCGCACAATTCGCGGTAATGGTCGGGGATCGGCAGGCAGCAAGCGTGCTCCCTCGCGCAAAGGGACCTAGTAATCCGTTCTGACTAATCGGCCGTCAAGGGTCGCTAACAAAGCCCGCATCTGCGGGCTTTGTTCTTTCGGGGCCGTGTCGTTTGCCGGTCTTTTTTTAGCAATTCCCTCGTACTCGGCATAGGCTCACAGGCGAGACAGGGGGGCAACACGTCAAAGCAGGGCCATCAATCCGGCACTGAGTTCCAAGCATTTGCCGCTGGCCGCGAGGCGAGGGGGAAGTGCGAACTTCTACCATCGACTAGCTACCCTCCTTACCATCGTCATGCCCCAACGGTCGGGGTTTTGGGCGGGGGCTCCCCCGAAATTGCTCACAACGTTGTGTCGTCAGCGAACCTCTCGCGAGCTGTCATCAATCCTGCGGCCGCCTCCGAGGAACAGAGTCGAGGCATCGAGCAGGTCCACCAGGCAGTCAACCAGATGGATGAGGTGACTCAGCAGAATGCGGCACTCGTCGAGCAAGCAACTGCCGCGGCACAATCGCTTGAAGAGCAGGCGCAGACGCTCAAGGACGCGGTGTCCGTGTTCAAGCTGGCCGACAGCAGCCCTTTTTCTCGGGAAAGCTGAGGTTCGACGCTACTGCACGCCGGTAGTTGGAGTCAGGATTTCGCCGTGCGGTTGGGCGAGGCGAATTCGAGTATGTTGATTTGCACGGAATCCTGACCCCAGGGGGCGGTGATGCGAAAGTTGAACGCGTCGTCGCTGGCGGATCTCGTTCGCAAGACGGAAGTGCTGGGCGTGCCTGTACGGCCACTGGGCGAAGCCTCCGACGCTTCCGACGATTGACCGGACATCCCTTATGAGGCTGCACACGGTGCAACGGGGCTGATGTTCGCGGCGGGTGGCCTGGTTAGCCCAAATTTAAGCTTGTGCCGGGGCCCAGCCAGCGCGCTCTGCAATCACCTGCCACTCCGGCTTGTTCGCGCTGATCATGCTCTCGCAGTATCGGATCAGATACTTGTCGCGGGTGTCGGTACTGTCATATAGGCTTGCAGCAGGCATCCTGCTTTTGCTCCTGTACCACATCTGCATGTTTACGACGACTGGGTTTAGCAGCTCCCTCAGCTTCTCGTCCTCGGTTTTCATCTGAATACTCCCGAGTCTCTTAATACGGCTGGCCACGGTACACACGTCTGTTGATTTGCACCGAATCCTGACCCAGGATTGGAGTGACCCCTTGGGGCTGGACAGGGCGGCAGTTAGGGAGTGATACGCTTGCTGGGCCCCTACAAGGATCAGCTAGATGTCAACAAACGGGTCGTACCGGCGGCATAGTCCGCAATTCAAGTTGCAGCTATGTCACGACATTCGTGACGGCCGCATTGGCCGTCGTGAGGCGCAGCGAACCTATCGAATTTCAGCCAACCTCATTCAGATGTGGCTGAACCAGTTTGATCGCGGTGAGCTTGACAGTGAAGAAGTCGCAGCGTCAACGATCGCAGAATACGAGGTCAAGATCGCTGCACTGGAACGCAAGGTGGGACAGCTCACCATGGAAGTCGACCTGCTAAAAAAAACGTCGCGCCTGCTGCTCGTCAGCAGCAACGAGAACTCATCGATCGTGAGCGGCCCCTTCGTTGCTCCATCCGCCAGGGGTGCAACGTGATCGCGCTGCCTCGCAGTACATACTACTATCGCTCCACGGCCAAAGCTGTCGAGCTCAGTGATGGCCGCTTGGTGGAACTCATTGGCGAGATTCAAGATGAGTTTCCCGGGTATGGTTATCGACGTGTTGTCCGGGAGCTATGCGCACGCGGACATCACGTCAACCACAAACGGGTCGCTCGGATCATGCGGCAGCACGATCTAAGTGTCAGGCCGCGACGCCGATATGCGCGTGCAGGTACCGAGAGTGGAGATCTTGCGGCGTTTCCAAACCTGTATCGCAATGTCATTCCCTCCAAGCCGGATCTGGTCTGGGTGGGGGATATTACGTTCATCAAAGTCGCCGCAGGCTTTGTGTACCTCGCGGCCATTCTGGATGCGTGTAGCCGCAAAGTCGTGGGCTACGCGATCTCTCGTCGCATCGACACCGACCTGACCTTGGCCGCGTTGTTCGCCGCATTGCGAAACAGGCGTCCAACGCCAGGAAGCTGCATTCACCACACCGATCAGGGCTCGCAATATGCAAGCGCGAGGTACCGGGCTGCGCTGCGTGAATATGGTCTGATCGGCTCAATGAGTGCGCCGGGTAACCCTTACCACAACGCCCAGGCCGAGAGCTTTATGAAGACGTTAAAAGTCGAGGAAGTGTACCTGGCCGGTTACCGGACATTCGATGATGTCGCTGCGCGTCTGCCCAGGTTCATTGAAGACACCTACAATGCCAAGCGAATGCACTCGGCGCTCGGCTACGTTTCGCCCAACCAGTTCGAGTCCCAACTCACCCTGCAGGCGGCTTAGTTTCTAACTGCCGCCCTGTCCAGCCCCAAGGGGTCACTCCAGATTTGCATCGAAAACTGACCCACCCCAAAGGCTGTTAGGTGTCGCTTTGTGCGGGTTGTTTGGCGGTGCGTTTCTCCTTCTTGGGCTGGGTGGTGCTGTGCTTGAAACGATAGCTATCGTTGCCGGTTTCAACAATGTGGCAGTGGTGCGTGAGGCGATCCAATAGCGCGGTGGTCATCTTGGCGTCCCCGAAGACGCTGGACCATTCGCCGAAGCTCAGGTTGGTGGTGATGACGAGGCTGGTGCGCTCGTAGAGCTTGCTGATCAGGTGGAACAGCAATGCGCCGCCGGTCTGGCTGAACGGCAGATAGCCCAGCTCATCGAGGATCACCAGGTCGGCATACATGAGTCGCGTGGCCAGGTGTCCCGGCTTGCCTGAGACCTTCTCCAGTTCCAACGCGTTGACGAGCTCCACGGTCGAGAAGAAGCGCACTCGACGGTGATGGTGCTCCACGGCCTGCACGCCGATGGCGGTGCCGAGATGGGTCTTGCCCGTACCTGGGCCGCCGACCAGCACGATGTTGTGCGCCGACTCGAGGAACTCGCAGCGGTGAAGCTGCCGCACCAGTGCTTCGTTGGCCTCGCTGCAACTGAAGTCGAAGCCGGTCAGGTCTCGGTAGGCTGGGAAGCGCGCCACCTTCATCTGATAGGCCAGCGAGCGCACCTCGCGCTCGGTGAGCTCGGCCTTGAGCAGACGCGACAGGATGGCCACGGCCGACTGGTAGGCCGGCGAGTCCTGCGCCGCCAGGTCGCCCAGCGCTTGTGCCATGCCGTGCAGCTTCAACGACTTGAGCATCTCCAACATGACTTCATGCTGCATGATGCACCTCCCGATCTCGCAAGCTGTCGTAGCGGCCGACGTTGGCCTGCGGTTCGACGTGCAGCGCCAGTGCCTGTGGTGAGGTGATCGGTGCCACGGGCTCGCCTTCCAGGAGGCGGCTGAGGATGTTCAGGATGGTTTGCTTGGACGGGGCACCCGCCTCCAGTGCGAGCTCCACCGCAGTGAGCACGGCCTGTTCGTCGTGCAACAGCACCAGCGCCAGGATCTCGACCATCTCGCGATCGCCACCAGGGCGTTTGAGCAGTGTGGATTGCAGGCGTCGGAAGCCCTCTGGCAGTTCGGCGAACGGTGCGCCGTTACGCAGCGCACCGGGCTTACGCTGCAGCACCGCGAGGTAGTGGTGCCAGTCATAGATTGTGCGCCCCGGAAGATGGCTACGGTCGATGTGCCGCACGTGCTCGGCAATCACCTGGCCTTCGGCCACGAACACGAGCCGATTGGCATAGACGCGCAGACTGATGGGCCGGTTGGCAAACGACGCCGGTACGCTGTAGCGGTTGCGCTCGAAGGTCACCAGGCAGGTTGGTGAGACGCGCTTGGTGTGCTCCACAAAGCCATCGAACGGCTGCCCCACGGGCATCAGGTGTGGCCGCTCCAGCGACCAGGCCTCCCAGAGGGTCATGTCCAGCTCAGGATGGCGGGTCTGCTGCCACAGCCGTACGCACTGGTCGGCCAGCCAGTCATTAAGTGCCGCCAGAGAGCCGAATGCAGGGATGCGTTGCCAGATGCGGTGACGGCTGTCCTGCACGTTCTTCTCTATCTGCCCCTTCTCCCAGCCCGAGGCCGGGTTACAGAACTCGGCGTCGAACAGGTAGTGGCTGACCATGGTGCTGAAGCGCAAGTTGACGTCACGCAACTTGCCCAGGCGCACGCGATCCACGGCGGTCTTCATGTTGTCGTAGATGCCGCGACGCGGGATACCGCCCCAGGCCACAAAGGCGTGGTGATGGGCATCGAACAGCATCTCGTGGGTCTGCAGCAGATACGCGCGCAGGAAGAATGCGCGGCTGTGGCTGAGCTTGAACTGAGCCACTTGCAGCTTGGTGCGCTCGCCGGCGATGACCGCCCAGTCCTCGCTCCAGTCGAACTGGAAGGCCTCACCCTCTGCGAAGCGCAGTGGGATAAAGGTGCCTCGCCCCGACGTGCGGGCTTGCTCCTGTTGCTCCTGGCGCCAGCGGCGAGCGAATGCGGCAACGCGATCGTAGGAGCCGGTGAAGCCCAAGGCACACAGATCAGTGTGGATCTGCTTGAGTGTGCGCCGTTGCTTGCGTGGCTTGTTGGCCTCGGTCTTGAGCCAAGCGGAGAGCTTGGCGGCATGGCCGTCGAGCTTGCTCGGACTCTGCCGTGCAGGATAGGCCGGTGCCGTGGTGTCAGCGCGCAGATAGCGCCTGACCGTGTTCCTGGAGATGCCCAGGCGTCTGGCGATCTCGCGCAGCGGGATCTGGTCGCGAAGATGCCAGCGTCGAATGATGCTCAGTATGGCCACGTCGATCACTCCGATCTCCCGCTCGTTGCCGAGCGGGACAGTGTTCTATACGTGGGTCAACATTCGATGCAAAAACCTACCTCGGGTGGGTCAGGATTCCGTGCAAATCAACACCAAGCTAGAGCAGCAACTTGAAGCCGCACGGCGGGCCGAGCTCGACGGCGCAGTTCAACAAGTTCGTCAGATCGTCCAGGAATACGGGTTGACTGTAGATGACCTGGGACTTGCGATTAAGGCGAAAAAGCGCAAAGGGACAACTGTCGCGCCCAAGTATATGGATCCCAAGACTGGTGCGACTTGGTCTGGTCGCGGTAGGGCTCCCGCTTGGATTGGCAAGAACCGCGATCGATTCCTGATTAAGTGAAGGCCGCTGCTGCAGTCTAGAAAAGGTCCCTGCTCTCGGGCGGGGCCTTGGGCGCCTGCTTTACCTGACGGTCAGCAGGAGGAGCTGGTGCCGCCCCCCCCTATCAATTCAGAGGGATACAGCGAAAAACGGTCCGAGTGGCTGCCGGACCATCGCTGCATATGCGCGAACAGAGCGGTATGCAGCGTCTTGCATGATCGACAGTTGTGGGACTTGTTCCCCCGAAGATCGGGAAGAGCGTGTCGGCGGAAATTTCAACGACGCTGGAAATATCCACTCCCGGAGGGCACAGGTTCTTACGCAGGTTCAATCTGAATCAACAGATGTCTGCCAGTTGGATCGACCCCAAGCTTCAGCAACTCAGTCAGCAAAAGGTGTTTTAAATTCCACGTATCAAGACCGACTGAGTAGGCAGATCCGGCGTTGATGAAGGTTAGGCGAATGGAGTCAACGTCGAGTGGTTTGAATTGATATCGAGCCCGATGCCGACCCTTCCCCCAGTCCCGTATCAATAGTCCGGAATCCTCAATCTCGTGGAGGATTCGATATACGGTGCTGACACCTGTGCGCATTCCATCTCGAATGAGCTGGCGATGAATATCTTCCGCACTAATCCCTCCCGCACCCGCAGAGTTGATGATTTTCAATATACTGACTCGGGCAACGGTAGGTCGACAACCAATTGCCCTTAATTTATGCAGAATATACGGTTCAGCGTTCACGGCGATAACAGCCCGCTCATTGTCGTGCGGACCGGGAAGATTGCGAAAGAAGAATCAGTTGCTTTCTTGGTGCAATAAACAAGAATTGGTTTTCGCTAACGAAAGCCGGTGCCTGCGATAGACCCACAGCGATCTTCTGCGTCGACAATCCCATGTTTAACTGGAATCGATGGATAGATGAGTTGAACAGCACCGATTGCAAAAAAACCGCCCATCAAAATTTACGCGATGGGCGGCACCGGAAATCGAGCCGCTGCATAGCAGACCAACAGAATTCGCAGCCAACCTAGATTTGGTGGAAGCTTTTCATTAGCCGCCACCAACAAATGGCATAGTAGAGGCAGCCTGGGAGAAGCGGATAAAAATCAATCGAATGGCTTCTTTGTGCGTGGATTGTTGTCAAAGATTGAAATATTTGCCTGCCATTTTCTCGCAATGCGGAGAATTCGCATTTTGCTGCAAAAACATGCATGTAATTTATTCTTTATTTAATATTTTAATACCAATTTATTATTTAATTTATTTGTAGAAATAATTTTAAGATTTTATTTGTATATCCTTAGCGTTCTATTTGGCGATGGGTGTGCGCGCCAAAAGGAGAGGGAAAGGAGTGAAAGCTTTCTGTAGGAATTTCACTTATTCCCAATTTTTGTGCAGCCATTCCCTATTCTTGTGCAATTTTTCCTTTAATTACTGTTCTTATGGGAATGGAAAGGCTTCTGATGCTCCCATAGAGTTGCTTTGGATAGAGGGTGTTGGTGAGCAGATCAAGGGCACGTGCGGCCTTCCCTCATCAGATACTGGGCCGCAAGACAGCGACGCCATCGCGGCCAGGAGGGTCGGATTGGCCTGAGCGCGGATGCGAACGCTCGCGTCCAACTCATGCTTTTTCGCAAATGCTTCCGAGACCAGCAGCGCCGCAGCAGCGCCGCAAGTCGGGGGGGCAGGCCATGAGCCGGGTCATCACACCGGGCCAGATCATGGGCGAGGCCATGACGTCTTCCTCCGTCACCACCGTGCGGAACAGCGCCAGCGGATTGTTGGCCGCATGACGGCTGGCCTTGGCGCGGATCTTGGCAAACGTCTCGAGCTTCGTGCCGAACTCCTGCATGTGTGCGAGCCCCGCGCCGCCAAAGTAGCGTAGCGCGAATGGCACATCCGGAACGTCGATCAATTCGGCGGTCACCGCGTCAAAGCGTTCGAAGGGGCTGGGCCGATCGCTGAAGACCGAGCCCAGTGCCCCCGGCATCATCTGTTCGAAGCCGAAGGCCAGTGCGCAATCCACCGCGCCGCCGGCAACGGCCTGACGCGCCAGGTAGAGCGCGGTCGAACCGGTCGAGCAGTTGTTGTTGACGTTCACTACCGGGATACCGGTCATGCCAACCTCATAATGCCCGCGCTGGCCGGCGGTGGAGTCGCCGTAGACATAGCCAGCATAGGCCTGCTGCACCTTGCTGTATTCGAGACCCGCGTTGGCCAGCGCGGCCCTGATGGCCTTGGCGGCCATCACCGGATAGGGCTCGCTTGCCCCCGGTTTGATGAAAGGAATCATGCCGGCGCTGGCAACGATCACGGATGAGGTCATGGTTTCTCCTTGTCGATGGATCAATTCAGCGGACTTGTCGCTGTTGCCCTTCCCAGAAGAGCTTGCGCAGCTCGGTCTTGAGGATCTTGCCGGCGCCGGACAATGGCAGCGCATCACAGAAATCCAGGCTGCGCGGGCACTTGTAGCCTGCGATCAGTGTCTTGCAGTGGGCAATGAGTTCCTCGGTGGAAACGGATGCGCCCGGCTTGCGCACCACCACGGCATGCACCGATTCCCCCCACTGGGCGCTCGGTATACCGATGACGGCGCAGGCCGCCACGGCGGGGTGTTGGGTGATGGCGTTCTCGACCTCGGCGGAATAGACGTTCTCGCCCCCCGTCACGATCATGTCTTTCATGCGATCGACAACGAAGACGAAGCCCGCCTCGTCCATATAGCCGCCGTCGCCTGTGTGCATCCAGCGGTTGCGTACGGCGGCCGCGGTCTGCTCAGGTTTGTTCCAGTAGCCCTGCATCACGTTGGGCCCGCGTACGATCACCTCGCCCACGGTGCCACGCGGCACTTCCTGGCCCTCCACATCGACGATTCGTACTTCGGCGCAGAAGGTGGCGCGACCTGCGGAGCGCAGCTTGCCGAGCGTGCGTGCCTGCGGCGTCTGATACACATCTGGGAGAATGGTCGCCAGCGGTGACAGCTCGGTCATCCCGTAGGCCTGCACGAAGCCCACGCCAGGCAGCGCCGCCATCGCCCGCTCAAGTACCGCCTCAGAGATCGGCGAAGCGCCGTAGGCGATGCTCCAGAGCGCGCTCAGGTCGCGGGGTTGCCGCATCGCCGGGTGGTCGACCAGCATCTGGATCATGGTCGGCACCAACAGCAAATGGGTGACGCGATCGCGCGCCAGCACATCGAGCACCCCCTCTGGCGAGAACGCCGGAACCACGCAATGCGTATTGCCCTCGATCCAATGCGCCATCGCAACACCAATGTCTGCCAGGTGGAACATCGGCGCCGCATGCAGATAGGTGCTGCCGGCCGGAGCCAGCCCTTCTGCATGTGCTGCCAGCCCGGAACTGCAAAGATTGGTGTGGCTGAGCATCACCCCCTTGGGGAAACCCGTGGTCCCGCCGGTATAGAAGATGCCGGCCAGATCGTCGCCCCTCCGCACGGCATCGGTCGCCGGCTCGGCCTGGGCCAGCAGCGCCTCGTAGCCATGCATGCCGGTCGGCACATCGCCGTCGTCACAACAGACCACCTCGCGCAGCGTGGTAGCATAGCGGCGGATCTCCTCGGCGAGCGGGCGGAAGGTTTCGTCCACCAGCAGGTGGATCGAGCCCGAATCATTGAGCGAATACAGGATTTCGGACGCCGACCAGCGGGTGTTGCAGGGGTTCAGCACGCCACCGCCCCAGGGCACAGCCATCTGGTACTCGAGGTAGCGGTCGGAGTTCCGGGCCAGCATGGCGACGCGATCGCCGTCCCGCATGCCAGGCTTTGCAGCGCTCCGGCCAGGCGTGCCACGCGGTCTGCGTTTCGATTCGCCAATGCGCGGGTGGCGGAACCGGTCTTCCTGCATGAGATGCTGTTGCGCGTCTTCTGGCGCCTGATGGCCTGGCTAGCAGGCGGGCGCTTGCCGGCCACACGTTTCGACTTCGCCTTTGAAAGCCCGCCCCACGTCGACAGCTACAGCAAAGTCTTTCCAGCACAACTGCAGTTCGGGCAGCGGCAAACGACGATATGGTTCGATGTCGCGTGGCTGCAAAGCCCTGTGCGCCAGGACGAAGCCGCGCTGCGCGCCTTCCTAGCCGATGCGCAAGCCCACATCATCATGCCTCGGCGTGGCAACGACACCATCAGCGCACGCGTGCGCAACCACCTGCAGCACATGCAGCCGGCATGGCCCGACCTTGCCACCACGGCCGATGCGCTACACATGTCCACCGCCACGCCGCAGCGGCGCCTTGCACTGGAGGGTGCATCTTTCCAGTCATTGAAGGACGAGTTGCGGCGCGATATGGCCATCGTTCGTCTGTCGATGTCTTCCGTGCCGTTGGCAGAGTTGGCGCAGGATCTTGGATTTACCGACAGTGCAGCATTTCAGCGCGCATTCAAGAGCTGGACAGGCAGCGCGCCGGGGGTGTATCGCCGAGGCAAGCCGTCATAAAAGGGAATGGCGGGTGGCGAAGACTGAGCGCAACCGTGCGTCGCGGAGCGTAGGGGAGAAAATGGTTCATCGCAGGAAACCGTGGAGCCTTGGAGGTGCGCGCAGACCAGGCTCGGACGTAAGCGGGGTGCAATGCCCTTCGCGTAGCAATGCAACTGCAAGCGAATGAACACACGGCGATGCGCACGGGGCACTGGCAGATGGCTGGGGGCTTGCCAAGCTGACAGCACGCCTTGAAGCCAGCAAGTGCTGTTGACCGACTATCGCACGCAGTTCGGCTTGGCGAACCCGGCAGGTTGATTGGCGCCCACACACAACCAGCTGCGCCGCGACGTGGGACGGTGGCCTAATTTGGCGACAACGGCTTATTTACTGCGCAGTGAATAGGCGTCTACAGTGCTGATCCGGGCTGGCGCCAGCGCGAAAAGCCGCCAGATTCTGTGCGAAAAGGAAAGCTACCCTGGCATCAAGTTTTGGATGTCACTGCAATTGAGATCATGATGAGGGAATCAAGTATCAGCGACGGTCACCATTCTATTTCTCGAAATTGACAGGGGCAGTTATTCAATTTGATTTGACAGATTTTTTCGGAGGAGAATTGAGTTGAAGTGGGAGAATTTTCTGAATTTGATTGGAAGTGAAAAGCGATTGAAAACAAGTAGCGGGCGCTAAGGAAAACACACAAACCTTTCAGGTGTAACTGTGTGCATGCGTGCACGATTTCCGCTACTTGCTTTACATTTTCGCACTTCTTGATCGTGTTGCCTGGCTATTGCATGAACCGCTCGTCGCCGATCAGGCCAATCTTCGTAGCACCCATGCGCTGCGCGGAAGCAAGCACTGCTGCGACACTCCGATACGGCGCAAGCTTGTTCGGCAGCAGACGAATTTCGGCCTGCACCGGCGCCGCCGCCACCTGCGAGAGCTTGGCGTCGAGCGCGGCCTGGTTCACTACCGTGCCGTTCCACAAGATCGTACCGTCGGAGGCGATATCGACCTGCACGACTTCGGGCTGGATAACTGGAGGCGGTGGGTTGCCGACCGGCAGGTTCATGTTGATCACGTGCGTCTGCATCGGAATCGTGATGATCAGCATGATCAGCAGTACCAGCATCACGTCGATCAATGGCGTGGTGTTGATGTCGGCCATCACTTCCGGTTCTCGGCCAATCCCGCTGGATCCTACGTTCATTCCCATAATCAGCTCCTTACCCGCCGCGCGCCGGCGGCTCCGTCACAAATGACACCTTGCTGATCCCCGCGCGCTCACAGGCCGTAATCACCCGGCCAATGAACTCGTAGCGAGTGTTCTCATCACCGCGTACGTCGACTTCGGGCTGCGGCTGCATCACCGACACGGTCTTCAACCGCGCGAGCAGCGTCGCTGCATCCACGTGTTTCTCGTCCCAGAAGATGTCGCCGTCGCGGTTGATCGCGATCGTGACGCTCTTGGGCTTAGTCTGCAGCGGCTGGACCGCCTGTTTCGGCAACTGCACCGGCACCGTATGTGTCACCACTGGAATCGTGATCAAGAAGATAATCAGCAAGACCAGCATGACATCGACGAGCGGCGTGGTGTTGATGTCGGCAATGACTTCGTCCTCATCGCCATCGTGGCCAACGCTCATCGCCATGATTTACCCCACTTGCTCGACCAGTGCAGCCTTTTGAACTACCACCGGACGCTTGGCACGCTGGCCGCCGGCCAACACGACGGCGTGCAGTTGGGCACCAAAGGCACGCACACGTTCCATCACCGACTTGTTGCGGCGTACGAGGAAGTTGTAGCCGAGCACAGCCGGAACCGCGACTGCGAGACCGATTGCCGTCATGATCAGCGCTTCACCCACCGGGCCCGCGACCTTGTCGATCGACGCCTGGCCGGCGATGCCGATTGCCGTCAGCGCGTGATAGATGCCCCATACCGTGCCGAACAGGCCGATGAACGGCGCCGTTGAGCCAACCGTGGCGAGGAACGCGAGGCCATCTTGCAGGCGGTTCGACACGTTCGTGATCGCGCGCTCAACCGAGACGTCGATCCAGGTGTTGCGATCAACCGATTCGAGCAAGGCTTCGTCATGATGCTCACCCGCTTCGACCGCGGTTTCGGCAAGGAAGCGGAACAGCGAGGCCTCGTCCAGCAGCTTGGCGCCCGCGGCAAGCGACGGCGCGCTCCACAGTTGATCGTCGGCGTTCTTCGCACGGCGGTTTGCACGCATTTGCTCCAGGAACTTGGTAACCATGATGTACCAGCTTCCCATCGACATGATCACCAGCAGCATCAGCACGAAGCGAGCAACAAAGTCGCCGTTGTTCCACAGCGCACTGAGGCCGTACGGGTTAGTCACGGTTTCGGTGCTGGCAGGGACTGGCGGCGGCACCGCCTGGTCGGCTGTCGCGCCAGCCGTTTGCGGCGCGATGGTGCTCTGGGCGGGCACCTTCGCGTCACTCACTTGGGCGTACGCCATTTGCGGCGCGACAAAGGTGGTCGCCGATGCCGCGGCGATCAACATGGTTACCGCCATGGCGGCTAGAGAACGCTTCTTCATGTCTGCTCCCGTTCAAACGTTGAACTTCTACAACTTGACTAACAAATCGCTACCAGTACTACTCGACTGCGGGTTCAGATCAGTTCAGGTTGAACGAGAACGGAACTTGGACACGAACCGACTGGCCCTGGGCGATGCAATTGAATTTCTTCACGGCGTTGAATGCCGCGGTATCCAGCGCGGAATCGTCGGACGACTTCGCAATACGCTCATTCGTGATGTGGCCCTGCGGATCAACCACGAATTCGACGAGCACATCACCGGTGACGTTGTTCTCCTGCGCCTCCTTCGGATACCTCACCGATGAGCGCACCTGATCTGAGTTCGGGCAAACCACACCCACTTCGGTGCTCTTCGCCTTGGCTGGAGCAGGCTGCGCCACCGGGGCAGGCGGACCGGGCGGTGCGAGCGCCGGTGTTGAGGGCGCCGGCGCGCTCTGATGTGCGATGGTCGGCTGCGGCGCGGCCTGCACCGGCACTTCGGGTGGCGGTACGAACGGCGGCGGCGCAAGCTTCGGCGACGCCTGATGTACGGTTGGTTTCGGCAGTGGTGGGGGTGGCGGCTTGACCGGCTCGATGATCCTGGTCTCGACCGGATGTTGAATGACTTGCACTACCTTGGTCGCGAGGCCATTGAGCAGTGCATAAATCAACGCCACGTGGATGAGAAGAACGGCAGCGAGACCGCCAAATCGGCGCACGGGGGTCTGCTGTTTTTTTCCGAACTCGCGCGGGCGCCCCGCTCCTTGAACCGGGGACGATCCCACCAAATACTGCCCTTCGATTTTCACTTCATTTCTCCCGGCGTGCGCCGCCAACTGCCGCGACTGAGCGTCATTGCCTTCAGGGTTCTTGCTACGTCGAAACATGGGTGACTTCTGCTCTGTCGCGAGCGCTTACGTCCTGCCGTTGGGGCCGAAGCCCGCATGTCGGCAAATGTTCCGGCGGTGATGACGGTCGTTCTGGTCGAGTCGCCTCTCACGGCGCCACTACGCCGCCCTTAGCGCATTGAAGAGCCTTGCGATCTGACGGCACAACGCTGTGATGCGATTGGGCCCGCAAGGGTGTAGCGCAAGCATGGCGTCATAGCGGGCTTGAGACTCCCGGACGTGCGGCAGTCTCGACAGAAGCAGGCCGAAGCTCATGGTGATGCTCCTCGGAAGGAAAAGATCGGCTGAGCAACGCGCTTGCTGTTCGCGGACGTGGAAGCAGCCGGTCTGATTGGATGAACGGCGGCGATTCTAGGAGAGACACGCTGCCCCGCGAACTGTCACTTGTCACAGTAGACAGGTCCACTCTCACGCAACATCATGTGGCCCAATTTTCAAAGGCAGAGGCGAAGATGTGGAGGCTATGCGGGCAAGAGTTGGGCGCGGTTCTTCCAGCGCATTGCATGCGCTTCCACGCGCTGGTGTTGGCCGCCATCGGCCTGCCGGCGCCATTTTCTGACGCGGAATTCCGGTCATCGCTGGTGAGGGACACTCGCGGATTCGACCCACTTTGATGCAAGCGATTTGGCGTGAGTCCAGAGCAAGTTCGAGCCTTGTGCATGCGCGCGCCTCTGCCAAGGCTCTCGAAATGCTCACGCATACGTAAGCCGCTGCTAAGACCGTTGAAGTGTTCGCACACGCGTAAGCCGCTGCTAAGGCTGCACTGAAGTGGAGCACCGGCAGCCGCAATGACGGTTGCGACATCGCCGTTTTCTACAACACCGATTTTTTTTGGCCGCTCAAGGCGCTCGATCAGCAAGGACGCGCAGATCGCGAACGCCTGGAAGGCATTTGATAGGAATGGGAAATGAAACAAAAAGCATTGGCAGTCGCCATCAAGAAGATCGTCTGGGCGCAGTTGGTGTTGTCGGCCGCACTTGCCGTGCCGGCGTTTGCGCAGAGTCAACCCGTCGCCTCCGAAGGTCCGTCGTCCGAATCGGCCCTGGGCAGCACACCGGCAATCACTGGCCAGGTAGTCACGCCCACCGCGCCGGCGTCAGGTACGCAGACGCCAAAACCTGCCACGTCAACTTCCGGTACGGAGATCACTGGCCCATCGGACAACAAGGTTGCGCAGTTGAAGAAGTTTGAAGTGACAGGTTCGCTGATTCGCAGCTCGGACAAGACGGGCTTCAATCAAGTCCAAACGGTCACGCAGAAGGAGATGCTTAACAGCGGGGCCACCACGGTCTCGGATTTTCTCCGTGGCACGAGCGCCAACTCGGGAAGCAGTTGGGGGGAAGACACGGTGCTGAGCCAGTCGCCGGGCGGCACGGGTATTGCACTGCGCGGCATGAGCGAGAAGTACACCCTCGTGCTGGTGGACGGCCAGCGCGCCGCGCCGTACGCCTTCGCAAACGGCGGCACCGACACGTTCTTCGATGTCAACACGCTACCGTTGAACATGATTGACCGCATCGAGATCGTCAAGACGGGCGCTGTGTCGCAGTACGGCTCGGATGCGATTGCGGGTGTGGTCAATGTCATCACGAAGAAGAACTTCCAGGGCCTTCAGCTTGACGCAAGCGCGGGCGGCGCCCAGCACGGTGGCGAGGGCACAACGAGCTTCAGCATGTTGGGTGGCTTTGGCAATCTCAACTCGGATCGCTTCCATGTGACGGCAGCGCTCAGCCACTACCGCTCCAGTGGCGTTTCCATGTCGCAGCGGGATTTCGCGCGCAACGAGAACTACGCTGCGCTGCCAGGCGGATACTTCTCTCAGCCCAGCTCTTTCTTCATGACGCCTTCTGGCCCGCAGGCGCTGAGCCCCTGCGGACCTACAGGAACGGTCACCTCCGCGCTCAACAATCTGCAAACAAAGTCTGACGGTACGGTCTGCTCTCAAAACGGCGCGAGTGGACAATCGCTCGCAGCGCAGACAGAGCGCACCAGTGCCAAGGTGCACGCCACCTTCAAGGTCAGCGATAACGTCGAGGCCTTTGGCGACATCTGGGGCAGCCACAACACCACGTCGCTCATGTCCGGCCTGGCTGGCTTTGGAGCAGGCGCACTCGTGCCTTCGCTTTACTACACGGGCAGTGAATTTGCTGCGTTCGCTCCCACGGTCGGCGGAAATGCGCTGACCTATTACTTCCCGAAAGCGCAGGCGGTGAACACCACATCCAACTTCTATCGTGTGTCGACCGGCATGAAAGGCTCGCTCAGCACGACGAGATTCGGCGACTGGGATTGGGCCGCGTCTTATGGGCATTCGCAAAGCGTGGTGTCCAACGCCTACACAAACCAGGTCAATGCATCTGCGGTATTGGGGTACACCGATAGCGTGACGCCTGCCACGTTCAGCGCAGCTACGCTCAATGGCTTACCTGGTGTGCTGGGTACCTCCTATAACCAGGGGATCTCGAAGCTCGATGTGGTGGATGCGACGATCTCAACCCCGAACCTGTTCAAGCTGCCTGCGGGCGACGTAGGGATCGGTCTTGGCGCACAGTTCCAGCATCAAAGCGAATACATCGGTCCGGGCTCCACCGCATTTGTGAACCCGTACACTCAGGCGGTGGACGGCAACCGTAATGTCGCCGCGCTGTACTACCAGGCCGACATTCCGATCGTGCGTGGCCTAACATTCGGCCAGTCCGGCCGCTATGATCGATACAACGACTTCGGCGGCGTCTATTCGCCACGCTTTGCACTGCGCTATCAGCCGGTGCGCGACTTGACCATGTATGCCTCGTATAACCGTGGCTTCCGCGCGCCGACGCTGATTGAGCTCTACCAGGCGGCAGCCGTGACCTATCAGACCGTCAACAATCAGAACGTCAACGAGTACTTTGTCGGCAATCCGAGCTTACAACCCGAGCGTACGAAGAATTTCAACATCGGCTTCCAGTCGTCGCCGACCCGGACCACGGACTTCGGCCTCGACTATTACAGGATCGATGTCAGCAACGTGATCGGTCAGCCGAATATCGTCGCAATGGTTAACGCCAATCCGGGGCAGCCGATGTACAAGCTCGGGTACACGAATCTCTCGTATCTGCGTACCGAGGGTTTCGAAGCCACGTTCAAGCAGGTGGTACCAACGACGATCGGCACATTCACACTGGCGGGTGATTGGGCCTACGTGTGGCACTTCACGATGCCGATGAGCGGGGTCGCGACCGATTTCGCGGGCAATAACGGCGCAAACAACACGGTGTTCGGCGGGGCTTTCCCGCGCTGGAAGGGCACCACTGAGCTAAGTTGGGCTTATCGCAAGTGGACGACCACTCTTACTTGGAAATACACCGGTCCCTACACACAAGTGATTAACCCCGGCTCAGATGCCGCTTCCTATAGCCAGTTCAATCTGTTTGTGTCTTACACCGGCATCAAGAACTGGACGCTGTATGCGGGCATCAATAACCTGTTCAACCGCACCCCGCCGTTTGACCCGGTATGGATGTACACGTACCGCGGCGCCTATGATCCGTCGCTGTACTCGGGCATCGGCCGCTACGGTCAAATCGCTGCAACTTATAGGTTCTGATAACGGCATTTTCTGCACGACACCGCACGGCAACGAAGCTGACGGCGATGCCTTTTTCGCGGGGCAAGCTCACCACGATGAAAAAGGCCGCCGAATCGGCACTAGCAGCGCTGCGCGCACGTACAAGCCGCACCGTGCCGCGAATCGATTGAACGAAGCCGCCAACTCTAGAAAAAGCCACGGACCACACAGCGGTCAACCGTCGTGTGGTCCGAGCCGGCATGTTGATCCTGCTCGACCGCGACCATGCGCGTGAGCCTGGAGCGCCGCGACGTCTAGAAGGTCAACGATATCTCGGCGGACGGTCGTCTGCTGCCGGTGCCCGCACCATAACGATCAACCAGCGTGTCACCACGCAGTTGTGCGCGTACTAACTGGATAACGCGTCGTTGCGGTCATAGCTGTGCGCCGCTGGAATTTGCTGCGCGCCCTCGGCTGAGACATCACCAGACCTTGGTAGCGCGTTCCTGCTCAATTACAGCGCCATGATCTTCGCGACTTCGCGGGTACCACTCAAATAAGCCCCATGGACAGTCCCCCGATAATCTCGGTTGGTATGTTCTCCAGCGAAAAACACCTTGTTGTTGATCGCCTCAGCCAAGGTATCAAAGTCAGCTGAGGTGGTGCCGCTTGCCGCGTAGGAGTAGGCGCCGAAGGAATTCACGTTCTTTCCCCAAGCTGTGCGCAGCATGTTCGTCGGGAAAGGGATGGAGCTTCCGTAGATGGTCTGGAGATTGGCCATAATCGCGTTAATGACCTCGCTGTCCGTCATGGCTTCCGTGGCGGTGGCATAGTCGCCAAAAGCGAATGTCATCAAGGCGTTCGCTGATGCGAGATACTTGTTGATATTGAGGTAGTAGTTAAATTGCCCAAGGCTGTCGGGAGTGTAGCCAATATACTGCAAGCTTGTATCCCAGAATGGCGCGTTCCAGGTTAGCAAGAATTTATTGATATTTCCCATACCCATATTGGCAATGGCGGCGGCCTTCTCGCTAGGCAAGGCCGGTATAAACGTGATGGCGTTGCTCTTGAGAACCCCCAATGGCACAGTAACAACAACGGAGTCGGCTTGATAGATCTGGCCACCAGTTGTCGCTACAGTCACTTGATCTCCTGAGTAATCAATGATTGCAACCTGGGTGTTCAAGATCAAGTTCAAGCCTTTCGCCAAATAGTTGGCCACGGTGTCATAGCCATTGGTAACAATGACATCATCGCCGCTGAATTGCCGATCATCTTCAAAATATAGGGATGATATTTTGGAGACATCTCCGCCTACATCAAACTCAAGGTAGGCGGAGAGCATGTATTTCCATAGCCGGTCATTCTGGTATTGGGGATAATTACTATTGAAGACCGCCGCAAAACTTTGATTCAGGCTGCCCAAACCAGGAATGCTGTCTCGAACGGTATTGTAAGTATGTTCGGTGCTGGTCAGCGTAGCGTCAGGGTAGGCTGCACCATTGACATCATGGACGACGACATTGTGGTCATCAGTGAGGAAGGTAGTGGCACCAGCTTGCGCTGCAAGCGGAGTGATAGGGTTGCCGTTGGGTCTGTGAATCCAACTGGCTCCCTGATCAAAGGGAATCCCCAGGCTTCTGTCCGTGCTTAGCCGTCCTCCCACTTTGGATTGGGACTCCAGCACCGTAACGGCGTAGCCTTGCTGCGCCAATTGACTAGCGGCTGACAACCCAGCAATGCCGGCGCCAATAACGATGACCGATCTTGTGGTTGTACTGCTGCTGGAGATTTTCTTGATTGACGACGTGGTTGTCTCCGCAGCATTCTCACTCTGCACGCAAGCGGTCATTAATGCCGATGTCAGCACCGAAGGGGCCAAGGTTCCAAATGATAGCGTATGTAAAGCATTTCTTAGAAACGTCCTTCTGTGAATTGCAGGTTTTTCCAGTGCCTTAATCATATAGGTGGCTAGCTCTTGATGTTTGCCGTCCGCTATTTCGCCTCGAAAGGCGTCAATTTTATTGACTCCAATCGGCGAATCGTGTATTTCGAAGTTTTCATTTTCATTTGGCTGTTCTTGTTCCGTCATTTGTCCCATTTCACTCTCACTTAAGAAATACGCCATCACCCCGTTGCCAACCGTTCTGGCGGTCTTGCGCTTCGGCATTAGTACCGGTTCGTGCAAATACGACCATCTCGCGCTTCCCTGCAGCGACCAGCCACCACACCAACAGGAATTTCGCCGCCCACGTGGAATTCCCGATGCCCATCCCGGTCACCGTTTCAACGGAAGATGGCCGCGCATTGTCTCGGGTCGCTGCTTTAATCCGTCTATATGAACCATGTCGGCTCTTATGAAAAGGGGACGTTGACGTTGCCTCGGGGCCCAAGGAACGCGCCTAGCTCGGATTCGCTTATTGAGGTCGCTTCAGGTCAGAAGCCCAGGCGACACTTGCATCTTTTGCTTGCTTCTCGCCCACGCCTTGGTCGCGCGCAAGCGAACGCGCATACACGGAAGGTGCGCCTGCCGCGTTCGCGGTCACATAGCCGGTCATGCATGCCAGCATCAGCGGCAACACGACCTGATAGCTCAGCGTCATCTCGAAGATCATCAGGATCGACATGAGTGGCGCGTGCGTCGTAGCCGCCAGCAGTGCTCCCATGCCGACGATCGCATAGCTTGCTGGAACGGCCGCGGCAGCGGGCAGCAGCGCATGCATGGCCGAGCCATACAGAAGGCCCAGCGCTGCGCCGCAGAAAAGCGTGGGTGTGAAGATGCCGCCCACCGCACCTGAGCCAGCACTGGCGGCAGTCGCAAGAACCTTGCACAGCAGCACCAGCGTCACCCCCTGCCACTGCCACGGCTCGTGCAGAAAGCTGTTGACCACGCTGTAGCCGTTGCCCCACACCTCGGGCACCTTCACCGAGAACACGCCCACCACCAGCCCGCCTAGCGCCATCCGCACTGCAAACGGCAATGGAATATGCAGGAAGCCATCACGCGCACGGTCAATCAGCACCAGCAGCAACGGCCCCGCCATACCAGCCGCAAGCCCTAGGCCGAGATACGTGAACACCTCCCAGCCGGAAACGAAATTGAAATGCGGCATCGCATATGCCGCGCCGTAGCCAAAGAACTGACGCACAACGATGTCTGACATCACCGTGGCAATCAGCATCGGGCCGAGCTTGGCGGTGGTAATCGAACCGTAGACGATCTCGCACACGAACACCGCGCCGGCGATCGGCGCGTTGTAGGCCGAGGTCAAACCTGCGGCCGCGCCGCATGCCACGAGCAGGCGCAACTGGTCGGTCGAAATCATCGTCACGCGGCGCAGCACCCGGCCGGCGAGCGAGCCGCACAATGCGGCCAGTTGCACCATTGGCCCTTCGCGCCCAATCGACGCTCCGCTGGCCACTGAGCACAGGGAGGAAGCGCTGCGCAGCAGGCTCTGTCGCGCACTGAGCACACCGTCGCCGATGGCGATTGCTTCCATATAGTCTTCCGAGCCGTTGCGCGAGATCCATTTCGAGCCGATCTGCAGAAGCAGTCCGGCCAACAGACCTCCCACAGTGGGCACCAGCACCCGAGCCCACCACGGCAGCGCTCGTGCCACGGCCACCAAATCCTGGTCGGTGCGGGAAAGCCACCACTGCAACACCCGCAGGCATTCGCGGAAGAGAATCGTCGCCAGCGCTCCGATGCAGCCCAGCGCGCCGGCCAGCACAAGAAGCAGGTGCGCGCGCTGGAGTGGCAGCCACATAGCCAACCGCTGCAGCAGCGCGAGCGAGCCGCTTCTATCGGCAGATGGCAACGGGGCGTGCGGCATGGCGAATCCTCAATCCTTCAGGCCGCCATGGTAGAGGGGGACTTATCAGACGATTTGCGAAATTCGGCACGCACTTTCGAAGATTTGCAAAAGGCGGGGTGTGGGTCTGCCTAGACTCTTGTTGACTACTGTGAAGCCCACGATGACACACTCCGCATACCCCAGCACGTACATGGCCCACAGGGCCGGCACTGCCACCGTTACGCCGTCCGGCGCCTTCGAAGCGGGCAGTTTTCAAGAGTTTGTGCTGACGTACACGGCCGGCTACTTCGGTATCGACGATACGGGTAGCCTGAAGATCGTCCACCGGTTTGCGAGCGATATGGGCAAACCGCAGTTCACCGATCCGACCGCGCCGAACTACGTCACTGCGAAGGCCAGCAACGGCGCAATCCTGGCACTGGAGTACGACGGTAAGCGCAACGTTCGACCGTGGGACAAGACGCTGATGATCCGGGTGGTGAAGGGCTTTCTGCGCGAAGGCGACCAGATCACCGTACGCTTCGGCGATCGTCGCGGCGGCTCCCCCGGGTTGCGCGTGCAGACCTTCTGCGAATCCACCTTCGAGTTCAAAGTGCTAGTCGACCCGTGGGCTACTTACACATATATCGAGTTGCCCGTGCAGCCGGTCATCGCCGTCGTGGCAGGACCCGCTGTAAGCCGCAAGCTGCTGGCGCCCACTCTATGCCGCGCCGGAGAGTCCTTCCGGCTGGGCTTCAAGGGCGAGGATAAATGGGGTAACCCGAGCGACAGGATCGCGGGGCGCTTTCACCTGCGGGCCTCCATGCCGGTGGACGGCATACCGGATGCAATCGACGTCAAGCGAGGTACACATGCTTGTACCATCGACGGATTGTCCTGCAACACGCCCGGGCTGTTGACCTTCGAGATCGCCAATCGGGCAGGAGAAGTCGTCGCGCGCTCCAATCCGGTCAAGATTGTTGCCAATGCCGAGCGGCTTACCTACTGGGCAGATCTGCATGGCCAGTCCGAGGAAACGATCGGGACCAATTCCGCCCGGGAACTGATCGAATTCGCGCGCGACCGCGCGTTCCTCGATGTCATGAGCCACCAGGGCAACGACTTCCAGATCACGCTGCCTTTCTGGCATGAGCTCAACCGGCTCACCGCCGAGTTCAACAAGGACGGCAGGTTCATCATCTTCCCCGGCTACGAATGGTCGGGCAACACCGGCCTGGGGGGCGACCGAAATGTACTGTATGCGAAGGAAGGCTGCACCCTTCACCGGTCTCACCATGCCCTGGTCGAAGATTTGGCCGATGCGGACACCGACGCCCATAGCGCGAACGAACTGTTCGAGAAGCTGGCGCACGAGGACTGTGTCGTCTTCGCCCATATCGGCGGGCGCTATGCAGACATTAAGATGGCGCACGATATCCGCATTGAGAAATCCATCGAGATTCATTCCGACTGGGGCACGTTCGAGTGGTTGTTGGAGGATGCTTTCGATCAAGGCTATCGCGTGGGCATTCTCGCGAATTCCGATGGCCACAAAGGCCGGCACGGCGCCAGCCATCCGGGCGCCTCGTTGTTTGGCGCATACGGTGGCCTGAGTTGTCTGCAGGCGACCGGGCTGACACGGCCGGCCATCCTAGAGGCCCTGCGCAAGCGGCGCCATTACGCGACGACCGGAAGCCGCCTGTTCCTTGACGTCGGCGTACAGGTTGATGAAAGCGCAGCGCTCTATAGCGACGACCCGCAGATGGGCGGCCGGGTGGTGGCGCAAACCTCCTCGCTCTCCATGGGTGATATCGCAAGCTATGCCGGTAAGGAGGCGACTTTCAAGGTGGAACTCCATAGCGGCTCGCCGATCGACCGACTCGAGATTCGTAACCGGACGCGCGTCGTCCAGACTGTCCGTCCAACGTTCGATGCATCGCGCAGTCGCCGCATCCGGCTGATCTGGGAGGGCTCGGAATATCGCGGCCGCGGCCGCCAAACCATCTGGGACGGAAGCCTGGAGGTATCCGGCAACGCGATCGAACGCATCGACGGCATCAACTGGTGGAACCTGGACAAGCGCCTGCTGCTTGAGGATAAGCACAACGTGCGCTGGGAATACCTGACGACCGGCGGCTTTGGCGGGATCGAGCTGTGGCTGGATCAGGCCAGTGGCGGCGAGTTGCGTCTGAACACAGGACCCGTGCAGATGGTCCTGCCGATCGACGAGGTGAGCGGTGAAGACACGGTGTTCGAGGCAGGCGGCCTGGGGCGCAGGGCACGTGTCTACCGCCTGCCCGAAGAGAACCGGATGCTGTCCTACGTCGGCGAAGCCGTAGTGCCGTTGAACGAGACGGGTGACAACGCCTTGTATGTGCGCGCCGTGACCGAGGATGGCCATCTCACTTGGTCTTCGCCCGTGTACCTGATCGATTGACGCTTGCACACGGTGTATGGCCGCTCATACCAGGCGTGCCCCGTGCCTGCTACCACGATTGCGCATCGCCGCCTAAGAGAACAAGCACGGAGAAGAACTTGATGGGGTACCGCAAGCTGTCGCTCTACATCGACGGAGAGTTCGTTTCTGAAGGTCGGCATCGGCAGGAGGTGCTTGACCCAGCCACGGGCCAAGTCATAGGACATTTGCCGCATGCCACGCGCGAGGACCTCGATGCGGCACTTGCCTCGGCCGAGCGGGCCTTCCAAGACTGGCGCCGTACTTCGCCCCTGGAGCGCAGCGCGGTGCTCAGGCGGGTAGCTCAGCTGTCACGCGAACGTGCGCCGGAGATCGCGCGCAATATGACGCTCGACCAGGGCAAGCCGCTTGCGGAAGCGATGACCGAGGTGATCGCTTGCGCCGATCATGCCGACTGGCATGCGGAGGAATGCCGCCGCATCTATGGCCGGATCATCCCGCCACGCGAGCCGGACGTCCGCCAGATGGTACTGCGCGAGCCCGTCGGCGTCTGCGCCGCGTTCACACCGTGGAACTTCCCGTACAACCAAGCCATTCGCAAGGTGGCTGCAGCGCTCGGTGCGGGCTGCACCATCATCCTCAAGGGACCGGAGGATTCGCCCAGCGCGGTCATGGCGATTGCCGAAATGTTCCACGACGCCGGCCTGCCGCCAGGCTGCCTGAGCCTAGTGTGGGGCAAGCCGGCAGAGATATCGGACTATCTAATCCGCTCGCCCATCGTGCGCAAGATTTCCTTTACCGGCTCCGTGGCCGTGGGGCGTCAACTGGCAGCGCTTGCGGGCGCCCATATGAAGCGGGTGACCATGGAACTGGGCGGACATTCGCCGGTGATCGTATTCGACGATGCCGATATTCCCCGCGCCGCGATGATGCTCGCGCGCTTCAAGGTCCGCAATGCAGGCCAGGTTTGCATTGCACCTACGCGCTTTTATGTCCAGCGGCACGTGTACGCTGCATTTCTCGACTTCTTTGTTGCCGAGCTCAAGCGTGTTCGTGTGGGCAATGGCCTGGAAGCCAACACCGAGATGGGGCCGCTGGCGCACCCTGGCCGCGTGGCAGCGATGGAGGGCCTGGTGGCCGATGCCGTCGGGCGCGGCGCTACGGTGGTCAACGGAGGCCAGCGGCTGCCCGGCGCCGGCAACTTCTTTCCGCCGACGGTCATCACCAATCTGCCGGATACGGCCCGGCTGATGCAGGAGGAGCCGTTCGGGCCAATCGCGCCTGTTGTGCCGTTCCGTACTCTGGAGGAAGTGCTAGTGCGAGCCAACAGCCTGCCCTTCGGGCTCGCATCCTACGTCTTCACGCGCTCGCTGGAGACAGCCACCCGCGTCTCCAACGGGCTGGAGGCGGGCATGGTCAATGTCAACCATTTCGGCAGTTCGTTACCCGAGACACCCTTCGGCGGCGTGAAGGACAGTGGCATTGGCAGCGAAGGCGGTACGGAGACCTTCGATGGCTACCTAGTCACCAAATTCATCTCGCAGCGCTAGACCCAGCAGCGTACGAGTGTGACCTCAAAGACTTGATTGGCACAGGAAATGCGCTAAGCCCATGACATCTGACCGGCGCGATCCCGAATCTCGCAAAGCGTCTTGCGAATCGCGGAATATCACCGCCAGAATTGCAATTAGGCTTCCATCGAGCATCGCGCGAACGGATACCGTGCCGGAGCCGCGTCCGGCAGGTGCGATGGCGAGACGGAAGCCTGGTCCCCAATGCCCCTGCGCGTGGAGGCTGGAGTACAAGAATGAATGAGACAGATACGTTCGACTTCATCGTCGTCGGCGCGGGTTCCGCCGGCGCGGCGGCTGCGGTGCGCCTGGCACAAGCAGCAAAGCACCGGGTCCTGCTGCTGGAGGCAGGACCGCCCGACACTAGCTTCTGGTCGCGCATCCCGATCGGCGTCGGCACCTTGCTTGCCAAGGGCATCTATATTCGCGACTTCTTTACCGAGCCAGACCCGCAACTCAACAGCCGCCGAATCTACTGGCCGCGCGGTTGGGTGGTGGGAGGCTGTTCCACCGTCAACGGCATGATGTGGGTGCACGGCACGCCGCGCGAATATGACCTGTGGGCCCAGGATGGCTGCCCCGGCTGGGGCTGGGCCGACCTGGCACATTGGTTCCGCAAGATCGAGAACTATGCCAAGGGTGATCCGATGTATCGTGGACTGAACGGACCCGTTGGCGTCACGGAGTTCCAGCCGGTGGACGAAGGCCCCGACGCATTCCTCGACGCCTTGCAGGCATCCGGCGTGGGCAAGCGGGTCAGGGACTACAACGCCGGCGGGATCGGCGGCAGCTACGTTCAATTCAATACACGCCGGGGATTGCGCTCTAGCATGCGCGAGGCTTATCTCGATCCCAACAAGGGCCTGCCCAATCTGACGATCATGACGGGCGTGTTGGCCACGCGTGTGCTGACGCAGGGCAAACATGCCTGCGGCATCGTGGCGCGGGCCGAGGGGCGTGAGCTGACGCTGCATGCGCGCAAGGAGGTGATCCTGTGCGGCGGTACCTTCAATTCTGCGCAGCTACTGGAGCTGTCGGGCATCGGCCGGCGTGAAGTGCTGGATGCGGCAGGGATTCCGCTGTTGCACGAGCTACCTATGGTTGGCGAAAACCTCTCCGAACACGTCTACAGTCCGATCACGTTCCGGTGCAAGCCGGGCATCAGTTGGAACCGGAGGTTGAACAGCCCGATCGGGAAACTGCTGGATGGGGCGCGCTGGCTGCTCCGCCGTGACGGCCGATTGACCTCGGCGACCATGACTGCGCATGGATTCGTGCCGCACAACCCCGCCGACAACAATGCACAGATCAAACTGCAGCTCCAGCAAGCCAGTGCGCCAGGCAATCGCGGCAAGTCGATGACACGCCTGGACTCATTCGATGGCGTGACACTTGCGTCATTCCAAATCAGCCCCTATTCGCGCGGGTCGTGCCACATTGCCAATGCCGACCCGGCCGCCGCGCCAAAGCTGATATCTAACCATTTCACCGATCCGCGGGATATCGAAACCAGCCTGGTGGCGCTGCGCAAGCTGCGCCAAGTTGCCTCTGCTGCCCCACTGGCCCGTTGGCTGCTCGAAGAGCTGCGCCCCGGTCGTCGCGCAATGTCGGATGAGGCACTGATCGAGTACATGCGGGCGACCAGCGCTACGGCCTACCACCCAGTCGGTACCTGCAGGATGGGGGCTGACACCTCACAATCAGTGGTTGATCCGTGGCTGCGCGTACACGGGGTCAGCGGGCTGCGTGTCGCGGATTGCAGCATCATGCCCTCCATCGCGTCCACCAACACGAATGCGCTTGCCATCGTTATCGGCGAGCGCGTGGCCGAATTCGCATTGGCCGACGCCTGAATTTCGGCACCCATCCGGATAAGCAGTCCAGTACATGAGTAGCTGGCGCCAGATGAGCACAGCGTGAGATCGAGCCACTAGAGAGCCCTCAAGAGACCTGTCGAGGAGACCGCGAAGATGGTGGGAGTTCTGACAGCACAGGCCTTGCAGGCCGATACGACGTGTCGACCAACAAGCATGCCACCGCTGTCGCTATCGGCGAGCGCACGGTCCAGTTCATATTGCAAGAGGCGCTGTAGTGCGCGGTACGTTTGACAGACAACTTTCGGATCGTGCAAAAGGAGACGACGATGACTCAGAACGCGCTAGTTACCCAGCTTCCGCCAGACAAACTAGACGCGGACCGTTACCTGTACTCGAAAGCGCATGCTCACTGGACGCTGTTTGTGCTCTCAGTGCTGATGCTGTTCGACTATGTGGACCGTCAGGCCTTGTCATCGCTACTGCCTCTCGTTAAGCAAGAGTGGCGGTTGAACGACGCCCAGCTGGGCGCATTGGTGGCGGCCGTCAACGTGGCCATCGCACTGCTGGCCTTGCCCACCGCCATATGGGCTGATCGGTGGAGTCGAACCAAGAGCGCGGGGATCATGGCTGCGGTGTGGTCCATGGCCACTGCTGCGTGTGGCGTTGCGACCAACTTTGCACAGTTGCTCGCGGCACGCTTCCTCATCGGCACCGGCGAAGCGGGCTACACCGCAGCCGGCAACAGCTTGATCGCAGCCGCTTTCCCAAAGCGCTTACGGGGAACGATGATCGGCGTGTTCCAGTCGGTGGCGTTGTTTGGGTCGGTGCTTGGCGTGGCGCTAGGCGGAATCATCGGCGTCGCGCTTGGGTGGCGCTATGCCTTCGGATTGGTGGCCGTACCTGGCCTACTCTTCGCCGTGCTGATGTTCTTCGTGCGCGATTACGAGAACCCGCCACTTGCCACAGAGCAGATGAACTCGAACCGGTTCTCTCAGTGGAGTGGCTACTTGAAGGAGATGTTTCGCAAGCCAGTTCTTTGGCTCGTGTACTTGGGCAGTGCGATTCAATTCTTTGTGATCGCCACCATCGGCAACTGGATGCCTAGCTTTTTCAACCGTGTCTACGGACTGCCAGCAGACCAGGCTGGTGTGCGATCAGCTCTCTTGGCGCTGTGTTCCGCATTTGGTGTAATGGTTGGCGGCTGGTTTGCCGACCGAGTAATCGCCGGCAATCCATGTCGCCGCCTGTGGCTACCGGGTGTCTTCTCGGTGTTGACCGCCACGTTGTTTGTTGCGGCCTTTCTACAGCCTCCCGGCGTGGTGCAACAAGGGTTGCTTGTCCTTGGCGACTTCGTAATAGTGGCCCTCATCAGTCCGGTGATCACTGTGATTCAGGAGCTCGTGCCGCCGGCGATGCGCACAACATCCACCGGTGCGATGGTCACCTGCAACAACCTTTTCGGCATGGCGTTGGGCCCACTGGTGCTGGGCGCACTATCGGACAGGTTTGATCTACCCACCGCGATGCTGCTGGTGTCCTTCGCGCCCATTCTTGCCGCCGCCGCCTTTTTCGGGGCTGTCCCGCTGTATGCCCGGGAGTTCGGTGCCAAGGCCGCCATACTGAGTCCTTGAACAACAGGTCCGGTTCTCGCAGTTGAACATCGGAGAACGGCTGCTTCACGTCGTTTCACGTGGAATGCAACGGTTTCCTTTCTGCATAGCCGGATCGAAGGGATGCAGACAGATGCCGCTGCCTACTCTTTCGTTTGCCCTTGGGCTTGGCCGTGCCCGGCGAGATCGCCCTGGACGCGCAGCGCCATCATCTCGATGACCATCGCAGTGGCCGCCAGTCCCGACGCGATCGCGTCAATCGCAATGTGGGGTAACTGGTGCAGGTCTATGCTGGCGTCCGTGGTTTTGAGCGGGGCTTTACGATCTGCAGAGTCGTCATGCTGGCCGGTGCGGGAGTATGTGCGCTGGGACAGAATCCCGCGCGCTCGCTGCGCTGCATGTTGGCACGCTGAGGCCATGGTGTGATTACCGTCCATCCCGTCGCCGGGCCATGTTGAACGCGCACACGGCGCACATAGAAGCGAGATCATGCTGGTTTGCAGCATCCGAATCGCACTGGAAGCGGGACGAGGTAATCTAAGGCATTTCGTTGGTGCAGAGGCGGAAGATGGACGTTAATTGGCTCAAGGACTTGGTTGAAGTCGAATCGAAAGGCAACTTCAGCCGCGCCGCTCAAGCACGGAATGTTTCGGTCTCGTCGCTCTCGAGGCGCATCCAATTGCTAGAGGAATGGGCCAACCACCCTCTCGTGGATCGAACCTCGCACCCAATTCGGCTGACGGCCGCAGGTGAGGTACTGCTTCCCGTAGCGCAGGCTGTACTGAGCGAACTTGAGCGCGTGCGGACGCGACTGAATCCCGCTGCGCAGCGCTTGCCGGTGAGGTTTCTCGCGCCCAGCGCGGTCTCCGTAGCGGTCTTTCCACGTCTGCTGGCAGCGCTGCAGGGCGCATTGGGTGCGCTGCTGATCAACCTGATTCCTGACAACTTCCGGGAGGTGATCCGGCGCTTTGGTGCGGGGGAAGCCGAGTTTGCTCTCTATTACGTATGCGACGAGTTCGTACCGCGGCTGCCGATGGGACGCGGCGAGTCGGTGATGATCGCCCGTGATGTGCTGATTCCCGTGGCACGAAGCAACTCAGCACTGAAGGGTAGCCAAGCCAAGAGCGTTCGCGTTGTGGTCCTGGACGATGCTTCGTACCTCGGGCGCATCACCAAAGCCGCAATGTTGCGCCACCGCATCGAGTATGAAGTGGCACTCTCGGGAACGCAGATCTTGGCGATACGCCAGATCGTCATCGAAGGCGGTGGCATGGCGTGGCTTCCTGCCTCGCTGGTGGCTGAAGACCTGGAAGCGCACCGACTCGTGCGGGTCCGGCGGGATTTTCCGTCGATTCCCTTCACGATCCACGCGGCACGCCAACCGTTTCCTCTGAGCCCGGACCACGAAGCTGTTTGGGAAAAACTTAAGGAATTCGGGGAAGCAGGGCGCGTGCTGGACTTCGGAGAGGCGCTGCGCTGATATCCAGACCGGTGTTCCTATTCAGACAAACCGAGCGCGCGCGGGATCTCGTACATGTAAACAACCCGCTCCAGCGAGGTATCCAGCGAGACGGACAGTGGCTGGGCCTCGATCCTCTCGTACTGTGGGCGCCGCAGCCATATGCCCCCAGGCTCTTGCGTTGAGATGAGCCAGTCGGCGATCCGCATCGATAGATCGAAGTACCGGCGGTCCCCGCTCACGGCATACATCTCGGCCGCCCCCCATGCGACTTTCGCACTGGTGGCACTGTTGTAGATGTCTGGTTGGCAACGTCCCACGAGACCTCCGACACGATGCCCCAGCGTCAGCCATGCCTGATCGCCTGTGGCTCGAAACAGCTGCGCCAGGACGCGCATCGAAAAGCCAAGGAACCAGTAGATCTGTCCGCCCCGGTTCAACTCGATCGCAAGCAAACCATTGAGCTGCCCACCCTGGCCCTTTGATGCCTGTCGAATGCGCGACAGCACGGAACGCCCCCGCGCTAGCGCTGCCCATTCCTGCGGAACACGGCAGCCGTCGCGCATGGTCATGAACTTGAGCACTGTGGAGAGGCGCTCGGGCTCCAGCATTTGTCCGTCCCAGCTTTCGCGCAGCAGGACTCGGCCGTCCGCACCCGCAGCAGGACCAAACACGCGGTGGAACATCCGCGCCGCTTTGGTCGCCGCTTCGATGCGACCGGCAATCAGTAGAGCATTGACGACGCTGGCGGTGGTACCAATGTCCAGCATCCGGTGCATGGTGCTGGCGGTGTCGAAGTCCAGCACACCACCTCTTTCGGGGTGGATCTGTGATTCAAGAAAATCAAGAACGGGGCCGGAAACATCGTAGGCGCCGAGCTGGTGCGCTCCCCAGGCGATCCAGCCGTTGCGGTAGTTGGAACCCGGCGCCGGCGTGGGATCGCCCGCACCATAATGAAAATCGCCGTTGCGCAGAAAATGCCTGCACAGATGGCCCAGCACCTGATCAGCCTGGGCGCGGTGCCCCGCCGCAAGTAGCGCGATGGGCGCCTTGTAGTGCGCCCAGATTTCAGTGGCAGCGCCTTGGAACGCGCCGTTAGCGTCAAGCAGTTCAATCGCCCATTTTGATGTGCGAGCGCCGGCTTGGGAGAATGCGCTAAGACTTGCCATTAGTTCGCCTTAGAGACGGTATGTGAACGCATGAGGCGGCGGCGGTCCTGGTCCTCCAAGCGTACCGCTCGTCCAGCACGCTGGCCATCAAGAAGGATTGGGTTGCTGTAGAAATCAAGCCGCAAGAGTTCTGCGATGTCGCTTCGAGCAAAGTCTAAACTCAAGCGCTATGCTGGCCTCTCGTAATGAGCAAATCCTTTCGCAAAATGTGAAAGGTCGTGATTAGCATGTCCGCTCGTTCCGAGCACATTCCAGTGTCCGCGATAAGCGATAACAGTGTGCTGTCGATGATTGCGCTGCAGTCGGCAGAATCCAGTCTTTCGTACCGCACCGGCATGATCTCGCGCTCATGCAGAACGCACTCATCGATGCATGTATGCGGCAAGAAGGCATAGTAAATTGGAAATCTGCTGCTCAGGTTTCTCGCAGGCAGAACAAGACTCCGTATGACCTGACCCCACACCGGAATTAGTACCGCCCCGAGTAGAGATTTCCAGCGCCGTTGAGTCGTCCGTCGAGGCGCTTTCCCTTGCCTGAAGGGCGAATTCGGCGCGTGTCACCCACTGCAGTGCGGAGTGGGGACGGCTCTCGTTATAGTACTGTCGCCAGTCGGCGATTTTGCACCGAGCATCGTCCAAGGACAAGAACCGGTGTTCGTTCAGGCATTCCTGCTGGGACCGCCCGTTGAAGCTCTCCACCCTGGCATTGTCGGTCGGCGTGCCCGGCAGGCTGAAGTCGAGCTCGACGCCGTGCTCGTATGCCCACCGGGCCGTTACCAGAACGGCAGATGCACACGATCATAGATTGGATATCTTGTTCGCCTCACGAACTCCGCTCAGGTACGCGCCATGAACTGTTCCTCGATACTTCCTACTCGTGTGCTCTCCAGCGAAGAAGAGTCGATTGCCCACAGATTCCGCCATAACATCAAAATCAGACGATGATGTTCCGTTTGCTGCAAACGAGTAGGCGCCAAACGAGTTTATGTCACTACGCCAAGAAGTTCTTAGCATCGCTCGTGGATTATGGATCTCGTTACCATATATAGCTCTCAAGTTCCCCATTATTGCATCCAAAACCAATCTATCCGACATTCTTTCGGTAACGTCCGCGTAATCTCCAAAGGCGAATGTCATCAGTGATTTGGAAGATTGCGAGAATTTGTTGACATTGAGAAAATAATTAAATTTCCCGCGACTATCAGGAGTTACTCCAATATATTGCAACTCATCGTCCCAAAAAACTTCATCCCACATCAAGAGAAATTTGTTAACATTCCCCATTCCCATGCGAGATACCGCCTTCACCTTACTTAAAGGCAGGCCTGGAGTAAAACGAATGATATTATTCTTCAGGACCCCAAGCGGCACAGTAACGACTACGTAGCTAGCACGGTACGCCGCCCCACCCGCGACAGTGACTAAGGCTTCGGAGTCGGAATAATTCACCTCAACAACACGCGAATTATTTACAATCAAAATTCCTTTTGCCAAGAATTTTGCAATTGTGTCATAGCCATTTGTTATTATTACGTCATCACCCGAAAAATTCTCATCGTCATCAAAATACAACGATGATAGTTTTGATATATCGCCGCCAGAATTAAATTCAAGAAATGCAGAAAGCATGTACTTCCAAAGCCTATCATTAAGATATCCAGGATAATTTTTCCTAAATACATCCAAAAAACTATCATCGATATCACCCAGATCGGAAATCCGATCCAACACGTCGTTATATAAATCCTCCGCGCTGGAGATCCGGTCATCAGAATAGGCTCGCCCATCAAGATCGTAGACGACAACATTGTCGTCATCCGTCTCAAATGTCTTCGCACCTGCTCTACTTGCTAGAGTTGTGAGCGGATTGCCGTTTGGTCCGTGAATCCAACTCGCCCCTCGATCAAAAGGTACGCCGAGACTCCTGTCGGTTTGCAAACGGCCACCGACGCTGCTCTGCGACTCCAAGACCGTTACCGAGTATCCCTCGCGTACTAGTGAGTTTGCCGCAGCAAGGCCCGCGATGCCTGCGCCAATCACAATCACAGACTCCCCGCGTCGACTCGATGTTGACCTGCCGTCAACGGGTCTTGGCTTACCCACCGGTTTCTTTTCATCAGGTGCAGCAACCGCGTCACTTGAGGCGCCATTGATCGCGAACAGAATGGAGGACAACTCGGAAGGAGCAATTGCGCCCAGCGAAACGGAGCGCAAAAATTCTTTGATAAATTTCCTTTTCTGCATATCCCCCTCAACTCGCCAAATATTTTTCGCCATCAAACCAAAAGAATGGCAAATGGATTTCATTCGCTACAACAACAGGCAGACACATTAATTAATGTTGTCAATGAGCGCGAAAATTTAATTCGCTCAATCCACAGCGAAGAATCGCGATCCGACCAATGCAAATAATGCCAAGGCAATTAATTCCAAGGCCGGGCAAGGGAAATCCTTATCGGCCGTGCATTGATAACAAGGTATCAAAAAGCGAGTTCGCAGTCTGCATGACTTTTGCCGATGCTTGATAAGCTTTCTGATATTGCATCAATTTCATCGCCTCTTCATCGAGATTCACACCAGAAACCGCCTGTTGCTGCGACACCGCGCTTCTGTGCAGCACCGTCTGGGAGGTTAAGTTGCCAGCGGCTTGGTGAGCTTGAATGCCCACCTGCGTTACGAGGTTGTGCCAAGCCGCACCAACAGATACGGTACCGCCGTCAAGCAGGGAGGCGTTGCGTAGCTTGGCCAACGTGCTGGCGTTCCCACTGTCGGTGCTGTTGGCGACATTTGGCGACAGCTTGAACGTGTCGCCGTTGGCTGGCGCTCCCGTCATCATCATGTGGATGCCATTGAACGCGTACGTCGCTCCTTGCACATAGGGTGCCGAGCCGGCGTACGTGGTCGACTTGCCGTTAAATGTGACAGTCACACTTCCTGGGAAACCTGTGAGCGAGCCTCCAGCAGATGCGTTGTAGGTCAGCTTCACGGCCGCCGCG
This sequence comes from Ralstonia pickettii, assembly GCF_001699815.1. Classification (GTDB taxonomy): domain Bacteria; phylum Pseudomonadota; class Gammaproteobacteria; order Burkholderiales; family Burkholderiaceae; genus Ralstonia; species Ralstonia thomasii. Next base: position 297,164 of record NZ_MCGB01000061.1, on the reverse strand, counting down.
GGGAAGGCCACCACATTAATACCAACAGACGTCACAGCTCCACTACCCCTATTGTTGCCGCCGACATCTGCCACCACGGCAGATGAAGCCGCGATGGTCCTGTAGTCAGTGGTCAGCACTTTCATGGTGGCCGCCGCATTGGCTGTTGGGCGGACCAAGAACGAATCGCCGCTGTGCATCGTGCCCGACAGGTTCAACCTGATGCCGTCGACGGTGGCCGGCCAAGTCGTCACCACGGTGGCCTTTGAGCCATCTGGATAGCGTGAAACAGTATAGACACCGCCTTGATACCGGAGTTGGTAGTCATGGGCTGGTGTAGCGGTGGCATTGGTGATGCTGGCGGTAAGTGTGGCGCTGCCGCGGTTGTCGCTGCGGGGCATAACACTGGGGCCAGCGACCGAAAAGATGTCGCCGCCCATTTTTCCGTTGGCGTCCATGCCCAGCCTGCTTTGGGCGTTCACCTCGGCAGATATAGCTGCGGCCAACCGACCCACGCCGTTCTGCGCCTGAATAAGTGTTTTGCTGCGGAACTCCATCAGGCCGCCCAGGGCCCCTCCACCCAACTGCGCATCGTCAACGATGACCGTACCGGCGGGGCTCTTGTAGCCAACCGAAAGCTGAGATGGGTCGTACGGCGATGGCACCGTCGTCAACTCGAAACTCCGATTGCCTTGCACAAGTGCCTGCCCGTTTCCGACGTAGATGTTGTACTGGCCGTCGCTGGTCTCCACTGAACTCGCTTTGATCGATTGATTGAGCGTCTGCACTAGCTGGTCACGCTGGTCGCGCAGATCATTTGCGGGGGCGCCTGCAGAGCTCTCTGCCTTGACAATCTGGTCATTCAGCGAGGCGATCTGGCGCACGGCACCGTTAACAGCGCCAATCTGAGTTTGTACTTGGCTGTTGACCTGATCTGCCAGCGCGCTCGCTTGTTCGGCAATCAAGTTAAAGCGACTCTGCAAACCTGATATCGCACCTAGGAATACATGACGTGCTGTTGCATCCGATGGCTTGGAGACCAATCCGTCCGCAGCATCGAAGAAGCTTGTCAGTGCCGAACTAAGCCCACTGTTGCGGTCCGACATGAACTGACTTAGATTGCTCAGCAGGCTGTTGAGTTGGTTTGCTGAGCTAGCGGCCGCCTGACTACTCTGCACCTGCGCGGCCAGGAACTGATCGTAGATGCGCTTCACTGTGGCGACGTTCGCACCTTGCCCGAGATCGCCAACGCCACCGTAGTGTGGGGGATTCTCCGTTTGGACAACTTCTTGACGTGAATAGCCCGGCGTATTGACGTTGGCGATGTTACTGCCTATCACCTGCAGATGGATGCCAGCCGTGCGCAAGCCAGAAGCCCCGATGTTCAGAAGAGAAGAACTCATGTTTGCCTAGAAATGAATGCGCATCGTCGGAATCACGTTTCCTTATTTGAGTTGTGCTATCTTCTCAAGCATGCGGTCGGCTGTCTGCACAGCTTTGCTGTTGATCTCATACGCGCGTTGCGTTTGGATCAGCTGAATCATTTCCTCCACCACGTTCACATTGGACGTTTCAACATAGTTCTGGTGGAGCATGCCTAAACCATTGCCTCCTGGGACAGCTAGGTTTGCACCGCCCGAAGCTTCAGTCTCGGCATACAGGTTCTCTCCCAGACTACGCAAGCCGGCCGGATTGACGAAATTGGCGAGTTGAAACGCCCCCACTTGCGTTCGATTGACCATACCTGGCGTCGTAACCGTAACAACACCGTCTTTGCCAATCATCAAGCTCGTGGCATTGCGCGGCACCATCATGGCAGGCTGCACCAAATAGCCGCTTGAGGTCACGAGTTGCCCCTGCGCGCTGATCTGGAAGTTGCCGTCTCGTGTGTAGGCCAGCGTGCCGTCAGGTCTTTGCACTTGGAAGAAGCCATTGCCGTTGATGGCTACGTCCGTCGCATTGCCAGTTTTTGAAAGATTGCCTTGCGAATGCAAACGCGAGGTGGCCACAATCCGCGTGCCGGTACCGATCTGCATGCCCGAAGGCAACGCCGTTTGTTGTGACGACTGGGCCCCCGGCTCGCGCGCGTTCTGATACAGCAGGTCCTCGAACACGGCACGCGAGCGCTTGAAGCCCGTGGTATTAACGTTTGCCAGATTGTTGGAGACAACGTCTAGTTGCGTTTGTTGGGCCTCCATTCCAGTTTTTGAGATCCACAAAGAACGAATCATGCTTGGTCCTTTATAACCTACACACTACTACTCTAAGAAATATTGGTTAGCGAATACTAACCAGCGTCTGCAAAAGAGAATCCTCCGTTTTTATTGTTTGTGCGTTCGCTTGATACGAGCGCTGGGCCACAATCATGTTGACCAGCTCGACACTTAGATCCACATTCGATTGCTCTACTGCGGAAGACCTCAAAAGACCAAATGACCCCATACCCGGCGTTCCTAAGTTAGGCGACCCCGAATTTGCTGTCTCCACCCATTGATTGCCGCCAATATTCTGCAATCCCTCAGGGGCTTTAAAGTTTGCCATCGCGATTTGTCCAAACACGGCGCTTCGCCCGTTTGAGTACTGACCAGTAACAGTACCGTCGATTCCGACCGAATAGCTAGCCAAGCGCCCCGTCGCATAACCGTCTTGCTTAACCATCACGTCGTTGTAACCTCCCCCATACTGCGTTGTCCCGGCAAAATCGATGCTATTGATAGACATGCCGGGGAAAGACACCGCAATCTTGGTGGAGCCTGAGGTCAATTGCCCGTTGCTATTGAACGTTAGAGTTGTAACCGGATTGCCGCTGACAGGACTGGTGCCGTCCACCTGCGAATACACCTTCCAACCGGCACCCGTGCGGACGTAGTAGTTGGTCATCATGTGAGGTGCGCCAGTGCCGTCGTACACCTGTTCCGATACGGAATGGTTGAACGTCGCCGAGTTGGTTGGCGAGAACGGCGTAGCTCCCGGAACCGCCGCTGCCGCATTCAGATTGACACCAAATGCTGTGTTTCTTGTCGCTTGCGGTACCAGATCGTTTACGGGAATTCTGAGGTTTGTCAAAGCTGCGGTGTTCACCTTGCCGCTCGCATCTACACCGTAGCCAGTCAAATTTTGACCAGTGGCGGAGATAACGAAACCGTTCTTATCCGTCTGAAATTGGCCGTTGCGCGTATACGAAACTTGACCACTTGACGAATCAACCATGCGGTAGAAACCCATGCCATTGATTGCGATGTCGAGTGGGTTGCCGGTAACGGTAACGTTGCCCTGAGTAAACGATTGAGAAACTCTGGTCACACTTACACCCTGACCAATCTGATTGTCCGTAGCCCCCACCAAAGAGCGAGCGTATACATCACCGAATTGAACGGTCGATTTTTTGTAACCGACTGTATTTACGTTTGCAACGTTGCTACCAATGGAACTGAGGTTCTTTGATGCTGCATCGAGGCCGCTCAATCCTTGCTGAAATCCCATGACTCTCTCACTTTAGTTTGGATGATTGTTCTTCCCAACTCGGCACCAACTACCCACTAACATCTTCCGCATTCTTAAGTTTCGATGCTGCTTTTTAAGACATCGAGTTGAACACCCCAGGGGTCGCTCCGCGGTGGCCGGTATTGCTTGTGGCTTGCCTATCAAGTGGCCACAATGGGCAGCGTTCTTGAAGGGAAGGCGAAGGAATGCACGCTCGGACGGGCCGCACATCGCCAGCGATCGAATGCCTTGGCATGCTAAGGCTGCTATAGCCTCCCTTTCAATCCGGCACCCTAATGCACACCAACCGCGCTGATGATCCCGCAGGGACCACCAGCACTTCATCACGTCGTACGGTCAGCCTTTGAGAAGATTCAGAATGCTATTTGGGGCGGCATTGGCTTGTGCGAGCATTGCCGTGCCGGCTTGCTGTAGGATGTTTTGTCGGGTCATGTTCGATGTTTCAGCCGCGTAATCGGTATCGATCATGGTCGACTTTGCAGCCGCAAGCGCGGTGTTTGACGATGTCAACGTGCTGATCGTCGAGTTCAGTCCGCTTTGCTGAGCGCCAAGGTTGGCGCGTGCGGCCTTCAAGCTAACAAGGTCCGAGTCGATCTTCGACTGCGCAGCCGTAGCATTCGACGCCGAAGTAACACTTGTCCCGCTTAGCGTCCCAAAGCTCGACAAGTTGGCGTTGGAAATGGTCGCGACATCCGTTGTGGCGTTTTGCCCATACTGGAACGTGGTGGACGTCACCGTCCCGTCAAACAGCTTTGCGCCGTTGTAGTTCGCGTTCGACTGGATGTTCTTGTTGGCCGAAGCCAGCACTTGAAATTCCTTGTCAAGGTTGGCCTGATCAGTCGTCGACAGGCCACCGTTGTTGGCTTCAACGGCTAGCTGGCGCATGCGCTGCAGGTTGTTTTCAACCTGTCCCATGTACGAATCTGCCGTCTGCAAGTACGACAACGCATTGTTCGCGTTCTGAATACCCTGCGTTTGCGAGTTCAGCGTGGTGGTCAGGCTGCTGGCCACCGCGTAAGCGGCCGCGTCATCCTTGGCGCTATTCACACGCAGGCCCGTCGACAAACGCTGCAGAGAGGTTTCCAAAGCTGATCTGGATTGAGACAGTGCTTGTTGCGTCTGCAGAGATGAAACGTTGGTGTTGAGGCTAATAGGCATAGTAGATCCACCTTCTACATTAAAATTCAAAGTGACCAAGCGAAGACCCACTTCGCAGCAACATCGCATCACTTATCTTAGATGTGCCATGCACGCTAACGGTGGTGCCCGAGTAGCCTTGAGAAGATTTCTTTCATTCTCCTGATATCCAACATGTTTTTTCAAAACAATGAGAATCAAATTGACAAATGCACCAAATTTGTTCGTAATTCCTATGTAAATGAAAATATTCTCGAAAGAACAAGAGTGACATGCATACCAGCTCGCCTCTATGTGGCATGAACCCGCCTCCTCGAAATCGCCATAGATTGGTAGTCAATCTTCTTACTGTGGCTCTCTAGCGATACGAGCATTGAAATCGCCAAGCCTTGCCCATATGGCATCTACGTGCGGTAGTCAGGGGCTTTCTAGGACACGCTAGTGTCTACACGGCGGGCGCCGACGCTCTGGGGTGCCCGTAGCGCGATGGCCAAGTAAGGCCGACCTACAAACCGACTTCCTTGGCTGGCTCATCGATGGTGCGCGATGGTCCCCTCTGCATTCGGAAGCTCGAATGCCAGTGATGCAACTTGCGACGAGGCGCTCATAGCTCGCTCCTGGGCGTGTTCACGCGTGAGGATGATCATCACTGTGCACGATGAACCACAAATTCAATTAATTGGACGCCATCCAATAGACGATTTGAATAGAGAGCCCTTGCAAGTTCACCGATGAAAGGACTTCAAAAGGGGCCTGTGCTTTCCTAGCGCCCGCTATGAGGAAAAAGCATCCTCGTCTCGTGTTTCGGCCAAACAAATTGCCAAGGCAAAGTGTGCGAAATCTATGTTTGCCGTGGCAATGGAAAAGTACTTAGTTCTAAGAAATTTCAAAATTATATATAGTGCACTATCTGAACAATCAAATAAATGGGCGGGATGCCGAAGTGAGACGCGCCAGCAATCGTATTTGTTTTAAATAGATTAATTAACATTTTTAGAAATTTTCAATATGGATCGTCGTGATTTTCTGATCGCTACTGGGACGTTGCTTCTATCCGGTTGCGGCGGCGGGGAAGGTGATAGCCCCGCCAGCATAGGACCCACCCAACGTCCGCCGATGGGCGCACGGGCCGCATTCTCGTCATTGGGGCTGGTGTAGCCGGCCTCGCTGCCGCGAAAATGCTGAAAGAGGCAGGAAACGAAGTCGTTGTTCTTGAAGCCCGTGACCGCACCGGTGGCAGACTTTTCACAAACCGGAAATGGAGTGATGCACCCGTCGATCTGGGTGCATCTTGGATTCATGGCGACGACCAGCGCAATCCAATCGCGCAGCTCGCGCGCCAGATCGGGGCCCGCTTAACGACAACCGGCGCCAGAGACGCTGTGATATTTGACAGCGACGGTACAAAGCTCGATGCAAGTGCGACAGCACAGATTGCCTCGTTGAGGGCCGCAGTTCGTGGAGCAATTTCCCAGGCACAGGCTGCCGACAATGATGCTTCCGTACGCGATTCCGCCTATAGAGGTACGAACTACGCAAATCGCTCCGTCACAGATCAGCAACGCATTGATTTCTTGTTGAACTCGTCGATTGAGCATGAGTATGGGGGGGAAACAACGAGTCTTTCCACCTTCTGGTACGACAGCGGCAAACAATTCCCCGGCAACGAGGGACTATTCCTAGACGGATATGGAGTGCTAGTGGACAACCTAGCATCGGGGCTGGACATCCGCCTAGGTCACGTAGTCAACTCCATTTCGTACAACGCCGACACAGATGTCACGGTATCGACGTCCAAGGGCGTATTCGCAGGCAGGCGCGTTGTCGTTACATTACCGCTCGGTGTATTGCAGTCCGGCGCCGTCAGTTTCTCGCCCGAACTGCCTGCGGCAAAGCAAACCGCAATCGCCAAGTTGGGCATGGGGCTACTGAACAAGTGTTATCTGCGCTTCCCGTATTCATTCTGGGACGGAGGGCTCGATTGGATCAACTACGTTCCCGATCGTACAAGGTACGGTCGTTGGACTGAGTGGGTCAGCTTCACGCGCCCAACTGGGCAGCCCATCTTGCTGGGGTTCAACGCGGCAGCTTTCGGTCGAGAAATTGAAAGTTGGAGCGATAGCGCGATTGTCGCGGACGCTATGCTGACGCTTCGCAGAATGTATGGGCGCAATATTCCCGATCCAATTGATTCAATGATCACGCGCTGGAATGTCGATCCGTATGCAAGAGGATCCTATTCTTACAACCCACTTGGCTCCACTCCGCGGATGCGCACCGACCTGGCAAGCAATGTTGGCAACCGTCTTTTTTTCGCCGGGGAAGCCACCGACAGCTCATACTTTCAGACGGTACACGGTGCGTACTTATCTGGGATGCGAGCAGCGTCGGAGATTCTTGCGCTCTAAGAAACCTATCATCTGTAGGTAGAGCGGACGAGTGCAAGGCGCTGCGGCTTGAATGGGTGGCGCCTGCGTCTTAGCCTTGAGCATGAAAGGTGGTGTGACGAAGGTTATGACGCGGTCGTGCCGGAAGGCCGAAGCACGGCCTTTCGCCTGTCGTCAACTACCGTTATCAGGCCCAAGATTGCGGCCATCGCTGATCAAAAGAATGTGGCTTGTAGTTGCCGCTCCGCCCCGTCACAGCTGCGGAATGATCTCCATGGACAGTTGTTCTAGGCGATTTTCGATCGCACTTTGAACGGCTAGACCGTCTCGGCGCATTGCTTCGCTTTGCGCCCATCCGCTGCTTGGCCGTATTGCACGGCGGTAGTGGTTCTTGTGTGAGCTCTTCACACAGGCCCCTCCCTTCCTTTTGATTGTTTTACCGACACTGACCCTACACCGGAATTAGTACCGTCCAGAAGTGGAGATTTCCGGCGTCTGCCCGCGCCAAGTTCTAGGACGTTGTTGTTTGTTGGGTTCGGGTCGTACTCGTAGATTTCAAGGTAGCCATAGCCAGTCTTGTAGACAAACGTATCCCGTTTGTGTCGGTCCAAATTTCTAAGTTGGAGAAGCCGGCGTCCGACGCATCAATTATTCCATCGTGATTTGTATCCAACGCCGCTAAGGCAGAAAAACCATCTGTGCTCGCGTTTCCAAATAGCGCAGTGATGTTGTCAATTGTACCGCTGGCCCCCGGATTATCGACCAGAATCCCGGTTTGTGAGCCCACCCAACCGGTGTGAACCGCGAAGCCAGTGTTGTATAAATCGAAGTGTGCGTTTGATTGAGCCAATGGAATCAACTGCACCCCGTTTCCTGATAGATCTATAACCAATGGATCCACAAGGCTGCGGTTGAAGGCTGCCGCGACCGCCGCTGCATATGCAGCATCACATCTGCTCCCGACGAATGGGAACGGATTGCGAGGGCTAGGGATAAATGCGCCTCTCAGTATGTTGCTCGATGCAGGTGTCCAATATTTGCCGAGGACTCCATCGTTTAGAGGTGTGTCTATACCTGCTGCTGTAAGGGCAGTGTTTGCAATGGAATTTGAATTTTGCGTAAGTGGAGAATAAGGAAGATTCTCTGTTGCGAGCTCATTTTCCGCTGAAACTATTTGATTCCATTTGGTACTTAAGTCAGCACCGGATGCAACGACTTGGGATGGGTTGGGGTTGGCGGTGCTGCCCAGAAGTCTTGAAACATCCGCTGGATCAAAACTCGATAATGCTCCTGTGTTTGTGATTAGTGTTCCGTATGGCGATTGTCCATTCGTCATTGCGGCCCCGGACGCATTCGAGATGTTATCTAAATCTCCAGTTCCTGGCGCGGGTTGCGATGAAGGGGCCGCTGTCGCCATGAACTGATCGCCGTCGGAGTTCGTGTAAAGTAATGTCTCGTGATAGTAAGTGACGCCGTGAAAAACGCCGAGCGGCTCATATACAATCGATATCGTCTCGTTGGCCATTTTTCCCTCTCAGACGAAAGAGATGGTGATTTTTGCAGATATTTCTGCGATGCCGCTTGTGTAGTCACCGTGATTCTTTGGGGTCAAAAATACATAAACATCTGTTTTTTTTGGGAAGCTAGATTCCAACGGTGATATGGCCGCCACAACTGAATATCTGTCAGGGCGGTTTCCTACTGGATTTGGTCCTGGTCTCGGGCTAACTGTGAAGCCGGCATTTTTAAGTATTTCTTCTGCGGCATCAAAAGATGAGCCGATTGGTATATATTTTTCGATCAACGCAGATATGTCTGATTTATTGTTATGGGTGGATATTTTTCTTTCTTTTATTTTTTTATATTCAGCGTCAATTTCTTTCCGTAATTCGTGTCCGATGTGAGAATAGTCATTTTGCATGTGAGCATCCCCGGATCGGGTAACGGTTTGGCTATGCGATATTGACGGAGTGCTTGCGGCAACGATAAGAATTACTATTGCATTTGATATGCGTCGGAAAGTGTTTTTAATCATAATCCACGCCCTCATTTTTTGATAAGAAGAAATGTATGTTGAGGCGCATCAACTGACAGTCGGTCGCGCGGTGCAGAAGCAACTGCGCGGGAATGTGCTTGTTGAAATTAAGCAAGGCGACCTTTTATTTGCTCTTTTTCGATGAGGCCTCCTCCCAAGTGCGTACCGTGCTCTCGGTCTCTATAGCATTTTTCGCAAATGCTTTGGTATAGGCAGCGGTAGCGTGCGTCACTATCAGACTAAAGCACTAATGTGCCCGCGAATTTGGAGGACAAGAGTGGCGCACATTGAGAGGCTCAATTTTTTGTGGTCGTCGTACGGCAGCTCTCCAGCTTGAGTGTCGTATCTCTAATATCAGAATTAAAAAAGATTAATATCTTTTGCTGTATGCAGACTCGGTGACCGGCGCGGTCTAGGTTTGTCTGCACTCCCCTGTTCTTGCAAGGCCCGGGTAGTTCAGGGCGAGACTAGGCGTTGAGCGCAATCACCATGCTGCAGTGCAGCTTCCCCTTGGGGAGAAGGGGGCAGAGATGGCTATGCCGCTACTTATGACCCAGTGCACTGCATTTATGCGCAGTGGCGGTGGCCAAGAGCCTTCGGTGAGCGAGTTCGAGCCGGATGTAGCCGTAACCGTGGTGGTTCTTCCGCGAGTAGCGTTGTGTGCAAGGTAGACGCGGCGCTAGCGGTCCAAGTGGCTGCGCGAATCAAGATCAGCGCGAGCAGTCTGATCTGTTCTTTGGGGCGCTACGGCGAGTACGGCCAGCCCCATGTTGAGATGAAAAATTCGCAGTGGCTGTGAGCCGCAGCAAAGAGTGGTTGCCTGCTCAGCAAGCAGAAATGTCGCTGGCCGATCGAGCATTGCTGCCGGCGCTGGCCGTCACGCTGCCTCAACCCCCAGCGTTCAACGTCAGCATCGCGAACGCGTAGCGCGGCGGCCCACCGGTAGGCGACTCCCAAGTGCGCCAAATGCCTGCGATACCGAACTCGCTTTCGCCCTTAATCCAGATTTTGTGCCGTACGTTGTGGCCCGTTTCATAGCACGGCTCATAGACGGCGTCGACCGGCACGATGCAGAGATTGCAGGCCCGCCAATACTTCCCAAACATGCGATTGGTGCCGACTGTTTCCGCACGCGCATTCATGGGGTTGGGCATGCCTGCCGGAGCGTACTCGGCAGGTGCAAATCCGAAGTTTGCTACGATGCAGTCCTGAGTGTCGTCCTTGTTGATGAGGATGAGCGGCGAGTCATAGTCGGGGAATGTCTCGGGTGGGTACCCGCTTGGATTGGCAAGAATCGCGACCGCTTCCTGATTAAATAGCCTGTCAGGCGGGGGAGCACGTGGAGGCCGCTGTAAGCAGCGGCTTCTGCGTTGCCGTTTCGGTCGGATCACCAGCCAAGAATCTGCCGAGCCCGCTTCATTACCCAATCTTGCTCCGCCGGTGAGAAGTCCCACTCGCCTTGTTGCACCTTCAGCGCGAATCCCTTACGTGCGCGGGTTAGGCACCCCTCCTGAGTCAATGACGGATTTTCAGCAATCTTGCGCGCGCAGTAGCTGACGAACTGTTGTGCCAGGTCTTCACAGCATTCGTACCGCTCCAGCCACTCTTCTTCCGTGAGCCCGGTGATATAACGGCCGTTGATCTGCCGTACCAAGAGCTTGGGCTGCGCACCCGGCACGGAGCCCAATGGCGGTTGGCGCGGGAAGTCGGTCGGTACCGTTCGATTCGCCATGTCTCCTCCTATGACGAGCGGCTTTTTCGTCACTGCACCCGGGTCATTTAGCGAATAACGCTAGTTTTGCTGTACAGCAAAACTAGCTGGTGGAGCAAAAGTGCTCCTCTTGGCGCATTTCCTTCCTTGTGGCGTGGTCCGCGTACCGCCGTTGCTGTTGTGTTGTCCGAAACTTGTACGCGTTTTCAGGGTGCAGGCATCCCACCAAGTGGGCCTCTGCGCTCACGGTCCTTTTGCACAGGTATCGGCCACCCATGCTCAAACCGCATTCGTTCGTGGCGTGTATTTATACATACTATAACTTTCTGCGCTGAACGCTTCTACACAAGTTTCCCTTGAAACAAGCGTCTGACGGGCTATAACAGGAGTGTTGTTGGAGTGTAAAAATACATACCAATTGCTCCATCTGAAACGTCAGCTCAGAAGCCATCCATACCGGCTCCACGTACTTCATCCGTTGGAAGGAGTCATTGCCGGTACCTCACACCTTCAATCGACTGCATGCGACAAGCCGTTCGCACCGGTCGTTTCTCGAGCACTCCAGTTCGCCCCCTTCCAGCGCAAGGAGGGCTCCGGCGGCGCCGTGACAGAGCACTCGGCTGGCGTGGCTTGGGCCATTTCTTCGCCGAAAATACTATCGGCTGCTTCTGCTTAATAAAAATATTTTTTCTGAAGAAACTGCCGTAGCGAGCATGTAGTTAGTGCCCGCTTTCGTTGTGTTGATTGCCGTACCGGAGAAGAGATGAAATTGGCTACCATTTCACGTGGGGGCTAGAAACGTTGGGGAGATCGCGTAATGTGATCTTCCGGAGGCACTGGCCCGTCACGAACGTGATGCCACACCCCTCAGGGGCATCAATGGTGTTCTTGAAACCAAGTTGATTAGCTGAACGCGACTCGTGGAGTTAGCGCGCGGGAAGGAGCGGTAATGAGTTAAGTCAGAAGCCCCACGGCAGCTGCGGAGAAATAGCCGGAGAGTGCGGCGGCAGCTTTAAGTCAAACCAATCCCGAAATTAATCGGGAAGGGCGAGATTTTACCTGTGAATTTTCTCCGGGCTCGGCATTGGACCAGCGTTTATGGAAGCGCTGGATGGGTTCGTTCGTCCTCAAAAAGACGGGCCGGCTAGCGAGCGTTGAACTGGCGGACAAGCCTCGTATCGGCTTGCCCAGAAAGATAGTCAATTGTAGTTCAGATCATGCAAACCATTGAGCTCGATTTCACCGCAACGAGTCACGTGTCACGGCTTGACGCTGCATTCCGTATCCGGGGAACGCTGGAGTGGCAGCTTCGAGAGGAGTTCCTGAAAGGCGTCCAGCACGCATTTTCCCGCAGGCCCGATCTTGCCGCACGGCTGCATGGCGGCCGCATCGTTCGTTTGGGGAAACGTGGTGGGTCCCGTTCGTCCCTCTTTCCCAGCAAGAAGAACGCGGCAGCCTCCCATGTGGCGGTGTACATGCCGGTCGAGAGCCGACTAGAGCAGGCCTATGCGCTCTGCCTTGAGCGCCATCCGAGCGTCGTCGCGTACCGCACCCAAGCGATCTCAATTGAAATCCCGGGGGGACGAGCGCATTGGCCAGATTTTCTGATCCTCGATGATCGAGGTCGGATCTTTGTCCGGGAGGTGAAGCACAGCAAGAACTTCCTCACGGACGACTATCGCAGCAAGGTCGAGTGGGTTGACACATTCCTGTCCCGCGTCGGCGTTGACTACGCCCTCGTCGATCGCGACGAGTTGCCATCAGATCTCGCGCTACAGCACTTCAAGTCCATCCACCACAGCTACGCACGCATCCCCTCCAAGTTCGAGATCGAGCATGCGCTTGCAGCGATTCCTTCGCTGCTGCCATGCCCCTATCAGACGCTGGTCGAAGCACTCGGTGATGTCGCCAAACATCTGCTCTTCGTCGGCGTACTCAAGATCGATTGGGAGAAACCTTTCGATATGGGAGCAACGGTATGGAAATGACCACCTTCGGCAGAGCTGCCGGTAGCCGTGCAGACATTCAAGCGCGTGGGTGGAGCCGTCACCGTCCGGGCTCCAGTCATCGAGACGATTTGTCAACGCCATGCAGGACGGCGCGATGGAGCGTGGCCGCATTTGCGGTGCGCTAACCAAGTGATGCCATGAGCGAGATTGTCCAACATCAGCAGGAGTACACGCCCGAGTTCGTTGCTCGGGTTGGCGTGCGCTTCTGCTACCGCGGCAGTGAATTTGAAATCGCGCACGTCGCGTACGGAGACGTGCGCTACAACGCGGTCGCGGGTGGCACGAGCCGAAGGATCCCCTTGGTTCGCCTTCAGGAGGAGATCCGCAGCGGCGCGATCGTTGTCACCAGCGAGTCCAAAGCAATTCAGGAGTCGCCGTACCTGAACCTCTCCTCCCCGGAGCTGCAGCGCCGTTTTCGGCAACTGCGGTACGCGCAGGGGGCGGTTGCTGAACTGGCCAAGCCCACCGGGCGCGCCTTCCTTTCCGAGTGGATTGCATCGTACGCCGCGCGCATCGGAGACCCGAATGTACCGGGAGCGAGTTCCGTTGCGCGGTGGGTCAAGGTTCTGCGCGATTTCGGGGAAGAGTACTTCCTGGCGCGACCACCGCCGAAGGGGAACTACACGCTTCGATTCGATGTGGGGGTCGAAGCTGGCATTCAGGAGGGAATCGCGGACTTTATGCGAGCGGAAAGACGTTCTTCGAAGAACGTCCTGGCCTATGTACATGGATACTTACTGGAGCACTGTATGTCTGGAATCAAAGCCCCATCCGAACGAACCCTCCGGCGCCGGATCAACAAGGTGGATCCGTTCCTTCTCAAGCGCGTCAAGGACGGGTCAATTGCTGCCGAGCGTGCTGTACGGGCCGGCGGTCGGTCACATCTTGCCCATATGCCGATGTATATCGTGCAGATCGATTCTCATGTGCTTGATGTGCTGGTGGTCGACGAGTCGACGCGCGATGTGATCGGGCGACCGACGCTTGCCCTTGCGATCGATGTGCGAACACGTTGCGTCGTAGGCTGGCATCTCAGTATGCATCCACCATCCACGGTGACAACGCTTGCTGTCGTCAAAGACATGTTCACGCGGCCGTCACGCGGCTTGCCTGGGGGCATCTGTGTGCATCTCGTTCCTGACAATGGCACCGAGTTCAAGAACTCTGCCGTCATGCGCCTGCTGCTCAAGGCCAACGTCATCATTGAACCGGCTGCGATTCGGGAGCCCAATCACAAGCCCCACATCGAGTCATTCTTTCGTACCTTCACAAGAAGCCTCATTCAGACGCTGCCTGGCACGACTTTCTCGAACCCGGCAGAGCGTGGCTCCTATGATTCGGCTGGCCGGGCCTGCCATACGCTCGAACAGGTCCGTTCCTATGTGCATGAATGGATCGAGGAGGTTTACCACAAGCAACAACACTCGAGCACTGGTAGGGCGCCCATCATGATGTGGAAGGAGGAGACCGCTCCCGGAAAATGCACGCCGCTCACCATGTCGGAAGAAGAGGTCAACGTCATTGCACGCACGGTGATCCGCGTTACGCCTAACGGAGGGCGGATTCGTCATGACGGCCTGATCTGGTACAGCCATGCGTTGCGTTCCCTTGAGCACCAATACAAGGGGCAGGTTGTGGTTCTTATCGACGAACTGGATCTGGACAAGGTGTACGTCGAACACCCTTTGGAGAAGGGCGCCGTCATCACGGCGACGTCGACGAACCCCGAATACACGAAGGGCCTCACCAAGTGGGCTCATCGCGAGGCCAAGCGGATCCTGGGCGATATGACGGAGCGGGACCGCAGGGAGTTGGGGGAAAACGCTCCCATCTACGCGCTATATCAGCTGATGATGCGGATCCAGAAGGACTCAGCGTTCGCGACGAAGCAGATAAAACGTCTGAAGGAGGGCAAGAAGGAGCTTGAGCAACGATCCAAGGATGTCGCAAAGGTCGTAGCCTCCTCCTCGGTTGTCTTGACGTCTCGAATTGACGAGGTTGCGGGCAAACCGGAGCCTTCTGAACAGACTGAACGGATTGATCCTGATACCGGTGAGGTTCTGCCGGCCAAGCCGGGTCCGTCAAAGGCTGCCGTCAACGGACTCAATCACTTCGGCAACCTTTCGCTGGACGCAATCATTCTCGACTAAGGACGACGCATGCTTCCATTTGACCACGCAAACACTCTGTTCGAGTCCGAGGCTGAACGCAACGCCTATAGAGAGGCAGCAGAGCTGGACCGCATTGTCGTTCTCCACCCGGCCCTATCCAATGCTGTCACGGGCATCAAGGGATGCATCAAGGCCTCCGTTGCCTCGCGCACGCCAGAGTGCTGCATGTTGCTGGGCGACGGTGGCATGGGAAAGACGACGATCGCCAACTTGATCATGACGGGGATGGCACCTCAAACTGTCGTGGAGAACGATTGTGAGATCGACACCATGCCTGCCTTCTATATGAGTTTGCCTCCGGAGGGGAGGCTGGATGGCTTGACCGAAGAGATGCTTGCCAAGCTGAACGACGTCAACCCGCTCGCTGGTTCACCTGTGTCTCGATCCAAACGAATCAACACGCTGCTCAAGCGCTGCAGGACCACCATCGTTTTTATCGACGAATTGCACAACCTTTCAGTGATCCAAAAAAAGGACGCCAGGGCCGGGCAAGCCATCTGCAATTGGCTTAAGGAACTGTTCAATGCGGAGGGGCCCGTGATCTGCCTGGTCGGGACCGATGAGTGCAAGACCATCTTCGACAAAGATACGCAGATGTCCCGGCGCTACAAAAGCAAGTTCATGTTGACGCCGCTGCACCCGGGAACAGCCGACGAACCGGGAGAGCTCCAGCGTTTTCTTGGTGTCTTGGCCAGCAAGATCGTTGAGCGTACTTCGATCAAATCCACGCCGAGCTTCAGCGAGTATGGCTTGGCACTGCGGGTGTTCGCCGCGACAAGGGGGAACATTGACTACGTTTCCACACTTCTGAAGGTGGCCGCCCGTCACACATTGCTTGGGGGGCGTGATGTCATCACCAAGACGGATTTGGCATCTGTCTGGGACACCGGCATATTTGCGGCGCTGTCCGTGACCAAGCAGAACCCGTTCACGATGAGCGGCCCGACTTTGGCTGCAGCGTTTCGGGGGTGACATGGGGCGCAAACTTCCAGTTCGTCCCATTCCGTTTCCCGACGAGTCACCCGCGGGGTACTTGATACGCATCGCCGAAGGAAATGGGTTTCCGAGCGTGACCGCGATGATTGACGGTCATTTTGCTGGCAAGGCGGATGAGGGGTGGATCACAGCGGCCTATACGCGCGCGGATCGCTACGCAGAGATTCTCCAGTTGTGTGGAGTCGGCGATCCGAATGCCCTCTCATTGAGCTTTGAGCGTGTGGGGCCCACCGCGGAAACCCCGCGACTGATTGATGGTGTCCCGTATGGAGAGCGATTCTTCTCCGAGGACTGCCGCGCATACTGCCCAATCTGCCTTGCCGAGCAGCGCTATTTCCGGAAGCACTGGGCGCTCGAACCTTACTTGGTATGCCAAGTGCATTCGGTGTACATGCTACGAGACTGCCACGCATGCAAGAAGGCACTGTCTCCTCTGCGTGGTTCGCTTTGCACTTGCAGGTGCGGAGCCAATCTTGCCGATGCCCAACCGGTGCTGGCCGATAAGTCGGCCGTAGACTGGTGGATGGGCGAGATGCGCGCTGGGGAGCCGCGAGCTGGCGAGGCTGCGGCGTGTGTCGCTGCTCTCTTTGCGCTGGAGCACCGTGATGGTTTCTTGGAGTTGCTCAGCAGCGCGCGCCGATGGGGCGAGGAGGGCGTTGTGTCAACCGAGGTCCAAGCGCTAGTGCATAACTCGCCCTGGCACCCGCGTATCACGCTGCTTCCCCTCCTGGAGGCGGCATCCAATACGGTACGGGCGTTGGCACTGGAGATTCTTCGCTCGACATCAGGCGAGAGGTCGGTCGGCGCTGACCAATGCGAACGAAGATTATCAAGCAAGCAGATCCAGCTCGCTCTCGGACTTAGTGCCAGTCAGTTGACGAAGCTGGAGAGAGATGGAGTCTTGGAAGCATATCAACTGAAAATCGGCAGGGGCGGATACAGCGCCGTCGCGGCGAACGCAATGCTGAGCGCCTTGACCGCAAACCTGGCCGAGTCGACCTGCGCTTCGCGGGCTGTCACGCGCGGTGTGGCATCGGTACTCAGGGCGATTACCGAAGGGCGCGAGCACAGCGCTGGATATGATTTGAGCGCCGGGCTCAGCAGTCTTCGTTCCGTCCATGCGACGCCACGGAATCCGGCCCCTGACAGCACCGATGAGATCGGCGTCGAAAAGGTCGCCGAAATCCTGGGCACCTATCCTGAGGTTGTTCGCTTTCTTGCAAGGGCGGGATGGCTTGAGTATCGGGATAGGGACGGAGCCAATCGGAAGCGGCTTGTAACCAGTCAAGGCGTGGTCGAGCGTTTCGCTCGGAAGTATGTTTTTGCCGGAGAGGTCGCCAAGCGCGCCAATACCGGTGTAACCAGCACGGCGGAAAGGCTGATGGCGCTTGGTGTGCCAGCCGTTGCGGGTCCAAAAATTGATGGCAGTCTCGTCTACATGTTCGAGCGAGACCGCGTTGATCGCCTTGATCTCGACACGTTGCGTAGCTTGAAGGGGTACCCGACGTCTACGGGGCGTAAGCCGGCTGGCGAAGGCGTCAAGAGAGAACGCTTAGAGATGCCTCTTGCAGACGCTGCGGAGCTGATCGGCGTCAGCGTCCAGACCGCCAAGCGCCTGGTGGTGGACCATCATCTGCGGGAAGTGAAGGGCCTATCCAGGTCTGTGCTGGTGACAAGGCGATCCGTACAACGCTTCAAGGCAATGCTGGATGACCCGGAGCTCGTGCCCGTAGAAGCCGTCTCGGCAATCCTTGGTGTGGGAAAAAGGGCGCTGGAAGTGACATACATCCAGTCCGGGCTTCTTCCTGTGGTGAATCTGACGGTCTCGCGACGTATTCACCGTGCGGACATTGAACGCCTGCAAGAAATGCGGGCGGAGTACCTCACTGCGGAGGAGGCTGGCGGCTTGCTCGGAAGCCACCGGGGTCACCTCCCCAATCTGGAGAGCCGCGGTGAGATCCAGTCGGTGACGTTCGGGAAAGCGCGTAGCGTCAAGTTCTACGCGCTCGCGGACATTCGCAAACTGGAGGGGGTAGGAGTCCGGCCAACCGCCGTGAGTTAGACGTCCTGTTGAGTCCCTGCGAGGGGCGGCTCGATCTCGGTCTGAGTTCTTGACTCGCAGCCTGCCGGTCCGCAACTAAGGTGCGGTAAGTGCGAGTCAGTATGAGAGGGTGTGTTGTCATGTGGGCCGATCTGGAAGCCTTGCGCACTCTGCGCGACAACAGGGAGGGATGAAAAAATAATTCCGATGCTGGTGATGCTCGCCGTGGCATCTGCATATGCGGGGCGATGGCGTGAAGCCAGTGAATCTAGAAACGAAATCGGGAACGTCTACCTCAGACAATTCCAAGTCCAGCGGTGGTGGTACAGATAGCGGGGGCTGCGGCACAGACTTGGGTGGAACCCATAGCGGCGATGGAAAACCTCTGGATCCGGCGACCTGCGTCGACATTTGCGGAAATCGGCCGGTGCGGCTGGTGGCTACAACAGCAGGGACGAGAGCCTAGAGCGCCCGAAAGAGCAACCCGGTCCTATCAAGCAAGGCGGCGGCCCATCGAAACTTAGGGAGAAGGACGAATCATGAAGCGTACGGCCCTCGACGTTGTCTAGACGCAAGGGTATCAGTTGTCCCGCAGCGGATTTCCGGCGCGTCCCAGGGGATCAGCGAGTCAGCCATTGCCAGAACGCCTTTAGTCGCGCGCGCCAACCGGTGCACGGCCGTTCATGCTCAAACGTGGCGGGACTTGGGGCGCCCAGCTCTTTCGCACGCGGCTCCTCGGTGCCACGATGCATCGCTTGCAGATCCCGCAAGTCACGTTCAAAGACGGCCTTGATCTGCCTCTTCGACAGTTGCCCGCTCCAGACCACTTGGTTGCCGCGGATGAAGTAATGCGACTGACAGGCCATCGACCAATTCCCGATCGAGGGATGCAGCGTAGCGCGCCCATTTGTCAACTTAATCTGCCATTCCGCAGGCGAGAGCGGGGTCACGACCTTTTCTCCGCATCCGCAGCAGCAGAGGTGTACAGCCGCTTGGTACTTCTCGCTGATGTAGAGTCGCCCTGGTTGCAACACCCGGGGCGCAAGTTCGACCAGCTCTGGCGTGATTCGGTCAATTCGCATCCGTTCCCTCTGATCTCTCGGCCCTCGCCAAAGCCATCGCACTGGTGGCAAATTCGAGGTGGTGCCAGTCCCAATTCATCGCATAGAAGCCGAAGTGCTGCTTCCAACGCATGACGGCGAGGATAGCGTTGAGGGCGTTGGCGTCAGCAATCTGAATGTTCTGGTCGTACAGCGCATCACCGGCATCTTCCATCGTTGGAGCGCGATCGAAGAAGTGCTTGTTCCTTGCTGGCGTGGCTATTGTGACTCGACACGTACCAAAGATCTGCTGCGCGGTAGACAGCGACATGTCCATACCACAGTCGATAAAGGGCACGCCCTGGTCGATGAGATGGGAGCAGATCAATCTCCGCGCGGGCCCCTTGTCTACACAGACGAACACGAAGTCAAACTGCCCGAGCAGTCCAACATTGACTTCCGTCACGTACGCAGGATGTTCGATGATGCTTGTCCGCATAGGTTCATACAGCGCGGAGAAGTACGCAACCTTGGTCTTGCCGAAATCAGATTCACTGGCTGCCGCGGGCGCCCGGAAGGCGTTGTGGACCTCGAAGACATCGCCGTCGAACAGGTGGATCTCACGTACCGGCGTCTTGGCTACTTGGTCGAGCACATAGGACCCCGTCCCGCCCAGCCCCACGATTGCAATGCGGAGATTCGCTAGCCGCTCTGAGACCATCACGAAGTTTCCGCGCGCTGAGCAGGCGTCCGGATAGCGGAATGGGTCCGTTCGAGGTGCCACCAGCGACGACCCAGGACCCAAGGGGCGGGTGCAGTCTGGATCAATTACTCGCGCTTGGTCCGTGATGATCCGCCAGTAGTGCATCAGTTGGTCAAAGTGGGTGGCGTAACTCGTCCAGCCGTCATCCTTGTTCGAGAAGAAGAACTTGGCCGGAACGCCAGGAGCCACGATTCCCCCCGCCACGTCCGTGTGTCGCAACTGCTCCATCGTGGAGCCGTTCGCGAAGCAAGGGAACGGGCCATCGAACCACGCTTGATGGGTCGCCGGTGGTGTCACCTGGCTGTCGGTATAGACGAGCGTCGCGACGAGGGTGCCCAGCCGCAGTTGCCTCTGGTTGTCGACCACGGGCACGTCGTGCAGAAGCAGGTGCGCCCCCTGCACCGTTACTCGCAGCCCCGCCGCAAGGAACGGTGCGAGCACTGAGTCAAGAACGACCGGTTTTGCGGACATGGCACACCATCCCTTCCTTGACCAGCACTGGCTTATCTCCCCGCGCCAGCGAGAGGCTTTCCCCGTCCGGGTAGGTGACCGTGACTGTGTAGATGAAATCCGACGTATCCGCAGGCGGATCCTGCGGGTAGGCCAGGTGCACCAGCTGCGCATATGTCAGCTTCTCCTGGTGCACCTCGATTTCGTCGAGATTGATGATGATTTTCGTCGCGTGCTGCGCTGCATTAGTCATGGCGTGACTCCCATCAAACAGATCGGACTGTTAGATCTTGTGTAAGATGATATCAGTGTGTCAGATGTTCTGTTAGGTGTAAAGTCCCGTGTAAAATCTTGTTTTGGATCATTGAGAAAGGAGGCTGTTTGGTTAGCGATACCACCCCCCGCAAGGGGCAGTGGGCGAACGCGCCCTTGGTTTTTGTACTCGCCCAGGTTCGATTTCTACCGAATGCGGCAGCAGCTCCGGAACATTTGCGCGACGCGATCGTGAAGCGGATCGGAGCTCACTTTCCGACTATTAGTCAGACCACTGGCGTGAGTATCGAGATCAATCTTGATGCGGCGCCCAGCCTGCCGCGGGCTACCCATGAGGTTGCTTACGACCTCGTCAATAACGACGTGGACGCGATGGTTCGTGTGCAGCAAGGTGCGCTCACGTATGCCGTTACGTCGTACGTTGACTCGTCTCACTTTCGGGAGGCGTGGCTCGACATCACCAATGCACTCGATGATGTACAGGTGAGCACCGTAACGCGACTCGGCCTGCGCTACGTCGATTTTCTGGTGCCTCAGCATGGCCGGAGGCCAGAAGACTATGTCAACGCGCCATGGAACCTGAACGAGATGCCAAAGCTGCCTGGCGCTATGCGCGGGCCAGATCTACACGTTTCCATGGTGGACGTCGCCTATCCCGCCGGCAGAATGCGCCTGCAGTTCATGCGTGGATTTGGCGTGCCGTCGTTGCCGATGGACTTGCAGGGAATGCTGAGTCCGCGTCAGCAGTCGGCGCCAGCGCCTGGAGAGTGCGGCGTGATTGATAGCGACCGATGGGTTGACGGCGAGCACCGGGCCGATCGGGCGACACTGAGCCAGCTGTTTACCCAAATGCACACCGACGTATCGTCGGCGTTTCGCGCCATGATTACGCCGCTGGCGCGGTGCGAATGGGGTCCCGAAGCAGCGAGAGGAGACAATGCATGATTTACGCTTCCGAGCGTGACGCGAAGTTGGGTAGGACGATCGGATCCAACGCGATGTGGCATCAATCCGGGGCCACCAGTGTTCGGCAGGTGACAGCCATATTGGTCGACTGTGGCACGGCAGTGCCGACCGTCGTCATCGATCTTAACGACATCCGGCAATACCTTGGGACAAGCATCAACGCTGCTGTGCCACTACCTTTCAAACTCGGTTCCTTGCAGCGTCAGTCCGAACCGACGCTGACAACGCCGGCTGAGATGGTGGAGGAATTGCGCCGGGCTTTCGGGCTCAACGTCACACAACTCGCACAAGTCCTGCATATCGAGCGCATCACAGTCTACGCATGGCTGCGCACCGAACGGATGGAAAAACTCAATCTGTCCAATCGCACCCGCTTGTGGCGCTTGTACCAGCTCGCCAAGCAATGGGGCAACTATGCACCGCTGGCAGGAAAATACTTGGTCGAACCAATTCCAGGGCGAAACACGACGCTGTTACAGATGCTCAGTGCATCTCAGCTGGATTCTGGCGAATTCGCGCAGGTGTATGAACTGCTGGCGCGAGCGACCAACCCAGCCACGCGTATCCAGCAGCATCGCGCTGAGCAACACGTCGCATTGAAGAAGAGTATCGAAAACCTGCGGAAGAACGCGGGCAAGTTCGGGATGGATCTGGATTGACGGGTGAGCAGCTTTTCAACGCGTTCCTTGACGAGCTCAGCGCAGGCGCGGGAACTAAACCAGTGATGGTCATGATCGCCGGTCCCAATGGGGCGGGCAAGACCACGCTGTGGCGTCAATTGCTCGAGCCGATGCTCGAGGGCGCGTTGGAGGCTGAGTACATCAACGCCGACGAGATTGAGCGTGAGCTGAACGAGGCGGCGCAGGACGATCCGAATGCTCCGCAGACGCCGGAGACTGCCCGTCTGGCGCAATCCGAAGCAACGCGTCGTCGCGGACTGAAATTATCTGCTCACCCTGGTGCGCAATGCCATTTCGTTTACGAAACTGTGTTTTCGGACGCGTACGGTTACAAGCTCGCCGAATTGCAACGTGGAGTGGACGCAGGCTACTACGTTGTGATGCTGTTTGTTGGTGTAAATGACGTCGATCTTGCCCAAGAGCGCGTTCACCGTCGAGTTGCGACGGGAGGGCATGACGTACCTTCCGACGTTCAGCAAATGCGGTTCACGCGCGTCTTCGCCAACGCGCAGAAAGCTCTACAAATCGTACACTTGGCGATGTTCTTTGATAACTCACGGGATCGTGACGACGGGCAGCATACCCATCGGCCCGTAGCCATCATAAAGACCGGTTCGGTACTGGCCCAACACGAAAACGTGCCGGCGTGGTGGTCGACGATCATTCCATAGACCGCTAAAACTCCTTGAAGGACTTCATGGAGAAGTTCCCTGTCCTGCAGGGGGCTGAATGCACTCAACTGTCTCGGGCACAACGAACTGATCCGGCTGCGGCTTGATCGCTATACGTTAGCGAACCACACTGCTCGCCTTCTTGGCGGCAGCAGCCGACGCGTTGAGTACAGAGTCGCGAGGATCCAAGAACACCCTCGTGTTCGGGCAATTGGCGGGCCTGGTGGTCGTCCCCCAGTTTGACCCCTGGGCATTATGTCGCCGTCCTGGGCAAGCCGCCGGCTCATTCGATGGCCCGCTGAAGTGCGGCTTTGGCCAGATTTCCAAGCGCTCAATTGCGCTTCTGTTCTTTCTCGCTGGATTCCCCCGGTGCATGCATCGATTTGGCGGGGGCTTCGTATTTCTTCGCAGATTCGCGCGGCGTATCGCACGGGTTGCGTGCAAAGTCGGCATCTTCTCCGGCATCTGGCATGTCCATCAGCGCTTGTGCGAGCGTGTTCGGGCCACCGATGTCAGCTGACTTTGTGATTCGCAACCACTCGCCTAGCACCTCCTGCACACAGTGCTGACATAGATCGAGGCTGATCGTATTGCCGTCGCCAAACACGGAATCGAAACCGCAGGAATGGTCGAACGACAGCCGTTCCTGCCACTCACCAGGCTCGTCTGCGCTCAGGTGACGCTGACACCGATTGCAGGTACTTGCAACCACTTCGCTGATAGTGCGGGTTCGATATTCACGCATGAAGTCCTCTAAATCCGGGTTGGGCGTAGGGATAACGGCTAGCCCTCTCTGACCATACTGCCGTTGTATCGAGGCGGCCGCACCATGCAAGGGGCCGATTGAGAGTGACATTGGTCTGTTGTTCAAGTGCGCAATCGTGGCACCCTATGACGGCTCCGAGCGTGTCTCGGGACCGACGTCGACGGGCGGACGGGGGGCAGTCCAGCGAGCATTTCCGCTGCGCCGGCACGTCCCACGCTCTGGTCTGCAACTAAGGCGAGAACCTGATTCATCCCCAGAATAACGAACGGTTCCCCACGATGAATGACTACTTCCACTGAGCCAGCTCGGATCCTCTTGAACAAAGCAACGTGGTGCCTGCTGAAGATGGAGATGGGGGTCACGTTGATACGCCTTGCGTCGACGCAGGCTGCCACGACCCTGACGGCTGCCTCGAAAGTCTTCCTGCGCGACCGACCAAAGGCAGACGCGTTGACTTTCTTGGTCAGGATTTTGCGCATGGTCTCTCCCGTTGCGGGCGACTCGATACGATTGTAGAACCCGCACCAGCCGTTTCAACAAAACGTACTGCTCTATATGTATACGTCTGTAGCGCGAGCCTTGTCGAGGTGACGGCTGTGACAGAAGAGGTGAGACTTCCTGTAATCGCGCCTTCCATGCCAAATCTCAGCATATGTGTCCTGGGAGTCGCGGAATCTCAGGTCAACTGTCACGATCAATCCCCACGATTTGTCTGAGATTTTTCTAGCCCCTTGTTTTTATGGAGATCGGAATCTCAATCTATGTGTCCGTGAACGGCCACCGGCTCGACACTCGGCTCGACCCCCGGCATCAATGTAGACAGGCGACGCACCATGCGTCGCCTGTTTGCATTTTGGGGTGGTCGATTCACGTTTGTGCGGTTGCGCCGCGCCTGTCGGGCATGGCACGCTGCGGCTACCACTGCCCCCGGATCCCCGCCATGACGGTCGAAGCTTTCTTCTCGCAGACCTACGATGAAGCGCGCGGCAAGTTCCTCGCCGCCGCTCAGACCCGCAGGCTCCGCATCGAGCGCCATCTGCATCCGGATGTGGTCGGGCCGTCCGGCGAGCAGCTTTCCATCGACACCGCGCTGCTTGCGCCGGCGCAGGCCCAAGCGCTGCTGATCGTCACCTCCGGCGTCCATGGCGTGGAGGGGTTCTGCGGCTCCGGTTGCCAGACGGGCTTGCTGCAAGACGACGAACTCTTCGCACGGCTGGCGGCTGCAAAGGTCGCGCTGCTGCTGGTGCACGCGGTCAATCCGTACGGGTTTGCGCACCTGCGGCGCGTGAATGAAGACAACGTTGACCTGAACCGCAACAGCGTCGACTTTACGGAGACCGCTTCGGCGAATCCGGCCTATCTTGAAGTCGATCGGCTCCTGCTGCCGCACACATGGCCGCCCAGTCAGGCTGACCAGGCAGCGCTGCAGCACTACATGGTCACCCGCGGCGAGAAAGCCCTGCAAGACGCCGCGACGAGCGGCCAATACCGCGTGCCGGACGGCATGTTCTACGGCGGCAGCGCGCCATGCTGGAGCACGCTGCAGATGCGCGGAATCGTGTCCCGACATGCGGCCGGCATGTCGCACTTGGTATGGATCGACCTGCATACCGGACTCGGCCACTACGGTCACGGCGAGAAGATCTTCAACAGTCCAGATCCTGCCGAACTGGAGCGCGCCATGCGCACCTGGGGCGCCGATGTTCGGCCGATTGCGGCAGCGGGTTCGGTCTCGTCAGTCGTCAAGGGCGATCTGGTGGGCATCGCCTACGAACTGCTGCCCGGCGTCGAGAAGACCTGCGTCACGCTGGAGTTCGGCACGCTCGCGCCGCTGGCGGTGCTGCAGGCGCTGCGTGCCGACCATTGGCTGTATCGCCACCCGGAGCAGGGCGCCGCGCAGCGGGCCGGCATCCGCCAGGCGTTGCGTGATGCGTTTTATTGCGATGTGCCCGAATGGAAGGGAATGGTCTACGCGCAGACACGCATGGCGGTTCTGCAAGCGCTGGCGCGGTTTTCCGGCTAGGCGTCAGGCGACGCCGGCAGGATCCGGAGAAGGCTTGGGCGCCCGCACCGTCAGTGCACATCCTGCCGACGCAGCGATGATGGCCAGGATCGCCACCCACTGGCGCCCGGTCAGTTGCTCGTGCAGCACGATTGCCCCCGCCAGCGCGCCAATGGCGGGCTCCAGGCTCAGCAGCACGGAAAACGTCTTGCCCGGCAGATGCTTGAGCGCCACCATCTCCAACGAATACGGGATCGCGCTCGACAGCAGCCCGATGCCCAGTCCCGCCAGAATGAGCGATGGAGCGAGCAGCGCCGACCCTGCCTGCGCCACCCCAAACGGGATCGCAAACAGCGCACCGACCAGCATGCCGATCGACGTGGCCTGGCCCGCATGCAGACCGCCGAGGTTCTTGCCGGTCAGGATGTAGAGCGCCCAGCACACACCGGCGGCCAGCGCATACGCCGCGCCCAGGTGGTCGACCTGACCGACCGACCTGTCGGCCACCGTCAGCATGAGCAAGCCAACCACCGCCAGCCCGATCCACACGAAATCCAGCGCGCGGCGCGACAGCAGCACGGCCAGCACCAACGGCCCCGTGAACTCGATGGCGATCGCGATGCCGATCGGCAACCGCTGCAGCGACAGGTAGAACAGCAGGTTCATGCTCGCCAGCGTGACGCCGTACAGCGCGATGCGGCCGGCATCCGCGCGGCTCAGGTGCAGGCGCCACGGCCGCCAGAACGCCAGCAGGATCACCGCGCCAATGGTCACGCGATACGTGACCGTGCCCGCGGCACCCAGCACCGGAAACAGCGTCTTGGCAAACGAGTTACCGAGGCACACGGAGGCCATCGAGCCCATCAGCGCAAGGATGGGCATCCAGGGTGAGGTGATCGTGGTGGAAGCGGCGGAGGCGGGAGCAGCGGAAGACATGGGCAACAGCGCAGGCGCGGCAGGAGGCGCGGCAGGGGAACGCCACAGCATAGCCGCGCGCCATCGAGAAATCGTTGCGTTCTCGGCGGCGCGGGCGTCGCTTTTTATCGAATTGGCGGGCTTACAGGGCGGCTGCGCTGGGGCGGATCACGTCGATCAGCAACACGCGCAGGCCTTCGCGTTCGCCATCGGGGCGCGGGGTCACGCCGCGCTGCGGGCGCGGGGCGGCGAGCGGTGCCGGGTCTTCGGCGCTCATGCCGAAGACGGCCAGTCTGGACGCCGCGATGCGCTGCAGCGTGCCGCGCACGCCAGGCACGTCGAGGTCTTCGGGGTCGAAGCCGGTGGTGGCCGTCCAGTCGTCGCGGGCGATGTCCTGCAGGCCGTTGGCCATCTCGAACTGCAACGACGCGCCAAAGCCCTTCTGCAACGAGTGCGAGCCGAGCAGGTATTCCGCTGTCAGGAAGCCGCGCAGCCGCGTCCAGAACGCCAGCGAGCTGATATTGCCGCTCTTGAGCGCGTGGCTCGGGGCGACTTCCCAGCTGTGGTCGAGCAGTTTGTTGATGAGGCGGCCCCACGTCGGCACGTCGGTGCCGGCGGAGCAGTCCTCGCCGGGACCTTCCGGGCGGGCGAGCTGGCGCAGCAGGCCGGTGAACGATCCGGAGCTGGCCTGTGCGCCGCTGGCGTGCGGGCCGGAAGGCCAGCGCCATTGCAGCGGCGAGGCCGGTCGGGCGCCGGGCCATTGCGCGTACTGCTGCAGGCCCGTGCAGGGTGTCAGGTAGCGCCACTGTCGCTGGTCGCGGCCAACGCGGCGCAGCGGGTCCAGCTCAGCCGACAGGTCGAACTTGCCCAGGAAGGTTGCGTTGCGCGACTTGATCGGCGAACGCGCATAGACGTTGAAGTCGGGCCAGCCTTCGTACAGGTTGATCTGCGGCAGCGCATGGT
Organism: Ralstonia pickettii; assembly: GCF_001699815.1. Classification (GTDB taxonomy): domain Bacteria; phylum Pseudomonadota; class Gammaproteobacteria; order Burkholderiales; family Burkholderiaceae; genus Ralstonia; species Ralstonia thomasii. The sequence continues at coordinate 269,705 of NZ_MCGB01000061.1, read as the reverse complement.
GCTTGTCGAGCGCATCGTCGGGCTGGTCGATGCGGCGGCTGGTGAGAAACAGCGCGCGGCAATCGAGCGTGGGCACCGCGCCGCGCAGGCGCAGCAGCACGAGCAGATCGCCGAATTCCGCTGGGCGGGCTTCCGTGCGAGCCGGGTACGCATGCGGCTGTTCTTCGGGCCAGAAGGTGGTCAGGCGCAGGGCCGACCCCGGGAACGCACTGCGCAATCCTTGCCTGAGCAGGCGCAGGCCATCAGCGTGGCGCAGGATGCGCAGGACGGACAGATCGTCGCGCAAGGTGGCGTCGGGGTGGGGCGCTCGGCCACCGTGCTCTGCGGCCAGCGCAAAGCGCCACAGCGCGGTGTCGCTGGCCAGATCTTGTGCGGCGACATCGCGCACCGCACTGGGGCGGCCGCCGGACATCGGCTCATGGGCGTCGCCGGCAGTGTCTCCTGCTGCGGCATAGGCGCTGGTGGTCGACCCGGCAATCGCGCCAAAAAGGCCCCTCAATGGCGGCCGGTTGCGCTCGGGCATGGCTATTCCAACTTTGTTTTGTCAACTCTCTGGCGCGCAGCATAGCACCATGCGACACACCAGAGAACGGCGCGGCGCCCCTCCCATCGTTGGGGAATAGCGCATGAAATCTCGGCGATCAGGCGGTGCGGAACGACGCCACCGCGTCGCGCAGCACCTGCGCCTGTTCTTCCAGCGACAGCGCAGCGGCGGCCGCTTGCTCGACCAGTGCGGCGTTCTGCTGCGTCACCTCGTCCATCTGGTTCACGGCCTGGTTGACCTGCTCGATGCCGGCGCTTTGTTCTTCGGAGGCCGAGCTGATCTCGCCCATGATGTCCGTCACGCGTTTGACCGCGACCACCACCTCGTCAATCACGTTGCCCGCTTCGGCCACCAACGTGGTGCCGTTTTCCACGCGGCCGACCGAATCGCCGATGAGTTCCTTGATCTCCTTGGCCGCCCCGGCCGAGCGCTGCGCCAGGTTGCGCACCTCGCCGGCCACAACGGCAAAGCCGCGGCCCTGTTCGCCGGCGCGCGCGGCCTCGACCGCCGCGTTCAGCGCCAGGATGTTCGTCTGAAAGGCAATGCCTTCAATCACGCCGATGATGTCCGCGATCTTCTTGCTGCTTTCGTTGATGCCGGCCATGGTGTCGATCACGCGGCCGACCACCTCGCCGCCCTTGACTGCGATGTCCGACGCGTTGACGGCCAGCGTGCTGGCCTGGCGCGCGTTGTCGGCGTTCTGACGCACGATGCTCGTCAGCTCTTCCATGCTCGACGCGGTTTCTTCCAGCGACGAAGCCTGCTCTTCCGTGCGTTGCGACAGATCGGCGTTGCCGGCGGCGATCTGCTTGGTGGCACTCGCGATCGAGTCCGCCGATGTCTTGATATGGCCGATGGTGCCGGTCAGTTGCTGCTGCATCTGCGCCATGGCGACCAGCATGCTGTCGCGGTCGCCGGAGCGGGTTTGGACCTGCACGGCCAGATCACCGCCGGCAATGCGCCGTGCGACCTCCGTGGCGTAGCCCGGCTCGCCGCCCAGTCCGCGCTGCACGTTGCGGATGATGAGCGACATGGCCAGCGACACCGCGCCGCCCACCAGCAGAATGACGATCAGGTTCGCGACGAGTGAATGGCGATACGCCGCATCCACTTCCTGCAGAAAGACCGCGCTGGAGAGATTCCAGTCCCATGGCGCAAAGTGCTTCACGTAGCCGATCTTCGGCAATGCGGTCTCGCTGCCGGGCAGGCGACCCTGGTATTCGGCAAAGCCGAAGCCCTTGTCTTTGGCGGCGTTGACGATGGTCGGATAGACCGGTTTGCCGGTCGGGTCCTTGAAGCCCGCGGTGCTCTTGCCGACCATGTCCGCCAGCGTCGGGTGCATCAGCAGGATGAACTGTGAATCGACCACGAACAGATAGCCCGTGGTGCCGAAGCGCATCGAGGCGAGCGTCGACAGCGCGGCTTTCTTGGCATCAGCTTCGGTCATGGCGCCCGATTGCGCGCGGCCGTGATACAGCTTGGCGATGCCCTCGGCGGCATCTACGAGGTTCTGCAGGCCGGCCTTGCGTTCGTCGAGCATGGTCGCGCGGGTCTCCATCGCGCTCCAGATCCCGACGCCGATCAGCCCCAGCCACATCAGGGCCAGCGCGAGGCGCAGCTTTGCTTTGAGTGTCCACTGTCGCATGTCGTGTTTTCTCCACTTATTGTTTGACGACTCCGCATCGGTGTAACGGCGATGGAGTGGCCTTCTTTAGTGGAGATGGCGTGCGCGCAGTGTGCGGATTTCCGCAAAAAGAAGGCGCCGGCTTGCACCGGCGCCTGAAGAGACGGCGCCCCACCCGCAAGGAGGGGGCACCGCCGCGCGTTGGGAGGTGTCGTTATCGGCGGGCGATCATTGCTCGCGAATCCAGGTCTGCGTACGGCCCAGCAGGCTGATGCCCAGGAAGCCGCGCACATTCAGTTTCTGACCGTCTTCCGACAGCGACATCTTGGCGCTGTAGACCTTGCCGTTTTCCGGGTCCAGGATCTGGCCGCCATCCCAGTTGTTGTTGCCGTTCGGCTTCAGACCCGTCAGGATCGTCAGGCCCTTGATCGGCTGGTCCTTGCGGTCGTCCGTGCACTTGGTGCAGGTCTTGTTCTCGTCGCCGGGCACCAGGATCTTGCTGACCTTGCCCGTGAACGTGCCGCCGTTATCGACGATCGTCACTTCGCCTTTCTGTTTGCCCGTGTTGTCGTCGATGGTCTTCCAGGTGCCGGCGGGGCTGGCTTGCGCGAAGGCGCTGCCGGCTGCCAGAGCGAGGGCCAGTGCGCCAGCCAGGCGCGCGAGAGCGTAGGGGGTATGTTGCATCGTGGAGTCTCCTTGTTGTCAGTCAAAAAAATCGGTGAGGGCTGATCGATGATGTCGGCGCAGGGATCAATGCGCGCTCAACGCACCGGTCAGGGGTGACAGCGGATTGCTGCCGGAGCCGCCGGCGGCGTTCGTGACGCCACCCAGCGCATTCGTGATTGGGGCGAGCGGGTTGCCGCTGCCGGCAGCGCCGGTCAGTGCGCTCGTTACCGGAGCCAGCGGATTGCTGCCGCCGCCGAGGCCGCCACCGAGCGCGCCCGTGATCGGTGCCAACGGATTCGCCGAGCCGCCGCTGCCGCCGTTGATCAATCCGCCGGCGCTGGCCACCGTGCCGCCAGCGGCGCCGACCACACCGCCCACGTCACGCGTGAGCGGGTTGCCGCCGGCCGCGCCGACTTGCGCGCCAGCGCTCTGAAGGCCACCGCCAACCGTGTTTAGCGCACCGGCCAGCGGCCCGCCGAGCATCGTCGTGCTGCCGACCGCCTGCGTGCCCTGCGCGACCTGCGACGACAACGGCACGATCGCGTTGCTGGTCTGCTGCGTGATCTGCTGCACCGGGCCGCTCGACGTGCCAATCGTGACGAGCCCGCCGGCACCCTGCATCACCTGACCCAGCGCAGACACACCGCTGCCCACCGGCGACGTCACCGGATTCAGCGGCGCCAGCGGGCTGCCGGCGGCACCCAGATCCGAGACGGTCTGCCCCGCGTTGCCGACCGTCACGCCGGCGGAGCGGATCACATCACCCGAACTCTGCACCGTGGTACCGACCGGGTCGGGCGTCGAGCCGATCTTGCCCAGCCCGTTGCTGATACCGGCGCCCAACGTCTGGACCGTGTTGCCGGCGGAGGTGACCGTCGCTCCCAGATCCTTCTGCGCCGCCGTGCCGCCGATAACGGGTACCGACGCCGTGCCGATCGTCGTGCCAAGGTCGCTGACGGTCTTGCCCGTCTGCGTGACGACGTTGCCGCCGCCGCTGGCAACGTTGCCGACCGGCACCGCGCCCGGATTGTTGTTGGCCGACGATGACGGCGTCGTATCGCCGTTCGGGTTGCCGCCCGAAGCACAACCGGCCAGCGTCAGCACGGCCACTGCAGCCGCTGCCAGCAGCGTGCGCGACGCCGAAGCGGCGGACAACGAAGTGGAAGAAGAAGTGTGGAGCGGGTTCTGAATTTTCATGGTGAGTCTCCTTGTAAGCGCGGCCCGTACCGCGTGTCACCGCCGGGTCAGAAGAACGCGCATCTGGCGTCCAGCGGGTAGCATCCGCCTGCGTTTGCCGTCGAATGCAAAGAAAGTTTTACAGAGCAGTGATCAGTGATGCGCGCCGGATGTCACACCCGACAGCACACCGCCAACCAATCCGCCCACCGTTGTGCCGACGCTGCCCAATCCGCCCAGCGGACCCGTCGCGGCCGTGCCGCCACCGCCGGCTGTGCCAACCGAGCCAAGCGCACTGATGCCTGGCAACCCCGCTGTCAGCGAACCGACTGCCGTCGTAACGGGCGCCAGCGCACCGCCGAGCGCACCGGGCAACGCACCACCCAACGCACCGCCCGATGCACCGCCCGATGCAGACGGCGCCGCCGGTGCGACCATCGTCGACAACCCGCTGGTGAGCGAGCCAAGCGCGCTGACCGTATTGCCCAGCGTCGACACCAGCGCATCGCCCTTGCCGGCCGTCTTGATCGTGCTGCCCTCGCTGCCGAGCGCACTGCCCAACGTCGACAACACGTTGCTCACCGGCGCACCAAGGCCGGTGGCCGCACCCAGCGTTTGCGTGGTGGAAGTCAGCGTGCTCGTGAGCGGCACGATGGCGGTGATGGTGGTGGTCGTCACCTGCTCGACCGGGCCGGTCAGCGTCGCGATGGGCGTGCTGCCGGTCGATCCGGTGCTACCCGTTGCATTGCTGCTGTTGCCGTTCGACCACGTCGGCGACGTCGATGCCGCGATCGCCGGCTTGGACTGCGAATCGCTGCCGCCGCCAAGCGACGTACCCATGTCGCCGCTGCCCGAATTCGCGCAACCGGCCAACATGGCGAGCGATGCCGTCGCCAGCACGCACTGCAGGACCACTCCGCGCTTCGGCGGATTCGATTTTGACAAGAACGCTCGATCGCGCATCTTGTGCCTCCACGACTCAAAACAGAACGCTTGTGTTGGACCCCTTCTGTCTTGCGCTCTTTGCTCATCGGGTTTGTCGTCGCCAGGCGTGTGGGGTTGGCGACGACCTCCCTGTCTTCTCACGTGCCACGCGCAGGCCCGTGCCATATCGCGCGATCGATGCCGTGCTGATGTGGTGAGCGGATCGTGAAGTGAAACCGAATGGCGTGACAATCAGCGGCAACCTGACACCCAAATATGCAGTTGCAGCAATTTAGGAACTCAATTCAGAATGAAACTTGACTGCAAGCCATTCTTCGGGCGATAAGATCGCAGCAAAAATGGCCTGCGGATTGCCGTAGAACAATCCTTCTATCGTCGTAAAACAGCGTCGTTTCAAACGCTGTTGCGTGAACTTTTCAGCGGTTGCTGAGCAGGGTTTTCCCGCGATCGGCGATCGGTTTTCACACAGCGCATGTCGCGGTTGCGCGGTCGTGCTCGCCCGCAGTTCGCCATCATCACGCCTGGGCGCCGGTGTCGCACGCATCGATATCTGTATCGGACGCGTCGATGCGATTCGCGCTCACGCATGCATCGATGCGTTGGCCATATCGTCGCCACCTCGCCCATCGGATGCGCGGCACGCGATTTGCGGCACCTGCATGCACGCTGGTGACCATCGCAATCGCATCGACTTCGCGCAGCGCGCATCGACGGTGGTCGAGATGCGTGTCAGCGGCGTTGTCGACACGCTCAACACGTCGATAAGCGCGCGTCGATCGCTTCGATTGCATGCGTATCGACGTGTCGAGCGCGAAAAATTCGCGTGCGTTGTCGCATCTACGCATCGGTTTTTTCGACACGCATCGCGCAGCGCGCACGTCGACGCACGCGACGATACCGAACGCGCGCGAGGTGCATGCACGTGTTCACGATGTACATCCACACGACATCGCGTGTTGCTGTAAACCGGCATGATCACTGGGTTTGCGGGATGCATGTGTCAACGTGGAGCAACGCCGTAACGTGGTGTCACGACGCAAGAAAATGCGCGTTCGCGAGAGCGATCTGCACGCATGCGCGATGCGAATCGCAGCGACGCACAGACGCAGCGCAATCCTTCACCAAAACTCACCGCGCTTTTTGCATAAATCTCTTAACATCACCGCACAAACGAATTATGATTCGCCTTGACAAGACGTTGACTTCGATGCAAGGAACCTTCGCGCGATCAACGACGATGAAGTTCCAAGCGGCAAGTGAAAGGTAGTCGAGGAGCGTAACCACTTTGATGCACGCCACGCCGACAGGGCTGTTTGAACTCGGTGCCGTCTCTGCGATCCCCCCGTCGGGATGGGCGTACTACCCCCAAAAGAAAACGCGCGCTCTCCAGTTTTTCGCTGTCCGCAAAGTCACGCTGCAAGCGGCTTTGTGGTCCACGCAGCGATTCGCGCAAGATCAAATTTCGACCGGTGTGGCCACGATGCCCCGGTCCTCTCAATTGATGAAGACTCGCCGGATGTGTCCTGTCTGGCCGACTACGGTTGCGCTCGTGCGCGCGACCGGGGCGTGCAACTTGCTGCGTGTGTCCGCCGCGCAAGTCGCAGATCTTCCTACCGAATTCATTAGCGTGCGACTGCTGTCTGGTGGCGCGCCGATGAATCGCTCGCTCGGTTGGTCTGGCGGTGCCAATGCATCGTGGGATCGGGCCGGTCGGGTTGCTCAATCTCGATAGTTCGATACCCAATCTTGAAGGAGTTTCCCATGGCAACTGCTGCTAAGAAGAAACCGGCCGCCAAGGCCCCGGCCAAGAAGGCCGCTGCAAAGAAGGCTCCGGCCGCCAAGAAGGCTGCTGCAAAGAAGGCTGCGAAGAAGGCTCCGGCCAAGAAGGCTGTCGCCAAGCCCGCTGCTGCTCCGGCCGCTGCACCTGCTGCACCCGCTGCCAAGACCGCGCTGAACCCGGCTGCGGCATGGCCGTTCCCGACCGGCAACCGTCCGTAAGTCATTCTTACGACGGTGATCCTCCGGGGCCACAGCGGCGCGCACGTCGCGCCCACCTGATCGGATACTGCGTATCCGGTCCGCAAGACCTTGGTGTCTTGCACCGCCCGCCGATCGGCTCACGCCCGGCGGGCTTTTTCTTGGCGCAAGCGTCGCACATACGTTTCTCTCGGGCATAAAAAAACCGCACCGGCACGAAGCCGATGCGGTGTTTCCGATGAACCCCTCGGTCTATCGGCCGAGCGTTCTCGATCAATGCGTGACGCGCGTCACGCCGCCCGATGACAGCAGGCGCACGCGCTCGCCAGGGCGGAACGCCTCGTCCGCGTCTTGCGTGATGGCGCGGTACTCACCGTTGTCGAGCTTGACGGTGATTTCCAGGCCCGGCCGCTTGTTCATCTGACCTTCGAGCGCGCTGCCTGCGACGCCGCCGAGAATCGCACCGAGCACACCCGCCGCAACCGAGCCGTTGCCGCGCCCGATGGCCGCAGCCGAACCGATGCCGCCAATCGCGCCGCCGGCAATCGTGCCAACGCCGGTCTGCTCACGGTCGATCACGACATTGCGCACGGAATCTACCGTACCGAAGCGCACGGTCTGCTCGCGCTGCGCCTGACCAGAGGAGTAGGCGCTGTTGGAATTGGTGCCCATGGCGCAGCCTTGCAGGCCAAGGACGGCGACCAGCAGAGTCGCGGCGCCGATGCGATAGATGGGTTTCATGTCTATTCCTTATTGATACCGGTACCCGAAAGCGGATTCGAAGCGCCGGGCAATCTCGTCGACGGGCAGGCCATGATTCTGCGGGCCCTGGCAAGCGATCTTGAGCGAGCCCATCAGGCTGGCGAGTCGACCGGTGGTGTCCCAGTCCAGGCCGTTCTCGATGCCGTAGAGCAGGCCGCCGCGGAACGCGTCGCCGCAACCGGTCGGGTCGACCACACGTTCGGCCGGCACGGCCGGAATAGTGTACTGCTTGCCGTCGGCGTAAATCTCCGCCCCTTCTTCCCCGCGCGTGACGATGTACGCCTCGACGCGCTGCGCAAGTTCTGCCGCACTGTAGCCCGTGCGTGACAGCATGACCTGCGCTTCGTAGTCATTGACCACCACGTAGCTGGCGAGTTCAACGAAGTGGCGGAGGTCGGCGCCGTCAAACAGCGGCATTGCCTGGCCCAAATCGAAGATAAAAGGCACGCCGGATTCAGCAAATTGGGTGGCGTGGTGCAGCATGCCTTCGCGGCTGTCGGGGCCCACCAGGCCGAGCCTTGCCGGCAGTGCATTCTTGACCGAATTGATGCTGGAATGGCTCATCGCGCCGGGGTGGAACGCGGTGATCTGGTTGTTGTCGCGGTCAGTCGTGATCATCGCCTGCGCGGTGAACGTGTCCGGAACCTCCGTGACATGCGCTGTCGAGATACCGAGCTTCTTCAGGTAGTCCAGATACGGGCCGGCATCCTGGCCGACCGTGCCCATGATGATGGGCTCGCCGCCGAGCATCTTCAGCGTGAAGGCGATGTTGCCTGCGCAGCCACCGAACTCCCGGCGCATGGTCGGCACCAGGAAGGAAACGTTCAGGATGTGGATCTTGTCGGGCAGGATGTGTTCGCGGAAGTGTCCGTCGAACGTCATGATGGTGTCGTAGGCAATCGAGCCGCAGATCACGCTGGCCATATTGAAGCACTCCAGATATGACACGGCCGCCCAGTGGACGGCCGTGTGATGAACGAGAGACCGGAAGCTGGTCTCGATGCAATCAGTTCAGCTTACTTCAGCGCAGACAGGGCCGCGTCGTAGTTCGGCTCGTCCTTGATCTCGGGCACGAGTTGCGAGTACATGACGGTGTCGTCGGCGTCGAGCACGACCACGGCGCGGGCGGTCACGCCAGCCAGCGGGCCCGACGTGATGTCGACGCCGTAGGCTTGCTTGAAACCCTTGTCGCGGAAGGTCGACAGCGGCTTCACATTCGCGATGCCCTCGGTGGTGCAGAAGCGGCCGGCTGCGAACGGCAGGTCGGCAGAGATGGACAGCACGACCGTGTTGTCCAGCTTGGCAGCGGCTTCGTTGAACTTGCGCGTGGAGGTGGCGCACACCGGGGTGTCCAGGCTCGGCACGATGTTCAGGACCTTGCGCTTGCCGGCAAAGTCAGCGAGCGACACGTCTTTCAGGTCTGCGCCGACCAGCGTGAATGCCGGGGCCTTCGAGCCTGCGGTCGGGAATTGGCCGCCGACTTCGATCGGGTTGCCGCCAAGGGTCACGTTTGCCATGGTGTTACTCCTTCCTTTGATACGTGTTGGGGGAAGAGCCGCTAACAGAACCCGCCTGGCGTCGCCTCCTTGCCGTACCGCTTGCACTGTCTGCGTCGGCATGCCCGGCCAGGAGGGTCTTGTTAGCGGCTCTACGCCAGGGGTGAAAATTCAGGGGTAAAAAATCAGGACCCGGTAATTGGCCGTCGGGCGCTGTGACTGGAATCGTACCCGAATCGGTAGTTCGGCGCGGGCGGGCAGCCCTGACTTGCCGTATGCACTGTCGGTCGGGTTCAGGTAGTCGGTAGGCAACAGTGCGCGGCGCGACAGCAGCTGGTCTTGCAAGTCGGTCGTGACCAACTCGATGGCCGGCAGGGCGATGGGGCCGCCGGCGCGGTTGCGCAATGTCGCCGTCAGCACGTACTGGTCGGACGCTTCGCCTTCTTGCCGCTGCAGTTGTGACGATTCGATCTGCAATGCATCGAGATCACGCGGTGGCGCAATCGTGCAATGCAACGGCTGGCACATCGCCTCCAACATCGGCCGTGTGGAGGGCACGCGGCGCGCGATCTCGGCGCGGGCCAGGAAGAGCAGTTGCAGCACGGCCGTCACCGCCAGCACGCCGATCGCAACGCGCGCCAGTGCGCGGCGTCCCGTCGTTTTGCGTGTTTGGTCGCGGGCTTGCGCGGCGCGCAAGAAATCCAGCGTCGCGGCAGAGACACCGTGGTTCGGCCCCCGCACCTTGCGCGGACGCGGGGCGCCGGTCAGCGTGCGCTGTGGCGTCGGGCTGGCGGCCTCGGCTTGCGTGCGACGTGCGTGACCATGGCGGCGCGGCACCGGCGCAAAAAGCGTGTGCGGATCGGTTTCGTGGCGCATCCAGACCGAATCGTGCTTTTCCGCCTCGGGCTTTGGTGATGCGATGGCTCCCGACGCGGACGCGGACGCGGACGCTGTCGCTACCGGAACCGCTGTGGGCGAGACGGCAAGCTCAACCGGCAAGTCGGCCGACGGCTGCTTGGGTATGGCGGCCGCGAACGCGTCTTCCTCGTCGTCAAGGTCGCGGATGGGAGGCAGGCCGTGGAACGGATCGGCGGGCGTGGCGGCCGCCGCGGGCGGTTCCGGTTGAGGTGCCTGCTGCGCGGGTTCGGCGGCAGGCTCGGCAGCGCGCTCGATTGGCGCTTCGTCCGGCAGCGGACGCGTGTCGGGTGCGGTCGATTGCACGTCGGGCGCGGGTGTTGCGCCTTCAACTTCCCCCAGATGCACTTCTGCGACGCCTTCTTCGGGAACGTCTTCTTCCCAGATCAGCGTCATGCCGAAGCCGTGGTCGTCGTCTGCGGCAGGCGGTGCCGCGGGCGTTTCCGGTTCAGGGGCGGCGGGCGTTGCGAGCGGCGCAATGCGAGTAGCGTGTTCCGGTGATTGCTGTGGCTGCGGTGCTTCGGCGGTCCGCGCTGCAGGCGCGGGCGGGGCGCCAAGCTCGATCAGGTGATCGCGGCCATCGAAGACGTGATTGCAGCGGCCGCAACGGACCAGCCCGCCGCGCAGCCGAAGCTGATCGGCAACAACGCGGAATGCGGTTTGACAGTTGGGGCAGCGGGCGGCCAAACGTGGCGCAGCTTGTGGCGCAGTTGCCATGCGGGACGAGGAGAAAAAAGCCGACCGCGCGAGTATTGCAGACAGAGGCGCCAGCGTCGACCTTTGCAGGGGGCACTGGCGCGCAATGCGATGAAATTATGTCGGCTTCACACCATGCAGGCAGACCCAGCCGTCACGTGCACGCCACACGGTAAGCGGAATGGTGGAGGCGTACGCAGCGGCGACTTCTTCGGCCTGGCGCTCAAGCACGCCCGACAGAATCAGCCGGCCGCCCGGGCGCACGCGCGCGCAGAGCATGGCTGCCATCAGCTTGAGCGGGTTCGACAGGATGTTGGCGACGACCAGATCGAACGTGCCTTCCGGCGCATCGTCGGGCAGGGCGAAGGTGGCTTCGACGTGGTTGCGTTCGGCGTTGTAGCGCGAAGCCTCCACCGCGTTGGGATCGATGTCGACACCGACGGTTTCACCGGCGCCCAGCTTCTTGGCGACGATGGCCAGGATGCCCGAGCCGCAGCCGTAGTCCAGCGTGCGTTCACCGGGGTGCACGTGCTGCTCCAGCCATTCCATGCACAGGCGCGTGGTCGGGTGGCTGCCGGTGCCGAACGCCAGGCCCGGGTCCAGTTCCAGCACCACGGCGTCGGGTTCTGGCGCGTCGTGCCAGGACGGCACGACCCAGATGTGCTCACCAATATGGATGGGCTCGAACTGCGATTGCGTGACGCGCACCCAGTCCTGCTCTTCGACTTCGCGCACGGTGTACGCAGGCAGCGGCGACAGGTTGATCTCGTTGGCTGCGGCTGCCACCAACAATGCCGGATCGGCATCCTCGGCGAGCAGGGCAACCACGCGCGAGCGGTTCCACGCCAGGCGTGTTGGTTCGTGGCCGGGCTCGCCAAAGAGCGGTTGCTCTTCGGGCGTGTCGGCATCGGCATCTTCCACCGAGACCGACAGCGCGCCAAGATCAAACAGAGCTTCGGACAACGCTTCGGCGTCGTCACGCGCCACTTCGAGCACGCATTCGCGGTACGTCACTTGCCGCCACCCTTGGCCACTTCCTGTTGCGCCAGACGGTGCTCCAGGTAGTGGATGTCGGTGCCGCCTTCAACGAAGTTGGCGTCGAGCATCAGGTCGCGGTGCAGCGGCACGTTGGTCTGGATCCCTTCCACCACCATTTCCGACAGGGCGATGCGCATGCGGGCGATGGCCTGCTCGCGCGTGGCGCCGTACGTAATGACCTTGCCGATCATCGAGTCGTAGTTGGGCGGCACGAAGTAGCCGTTGTAGGCGTGCGAGTCCACGCGGACGCCCGGACCACCCGGCACGTGCCACGACGTGATGCGGCCAGGCGAGGGCGTGAACTTGAACGGATCTTCCGCGTTGATGCGGCACTCGATCGCGTGGCCCTTGAGCACGATGTCCTTCTGGCGGAAGCGCAGCTTTTCGCCGGCCGCCACGCGGATCTGCTCCTGCACGATGTCGACGCCCGTGATCATTTCCGTGACCGGATGTTCGACCTGTACGCGCGTGTTCATTTCGATGAAGTAGAACTCGCCGTTCTCGTACAGGAACTCGAACGTGCCGGCGCCACGGTAGCCGATCTTCTTGCAGGCCTCGGCGCAGCGGTCACCAATGCGTTCGATCAGGCGGCGCGGAATGTGCGGTGCCGGCGCTTCCTCAATCACCTTCTGGTGGCGGCGCTGCATGGAGCAATCGCGCTCGCCCAGCCAGACGGCATTGCGGTGCTGGTCGGCCAGGATCTGGATCTCCACGTGACGCGGATGCTCCAGGAACTTCTCCATATAGACTTCCGGATTGCCGAAGGCGCGGCCGGCTTCTTCGCGCGTCATGTTGACGGCGTTGATCAGCGCAGCCTCGGTGTGCACCACGCGCATGCCACGGCCACCGCCGCCGCCAGCTGCCTTGATGATCACCGGATAGCCGACCTTCTTGGCCGTTGCCAGAATTTCCTTCGGGTCTTCCGGCAGGGCGCCTTCCGAGCCCGGCACGCACGGCACGCCTGACTTGATCATCGCCTGCTTGGCTGAAACCTTGTCGCCCATCAGGCGAATCGATTCGGGCGTCGGGCCGATGAAGGTGAAGCCGGATTGCTCTACACGCTCGGCAAAGTCGGCGTTTTCCGACAGGAAGCCGTAACCGGGGTGGATGGCCTGGGCGTCGGTCACCTCGGCGGCCGAGATGATGGCCGGCATATTCAGGTACGACAGGGGCGACGGTGCCGGGCCGATACACACGGCTTCGTCGGCCAGCTTGACGTATTTGGCTTCCTTGTCCGCCTCGGAATAGACCACCACGGTCTTGATGCCGAGTTCGCGGCAGGCGCGCTGGATGCGAAGAGCGATCTCGCCGCGATTCGCGATCAGGATCTTGTCGAACATCGTGTTCTCGCTACAAAAAGGAGAGGCGAGGGCGCTGTGGCCGGGCCGCGCTCAGTGGCAGCCCTTGTACGCCGGCTCGCGCTCGGATGCGGCGCGCTGCGCGCCGCACGAAGAGGGTCAGATGCCGGAAGATCAGCCGATCACGAACAGCGGTTGGCCGTATTCCACCGCCTGGCCGTTCTCGATCAGGATCTCCTTGATGACGCCGGCCTTGTCGGCTTCGATCTCGTTGAGCAGCTTCATCGCTTCGATGATGCAGATGGTCTGCCCTTCCTTGACGGTGTCGCCCACCTTGACGAACTCGGCTGCGCCCGGCGACGGCGAGCGGTAGAACGTGCCGACCATCGGTGACGTCACGATGTGGCCGGCGGGCAGGGCCGGGGCAGCAGCCTCAGCGCCGACGGCAGCCTGAGCTGCTGCGGCGGGTGCGCCCATAGCCGGTGCAGCCTGCATCGGCATCGGCGCATATTGCATCGGGGCCATCACTTGCGGCGCCGACTTGACGATGCGGACCTTGCCTTCGCCTTCGGTCACTTCGAGCTCCGAAATGCCCGATTCGGCCACCAGGTCGATCAGCGTTTTCAGCTTGCGCAAATCCATGAACGTTCTCCTGCAGCGTCGGCGATCTGGGGCGGTGCATGCGCGCGAATGGCTCTTCAGTCGCGCATCGGTGAAAGGCGCTCCAGGCGCTGGCGTCGTTGCGTTGGTTAAGTGATTGAAATAAAAGGAAGAAGACGGCTGATCAGCCGCCGTGTTGGTCGATTGCGAAGTCCAGCGCCGCCAGATAGCCGCGCCAGCCCAGCCCGCAAATCACGCCCACCGCCTGGTCCGCCAGATACGAATGGTGGCGGAACGGCTCACGACGATGCACGTTGGACAGATGCACTTCGATGTACGGAATCACCACGCCGGCCAGCGCATCGCGCAGGGCCACACTCGTGTGCGTGTAGGCGGCCGGATTGATGATGATGAATTCGATGCCTTCGCTCTTGGCGGCATGGATGCGGTCGACCAGTGCGCCTTCGTGGTTCGACTGGAAGTGCGCCAGCGTCACGCCGCGCGCCGTAGCGCGTTCGACCAAGGCGGTATTGATGTCGGCGAGGGTGGTTGCACCATAGACTTCCGGTTCGCGCGTCCCAAGCAAATTGAGGTTCGGGCCGTGCAGTACGAGCACGTTGCGAAGCGCTTTGGCGATGGGTTTGTCAGCCACGGTTTTGACCGGTTGAGCGAAGTTGGGCGCAATTTACAGCAACTTAGAATGCTTTGTCTAGTTTTTGCTGAAAAACTCTCAACAAATCGGTGTTTTCACCGATCTTGGGCGTCCCGCCTATGCTTTTGCCGGAGAAGAAGGGGAGTTGCGTGCACATGAGCGTCATATGACGTTTTTGTACATTCACGTGCGCTGCAGGGCCTCGCGCAGTTCGTCCGCATGCACACGACCCATCTTCCGGAAAGTGATCTCACCTTGTGCATTGAGAATCACAGTAAACGGTAGGCCGCCGACTTCGTTGCCGAACTGGCGGCCCAGTTCCGTCCCACCAAAGCCCGCCACCGCAATCGGGTATGTGACGTGTACCTTACCCAGGAAGGTCTGGATATTGGACGCCGAGTCAATGCCAATGCCAACGAACTTTACCTGGGCCTTCTGCTCCTGCGCCAGCGCAGACAGTTCTGGCATTTCTTCCACGCAAGGACCGCACCACGGTGCCCAGAAATTGATCACCACCGGCTGACCACGAAAAGCGGCCAGATCCAACGGGGCGCCATTGGCGTCCGGGAGCTTGCTGCTGTAAAACGCGGCGACAGCAGTGTCAGCCGGCGTTTTGGGTTCGGTGGCACGATGCCCGAAATAGACGCCCGTCGTCGCGGCAATCAGGCCGGCCATCAGCAGGGCAGTCAGAGTGGTGCGGCGGGACATGGTTTTGCAGAGGTCTCTATATATAGACAGAGGCGGAGCGTGCGGGATTGTACTCCTGTCGGGCGATCACCCCTGCGACAGCAGGGCGCGTACCGCCGCCGCGTCGCCGCGTTGGGTCTTGCCGGTAGCGTCTGCGCGCCGCGCGCCGCGCACGTCGTTCATGTCGTATAGGGCGATATGAACGCCGACGGGTGTGCCCGTTTCAGCGCGCAACTCCCGCGCAAGCTCACGAGATTCGGGCCCGGCGGGCCACTGGCCACGCCACAGGAAGCTGAGCGTTTCTACTTCGTCGCGGCCGGCGAAGTGAGCACTTTCTGTCGTGTCGAAATCCACGCCGGCGTTGAGCAGGAAGATCGCCACGTCCTTCGGGCTGTCGCAGAAGACCTGCAGGTGGATGTCGGAGTGCTCGCTGGCGGTGCCGTTGAAGACCGCGCCCGCGAGGTACGGGTTATGGATTGCCAGCCCTTCCATCAGCACCAGTGCAATGCGACGCAGCAACGCCAGCACGCGCGGCTGGGATTCAGCCTGGAACAGCGCCTGGTATTCGCGGACTTCCGTTTCGACCTGTTCGTTGTCCGGCAGCCATTCGCCGGGCGCGCGGGATTCCGTACCGAGCACCTGGCGCGCGGCCTTGCGTTTAGCGGTGGCGTAGTCAACGCCGTCTTCCGCGATCATGCGGGCGGCGCTGACGGCGATTTCCTCCCGCACGCGGGCGGGGTCGAGGGTGGGTCGTTTGGACATGGCTCTATTTTACTGAAGCGCGCGGGCCGCCCTGAAGCCGCAGGTACAATGCGGCGCAACGAAGTTGAGATGGCTCCCATGCATATCCACATCCTTGGAATCTGCGGCACCTTCATGGGCGGCATTGCCCTGATCGCCCGTCAGGCCGGCCACCGCGTCACCGGCTGCGACGCCAACGTCTACCCTCCGATGAGCACCCAGCTCGAAGCGCAAGGCATCGAGCTGATCGAAGGCTTTGACCCCGAACAGCTCTCCATCGGCGCCGATCTTTACGTGATCGGCAACGTGATCTCCCGTGGCAACGCTCTCATGGAAGCCATCCTGGATCGCAATTTGCCCTACATCTCCGGTCCTCAATGGCTCGGCGACAACGTACTACGCCAGAAGTGGGTGCTTGCCGTGGCAGGCACACACGGCAAGACGACCACGACATCGATGCTCGCGTGGATCCTGCAGGATGCCGGCTACAACCCGGGCTTCCTGGTGGGCGGCGTGCCACGCAACTTCGGGCTGTCGGCGCGCCTGACGGAATCCGACTTCTTCGTGATTGAAGCGGACGAGTACGACACGGCCTTCTTCGACAAGCGCAGCAAGTTCGTTCATTACCGCCCCCGTACAGCCATATTGAACAACCTCGAATTCGATCACGCCGACATCTTTCCCGATCTTGCCGCGATCGAAACCCAATTTCATCATCTGGTGCGCACCGTGCCCGGTCAGGGCCGCCTCCTGGTCAATGGTCGGGAAGATAGCCTGAAGCGTGTACTTGAGCGCGGATGTTGGTCGGAAGTCGAGCAGTTCGGGGCGGAGGGCAACCTCGGCTGGGAAGTCGAAAACCTCGCCGATGACGATAGCTTCGATGTCGTTTTCCAGGGCCAAACGCAGGGCAGGGTCCGGTGGGCACTTCAGGGCGACCACAACCGCATGAACGCGCTGGCCGCCATTGCCGCCGCCCGCCACGTGGGCGTGCCGCCTGCCCAAGCCATTGAAAGCCTGGCCCGTTTCGAAAATGTGAAACGGCGCATGGAAGTGCGTGGCACCGTGAATGACGTGACTGTGTACGATGATTTTGCCCATCACCCGACGGCGATTCGCACCACCATCGAGGGCCTGCGCCGTCGTGTCGGCAAGGGGCGCATCCTGGCAGTGCTGGAGCCACGGTCAAACACCATGAAGTTGGGCGTGATGAAACTGGCCCTTCCCGACAGCCTGTCCGGCGCTGAACAGATCTTCGCTTATGGCGCAGCCAATGGCCGCGACGCCCTCGGCTGGGATTTGGCTGGGGCGCTGGCCCCGCTGGGGGAGCGCGCGAAGACGTTTTCTGATCTGAGCGCATTAATCGAAGCCGTCACAGCTGCCGCCCGCCCGGGCGACCATGTGCTTGTCATGAGCAACGGCGGCTTCGGAGGCGTACATCAGAAGCTGCTGGACGCCTTGGCCGAACGCGCCGAGACAGCGAATTGAATCTCATATGCTGGCATCCATCGTCTATCTGCACGGATTTCGTTCGTCGCCGCGCTCGTTCAAAGCGCAGCTGCTAGGCAGGCGGATGGCGTCCGTAGGGCTGGCGAATCAGTACGTATGCCCGATGCTGCCCGTCTCGCCGCGCGAGGCGATGGCCGAGACAGATGCGCTGATCGCGGAGCTGAGTGCGCGTGACGGCACCAAGCCGGCACTCATCGGCTCGTCTCTGGGCGGCTTTTACGCCACTTGGCTGGCAGAGCGCCATGGGCTTCGCGCGGCAATGCTCAATCCGGCTACGCGTCCTGAGCGGGATCTCGCCAAATACGTCGGCGAACAGCCGTTGTGGCATGGCGGTGGCACGATCCGCGTCGAGCCGCATCATCTGGATGAGCTGCGCGCGCTGGCCGTGCCCGCCATCACGCAGCCCGAGCGCTACTACCTGCTCGCCGCCACCGGCGACGAGGTGCTCGACTACCGCGAAATGCTCGATCACTTTCCTGGCGCGGCCACTCGCCTCATTGACGGCAGCGACCACGGCATCAGCGACTTCGCGCAGTATATGGACGAAGTGCTCGTGTTCTGCGGCGTTCCAGCCGATCTGTTGGCGGCCCACCCTTTCTGTGCCGCATGACCGATTTCCCGTCGTACCCGCGGGGCCTCTGGCGCAGCGCGTTGCCTCCGGCAGTGGTCTATGACCGGCACTGGGCGCGCTGGGCCGTAGGCGCCGATTCGCTGACGGCCAGGCTTCGTGCGGCATCGTCGCGCTTTCGCGTGCAATTGCTCGGCCAGCGGCGCGCGATGCCGTTGCGTGACGAGTGGCGTTGTCTTGGCATGTCGGGCCCTGCTGAGACGCTGGTCCGCGAAGTCCTGCTGATCTGCGACGAGATCCCGGTGGTCTATGCACACACGATCGTGCATCCGCGCAGTGTGGCGCTCGACTGGCCGTTCCTGAAAGCGCTGGGGACGCAGCCGCTGGGCCACTCGCTGTTTGCCGATCCGCGTGTCGAGCGCGGTGGTTTCGAATTCGCCTTGCTGGACGCGCGCCACCCGCTGGTGCGCCGCGCGCATGACGCGCTAGGCGATGCGCCTGTTGTCGGCACCGCCCGGCTGCCAGCCCGCCGGTCGGTCTTCCGGCGCGGAGCGAGCGCGATGCTGGTAACGGAGGTTTTCCTACCTGCGCTGGCTCGCTTCCAACCTCCGCGGTAAGCGTATTTCGCGGGCCGGGCGTCGAGCCAGTGCGGTATCATCGCCCCCAACTTTTTATCGCCGCGCGTAACGTTGTCACGTAAGGGCGCGCGGTCATTCCACTCATTCAAAGCGGTGCCTGCTCGTGCGAGTGCCGCGATCCATACAAATCCATGCAGTTGCTGTTTGAAGAAGGCGGCGAAATCCGCGCGGGCACTGTCTTGTCCCAACAGGGCGAGGCCTATCAGGTCGAGTTGCCGAGCGCCAAGCGCACCAAGGTCAAATCGCGCGACGTGTTGCTGCAATTCGCGCAGCCGTCCGCCGGTGAGCTGTCGCAGGCGGCCCAGGCGCTGTCGGCAGAGATCGACTTGGATTTCCTCTGGGAATGCGCTTCAGCGGACGAGTTCGGCTTCACCGATTTGGCCGGCGAGTATTTTGGCGCCGGCGCCAATGCCACACAGCAGGCGGCGCTGGCCATCGCGCTGCATGGCTCGCCGATCTACTTCCGCCGCAAGGGCCGAGGCCGCTATCAGCGCGCACCTGAAGACCAACTGAAGGCCGCGCTCGCAGGCTTGGAGCGCAAGAAGCAGCAAGCTGCTCTGCAAGCCGAATACGAAGCCGAGCTGAAGGCGATGCGACTGCCCGAGGCCTTCCGCGGCAAGACGCTGCAACTGCTGTTCAAGCCGGACAAGAACAGTCTCGAATACAAGGCGCTCGATGCGGCGTGCACGGTGCTGGGCCTGTCGCCGATGCGCCTGATGGTGGCAGTGGGCGGCATTGCCAATGCCCGCGCGCTGCATGAGGCGCGTTTCCTTTCGGAATGCTTCCCGAAGGGCACCGGTTTCCCGGATGTGACCGTGCCGGAACCGGCGATGGAGCTGCCGGCCGCCGACGTGCGCGCCTTTTCGATCGATGACGTGACCACCACGGAAATCGACGATGCCATCTCCGTTACGCCCATTGATGACGCCACGGTGCGGATCGGTATTCACATTGCCGCGCCGGGCTTCGGCATCCAGCGTGGCGAGCCGTTGGACGTGATTGCACGCCAGCGTTTGTCGACCGTGTATTTCCCCGGCGACAAGATCACGATGTTGCCGGAGTCGGTGGTGGATCGCTACACGCTGCAAGAAGGGCGCGCGTGCCCAGCGCTGTCGCTGTATGTGACGGTCGACCGTGCAACGTGGGCGGTCACCGCGAGCGAGACGCGCTGCGAATCCGTGACCGTGGCGGCCAACCTGCGCCACAACCTGCTCGACGACGTGATCACCGCCGACGCGCTGGCCGATGGCTCGGGCGACTACCCGTTCAAGGCCGAACTGGCCGTGTTGTGGCCGTTTGTGTGCGCGTTGTACGACGGCCGCCAGCAGGCACGCATTGCCAGCGGCCTGAAGCCCGAGGGCGCGCAGAAGGGCGATTATTCGTTCTACATCGATGCGATTCCCGAGGCCGATGGTGGCGGCGAGCGCGTGCGGATCGAACAGCGCAAACGCGGCTCGCCGCTGGACAAGATCGTCGCCGAATTGATGATCCTGGCCAACAGCACGTGGGGCCGCATGCTGGCCGACGCTGGGGTGCCGGGCATCTATCGCACGCAGAAGGCCTGGGGTATGCACCGCACGCGCATGCAGACGTATCCGGCGCCGCATGAAGGTCTGGGCGTGGCGCAGTATGCGTGGAGCACCTCGCCGCTGCGCCGCTATGTCGATCTGGTCAATCAATGGCAGATCGCTGCGGTGGCGCAGCATGGCGTGACGGCCAAGCTGATCGCGCCGTTCAAGCCCAAAGATGCCGACCTGCTGGCCGCCGTGGCCGACTTTGAAGCCACCTACGCTGCCTATGCCGACCACCAGTCGACCATGGAGCGCTACTGGTGCCTGCGCTGGCTCAAGCAGGAAAACCGAACGCGCATGCAGGCCGTGGTGCTCAAGGAAGGCGCCGTGCGCTTCGCCGACATTCCGCTGGTGACGAAGGTGCCGGAACTGGCACAGACGCCACGCGGCACGCATGTCGTGCTCGATGTCCTGGACACCGACGAGATCAGCCTGGAAGTGTCGTGCCGCGTGGTTGAAATCCTCGCGCCCGAAGCGGGCGCACAAGCTGAAGCCGAAGCCATTGAAGAAGAACTGGCCGCGGCAGAGGCTGAGGCTGATGTGCCGGCTGAACCACAACCGGCTGCTGATGGGGAAGAGGCTCGCGCAGAAGCCGACGCGGCTGTGGCGCCGCCGCCGCAAGACGGCGAGAGCGGTGGAACGCCTGCCGCTGCCTAACTACAATCGCAGCCTGACCTTCATTCTTCGCGCATCGACCAGGAATCGCCCCATGGCCGCCCTCGCAAACCGTCCGGACTGGTCCGGCAGCAGCACGCTCACCAAGGCGCTGGTGGTGTCGCTGGCCGTGCATGTTGTACTGCTGTTCGTGCGCGTGGTGGCCCCCGAGGCGTTCGATATCAAGCGCGACGATCCGGGCCTGGATGTGGTGCTGGTCAACGCCAAGTCGTCGACGGCACCGTCCAAGGCGACGGCCGTGGCCCAGGTCAACCTGAACGGCGGTGGCGAATATGACCAGCAGCGCGCCACCACGCCGCTGCCCGCTGACACCAATGAGCAGACCGGCGACGCCATCAAGCTCACACAGCGCCGCGTTGAGTATCTCGAGCAAGAGCAGCGCCGCCTGCTGACGCAATCGACCGAGCGCGCGCCGCTGGTCAACGATCGTCAGGTCAAGCCCGGCGAGCGTCCGCAGCCGTCGCCCACCAACGGCACCGACGACCGCACCACGCAAGACGAAATCGCCCGGCTGCAGGCCGAGATCGACCGGAATCTCGAGAACTACGCCAAGCGCCCGCGCCGCAATGTGCTGACAGCCGCCAGCGCCCGCCAGGTGGATTACGCCCGCTACTACGATGCCGTGCGGCGCAAGATCGAAGCCCGCGGCACCGCAAACTTTCCCAGCCAGAACGGCCGCCCGCTGTATGGCGAGCTGATCGTCGTGATCAGCATCAACCGCGAAGGCCAGCTCGGCTATAACCAGGACGGCTACAAGATCGAAGGCATCGAGATCGCAAAGAGCTCGGGCAACCCCGCGCTGGATCGCCAGGCCGTGGCCATCGTGCGTTCGTCTTCACCGTTTGGCGCCTTCCCGGCCGAGATGCGCAAGCGCGTCGACATCCAGGATGTGGTCGCCACGTTCAAGTTCACCCGCGCAGGCTTGGAAACCCACCTGCAGACCCGTTGATTTCGTCGTCCATGCCGTCGTCGTTTCAAGAGGCCATCCTCGCCGCCGCGAGCGCGCCGCCCACAGATCGCTATGGCGTGATCGGCAACCCGATCGCGCACAGCAAGTCGCCCATCATCCATGCCGCGTTTGCGCAGCAGACCGGGCAGCGCATCCGCTACGACCGTATCTACGCCGAGTTGATCGCGTTTGACGAAACCGTGATGACCTTCGTGCGTGAAGGCGGACGCGGGCTCAACGTGACGGTGCCGTTCAAGCTCGATGCGTATGCCATGTCGACGTCGTTGTCGCTGCGGGCGGAATCGGCCGGCGCGGTCAACACGCTCAAGTTCGATGGTGAAGAGATTTTTGGCGACAACACCGACGGCGTCGGCCTGATGCGCGACATCACCCACAACATCGGCAACGCGCTCGAAGGCGAGCGCGTGCTGCTACTGGGCGCGGGTGGTGCGGCGCGCGGCGTGCTGCTGCCGCTGCTGGAGCACAAGCCCGCGCGCGTGTTCCTGGCCAACCGCACGGCCGATCGCGCCAACAGGCTGGTCGAGCGCTTCGAGGTCTCGGCCAAGCTGCACGAGGTTGAACTCGTGGGCGGGGGCTATGACGAGCTTGCTGCGGACGACGTTTTCGACGTCATCATCAACGCCACGGCGAGCAGCCTGCAGGCCGAAGTGCCGCCGATCCCGACCACCGTGTTCGGCCCCAACGCGCTGGCCTACGACATGATGTACGGCCCGCGTCCGACGGTGTTCATGGAGTTCGCCCGGCGCAACGGCGCCCGCGCATGGGACGGCCTGGGCATGCTGGTGGAGCAGGCCGCGGAATCGTTCTTCGTCTGGCGCGGCGTGCGCCCGGACACCGCGCCGGTGCTGCTCGCCATGCGCGAAGGGCTGCAGGGCGAAGCCGCGGTCGCGGCGCGCGCGCCTCGCTGAACCTGGAGCGCAGCCCTGCGATGATGCGTTGGTTCGGCTACGTGATCGGCTGCTTCGTTGCGGGCGTGGTCGCACTCAACCTGTACTTCTTCGCTGCCATCGCGAGTTGGCAGGTATTTGATCCGTCGTCTACGAGTTTCATGCGCGCTGAGCGTATGCGCTTGTGCGGCGCCAATGTTTTCACCTGCAAGGTCGACCACCGCTGGGTCAATTACGACCAGATCTCGCGCAACCTCAAACGCGCGGTCATCGCCAGTGAAGACGCGGATTTCGTCTCGCACAGCGGCTGGGAAGTCGACGCCATGCTCGACGCGTGGGAGAAAAACAAGCGGCGCGGCCACGTGGTCGCGGGCGGTTCGACCATCACGCAGCAATTGGCCAAGAACCTGTTCCTCTCGGGCGAACGCCACTACCTGCGCAAGGGCGAAGAACTTGTCATCACGTGGATGCTCGAGTTCTGGCTCGATAAGGAACGCATTCTCGAGATCTATCTGAACTCGGTGGAATGGGGCGAGGGCGTGTTCGGCGCGGAAGCGGCGGCGCAGCATTACTTCAAACGCCCGGCCTCGCAACTCACGGTCGGTCAGGCAGCGCGACTGGCGGCGGCGCTGCCTGCACCGAAGTGCTTCGACAAGAAGAGCTACTGCGCCAACGTGCACGTGAACTTCACGCGCAAGGCCACGGTGATCGCCAACCGCATGGGCTCGGCCACGCTGCCGGATTGACCTCGCAGCGAGCTACTTCAGCCAGCCTTTGCGGCGGAAGTACACCAGCGGAATCGCCGCCGACACCACCATCATCACGATCGCGTACGGGTAGCCTTCAGCCCAGTCCAGCTCCGGCATCACCTTGAAGTTCATGCCGTAGATCGAGGCGATCAGCGTGGGCGGCATCAACGCCACCGACACCACCGAGAACAGCTTGATGATCTTGTTCTGGTTGATGTTGATGAAGCCGACGGTGGCATCCATCAGGAAGTTGACCTTGTCCGACAGGAACGCCGTGTGATTCTCGATGGAATCGATGTCGCGCAGCACCTGGCGCGCTTCGTCCTGCTGATCGGCCGAGAGCAACTGGCTGCGCAGCAGAAATGACACGGCTCGGCGCGTATCCATGACATTGCGGCGGATTCGGCCGTTCAAGTCTTCCACGCGGGCGATGATCTCCAGCACATCGGCGGCGGCAGCATCGGTCACCTCATCGGCCAGCACGCGTCTGCTGGCATCTTCGAGGCGTTCATAGACTTCTTCGATAGAGTCGGCCGAGTATTCCGCATCGGTGGCGTATAGATCCATCAGCACATCCTTGGCGTTGCGCACCGAGCCCGGGCGCAGCCGCGCACGCATGCGCACCAGCCGGAACGCGGGCAGATCTTCGTCGTGGATCGAGAAGAGCACATCCTTGGTCAGCACGAAGGCCACGCGCACGTTGCGCGAGGTTGTTTCTTCGTCGAGCAGGAAATCGGTGCGGATGTGGATGTGGCCGTCTTCGCCTTCGAAGTAGCGGGCGGAGGCTTCCAGGTCGCCCAATTGCTCCAGCTCGGGCAGGACCACGCCGTAGGCTTCCTTGATCCACGCCAGCTCTTCGTCGTCTGGGTCGATCACGTCGATCCAGATCGGCTTGTGCTGCAGCAGTTCACTGCGTTCTTCAACCTGTTCCTGCGCGAGACGACCTTTTTGCACGACGAACAGATTGATCATGGGGTGTTTCCTTGAAGCAGGCGTTGAACGGGCGGCGAAAAATCGCGCCGAGTGTAGCCTAAAGAGCCTGCGGATTCAGCCACAAACGGTGCCTTGGCGCGCACGCGTGGGGCCGATGCCACGTCCGGAAGATGCCGCCACCGGGCCGCCCGACGGGTAAAATGAACGCAAGTCATGCGGCCGTCCGGCCGCTCTCACATTCCCGACACCATGCGATTTACCGAACAACTGGCTGCCGCCTGGCAACGCAACAACTCCCTGCTGTGCGTCGGGCTCGATCCTGACCCGGCACGCCTGCCGGCGTCGCTGACCGGCACGGGCGGAGCGATCTTCTCATTCTGCCGCGCCATCGTGGACGCGACCGCCGACCTTGTCTGCGCGTTCAAGCCGCAGATCGCCTACTTTGCCTCGCAGCGCGCTGAAGACCAGCTCGAGCAGCTCATCAGCTACATCCACGAAGCCTATCCGGGCGTTCCCGTCATTCTTGATGCCAAGCGCGGCGATATCGGCTCAACCGCCGAGCACTACGCCAAGGAAGCCTTCGAGCGCTACCAGGCCGACGCCGTCACCGTCAGCCCGTACATGGGTTTTGACTCGATGCAGCCGTATCTCGCGCACGCCGACAAGGGCGTGATCGTGCTGTGCCGCACGTCCAACGCCGGCGGCAGCGATGTGCAGTTCCTCGAAACCGACGGCCGCCCTGTCTATCAGGTCGTGGCCGAACGTGCGCGCGACGTGTGGAACACCAGCGGCCAGATGGGCCTGGTGGTGGGTGCGACCTTTCCCGAAGAGATTGCCAAGGTGCGGGAGATTGTCGGCGACATGCCGCTGCTGATTCCGGGCGTTGGCGCCCAGGGAGGCGACATCGAAGCCACGGTGCGCGCCGGCCGCACGGCCGACGGTACCGGCATGATGATCAACTCGTCGCGGGCCATTCTCTACGCGAGCACCGACAGCGATTTCGCCGATGCCGCTCGCCGCGTGGCGCTTGCCACCCGAGACCAGATCAACCAGTTCCGCAACTGATCCGCTCTGTCGGTCCGGTTGCGGTAAGAGCGAGGACGCCATGACCACGCATCCGCACGGCCCCGTTGCCGGTACGCACCGGGAAGAGACCGGCAAGGACCCGGACCGCAAGCTCGAGAAAGAGCGCGACGACACCCACCAGCACGAGACGACGCGCCGCGACCATGATCGCGACCGTCGCCACGAGCACGACCACGAACACCAGTCGGAACACGATCACGGAGATCGTCGCCGGCCGGATCATCCCAGCGAGATCTAGATCAGCATTCCGCCGAGTCGAGGAAGTCGAGTACGCCGCGCAGCGCGTGCTCGGCAGCCTGCAGGCGAACCTGCTTGCGATCGCCCTTGAAGTGGCGCGTTTCCACGCGCGTTTGCAGCCGGTTGCTCCAACCAAAGCACACCATGCCGACGGGCTTGTCGGGCGTACCGCCGGTCGGGCCCGCCACACCGGTAATCGCGACGGCCACCTGCGCGCGGCTGTTGAGCACTGCGCCCTCAGCCATGGCATGCGCCACCGGTTCGCTCACGGCGCCATGTTCGCGGATCAGCGCCGCCGGAACGCCCAACATCTGCGATTTCGCTTCGTTGGAATAGACGACGAAGCCGCGCTCAAACCACGCGGAAGAACCCGATACGTCGGTGATGGCGGCGGACACCAGCCCGCCAGTGCACGACTCGGCGGATGCCATCATCAGGCTGCGCTTGTGGAGCGTGTCAGCGACGAGTTCGGCCAATTGGGCCAGGGCGCGGGATTCAGCCATTGCGATACCTTCGAAGCTTCGGTCGTCAAACGTCAAAACGAGCGCCACAGCGCGAACACAAGCAGCGTGTAGAACGCCGCCAAAATGTCATCGACCATCACGCCGTAGCCACCGCGCACGCCGAAGCCCTTGAGCGTGCGGTCGTAATAGCGGATGGGCGCCGGCTTGACCATGTCGAAGAAGCGGAACCACAGGAATGCGGCGAACTGCCCGCCCAGCGTGGTGGGCGTGACAAACGCCAGCACGATCCAAAACGCCACCATCTCGTCCCACACCATGGCGCCGTGGTCTGCCACACCCAGATCGCGTGCGGTGCGGGTGCATGCCCAGATGCCGATCACGAAACCAACGGCCGCGATCAGCAGCCACGTGGGTCCTGAAATCCAGCGCGCCAACACCACATAAATCAGCCAGGCGTACAGTGTGCCGACCGTGCCCGGCAGGATCGGCGATAGGCCCGTGCCGAAGCCGAGCGCGAGAATGCGTGCGGGATGGCCGAACATGAAGCGCGCCGTCGGGCGGCGTACCTGTGCGGCCTGGCCCGCCTCAAGGACGACGGTTTCAGGCTGGCCCGGCGGATTGGAGGGCGGGAAGGGAGCGGAAGACATCATGATGCGGAAGAGAAATGGTCGAAGCTGCCATGCGTGAAGATGACCGGGGCACCTTGGGCATCGACGAGGCGCAAGCCGGTTTCGGCGTCAATGCGGCCGACGCGTGTGACAGCCACCCCCGCACGCTGGCCCGCTGCGATCACAGCGTCGCGAGCATCGGCAGGAGCAGTAAAGCACAGTTCGTAGTCGTCGCCGCCGGCCAGCGTGCATTGCAGCTGAAGCGCCCGGGACTGCGCGGCCAGCGTCGGCGAACGCGGGACATCGTCGACCATGACCGTCGCCCCAACGCGGGATTGCGTGAGGATGTGGCCAAGATCGCCCAACAAGCCGTCCGATACGTCGAGCGCCGCCCGGGCGACACCGCGCAATGCCAGACCGAGTGCCACGCGCGGCGTCGGCATGTCCATGCGTGGCTGCACTTGTGCGAGCGCTTCGGGCGTAAGCGCCCATTCGTTGCGCAGGGCACCCAGCGCGAGTCGCGCATCGCCGACAGTGCCCGAGACCCAGAGGTCATCGCCGGGACGGGCGGCGTCGCGGCGTAATGCCGCAGCGAGGGGGACGTCGCCGAAGACGGTCAGGCTCAGCGTGAGCGGCCCCCGCGTGGTGTCACCGCCAATGAGTTCACAGTGAAAGGCATCCGCCAGGGCGAGCAGGCCTTCGGAAAACGGTTTGAGCCAGGCGGGGTCGGCTTTGGGAAGCGCCACGGCCAGCGTAAAAGCACGTGGCTCCGCACCCATGGCAGCCAGATCCGATAGGTTGACAGCCAGCGCTTTGTGCCCAAGTGCGCGGGGCTCCGCATGGGGAAAAAAGTGACGACCGGCGACCAGCATGTCGGTGGAGATCGCCAATTCGTACCCAGGACGTGGCCCGAGCAAGGCGCAATCGTCGCCCACGCCCAATGTCGCTCTTGGCGTCGGCCGCGTGAAATAACGGCGAATCAGGCCGAATTCGGAGAGGTCTGACGCATCATCAGCGGAGTTGCGGGGTTGGACGGGCTTGGACACGGCAGCGGCGATGGAGGAATATGGGGCAAGCCCGATGGTGCCGTGACGGGACGGTGAAATATTGTAGCGAATGCGCATGGCACTCCCACCCAAAATCCCGTTGTGAGATCGCTTTTCACTATATAAAATGACGGGCCCAAGGAGGCGGACCGTATTCCCGTGGCGCTCGTGAGGGTATCCCGGTGGCCCGCTAGATGCGACGGCCGGCGCGCGCGCTGGCCACCCGATACGAGAGACCCATGACCACGGTGGATACCCAGCCTCAGCAGCCCGCCCGCACGGATGAAGAACTCAAGGCGCAGCAGCGCGCCGCCTTGCGCAAGGCCGCGCTGGAGTACCACGAGTTTCCGACCCCGGGCAAGATTTCCGTCACGCCGACCAAGCCGCTGTCGAACCAGCGCGACCTCGCCCTGGCGTATTCACCGGGTGTTGCCGCCGCCTGTGAAGAGATCGTCGAAGACGTTACCAACTCGTTCCGCTACACCGCCCGCGGCAACCTCGTCGGCGTGGTGACCAACGGTACGGCCGTGCTCGGCCTGGGCGATATCGGCCCGGAAGCCTCGAAGCCGGTCATGGAAGGCAAGGCGGGCCTGTTCAAGAAATTCGCTGGTATCGATGTGTTTGATATCGAGATCAACGAAAAAGACCCCCAAAAGCTTGTCGATATCATCGCCTCGCTGGAGCCGACCTTCGGCGGCATCAACCTCGAAGATATCAAGGCACCGGAGTGCTTCTTCGTCGAGCGCGAACTGCGCAAGCGCATGAAGATCCCCGTCTTCCATGATGACCAGCACGGCACCGCCATCGTCGTGGGCGCAGGCATCACCAATGCGCTCAAGGTGGTCGGCAAGGACATCAAGAAGGTCAAGCTGGTGGCGTCGGGCGCGGGCGCTGCGGCGCTGGCCTGCCTGGACTTGCTGGTCGACCTCGGCCTGCCGCGCGAAAACATCTGGGTGACGGACTTGGCCGGTGTGGTCTACGAAGGCCGTACCGAACTGATGGATCCGGACAAGGCGCACTTCGCACAGAAGACCGATCTGCGTACGTTGGCCGAAGTCATCGATGGCGCTGACATTTTCCTGGGCCTGTCCGCCGCCGGCGTGCTTAAGCAGGACATGGTCAAGAAGATGGCCGACAAGCCGATCATCTTCGCGCTGGCCAATCCGAACCCGGAAATCCTGCCGGAACTGGCCAAGGAAGTGCGCCCGGACGTCATCATGGGCACCGGCCGCACGGATTACCCGAACCAGGTCAACAACGTCCTGTGCTTCCCGTTCATCTTCCGCGGCGCGCTGGATGTGGGCGCGACCACCATCACGCGTGAGATGGAAGTTGCCGCCGTGCACGCCGTGGCTGAACTGGCTCGCCAGGAGCAAAGCGACATCGTCGCTTCCGCCTACGGCATCCAGGACTTGTCGTTCGGCCCCGAATACCTGATCCCGAAGCCCTTCGACCCGCGCCTGATTGTCAAGATCGCGCCGGCCGTGGCGCAGGCGGCCATGCTCTCGGGCGTGGCGCAGCGTCCGATCGAAGACATGGACGCCTACCGCCAGCACCTGCAGCAATTCGTCTACCACTCGGGCACGCTGATGAAGCCGATCTTCTCGGCCGCCCGCAAGGTGCCGATGGAGAACAAGCGCATCATCTTTGCCGAAGGCGAAGAAGAGCGCGTGCTGCGTGCCGTGCAGATCGTTGTGGATGAAAAGCTCGCCAGCCCGATCCTGATCGGCCGCCCGAGCGTGATTGCCCACCGCATCGAACGCTTCGGCCTGCGTCTGCGTGAAGGCGTGGATTTCACCGTGGTGAACCCCGAGCACGACGAGCGCTTCCGCGACTACTGGGAAACGTACTACAAGCTGATGGCGCGCAAGGGCGTGACGCCGCAGTACGCGAAGCTGGAAGTGCGCCGCCGTTCGACGCTGATCGGCGCCGTCATGATCCACAAGGGCGAAGCCGACGGCATGATTTGCGGCACGGTCAGCACCACCGCTGCGCACCTGCGCTACATCGACCAGGTCATCGGTGGCACGAACTGCGTGTACGCCGCCATGAACGGTCTGGTCCTGCCTGGCCGTCAGATCTTCTTGACAGATACGCACGTCAATATCGACCCCACTGCCGAGCAACTGGCCGAGATCACCATCATGGCCGCCGAGGAACTGTGCCGCTTCGGCATCAAGCCAAAGGTTGCGCTGATGTCGCACTCGAACTTCGGTTCGTCGGAGGCGCCTTCTGCCGTCAAGATGCGCGAAACGCTGGCTATCCTGCGCGAACGCGCCCCGAACCTGGAAGTGGACGGTGAGATGCATGGCGACGCCGCGCTCGACGAGAAGCTGCGGGACTCGCTGGTGCCGGATTCGACGCTCAAGGGCGAAGCCAACCTGTTGGTCATGCCGAATATCGATGCCGCCAACATCGCCTATAACCTGCTGAAGGCGGCCGCCGGCAACAACATCGCCATCGGCCCGATCCTGCTGGGCGCAAAAAAGCCGGTGCACATCCTCACGCCGTCGGCAACGGTGCGACGTATCCTCAACATGACGGCCCTGACCGTTGTGGATGCCGCTGCACAAGCGCAACGCTGATCGCCACTGCACTGGAAAAGGGAGCGCACGATGCTGCGCTCCCTTTTTTAATTCACTAAGTTTGCGTGTGCTTACATTTCTTAAGACGTAATAGCCATATCAAAAAACCCTTCAGGCTTTCACCGTCGGTTGATTGTTGTCATCGATGAGCGTACCCTTATGGGCTGAAGGGGTGCTTCTGAGCACATGAGGTCTGATCCGGGCCAGACGGGTTCAAAAAGGCGGTTTTCCGTACACACGTCTGACAGGGTCGCCTTATTCGGTGCGCGCAATGGGTAGGTTTTTGCAGGCGGAAGGATTCCCCAAGTCTTCGGCAGTCGCCCGACTTGTCATTTCCTGCCAGGCCTCTCGCGCATTGAGCCGCTTCGCTTTCAGCTGCAAACCGGCTGTCCGGATCGTTATTGGACGGCCACCTGCGCTTGTGACCTGCGCCGGGCTCCGGTCGGCGCGATTCTCCCGTTAGGGCCTGCTGATGACAAAGCGACTTGGAGCGTGGATCGGCCGCTCCGTATCTCAGGCGATGGCGCGTGGCGCGCTTGCGGCAACGCTTGCGTTGTCGGTGGCCGGCTTGCCGACCAATGCGGTCGCCCGGGACACCTCCGGCATGGCTGCCGCCGTGGGAACCATTCGCCCGGCAGACCTGCCCAACGAGGCGCAGCGCACGCTGGCACTGATCGAGCAGGGCGGTCCGTTCCCCTATGCCAAAGACGGCATCACGTTCGGCAACTATGAACGGCGTTTGCCTGCCCAGCGGCGTGGCTATTACCACGAGTACACCGTGAAGACGCGGGGGGCTCGCAACCGCGGCGCCCGACGCATCATCTGCGGCGGCGACCAGCAAGCGGCCAACGACTGCTACTACACGGAAGATCACTACAACAGTTTTCAACGGATACAGCGATGACGACCAACATGTTTGGGCTGGACGACTCGCTCACCGCACGCGATGAGCGCGTGGCCCGCGATGCGTGGCACAAGGCGCAAAATCTGTACGACGGTGTGGTCGGGATGCAAGCCCTGGGCGCACGCGTCGGGGGGGCGACCAAGTTGCCTCAAAGTGCACCGCAGAACATCATGACGCAGGACAACACTCAGACGGACGACGACGGAGGTCGCGAAGACGCCATGAACCTCTTCAAGACGGTGCGTCCGAATATCGTGCAGTCGATCCGCGCGTTCCGCGTGGCGGATCTGGCCGAGTCGGCGGCCAGCCTTGGCCAGCATTTCCTGTACGCCAACTGCGCGGCTGCGACCACCAAGAGCGAAGTGCTCGACGTGATTGCGCGTGAGTTCCTGTTCCCGAAGCATTTTGGCAAGAACTTCGATGCCCTGGCCGACTGCCTGACCGACATGATCTACAAGGCCGGCCCGCAACCGGGTTTTGTGATCGTGCTTGAGGGCCTGCCGTGCCAGCCGAAGTTCGACAAGGAAGCGCGTGAAGTGCTGCTCGACGTGTTCCGCGACGCGGCCGAATTCTGGGCCGAGCGCAAGGTTCAGTTCCGCGTGTTCTATTCGTTCGCTTGAACTTGCTCGTCTGCCGGACAATCGGCGTTAAATGAAAAGCCCGCACTTGCGGGCTTTTTTGTTGCCGTATGAAGACCGACCGGCCTGTCAACTCGCCGGCCTGTCAACTCGCCCGCTTATTGCGGCGAATGCGGTCGAACCACACCGCCAGCAGCAGAATGCCGCCGCGGATCAGGTACTGATAGAACGTCGGCACGTTCATCAGGCTCATTGCGTTCTGCACCGACCCCATGATGAGAACGCCGACCAGCACACCGGACACGGTTGCCACTCCGCCCGTGAGTGAAACCCCACCCAGCACGCAGGCCGAGATCACGCCCAGCTCAAGCCCGACCGATGTTTTCGGATCGCCCAGGCTCATGCGCGAGGCCAGCATCACGCCGGCAAAGCCTGTCACTAGACCTTGCAAGACGAACACGGCGATCTTGATGCGCGTCACCGGTAGGCCAGCAAGCAGTGCGGCCTCTTCATTGCCCCCGACGGCGAGCACGTTCTTGCCGAATACCGTCTTCTTGAGCAGGAAACCGAACGCCGCGAAGCCGACGATGTTGCTCCAGATCGGGTACGAGATGCCGAGGAATGACCCGCCGCCCAGGTCGAAGAAGCGCTCTTCGGAAATCATTACCGCGTCGCCGTTGGAGGTGATGAAGGCGAGCCCGCGCACGACTTCCATCATGGCGAGCGTGACGATCAACGAGTTGATCTGGTAGCGCGCCACCAGCACGCCGTTGACGAGCCCGACCACGCCGCCGGCCAGCACGCCGGCCCCGACGCCAAGCACCACGCTGTGCGTTGCGGTGATGAGCGTGGAGGCCACCACGCCCGCGAACGCGACGATGGAGGCAACGGACAAGTCCACTTCGCCGAGTGCGAGGACGAACATCATCGTGACCGAGATCGAGCCGATCAAGGTGACGGACAGCAGCAAGCCCTGGATGTTGCGGCTGCTGACGAAGCCCGGCACCGTGAACGCTAGCGCGGTGAACAGCAAGAGGAACACTACGACGATGCCCGATCGGTTGACCAGCTCCCAGGTGAGGGTGGCGCGGCTGGGAATGCCCGGGGCGGCCAGTGGCGGGCCGCCCGGCACGGATTCGGTGGATGGCGTTTGCATAGGATCGGTTTCCATGAGGGCGTGGATCGCGCGCTAGCGCGGCAGCGCTAGTTTGATGAGGGTGTCGGGCGAGGCGTGCTCTCGGGGCAGATCGCCGACGATGCGGCCCTGCTTCATCACGAGCACTCGGTCTGCCACGCCGATGACTTCGGCCAGATCGCTCGACACCACGATGACGGTGCGGCCCGTCTCGGCGAGGCCGTAGAGCAGGCTGTAGATTTCGCTGCGGGCGCCGACGTCGATGCCGCGTGTGGGCTCGTCCATCAGGAAGACGTCAATGTCCTCGGCCAGCCAGCGCGAGAGGATCACCTTCTGCTGGTTGCCGCCCGAGAGCTTGCCGATGGGCGTCTCGCCGTTGCGTGTCTTGATGGCGAGCTTGTCGATGAACGACTTCGTGGTCCGCGCTTCCTGCCGGTTGTTCAGCACGCTGAAGCGGCTGAAGTGGCGCCGGCAACTGATGTTCAGGTTGTCCGAGACCGAGGCGATGGCAACGATGCCTTCCTGCTTGCGGTCTTCCGGGCAGAGCGCAACACCCGCGCGCACCGCATCGCGCGGTGTGTTGAACTGGACGCGCTTGCCGTTGAGGCGGACCTCGCCCGCTGTGGGTCCGACTGCGCCGTAAAGCAGCTTCATCAGCTCCGAGCGTCCCGCGCCGACCAGCCCGAAAAAGCCGACGATTTCTCCTGCATGCGCCCGGAACGTTGCGGGTTCAGTCAAGCCTGGCCCCATCAAGCCGCGTACGTCGATCTTCACCCCACCGAGCGGGCGCGGCTTGTAGCCGTACACGTCCTGGATCGAGCGGCCGACCATGCAGCGGATCAGCCGTTCGCGGTCGAGGCTCGCCCCGGCGTTGAACGTGTCAATGTGCCGGCCGTCACGGAATACGGTCACGCGATCGCACAGTTCGTACACCTCTTCCATGCGGTGCGTGACGTAGATGACCGCGCGGCCCTCGGCCTTGAGCGCGCGGATGATGCGGAACAACTGTGCCGTCTCCCGCGAGGAGAGCGAACTCGTTGGTTCGTCGAACGCGATCACGCGCGCGTCGCGCATCAGCGCCTTGCCGATCTCGATCATCTGGCGCTGGCCGATCGATAGATGCTTGACCGGTTGCGCCGGATCGAGCTTCTCGCCCAGCCGTTCGAGTTCGCGCAGCGCACGGGTGATCAGCGTCTTCTCGTCGAGCACGCCAAAGCGGTTGGGCAGCGCGCCGAGCATCAGGTTTTCCGCCACCGTCAGTTCCGGCACGAGGTGCAGTTCCTGATAGATGATCGCGATGCCCGCCGTAATGGCCGCGCGCGTGTTCGTGAACTGCTGCGGCACGCCATCGAGCGACAGCGTGCCAACCTCCGGCTGGTTGACGCCCGACAGCACTTTGAGCAGCGTCGACTTGCCCGCGCCGTTCTCGCCCATCAGGCCGTGCACCTCGCCGCGGCGGATGTCGAGCGAGACATGGTCGAGCGCCAGCACGCCAGGAAAGCGCACGGTGATGCCGTCGAGCTTCAGATAGGCGTCAGCGGAAGCGTCGGGCGGGCCGCTCTCATCAAGTGATTGGACTGTCATCGATTGCTCTTTGCGGATGCGCGTGGGGCGCGGGACCGGCCCGCGCCGCGCGTTGCATCAAATGCCCAGTTCCTTGCGCACTTCCTGCCAATTGCCGCGCACCATCAGCTTGCCGGTGGTTTGCGTATCGGCCGGCGGTTGCTTGCCCGTCTTGATCCACTCGACAAGGTTTGCCGCGCTGTCCTTTCCGTGGTTGGTCGAGCTGACGGCAATCGTGCCGAAGAAGCCTGTCGGCTCCTTCTTCTGGAACTCGGCAAACGCCTCGCCCGCCCCGTTGATGCCGACGCCGATCACATCGGCGGCCGGAATGTGCAGTTGCTCGGTGGCGCGCACGCCGCCCAGCACGCTCTCTTCATTGAGCGCGAAGATCACCCATTTCTTGATGCCCGCATGCTGCGCCAGCACCGGCGACGCCGCATTGAAGCCGCCCGCGTCGTCGGTTGTCTTTTGCGGCGCGTCGAAGATGTTCTCTTTCTTGAAGCCGCCGGCCAGCAGCGTCTGCGTGGCGCCGTCGGTGCGCAGCTTGGCGGTCGGTAACTCGTAATTGGTGATGCGCAGCGCGCCCACTTCCTCGGGCTTCCAGCCGCGGCGCTTCATCTCGTCGGAGATGGCCTGGCCGACCTGGTTGCCGATCTTGAACGCCGACATGCCCAGATGCGGCACGTTGGCCAGCGGCTTGCCGGACGAGTCGACGAGCTGATCGTCAACCGTGACGAACTTCATGTTGTAGTGCTTGGCGCGTGCGGAGATGGCCGGCCCCAAGCGCACGTCCGGTGCGCAGATGACGAAGCCCTTCGCACCTTGCGCGCCCAGGTTGTCGATGGCGGACAGCACCTTTTCGCCATCGGGCGTGCCGATGTTCACCACCGAAAAGCCGTCCTTCTTGCCAAGTTCGGTGGCAGCCTTCTGCTCGTTGATGAACCAGGCCTGCTCCGGCATCTTGACCAGGAAGCCGATCTTGAGCGGCTCGTCGGCGTGGGCGGGCAGGGTGGCGGCCAGCGGCCCCAGGCACAAGGTGGCTGCCAGGGCGGACAGGGTCAGCCGGCGAAGTTTGCGTTGCATGGTTGTCTCCTCGTTGGAATGGCTCTGATGGCACTACGTGGGTCGGGCGTGCTTCACGGCACGAACGGATCAATCAGATGGCGCCGACCGAGCAGCATGGCGTCGGCCACGTGCTGAAGCGGGCGGACATCCACATCGCTTTCGCCGCTGGCGATCAGTTCGAGAAAGCGGGTGTACAGGCTCGGGTATTCGCGTTCGGGGCCGACGTCGATCTCCGCGCCGTCGATGGTCAATTGCTTGCCGCCCTGGGCGAGCCGCAGGGTGCCGTCGCTCGTGGTCACACCGATCTGCCAGAGTTCGCCTGCGTCATGGCGCCAGTCGAATTCCGCTGCGATGGCAGTGCCGCGTTCATCGGTGAATGCGAGGTGGGCGGCAATCGGCGTCTGCTGATTGGCGGGCACCCACAGGTTGGCCGACGTCAGAAAGAACGCATGCGGCAGGATGCGGGTCAGGATCGATAGCGCGTTGATGCCCGGGTCGAACACGCCAAGGCCGCCGGGCTCCCAGATCCATGCCTGGTTCGGGTGCCAGCGGCGTACATCTTCTTTCCATTGCACGTTGACCGAGACGATGGCGCGGCTTGCAAGCCACTCCCGAGCAACCTCGACGCCAGGCGCGTGGCGCGAGTGCCAGGAGGCGAACAATGTGCAGCGATGCTTTCGCGCCAGTTCAGCGAGGATCGCCACTTCCGAGACGCTGGCACCGGGAGGCTTCTCCAGCATCACGTGCTTGCCCGCAGCGAGCGCCGCGCGGGCCTGGGCAAACCGCACCTGCGGCGGTGTGCACAGCGAGACCGCCTGCAATGCGCGTTCGTCTGCCAGCATGGCCTCGAGCGTCGTGTAATGCGGCAGGCCGTCAATGCGCGAATGCGGGCTCGCGCAGGCCGCAAGCGTGAAGCCCGGCTGCGCGGCAAGCGCCGGCAGATGCTGGTCGCGCGCGATCTTGCCAACGCCGACAATGCCGATCGCAACGGGGGAACGGTCACCGTGCATGGCTATCGCCCCCAGCGCAAGACCAGCGGGTCAAGCCGCCGGGCAATGTCGATCAGGCCCCGGCGCGTATCTGGATGCATCGGTGGCAACGGATGGCGCGATGCCTCGCAGGCGATCACGCCGCCTTCCTTCATCAACGCCTTGGCGGCCAGGATGCCGGCCTGCCGGTTCTCGTGATTGATGAGCGGCAACCAGCGTTGGTACAGATCGAAGGCGAGATCGTGCTGCCCTTGGGCGTGCGCCTCGATGATCGGCCGGATCCCGTCGGGATACGCGCCGCCGGTCATGCTGCCCGTGGCGCCAGCATCGAGATCGGCCAGCAGCGTAATGGCTTCTTCGCCGTCCCAGGGGCCTTCGATGGCGTCGCCGCCGAGGCGGATCAGTTCGCGCAGCTTGGCCGCCGCACCGGGCGTTTCGATCTTGAAGTAGGCGACCTGCTCGATTTCGCGGGCCACGCGCGCGAGGAACGCCGCTGAGAGCACCGTGCCGCTGGCCGGCGCGTCCTGAATCATGATCGGAATGCCCACCGCATCCGACACGCGCGCAGAGAATTCGTAGATCTGCGCTTCGGGCACGCGGAAGGTGGCGCCGTGGTAGGGCGGCATCACCATCAGCATGGCGGCGCCCATGTCCTGCGCACGGCGGCTGCGTTGCGTGCAGACCTGCGTGCTGTAGTGCGACGTGGTCACGATCACCGGTACGCGGCCCGCCACGTGTTCCAGCGCGGTGCGGGTGAGCACCTCGCGTTCGTCGTCCGACAGCGAGAATTGCTCGGAGAAATTGGCCAGGATGCACAGGCCATCGGAGCCTGCATCGATCATGAAATCGATCGCACGCTTCTGGCTGGCAAGGTCGAGTTCGCCAGTTTCCGTGAACGTGGTGGGCACCACCGGGAAGATGCCGCGATAGCGCGGTGCGTGCGCGGCGGGTTGATCAATCGGCAAAGCCAGTCTCCTACGCGTGTGTCGATTCAGTGCGAATGGCGCGGCACGGCGGCGCCACGGCAGCCGACCAGGAAATCGAGGTCGCAGCCCTCGTCGGCCTGCAATACGTGGTTGACGTACAGGCGCTGGTAGCCACCGCCTTCACCATGGGAGCGCGGCGCCTGATAGGCGGCCATGCGACGCGCAAGTTCGGCGTCGTCGATGTCCAGGTGCAGCGTGCCGGCTTCGCAGTCGAGTTCGATCCAGTCGCCGTCCTGCACCGCGGCCAGCGGGCCGCCGGCCGCCGCTTCGGGCGCGACGTGCAGCACGACTGTTCCGTAGGCCGTGCCGCTCATGCGCGCGTCGGAAATGCGGACCATATCCTTTACGCCCTGGCGCAGCAGCTTGGGCGGCAGGCCCATGTTTCCGACCTCGGCCATGCCCGGGTAGCCCTTCGGCCCGCAGTTCTTCATCACCAGCACGGAGCTGGCATCCACGTCCAGCGCTTCATCGACGATGCGTTCCTTGTAGTGTTCGAGGTTTTCGAACACGACCGCACGGCCGCGATGCCGCAGCAATTCCGGACTGGCGGCCGATGGCTTGAGCACCGCACCGCGCGGCGCGAGGTTGCCGCGCAGCACCCGAATGCCGCCATCGTCGATCAGCGGGTTGGTGAGCGGGCGGATGACTTCATCGTCGGTGATGGGCGCGCTCTTGACGTTCTCCCACAGCGTCTTGCCGTTGACCGTCAACGCATCGGGGTGCGGCAGCAAGTCTGCTTCACCGAGGCGGCGCAGCACTGCGGGCAGGCCGCCGGCGTAATAGAACTCCTCCATCAGGAAGCGTCCCGAGGGCATCAGGTCGACGATGGTCGGTGTGTCCCGGCCGATGCGTGACCAGTCTTCCAGCTCAAGCGGCACGCCAATGCGCCCGGCAATCGCCTTGAGGTGGATCACCGCGTTGGTCGAGCCACCAATGGCCGCGTTGACACGGATGGCGTTTTCGAACGCGGCGCGCGTGAGGATCTTGGACAGCGTCAGCCCCTGCAGCGCCATATCGACGATGCGGATACCTGACATATGCGCAAGCACGTAGCGCCGCGCATCCACCGCGGGAATGGCCGCGTTGTGCGGCAGCGATGTGCCGAGCGCTTCCGCCATGCATGCCATGGTGGACGCCGTGCCCATCGTGTTGCACGTGCCGGCCGAGCGTGACATCCCGGCTTCCGCCGACAGGAAGTGATGCAGGTCGATCTCGCCCGCCTTGAGCGATTCGTGCAACTGCCACACCGCCGTGCCCGAGCCGATGTTCTTGCCGTCGAGCTTGCCGTTGAGCATCGGCCCGCCCGTCACGACGATCGCCGGCACGTCGCAGCTGGCTGCGCCCATCAGCAGGGCGGGCGTGGTCTTGTCGCAGCCGGTGAGCAGCACCACCGCGTCGATCGGGTTGCCGCGAATCGCCTCTTCCACATCCATGGCCGCAAGGTTGCGCGTGAGCATGGCGGTCGGGCGCAGGTTCGATTCGCCGTTGGAGAACACCGGAAACTCCACCGGAAAGCCGCCCGCCTCGTAAATGCCGCGCTTGACGTGTTCGGCCAGCTTGCGGAAATGCGCGTTGCACGGCGTCAGCTCCGACCAGGTATTGCAGATGCCGATGATCGGGCGGCCGTCGAATTCGTGGTCGGGGATGCCCTGGTTCTTCATCCAGCTTCGATACATGAAGCCGTTTTTATCGGCAGTGCCGAACCATTGGGCCGAGCGCAGCTTGGGTTTCGATTCCGACATGGGTGCGTGTGTCACGGACGTGGTTGTCGAGGCGCGCGCGTCGACCGCAGCGCGGCACTCGCAGGGCGCGCGGCACGTCCGTTGTCTCCGGTGTGGTTGTGGTTTTTTGATCGGACCGAGTGTACGGAGCGCCCTGATATCCTTCCAATGAAATATTGGCCGCGACCGATATCCGATTTGATATCCCGAGGAAGACCCGATGTCGAACAGCCCCTGGTATGTCCGTGCGCGCCTGAAGACGCGGCAATTGCTGTTGCTGATTGCCCTTGCCGAGGAGGGCAACATCCACCGGGCGGCCGCCGCGCTCAACATGACGCAGCCCGCCGCCTCCAAGCTGCTGCGCGAGCTGGAGGCCATGCTGGATGTGCAACTGTTTGAGCGCATGCCGCGCGGCATGCGGCCCACGCGCTATGGCGACGCGCTGATCCGCCACGCGCGCGCAGTCGTCGGCAGCCTGGACCAGGCGCAGGAGGAAGTGCTCGGGCTCAAGGCGGGACACCTCGGGCACGTGGCGGTGGGCACCATCACCTCGCCGGGCGTGCGGCTGTTGCCGCCGGTGGTGGCGCAGATCACGCGCGAGCATCCGGGGCTGCGGGTGTCGCTGGAAATCGAAAGCAGCAACGTGTTGTTGGAACGACTGGCGCAGGACAAGCTCGACCTGGTGGTCGGTCGCCTGTTTGCCGAGCACGACAAGCTGCATCTGCGCTACGAGCCGCTGGCCGACGAACCGGTGGTTGCGGTGGCGCGGCCGGGGCATCCGCTGCTGGCAGAACCGTCGCTGACCTTGGCCGATGTGCAGCCGGCCACCTGGGTGGTGCCACCCATCGGCAGCGTTCTGCGCCACCGGTTCGATTTGATGTTCCAGCGGGAGAGCCTGACAGCGCCGTCCAGCGTGGTGGAAACCTCCGCGTTGCTGTTCCTGACGCGCATCCTTGAGCAGAGCGACATGCTGGCCGTGATCGGCACCGACGTCGCGCAGTACTACGCGTCGTATCGGATGCTGGCGATTCTTCCGATAGCGATGCCGTGCCAGATGGACGATTTCGGCATCATCACGCGCACCGACCGGTTGCTGTCTCCGGCTGCGCTGCATGTGGTGCAGGCGCTGCACGAAGCAGGCCGAATGGCCTACAGCGCGGGTTGAATGCCAGCGCAAAAAAAGAAAAGCCCGCAATTGCGGGCTTTTTCTGTGCGGCGATGACGTTCAGGCCGCCGGCACTGCGCCCTGCGGCGTGAGGTGGTTGACCGCTTCGGGCAGGCCTTCAGCGAGGTGGTTGGCGAGGTCGCCTTCGCTGATGCCCAGGTGGGCGGCCAGTTTCGACACCTCCTCCAACGCACCTGTGCCGCTCAGTGCCTGCGTGATCTGCTCGCCCGACACCGGCAAGTTCTGACCATTGCCGATCCACGATTTCACCTGTTCGCCCAGGCCGGCTTGCTCCAGGATCTGCTGCAGCGGCCCGAGGCCACCCACCGCTGCCTGATCAGCATTGGTGTTGCCGCCGCCCAGCAAACCGCCAAGCAGACCGCCAAGGCCACCCGCTCCGCCAGCGCCGCCGAGCAGGCCGCCCAGCGCGCCGGCACCGCCTGCCGCACCCAGCAGGCCACCGAGCGAACCGAACAGGCCGCCGCCCTGATCTTCCTGGCCTTGCGGCGCGGCCGCATCGCCCGCGCCTTGCGACTTGTGCTTCATCGCCAGGTAGGCCAGCACGCCCATGGCGAGCAGCACTTTCTTGTTGCCCAGCAAAGACGATTGCGCGCCGCTGGCGTCATTGCCGCCGCCGAGAATCGAATCGAGTAGACCCATGATGAAGCTCCTTTGGTCAATGGCGGGCACGGGGGAAAGGCCCACCGGTGGGATCAAACGGCCAGTAACGGTCAGTGTTTCGTCGTCAGAACCTAGAACTCGCCGAGCACGGCGTGCAGCGCGGAGACGGCCACAAGCGCCGCCGATTCCGTTCTCAGAATACGTCGTCCAAGTGTCAGTGGTAAGAAACCGGCGGCCTCGGCAAGTGCTTCCTCGTCGGGCGAAAGCCCGCCTTCGGGGCCGATCAGCAGCACGATGCCGCTGCCTACGATGCGCGTGCGCGATTGCACGGCCCACTGCGTGAGCGATTGCGCGCCGCGCGGTGACAGCAACACGCGCGGCGCGTCGGTGGACTTGGCGGTGGCAAGCCATTCGCGCAGCGTGGCGACGGGTGCGACCACCGGCACGCGGGCTCTGCCGCACTGCTCGCAGGCCGCTTGCACCAATGCCTGCCAGTGCTGCACGCGCTTGACGGCACGCTCGCCGGAGAGTCGCACCACGCCGCGTTCGGTCTGCAGCGGCGCGACGGCATTGACGCCCAGTTCGACGGCCTTCTCGATCAGCCAATCCATCTTGTCGCCGCCGGCAATGCCTTGCGCGAGCGTGATGGCGTAGCGCGCCTCGGTGTCGGGCTGCGTGGCGTCGACAAGGCTGGCGGTGGCGTCGCGCTTGTTGATGGCGTCGAGCCGTGCACGAAATTCGTAGCCGGAGCCATCGAACAGGCAGATGTCATCGCCAGCGGCCAGGCGCAGCACGTGGATGTGGCGTGTGACGGACTCGTCCAGCGTGACGGTGGTGTTGGGGGCCAGCGGCGTGTCGACGAAAAAACGGGGAAGCCCCATTACAGCAATCCTTGTGGTGAATCGGTCAGGCGATCGAGCGATGGAGCGATCAGGCCGCTGCGGGGCGGCAGGCGAGGCCCCAGCGATAGCCGTCGGGATCGCGCACGGCGGCGTAGCGCTCGCCCCAGAAGGCATCGTGCGGCGCCATGATGGACGCGGCGCCCTGGTCGAGCGCGTTCTGATACACGGTGTCGACGTCGTCGCAATACAGGTGGAAGCTCTGCGGGCATTCAAAGCCCGCGCCGGCCGGGGCTTTCGCGGTGGAGCCAAAGACGCCTTCGGGCGCAAACATCAGCATGAGCTGGCCCTGGTAGGTCATCTCGACGTGGATCGGGCGGCCATGGTCGTGCATTTCATCCTGCACATCAAAACCGAACGCGTTGCGATAGAAGGCGATGGCGGCCGAGGCGTCGCGCACGGTCAGGTACGGGACCAGCCACGGGGTGTTGGCGGGGCGGGGGAAGCTCATGGCGGGCTCCTTCTTCGGCGCGGTGCAACCAGGGACGAGTAGTGTAGAGCGCCCGCCACGCCACAATCAAAAAGAAATCAAAACACCTCGCTTGCCGGGGGCTGGTTGCGTGCGCGGCCGCCGCCGCGTGCAACCTCGTCGACGAGCCACTGGCGGAACAGTGCAAAGCCTGCGTGCTCGGCCGCCTGGTGCGGATGGATCAGGTAGTACGACAGGCGCAGCGAGGCTTCGGTCGCCAGTGGGCGCATCAGGCGTCCGGCGGCGATGTCGTATTCGACGAGAATGCCCTGCCCGAGCGCCACGCCCTGGCCGTCAATGGCCGCCTGCAGCGCCATCAACGCCTCGGAAAACGCCGGCCCGCGCGTGGCATCAATCTGGGGTACGCCCACCTCGTCGAGCCATTGCCGCCATGTCGGATGGTGCGCGAGATGGCGTCCGCCGCGCTCGTGCAGGAGCGTCTGTGTGGCCAGGTCCTGCGGCATCCGGATCGCGGCCTGCAGCGTGGCATTGCATACCGGAAAGAAGTCGGTGGAGGTGAACCACTCGACGCGCAGATTGGGTGCGTTGACTTGCCGGTCATCAATGCAGAGATCGAACTGGCCGTGGTCCTGCACATCGGCGGTCGACACCTCGACGCGCACGTGCGGGTGCTGGTTGAAGAAGCGGTACAGCCGCGGCACCAGCCATTTGGCGCCGAAGGTTGGGGGCACGGCCACGCGCAGGGGCGCATCGGCGGTGTCCATCAACAGGTCGGTGGCTTGTTCGAGCGCACGCAGCGCGTCCCGCACGCGGGGCAGGTAGTTGTCGCCCGCGTCTGTGAGCGTGAGCTGGTTGTTGCGGCGTGCGAAGAGCTTCTTGCCCAGATGATCTTCGAGCTGCTTGATCTGGTGGCTGACGGCGGCGTTGGTCACGCAAAGCTCATCCGCAGCCCGGCTGAAGCTCAGGTGACGGCCCGCGACTTCAAAGACGCGCAATGCATTAAGGGGAGGGAGGCGCCGTGGCATGCGTTCTCGTTAAGAAAAATTTAACGTCTCACGAAGAATTTGTAGTTTGCCACGTTAAGGCTGCCCCAACTACAAATGCGCCTGGGGACGGTGACGATGCCTGGTGCGTGCCTCCAGCGATCTCAAACCACGCGACGCACCGGACCCCGCCTACAAAAACATTTCAGGAGACGTCATGAATCGAACCACCGCTGTTCGCGGGATGCTGGCGTGCGGCCTTGCGCTCGCTGGCTGGACCGCTCCCGCCCTCGCACAAACCAGCGTCACGCTGTACGGCCGCGTCGCCAGCGGCATCGACTACCAGAACAACGTCGCCCCCACCGCGACCTCGCCGGGCGGCAGCCTCTGGCGCGCCGCCGACAACCAGTGGGGGACCAGCATGTTCGGATTCATGGGCAAGGAGGATCTGGGCGGTGGTCTGCAGGCGGTCTTCCGGCTCGAATCCGGCTTCGGCGCAGCCCAGGGCAAAACCAATGGCGATGCGCTGTTCAACCGCCGTTCGTACGTCGGCCTGTCCAGCCCCACCTGGGGCACGTTGACTGCGGGCAAGAACCTCTTCATCAGCAACGACGTCTGGTTCCTCGACCCGACCGGCCAGCAGTTCATCGGCTCGGCCACGCTCGTGCGCGGGCGCAACTGGCCGGGTGCCAACAACATCGTCGAATACCAGAGCCCGACCTGGGGCGGCTTCCAGATCGGTCTGCAGACCGGCCTGGGCGAGCAGCCGGGCTCCTTCACGAACAGCCGGCGCGATGGCGTGTCTGCTGTCTACTCCGCCGGTCCGCTGGAAGTGCGCGCGATTTACGACGTGATCCGCGACGGCAACGGCAAGTTCAGCGACATCTTCAACTTCTCGAAGGAAGCGACGGTCGGCGGTACGTACACGATCGGCAAGGCGAAGCTGTTTGCCGTGTATGAAAACCTGTCGGCCCCGGATGCCGCAGCCGGCGCCCCGACCAAGGCGAACCATTATTGGCTGGGCATCAACTACGAACTCACGCCGGCGCTGACGCTGATCGGCGCGGCCTACCGCGTCAACGTGAACCACGGTGGCGGCAACGCCAACCTGTTCATGGCCGGCGCAAACTACAACCTGTCCAAGCGCACGATGCTGTACGCGAGCGTGGGCACCGTGCAGAACAGCGCCACCGCCAACTTCTCGGTAGAAGCGACCAACAACAACCGCGCCGGGGAAGAACCAGCTGGGTGCCTATACGGGTATCGTTCACTCGTTCTAAAAAACCGCTCATGATCGT
The DNA here is from genome assembly GCF_001699815.1 of Ralstonia pickettii. GTDB lineage: Bacteria > Pseudomonadota > Gammaproteobacteria > Burkholderiales > Burkholderiaceae > Ralstonia > Ralstonia thomasii. The sequence continues at coordinate 225,028 of NZ_MCGB01000061.1, read as the reverse complement.
GGTGCGCACCCCCAACTTGACCCCGCGATGCTGCTGTTTCCAGATGACGTCCTCATGAGCGGCGGCAATTCTCAAGTCAACCTGGGGCCGCCCGCTGCGGCTCATGGATGGTTTTAACCCGGGCCGCGTCCCAAGTCACACCAAGCAATGCCACGCATGAACATCCTCACCATCGATACCGGTACCACCAACACACGCGTCACGGTCTGGCGCGATGACGTTGCGCTTTGCCAGGCTGCGCGCCAGGTTGGTGTGCGCGATACCGCCATCACCGGCAACCGGACGACGCTGCAGCGCGGCGTGCAAGACACGATTGACGCTGCGCTGCAGAAGGCCGGTTTCGGCATGGGCCAGGTCGACTTGGTGCTGGCCTCCGGCATGATCACCTCCAACGTTGGCCTGCACGAAGTCCCGCACCTGATCGCGCCGGCCGGCCTGCGCGACCTGGCGGCCGGGATGGTGCAGGCGAGCATTCCCGAGGTGTGCCCTCAGCCAATCTGGTTCGTGCCGGGCGTACGCAATCCGGTGGACAACCTCGGCCTGCACAACATCGAGTCGATGGACATGATGCGCGGCGAAGAGGTCGAGACCATGGGTTTGGTCTCGCGCCTCGGCATCACGGAGCCGGCGGTGATCGTGCTGCCCGGGTCGCACTCGAAGTTCGTGCATCTGGACGCCGACCAGCGCATCACCGGCTGTGTGACCACGCTGGCCGGCGAGCTGCTCCACGTGATTACCCACAACACCATCCTGGCCGACGCGCTCGACTCGGACTTTGCCACCGAGGTCGATCCGGAAATGTTGCTGTCCGGCGCGCGCAGCGCCAGCAGCATCGGACTGGGGCGCGCCTGCTTCATGGTGCGCACGCTGGGCCAGTTCACGATCTACGAGCGCAATGCGCGGGCCAACTTCCTGCTGGGCGCGGTGCTGGGCGCGGATTTGCTCACGCTCAAGAACAGCAGCGCGATCCGCATGAACCCGGGCACGCAGTTCGTCATCACGGGCAAGCCGCTGCTGCGCGAAGCGCTGGCCGTGCTGGTGTCGGACGACGATTTCTTCTCGGGCAAGGTCACCGTCACCAGCAGTGAACAGCAGGAGCACCTGGCCGGCAGCGGCGCGATCGCCATCGCACGCGAGCGCGGCCTGGTCAAAACCTTGAAGGTGGCGTGAGCCCGGCGCACACGCCATCCCTCTTTCATCCAACGCAGAACAGATGCCGCAATGACGGTATCGCAAGGAGACAAACATGCAACAACAACGACGCGGGACATTCAAGGCCATTGCGGCTGCCACGCTGTTTGCCATGGCCGGCGGCCTTTCAGTGTTTGCCCATGCAGCCGATGACGTGAAGATCGGTTTCCTGGTCAAGCAGCCCGAAGAGCCGTGGTTCCAGGATGAGTGGAAGTTCGCAGACCAGGCCGCCAAGGAGAAGGGCTTCAAGCTGGTAAAGATCGGCGTGCCCAGCGGCGGCGAAGTGCTGACGGCCATCGACAACCTGGGCGCGCAGCACGCGCAGGGTTTCGTGATCTGCGTGCCCGACGTGAAGCTCGGACCTGCAGTCGTGGCCAAGGCCAAACAGAACAACCTCAAGCTGATGACGGTGGATGACCGTTTGGTGGATGGCGCCGGCAAGCCCATCGAAGCCGTGCCGCACATGGGCATCTCGGCCACGAAGATCGGCGAGCAGGTGGGCGATGCCATCGCGCAGGAGATGAAGAAGCGCGGCTGGAACCTGTCGGAGGTCGGCGCCATTCGCATCGCCTACGACCAGCTGCCGACCGCCAAGGAGCGCACCGACGGTGCAGTCGCCGCGCTCAGCAAGGCGGGCTTCCCGGCCGCCAACGTGCTGACCAGCCCGCAGGCCAAGACGGATACCGAAGCCGCCTTCAACGCCGCCAACATCACCCTGACCAAGAACCCGAAGTTCAAGCACTGGATTGCCTTCGGCCTGAATGACGAAGCCGTGCTGGGTGCCGTGCGCGCAGCGGAAGGCCACGGCGTGAAGCCGGCGGACATCATCGGGGTAGGTATCGGCGGCAGCCAGTCTGCGCTCAACGAGTTTGCCAAGCCCGAGAAGACCGGCTTCTTCGGCACCGTGCTGATTAGCCCGAAGCGCCACGGCTATGAAACCTCGCTCAACATGTACGAGTGGGTCAAGAGCAACAAGGCGCCGGACCCGCTCATCCTGACCAGCGGCCGCCTGATGACGCGCGACAACGAAAAGGCCGTCCGCCAAGAGATGGGTTTGTGATCTTGCGGATACCGTTGTTGAAGGAGACTTGCCATGTCGGCGTTTCTTGAGTTTCGTGGCATCAGCAAGGTGTTTCCGGGTGTGCGGGCGCTGTCCGATGTGTCGTTCGGCATCGAATGCGGTCGCGTGCACGGCTTGCTGGGCGAGAACGGCGCGGGCAAGTCGACGCTGTTGAAGATTCTGGGCGGCGACTATCAGCCCGATGGCGGGCAGATCGTCGTGGAGGGAAAGCCGACGGCGTTCCCGACGACGCGCGCGGCGCTGGATGCCGGTATTGCCGTCATCCATCAGGAACTGCAGACGGTGCCCGAGCTGACGGTGATGGACAACCTGCTGCTGGGCCACCTGCCGGCCAGCGGCGGGTTCATCCGTCAGCGCGAGGCGATGGCCTGGACGCGCGAGCAGCTCGGCCGCATCGGCGTCGATCTGGACCCGCGCGCCAAGCTGAAACACCTGTCGATCGGGCAGCGCCAGATGGTCGAGATCTGCAAGGCGATCCTGCGCGATGCGCGCGTCATTGCGCTGGACGAGCCGACGAGTTCGCTGTCGATCCGCGAGACCGACATTCTGTTCCGCCTTGTGAAAGACCTGCGCGCGCAGGGCCGGGCGCTGATCTACATCTCGCACCGTCTCGATGAGATTTTCGAGCTGTGCGATGGCTGCACGATCTTCCGCGACGGCCGCAAGGTGGCGGATTTCCCGTCGATGGCCAACGTCACGCGCGACGAGCTGGTGGCGCAGATGGTCGGCCGCCAGATCGACGACATCTTCGATTACCGCGCGCGCCCGCTTGGCGACGTGCGCTTGCAGGTGGATGGCCTGATGGGCCCGAAGCTGGCTGAACCGGCAAGCCTGTTCGTACGCCGCGGCGAGATCGTCGGCCTGTTCGGGCTGGTGGGCGCGGGGCGTTCGGAACTCGCGCGATTGATTTACGGCGCTGATCGCAAGACGGCGGGCAGTCTTACGCTCGACGGCGCGCCAATCCGCATCCGCGACGTGGCCGACGCCATCCGCCAAGGCATCGTGCTGTGCCCGGAAGACCGCAAGGAAGAAGGCATCATCGGCTGCCGCTCGGTGTCGGAAAACATCAACATCAGTTGCCGGCGCAACCAGCGTCGCTTCGGCCTGTTCGTCAACGACAAGCAGGAAGCGAAGACGGCCGACCACTACATCACGCGCCTGCGCATCAAGACACCCAACCGCGAGCAGCCGATCCGCCTGCTGTCGGGCGGCAACCAGCAGAAGGCGATCCTGGCCCGCTGGCTGGCGGAAGACGACATGCGCGTGCTCATCATCGACGAGCCGACGCGCGGCATCGACGTTGGCGCCAAGAACGAGATTTACCAGGTGCTGTACGAGCTGGCCGAACGCGGCGTGGCCGTGCTGATGATTTCCAGCGAGCTGCCGGAAATTCTGGGTGTGGCCGATCGCGTGCTCGTGATGAGCGAAGGCCGCATCGCCGGCGAACTGCCGCGCGAACAGGCCAACGAGCAAGCCGTGCTCAAGCTCGCACTGCGACCTGAATCTGCGCCGCTGCCATCTGCACCGCAGCCGCCGCTGGCTGCCTGAGAACCCCGGAGTCCAAGATGTCCCAGTCTCAACCCCTGCAACATTCCGATGCCGTCGCCGCATCGGCACGCTCTGCCATGAACAAGACGCGCCTGCTTCGCCTGCTGGACGATTTCAGCCTGCCGCTGATCTTCGCCATTCTCTTTGCCGCGCTGTCGTTCTCGGTCGAGTATTTCTTCTCGTGGCAGAACATGGTCGGCCTTGCGCTGTCGGTCTCGCAGATCGGCATGGTCGCCTGCACGATGATGTTCTGTCTGGCGTCGCGTGATTTCGATCTGTCGATCGGCTCCACGGTGGCGTTTGCCGGCGTGCTCTGCGCGATGATCATCAATGCCACCGGCAGCATCGCACTCGGCATTGGCGCCAGCCTGGTGGCAGGCGCGATCATCGGCGGCATCAATGGTTTCGTGATCGCCAAGCTGAAGATCAATGCGCTGATCACCACGCTGGCCACGATGGAAATCGTGCGCGGCCTCGCCTTCATCGCCTCGCATGGGCAGGCGGTGGGCGTGTCCGACATGGATTTCTTCGACCTCGGCAACACCATCTTTTTTGGTGTGCCGACGCCGGTGTGGGTCGCGGCGCTGTGCTTCGTGGTGTTTGGTGTCCTGCTCAACAAGACAATCTACGGCCGCAATACGCTGGCGATCGGCGGCAACCCTGAAGCGGCGCGGCTGGCCGGCGTGAACGTCAACATGACGCGCATCGTCATCTTCCTGATCCAGGGCGTGATTGCCGCGCTGGCCGGTGTGATTCTGGCGGCGCGCATCACCAGCGGCCAGCCGAATGCGGCGCAAGGCTTTGAGCTGAACGTGATCTCGGCCTGCGTGCTGGGCGGCGTGTCGCTGCTGGGCGGCCGCGCGACCATCAGCGGGGTGCTGGTCGGCGTGCTGATCATGGGCACCGTGCAGAACGCGATGAACCTGCTGAACATCGACGCGTTCTATCAGTACCTCGTGCGCGGCGCGATTCTGCTGGCAGCGGTGCTGGTCGACCAGTTGAAGAACCGCGGCGGCCGTGAGTGAGGCCGTGCAGATGACAACCGCAACCACGCTGTCCGATCTGCGCTGTACGCTGGGCGAAGGCATTGTCTGGGACAACGCCCTGCGCGTGCTCTGGTGGACCGACATCCAGGAATCGCTGCTGTGGCAGCACGATCCGGCGACGGGGCAGGAGCGCCAATGGCCGCTGCCACAACGCGTGGGTTCTTTCGTGCTGACGGACGAGCCAGGCGTGCTGATCCTGGGCCTTGCCAAAAACATCGCCCGCTTCGACACGCGTACCGGCGCGCTCACGCTGCTGGCCGACGTCGAGCCCGACAACCCGACCACGCGCGTCAATGACGGCCGTGCCGACCGCTCCGGAAACTACGTCTTCGGCACCATGCACGAAGGCGGCCCGGAACCGACCGGCAGCTTCTATCGCTTCACGCCCGTGGGCACGCTGCAACGCCTTGCGCTGCCGCACATCGCCATCGCCAATAGCATCGCCTTCAGTCCCGACGGCGCGACCCTGTATTGGTGCGATACGAGCAGCCGGCGCATCCACGCGTGCGATTACGAGGGGCAGACGGGCCAAGTCGCCAATATTCGCGTCTTCGCCGATCTGCGCGGCCAGGATGCGGATGGCGCGCACAAAGGCTCACCCGATGGCTCCACCGTCGACGCAGACGGCTGCCTGTGGAATGCAGAGTGGGGCGGCAACCGGCTGACGCGCTACGCGCCAGACGGGCGCGTGCTGGCGCGCGTTTCCGTGCCGGCATCGCAGCCGACATGTCCGGCATTTGGCGGCGAGGCGCTCGACACGCTGTATCTGACGACGGCGCGCGATGGCTTGTCGGCGCGCCGCTTGGCGGAAGACGTGAATGCCGGCGCGACGTTCCGGCTTGCCGTGCCGGACGTACGCGGATTGCCGGAGGGCCGCTTCGGCCATGCCTACGTTGCAGCTTGAAAACGGCGTACTGCGCGCCGAGGTGTTGCCCGAGGCCGGCGGCGGGTTGCTGCGTTTCGATCTGTTGCGCGATGGCGCTGTGATGCCCATCTTTCGTCCGGGCGAGACAGACGCCGCGCTGCGCGATACGAGAACGCTGGCCTGTTATCCGCTGGTGCCGTGGTCCAACCGCATCGGCGGCGGGCAGTTCCCGTTCCGGGGGCGGACCATCGAAGTGCCGCGCACGCGTGGCGACGAGCCGTATCCGCTGCATGGTCACGGCTGGCTGATGCCGTGGCACCCAGTCTCGCAGACAGCCACGTCGGTCGAACTCGCTGCGATGGTCGATCACGGCCGCCCGTTCCGCTATCTCGCGTTGCAGCGCTATGTGCTGGCAGGCAACACGCTGAATATCGCGCTGACGGTACGCAACGAAGGCTCACCGCTGCCATTCGGGCTGGGCGTGCATCCGTTTTTCCCCCGCACGCCCGATGTCCAGTTGCGCGCGGGAGCCACGGCCATGTGGCAATCCGCGCCGGACTATCTGCCGACGGTCCTGAACGCGCCATCGGCAGATGCAGACTTTCGCAAGCTGCGGAAGCTGGACGCCAGCGCCGCCATCAATCACAGCTTTGAAGGCTGGGATGGCCGCGCCGAAATCGTCTGGCCCAGCCGCCGCGTGTCTGTGGGCATCACCGCCGATACGTCGCGCTATGTGTTGTACACGCCGGTTGCGTACGACTTCTTCTGCTTCGAGCCGGTCGACCACGCGATCAATGCGCACAACCTGCCGGGCTTGCCGCAAGACCACGGCCTGACCATTCTCGGCACCGGGCAGAGCTTGCAGCGCAGCTATCAATTCACCGTGAATCAACCCAACGCATGACTGCTTCTCCGATGTCTTTTCCGCCGCGTCTCGCAGGCAAAGTCGCCCTGGTGACGGGCGCCACGCAAGGCATTGGCGGTGCGATCGCCAAGCTGTTCGTGCAGCACGGCGCACGCGTGATCGTCAACGCGCTGGTGCGTGACGCGCGCGCCGAAGCCTTTGCCGCCGAAATTGGCAACAGCGTTGGCAACGACGACAACATCCTCCTCGTGCAAGCCGACGTGCGCGACCGTGCGCAGATCGACGCGATGGTCGCTGCCGGCGTCGAGCGCTTTGGCGGCATCGACGTGCTGGTCAATAACGCCGGCATCAACGTGTTTTCCGATCCGCTCAAGTTGAGCGAGGGCGACTGGGCGCGCTGCCTTTCCGTCGATCTGGAAGGCGCGTGGCAGTGCGCGCGCGCCGTGCTGCCGCACATGCTGGCGCGCGGGGCGGGCAGCATCGTCAACATTGCCTCGGTGCATGGGCACAAGATCATTCCCGGCGCGTTTCCGTATCCGGTGGCCAAGCATGGGCTGATCGGGCTCACGCGGGCGCTGGGCATCGAATATGCGGCGCGCGGTATCCGCGTCAATTCGATCTCGCCGGGACTGATCCTCACGCCGATTGCCGAGGCCGGCTTTGCCGCCGCGCCTGACCCCGAAGCCGAACGCCGCCGCCAAGCCGAGCTGCTGCCGTGCAAGCGCATCGGCGAGCCCGAAGAGGTGGCCTACACCGCGCTGTTCCTCGCTTCCGACGAGGCGCGTTTCATCAACGCGACCGACATCCTCATCGATGGCGGCCGCTCGCAGCTCTATCAGGAATGACCTGGACAACCCACCTTCCGCTGATCGCCATCCTGCGCGGCATCCGGCCTGACGAGGTGCTCGCGCACACGCAGGCGCTGGTCGATGCGGGTTTCGATGCCATCGAGATTCCGCTCAACTCGCCCGACTGGGCGCAGAGCGTGCAACTTGCCGCGCGCGCCTTCGGTGACCGCGCCTTGATCGGCGCAGGCACCGTGCTGCGCCCCGAAGACGTTGACCTGATGGTTGCGGCGGGCGGCAAGCTGGTCATCACGCCCAACACGCATGCGCCTGTGATCCGCGCCGCCGCACAGGCCGGGCTCGTCACCTGCATCGGCTGCATGACCGCCACCGAGGCTTTTGCCGCGCTCGACGCGGGCGCGCAGGCGCTGAAGATCTTCCCGGCCGGCGCGATCGGCCCGGGCTACGTGCGCGCGCTCAAGGCCGTGCTGCCCGCCGAGGTGCCGGTGTTTGCCGTCGGTGGCATCACGCCGGAGAACCTCGCCGATTACCTTGCCGCCGGCTGCATCGGCGCAGGCCTCGGCAGCGACCTGTATCGCCCGGGCCAGCCCGTCGAGCGCACCGCCGAACGCGCGCGCGCCTTCGTCACCGCCTACCGCAGCGCCCAATCCGACCGCACTTGAACGCACCATCGATTCGATCCATGAAAATCACCCGCCTGACCACGTACCGCCTGCCGCCGCGCTGGATGTTCCTGAAAGTCGAGACCGACGAGGGCGTCACCGGCTGGGGCGAACCCGTTATCGAAGGCCGTGCGCGCACAGTGGAAGCGGCGGTGCACGAGCTGTCCGACTACCTCATCGGCCAAGACCCGAGTCGCATCAACGACCTATGGCAGACCATGTACCGCGCGGGTTTCTACCGCGGCGGCCCGATCCTGATGAGTGCCATTGCCGGCATCGACCAGGCGCTGTGGGACATCAAGGGCAAGGTGCTGGGCGTGCCGGTGTACGAACTGCTCGGCGGCCTCGTGCGCGACAAGATGCGCACCTACAGCTGGGTCGGCGGCGATCGCCCGGCCGACGTGATTGCCGGCATGAAGGCGCTGCAGGCCGGCGGCTTCGACCACTTCAAGCTCAACGGCTGCGAAGAGATGGGCATCATCGACACGTCCCGCGCCGTGGATGCCGCGGTGGCGAGGGTTGCAGAGATTCGCTCGGCGTTCGGCAACACCGTCGAATTCGGGCTCGATTTTCACGGCCGCGTTTCTGCGCCGATGGCCAAGGTGCTCATCAAGGAGCTGGAGCCGTACCGCCCGCTGTTTATCGAAGAACCGGTGCTTGCCGAGCAGGCTGAAACCTACGCCCGCCTGGCCGCCCACACCCATCTGCCTATCGCTGCCGGCGAGCGCATGTTCTCGCGCTTCGACTTCAAGCGCGTGCTGGAAGCGGGCGGGGTGTCGATCCTGCAGCCGGACCTGTCTCACGCCGGCGGCATTACTGAATGCGTGAAGATCGCCGCAATGGCCGAGGCCTACGATGTGGCGCTGGCACCGCATTGCCCGCTCGGCCCCATCGCGCTGGCCGCCTGCCTGCACGTGGATTTCGTCAGCTGGAACGCCACGTTGCAGGAGCAGAGCATGGGCATCCACTACAACAAGGGCGCCGAACTGCTCGATTACGTGCGAAACAAGGCCGATTTTGCTCTGGAAGGCGGGTATATCCGCCCGCCGCGCCTGCCCGGCCTGGGAGTGGACATCGACGAGGCGCTGGTCATCGAACGCAGCAAGGAAGCCCCCGACTGGCGCAACCCGGTGTGGCGTCACGCCGACGGTTCCGTGGCGGAGTGGTAAGCCGGGCGGGGGAGGGGACGTCGTAGCACGTTTTACTGACCGCGATCACCCCAGCCGGGTCATCCCCGTCTGGTAAAATCGCGGTTTTCCCGCCTATCTCCTGCCGCAGGTTCGCATGACCGCCCCCGCCCTCCACTCGAACACCACCCAGCCTACCCAGTTGATGGCCAACGCCATTCGCGTGCTCGCCATGGACGCCGTCCAGCAAGCCAATTCGGGCCACCCTGGCGCGCCGATGGGCATGGCGGATATCGCCGTGGCACTGTGGAGCCGCCACCTGCGCCACAACCCGCTGAACCCGCGCTGGCCTGATCGTGACCGTTTCGTGCTGTCCAACGGCCACGGCTCGATGCTGATCTACGCGCTGCTGCACCTCACCGGCTACGACCTGCCGATGTCGGAACTGAAGAATTTCCGCCAGTTGCACAGCAAGACCGCCGGCCACCCGGAATACGGCATCACCCCGGGCGTGGAAACCACCACCGGCCCGCTCGGCCAAGGCATCACCAACGCCGTCGGCATGGCCCTGGCTGAACGTCTGCTGGGTCAGGAATTCAATCGCCCGGGCTTTGACATCGTCAACCATCACACCTATGTCTTCCTGGGCGACGGCTGCCTGATGGAAGGCATCAGCCACGAAGCCTGCTCGCTGGCCGGCACGCTCAAGCTGAACAAGCTGATCGCGCTGTGGGACGACAACGGCATCTCGATCGACGGCGACGTCGTCCACTGGTTCAACGACGACACCCCGAAGCGCTTCGAAGCCTACGGCTGGAACGTGATCCGCGCCGTGGACGGCCACAACGTTGACGCCGTGGACGCCGCCATTGCCGAGGCCAAGAAGTCCGACAAGCCGACCCTGATCTGCTGCCGCACGCTCATCGGCAAGGGTGCGCCCAACAAGGAAGGCGGCCACGACGTGCATGGCGCCCCGCTGGGCGGCGTTGAAATCGCCGCTGCGCGCGAAGCGCTGGCTTGGCCGCACGCCCCGTTCGAAGTCCCGCAAGCCGTGTACGACGCCTGGGATGCCAAAGGGCAGGGCCAGGCGCTGGAAAAGGCCTGGAACGCGCTGTTCGATGCATATTCCGACCGCTACCCCGCCGAAGCCGAACAATTCGAGCGCCGCATGCGCGGCGAACTGCCCGCCAGCTTCGAGAAGGCCGTCGACGAGTTCATCGAGAAATGCGAACTCAAGGCTGAGACCATCGCCACCCGCAAGGCCAGCCAGAACACGCTTGAAGCCTACGCCCCGGTCCTGGGCGAGCTGCTGGGCGGCTCGGCCGATCTGACCGGTTCGAACCTGACCAACTGGAGCGGCAGCAAGGCCGTGCGCGTGGAAGCCTGGGGCAACCACATCAACTACGGCGTGCGTGAGTTCGGCATGAGCGCCATCATGAACGGCATCGCGCTGCACGGCGGCTACATTCCGTACGGCGGCACGTTCCTCACGTTCTCCGACTACAGCCGCAACGCGCTGCGCATGGCCGCGCTGATGAAGATCCGCTCGATCTTCGTCTTCACGCACGATTCCATCGGCCTGGGCGAAGACGGCCCGACGCACCAGTCCATCGAGCACGTTGCCAGCCTGCGCCTGATCCCGAACATGGATGTCTGGCGCACCGCCGACACGACCGAAACCGCCGTTGCCTGGGCCGCTGCCATCGAGCGCCAGAACGGCCCGAGCTGCCTGATCTTCAGCCGCCAGAACCTGCCGTTCCAGGCGCGCAACCCGGCCACGCGCGAAGCCATCGCGCGCGGCGGCTATGTGCTGCGCGATGCGGCCAACGGCAAGCCGGACGTGGTCATCATCGCCACCGGCTCGGAAGTTGGCCTGGCGGTCGGTGCAGCAGACCAGCTCGCCGCCGAGGGAATCCACGCGCGCGTGGTTTCCGTGCCCGCCACCACCGTGTTCGATAAACAGGATTCGGCCTACAAGGCGAGCGTGCTGCCGGCCGGCGTGCCGCGCATCGCCGTGGAAGCGGGCGTGACCGATTTCTGGTGGAAGTACCAGGTACAAGCCGTGGTCGGTATCGACACGTTCGGTGAATCCGCCCCGGCAGGTGTGCTGTTCAAGCACTTCGGCTTCACCGTCGAGAACGTGGTGAACACCGCCAAGAGCGTCATTGCTTAACTGAATTTGCGCACGCGGCACCTACGAGGTGCCGCGCTGGTTTTTATCGCATCGTCGATTTCTTTTCTGCTATCAGGAGACTGACCATGACCATCAAGATCGGCATCAACGGCTTCGGCCGCATCGGACGCATGGTGTTCCGCGCCGCCGCCGCCAACTTCAAGGACATCGAAGTTGTTGCCATCAACGACCTGCTCGAGCCCGACTACCTGGCGTACATGCTGAAGTACGACTCGGTGCACGGCCGCTTCGACGGTGAAGTGTCGGTCGACGGCAACACGCTCGTCGTCAACGGCAAGAAGATCCGCCTGACCGCCGTGAAGGACCCGTCCGAGCTGAAGTGGGGCGAAGTCGGCGCCGACGTGGTGATCGAATCGACCGGCATCTTCCTGACCAAGGAAGGCGCGCAGAAGCACATCGACGCGGGCGCCAAGAAGGTGATCATGTCGGCCCCGTCGAAGGACGACACCCCGATGTTCGTGTACGGCGTGAACCACGAAACGTACAAGGGCGAGGCGATCATCTCCAACGCTTCGTGCACGACCAACTGCCTCGCACCGGTTGCCAAGGTGCTGAACGACAAGTGGGGCATCAAGCGCGGCCTGATGACGACCGTGCACGCTGCCACTGCCACGCAGAAGACCGTTGACGGCCCGTCCAACAAGGACTGGCGCGGCGGCCGCGGCATCCTGGAAAACATCATCCCGTCGTCCACTGGCGCCGCCAAGGCCGTGGGCGTGGTGATTCCGCAGCTGAACAAGAAGCTGACCGGCATGTCGTTCCGCGTGCCGACCTCGGATGTGTCGGTCGTCGACCTGACCGTCGAGCTGGAAAGCGCCGCCACGTACGCTGAAATCTGCGCCGAAATGAAGGCACAGAGCGAAGGCCCGCTGAAGGGCGTGCTCGGCTACACCGAAGACAAGGTCGTCGCTACGGATTTCCGCGGCGATGCACGCACCTCCATCTTCGACGCCGAAGCCGGCATCGCACTGGATGGCACCTTCATCAAGGTCGTGAGCTGGTACGACAACGAGTGGGGCTATTCGAACAAGTGCCTGGAAATGGCACGTGTGGTGGGCAAGTAATCCAACCCACTTAGCAGTCGAAAGAGAACGCGCCTTCGGGCGCGTTTTTTCATAGGCCTGCGGTCCGGGTGAGGTGTCTCCCCAAAACGTTGTCGCTTGGGTACAAATCGATGTTTGTTATGGACTGGAACGAAAACGTTTGCGAATTGGCAAATTTCAAATTCGGGCTACAGGAATTCGCTTTGAAAATCGGGTTGCAGTCCGTACACTGAACAAATACTACATTGTGATGTGGCGGGCTTTTACGTCGCGTCCGGCCCATTGCCTCGGCAATGGTTGCCTTTCCAGTCTCCAACGTGTTCGAGCCAAGGCGTCCCATGGTCAACGTCGATACCAAGCTGCTGGTGATTTTTGTTGAGCTGCTGAGCAAGCGCAACGCCACCTACGTGGCTGAAAAGATGCACATGACCGCACCGGCTGTCTCGCATTCGCTGGGCCGTCTGCGCGAAATCTTCGACGATCCCCTCTTCATCCGTGTTCCGCACGGCCTGACGCCTACGCCCAAGGCGCTTGAGCTGGGCCCGAAGGTGCGCGAGATGCTCGACCTGTGGGCCGCCATCAACGAAGGCGATATCGCCACGTTTGACCCGGCCGAAGCCACCGGCACGTTCAACGTGAGCTTTGCCGGCACGCTGGGCGATGCGCTGTTCGATCGCTTCCTGCTGCGCATCAAGCGTCTGGCGCCGGCATTGCAGGTGCGCCTGACGGAGTCGTCCTCGTGGGAAGCCGATGTGGCCGCCATGCGCGCCAACGAGCTGGACTTGGCGTTCTCGCCGTTCCCCACGCGCCACCCCGAGATCATGGAAGAGGTCGTGACCTCCTTCAACATGTGGGTCTGCGCACGCAAGGACCACCCGATCCTCGGCGATCGCTGCACGCTCGAGCAATACCTGGACTGCGAGCACATCTTCATCGCGCAGGGCAGCCCGGGCAGCCGTGTCGCGCCGTCGCTCATTCCGCTGGATTACGCCTTGCAGCAGCGCGGCCTCAAGCGCAATTCGACCATGACGGTGCATAGCTGGCGCACGCAAGGCGAAGTGGCTGCCCAGACCGACATGATCTTCACGGTCAATTCGCTGATGAAGGATATGGTCTGCAAGATGTACGACCTCAACGCGTTTCCGCTACCGGCGGAGCTGGAAACCGTGCTCGGCCTCAACATGCTGTGGCACCGCAGCCGCAACACGCATCCGATGCTGGTGTGGGCGCGACAGCTCTTCAAGCAGGTCGTGGCCGAATACACCGGCCAGGCGTCGGGCGCTCCGACCCATCCGCCCATGCAGGCCAACGAACACGGCAAGGCCGAGAAGGGCGGCCAGGGCGACGCAGAAAAGGAGGGCGAGACGCGGCTGTCCGCCTGACATTCGTCGTCTCTCCGCTCCAATGAAAAACGGCCGCAGATGATGCGGCCGTTTCTTTTTTGCGACGCTGCTTCAGCGCTTTGGCCGATGCGGGCAGGCTTCCTTCGTGCAATTGCCATAGAGCGACAGCGCGTGCTCCTGCAGCGCAAAGCCGCGCGCACGTGCAATGCTCTGCTGGCGCTGTTCGATCTCGGCATCGAAAAATTCTTCCACGCGGCCGCAGTCGAGGCACACCAGGTGATCGTGGTGCTTGCCCTCGTTGAGTTCGTAGATCGCCTTGCCGGATTCGAAGTTGTTGCGTGACAGCAGCCCCGCTTGCTCGAACTGCGTCAGCACGCGATAGACGGTGGCCAGGCCAATGTCCATGTGCTCGGCGAGCAGGATGCGGTACACGTCTTCGGCGCTCATGTGGCGCTCTTCGCTGGTCTGAAAGATCTCGAGGATCTTCAACCGCGGCACCGTGGCTTTCAGACCGATGTTCTTGAGGTCTGCAGGACTCGGCATGCGCCAGGCTCCCTAGAGTACAATGTTCGGATTCCAATCATAAGGGTTTTGGCGGCAAAAGTCCTACTGACGGGCCTGCACAATGTGCCTGGCCGCCGCCGATTCCTCCTGTACCGGCATGTCCGGAACCGTTTGAAGGCCGATCGCTCATGACCTTTCCCTTTGCGCGCAGTCCTGTCCATTTTGCCAACGTCGCCCGTCGCGGCGGCCTGTTGGTGGGTGCCATGCTCGCCGCGTCGGCGTTGCTGGCCGGATGCGGCACCTATGACAGCACCACGCGCAAGATCGCCAATGCCATCACGCCGTATCGCATCGATATCGTGCAAGGCAATTTCGTCTCGCGAGAACAGGCTGCACAACTCAAGGAAGGCATGACGCGTGACCAGGTGCGCTTTGTACTCGGTACGCCACTGTTGACCGATATGTTCCATGCCAACCGCTGGGATTACATCTTTTCGTTCAAGCGCGGCAACACGGCCGTTGTGCAGGAACGCAAGCTGACCGTGTGGTTTGATGGCGAACGCCTCGCCAAGTGGGTGGGCGCTGATGAGCTGCCGTCCGAATCGGAGCTGATCTCTGAGATCGACGGCATCAAACGCCCGAAGAAGGATGCCGCGCAAGCCGCTGCTGCTGCGGGTGCCGCACCGGCAGCGCGCGCTCCGTCGATCCCGTCGGCTGAGGTGACTGACCGCGTGCAATCGACCGCCGGCTCCAAAAACAGTGTTGACGTGACGCTGCCGGAGCGCCGCACGGGCGGTGGCGGCACCGACACCAGCGTTCCGCCGCCGGCTACGACGTCGCCCTGAGCGCCCAGGCATCGGCACACCATCTTCGAGCGAGCGGCGGACGGGTTCCGCCGCTTGTGCGTTTGACAGACCGTTTTCTCTTTTGCAGCTTTTCGCTTCCACCGACATGAAAATTGCGATTGCAGGCGCCTCGGGCCGCATGGGCCAGATGCTGATCGACACCGTACTGCGCACGCCCGGCGTGACGCTGGGCGCTGCGCTGGACCGCCCAGGCAGCGACGCCGTGGGCCAGGACGCCGGCGTCAAGCTGGGCAAGACCACCGGCGTGATTGTGACCGACGACGTGCGTGCGGGGCTTTCGCAAGCCGACGTGCTGATCGACTTCACGCGTCCTGATGCAACGCTCAATCACCTGAACGTGGCCCGTGAGCTGGGCACCGCGGTGGTCATCGGTACAACCGGCTTCACGGCCGAGCAGAAGGCCAGCTTCAAGACCTACGGCGAGTCGATCGGCGTGGTCTGGGCACCGAACATGAGCGTGGGCGTGAACGCGACGTTCAAGCTGATCGAAGTCGCCGCCAAGATCCTGGCGCAGGGCTACGACGTCGAAATCATCGAGGCGCATCACAAGCACAAGATCGACGCGCCGTCGGGCACCGCGCTCAAGATGGGCGAGATCGTGGCCGAGGCGCAGGGCACCAAGCTGGCTGATCGCGCAGTGTACGCCCGAGAAGGGGAGACCGGCCCGCGGGAGCTTGGCACCATCGGTTTTGCCACCGTGCGTGGCGGTGACATCGTGGGCGACCACACCGTGCTGTTTGCTGGCGACGGCGAGCGCATCGAAATCACGCATCGCTCCAACACCCGCCAGTCGTATGCCGAAGGTGCAGTGCGTGCTGCGGTTTACGTGGC
The DNA here is from genome assembly GCF_001699815.1 of Ralstonia pickettii. Taxonomy (GTDB): domain Bacteria; phylum Pseudomonadota; class Gammaproteobacteria; order Burkholderiales; family Burkholderiaceae; genus Ralstonia; species Ralstonia thomasii. Next base: position 209,056 of record NZ_MCGB01000061.1, on the reverse strand, counting down.
TGGCAAGAAAGGCTTGTACGACATGAACGACGTGCTCGGCCTGTAAATCAGGCGGGCAGGAAAGGGCGCCGGCAGGCCTGTCCGGCGCCCTTTTTTTCTCCGCTCGCGATCGCCCGGATGGCGCGGGTGGCGACGGTATAATCGGGCCTTTTCCGTTATTCAATCCGGCTGCGCGCGTTGGTGGCGCGGCTGCAATCGCCCGGACACCCGGACGACCCATCACCATGCAAGACAAATACTCCCCGTCCGACGTCGAACAGCAAGCGCAGCAACACTGGCAGGCTCTGGATGCCTACCGCGTGACCGAACACGCGCGCGCTGCTGACGGCTCGGACAAGCCCAAGTTCTACGCCTGCTCGATGCTGCCGTATCCGTCGGGCAAGCTGCACATGGGCCACGTGCGCAACTACACGATCAACGACGTGATGACGCGTCAACTGCGCATGAAGGGATACAACGTGCTGATGCCGATGGGGTGGGACGCCTTCGGCATGCCGGCGGAAAACGCGGCGCTGAACAACGGCGTGGCGCCGGCTGCATGGACCTACGACAACATCGCTTACATGAAGAAGCAGATGCAGTCGATGGGCCTGGCGATCGACTGGTCGCGCGAAGTGGCGACCTGCAGCCCCGACTACTACCGCTGGAACCAGTGGCTGTTCCTGAAGATGCTCGAAAAGGGCATCGCCTACCGCAAGACCGGCACCGTGAACTGGGACCCGGTCGACCAGACCGTGCTCGCCAACGAGCAGGTGATCGACGGGCGCGGCTGGCGTTCGGGCGCGGTGGTGGAAAAGCGCGAGATCCCGATGTACTACCTGGGCATCACCAAGTATGCGCAGGAACTGCTCTCCGACCTTGACCCGCTGGGCTGGCCCGAGCGCGTCAAGCTGATGCAGCAGAACTGGATCGGCAAGAGCGAGGGGGTGCGCTTCGCATTCCCGCATAACATTTCCGGTGACGACGGCAAGCTGATCAACGACGGCAAGCTGTACGTCTTCACCACGCGCGCCGACACGATCATGGGCGTGACGTTCTGCGCCGTGGCCGCCGAGCATCCGATTGCTACGCACGCCGCGCAGAGCAACCCGGCACTCGCCGCGTTCATCGAAGAGTGCAAGCACGGCAGTGTCATGGAAGCCGACATGGCCACCATGGAAAAGAAAGGCATGCCGACTGGCCTGACCGTCACGCATCCGCTCACGGGCGAATCCGTGCCGGTGTGGGTCGGCAACTACGTGCTGATGACCTACGGCGACGGCGCCGTGATGGGCGTGCCCGCGCACGACGAGCGCGACTTTGCCTTTGCCAACAAGTACCACCTGCCCATCAAGCAGGTGATCGACGTGAAGGGCCAGTCGTACGACACGACCACCTGGGCCGACTGGTACGGCGACAAGGAACACGGCGTGCTGTTCCACAGCGGCAAGTACGATGGCCTGAACTATCAGCAGGCCGTTGATGCCGTGGCTGCCGATCTGGCCGCACAAGGCCTGGGCGAGAAGAAGACCACCTGGCGCCTGCGCGACTGGGGCATCTCGCGCCAGCGCTACTGGGGCACGCCGATCCCGTTGATCCATTGCGAGAGCTGTGGTGTCGTGCCGGTGCCCGAGCAGGACCTGCCGGTGCGTCTGCCCGAAGACCTCGTTCCGGACGGCACGGGCAATCCGCTCGCCAAGGATCCGCGCTTTCTGAATTGCACGTGCCCGTCGTGCGGCAAGCCCGCGCGCCGCGAGACCGACACGATGGATACCTTCATCGATTCGTGCTGGTACTACATGCGCTATACGTGCCCGGACGGCGAAACAATGGTCGATGCCCGCAACGATTACTGGATGCCGATGGACCAGTACATCGGCGGCATCGAGCATGCGATCCTGCACCTGCTGTACGCGCGCTTCTGGACCAAGGTCATGCGTGACCTGGGCCTCGTCAAATTCGACGAGCCGTTCACCAACCTGCTCACGCAGGGCATGGTGCTCAACGAGACGTACTACCGCGAAGATGCATCGGGCAAGAAGCAGTGGATCAACCCCGCCGATGTTGACGTGCAGACTGACGAACGCGGCCGCCCGGTGGGTGCCACGCTCAAGGCCGACGGCCAGCCGGTGGTGATCGGCGGCGTGGAGAAGATGTCGAAGTCGAAGAACAACGGCATCGACCCGCAAGCGCTGATCGACCAGTACGGTGCCGACACGGCGCGCCTGTTCACGATGTTCGCCGCGCCGCCCGAGCAACAACTCGAGTGGAACGACGCCGGCGTGGAGGGCGCCTCGCGCTTCCTGCGCCGTCTGTGGAACTTTGGTGTGGTGCATGGTGACGCCATTCGCGGCGGCCACGGCAATGGCGTCGTGGCGGGTGCGACGGATGCCGATCGCGCGTTGCGCCGCGAACTGTACACCGTACTCAAGCAAGCGAACTACGACTACGAGCGCCTGCAGTACAACACCGTCGTCTCCGCGACGATGAAGATGCTCAACGCGCTGGAAGGCGCCAAGGACGCCGGTGCCGACGCGCGTCGCGAAGGCTTGGGGCTGCTGCTGCGCGTGCTGTACCCGGTCGTGCCGCACATCACGCACGTGCTCTGGACGGAACTGGGCTACGCGGGCGCATATGGCGACCTGCTCGATGCCCCGTGGCCGCAGGTCGACGAAGGTGCGCTGGTGCAAAGCGAGATCGAACTCGTGCTGCAGGTCAACGGCAAGGTGCGCGGCAGCATTGTCGTGCCGGCCGATGCCGACCGCGCTGCCATCGAAGCGATTGCCGCCAAGGATGAAGCTGTCCAGAAATTTGCTGAAGGCAAGCCGCCCAAGAAGATCATCGTGGTGCCGGGCCGTCTGGTGAACGTGGTGGCCTGATCGGCCATCCCACTCAAGGAACGCATGGTTATGTCGTTGTCCCGAGGTTTGTCCCGCCGTCGCTTTGGCCGCTCTGTCCTTGCGCTTGCGATTGCGCTGCCGGCGCTGTCCGCTTGCGGTTTCCACATGCGGGGCAACACCGACTTCGCGTTCAAGCGGCTGTACATCAACTTGCCGCAGAACTCGCAGATGCGCGCGCAGTTGCGCCGGCTGATCGACAACGGCTCCGACACCATCATCGTGTCGGATAAGAAAGACGCCGATGCGCTGCTCGACGTGCTGGCCGAAGACCGCGTGAAGACCATCTCGTCGCTCACGCCGCAGGGTGTGGTGCGCGAGTACCGCATCACGTACCGCTTCCGCTTCCAGCTGCGCGATGCGCACGACAACCTGCTGATCCCGCCGTCGGAAATCACGCAGTTCCGCGATCTCTCGTACAACGAGACACAGGTGCTCGCCAAGGACTACGAAGAAGCGGCGCTCTACCGGGACATGCAGGGCGATACGATCAACCAGCTCGTACGGCGCCTGGGCGCCGTGAAACTGCCGTCGTAAGCGGCAGATCAGGGCAAGGTTTCCCATGCAATTGCGGCTCGACGCGCTCGAAGGTCATCTGAAGCAGGCCACTGCCAAGGGGCTCGCGCCGCTGTACGTGGTGCACGGCGACGAGCACCTGCTCGCACTTGAGACTGTCGATGCGCTGCGCCAAGCTGCGCGCGCGCAGGGCTTTAGCGAGCGCGAGGTGATGAGCGTCGAACGCGGCTTCTCGTGGTCGCGCGTGACCGAGGCGCAGCAGTCGATGTCGCTGTTCGGAGATCGCAAGATCGTCGAGCTGCGCATTCCGTCCGGCAAGCCTGGCAAGGATGGCGGCGAAGCATTGCGCGCATTGGCGGCCGGCACACCGTCCGGCCCCGCCACCGACACCCTCACGCTGATCACGCTGCCGCGCCTGGATTTTGCGACCGCCAAGTCGGCGTGGTTCGCGGCGCTGGAAGGCGCTGGCGTGTCGATCAAGGTCGATTCGGTGGACCGCACCAAGCTGCCCGGCTGGATTGGCGAGCGCTTGGCGCGCCAGCAGCAACGTGTGGAGCCCGGTGAGCCTGGCCGCCGCGCCCTGCAGTTCATTGCCGACCGTGTGGAAGGCAATCTGCTGGCCGCGCATCAGGAAATCCAGAAACTCGGCTTGCTGCATCCGCCCGGTGTACTGACGTTCGACGATGTGCACGATGCGGTGCTCAACGTGGCGCGTTACGACGTGTTCAAGCTGTCCGAAGCCATGCTGGCTGGAGACGTGCCGCGCCTGGTACGCATGCTCGAAGGGCTGCGGGGCGAGGGCGAAGCGACGGTCCTGGTCCTCTGGACGTTGACCGAAGAAATTCGCGTATTATCAAAAATCGCCTCGGGCGCGGCCCAAGGCAAGCCGGTGGCGTCCATGCTGCGGGAACTTCGGGTGTGGGGCCCGCGCGAGCGGCTGGTGCCGCAGGCGGCGCAGCGGTTGTCGCAGCGCGAGCTGGAGGGAGCGCTCTCCATGGCGGCCAAGCTGGATCGGCAGGTCAAGGGGTTGCGTGAACCATCGCTACCCGCTGAACCTTGGGATGGCTTGCTGCAACTGGCGATGCGTATCGCGCGGCCGGGCAGCCTCCCGGTGCCGGCCTGATCCGCGCCATCGGCGCAAGCCTTCGAATTGTCCTCACACTGAATTGCCGGCAGCTTGCCGGTCGCGATCATCATGAAGCAGCTCGACGTCAACGAATACATGGCCCTGGTCGGCCGTCAGGCGCGCACTGCCTCGCGCGGCATGGCACGCGCCGGCACTGCGCAAAAGAACCGCGCGCTGTTGCATATTGCGGCCGCTGTCCGTCGCGATGCCGCCAAGCTCAAAGAGATCAACGCCCGCGACGTCGAGCGTGCCCGCGCCAACGGCCAGGATGCTGCCTTTATCGACCGCCTCACGCTGACCGACCGCGCCATCGATACCATGGCCGCGGGCCTGGAGCAGATCGCTGCGCTGCCCGACCCGATCGGCGAGATCAGCAATATGAAGTTCCGGCCCACCGGCATCCAGGTCGGCCAGATGCGCGTGCCGCTTGGCGTGATCGGCATCATCTATGAGTCGCGGCCGAACGTGACGGTGGATGCCGCGGCGCTGTGCATCAAGTCGGGCAACGCGACCATTCTGCGAGGCGGTTCCGAAGCGATCGAATCGAACGGCGCGCTGGCGGCGCTCATCGAGGAAGGCTTGGCAGACGCAGGCCTGCCGGCCAACGCCGTACAAGTGGTGGCTACGACGGATCGCGCGGCCGTCGGCAAGCTGATCACCATGACGGAGTACGTCGATGTGATCGTGCCTCGCGGCGGCAAGAGCCTGATCGCGCGACTGATCGAAGAAGCACGCGTGCCGATGATCAAGCATCTGGACGGCATCTGCCACGTCTACATCGACGCCGACGCGGACATCGAGAAGGCCGTGCGCGTGTGCGACAACGCCAAGACGCAACGCTATGCGCCGTGCAACACGATGGAAACGCTGCTCGTGTCGCGCGATGTGGCCGCACGCGCGCTGCCGCCGCTGGCACGTATCTACCAGGACAAGGGCGTCGAACTGCGGGTGTGCCCGGGCACGCGCGCTACGCTCGAAGCTGCAGGCTTCGGCAATCTGAAAGATGCCGTCGAGGCCGACTGGCACACCGAATATCTTGCGCCGATCCTGTCGATCCGCACCGTTGACGGTCTGGACGCGGCCATCGAGCACATCAATACCTACGGTTCCGCGCACACCGATTCGATCATCACGGAGAACTATTCGACCGGCATGCGCTTCCTGCGCGAGGTCGATTCGGCCAGCGTGATGATCAACGCGTCCACGCGCTTTGCCGATGGATTCGAGTACGGCCTGGGCGCCGAGATCGGCATCTCCAACGACAAGCTGCATGCGCGTGGGCCGGTCGGGCTGGAGGGACTGACCTCGCTGAAGTACGTCGTGTTCGGGCACGGCGAGATTCGCACCTGATATCGCTTGCTGCACATTGAGCGCCGCCACGAGCGGCGCGCTGTTTTTACCGATCGCGCTTCACTCCATTCACGGGACGGTTCGCATGCTCTGGGTCAAAGCCTTTCACATCGTCTTCATTGCGTCGTGGTTTGCCGGGCTGTTCTATCTGCCGCGCATCTTCGTCAACCTGGCAATGGAAACCGAGCGCGCGGCCATCACGCGCCTGCTGATCATGGCGCGCAAGCTGTTCCGCTTTACGACCATCCTGGCAATTGTCGCGATCCTGCTGGGGCTGTGGCTGTTCCTGGGATATCGCATCGGGCTGTATCCACCCAATGGCTGGATGCACGCGAAGCTCGCGCTGGTGCTCGTGACGATCGGATACCACCATGGCTGCGGCGTGCTGCTGCGCAAGTTCGAGGCGGGCGCCAACAAGCGCTCCCACAAGTTCTACCGCTGGTTCAATGAACTGCCGGTGCTGTTGTTGCTGGCGATTACGATCTTGGTGGTCGTCAAGCCGTTCTGATTTTTCTGGTTTTCCGATGGCAACTGCTTACTTCGCGCCATGCCCCCGTGGGCTGGAACAGGCGCTGGCCGATGAACTGGCCGAAATCGCCATCCGCCCCGAGGTGGATGAGCTGGCCGCGTTCGAGGTGGGCCGCACCGTGCCGGGCGGCGTGCACTTCTTCGGCACGCAGGGCGCGGCGTATGCCGTCAACCTGCACAGCCGCATTGCCAGCCGTGTGCTGATGCGCCTGGGCTCGCGCGGGTATCGCTCGGAAGACGACATCTACGCCTTGGCCGCTGCGCAGCGCTGGGAAGACTATTTCACGCCCGACGAAATGATCCGCGTGGACGTGACCGCGCACAAATCGCCGTTGCAGAGCCTGAAGTTTGTCGGCCTGCGCGTCAAGGACGGGGTGTGTGACCGCTTCCGCCAGCGCATGGGCGCGCGCCCCAGCGTCGATACGGTCTCCCCCGACGTGCGCATCTACGCATACCTGACCGAGACCGATTGCACGATCTACCTCGACACCACCGGCGAGCCGCTCTTCAAGCGCGGCTGGCGCCAGGAAAAGGGCGAGGCGCCGCTGAAGGAGAACCTCGCGGCCGGCATCCTGCGCCTGACGGGCTGGACGGGTGCCCACGGCATGCCGTTCTACGACCCGATGTGCGGCAGCGGCACGTTCCTCATCGAAGCTGCGCAACGTGCTCTGGGCATTGCACCGGGCGGGCAGCGCGCCTTCGCCTGCGAGTGGTTGCAGGACCACGACGCCAAATGCTTCAAGCGCCTGCGCGAAGCTGCCGCCGATGCGGCCGCCGCATCCATGCGCCGTGCGCCGCCGCTGGTGGCCGGCTCCGACATTTCCACCGACATGCTGGCCTATGCCGCCGCCAACTGGCAGCGTGCCGGCCTGCCCGGCGAGCCGGCGCTCAAGCAAGTCGATGCACGCTTCGGCAAGCCGCCGTTCGAGGCAGCCGGCGTGTTGTTGATGAACCCGCCCTACGGTGAGCGTATCGCCGTGCGCGGTGCACACGGTTCACGCCGCCGCCGACCGGAAGGCGAGGGCGACGAGGATGGCACCGTGTTCGAGCGCGCCAGCCGCGCCATGGGTGCCCCGCGCGACGATGGCCGCCGTCCGATGCGCGAGCTGCGGCAACCTGAGCCGCCCCCCCCGGTTGACCCCGAGGAAGAGGCCGCCGCCAACGAATTCGCGCAGGCTTTTGCCGGCACGCTCAAGCGTGAGTTCGCCGGCTGGAAGGCGTTCGTCTTCACCGGCGATCTTTCGATGCCGCGTCGGATGCGGCTGAAGGAATCGCAGCGCACGCCGCTCTACAACGGCAACATCGAATGCCGCCTGTTCCGCTTCGACATGGTGAAGGGCGGCATGCGTGATCGACCCGAACGGCCCGAGCGGCCCGCAAAGGGCGATGCCTCAAACGACAACGCCGACGCATAGGCATCGGCGCTGTGTGACAACTGCGGGCCCGTTTCAGGCGGCCTGCAGATCCTGGAAATGCTCCATCCACGCCGCGAGTTGATCCGGCGTGAGCTGCGTCTGGTTGTCGAGCAGGCGCAGCTTGACGGTCGCGCCATCGCGCTCGGCCGTGAGCGACCAGCCCTTGCCATCGAGCCACAGCAGGAACGCCAGCCACTTGGCATGCGCCTCCGACACCTTGTGCGTGGACGCGGCTTCCAGGAATTCCGTCAGCGTGGTGAGATCAACCACCGCCGCAGCATCGTGGCCCGACGGCGAGACCTTGCCGTCCAGCGCCTCGGCCAGCACCTCCAACGCCTGGGCTGCCGGCTTGCTGTCAAAGCGCGACGACAAGTCGAGATAGGCCTGCCGTACTGCGTGGCTGAACTCGCCGGTGCGCAGGCTTTCTTCGCCGACCAGCTCGGTGTAGTCCTTCATCGCCCAGTCGGGCTGTGCCAACGATTGCAGACCCACGGCTGCGGCAGCACGCAGGTAATCGTTGACGGCGCTGAACGATGACAGCCCCGACACCGCCAGGTACAGCGTCTGCAGCGCCCCGATGCGATGCGTCAGCGTCTGGCTTTGGCGCACCGTCATCTTCTCGCGTAGCAGCGCGTCGCGTTCGCGGCGCAGATCGGAGAACTCCAATGCTTGCTTCAGTTCCACGCGCAATGCGGTGATGTCCCACGGCTTCTTGATGTAGCGGTGAATCTGCCCCTGGTTGACGGCCTCCACCGTGTCTTCGATTTCGGAGTAGGCGGTCGTCAGGATGCGCACGAGGTGCGGATAGCGCTCGCGGGCATAGCGCAGCAGCTCGTTGCCGAGTTCACCGGGCATGCGCTGGTCCGACACGAGCACACCGAGTGTGGCGGCGTGCCGGTCGAGCATGCGTTTGCCTTCTTCGACCGAGGTGGCGGTGACGACCGGCGCCAGTGAACCGATGGCACGGCCGAAGTACGTCAGCGCCAATGTCTCGTCGTCCACGTACAGGATCTTGGGCGGGTTAGTGGGCGTGTGGCCCCCGGGATTGGTCATCCGTCACTCCTCATAGCAAATGCGGCCAATACGGCAAACGCGCGGATCACGTGCGGCGTGGTTCGTAATGTTGATGGTCTTGTCATGGGAACGTCAGAGTCACGCGCGTGCCTGCGCTGGGTGCGGAATCGATTGCAATCGCTCCCCCGAACGATTGCATGATCCGCGTACAAAAAATCATGCCCATGCCGTTGCCGCCTTCTTCGGCGCGCGTGGTCACGGGGTCGATGGTCAGCCGCGCGAGAACGTCGGGCGCGATACCGGGGCCGTTGTCTTCGATGCGGATCATGTGCTGGGCGTTGCCCGCATCTGGCGCACGGCTTGCGACGATTTCAAGCTTCGGCGCATGGGTGTGTCGCAGTGCCTGCAACGCGTTGCTCGTGAGCGACGAGAGCACCAGCATCACGCAGTTGGGCAGCGTCTGGATCGGAAAATCCTCTTCCACGCGGTACGACACCCATTCGCGCTGTGCGTTCGTAAACGGGTACGTATCGAACAACGAGCGGATCAGCCCGCCCGCGCTGTTGGGCGTGGCTGCGGTGCCGGGCTTGCCGTAGGTGTTGCGCACGGAGTTCAGAAACGTGGCGATCACTGAAAGGCAGTAGCGCGCGTTGTCTTGCACGCGATCGGCCGCGCGCCCAATTTCAGGAAGGGCGCCGGGCGTGGGCTCACTCTGGTCCACGCGCATGCGGATGCCGCGCGCAAAGTTGGAGATGGCCGCCAGCGGCGTGTTCAACTCGTGCGCCAGAAAGGCCAGCGTTTCGTCGATTGCCATGAGGCGCTGGGTACGCAAGAGGCGGTCCTGGCACAGTGCCAGAGCCTCCTGCAGCGAGCGCCGCACGTCTTCGGGCTGATAGGGCTTCTCCAGGATCTTGAACACGCGTCCGGTGTTCACGGCCTGGATCAGCAGGTCCTTGTCGGCATACGCAGTGACGAGGATGGTGGCGATGTCGCCGTATTCTGCATCGATGAAGCGCAGCAGTTCGGTGCCGTCGCCGCCGGGCATGCGGAAGTCGGTCAGGACCACGCTGATGCGCTCGTGCGAATCGCGCAGCACGGTCTTGGCTTCTTCGACGCTGTTGGCCGTCAGTACTTCGTAGCCGACGCCGATGGTGCGCGCGAACCATTTGCAGGCTTGCGCTTCATCGTCGACGTAGAGGATGGTGACGGTCTCCGGCGTGGTGTCCATGATGCGTCTACTCCGAGCGCGGCAGATCGAACGTGAAGCGCGCCCACTCGCCTTCCTGGCTCGTCACCGCAAGGGTGCCGCCGTGGCGCTGGATCACGCTGTAGCTGATCGACAGGCCCAGGCCCAGGCCCTTGCCGACATCGCGCGTGGTGAAAAACGGCTCGAACACGCGCGACAGGTTCTTTTCCGAGATCCCCGGGCCATTGTCGGTCACCACCACATGGAGGCGGTTGTCGATCCACTCACCGGCAATTTCGATGCGCGGGTTCTCGCGCTGCACCTTTTGCATGGCAAGCGCCGCGTTCGACAACAGGTTGATCAGCACGCCGATGATGGCCGCCTCGTCGCCGCGCACGAGCGTGTCAGCCGGCAGCTTGCGTTCCAGGGCCACGCCGCGCAACTCGTGGCTCGTCAGGCGGACGGCCGAGTCGATAGCCTTCTCGACCAGGAACGGTGCATCGGCTTCGCCTTTCTCGGGGCTGCGGTAGGCGAAGGTCTTCAGGTCCGACACGATGTGCTGCACGCGCTGCATGCCTTCCTTGGCATCGGTCAGGCATTCGAGCAGCATCGGGCTGCTCTTGGCGGTCGGATCTTCCTGCGCCACGGCAATCGCCATCAGGCAAAAGTTGACCGGGTTGTTGATCTCATGCAGCAGGCCGGCGGACAGCGTGCCGATGGCGGCCATCTTTTCCTGCTGCAGAAGCTGGCCCTTGATGTCGGTGAGGTTCTGATTGGTCTGCGCCAGCTGCTCGTTCTTCTGCGCCACTTCTTCCTTGAGCCGGAAGAGCTGGAAGCGCCCGCGCTCGTTGAAGTACGTGTACAGCGTACTCGTCGCAATCGAGAACAGGATGAACATCGAATGCACGATGAAGATCTCGCGCGACTGGATGCCGCCCGGATGCAGCGTGCACGCGATCACCCAGAAGATGTACGTGCAGGTGCCGAACAGTACGGCCTGCAGAAAGCCGATCGGCATCACCATGCCCACTGCATAGATCGCCAGGTTCAGCCCCGAGTAATACGGTGAACTGGCGCCCTCGGTGTCGTAGATCATCCACGAGATCATGATCTGCGGACAGATCAGCCAGAAGAACGTCAGGCTCTGCACGTGCTCCTCGCCCCAGCGCGTGTACAGCACCAGCAGTGCGCCTAGCATGATGAGCGACGTGATGACGCGCAGCGAAGCGAACAGCCACAGCTTGTCCACATACATGCCGTAGTCCAGCCCGACACCGGCCAGCACCAGCACGATGCCGGTAATGGCGGCCATGCGGCTGAAGACGAGCCGGAACTGCTTGAGCTCGGCCTGGTATCCGCGATGTGTAATAGGCTCCATGCGTGTTCCTGGGCTGCGGATTAAGCAGCGGATGTGGCAAGCCGGGCCACGCTGGCCTGGGCGAATACGTTGACGCCGGTCACGTCGGTATAGACACGCACGTCGTGCGAGCCTTCGGGCAGCAACTCAGCCATCAGCGGTTCATCGCGATAGACGAGGTACCACTCCAGCACGTGTTCCATCACGAAGCGCATCGGGTTGTTGCCGTGCACGTTCGTCGCAAGAATGGCGCCGCCCTGGCGCGTGCGCGAAGCAAAGTAGGAGAGCAGGCGCTGGCAGACCTTGTTGGACAGATAGTCGAACAGGCCGGCGCAATACACTGCATCGCAATCGCCGGCTTGCGGGCTGTCGGCCGTGATGCGGCGCTTGAGCAGTTGATGCACCGATTCATGCACGAAATCGACGGTGACGGTCTTGCGCGCGCGGTCCATCGCGCGGCGCATCTGCTCGCGGGTGTAGTCGAGCGTCTCTTCGCTGAAATCCACCAGCTCGAACGACAGCAGCGATGGCTCGGGATGCTCCTGAATGAAGCGCTGAATTTCCACCGCAGGCCCGCAGCCGACGTTCAGCACCTTGAACGGTCGGCCCGCCGCCTTGGCCTGGGCTGCCAGGTCGCTCAGATACTGCACGAGAATGTCGATGCGGTTGCGGTGCGCCTCGGCCACGTCGGTACGCAAGAAGGCGGCGTTGACGATCTGGAAGTACGTGTTCGGCCCCTCTCGCGGGTCGGAGAGGATCTGGTTGACCATCTCGTAGTCGCCCGCGTAGCCCAGCGGCTTGGTGTACGTGCGATAGATGAATGGCGCGCGCAACAGCAGCGGATGCAGCGCCGCCTGCGCGAACGTGCGGTGAGCAGGTGCAAGCTCCGCCTCGACCTTGCCCGCTTCCGATTCCAGCCCGTCCATGTAGCCCTTGAGCTTGAGCATGATCGGCTCGGCCAGCTCCTGGAAGACATCCATGCGCAGCTTGTTGTCTTCGCGCGGCAATGTCTTCGACAGATCCACCTGTTCCACCCAGCGCGACACTTCGGCCAGGAACGCTCGCATCTCGTTGACGACGATCTGATAGTCGCGATGGATGCGGAAACGTTCCTGCCATTCCTGCACGAACGTTCGCGCTTCTTCGCCCACCGAGGCGGGCGTGTCGGCCACTTCCGACAGCTCGCGCCATTCGTCGATCAGCGTGAGCGAGACGACGGCGGTCAGCCCCGTGTTCACCAGGCTGATCACCACCGCCTTGCCAAGATAGGCTTGGCGCGTCCCCATCTTGATCGCGAGTTCGGACAGCACCTCGCTCACCTGCACGATCGAGTAGGGGTTGTAGATCTCCATCACCAGGGCACGCCGCTGCAGCGTGATGATGGTGCCGCGGACCTGCTGACCCTGTGAGTTGCGGAAGCTGACCGCGGGATCGATTTGGTTGGGTGAGTACACGGTGCGAATTTGCCGGAGACTTCAGGGAAAACGTCTGCCAAGCGGGACGCTCACTCCAACAACCGCGCACCCGGGGTCGTAGCGCGATCCGGGCACCGCGAATACGGCGCGCCCCGCCGACACTGCCGGGCATGCCGCCGCATCAGTCGTGAAAGCGTGCTTGAAGCCGTCCGCTGGCTGTGCGCAATACGCGCCAGCCCGGGCGTCTCTCGCCCAAACCCGCTTCGAGAAGATCGGGGAGGATGATCGACTGCAGCCGGCGCCTTCAGTACTGCTACCGCGGCACCTCTACTGCTCGCCGATCAACAGCGTGGCAACGGGAATCGTGCAACCGTGAACCATGACCAGATTGGAACGATGCACTCCGCTGACATCCGCAACGCGCGCTGCTTGAACGCGCGGCCCGCTGCTGCATCCCAAATCGTCCCTCAAGGAGAATCCCGCACAGTAATGAACTCGGGGCGCCATATCGTATGTTGCGTGCTGGCACCCGTATTCGCCATGATGCCGCAGGTATGCCACGCATGCATCAGGGCGATTCAGCCGGGCCATGCTCTGACGTCATGGCTGCCGGATGACGCAATTGATTGTACTTGCCCAATGTGACCCACACAATGCGGAAACCCGCAGTGCAGAGCAAAGCGGAAACACCACCTCAGCGTGGCTTGCGGCCGGTGAGCGCGTCCGGATCCTGTTTGTAGTTGGTGAGGAATTGGGCGTAGCTGTAGACCTGTGCCGGCAGCAGATGGCTGGGCATGTCGAACAGCGCGTAGTAATACGGCTCGCGCCCCTGGCACACCTCTGCGGGCAGGCAATATTGTTCCCACTCCACACAGGCCGGGGTGTACATCCCATCGCCGGGCCAGAAGAACGGGACGATCTGCTTGTCGTGTAGCCCCTTGAGCAGCGCGTCGGGCGCGTTGTAGGCCTCGGCGTTTTCCAGGTGCGTGAGCATGCTCGCGTTGGTCTCGATGACCATGAGCGTCGCCCGCCCATCGGCCGTGAGCAGCAGCACGCCGGCGGGGTGCGGATAGAGGTAGTACTCGATAAAGCGGTAGCGCGTAGACAAATCGCGCACGAGCCGTGTGATCGCCGGGTCTGACAGGAAGCTGAACGAGTGGCGCGACAGGAGATCGCGCAGTGTGCTCGACAGGTTGCTGAAGTAGCGCACCTGCAGTGCTTCGATTTCCGCGCTGAGCCGCTCGGCCATCGCCGGATTGTCTTTCTTGATGTAGCGGTCGATCAGGCCGTCGTTGAAACCCTGCACGGCGATGTTCTCGTCGGCCATGCCGGTGAGCAGGATCGTCATGCACGGCAGATCTTTGAGCTTGGCGCAGAACTCCAGACCGTTCATGCGTGGCATGGAGTAATCCACCACGATGACCGAGGGCTGGAGGAAGCGGTTGACCTCGTGGATCTGGCGGTAGACGCGGTCGACGTCGAGCTGGATCGTGCGGCGCTCGGTCGAGAACGTCAGGTCATCGTGCGTGACGCGCACGGGCAGGAAACCCGGCATGCGAAGCGAATGCCACTGGCGCAGCCACGCCAGCGCCTCTTCCGGATCATTGAAAGCCAGCAGCGCACGTGATGGGTCCATCTGGAACCCGAGGCTTTCCACGAACGATTGGCTGTCGTCGACCACCACCGTCAGGGTAGGGTGGAAATAGACCGGCAGGGCGCTGTCCTGTTGCATACGTCGGGAAGAGTCGGAAGAGGGCTGGGTGCAGCGCACGGCCGGTGTGGCCGGCGCTGCCCGTTTCCACTACGTTACTGTCTGCCGCTGCCGGGAGCAAGCGGAACCGGTCTGGCCTGACGGCACATTGACGGCCGTCAGTGCGCCGCTTTACTCGACGGATTTCACCATGTCCTCAACGACCTTCTTGGCGTCGCCAAACACCATCATCGTCTTGTCCATGTAGAACAGCTCGTTGTCCAGCCCGGCATAGCCGGCGTTCATCGAGCGCTTGTTCACGATGATGGTCTTGGCCTTGTAGGCCTCCAGGATCGGCATGCCGGCAATGGGCGACTTCGGATCGTTCTTGGCCGCCGGGTTGACCACGTCGTTGGCGCCCAGCACCAGCACCACGTCGGCCTGGCCAAACTCACCGTTGATGTCTTCCATCTCGAAGACCTGGTCGTAAGGCACTTCGGCTTCGGCCAGCAGCACGTTCATGTGGCCCGGCATGCGGCCTGCGACCGGGTGGATCGCGTATTTGACGGTCACGCCCTTGTCCGACAGCTTTTCGGTCAGTTCCTTCAGGGCGTGCTGCGCGCGCGCCACGGCCAGGCCATAGCCGGGGACGATGATGACCGTCTCGGCGTTGCCCATGAGGAAGGCTGCATCATCCGGCGAGCCCGATTTGACCGGGCGCTGCTGTCCGCCGCCACCTGCTGCGGCCCCGGCGGATGCTTCAGAACCGAAGCCGCCCAGGATCACGTTGAAGAACGACCGGTTCATCGCCCTACACATGATGTAAGACAGAATTGCACCGGATGACCCGACCAGCGAGCCGGCAATGATCAGCATCGGGTTGTTGAGCGAGAAGCCGATGCCGGCCGCCGCCCAGCCCGAATACGAATTCAGCATCGACACCACCACCGGCATGTCTGCGCCGCCAATGGGGATGATGATCAGCACGCCCAGCACAAAGGCGATGGCCGTCATGATGATGAACGGCAGCCAGCTCTGGCTCAGGAAGAACAGGATGCCGAAGCCGAGCATGGCCACCGCCAGCAGCAGGTTCAGCATGTGTTGGCCGGCAAACTGCACCGGCGCGCCCTGGAACAGGCGGAACTTGTATTTGCCCGACAGCTTGCCGAAGGCGATCACCGAACCCGAAAACGTGATGGCGCCGACGAACGTGCCGATGAACAGCTCCACGCGGTTGCCCAGGGGCAGCACGTTGTCGCCGGCCATCGTGATGCCGAAGGCAGACGGTTCGGCTACCGCAGCGACGGCAATACACACTGCGGCCAGACCGATCAGCGAGTGCATGGCGGCCACCAGCTCAGGCATCTTGGTCATCTCGACCGTGCGCGCCACATAGGCGCCGATGCCCCCGCCCACCACCAGGCCCGCGAAGATCAGGATGAAACCCGTGGATGTGCCGCTCTCAGTGCCGGCAAACATCTCGGCCTTGAGCTTGTAGATCAGTGCGACGGTCGTGACGGCGGCAATCGCCATGCCCGTCATGCCGAACGCGTTGCCGCGCCGCGCCGTGGTCGGATGCGAAAGCCCCTTGAGCGCCTGGATGAAGCAGACGGAAGCCAGCAGATACAGCAGGGTGACAAGGTTCATGCTCATTGCTTGGCTCCCTCGCTCTGATCGGCCTTGGCCTTCGGCTCCTTCTTTTTGAACATCTCAAGCATGCGCTGCGTGACCAGGAAGCCGCCAAACACGTTGACTGCCGCCAGCGCCACCGCCACCACGCCCATCGTGCGGCCGAGGCCCGTCTGTGTGAGGCCGGCTGCCAGCATGGCACCGATGATGATGATGGCCGAGATGGCATTCGTCACGGCCATCAGCGGTGTATGCAGCGCCGGCGTGACCGTCCAGACCACGTGGTAGCCGACGTAGATCGCCAGCACGAAGATGATCAGATTGATCACCGTGTGATTGACCAGCTCCATGAGTGCTCCTCCTCGCTTCTTGGTCGATGTGCGAAGCGGCCAGGTCGTTCAGGCCCGGCCGCCTGGCGCGTCAGGTTTCCTTGATGGCCTTGATCTTGTTGCCCTCGCCCAGCAGCACGACTTTGGGCTTGTAGCTGGCGACTTCTTCTTCGTTCATCGGCGCGTAAGTGCAGATGATCAGCAGGTCGCCCACGTGGGCGCGGCGTGCGGCGGCGCCGTTGAGCGAGATTTCGCCCGAGCCGCGTTTGCCCTTGATGATGTAGGTCGAGAAGCGTTCGCCGTTGTTGACGTTGTACAGCTCGATCTTTTCGTATTCGCGCATGTCGGCGGCATCGAGGAGGTCCTCGTCGATGCCGCAGGAGCCTTCGTAGTCGAGATCGGCCTGGGTGACCGTCGCGCGGTGCAGCTTGGCGCGAAGCATGTTGCGTTGCATGAAGCTTTCCTTGAAACAAAAGATGAAATCGCCACTGGCCACCATGCCGGGCTGTGACGCCCGGCAGGCCGCCGTCTCCGTTCTTATTTGGCGGCGCTCGTGGCTGCGGGAGCGCGCACCACCTGGCCGGCCTGGCTGAGCAGGCAGGCGGCCACGATGTCGTCTTCGCGGTTGATGTTCAAGCCGCCATCCTTGTCGATGATCAGCTTGAGGAAATCAAGCACGTTACGGGCGTAGAGGGCAGAGGCATCGGCCGCCACCATCGACGCGAGGTTGGTGTAGCCCACCAGCGTGACGCCGTGTTTGACGACCACGCGGTCGGCTTCGGTCAGCGGGCAGTTGCCGCCTTGCGCTGCCGCCAGATCGACGACGACCGAGCCTGGCTTCATGGCCTGCACGGTAGCTTCCGACAGCAGCGTCGGCGCGCGGCGGCCCGGGATCAGCGCCGTCGTGATGACGATGTCGGCTTGGGCTGCACGCGTGTGCACGAGTTCGGCCTGGCGGCGCATCCAGTCAGGCGGCATCGGGCGGGCATAGCCGCCCACGCCCTGGGCGATTTCGCGCTCTTCGTCCGTCAGGAACGGTACGTCGAGAAACTTCGCACCCAGCGATTCGATCTGCTCTTTCACCGCTGGCCGCACGTCGGACGCCTCAATGACGGCACCCAGGCGCTTGGCCGTGGCGATGGCCTGCAGGCCGGCCACACCGGCGCCGAGGATCAGCACGCGCGCGGCTTTCACGGTGCCAGCGGCGGTCATCAACATCGGCATGAAGCGCTGGTAATGGTTGGCAGCGACCATCACCGCCTTGTAGCCGGCGATGTTGGCCTGCGAGGAGAGCACGTCCATGCTCTGCGCGCGCGTGGTGCGCGGCGCGGCTTCCAGCGCAAACGCGGTGACGTTGGCGGCGGCGAGGCGGGCCGTGTTTTCGTCATCAAACGGGTTGAGCATGCCGACCAGCACGGCGCCCGGTTGCATCTGCGCCAGTTCGGCCGCTTCCGGCGAGCGCACCTTGAGCACGATCTGCGCGCCAAGCGCCTCGGCGGCGGTTCCGATCTTGGCGCCGGCCGCCACATAGGCGTCGTCAGGCTGGGCAGCGGCGACACCGGCACCCGATTGCACCGTGACCTGATGGCCAAGCGCCACGTACTTTTTCACCGTTTCCGGGGTCGCGGCAACGCGCGTCTCGTCCGCCCGCGTCTCCTGCGGGATGCCGATGTGCATCGTGTTCTCTCCTCGCTGATTATGGTTAGGATGCGCGCGAAGTGAACGAAGGCGCGCTGGATCAGGATCGACGTGCAGCTTACCCGAACTTTTTGGCGCACGGACGCTCGTCGAATGCCATGTCGAATATCCGATCCAACATGGAATGCGGGCCGATTCTGCGCAAACGTGTGCTCAATTGTTCACAACTCAGGCCTGGCGCGACATGCCCTTGTTCCAGCGGCCCCATGCAAGCGGGGAGGGCAGCCTCCAGCTACAATAACGCCTTGTTTTTGTTGCCTTTTTGCCATGAACCAAGCTGTCCGCTGGAAACCCAGCGTTACCGTTGCCGCCGTCATTGAACAGGACGGGCGCTTTCTGCTGGTGGAGGAGCACACCGATGCTGGCTTGCGCCTGAACCAGCCTGCCGGCCATCTCGACCCGGACGAAAGCCTGGTCGACGCCGTCGCGCGCGAGGCACTGGAAGAAACCGCCTACAGCTTTGTGCCGACCGCGTTTCTGGGCTGCTACATGGCGCAGTTCCAGCCGCCGCAGGGGGATCCGGTCACCTACGTGCGGATGGCATTTACCGGCGAGCTGGGCCCCCAAGACCCGCGCCGCACGCTGGACGACGGCATCGTTCGCACTGTCTGGATGACGGCGGATGAAGTCCGCGCCAGCCGCGAGCGCCATCGCAGCCCGCTGCTGCTCGCCTGCGTGGAGGACTACCTGGCCGGCAAGCGGTATCCGCTTGACGTCATCCACACGCACGCCAGCGTGTACGGCCTGGGAGCGCAGTCATGAGCAAGAAGCGCATCGTCGTCGGGATGTCGGGCGGCGTGGATTCCTCCGTCACTGCCTGGCTGCTCAAACAGCAGGGCTACGACGTCGTCGGCCTGTTCATGAAGAACTGGGAAGATGATGATGACAGCGAATACTGCTCGACCCGGCAGGACTGGATCGACGTGGTATCGGTGGCCGACCTGATCGGCGTCGACGTGGAAGCCGTCAACTTTGCCGCAGAGTACAAAGACCGCGTGTTTGCGGACTTCCTGCGCGAGTATTCGGCCGGCCGCACCCCGAATCCCGACGTGCTGTGCAACGCCGAGATTAAGTTCAAGGCCTTCCTCGATCATGCGATGGCGTTAGGCGCCGACACCATCGCGACCGGGCACTACGCCCGCGTGCGAGAGGTCGATGGCCGCTTCGAGCTGCTCAAGGCGTTCGATCACACGAAGGACCAGAGCTACTTCCTGCACCGGCTGAACCAAGCGCAGCTTTCGCGCACGCTGTTCCCGCTGGGCGAGATGCCGAAGACGAAAGTGCGTGAAATTGCTGCCGAGATTGGCCTGCCGAACGCCAAGAAGAAGGACTCGACCGGCATCTGCTTCATCGGCGAGCGGCCGTTCCGCGATTTCCTCAACCGCTACCTGCCGACCAAGCCCGGCCCGATCAAGACGCCGGACGGCAAGACCATCGGCGAGCACATCGGCCTGGCGTTCTACACGCTGGGACAGCGTAAGGGCATCGGCATCGGCGGCAGCCGCGACGGCACCGGCGATGCCTGGTACGTGGCGCGCAAGGACATGGCGGCCAACACGTTGTACGTCGTGCAGGGGCACGACCACCCGTGGCTGCTGGCGCATACCGTGCACGCCGACGATCTAAGCTGGGTTGCCGGCCACGCGCCCGCCGAAGGCACGCACCTTGGCGCCAAGACGCGTTACCGCCAGGCGGATGCGCCTTGCACGGTCGCACGCGCGGCAGGCGGCGCACTCACGCTGACCTTCTCCGAGGCGCAGTGGGCCGTCACGCCAGGCCAGTCCGCCGTGCTGTACGACGGCGAGGTCTGCCTCGGCGGCGGCATTATTTCGGCAGCTGAGCCGGCAGTCGTCGAAAAGGCGATCGCCTAAGCGGTTTTCGCAACACTGCGTTGTGGTGGCTGCGGCTGTTGCGGCACTCGTTTATTCTTGCGCCCTGATTCGTCTCCACAGGGTTGGTCATGCTGCCACGTCGTTACTGGGCCTTTGCGGGCGTTGGGCTGTTGTTTGCCGTCACCGCCGGGTTTGCGGTGGCGGGGCGCCTGCATTGGGTGTGCGCGGTCATTCCGGGCATGTTTGTCATCCTGGGCGTGCACGACCTCACGCAGACGCGCCATTCGGTGCTGCGCAACTACCCGCTCTGGGGCCATTTCCGCTTCCTGTTCGAGTTCATTCGCCCGGAAATACGCCAGTACTTCGTTGAAGACGACACGGACGAAAAGCCATTCTCGCGCGCCCAGCGCAGCATCGTTTATCAGCGCGCCAAGGGCGAAGTCGATAGCCGTCCGTTCGGCACCGAAGTCGATGTGAAGGTGGCGGGGCACGAGTGGATCGGCCACTCGCTGGCGCCAACGCGCATTGCCTCGTCGGACTTCCGCGTGATGGTGGGCGAGGGGCGCGCCAAGCCGTATTCGATGTCGGTGTTCAACATCTCGGCGATGAGCTTCGGGGCGCTGTCGGGCAATGCCATTCGCGCGCTCAACCGTGGTGCGAAGCTCGGCAACTTCATCCATGACACGGGCGAGGGTTCGATCTCGCCGTACCACCGCGAAGAAGGCGGCGACCTGATCTGGGAAGTCGCCTCCGGCTACTTCGGCTGCCGTGACGCCAATGGCCGCTTTGATCCGGACCGCTTTGCCGAACAGGCGCGCAGCCCCCAGGTGAAGATGATCGAGGTAAAGCTGTCTCAGGGCGCCAAGCCGGGGCACGGTGGCGTCCTGCCTGCCGCCAAGGTGACGCCCGAGATTGCCGCCACGCGCGGTATTCAGATCGGCAAGGACTGCATCTCGCCGGCCGCGCATTCGGAATTCAGCACGCCGCTGGGGCTCCTGCAGTTTGTGGATCGGCTGCGTACGCTGTCGGGCGGCAAGCCGACCGGCTTCAAACTGTGCATCGGGCATCCGTGGGAGTTCTTCGGCATCGTCAAGGCAATGCTCGAGTCCGGCATCCTGCCGGACTTCATCGTCGTCGACGGGGCGGAGGGCGGCACGGGTGCGGCGCCGCTGGAATTTACCGACCACGTCGGCACGCCGCTGCAGGAAGGGCTGCTGCTGGTGCACAACACGCTGGTGGGAGCTAACCTGCGCGACAAGATCAAGATTGGCGCGTCAGGCAAGATCGTCACGGCGTTCGATGTAGCCCGCACGCTCGCGATGGGTGCCGACTGGTGCAACGCTGCGCGCGGCTTCATGTTTGCGCTGGGCTGCATCCAGGCGCAGAAGTGCCACACCGACCGCTGCCCGACCGGCGTGGCGACACAAGACCCGTCTCGCCAGAAGGCGCTGGTGGTGCCGGACAAGGCCGAGCGCGTGCATCAATATCACGCGCACACGCTGCATGCACTGCTGGAACTGACGCAGGCGGCCGGCCTGCAGCATCCGGCGGATTTCCGCGCGCACCACATCGTGCGGCGCGTGTCGGGTAACGAGGTGCAGTTGCTCTCCGCTCTGCTCAAGTACCTCGAACCCGGCGACCTGCTGGCCGGGCGGTATCGCTTCCAGTTGTACGAACGCTACTGGCCGATGGCCCGGGCCGAACGGTTTGATCCGGTGGCCGTGTAACGCTCGCCAATTGCTATGGATTACTGCGGCTGGGTTTCCATGAAACTCGGCCGCTTTTCAATGCGCGCGTAGAACGTGGCGAGGTTGGCGTGACGCTCGCGCCAGTCGATCTGCGGCTGGCGGAAATCCAGGTAGGCAAGTGCGCAACCGACGGCGATGTCGGCCAGCGTCAGATGGTTTCCGTTGCACCAGGTCTTGTCGGCCAAGCCTTGCGACATGGCTTGCAGCGCCTGATCGATCTTGTGGCTCTGGCGCGCGAGCCACGTTTCGCTGCGCTGCTCCGGCGTGCGCTGTGTATGTTCGATGCGCAGCATGAGCGCGGCGTCGAGCAGGCCGTCGGCCAGCGCTTCCCAGCAGCGCACTTCTACGCGTTCACGGCTCGAAGGCGGAATGAGGCGCGCCACCGGCGACAGCGTATCGGCGTATTCCGCAATGACGCGCGAGTCGAACAGGGCGCCGCCGTCGTCCATCACCAGGCAGGGCACCTTGCCCAGCGGGTTGAACTGGTGGATCTGCGTATCTGCGCTCCACACGTCTTCCAGCACGAACTGGTAGTCGATTTTCTTTTCAGCCAGGACGACGCGCACCTTGCGGGTGTACGGGCTGGCGTGCGATCCGATCAGTTTCATAGGCATGTCATGTTGGAGGCGGAAGTATAGCCGCGCACTTTCCCGAGTGCGCTGGGCGGCGCCTGGCCCCAACTCAACCAAACGGAGGCTTGCTTTAGGCTGGATTGGCCATGAAAGACAGGTGCCGGGTGGTAAAATCGCGGGCTCGCTTGGGTGCGCATATGCACCTTGGTTCAACGCGCAACGCCGCGTCCGGGTTGTCCGGATTGAGATTCCCTTCACATTTTTCCCCGCCTGCCATGTCGTCGCTTTCTGCCCTGACCGCTCTGTCTCCCATCGATGGCCGCTACGCTGCCAAGGCCGATCCGCTGCGCGAGTGGCTGTCGGAAGCCGCTTTCATGCGCAATCGCGTGAAGGTGGAGGTGCATTGGCTGATCGCCCTGTCGCAGGCTGGCCTGGCAGAGATTCCGCGCTTCTCGGCCGCCGCCGAGGGCGCACTGCTGGCTCTGGTGGAGAACTTTGCCGAGGCAGACGCCGCCCGCATCAAAGAGATCGAAGCCGTCACCAACCATGACGTGAAGGCCGTCGAGTACTGGATGAAGGAGCGCGTGCGCGGCAATGCCGAACTGGAAGCCGCCAGCGAGTTCATCCACTTCGCCTGCACGTCGGAAGACATCAATAACACCTCCCACGGGATGATGCTCAAGGGTGCGCGTGACACCGTGATCGTGCCGACGCTGCGCCGCGTTCAGGCTCGCCTGGTGGAGCTGGCTCATGCCAACGCCGACGTGCCGATGCTGTCGCGCACGCACGGCCAGCCGGCCAGCCCGACCACGCTGGGCAAGGAAATGGCCAACGTGGCCGCGCGCCTGGACCGCGCCATCCGCCGCATCGAAGCCGTTGAACTGCTGGGCAAGATGAACGGCGCCGTGGGCAACTACAATGCGCACCTGTCGGCGTATCCGTCGCTGGACTGGGAAGCCTTCTCGAAGAACGTGATCGAGACGCGCCTGGGCCTGACGTTCAACCCGTACACCATCCAGATCGAGCCGCACGATTACATGGCGGAGCTGTTCGACGCCGTGGCGCGCGCCAACACGATCATCCTGGATCTGGACCGCGACGTCTGGGGCTACATCTCGCAGGGCTACTTCAAACAGAAGACCAAGGCCGGCGAGATCGGCTCGTCGACGATGCCACACAAGGTCAACCCGATCGACTTCGAAAACTCCGAAGGCAACGTCGGCCTGGCCAACGCGGTGCTGCGCCATCTGTCGGAAAAGCTGCCGGTATCGCGTTGGCAGCGTGATCTGACCGATTCGACCGTGCTGCGCAACATCGGCGTGGCGTTCGGCTATAGCCTGCTCGCATACGACGCCTGCCTGCGCGGCCTCGGCAAGCTCGAAACCAACCCGGCCCGTCTGGCCGAAGACCTCGACGCCTGCTGGGAAGTGCTGGCCGAGCCGGTGCAGACCGTGATGCGTCGCTACGGCATTGCCAACCCGTACGAGCAACTCAAGGAACTGACGCGCGGCAAGGGCATTTCGCGAGATGCGCTGCGTGAGTTCATCGGCACGCTGGCGATTCCCGAAGACGCTCGCAAGCTGCTGCTGGACATGACGCCCGGCAGCTATATCGGCAAGGCAGAAGAACTGGCGCGCCGTATCGCCTGATTGTTGCAAAAATTTGGTGGTGTGGTCTGAAGAACGGCCCGCTCTCGAATCCGAGGGCGGGCCGTTTTGGTTGGCGTCCTCCGCAGAGCTATCCGCTGAGCCGCTGGCATTAATATGCTTAGTCAATCAAAAAATTTGAATTGCTTGGTGAACTTCGCGCTGACTTGACCGGTCGGATTGCGCAAATAATGCACAACTGTTTGGCGCCGTGGCCCTATCCACAGGCGCCGCCACCGAGCGCTCCAAAATACCGAGGGAACCGATGTCACAAGCCGCCCACTCGAATCCCGCCATGCGCGGCGCCGCTGACCACGGCGCCTATACCAAGCCGGCGATTGCGATGCACTGGATCGTCGCGTTGCTGATCTTCGCGGCCTTCGGGCTCGGTCTGTACATGACCGATATCCCGGGCTTTACGCCTACCAAGCTGAAACTGTTCTCGTATCACAAATGGATCGGTATCACGGTGCTGATCTTTGCGGTGCTGCGCGTGCTGTGGCGCTTGACGCATCCCGCGCCGGGCCCTGTGCCGGGCATGCCGAAGTGGCAACACGCCGCCGCGGAAGCCGCGCACGTCGGGTTGTATCTTTTGATTCTTGCGGTGCCGCTGACCGGCTATCTGCTCAGCGTCGCGGCCGGCGTCAAGGTTGTCTATCTTGGCCTGTGGGAACTGCCGATGCCGTTCGACAAGAGCGACGCGCTGAAAGACATCTTCAGCATGGCGCACGAATGGCTGAACTGGACCATGGCGGCCATCGTCGTGGTGCACATCCTGGCTGCGCTCAAGCACCACGTCGTCGAGCGTGACGGCACGCTGCGCCGCATGGTGCCTTTCCTCCGCTGATTTCCAAACGTGCCGGTGCACGGTGTGTGCCGGTGCTTCTGCCTCGCCATCCTCACCAAGACTGCCGGCATGATCCGGCCTGACCGAAGGAGTCTGATGATGAAACGTTTTGTGCGCCCCCGCGTCATCGCCCTGGTTGCTGCCGGCGCGCTGGCGATCGCTGCCGTGTCGGTATCGGCCATCGCCCAGGTGGATGCCGCCAAGAGCAGCGTCACCGCCACCGGCAAGCAGCTCGGTGTGCCGATGGACATCAAGTTCGGCAAGTTCGACGCGGCGGTGAACTACAACCCGGCCAACGTGGCGGCATCGACTGCCAAAGTCGACATCGATGTCACCAGCGTCGACGTGGGCAGTAAGGAATACAACGACGAACTCAAGAAGAAGGATTGGTTCGACACCGCCAAGTATCCGAAGGCGACGTTCGTGTCGTCTGCGTTCAAGCCCGGCGCGGGCGGCAAGGTTGACGTGGTCGGTAAGCTGACCATCAAGGGCATTACGCAAGATGTGACGGCACCTTTCACCTTCAGGCAGGAAGGCGCCACGCAGATATTTGAAGGCGCACTGCCGGTCAAGCGCAACGCATTCAAGGTGGGTGACGGTGAGTGGAAGGACACGTCGGTCGTCTCGGACGACGTAACGATCAAGTTCCGCGTCGTCATCGCCAAGAAGTAATCAGCAGTTCCAACCCAACGTTTTTCCGGCCCTCGTGTGCCGCTTTTATCCGCAGGAGTTCTCATGAAATTGCGTACCCTCGTTGCCGCACTGTCGGCCATTGCTGCCACCGCCGCCTTTGCTGCACCGGCCACGTACCAACTCGATCCGAGCCACACCTACCCAAGCTTCGAAGCTGACCACATGGGCGGTCTGTCGAAGTGGCGCGGCAAGTTCGAAAAGTCCAGCGGCACCGTGACGCTGGATCGCGCCGCCAAGACCGGCAGCATCGACGTGACCGTGCAGACTGACAGCATCGACTTCGGTCTCGCCAAGATGAACGAGCACGCCAAGAGCGCCGAGATTTTCGACGTGGCCAAGTACCCGACCGCCACGTTCAAGGGCAACTTCACGAAGTTCAAGGGCGACGTGCCGACCGAAGCCGAAGGCCAGTTGACGCTGCATGGCGTGACCAAGCCGGCCAAGCTGGAAATCGACGCGTTCAAGTGCATGCAGCACCCGATGCTCAAGCGTGAAGTCTGCGGCGCCGATGCCGAGATGAAGTTCAAGCGCGACGACTTCGGCGTGGACTACGGCAAGGCCTATGGCTTCAACATGGAAACCAAGCTGAAGATCCAGGTGGAAGGCGTCAAGCAAGACGCCAGCGTCGCGCAGCAATAAGCCACGCAGCCGCTACAACCAAAGAAAAAGCCCCGCAGCTGCGGGGCTTTTTGTTGCCCGAGAATGCGCTTTCAGGGCGATGCGAAGCGAGGTCTTCAGACCTGCGCGCCGAAGTTCGGATCGTCTTCTTTCGGGCCACCGGCCTTCTTCTCGGACTTGACCAGGTCTTCACGCTTGACGCCGAGCCACATGCACAGCGCAGCGGCAACGAACACCGACGAGTAGATACCGAACAGGATACCGATCGTCAGCGCCAGGGCGAAGTAGTGCAGCGTCGGGCCGCCGAACACCAGCATCGACACCACCATCATTTCGGTCGAGCCGTGGGTGATGATCGTGCGCGAGATGGTGCTGGTAATCGCGTGATCGATCACCTCGTGCGTGTTCATCTTGCGGTACTTGCGGAAGGCTTCGCGGATCCGGTCGAAAATCACCACGGATTCGTTGACCGAATAGCCCAGCACCGCCAGCACCCCCGCCAGCACCGACAGCGAAAACTCCCACTGGAAGAAGGCGAAGAAGCCCAGGATGATCACAACGTCGTGCAGGTTGGCGATCACGCCCGCAACGGCAAACTTCCATTCGAAGCGGATCGACAGGTAGATCACGATGCCGACCACAACGAACAGGAGCGCCAGCAGGCCGTCGGTGGCGAGCTCCTTGCCCAC
Organism: Ralstonia pickettii; assembly: GCF_001699815.1. GTDB lineage: Bacteria > Pseudomonadota > Gammaproteobacteria > Burkholderiales > Burkholderiaceae > Ralstonia > Ralstonia thomasii. The sequence continues at coordinate 182,282 of NZ_MCGB01000061.1, read as the reverse complement.
TTGCGGGCCGACGAACTCAACGCGCTGCAGCTTGGCGTCGGGGTTCACAGCGTTCAGGGCTGTCATCACCTGCTGGCTTTGCACGGCCGAGGCGATGGGCTTGCCGTCCGGGCCGGTCTTGAGCGGCAGACGGATCATCACGTCGCGCGAGGTGCCGAAGTTCTGCACCTGCGCATCGGCGTAGCCGAGCTTCTCAACGTCGCCGCGGATCTTCGGCAGATCGGCGGCCTGGGTGTAAGCGACTTCCATCACCGTACCGCCGGTGAACTCCACCGACAGGTGCAGCCCCTTGTGGAACAGGAAGAAGACAGCGGCGATAAACGTCAGGAACGACAGCGCGTTGAGGATCAACGCGTGCTTCATGAACGGAATGTCGCGGCGGATGCGGAAAAACTCCATGGTCTGCCCTTTGTGGCGACCGCCCCTTCATGTTGGGGGCGGTGCCGGTTTTATGCGAGATTCGTTGTGGGTGGCGTGATTACTTGGCGGGCGATTCCGCGTTCGTATTGCCCGGCTTCCACACCTGCCCGATGGCGACGCTCTGGAGCTTCTTCTTGCGGCCGTACCAGAGGTTCACGAGACCGCGGTTGAAGAACACCGCCGAGAACATGGACGTGCCGATCCCCAGGCAGTGCACGATCGCGAAGCCGCGTACCGGGCCCGAACCGAAGGCGATCAGCGCCAGACCGGCGATGAGCGTCGTCACGTTCGAATCGAGGATGGTCGCCCAGGCACGGTCAAAGCCGGCGGCGATGGCCATCTGTGCCGACGCGCCGCTGCGCAGCTCTTCACGCACGCGCTCGTTGATCAGCACGTTCGCGTCAATGGCCATACCGAGCGCCAGTGCGATGGCCGCGATACCCGGCAACGTGAGCGTGGCCTGCAGCATGGAGAGCAGTGCGATCAGCAGGAACACGTTGACGCCGAGGGCCGCCACCGAGAACGCGCCGAACAGCATGTAGTACAGCACCATGAACACCGAGATGGCGAGGAAGCCGTACAGCGCCGAATCGAAGCCTTTCTTGATGTTATCGGCACCCAGCGATGGGCCGATGGTGCGTTCTTCGATGATTTCCATTGGCGCGGCCAGCGAGCCTGCACGCAGCAGCAGCGCCAGGTCGGAAGCCGCCTCGGTCGAGCCCATGCCGGTGATCTGGAAGCGCGAGCCCAGTTCGGACTGGATGGTCGCCACCGTCAGCACTTCGCCCTTGCCCTTTTCAAAGAGCACGATACCCATGCGCTTGCCGATGTTGTCACGCGAGACATCGCGCAGCATGCGGCCGCCCTGGCCGTCGAGCGTGATGTCGACCGACGAATTGTGGTTTTGGTCGAAGCCCGCCGAGGCGCTGGTGATGCGATCGCCCGTGAAGATCACCTGCTTCTGCAGCAGGACGGGAGCGCTGCGCCCTTGCGTGAACAGCTCGTCGCCCAGCGGTACCGGGTCGCCGGGGCGGGGCGCGAGCGGCGCGTTCGGATCGGCCAGGCGCGCTTCCAGCGTAGCGGTGCGGCCGATGATGTCCTTGGCCTTGGCGGTGTCCTGCACGCCGGGCAATTGCACAACGATGCGGTCCGGGCCCTGCTGTTGGATCACCGGCTCGGCCACGCCGAGTTCGTTCACTCGGTTATGCAGCGTGACGATGTTCTGCTTGACTGCGTTGTCCTGCACTTCCTTCATCGCAGCGGCGGTGAAGGTGCCGGTGAGCGTGGCGCCGTCGGCGCTCTTGTCCACGGTGTAGGCCAGTTCGCGGGTCGAATCGGCCAGCAGCGTGCGGGCGCGGTCGGCGTCGTCCGGGGTGCTGAACTTGATCGTGATGGTGTTGCCGTTGCGGTCGATGCCGCTGTGTCGAATGCCCTTGTCACGCAGTTGCGTGCGGATGTCGCCGGCCAGCGAGTCGAGCTTCTTCGTCACGGCGCCGTTCATGTCGACCTGCAGCAGGAAGTGCACGCCACCGCGCAAATCGAGGCCCAGGAACATGGGCTTGGCAAAGAACGGTGCCCCGCTCAACCAGCGCGGCGAACCGGGCAGCAGGTTCAGCGCCACGATGTAGGTCGGATCGGCTTGATCGGTGTTCAGGCCGCGGGCCAGGATGTCCTTGGCCTTGAGCTGCGTGTCGGTGTCGGCAAAACGCACGCGCACGCTGGCGGAGGTGCCGTTGTTGTCGAAGAACACGCCGTCGGGCTGAATGCTGGCCGCAGCCAGCAGGCTCTCGACCTGCTTTTGCACGTTCAGGTCGACCTTGACGGTGGCCTTGCCCGAAGACACCTGCACAGCAGGCGCCTCACCGAAGAAGTTCGGCAGCGTATAGAGGAACCCAATGGCAAGCGCCACCAGGATCACAAGGTATTTCCAGAGCGGATAGCGATTCATCTTGGAATGCAGAGAGGCGACGCCGAAGGGCGCGGGCGCGGATTCTTAGAATAGGCGCTGCCTGGGGTTCCGGCGCCGGCACAATCGTGCGCGGCGCCTGGATGTGGCGATTACAGCGCCTTGAGCGTGCCCTTGGGCAGCACGGTGGTCACGGCACTCTTCTGGACAGTGATTTCGGTGTTGGCAGCGATTTCCACGGTGACGTACTGCTCGGCCACCTTGCTGACCTTACCGAGGATGCCGCCGGCGGTGACCACTTCGTCGCCCTTGGCCAGGGCTTCGAGCATCGCCTTGGTTTCTTTCTGGCGCTTCATTTGCGGGCGGATCATGATGAACCACAGCACCACGAACATCAGGATGATGGGCAGGAAGCTCATCAGGCCACCCGCGGCACCACCAGCTGCCGGTGCAGTTTGCGCGTAAGCGTCGGAAATCAGGAACACGTCAGAACTCCGTAATGGTTCGTCAATCGGTCAAAAATCGGACCCGACATTCTACCATTGCGATGCTGCGGCAAATGGGCGCGCCGGGCACCCTGGGCAGGCGCGTTACAACGCTCCGCGCGCGCGGTCTGCAGCAAAGCGCGCCTGGAATGCGGCAAAGCCGTGCGACTCGATGGCGGTGCGCATTTCGGCCATCAATTCCAGGTAGTAATACAGGTTGTGGATGGTGTTCAGGCGGGCACCCAGGATCTCGCCGACGCGCTGCAAATGGTGCAGGTAGGCGCGGGAGAAATTGCTGCAGGTGTAGCAACCGCAGGTCTCGTCCAGCGGGCGCGGATCGTTGCGGTGCACCGCGTTCTTGATCTTGATGTCGCCAAAGCGGGTGAAGAGCCAGCCGTTGCGCGCGTTGCGGGTCGGCATCACGCAGTCGAACATGTCGACGCCGGCGGCAACGCCTGCCACCAGGTCTTCCGGCGTGCCCACGCCCATCAGGTAATGCGGCTTGTCGGCAGGCAGGCGAGGCGCCACGTGCTGCAGCACGCGCATCATGTCTTCCTTGGGTTCGCCGACCGACAGGCCACCGATGGCGTAGCCGCCGAAACCTTCGCCGCCCGCATCGGCGTCAATCGCTTGCAAACCGGCCAGCGATTCATCGCGCAGGTTCTCGAACATGCCGCCCTGGACGATGGCGAACAGCGCGTTCGGATTCTTCTCGCGCTCGAATTCGTTGCGTGAGCGCTGGGCCCAACGCAGGCTCATGCGCATCGAGGCGGCGGCTTCGGCCTCGGTGGCGGGGCGATCGCCGATTTTGTATGGCGTGCATTCGTCGAACTGCATGACGATGTCGGAGTTCAGCCGGCGCTGGATCTGCATCGAGATCTCGGGCGACAGGAACAGCTTGTCGCCATTGATGGGCGACGCAAACGTCACGCCATCCTCGGTGATCTTGCGCAGATCACCCAGCGAAAACACCTGAAAACCACCCGAATCGGTCAGGATGGGCTTGTCCCAGCCGTTGAAGCCATGCAGGCCCTTGTGCGCGTCCATCACTTCCAGGCCCGGGCGCAGCCACAGGTGGAACGTGTTGCCAAGGATGATCTGTGCGCCGATGTCCTTCAGCTCCGCCGGGGACATCGCCTTGACCGCGCCATAGGTGCCCACCGGCATGAAGATGGGCGTTTCGACCACGCCGTGGTTCAGGGTCATGCGGCCGCGTCGGGCGAGGCCATCAGTGGTGAGCAGTTCGTACTTGAGCATGGTCAGAGCGATTGGGTTTCGCCGGGTTCGCCGGGTTCGCCGGGTTCGGTGGGGGCGCGCGTCAGCAGCATGGCGTCGCCGTAACTGAAGAAGCGGTAGCGCTGGGCGATGGCGTGCTGATAGGCCTCACGGATGGCGCTCATGCCGGCAAACGCCGATACCAGCATCAGCAAGGTCGACTTGGGCAGGTGGAAGTTCGTCACCAGCAGGTCGACGGCGCGGAAGCGGTAGCCGGGGGTGATGAAGATGTCGGTCTCGCCGCTGCAGGCATTGAGCGTGCCATCCGGCTGCGCGGCCGATTCAAGCGCGCGCATCGACGTTGTGCCGACCGCGATCACGCGGCCGCCGGCTGCGCGCGTGGCGCGGATCGCTTCGGCCAGTTCGGGCGTAATTTCGTACCACTCGCTGTGCATGCGGTGCTCGGCAATGTTTTCCACGCGCACCGGCTGGAACGTGCCGGCACCGACGTGCAGCGTGAGAAAACCGCGCCGGATGCCCATGGCGTCCAGCTTGGCGAACAGCGCATCGTCGAAATGCAGACCGGCCGTGGGTGCCGCGACGGCGCCCGGGTTGCGCGCATAGACGGTCTGGTAGCGCGTCTCGTCGAAGCTGTCGGGGTCGTGCTCGATGTAGGGCGGCAGCGGCAGGCGGCCGTACTGCTCGATCAGATCGAGCGCCGGCTGCGGGAAACGCAACGTAAAGAACGGCTCGGCGCGCGGTCCGACCGTCACGTCAAAGGCGTCGGCCAGGCGCAGCGAGGTGCCCTCGACGGGCGACTTGCTGGAGCGGATCTGCGCCAGCACCGTGTGTTCGTCCAGCAGGCGCTCGACAAGCACCTCCACCTTGCCGCCGCTGGCTTTGTGGCCAAAAAAGCGTGCCTTGATGACGCGCGTGTCGTTGAAGACCAGCAGGTCGCCGGGGCGCAGGTAGTCGACCAGGTCGGCAAACTGGCGGTCTTCAAAATGCACGGCATCTTCCGTACGGCGTACGGCCAGCAGGCGGCTCGCGGTGCGGTCGGGCAGGGCGGTTTGTGCGATCAGCTCAGGCGGCAGATCGAAATCGAAATCGGACAGCGTCAGCATGAAAAGTGGCGCAGACGTGGATTGCGCCAAGTGATGGTCGCGGGCGCCGGTACAATCGGGCGACTCGCAAAGTTCGCCATTGTAAACGTCCTGTGCCGTCTCGCGCCCGTTCCGCCACTGATGCTGCTCCTATGCCCGACGCTGATACTGCGCCGGCGCCGAAGCCAAAACGCGCGGCCACGGCAGACAAGCCAGCCAAGGCAACGGCCAAAACTGCCCGCCCAGCAGACAAGCTCGCCAAGCTCGGCCTGCACCGCGACGTCGATCTCGTCCTCCATCTGCCGATGCGCTACGAGGATGAAACCACGCTGCTGACCATTGCCGAGGCCACGGCCCGCGCCAACACCGGCTGGGCTGCGCAGGTGGAAGGCACGGTCACGCGCAATGAAGTGGCGTTTCGGCCGCGTCGGCAGCTCGTCGTGCATATCGCCGATGACTCGGGCGAGCTGGTCCTGCGCTTTCTCAATTTCTACGGCAGCCAGGTCAAGCAGATGGCCGAAGGCGTGCGCCTGCGCGTGCGCGGCGAAGTGCGCGGCGGCTTCTTCGGCGCCGAGATGGTGCACCCGACCGTGCGCGCCGTGGCGGACGATGAGCCGCTGCCCGATCGCCTGACACCGGTGTATCCGAGCACGGCCGGCGTGGCGCAGGCCTATCTGCGCAAGGCGATCCTGAACGCGCTCACGCGCACGCCGCTGCCGGAAACGCTGCCGAACAGCCTCGTCACCGGCCCGCTCGCGCCGCTCAAGCTGATGACGCCGGCCGACGCCGTGCGCCTGCTGCATCAGCCGATGCCCGATGTCGATGAGCACAGCCTCGTCGAGCGCACGCACCCGGCGTGGCTGCGCATCAAGTTTGATGAACTACTGTCGCAGCAGTTGTCGCTCAAGCGTGCGCAGGCCGCGCGCCGCATGCGCAACGCGCCCATCCTGCGCGACAGCGGCAAGGATGGGCTGCTCGCGCGCTTCATGGATGCGCTGCCGTTCAAGCTGACCGGCGCCCAGGCCCGCGTGTGGGAAGAGATTCGCGCCGATCTCGCGCACCCGTACCCGATGCAGCGGTTGCTGCAGGGCGATGTGGGCAGCGGCAAGACCGTCATTGCCGCGCTGGCAGCCTGCCAGGCCATCGATGCGGGCTGGCAGGCGGCGCTGATGGCGCCGACAGAACTGTTGGCCGAGCAGCACTATCGCAAGCTTTCTGCGTGGCTCGAACCGCTTGGCGTGGACATCGTCTGGCTGGCCGGCAGCCTCAAGCGCAAGCAGAAGGACGAGGCGGCGGCGCGCGTGGCGGCCGGCACGGCGCAACTCGTGATCGGTACGCACGCGCTGATCCAGGATGCGGTCACGTTCGCGCGGCTCGGCCTGGCGGTGGTCGATGAACAGCATCGCTTCGGCGTGGCGCAGCGGCTCGCCCTGCGCGGCAAGGCGAGCAACGGCGACGGCCCCGCCGCCAACGTCCAGGTGCCGCACCAACTGATGATGTCCGCCACGCCGATCCCGCGCACGCTGGCGATGACGTATTACGCCGATCTCGACGTCTCTGCCATCGACGAGTTGCCGCCCGGCCGCACGCCCATCGTGACGCGCCTGGTCAACGATGCGCGGCGCGACGAAGTGATTGAACGCATCTACGCCGCAGCACGCGAAGGGCGACAGGTCTACTGGGTTTGCCCGCTGATCGAGGAAAGCGAAGCGCTGCAATTGCAGACCGCCGTTGAAACCTTCGAGACGCTTTCGCAAAGTCTGCAAGGCCTGAAGGTGGGCCTCGTGCATGGACGCCTGCCATCGGCCGAGAAGGCCGCCGTGATGAGCGCCTTCGCCGGCGGCGACCTGCACGTGCTGGTGGCCACCACCGTCATCGAAGTGGGCGTGGACGTGCCCAATGCCTCATTGATGGTGATCGAGCACGCCGAGCGCTTTGGCCTTGCGCAACTGCATCAACTGCGCGGGCGGGTGGGGCGCGGCACGGCGGAATCGGTCTGCGTGCTGCTGTATCAGGCGCCACTGTCCCCGACGGCCAAGCAACGCCTGCAGACCATGCGCGAGACCACCGACGGTTTCGAAATCGCCCGGCGCGATCTGGAGATCCGCGGCCCTGGCGAGTTCCTGGGGGCGAGGCAATCGGGCGAAGCGATGCTGCGCTTTGCCGACCTGAACCAAGATGCGTGGCTCGTCGAGTTTGCGCAGGGCACCGCGGACGAGATGCTCGCGCGCTTTCCTGAAGCCGTCGACACCCATCTCAAGCGCTGGCTGGGCGAGCGCGAGCACTACCTGCGTGTTTAAGGGCTGAGGCGCACGCTTCGGTACGCCAGCTGTGCCTGCTTGCGCAAGCGCTTGACCGTGTCCATCGCACGATCGGCCTGCTTGAGCGGGGCGGCGATCTCCGTCTCTCCGTCAGCTGAACGACACGGACCGGCATGTCGCCCGTATGAGGCGCCGTTACAACTTTCGTATGCTCTGCGACGGCGCGGGTGGACTCGGCCGGGCGCGAGACGTTGATGTCCCATCGCTCTTCGTCCGACGCTCGCCCTCACGGCTTAGCCGATAGTCGGCTCCAGCCGAATCAGCGTGATCTCCGACGGCGCACCGAACCGCTTGGGCGGGCCCCAATATCCGGTGCCACGGCTGGTGTAGATCCACAGACGCCCCAGCTTGTGCAACCCGGCCGTAAATGGCTGCTGCAGCGGGACAAACAAACTCCACGGCCAGAACTGGCCACCATGCGTGTGTCCTGACAGTTGCAGGTCGAAGCCGGCCTCTGCCGCGGCCGGGGCGCTACGCGGTTGATGCGCGAGCAGGATCGTGGGCGTCACGCCGGACGGCGACCCCGCCAGCGCTCGCGTCGGATCGCTCGTGTGGGCAGTGTCGAACTTACCCGCACTGAAATCGGTCACGCCTGCGATCACCAGTGGCGCGCCGTCATGTTCGAGCACCGCATGCTCGTTCATCAGCACCCGCATGCCGAGCCGCTCGAACTCGGATACCCACGGGCCGACGCCCGAGTAGTACTCATGATTACCCGTTACCGCAAAAACGCCGTGCCGAGCCGACATGCCGGCCAGCGGCGCGATATGTGGTCGCAGCACTTCGACCTCGCCGTCCACCAGATCGCCCGTCACGGCGATGACATCGGGTTGCAGTGCATTGAGCCGGTCGACCACGCCCGCCACATACGCACGCTTGATGGTGGGGCCGACATGCAGATCGGTGATTTGCGCGATGGTGAAGCCGTGCAGCGGCGCCGGCAGGCCCGCGATGGGCACCGTTACCCGCGCGACGCGGGGGATGCGACGCGCGTTGACATAGCCGATCAACGTCACCAGCAAGGTGAGCGCGACGACGAGCAGGGCCGAGTCATGCCGATAAGCCTGTGGCAGCACGATCAGCGCGATGTCGCGCAGCAGCGTCAGCACGAACAGCGAAGAGAACAGGCCCATCAGCAACGCACCGAACCAAGACACGCGATCCGCCAGCGAGATGGGGCGGATCACGAAGCGCGCCGCCATCCCAGTGGGAATCATCACCGTCGATATGAGTAGGAAGATGATGCCCGCAGCCCAGCCGGCGCCATTCCAGCCCAGATCCGGCAGCAGCCGCCATCCAATGTAGACATGCAGCGCTGCCATGAGCCCGACCGTCGTCATCAGGAAGCGGCGTCTGCCGCGGGGCAGGGATCGACTTCCGTTAGGTTCGTCACGCATGCTGGGGCGGCTCCTTACTGTTTTGTATTTCGGTGAAACGCATTCACGGAAGATGGGGCGGATGGCAGCGTTGTCAATGCCGGACCGCCATTCGAACCCCAAGCAACATCGCACGTCCCTTGGTAAAATCTATCGACATCTCCAAGCCGATTGATCGCCATGACGCTCACCGAACTCAAATACATCGTCGCCGTTGCGCGGGAACGCCACTTTGGGCGTGCCGCCGAGGCCTGCTTCGTCTCGCAGCCGACGCTGTCGGTCGCCATCAAGAAGCTGGAAGACGAGCTGGCCGTGCAGATCTTCGAGCGCGGCGCGTCGGAAGTGAGCGTCACGCCTGTCGGCGAGCAGATCGTCACGCAGGCGCAGCGTGTGCTTGAACAGACGATGGCGATCCGCGAGATCGCCAAGCAGGGGATGGACCCCCTGGCCGGGCCGCTGCGGCTCGGGGTGATTTATACGATCGGCCCGTATCTGCTGCCCGCGCTGGTCAAGCAGATGATCGACACCGTCCCGCAGATGCCGCTGATGCTGCAGGAGAACTTCACCGTGCGGCTGGTGGAGCTGCTCAAGCAGGGCGAGATCGACTGCGCCATCATGGCCGAGCCGTTTCCGGAAGCCGGCCTGATGACGGTGCCGCTGTACGACGAGCCCTTTGTCGTGGCGGTGCCGCGCGGCCACGAACTGGCGAAGGCGTCGTCGGTGGACCCAGCGGCGCTCAAGCAGCAAACCATGCTGCTGCTCGGCAACGGCCATTGCTTCCGCGACCACGTGCTGGGCGTGTGCCCGGAGCTGTCGCGTTTCTCGCAGAATGCGGACGGCATCCAGAAAACCTTCGAGGGTTCGTCGCTGGAAACGATTCGCCATATGGTCGCCAGCGGCGTGGGCATTACCGTCCTGCCGCGTACTTCGGTGCCGAACATGCAGCCTGCCGCCACCGATCTGCTGACCTACGTGCCCTTTCAGGAGCCGGTGCCCGACCGCCGCGTTGTGCTGGCCTGGCGCAAGAGTTTCACCCGCATCGCCGCGATCGAAGCGGTGGCCATGGCGGTCGCGCAATGCAACCTGCCCGGCATCAAGCTGTTGCCGCCCACACCGCTCGTTCACTGATCTCCTGATTGGTGCGTTGACCGTTGTCGGCATAGCGAAGAAAATTAGAAAAAGCGCCGACCTGACTGGCGAGAATAGCGAAGTAAGTTAGAAAAAATAGCGAAGTAGGCTGGAGCATGAAAGAGGCGCGCGCGAGTGTCCCGTCCCCGGGGCGCCAGCCTGCCCAGCCATGCAACCAGTGCGGTGCGAGAGTCAAGCATTGTCGTCTTGCCACCGGATGTCCATCGCCGACCGCCTCAGATGCCCGGCTGAGTGTCGGCAGTATGAACCCATGCAAGGCGTCCTGTTAGCGGGTCACTGGAAACCCGATCGCGAGAACAAACGCAAAAAGCGCGTACAAAGAGCTGACTGCTACCAGGGTTCGCCCATGCACGACTCCGCGCCGGAACATCATCCACAAGAACAAGATGGCGACCGCAGTAATGATGCCGGACGCAAGCAGCGGCCCGTCAAATCGCCATGGAGTGTAGAAGATCCCCAGTGCACTCGGGATGGTGGCCTGAATCATCATGGCCCCCGAGATGTTTGCCAGGGCGAGGCGTTCCTTGCCCCGGCGGACCCAAATCAGAGCGTTCATCGTCTCGGGCAACTCCGTCGCAACGGGGCTGAGCAATAGCGCGACAAGGTGTGCTGGCCAGTGCAGCGCTGTGCCAATCGCTTCAAGCTGTGCCACAAAGACGTGTGAAGCGCCGCCAATCACGACCAGCGCGAGCAGCACTTGCAGCACGGCCCACCCCAGTGGAGGTTCCGCCAACTTCGGGCGAATCGAGAGGGGCTCCAGTTCCTCTTCTTCAGGTGCCGTGTCACTGTCCTTGATCTCGCGCCAGACATAGATCGCATAGGCGACCAGGAAAAGAATGCCCAGCCAAGGCTTGTATGCAAAGGCAACAAGCCCCAGGGCAACCTTGACAACAAAGGCGCCCAGGAAAGCGGCCTGGTCCCGGCTCATGCGTGCATGGTCGACTTTGACTTCCGCGGTGGGACGGCCAAGCTCGCGTCGATTCATCATCAACGCCAAACCAACTACCGCATATGCGAGTGTGGCCAGAACAAGCGGGCCGCCCATCGCAGCACCGACGCCGAGATCTTTCTGCTCAGGCGTCGAACCGAAGACCACGGCAACGAACGTGACGGCACTTTCAGGCAGTGCTGTGCCAAAGGCGGCCAACACCGAGCCGACGGCTGTGGCGCCGAGATTCAGTCGCTTGCCGCACCATTCAATGCCGTTGACGAAGTACTCGCAGGCCAAATAGATGGCGCCTGCCGATATCAGGAAAAGACCGATTGTGAGGAGCATGAAATGAGGTAGCCAGGCGAACGAGATAAACCAATGGCGCAACGACGCGCGTCGCCCGGCCTGGGTGTGCACGTCGCGGCCAAAGGTCTCGCCTAGCGGCTCTGCTTGCAGCAGAGGCTGTCCACACCATGAGACGGCAAGGTCTCAAGTTTGTTGACGTGGACTTCCGAGCATTGCGCCCGGAATGGCTACTCCCCAATGACAACGGGCCGGAGTGTATCAGCATCCCCCCTGGCACGCAAAAGTACAAAGACGCCTCAATGTCGCTCACTCGCTGCGATAGATCCCGTGTGCGAGATAGTCGGCTTGAATCGATCCGTCAGGTCCGGCTTAGCTCAGCTACCTATGTAGTCTGTCCAGAGGGCCCGCCGAAATTTGAGGTGCGCAGACACTTGCCCAATTCCGCCGCATTCCCTTTTTTGTAGGCGCTCCTATTCGCCACTTGATTCTCTTCCCTCTTGGCGTTCAGCGTTCTCCCGTTCCATGGCCGGCATTCCACGTTGTTTGACGGCTGCGACGCGTTGCTCAAAGCCAACGGAAAAACTGCTTGCAGGCTTACGTATGACTTTGTTACCCTTCGCCCCGTCAGAACTCGGAGTGATCTCCATGGACAGTTGTTCTAGTCGACCTTGGGTCGCACGTTGAACGGCTAGACAGTTTGGGCGCATCGCTGCGCTTCACCACTGCCTAGCCGCATTGCACGGCGGGTAGTGGATCTTGAGCGGGTTCTCCGCACAAGCCTCTCCCATCATTCGATCGTTTTATCGACACGGCCATGTGGCCGCGTACGCGTTTGCGTGCGTGGTTCCTGGGAGGCTCGTGGTCGGCCCATGCCTACGTCTGTCATAGAAGCAGACGAGGGAGGTCTCATGCTGTTTTTCTCGATGCTGCAGTACGCTTGGGTTGCAGTGCGTCCGCTCGTTCTGGTGCGCGCTGCTGCTCTGCGTCCCCTCCGTCGTCCGGCCTTGCTGGCTGCGATGGCTTTGTTCTCTGCTTTCACGCATGCTGCCCAAGCGCAAGAAGCTCCGGCTTCTGCTCCGGCTGCAGATGCGCTGCCTGCCGGTGGTGAGTTGGGCGACCGCTTCGGCTTCCATGGCCAATCGACGTGGGTCTGGCAAGCCAAGCCCGCCTTCAAGTCGCCGTACAGCGGCGACAACAGCCTGACGGCGGGCCGCGCCACGAGTTATTCCTTCAGCACGACGCTGGACCTGGGCATGCGGCTGTGGAAGGGCGCGGAATTCCACTTCAACCCGGAAGTGGTGATGGGCAAGGCGTTCTCCGATCTGCATGGCCTGGGTGGCCCCACCAACGGCGAGTTGGCCAAGGTCACGGGCACTGACCCGACGCTGTACCGCGCCCGCGTTTTCATGCGTCAGACCTGGGGCCTGGGCGGTGACACAGAAAAGGTCGACGCCGACTTCAACCAGTTCGCTGACGTGGTCGACAAGCGTCGCGTGGTGCTGACCGCGGGCAATCTGCCGGTGCTCGATGTCTTTGATGCCGTGGAGTACGCGCACGACCCGCGCACGCAGTTCCTGAACTGGTCGTTCATGACGCACCCGTCGTTCGACTATGCGGCCGATGCGCGCGGCTACAGCTGGGGCGTTGCGCTGGAGTACATCGACAGCGAGCTGGGCTGGGCCGTCCGCGCGGGCCGATTCCTGCAACCGCTTGAGTCCAACGGCTTGCCGCTCGACACGCGTTTTCTGAAGCACTACGGCGACATGCTGGAGCTTGAAAAGCGCTACACGCTGTTCGGCCAGGAGGGCAAGGTGCGCTTGCTGGGCTGGCGCAACTTCGCGCGCATGGGCCGCTTTGATGATGCGATTGCGCTCGGGCAGGCCACCGGTGCCGCGCCAGACCTGAGCCAGGTGCGGCGCGAGCACGCCAAGGTGGGCGTCGGCCTGTCGTTCGAGCAGAAAGTGGGCGAAAACCTGGGCCTGTTCACCCGCCTGAACTGGTCGGATGACAAGACCGAGACCTATGCTTTTACCGAGGTGGGCCGCAACGTGTCGTTCGGCGGTCTGCTCAAGGGCACGTCCTGGGGGCGGCCGAATGATGTGTTGGGGGCGGCCTTTTCGCTCAACATGCTGGGCCCGGATCATCGTGCCTATCTGGCGGCGGGCGGCAGCGGCGCCTTCCTGGGTGACGGCGCACTGAACTATGGCCACGAGCGCATACTCGAAGTGTTCTACAGCTTTCAACCGGTCAAGGGCATCACGCTCAGCCCCGATTTTCAGTTGATCCAGAACCCCGGTTACAACCGGGACCGCGGGCCTGCCAAGTTCTTTGGCATTCGTGCCCACGCGGAGTTCTAACGCCTACGGAGGACCCATATGGACAGTCCGAGTCGACCTTATCCGACAACCACATCAGTTTCCCACTAGGCCAGTCCGCCGCACGGTTTTCCCTGCTGCTGACTTGCCGCCCAGGCAAGGCAGCGGTGTCTGCATCGCTCCTTGATTGTTTGAATCTGCCGCCAGGGTAAGACGACCCCTGTGCGGCGATTGCCGCATGCCATGCACCCGTCGTGCGCATGTGGCGAGGAGTACCTATGCGCAAATTCAACATCCCCGCCCGTCGTTTCTCGGCAATCGCGCTGCCGTTCAGCTCGCCGTTCGTGCAGGCCCGGGCCGGTGCGCCCGAGCGTGCCAACGCCGTGCCCGCCACCTCCAACCGGCGTGCTGACGACGGTGGGCAGCCGCTCTCCAACCACGGCTACGCTGCCGCTGCCGTCCGGCTGTCGCGCACCTATTGGTAACCGGTGGGTCATCCAATCACCCAATAACAAATCGGAGGTCGCTATGACCCAACTGACTTCGGGCATCGACACACCACCACGTCATGCCGCTCTCGACGACGCCCATGTGGGCGACATCCGTGGGGCGCTCGGCACCATCGCCCACCATGACACCGGCGCGCGTGATAGCTGGCGTGCGCGCTTGCGTACATTGCTCGCCATCCTCGGGCCCGGCCTGATCGTGATGGTCGGCGACAACGATGCCGGCGCCTTCGGCACCTACACGCAGGCCGGGCAGAACTACGGCACCACGCTGCTCTGGACGTTGCTGCTGCTGATCCCTGTGCTGTACGTGAACCAGGAGATGGTGCTGCGCCTGGGCGCCGTCACGCGCGTCGGCCATGCGCGGCTGATCTTTGCGCGCTTCGGCAAGTTCTGGGGCAGCTTCTCCGTCATCGACCTGTTTCTGGTGAACGCGCTGACCTTGGTGACGGAATTCATCGGCATCAGCCTGGCGCTGGAGTATCTCGGCATCCCGCGTCATTGGGGCGTGTGTGCAGCGGCCGCGCTGGTGATGCTGGCCGCCTCCACGGGCGACTTCCGCCGCTTCGAGCGCTTTGCGCTGCTGCTGGTGGCGGGCAGCCTCACGCTTATTCCCATCTTTGTGATGGTGCACCCGCCGATGGGGCAGGTGGCGCGCGACTTCTTCGTGCCTGCTCTACCGGCCGGTGCACCGCTGGCGGAGGTAATGCTGCTGATCATCGCCATCGTGGGGACGACGGTGGCGCCGTGGCAGTTGTTCTTCCAGCAGAGCTACGTGATCGACAAGCGGATCACCGCGCGCTTCATCCGCTATGAGCGAGCGGACCTGTGGCTGGGCATCGTGCTCGTGATTGCCGGTGCCGTGGCGATGATCGCCTTCAGCGCGCAGGCCTTCCACGGTACGCCAGAGTTTGGCAACTACACCGATGCACTGGGCACGGCGAAAGGGTTGGAAGCGCACTCGGGCCGCTGGGCCGGTGTGCTGTTTGCGATCGCGCTGTTGGACGCCAGCATCATCGGCGCATGCGCGGTGTCGCTGTCCACGGCCTATGCTATCGGCGATGTGTTCGCTGTACGGCATTCGCTGCATCGCAAGCCGACGGAGGCCAAGGGTTTCTATGCGATTTACTTCGGGCTGACGCTGCTGGCCGCAGGGTTGGTGCTGACGCCGGGTGTGCCGCTCGGGCTGTTGACCAACGCGGTGCAATCACTGGCCGGCGTGCTGCTGCCGAGCGCGACGGTGTTCCTGCTGCTGTTGTGCAATGACAAGGCTGTGCTGGGCCCCTGGACGAACGGCCGCGCGATGAACATCTTCACCGGCGGTGTGGTGGCGGTGCTGGTGATGCTCTCCGTCATCCTGACGGCGGCGGTGCTGTTTCCCGGCATCGGCGAATTCGAGATCGGCGCGATCCTGATCGGCGGTTCGCTCATCGCCATTGTCATGTCGCTGGTGTTGTGGCACATCGAGCGGCGCAGTCATCGACCCCAGCATCCACTGCGCGTGAGCGTGCTCGATCGCGACCACTGGACCATGCCGCCGCTGGAGCAGCTCACGCCAGCACGTTGGACACCGCTCAAGCGCACGTGGATGTTTGTGCTGCGGGCTTATCTCGTGGTGGCCGCTGGACTGGTGCTGGTGCGGATCGCTGGGCTGGTGACGGGATGAGGCTAGGCCAACAGCCTACATACATCTTGCCTCACGCGCCGGGTAGCTGAAGCGGTTTTGAGTCCAGTTTGCCAACGGGGACAAGGGGTTGCTCGCAATCCCGGATGTTCACGTATACGTGCGCGTCCTTTTTCAACGGGCTGTCGAGAGGCAGTTGCACCACCACGTGTTGCAGTTTATGGCTGCTATGCATATATCTGCCGGCCGTGGTTCCGAAGTCGAACCTTACGACAGCAACCGGAGGATACGCTGCAGACAGGTCTCGCCTTTGGCGGCACAGCGCTCCGAACCGCCCCAGATCCGCTGGTGCACCAATCTTTTCGATTTCTCCGAGTCTCCATCCCTCGTCGTAGGCATATTTGCCTTCATAGATAGTCGAGCAACCGGCGAGGGACATGACCAGCATTGTGCTCATGGTGCGCATCTGCAGTGCGGAAGGAAGAGAGCGCATTCTGAGAACTCCTACCATCATCTGCCTCTTGATACTCCATTTGGACCTATGGCCACGAACCTGTTCGATAGGCATAGCGCATACTTGAAAAGTCCTGCCCTCCATTCAGTGTAGGTCACGTCTCCCACACAGTGATACCGTACAAATCACAGTGCGCTATTTGTCGAACGCGGTAAAAGAGGAAGACCGACAGAGTGAAAACGAAAACGCATCTCATGCAGGTTTTCGTTTGCGTCACCGGGTTATTCGGAAAAACGCATGCACGACGTCTATGCTTCGGCTGCCAGAAATTGGAGCCCCCCATGCAACACACTCGCTTATCCAGCCTTGTTGGAGTCATCGCAACGGTACTGGGTCTAACTGCGCTTCCGGCGTATGCCGTCCTTCCTGATGAGATTCAGGTCTACACCGGTGACATCAACGCGCCCGGCGAGTTTGGACTGGAGTTGCATCTGAACACGACGCCAAGCGGCATTGGAGAACCGTCTTATCCGCGCGAGGTCACGACACCGCATGGCTGGCGGGGCACTGCTGAATTCTCTTACGGCTTGACGCCTTCGGTGGAACTCGGTGTGTACGTCCCAACCGCGCTCACGCGCGAAAATACCTACTACGTCACCGGGCCAAAGGTGCGCGTCAAATGGATGCCCGTCCGACCCGAAGACGGTGTCGGTTACTTCGCTGGTCTCAACGTCGAGCTTGCTCATGTTGCAAGTCGCTTTGAGCAATCACAACAAGCGGTAGAGCTCCGGCCGATTTATGGCTATCAGAATGAGCAATGGCTATGGGCGCTCAACCCGGTGCTCGACTGGAATCTCTCCGGCCAGGATCGCAGTGGCGTGCCTGAATTCGCCCCGGCCCTCAAGATCGCCCGTACGGTGTCCACAGGCATTCGTGCCGGATTGGAGTACTACGCCGGTCTGGGTCGCGTCGACCATGTCTTGCCATTATACGAACAGCAGCACACGGCCTTTCTCGCGTTTGACGTGGATCGCAAGCCGTTCGTTTTCAACTTTGGCGTGGGCAGAGGCTTAACGCGCGCCACCGACCGGTGGACGTTCAAATGGATCTTTGAAGTCCCATTGAGTTAACCGTCAGCCCTCAGCGAGAAGGCTGGCGCCTCATCGGTTTTAGCGCCGTGCGACGTCAGCGTTGGGCCGGTTCCACCACCCGCCACCTAGGGCTTGAAACAGCGCTGCCGTATCGGCGAATCGGTTTGCACGCGCCCCAATCGTGGCTTGCACAGCAGTCTGGTAGGCCTGTTCTGCATTCAGCACAGCGAGGATGTTGACCTGGCCGATCGCGCGCTGCCTATCCGTGATGTTTAGAGTTCGGTGTGCTGCCTGTTCGGATCTGAGCGCGGCTTTCAGCACGTCGGCATCGGCATCTAGCGCGTGCAGGGTATCGGCGACGTTCTGGAATGCAGTGATGACGGTGCCACGGTACTGCGCCTCCGCTTGATCGACCCCCGCATCGGCTGCCCGTTTTTTCGCCAGCATCGCACCACCATCGAAGAAGGTCTGCGCCACATTGCCGACCAGGCTCCAGAAGACGTTGCCGTCCCGGAACATCTGGCTGAAGATTTCTGCGGTGCCGCCCTTGGTGCCGGTGATCGTCAGTTGGGGCAGCATATTGGCGATCGCCACGCCCACCTGCGCTGTTGCGGCGTGCAGCTGTTCTTCGGCTGCGCGCACGTCAGGGCGCTGCCGGACGAGATCCGATGGCAGCGACACGGGCAAGTCCTGCGGCAGCGTGAAGTCTGCAAAGGTGAACGTCTCGGCGATGCCTTCGCTAGGCAGCTTGCCGGCCAGTGCAGCCAACAGATCGCGCTGAACCGCCAGTTGCTTTTGCAGGTTGGGTAGCGCCTGCTCGGCCTGCGCAAGCGCCGTTTCGGCAGCTGCAATATCCAGCCCCGTTACCGCGCCCAGCGCGAACTGCTTGTGCAGGTTGTCGAGCAACTGCGTATTGATGCCGACAATGCGTTGTTGCGCTTCAATCTGCGCGCGCAGCGAGGCTTCCTGCACTGCCGCCACCACGATGTTGGACGCAAGGGTGAGGTGAGCCGCCTCCATCTGGAAGTACTGTGCCTCTTCGGTGGCCTTCAGTGATTCCACCTGCCGGCGGTTCAGGCCGAAGACGTCTGGGGCATAGCTCACCGTGAGCTGCGCGGTGTGCAGGGTGTAGATCGGTGCGCCAGAGGTGAGCGTGGGCGAAATCGTGCCGACGGCGTTTTGCTGTCGGCTCGGTTGATACGAGCCTTGCAGCATTGGGAAGAACGCTCCTTGTTGCGCGCGCGTTTGCTGCTGCGCCACGCGCAGTGCAGCCTGGGCGGCGGCCAGCGTGGGGCTGGCGGAAATCGCATCGGCAATCGTCTTGTTCAGCTTTTCTGACTGGAACGCCTTCCACCATTGATCGGAAACTGGCATCCCCGAGACAAAGCGCTGTGCTTCGCCGCCCTGCGTGGCTGCAGCCGATGTCTGCTGCGGCAGCGGCTTGGGCGTATAGCCAGTCACTTTCGGAGCATCCGGAGTCTTGAAATCCGGTCCGACCGCGCAGGCGGCGGTCAACAGGCATGCCGCCGCCACGATGGTCAGGCGCAGAAGAACAGTGGCGGACGATGGCATGCCGTGGGCAGTGTTGGCGGGCATGGAAGCACCCAGTTTGGTCGAATGGCGCCGATTCTATGGGGGCGTCGAATCGTTGCGAACTGTGATTCATCACAGTAGACCGCTCCACGTGCGGGCAGCATCATGCGGGCAAAATTTCTATCAACTGGGGTACTGCTGTGCAGGTTGATTACAAGTCCGCAGCCATTGGGGGCGTTGTCGCCGGGTTGGTCGTTGGCGGCCTGATGTGGGGAATCTGGGGGCAAAAGCGCTCGGAAGCTGCGCCCACACCATCGTATGCAGCCGCGCCGGTCACCGTGCCAGCGCCACCCTCACGCGATGGGCAGGCCGTGACCTTGAGCCAGGGCCAATTGCAGTACATCAAGGTTGCGCCCGTAGAGTTGCGCGAATTCGCCAACCGGCGCGAGGCGGTGGGCAATATCGACTTCAACGAGGACCGCGCTGTGCAGGTCTTCACGTCGTACCAAGGCAAGATCCGCAACACCTACGCCAAGGTGGGCGACATCGTTGCCAAGGGCAAGCCGCTGTTCGATATCGACAGCCCTGATCTGGTGCAAGCGGAATCCACGCTGATTTCCACTGCTGGTACGCGCAAGTTGACGACTGATGCGCTCGCTCGTGCGCGCCAGTTGTATGAGATCCAGGGCCTGGCACAGAAGGATCTGGACCAGGCTATCTCCGACCAGCAAGCCGCCGAGGCGGCCTACAAGGCCGCGCGTGAAGCCCTGGCTGTGTTCGGCAAGACGCCCGCACAGATGGACCAGATCGTGCAGACGCGCAAGACTGATTCGCTGCTGACGGTGGTGAGCCCGATCTCGGGCCAGGTGACCGCGCGCAGCGCGCAGCCAGGCTTGCTCTTGCAGCCCGGCAACGGTACGGCGCCATTCACGGTGGCTGATGTGTCCACCATGTGGATGCAGGCGTTCGTGCCGGAAGCCGATGCACCGCTGCTGCACGTCGGCCAGCCGGTCAAGATTCACGTCATGGCGTTCCCAAGCCGGGTCTTCAACGGCAAGATCACCACCGTGGGTGCATCGGTCGACGCCAACACGCACCGCATCCTGGTGCGTTCGGAAATCGACGACCCGAAGCACGAACTGCGCCCCGGCATGTTCACTTCATTCGACATCACCACCGGCGCGCCCATCCAATCCCCAGCGTTGGCGATGGACGGCGTGGTCCGCGAAGGCGACGGCACCATGACCGCGTGGGTTACGACCGACCGCAAGCGCTTTGCGCGGCGCGTGATCAAGCTTGGCCTGGAGCAGGATGGCTTTGTGCAGGTGCTCGAAGGCCTGAACGCAGGCGAGCTGGCCGCCAACGAAGGGGCACTGTATCTGAGCACGGCTGCCTCCGGCAGCGTCAATAGCGCTAATTGAGGGGAGTTCACCGTGCTCAAAGCGATTCTGAAGCTGTCGCTGCTGCGACGGCCGCTGATCCTGTTGTTCCTGCTGGCGTTCGTGACGGCAGGGCTGTTCGCGTATTCCAAGCTCAACATCGAGGCGTACCCCAACCCCGCTCCCGTCATTCTCGAAATCACGGCGCAAACGCCCGGTCTGTCGGCCGAAGAAATGGAGCGGTACTACACCGTGCCGATGGAGATCGGCCTCGCGGCGACGCCCGGTGTGGAGAACATCCGCTCCACGTCGTTCTATGGGTTGTCGTTCGTGCGCGTGACCTTTAAGTACGGGATCGACTACTACTTTGCTTACACGCAGGCGGCACTTGCCCTCCAGCAGAACGTCAGCCTGCCCAACAATGTGCAGCCGCAAATTCAGGCGTCCAGCCTGGTCGGGGAAGTGGTGCGCTATCAGTTGAAGGGCCCGCCCCACTTTGGCCTGACCAACCTGCGCACCTTGCAGGATTGGGTGTTGCAGCGCCGCCTGAAGACCGTACCGGGCGTGGCGCAGGTCGTCAGTTGGGGAGGCACGACCAAGGAGTACGACGTCGAGGTCGACCCGAAGAAGCTGGAAGCCTATGGCGTCACCCTGCCGCAGATGATGACGGCGCTCGGTAACGCCAATATCAACGTCGGCGGGCGCACGATCAACTTTGGCCAGCAGTCAGTCAACATCCGCGGCGTGGGTCTGATCCAAGACGTGAAGGACATCGACAAGATCGTCCTTACGCAGACCAATGGCGTGCCCGTGCAGGTCAAGGATGTCGCGAAGACGAAGATTGGTTTCGCGCCCCGTCTGGGCATTGCCGGCCGTGACAACGAAAGCGACGTCGTCACCGCCATCGTGGTGATGAACCGCACCATGCAGACCAACGACGTGGTGGCGCGCGTCAAGGCCGAGCTGGACAAGATCAACACCGATGGCACGCTGCCGGCAGGCGTGAAGGTCGAGCGTTACTACGACCGCTCGGAGCTCGTCTCGGTCACCACGCACACGGTCATGCATGCGCTGCTGTTTGGCTGCCTGCTGGTGTTCTTCATCCAATGGATCTTCCTGGGCGATTTGCGCAGCGCCATCATCGTTAGCGCCAACATTCCGTTTGCGCTGTTCTTCAGCATCCTGATCCTCTTGCTGACCGGCGAATCCGCCAACCTGCTATCGGTGGGCGCGGTGGACTTCGGGATCATCGTGGATTCGTCGGTCATCCTGGTCGAAAACATCTTCCGCAACTTCCAGATGCCGGCGGCGGAGCAGACGCGCCTGCTGATGAGCCGTGACGCGAAGATGCTGGGCTTCCGCGTGCCGGAGCGCTTGCGCATGATTTTCGTCAGTGCGCTGCAGGTCGATCGCGCGGTGTTCTTCTCCGCACTGATCACTGTGGCCGCATTTGTTCCACTGTTCACCATGCAGGGGGTGGAAGGCCAGATCTTCGGCCCGATGGCGCGTACCTATGGCTACGCGTTGGCGGGCGCGCTTATCGCCACCTTCACGGTCACGCCGGCGCTGTGCTCGTACCTGCTGCCCAAGAAGATCGAAGAGAAGGAAACCTGGCTCGTTCGCGCGTTGCACAAGGTCTACCAGCCTGCGCTGACGTGGTCCTTGTCCAACCGGCGCATTGCCGTGACGATCGGCGCGGTCGTGCTGGCGGTAACGGCGGCGCTCATGCCGCTGCTGGGTACGGAGTTCCTGCCGGCGCTTGAAGAAGGCAACCTGTGGATTCGGCTGACGATGCCGCAAACGGCGTCGCTGGAATCGGGCGTGGTACCGGTCGCGCGCATGCGCCAGATTTTGCTCAAGCACCCCGAGGTGCGCACGGTGGTGTCGGCCCACGGTCGCCCCGACGACGGCAGTGATGCCGCGGGCTTCTACAACGCTGAATTCTTCGTGCCCCTCAAGCCGTTCGACCAATGGTCGGCGGGGATGACCAAGGAGAAGCTGATCGCGCAGATCCAGAAAGAATTCACCAGTGAGTTCACCGGGGTCGGCCTGAACTTCTCGCAGTACATCCAGGACAACGTGGAAGAAGGGTTGTCGGGCGTGAAGGGGGCCAACTCGGTCAAGATCATCGGCCCGGACCTGCAGGTGCTGGAGCGGCTTGCCGATCAGGTACAGGGCGAGATGAGCGAGGTCAAAGGCATCACAGACCTGGGCATCTTCCGCGTGCTCGGTCAACCGAACCTGAACGTGCGCATCAACCGTGAGGCGGCCGCGCGCTATGGGCTCAACACTGGGGATGTGAACACCGTGGTGCAAGCGGCCCTGTCGGGCTCTCAGGCGACCACCATCCTGGAAGGCGATCGGCAGTTTGCACTGACGGTGCGGCTGGCCCCGGAGTACCGTGCCACAATCGATGCGGTGCGCAACATCCGCGTCGCCTACTCGAACGCGAATGGCGGCAACGCCTACATTCCGCTCTCGGCGCTGGCTGACATCACGCTGGATACGGGGGCGTCGTACATCTATCACGAGAAGAACGCCCGCTATATTCCGGTCAAGTTCAGTGTACGCGGGCGCGACCTGGGCGGCACGGTGGAAGAAGCGCAGCAGCGCATCGCCCAGCACGTCAAGTTGCCGCAAGGCTACCGCATCGAGTGGGCGGGTGAGTTTGAAGAACTCGAACAGGCCAAGCAGCGGCTCGCGGTCATGGTGCCGATCAGCATTCTGTTGATTCTGGTCCTGCTCTATGGACTGTTCAATTCGCTGCGCGATAGCCTGATGGCGCTGGCCGGTATTCCGTTTGCGATCACCGGTGGGGTAGCGGCACTGTTCCTGACGGGGCTGGACTTCAGCGTCTCGGCGGCCATTGGGTTCGTCTCGTTGTTTGGTGTATCGGTCATGGACGGCATCCTGATGATCACCTACTACAACGACTTGCGCCGGGAGCGCGGCCTCCAGCCAACTGAAGCGATGTTCCATGCGGCGCAACAGCGCATGCGGCCAATGCTGATGACGGCCCTGTCGGCGTGTATCGGCCTGTTCCCGGCGGCGATTTCCACGGGCATCGGCAGCCAGGTGCAGCGGCCCCTAGCCACCGTGGTTGTGGGCGGCATGTTGGTGGGCCCGTTGATGCTGCTGGTGATCGTGCCTGCGTTGCGGATGGTATTCCTCGGCAAGGAGCCGCCTGAAGACTCGCCCCTTGAGGAAGCGCCGGTCTGAGCGATGGCCGCCGCTTCGTGCGGCGGCCCCTATGGTTTGATAATGCCCGAGCTGGAAGCCCTGACCACGGCTTCGATGCGCGTGGCGACGCCCAGCTTTTCGCGCGCATTGTCCATATGGAAATCGACCGTGCGCTTGGAGAGCCCAAGAATCGTGGCGATCTCACCCGATGTCTTGCCGCGCGCAGACCATGCTAGCACCTCGACCTCACGCTCGCTCAGTTGTACGGGCGGATGTGCGGTATGCGTGCGCGGCCGTCTGGCGAGCCGGGTCTGCACAATGCTCATCAGGATTTCGAAGTCGACCGGTTTGGTCACATAGTCATCAGCACCCAGGCGACGCCCACGCAGTTCAGAGTCGCGTTGCGCCATCGCCGTCAAAAAGACGAACGGAATTTCAGCATAACGTGGCGCGAGCGTGCGCAATTGCTCCAGCAACTCGAACCCGGTCATGCCCGGCATGCCTACGTCGCACAGCACCAGATCGGGGGCTTCGCGCAGGAGCATCGCCAGCCCGGACTCACCATCGTTCGCCGTGATCACGGTGTAGCCGTGTTCGGCCAGTTCTTCGGTGATCAACTCGGCGGTTTCAACGTCGTCTTCAATGCAGAGGATCTTGGGGTTGGCTGGCTTCATGGGGATTTCAGCTGGTGGTATGGTGACTGATGCTCCGCTCATGACGTCGTCAAGAAAAACTGCGCAGGACATTACCTATGCAATCGCCAAAAACGGTCACAGCCGCGCCAGACGGGCGGCGCTTTGGAATCGCATCGCCGTTGATCCTGCGTCCCATCCGGGTCCGGCTGACGCTGGTGTTCGTGATCTTTTTACTGCTGGTGGTCGGCGTCGGCGCTTTCAGTATCGACCAACTGGCGAGCTTCCACAGCGTATCTGCGCAGATCAGCGGGCGCTGGCTACAGAACAGCCGGATTCTGGGCGACCTCAACAACTACATCTCGGATTATCGCGCGGCCGAAGGCGATTTTCTGATCGCCTCATCACGCGCTGACCTGCGAGCCGCCGACGAACAGGTCGCCATGCTCGACAAAGCGATTGCCACGTCCCAGGCCCGCTACGACAAGATCGAACACGACAGCGCCGAGCACGAGCTTTACAGCCAGTTTGTCACCCAATGGAACACGTATCGCGAGCTTGCGCGACGGCTGATGATTTCTGCCAAGGCAGGCGACGTAGCGGGTGCTGCGCGGCTCTATCACGCGGATTCCAAACACGCATTCGACTTGGCCAACGACACCTTGGGCGTGATGACCGAACGCAGTGTCGCTGGCGCCACGGCAGAAACCGAGCGAGAGGCGCAGGCCTACCACGATGCGCGGCAACTCATCGTTGGGGCGATCGTTGTGGCGGCATGTCTGGTCGTGCTGGCCGTGATCTACCTTGTCTTTGCCGTGTCGCGCCCGATTGCCGTGCTAGTGGATCGCATGCACCGCGTTGCCAACAACGATACCCAGATCGACATCCCAGGCTTGGACCGCCACGACGAGATTGGCGACATCGCGCAAGCCGTGGCGCGTTTTCGAGAAAACACAATCGAACTGGGGCGCAGCAAAGATGTACTGACCGCCCAGGCGGCCGTATTGCAGGAGACGCTTGACAAAGAGCGCCGCATGGCCGAACTCCAACGCAATTTCATCTCAATGGCGTCGCATGAATTCCGTACGCCACTGGGCGTGATTGACGGCCAGGCCCAGCGGTTGATACGCACGCGTGATGCGTTGCAGCCCGAGGCGCTCGAAGAACGCTGCGGGAAAATCCGGGCGGCCGTGCAGCGCATGACGCACCTGATGGATCACTTGCTCGACTCTTCGCAGTGGCTGGATTCCACGACGCCAGCAGCGATGCGGCGCACCGATTTCCCGCTTGCAGCGCTTCTGCACGAGGTTTGCGAAATGCACTTGGAAGGCACGCCGAGCGCTCGGATCGAGGTGTGCATAGAGACGGATGAGCCGAACACATTCTTCGGCGATGCCCGGCTCTTATTCCAGGCCTTCAGCAATCTTGTCGGCAACGCCGTTAAGTATTCGCCGCCAGGCGCACCGGTCAGTGTGCGTATGCGCAGCGATGCCGACGGTGTGTCGGTAACTGTGGAAGACCGGGGCCTGGGCATACCAGAGCGCGATATCGAGCGCTTGTTCGAGCGCTACGTGCGCGGCGGCAACGTTGCAGGGACGGTTGGAGCAGGTGTCGGGCTTTACTTGGTGAAGCTGGTCGTGGAACTGCACCGAGGAACGATCACTGTGACCAGCGAAGAAGGCAAAGGCTCAAGATTCAACGTGTTCTTACCGCGACTGAACGGCTAGCTTGTACCGGCTGTGAGCCTGTCTACGGGATCGACGTGGGTCATGACATTGAGAACATCATGTCTTTCCATGACGCGTCGCCTTGCTTCCAGCGCGATGTCGTGACCGACCTTCACGGTTGCGGTGCTTTCGATCTCCAAGTGCGCGTCCACCAGGATCATGTCGCCCATCTTGCGTGTCCGAACGTCATGAACGCCAAGCACGCCTGGCGTGCCGAGCATTACTTGCCGAATTTCGGTCGCTGTCTCTTCATCGACGGCTCTGTCCATGAGATCGTGCAGAGCATTCGAGCCAAACTGCCACCCCATTCTGGATACCATCAGCCCCACAATGAGTGCGGCTACCGGGTCGAGCAGGTGAAATCCAAGCAAATTGCCGATGATGCCGAGTGCGACCACCAACGAGGAGGCTGCGTCGGAGCGAGCATGCCAGGCGTTCGCTATCAGCATGCTGGAGCGCACGCGCTCGGCGACGGCCAGCATGTACCGGAACAACAGCTCTTTGCTCACCAGTGCGCCAAGTGCGACCCACAAGCCAATCAACTTCACATGTGAAATTGATTCCGGATGCTCCAGCTTTGTCACCGCACTCCAAAGCATCCCGATGCCTACGCCAAGTAGCAGCAAGCCCAAAACCAGGGATGCCGCTGTCTCGAACCGAAGGTGACCATAGTGATGTTCTGCGTCCGGTTCCTTCTGGCTATGGTGTCCGGCAAAGAGGACGACGAAATCCGAAACCAGGTCGGAAAGCGAGTGAATTGCGTCGGCTATCAACGCTTGTGAATGGGCAAGAACGCCAGCAACCAGTTGCGCGGCCGTTAGGGCCAAATTGACACCCACGCTCACGAGAGTGCTGCGTTTCGCCGCGCGCTTGATGGCCGGTGTCTCGCTGTCGAAATCGATCTCGGTTGGCTGTTGCATGGTCTGGTTTGTCTGATGGTCGAGGACCGGTCACCTTGAGGGCGAGCGCCTGGATTTGTCCGCGATCATAGGTTGAGAATTGACCGTTTGGGGAATAACCGGCAGCCGCAGAAAAGAATCCGCATGAGAGGCGTTCGCATTCGCTGGTGCACTGGTGGGCACAAGTGCAATACCGGGATCCCTGATCTAGGAAAGCGGCGTTTTCAGCCACAAGCCGGATCAGATTGCCTCGGGGTCAGAAAGCCATTTGCATCGAACCGAGTGCTTCATGCCAGATGCAATTGGCAAGGGGCGAATCTAAGTCCCTATCGACCATTTTGAACATGCACGCTAAGACAATTCGTTAGTGAGTCAGCATCGGCCTTCCGAACAGCGCCGGCAGGAAATCGTCCAGAAAGAACAACACCTGAACGTTCGCGCCGACACCGCGCGTTGATCCGTGGGTCAAGGGGAGGACCAGTTCCGCTGCCACCTGCCACGTATCCTTGACATAAGCGAAGCCTGGGTTGACGGTGCCACGCGTACGCTGGCCCCGTGGTGAGTCGAATGCGAATTCGACCAACGGGACCCATTGATGGAGCGGCTCCTCTTTGGGGAGCACGCCTGGTACAAACCGATCCGTCAAATAGAGCGTGCTGTACTCCAATGCGAACCCCCAATGCACCGTGGTGACGTTGGCTGTCCTCACAGGGTTGAACTGTCGCGTCATCGGGTCGTAGCTCAAGTTGTCCGATGTTTTGCTGGTCGGCACGGCCACGCTGACGCCAGCGGTGATGCCCAACGGCCGAAGCCAAGACCACGCCTCAGGCAAGGCACCCAACCCCTGACCTACATACAGGCTGGGGGCAATGGTCGCTGACGTGCTGGCGCCGAGTCGTCTGGCGCCGGTCTGGGGCAGCCCATAGATCAGCGAGGCGGCAACAAGCGTCTCGTTCAGATCGTCTTCGTAGAGCCGGGATTTGAGAATCAGGTCGGAACCGGTTGCGCCTGGCTGGCGTGCACTGTCCCAGTCGCGCCGGATGAAGCCGCTGTCAAAGCCGATCGAGACCTCAGGTGTCAGCAACCGCGCGAATGAGACTGTCGCGCCGCGATCCGTGACGTTGCGGCTGTTGTCAGGGTGCTGCACAGCGCCGGCGGTGATGGAAAATTCGTCAGCAACAGCGGGGTCGTCGAAATTCAGCGTTCCCGGAAAGAAGCGGTTGCCAGCAATGCCATGCGCATGTGATGGGCTGGAGACGAGCGCAGCAAGAGCGAACGCTGCCGCGCAAATGCGGGCAAATCTAGATGGGTGGTACATGGCCGGGAGAGCGTCCGCGGTCAGGCCGCGACAATGTTTTCTTGTTTTGGTTGGGCGAATGCGGCACCCACATGGCGGGGTACCGCCCCCGTTCTAATCGTCCGGAGGATATGTCCAGGTCGGACGTCAGGTTATTTGGTCGGTAACGAATGAACCTCGATCGTAACGTGTGACAGCGCTTGGAATCGCCGCAGCCGTTCGTGATAAAACTGCGGCCCGCGATGCGCCTGGCGTGTGCCGACCGAGACCACCACGCCCAGGTGCCCAGGGCCGATGCGCCAGACGTGCAGATCGAGCAGCGCGTCGCCATCGGTTTCCAGTGCAGTCTTGATGCGGCCGCCGATTTGCTTGTCTGGTGTCATGTCGACCAGGATGCCACCCGTGTCGCGCATCAGTCCGTACGCCCAGTTGGCGATGACCAGCGCACCGACGATACCTGCAAGCGGGTCCATCCAGAGCCAGCCGAAGGTTTTGGCCAGCAACAGCCCGATGATGGCCAGGACAGAGATGGCGGCGTCGGCCAAGACGTGCACATAGGCCGCGCGCATGTTGTGGTCGCGATGGTGCGCCCCGTGTCCATCGGCGTGATCGTGCTCATGCTCTTCGAAGGCCACGCTGTATTCCTGGC
Organism: Ralstonia pickettii; assembly: GCF_001699815.1. Lineage (GTDB taxonomy): Bacteria > Pseudomonadota > Gammaproteobacteria > Burkholderiales > Burkholderiaceae > Ralstonia > Ralstonia thomasii. The sequence goes on along the minus strand of NZ_MCGB01000061.1, from coordinate 153,784 downwards.
CGCCGATGCCGAGCACGGCAGTAAAGGCATGCGGCTCCGGAATCTCTGTGGTGGATTCTAGGTAGTTCGCCTTGCGGACCATCAGGAATTCCTGGCGGCTGCCGTCCGGCCGGATGGTGGTCACCGTCGCCACGTCGCTGGGCAGCGGGATGGTTTCTCCAGCCAAGCGGAAAACTGGCGGTACGTCGTCTTCAAAGATCGACAGCGCGAACACCCCTGCTGGCGCGTTGATGTGCTGCACTTCCTTGCCGTGTGCATGTTTGTCGCCAAGTCCGGCTGGGCCGTGATCGTGTCCGTGGGCATGACCATGGTGATGACTGTGGCCATGGCTGTGGCCATCGTGGTCGCCACCGCTCAGCAGCCAGGCACTGGCGATGTTCACCAGCAGGCCGACCACCGCAATCGGGATCGCCTCACTAAAGTGGATCGGCACCGGCGAGAGGAATCGCACCACAGCCTCGTAGCCGATCAGCAGCGCGATCATCGCCAGGATGATGGCGCTGGTGAAGCCGGCCAGGTCGCCGAGCTTGCCTGTACCGAACACGAAGCGTGAGTCGTTCGCGTGGCGCCGCGCATATGTGTAGGCCAGCGCCGCGATCAGCATGGCGCCTGCGTGCGTCGACATATGCAGCCCATCGGCCACCAGGGCCAGCGAGCCAAACATGCTGCCGCCGATGATCTCAGCGGCCATCATCAGCGTGCACAGCACGATCACGGCCCATGTCTTGCGCTCGTTTTTCTCGTGCCCTGCGCCCAGGAACACGTGGTCATGACCGATACCGAACGGCGTGTCGTAGAAATTGCTCATGGCTGGCTCATTTGAAATAGCTGTGCACGACCTCGATCAGCTGCTCCTTGGCGCTGCCTTCGGCGTGTTCATGTTCGTCATCCACCTCGGTCAGGTGGGTGCGTATGTGATCTTCCAGCACGACGGCCAGCAGGCCATTCATGGCGCCGCGGCAACTCGTGATCTGCTGGAGCACGGGGGCGCACCCTTGCTCCTCCTCCAGTGCGCGCTCAATGGCATCCAGCTGGCCCCGAATCCGGCGAACGCGGTTGAGTAGCTTCTGCTTCTCACGGATGGTGTGGCTCATCGATCACCTCATTAAATATACTATAGGGGGGTATACTACATTGAGTTCGGCTGCCAAGGGAGCAACATTTGCACCGAACCAAAGGACGTAGCCCTCTGCATATATGACGGCGAAAACGTCCGACTGCGTGACGCGAGCGGGATTTCTTGCCGCCGGCCCGCAACGCCATCGGTAACGCGGTGCGTTACACCCCCGATCGATAGTCAGGAGGGCCCCGTGTGTGCACTACATAAGTTGCTCTCAGCGACCTAGACTGAAACGCGCTCAGTGCATTGAGCCCCCTCGCGATGGAGGGTCGACAAGTCAGGGTGGGGAAAGCAAGAATCCACGGATGTGTGCTTTGTGGAGCGCTTTATGCCGGTGCGCCGGATCCCTAAGAACTACCTCTTTGTCACTGGACGTCATCCCTCCCCGCTGGCGGATGAGGTCATTGAATTCGAGTCGATTCTGGAGAAGGAGTACATGCTCCTGCTGGACTCGGATCCCCAAGTGGAATCGTACGAATGTCAGCCGGTCAAAATTGCACTGTCTCGCGGCCGAGTTTATGTTCCAGATCTGCTGGTGACCTACCGCTGTTCTCCGTCGGGCAATCAGCGGTCTCCAGAATTGGTGGAAATCAAGAAGCGGGAATACCTTGATCGACACGCCGAGACGTATCGCGAGAAGTTTGCAGCGGCAACTGTCGTCGCCGAAGAGAGAGGCTGGGTCTTCGTTACCCGAACAGAGATCGACATCCGGACGCAGCACGTTCAAAACCTGAAGTTTCTGCATCGGTATCGCCATACGCCCGCGGACCCGGTCGCAGTGGAGCGCTTGCTTGCTGCGATGCGCCGGCTGGACAGTCCAACGACCCCCGAGACACTACTTGGTAGTTTGGCGGACACCTTAGAGATGCGCGCAGGCCTGATTCCCGTGCTTTGGCATCTTGTTGCTCACGGCGAAATCCAAGCGGACTTGCAGATTCCGTTGACGGATAGCACGCAGCTATTTCTACCGAGCTAGCCATGGCAAGCAAGTCGTTAGGAAAGACGCCGACTCTTCTGCCGATTAAGAAGGGCAGCAGCTACAGTCACGATGGGCGCGCATACACAATTCTCCGCTACGCCGCCTTGGACCAGGTTCTCGCACGCGAGGACGCGTCGGGAGCGATTGTCATTTTGAACATAGGGTCGCTCAAGCCTCCGTTCAGAGGCAGTGATGGCTCGCCCGAGCCCCAAGGCCAGATCGACCTCGAAGACGTATCGGATGACGACTGGGAAGAGGCGCAAAGCCGCCTAGACATCATTAGTCCTCTGCTCGCTCTTCGGCGGAATCGAAAGAAAGCAGACTACGTCGCTGTGGCAGCCGACGCAGACGTGAGTATCGCGACGCTCTACAACTGGCTGCGGACCTACCTTGCGTCTGAACAGCTGTCTTCGCTAATACCGACGCGCAAGAGCGGTGGCCGCGGGCGCAGTCGCCTCGCGCCAGAAGTGAAGCTGATCTTGGACAACTACGTTCAAGAGCACTATCTGACCATGCAAAAGCCGTCCGTAGCGAAGGCGGCCAGGGAAATTCGCCGCCTGTGCTATGTCGCGGAGCTTGAGCCTCTTCCGGCCGAGTCGACGATACACCGGCATCTAAGTTGGTTGGATGAACAAGAAGCGCTCAAGCGTCGTGAGGGGCGCCGCGCCGCTGAGCAACGATTTAGCGTGAATAAGGGATCCATTCCGGATGCTGAGTGGCCTCTTGCCATGGTGCAGGTCGATCACACTCTGTTGCCCGTCATCATCGTGGACGACAAGCACCGCAAGTCGATCGGACGGGCCTGGATCACTTTGGCAATCGATGTTTTCAGCCGCGCATGTTTGGGCATGTACTTGTCTCTGGATCCACCTTCAGCGATGTCCGCGGGCATGTGCATCTCGCACGCCATGTTGGATAAGGGGGAATGGATGGCGCGGCTGGGGTGCGGAGATATTGAGTGGCCCTTCCGCGGCCCCATAGACGTACTCCATATGGACAACGCCAAGGAATTCAGAGGCAAGATGCTGGCCGTCGCTGCGAGGGAGTACCACATCGATATTCACCTCCGGCCGGTAAAGCAGCCTCGCTACGGTGCGCACATCGAGCGGCTCATGGGCACCGTATCGGAGGAGTTGAAAGAGCTCAAAGGGGCAACGTTCGCGAATCCCCAGCAGAAAGGAGAGTACGACGCCGAGGGCAATGCCTGCATGACTATCGATGAGCTGGAGAAATGGCTTGTCCTGATGTTCGCTCGATATCATCGAGACGTTCACGCGGGCATTGGCACGACGCCGCTGACCAAATGGACCGAAGGCATTCTCGGCACACGGGGAAAGATGGGCCGTGGAATCCCACCGATAGTCGCCGATCCCGAGAAGGTCCGCATCGACTTCATGCCATTCGAGGAGCGAGCGATCCGAGGAGATGGAGTTGTCAACGACAACATCCACTACTTCCACGATGTCTTGAGACCGTGGATTGGGGAACGCGATCCTGACAATCCGAAGCGAGGTAAGAAGTTCCGGTTCCGCTATGACCCACGCGACATGAGCGTGTTGTACTTCTTCGATACCGATCTCAAACGGTATCAGGCGATTCCCTATCGAGATTCGAGCTTGCCGCCGGCAAGCATCTGGGAGATACGTGCAGCCAACAATGCAGCGAAGGCTGCGGGCATGAAGGAATACAGCGAACGGGACTTGTTTGCGCTGATCGCGCGGCAGCGCGAACTCGAAGAAGCTGCCGCTGAAAAAAGCAAGGCGGCACGTCGTGCTGAGCAGCAGCGCAAACAGCAGGACAAAGCTCGCGCGCAAAAATCTAAAGACCTGCCACGGGCCTCGAAGATCGAGCCGTCCAGGCTTGCGCCGGCAGTCCGTGGGTACGACCCAGACGATATTCAGGCACTGAGCGACGATGAATAGCACGACGGTTGAGTATGGCCACCTCAGTCCAAAGGCACAGGAGTACCTGGACCTGCCAACCAAGGATCGGATTCGGAAGATTCAGGAGGGCACGTGGCTACAGCTCGACCATGCGACGACCACGCTCCAGAAGCTGGAGGATCTGCTCGACTATCCAAAGGTAACGCGGATGCCGAGTTACCTGATTGTTGGTCCGTCATATAGCGGCAAGACATCCATTCTTGAGCGATTCCGCGATCAACATCTTCCCGACGTGGATCCCGAGCACGAGGCAACACGGTGTCCGGTGGTGATGGTCGACGCACCACCCAAGCCCGACCTATCCGACTTCTACAGTCGAATCATGGATAGTCTGATGACGCCATATAAGCCGACGGCCCCAGTCTATGAAAAGTACTCGCAGGTCAAACGCCTCTTTGGCGAGATGGATGTGCGCATCCTCATCATCGACGAGATCCACCATCTAATTGCCGGTGGCCTGACCAAGCAACGCGAGTTTCGCAACGCACTCAAGAGCCTGAGCAATGAGGCGAAGGTCAGTATCGTCGCCTCAGGGATCGAAGAGGCATACAACGCGTTCAATGCCGATCCGCAGATGTCGAGTCGATTCGTTCCGATCGAGATGCCCAGTTGGACGCCCGGCCGGCAGCTAGGGACGTTGCTGAAGACGCTGGAGCGCCGGACGCCGCTGCGCAAGCCATCAGGGCTGCACTACCCCGAGATGATGCAGGCGATCTATATGAAGAGCGAGTCCACTCTCGGTGACATCTTCGATCTCGTGAAAACGGCGGCGGTTGACGCTATCCGTTCCGGCGAGGAAGCGATTACCGAAAAGCAGCTCGAAGCATTGGACTGGGTGCCGCCCTCCAAGCGCAAGACCTACAGGCGAAGGCTGTGAAAACCTGGTCATGCGCCAACGTGCTGCTCTGGCCGATTCGGTATAAACCGATACCGGGCGAGTTGCTGTCGAGCTGGGTTGTTCGATTGGCGCATGGCCACGGAATGAGTTTGACGTCATTCTGCAATCTGGCACTCGGAGCTGACGCACGCGTGTTGACAGTGGACATCGACCGGCGCAGCCCACAATGGCTTCTGGAGTCGCTGGCACTGCACACGGGGACTCCGTTGGAGGCAGTTCGTCAGACGACGCTGCGGTTCTATGAAGGGACGCTGTATCCAGAGTTCCACGTTGGTGGAATTCTTCCGTGGGTGATCTCGATCAAGCTGCCGCGAAGCGCCCGGCTTGGCCCAGGTCTTCAGTTTTGCCCGTACTGTCTAAGGACTGATCCAAGACCGTACTTCCGCCGCTGCTGGCGAGTCGCACTGCAAACATTCTGTGAGCGGCACCAGCGTTTGTTGCTCGATAGGTGCCCCCGTTGTGGCGCGAGCTTGTTTGTTCAGCGCGTCGATACAAACTTGTGTCACGCGGAGATCGATGGCATTTGCCATTGCCACAACTGCGACTTCGATCTTCGGATGGCGGAGGCGCCCAACGTAGATGATCGAGGCAGTGGTCTCCTTTCCGAGCTGCAGCAACTGACGCGCGATCTCTCTTCGTTGGGCGCCGCGGGCCCGCGAGACCTGTTGGATCGTTTGCACGCTATGGCCGTGACGATGTTGTCGTGCAAGGTCAAGCCGCGTCTCTGTGACTGTCTAGCCTGTCGCTTCGGTTACTCCGACTTGGAGATTGTGCGCACCAGAAAGCCGGCGCTGGAACTGCAATCTGTACTGGCTCGGCATGCAGTATTGCTGTGGTCCCTTTGGCTGCTTCAGCACGATCCCGAGGCGCACGCGCAGCCTGTCAAGCCCACTGCTCCGTTGCACCACCATTTTGTTAAGGATATCTTGGCTGGGTATCGGCGCGAGGCGTCTCTTCACGCGCGTCGAGACTTGCCCGCTGAGCTTCCAATTGCGATGAGCAGCTCACCGCAGATACGCGATGGCTGCGTGGTATAGCTGCATTGAGATCCAGGAGCGCAGTTCGTCGGGAGTACTGGCCTGCGTGTGTTCCAACGCCATCACACGATGGTCGCCACCGTCCTGTACTGAGATGAATGCTCCCGTCGCGGCCTGGACTGCACGTTGTATCGCTTCATCGCTCTGGTTTTTCAAGGGAACCGCAAACGATATAGGCGGGTTGGCTTCGTGAACCATGAGCAACGTGGATGCTTCCTTTGAGGAAACAGCAAAGGCAGCTACACGCTTGAGCCGGTGATTGTCTTCAGGCATCAAGAGGTGCTCGTTCAGCACACCGTCCTCGTCTGAGATCAGTGGCATCGGGACGGTCCAGCCATCGTCGCGGCTCGCCGTCAGGACTCGCACGGAAGCATCATTCAGCGTGGATAGCGCTTTGACAGCGTGTTCGAGGAATGCCGGCGGGTCTGGAATCTCGCTGTCATCGTCGACGATCTGTGTTTCGCGGATGCGCTTTGTGGAGCCCGGTTCGCCGATCGCGTGCTCGTTGATCGGTTCGCCGGACGAGGCACTAGCGCGAGGCTTTTGTCCGGCTATTGTTCGGTCGGCGAAGACGTATTTGTTTTCCAGGTCGGTGAATCGCCGATTGCCGCGCACGGGCATCGTAGCCGGAGCAAGCTGCGACGAAGGGTCATGCTCCTCCAGGCTGACTTGGGCGGGTTCCTTGGCTTTCCGGGCTGTGGGCGGTGCTTCCTGTGGCGGGGTATCGGGCACCATTCCGGTAGTGTGAGCTTTCTTTCCACCCGTCACATGGAACCGCAGTGACTTGAAGGGGAACGGGTGCGAGCAACTCAGGAGTTGATAGACGAGGAACGTTCCTTTGGGATCATTGCCTCGCGACAGCCACTTCCCAGCGGCTCGCAGTGTTGTCGTTCCTTCGAACGGAAATAGGGTCTGCGGGTAAACCTCTTGGCGAGCCTGAGCGGCGCGTACGCAGGAGGCTCCAATCATTTTGGCCGCGCGCCATGCCAGCCGACTGCCGGCGATTCTTGCGACGTCCTCGGCGCTTGCGCGCGGAATACGGTCGGCAAGTTGAAGCGTCATCCGGTTGTGCCGATCTATTGCCGGCGTCCCCGTGTAAAGATGCCCTCTATCGAGTTGGGGGTGGAACAGCCTGTTGAGGAGCTCACTGGACGAGCCGAAGTAGAAACGGATCAACTCCATGCAGGGCACGACAAGGAGCTTCCCGTCTGGCAAGGTGACTCGAACGCAATAGGAGTGCGTGTTCTCGCGATGTCCAGCATGCTCATGGAGCGGCAGCATGAAACTGCCGTCTTCGAAGCTCGATCCAGCTTTTACTAGCTCGCAGGTGTCCTGGCTGATCTCCAGGTTCTCGCAATGCAGTTCTTCGTCAGCGGCACGGGATTCCAAGCTCTGTTCGCGCCACACGTCGCCGATACGCAGGAGCATTGTGGTTCCGACTGAAACCCAGCATCGGGTCTGCTGCCTTTCGGTTTCGCGGAGCGAGAGAAGCGATAAGCGACTGCTGCCTTCAGGGCACTTGTCCTTGGACAAGGAGACCAGAACGGACGGATGGCGCCGTCGCACCATGCGATCGGGGAAGGCGATGGGGCCGAACCAATCCACGCGCCAACGGCCTTCCCTTTTTGGAAACGCGTTTATGCGGAACATGTGATCCTGATCTGATCGTCAAAGCGTCGCCCGGCACGGGGATCTACCTGGCCGCGGCCGAGCGCCGATGACGAATTTCTGGCTGTTGCTTACGCCCGGCTATGACGGAGGTACAGATACACCAGTCCGATCGGCGCAATGAAGATCGCGAAAGCCCAACAGATCAGCATCGTGCTGAACTTGGCGAACAGCATCACGATTGCGTTCACGAAGAAGACGTTGTTGCCGAGAATGAAGTTCATCACGCCTTCGTACACGAACCGGGCATATGGATAGAGCACGGTGCTGATGAGGGCGAACAGAACCATCTGGTAGGGGAGCGGTTTTCCGGCGTTGCTCGCGAAGAGGAATATGAACGCGGGAAAAATCACGCCAAACAGGAAATGGCGGAAGTAGTAAGCACGAGAGAGGCCACCAAAGGTTTTTGCGAACAACGTATTCATAAGTCAATCTGATTTGCGGGTACGAATCGAAAATGCACGCGGGCCGTTCGTGGGTTGCCGCGATGCCCAACGTACATTTAACGGCGGCGAATTCGCTTGCCGCACCCCTCGCCCGAAGGGAGGCGAATTCCGAGATATCTATATCAGGTGTAAGAGTATTTTAATTGTGGTTGCCAAATTTTCTTGGAGCCCAGTATGGGAGGTATCTGCGCCAATCCAGTGATGTATGAGATTAAATATCCCTCTAATTGGGGGGGGCTAGATCACTGAGCTATCTAACCGTCTGAGGGTACACTCCTCAGCCAAGAATCTTAGGGTTCTGAGAAATGGTCGAGGGGATATCGTGCAGGTCAGGCCTACGTGTGCCGGCCGTACGGTAGTGGGGATGGCGATTGCAACTTCGGCGATGGTCGACGTAGCGCAGATCATAGGCAACAAAACAATGGACGCACTTAGTGAGGCACAGCGCAACTGGATAGATGGCGCTCCCATTATTCCTGCCACGTTGACGGTACGAGCACTCGATGGCCAGTCAACGCATACCTATGAAGTTCTGGATCGAGATGCGGAGGGGCGTGTGCACGGTTTGCACAAACGCCGCGGGTGGAAGGGGTTCGTCTTGAGGGTTCGCGACCCGGCGACCCATGAGGAGTTTGCTGCCAAGCTTGCAGTCCCCGGCGACTACAAGCAGCCACGGCTCGAGCAAGAGCTGCTGTATACATCCAAACTTCGTCCAGCTAAATCGCTCTTTGTTTGCCCGATGTCAGTCGGCCTTTCTGCGCCGCCGCCGGGTATGCCGGATGCCGAAGAAGACTTTGTTTGCTTTATAGCCCCCTGGGTTACGGGGAGGACCTTGGAGCAGTATCTCCAAGAGGACTCGCTCGAGATCGATTTTGTCTGCAGTGTAGCAATGCAGGTGCTTCGAGCTATCACCTACCTCAAGCGGGTTGAGTTGAAACATGACGATCTGCACGTGGGCAACGTCATGATTTCTCAGGTGCCAGCGGAATTGGCTCTGCTCGCTGATGACGAGCATCGATTGGAAGTATCAATTATCGATTTGGGTAGTCTAAAACCATCCAATCAGACTACAAGCAAGAGCCGAGACGACAAAATCTGTTTTGTTCAGATATTGGTGGAGCTTTACAACGGTCTACATCGGAACCGTCGTGTCGCCTCCAGTCACCCTCACTTCATGCGCCGGTTCCTGCAGTTCATCGAAAAGTTGGTGGATGAGGACCAGGCGAGGCATTTTCCGATTGAGAACCAAATTGCCCAGGAGTTGCAAGTTCTTCAGCGTGAACTCGAAGAGGTGGAGATTGATGAGTCAAAGTTCCAGCCGTTTGAGGCCATTTCGGCCGAGCATTTAGCCGACGACGCGACGCTGCTGGAGCTTTTCGTTGAAACATTGCCGTGGATGCAGGACATCCAGGAGCGTAAACCTATCGTGCTCACTGGTCCACGCGGGTGCGGTAAGTCAATGATATTCCGCTATCTTGCAGTAAGAACACATTTGGGCTTACGTGCTCAGAATGCGGAACGCGGACGTGCAAGCCCTTTTGACTCTTTTGGGGTATATATCAGTTGCGCTGCACATCTTCAAAACAACCTTAGCTGGTTGGCTCGCAAGGAGGGGCGCGCTGAGCAGAGGGCGCATGAGATTGCAACTTACTTCCAATTGATAGTTGCTCGTGAGCTTCTAAAATCTCTTGGTATGGCCTATGCCGATTCAGTGGCGAACCGCGCTTTTCGACTAGATGAAGCTGGTTTCGATAATATCGTTGCACTTATCTCGTCGTACTTCAGTCGTCCCGTTGAATCGGCAAGACTGACCAATCGCAGTCGCATCCTTCATTTCGCAGATGACCTTGATGCCTTACGGGTTCAGCTCCATGGAACTTTGCTTCGAGATGGCGAATGGAACGATCATCTTCCGGATACGTTCCTTGCTGATCTAACTGGAAAGTTGGGATCTGTCTTCCCTTACTTCAAGAGGCATCAAGTGGTATTCCTGTTGGATGACTACTCGTCAAACCGAGTGCAGGAAGAAATTCAACGAATACTTAATAAGATAATTTTTGAGCGCGTTCCAACTCACTACTTCAAGATTTCCTGCGAGAAGTTCGGTTTTGATCCGGGCGATATCGATGGGGTCACACTAGAGGAGACGCGCGAGTTCACCACTATCGACGCAGGTAGCCGAGCTTTGGCGGACGTCGATGATCATGCTGCGAAACGGTTTGTGACGAACCTGATTGATCGACGGCTGAGCAGAGCTGGTTGGGCGGGGCGGGCAGAGAAGCTTATTGGATCTTCGGAACCATATGCTGATGATGTTCAGCTTGCCAGCTATATTCGCGAGCATGGCAGTACTCAGGGGCGTCGCTACTACTATCATGGGTTGCACGCTCTTGGGCGGCTATGGAGTGGCGATACCGCCACGGTTTTACAGATCGTTCGTGAGATGTTCGTCAAGGGAAGCGTGCAGCGCGATACCACGGCACCCATTACCAAGGCTGCTCAACACGAGGCGATCGTTTCTATCTCAAAGGCGTTCAAGGAGCGCGTGGATGGTTTGCATCCATTCGGAGCGCTAATGGCCAAGATTCTTGGACAGTACGGAGCGGCCGTCCGTGACGTGATGGTTAAGGGGCGACTGAACTCTGCGAAGGAGCCGTATCGACTTTACCGTCTGGAGATGACCAAGGATGAACCGAGATCGACGATTGCCTTGTTACGTGATCTTGACCCAGAGCTAGGATCTCTCGCGCGCGAGCTTCTCCGGCGAGCGATCTTTATTGAGCTACAAGACAGTCGCGCCAAGGAGGGGCTTTCAAAGCAAACTATGCGTTGGGAGTTGCGGCGAATATTCAATCCAGCATTCGGACTTTCGCTCAAGCGTGATAGTTATCTAGGGGTGCGCGACATTGAGGAGCTGCAAACATTCCTGACGGCTCCGGAGCGTTTTGCGGATCGAGCAAGGATGTCGTATGCCACCAAGAGCGGCGCGGATCGGTTCAGTGGGGAATTGTTCGAGGATACAGATGACTGACAAGCAGGCTTTCGTCAAACGAATTTGCTTTGACGATGTACAGGTGTCTCTTCCCGAAGTTGAACCGTGGGATGGAGATGAGGTTTCTCCCGATCTGCTAATTAGTGCCCTTGGTTTTGAGGATCGAGCTTCCGCTATCCCCCAATTGTTCGCTGAGCGCTTACCTCAGGGTGGGGCGGCTATTGCCTTGCTAGGTTGCTACGACATCAATACTCAGGACAACGAGGGTAATGGGGATGCCATCCGCGGGGCTCTGTCGCGTTTTTGTTCCGAAATTCGCACCTTCAGCGCCGAAAGTCCGCATGAGGTGCAATGCGCCGTGCAAGCTGCGCTGCAGGAGCTTCGGCAAAGCCGACAGAAAGTTCGCGTCGCTTTCGATATTAGCGGCGCATCAAGTACGTTGATCCTGTCCGTTCTTGCAACGCTCATTCCACAGGCACCGCGACTCGTACTCGACATCGTCTACGCAGAGCCAGAGGAATATGCTCCTCCGCGCTTCGAATATGAATCGAGGCTCGAGGAGTTGGTCCAAGAAGCCTTGTCGGATGGTGACGACAGCTCGTTTGCCGAGCAAGGTGTCTCCGATGTGGACGTCAACGAGCTGTATCCTGGTTTGAACGCAGAGAATCGCCCTGATCGAGTTATCGCGCTGCCCTCGTTACGCACATCTCGGTTGGTGCGCTGCCTTGCTCACATCAGCGATCAGCCACTTGTGTCGCCAGTGTCATCCATCTTCTGGATCCTTGGTGAGCCACCCGCGTCTTCCATGAGGTGGCGATTGGATCTGCAGCGTCGAATCGTAAATCGTCAGCTGGCAGTAATGGTAGGTAAGGAGCCTTCTGATACGACCGCTCCGTCACTATGTGAGCGCAACCACCATACTTGCAGTACGCGAGACTATCGCCAGACATTGGGCACTCTGGTCAGCCAGATTGATCAAAGCGCGGGATCGAACGTCTGGCTCATTCACATGGGATCGAAACTGCAGGCGGTTGGCGTCGCACTTGCGCTGCAGGTGCGTAACGAGGTCACAGTTCTGCGGGCGCGCCCAAAGCAGTTCAACGCTGGCAAGTACTCCAGTGGCGTTGGGACGCTGTGGCGATTGCACTTCGAAGACTTGGCAGGGGTTCTTGGCCGACTTCAACAGATCGGCGAGCTGGAATTGGAAACGAAAATTGAGACGTCACGTGAAAGACGTCCAAGTTGTTAGCGCTGTTTTTTTTGCGCTGTGAGAAGGTCCCATTCTTGGACCTTCTCGCGCACTAGATTTTGTGCATCGACTTCGCGCCAATCTGGGTAGCGGTGGGATCGAGGTACTGCCCATCGTTGCTTCCAGTAATCCGAGTACTCATCCACAGATAGTCTTTGGGGGGCTCCGAAAGAACCGCCTGCCATGCCAGAGTGGAGGTCGCTGACTAGGTTGAATAGATAGACTTCACGTTGCACGCCATGTGCAAGTAGGTCCAGCGGTAACCCAAGCAACATCAGCGCTTTGGTAACGTTTTGCCAGCGAACCTTGGGGCCGTTTCCATATCCGTTGGGTGTCAGCTGTCCATGGGCTACCAGCAAATCGCACATGCGATCGTAGAGATGCTCCAAATGGAGCATCCCGAATCCCTTCGTGTAACCAATCGGCTCCGCCAGCAGACGGCTATCGTATCGCAGGCGGTTGTACTGCGCGCTCTTGCCAAACGCGCTGGTCGTTGTAATCGCTACGAGCGGCTGCTGGATTTGTTGGCGTTGCATTGTCGTGCGCTTCGCCGCGTATCTTAGCCAGTACGCCTCCCGGATTGCGTCCGCTGCGAGTAGTCCCGCGCAAAGCTTGCCTCCTAGCAGGAAGCTATAAGGCGGGATCGCGCCGATGGTGTAGGCGTCCATCGTTTGGTTGACCAGCTCGAGTTTCCGACCAGCGGGAAACTCGAATAGTGTGTCTCGGCAGGCAAGGTCTGCCGGAGGGGATTGCAGTCCCAGGATACCAATCAGGCCGCCATGGGTTTCGTCCACTACAAGGAAGCGTAACCTGCGGCCGTATCCTTTCGAGTACGGCATGGACCAGCACGCACGAGCCAACGTCCACAGCTGCTCTTCCTCTGTCGTTTGCACCAGTCGGAGCGCGGGCTTTATTGCATGAACATCGATGTTCTGGCCGTTTTTGAACCAGTGACGGTGGCGCTCGAACAATGCCGCAAGCTTGCCACTGTATCCAATTCGCTCCCCAAGCCCGCGGGCAGCAACATGCAATCCTCGGACAAAGTCCTTGTTGCCGAACGTCAGAGCGTTGGTGCAGGCGGCGTGGGCTGAAACAATATCTGCGGCAAGCTGTTGTTTCCTAGATTCAAGCCATATGACTGCGCCTGAAGGGGCATGGAATGCCCCTTCAATGAGATTGGACGGAGTTCGGCGCACGTTACTGGTCATGGGGCGCTATTTGGCCAGAGGTGCGCGCGGAAGTCAAGCATGGGAAAAGCAACGCTAGTGCCGTGTCTCAGCATGCGACTTTCACGCGTGTAGCCTCATCGCCCGAGGTAATGTGCGGCGCCGCAAGAGTGCCTACCAATCGGTGTGATTCCCCAACGATGGGTTACGGGGCTATATCTCAAGCACTAATCCAGTACTGAAGGCCTGATTTTCCGCTGGGTGTCCTTTCGGTGCATATCCCCGTGGATTGCATATAACGCGACATGCGCCGACGCTGTAGTCGAAGCTGTCGTGCATATGGCCATGAATCCATAGATCGGCCAGTTGGACCACATCATCCATGCGGCTGGCATATGCAGACGTCAGCGGATCATCTTGATAGCGCGACGAGACACTCTTGGCCGAAGGGGCGTGATGGGTAACGACCACCCGCCTGTGCTGTGAAGGGGACATTAGTTCCGTGCGGAGCCAGTCGCGCGCGACGTGGTGCATCCGTGTCGTATCCCGCGGTTGCAACTTTCTGAACACCCCGTGCGATTCAAAACGAATGGCCCCGGTGAAGTCGGACATGCCTCGACCAGCGTAGCCTTCGGCGGTACGCACGTTTTCTTCTGTACCCCCGTACAAAGCGAAGTCTGTCCAGAGCGTGGCACCTAGGAACTCTACGTCCCCGATCACGAATCTATCCATGTCGAGGAGATGAACGTTCGACGTTGCCGCGCATGCCGCCCGCAGATCTCGCAGCACTCTGCTGTGCTCGCCTTTGTAGAACTCGTGGTTGCCAGGCACATAGATGACCGGCAGGCCACGACTCTGGGCTTCAATCCAAGGCATTCCTCGCTTGCCTATATGAATGTCACCAGCAAGCACGATGACATCAGCGCCCGTCGTGTCGATGTCGAGGGTAGTGAATTCGAGGTGCAGGTCACTTAGAACCAGGAGATTCATGCTTACTCGTGACGTCCTGGCTCACATCAGGAGGGATGTCGCTTGGGGCCGCTTCAGATTTTGCCTGCGGCTCTGGTTGGCGTCGGATGTAAGCCGGTACGATGCCTTGCTTTTCGAGGCGGCGTACTGCCGCGGCAACTGCCGCGTCCGCGCGCGTCAAAAATGTATCGCTGGTCATGAATCGGCCGAATTTGTCTGCCGGCATGGCTTGCTCCATTTGTCCTGCCCCCCAGATTACTCCGTCCACGCCTTCGCGGCAGCGCGTCTCTCCACAGGGCGATTGCAATAGCGTAGGTCGCGGGCATGGTGATTCATTGCCCCTAGGCCCGCTCACCAGATTGTCGGTCTGCCACGAAGCCGATCGCCTGCCGCCCGGCGCGCCGCGGCATCTTGGGCGCGGCGACGTGCTTTCCTGATGCCATCGCAGTCGCAAAAGCATCCTGGACCAAACGATGTGTTGCGCGCAGATCTAGGTCGCTCCGTCCTGCCAAGGCTTCTGCCGCGCTGGCGTCCAACTCAATGCGCTTGCCGGTGGCACGCTGCAGCCGCTGCACCTCCGCCAAAACAAGCAGCAACCGCTGCTCGGGCTCAGGTGCCGGGATGTCAAACACCTCTACGCGGCTCAATAGCGGGGAAGGCACAGCGTTGAGATCATTGGCCGTCAGGACGTAGATGATCCGACTGGCGTCAAACGCCATATGCAAGAACATGTCTTGGAATGTGCTTGCTGTCTCGGACTCAAGTAGATCCAGCAGTACAGGAGTTACCGGGTAGCGGACATCGCTACCAATCTTGTCCACTTCGTCCAAGATGAGCACAGGCGTCGCCGAGCTGCCACGGGCGAGCATCTCAATAACCATCCCAGGTCGAGCGCTGTGCCAGGCGCTATCGCCGCCCGTCAGTTGGAAGCTTGCCTGGGCACTTCCAGCGGACCACTTCCGCATTGGCACATTCAGAAGCTCTGCCAACTTCAGCGCAAAGTGCGTTTTTCCAATGCCTGGTGGTCCTGTCAGCAGGATCGGCCGAATCCGGAAATCCTTTGTCCGCATCGCACTGTTCAACGTGAGATCAATCCTGAGCTTCTCAATCGGCTCACTCAGGTTGCCGAACACGCTCCGCGCCGTTTCGAGCTTCTTCAGGGCAGATCGAACACGAGGTAGTGCGCGGTAGCCCTCATTGCTCCCGGCTCGCTCCAACAATGTCTCGGCGCACCGCCGCTGGCTGCGGTCTGCACCTTGCATGTGCTCGTTGGCGAGCGCCAGCGCTTCAGGCCCAAAAACCTGAATATGCCGGGGCCGAGCACGGCGAGGAGCGGGAACCACTTCTGCCGGCGTCGCCACAGCCGGTCCAGCAGATGAGGATTCATGCTCATCTTCTTTTATCACCGCAAGGTCCAGTTTGGCTTGTCGGGCAGCCTCAAGGACGGTGTGCGTGTTCGAGGGGATGAGCAGATGCCATGCCGCCGCACTACGCTGCTCGGACAGATCCCCTAAAGGAACAAATCCAGGTGGGTGCTCCGAAGGTTGCCGGGGAGCAGACATGATGATTCTCCATACGCGAATCAATGGCTTGCAGCCGCAGCCATCGAACCCGGCAACGCCGGGAGCCGAAGAAGCCCGAGGTCAGTCAGCTATTCGCGAGTGAGTTCGCTCTGACGGAGCGAACGCGCGGCTGCCGACATCGACCGCTGGGGTCGATTGGTGACGGCAGGTGTCTTTGGCAGCCATGGAGGTATGAAAGGTGTGATGCGGCTCGTGTAACCACGTTCTTGAACCATACAACACCAGGTAGGCTGAGGCTATCCGGCGAAGTACTGGACTTGGTTCGCAGCCGCGAACGTTGTGGTCGGACGACGTGATGGGCGGATGCGCTGCGCATCAAATGGTGCGGCGCATCATTTCGTAGAGCCGAAAAAGTGAGGGGAATGGCTCTGTAGTGCGGCTTCTCGCTGGGTAGCACCCAATCCAAACTTCGATATTTTCTAATCTACTTCGCTATTTTCTAATTATCTTCGCTACGCGGACAACCGTCACCTCATGACGGCTATAGCGCACGCCTAATTGATAGATAAAAACAATCAAATATACGTTTCGATAGTATTTGAATAGACTGTCTTCCATGTTGAGCGCATCGCTCATTCCCTAAATCACCGTGGAGCCCGACATGTCCCTGCCGCTTGCCTCGAACACCGTTACGACCGTGCTGGCATGGCTCGCTAGCTATGGTGAATCGCACTGACCTGACGGATGCATGAAGTTGCCTGCGCGTTTGGTGTAGGCGCCAGGAACGTGCAGGGTCGCGAGGAGAAAAGGCATGGCAATGGTGCGGATGTTTGTTTCGGAATGGCAGGGGTTTGCGGGCACAGTGCGCGCCTCGCAGGTCGAGGTGCTGACGCTGTCGGGCATGCCGGGCAGTGCGGCCGGCGGCCACGGCACGCGCGCCGCAGAATCCGCCCGCCTGCAACGCAAGTGGGTGCGCAAGCAGGTCGGTCTAACCATCGTGGCTGCCGGCGCTATGATCGTGTTCCTGCACGGTATGGTGCAGCTCATGGTCTGATGACCGGCCTGATGCTCGGTTGCCATCCGCTTTGCGTTTCGTCACAGGACGATGCGACGATTGGAACTTGCTGCGCGAGGGGCAACCGAAAGAAGGCTGGAAGCACGCGCGGCCCGACGCTGAATCCAGCGGACGGCATCGCGTTTTTGCACACCACTTCATAGGGGAATCCAGATGGCAAAGAAGAACAGCGGCGCGACTGCCGCAGCCCAGATCAACATCGGCATTGCTGACAAGGATCGCAAGAAGATCGCCGACGGCCTGTCGCGCCTGCTGGCCGATACCTACTCGCTCTACCTGAAGACGCATTACTTCCACTGGAACGTCACCGGCCCGATGTTCAACACGCTGCACCTGATGTTCGAGACGCAGTACAACGAACTGTGGAATGCCGTCGACCCGGTGGCCGAGCGCATCCGCGCGCTGGGTTATCCCGCGCCGGGCTCGTATTCGGAGTTCGCCAAGCTGTCGTCGATTCCGGAATCGAAGGGCATTCCCGAGGCGATGGACATGGTGCGCGAGCTGGTGGCGGGCCACGAAGCCGTGACGCGTACCGCGCGCAGCCTGTTCCCCGACGTCGACAAGGCCGCCGACGAACCGACCGCCGATCTGCTGACGCAACGCATGGACATTCACGAAAAGACCGCGTGGATGCTGCGCTCGCTTCTGGCTTAAGGCTGGCCTGAAGGCCGTTCGCCACGTTTGCGACAGGCGTTTCGGCAGCAGCGAATTGCGCCCCTCCCGCGAGCCCGTTGCGTTGCGGTTGGGGCGGCATCACCCCCCATGACCTAACCGAGAGAATCATGACGACTGAAGCCAAATGCCCGTTTTCCGGCCATGCTCCCGCTGCTTCCCACGCCTTCGGTGGCGGTACGGCCAACAAGGACTGGTGGCCCAATCAGCTGCGCGTCGATCTGCTGAACCAGCATTCCGAGAAGTCTGATCCGCTCGGGTCGAACTTCAACTACCGCAAGTCGTTCAATGCGATCGACTACGACGCGCTCAAGGCCGATCTGCGCCGCCTGATGACCGATTCGCAAGACTGGTGGCCGGCAGACTTTGGCCACTATGGCCCGCAGTTCATCCGCATGGCCTGGCATGCCGCCGGCACGTACCGCACGGGCGATGGCCGTGGCGGCGCAGGGCGCGGCCAGCAACGTTTTGCACCCCTCAACTCCTGGCCCGACAACGTCAACATCGACAAGTCGCGCCGGCTGCTGTGGCCGATCAAGCAGAAGTACGGCCAGGCCATCTCGTGGGCCGACCTGCTGATCCTGACCGGCAACGTTGCGCTTGAAACCATGGGCTTCCGCACGTTCGGCTTTGCCGCCGGCCGTGAAGACACGTGGGAACCGGACAACGATGTGTATTGGGGCAACGAGACCAAGTGGTTGGAAGCCACGCGCTATTCGGGCGAGCGCAACCTCGCGAACCCGCTCGCCGCCGTGCAGATGGGCTTGATCTACGTGAACCCGGAAGGCCCGGAGCACGCCCATGGTGATCCGCTCGCGGCCGCCAAGGACATCCGCGAGACCTTCGCCCGCATGGCGATGGACGACGAAGAAACCGTTGCGCTGATCGCCGGCGGTCACACCTTCGGCAAGACCCACGGCGCGGGGCCAGCAAGTCACGTTGGCGCCGATGTCGAGGCCGCGCCGCTGGAAGCCCAAGGCCTGGGCTGGGCCAGCACCTTTGGCACCGGCAAGGGCGCGGATGCGATCACCAGCGGGCTCGAAGTCACCTGGACGCAAACGCCCGCGCAATGGAGCAACTTCTTCTTCGAGAACCTGTTCAAGTACGAATGGGTGCAGGAAAAGAGCCCCGCCGGCGCACTGCAATGGGTGGCCAAAGACGCCGAGGCGATCATTCCGGGCCCGACGCCCGATTCGCCCAAGCGCCGCCCGACGATGCTGACGACCGACTTGTCGCTGCGTTTTGATCCGGCATACGAAAAGATCTCGCGCCGCTTCCTGGACAACCCGCAGGCGTTTGCTGAAGCCTTTGCCCGCGCTTGGTTCAAGCTCACGCACCGTGACCTCGGCCCGAAGTCGCGTTACCTCGGCCCCGAAGTGCCGCGTGAAGACCTGATCTGGCAAGACCCGCTGCCGACGGCGACGCACAAGCCGACCGAGGCCGATATCGCCGATCTCAAAGCAAAGATTGCCGCTTCTGGCCTGTCGGCATCCGAACTGGTTGCCGTGGCGTGGGCGTCTGCCTCGACCTTCCGCGGGTCGGACAAGCGTGGCGGCGCCAACGGCGCGCGCATTCGGCTGGCGCCGCAGAAAGATTGGGCGGTCAACCAGCCGGTGGCCGGCACGCTGGCTAGGCTGGAGGAAATTCAACGCGCCTCCGGCAAGGCTTCGCTGGCGGATGTGATCGTGCTGGCAGGCAGCGTTGGTATCGAGCTGGCCGCCAAGGCCGCCGGCACGACGATCACCGTGCCGTTCACGCCGGGCCGCGTCGATGCGACGGCCGAGCAGACCGATGCCACGTCCTTCTCGGTGCTCGAACCCGTGGCCGACGGTTTCCGCAATTACCAGAAGACGCAGTTTGCGGTGCCGGGCGAAGTGCTGCTGCTCGACAGGGCTCAACTCCTGACGCTGACGGCACCGGAGTTGACCGTGCTGATCGGTGGCCTGCGCGCCATCAACATCAACGCGGATGGCAGCCAGCATGGCGTCTTTACCAGCACGCCCGGCGCGCTGACGAACGACTTCTTCGTCAACCTGCTCGACATGAACACCGAATGGAAGCCTGCCGGCGACATCTACGAGGGCTATGACCGCAAGACGGGCGAGCGCAAGTGGACCGGCACGCGCGTCGATCTGGTGTTCGGTTCGAACTCGATCCTGCGTGCGCTGGCCGAGGTGTTCGGCAGCGCCGACGGTAAGGAGCGGTTCATCAGCGAGTTCGTGGCCGCGTGGGTCAAGGTGATGAATCTCGACCGGTTCGATCTGGCCGCCGCCTAAGCTGCTTTCGGCGGGACTAAAATGGCGCCTTGCCTCGTGCAGGCGCCATTTTTCTTTGGTGATTTCCATGCAATCGTCCGCTGCCCAACCCAGCCGCCTCATGCTCTATGCGCGCCTGATGCGCATGGACAAACCGATCGGCACGCTGCTGCTGCTGTGGCCGACGCTGTGGGCGCTATGGATGGCCGCCGATGGCCATCCGCCGGTGTCGCTGGTGGTGATCTTCACGGTCGGCACGTTCCTGATGCGCTCGGCCGGTTGCGCGGTCAACGACTGGGCGGATCGTGACTTTGACAAGCACGTCAAGCGCACCAAGGAGCGGCCGATCACCGCGGGCCTGATTGCCCCCTGGGAGGCGCTGGCGGTAGCCGCGGTGCTCTCGCTCATCGCCTTCACGTTGATCCTGCCACTCAATGCGCTGACAAAGTGGATGTCGGTGGCCGCCATCGTGATTGCCGGCACGTATCCGTTCTTCAAGCGGTTCTTCGCGATTCCGCAGGCGTACCTCGGCATTGCGTTCGGGTTTGGGATTCCGATGGCGTACGCGGCGGTGCAGGATCAGGTGCCGGTGCTGGCGTGGCTGATGCTTGCCGGCAATGTCTTCTGGGCCGTCGCCTACGACACGGCGTACGCGATGGTCGACCGCGATGACGATTTGCTCATCGGCATCAAAACCTCAGCCATTACTTTTGGACGTTTTGACGTGGCGGCGATCATGCTGTGCTACGCGGGGTTCTTCGGGATCATGGCCTGGGCTGGCCATGTGATGGCACTCAGCGTGGCGTACTGGATTGGGTTTGCCGCTGCCGTGGCGTTGTCGCTTTGGTATTTCCCGATGCTACAGACGCGTGATCGGATGAAGTGCTTTTTTGTTTTCCGGCATAACAATTGGCTGGGGGCCTGTTTGTTTGCCGGGGTGGCGGGGGCGTATTTGCTGCGCTAGGTGTTGGTGGTGCGTCCCCGATTTCATCCCCTGCCGGGGAC
Source organism: Ralstonia pickettii (assembly GCF_001699815.1). Taxonomy (GTDB): domain Bacteria; phylum Pseudomonadota; class Gammaproteobacteria; order Burkholderiales; family Burkholderiaceae; genus Ralstonia; species Ralstonia thomasii. The sequence goes on along the minus strand of NZ_MCGB01000061.1, from coordinate 132,787 downwards.
GATACCGGGGATGGACCAGTACCCTCAATCCCGCCCAAACTCCTCCCCCATCTCCTTGCCGCGAGCCGCCGCAGCATGCATGGCCCGCACAAAGGCTGCCTTGATATCGGCGCCTTCCATTGAAGTGAGCGCCGCATACGTCGTCCCGCCCTTGGACGTCACACGCTCGCGCAGCACCTCCACCGGCTCGGACGATTGGCCTGCCAGCGTGGCCGCGCCAATAAACGTCTCCACCGCCAACGTGCGCCCATCCTCAGCCGACAGCCCAAGCTCCTGCGCCGCCTGCTGCATGGCCTCGATGAAATAGAACACGTATGCGGGGCCGCTGCCCGAGATGGCAGTCACCGCATCAATCTGCGCTTCGGCTGGCACCCAAACGCTCTTGCCCACGGCATTGGCGATGGCGCTGGCGGTTGCGCGGTCGGCGTCGGACAAGCCAGCGTTGGCGGCCAAGCCGGTCATACCCAGCCCCGAGAGCGCCGGCGTATTCGGCATTGCCCGCACCACACGTGCATGGCCATTCAGCCAGCGCGACAGATCCTGGATGCGGATGCCCGCCGCCACCGACAGCACCAGGCTGTCGCCCAGATGCGGCGCGAGTTGCGCACAGACCTCGCGCATCTGCTGCGGTTTGACTGCCAGGACGATCACGTCGCGGTCGGCCAGTTCTGCGCCGGGGGCGGCAGCGGTGCGAGCGGCCCAGGTGTGTTCGGCGCGGCTGCGGGCCGGTTCGGTCGGGTCCACCACCACGATGTTGGCGCTGTGTGCGCCTTTGGCGATCAGGCCGCCGATGAGGGCCGCCGCCATGTTACCGCCGCCGATGAAGCCGAGTTTCAGAGTGTCGAGCATGAGTGTGGTGGTGTGAAAAAAAGACAGGAATTCAGGCGTTTGCATAATGCCGCGCGCCGAAGATGGCGCTGCCGACGCGCACAATCGTGGCGCCTTCGGCAATCGCATCTTCCAGGTCGGCGGACATGCCCATCGACAGCGTATCGAGCGGGATGCCGGTCTCGCGCAGCCGATCCGCCAGGGCTCGCAGATCAGCAAAGGGCTTGCGCTGCGCGGCGGGGTCATCGCTCGGCTCGGGCACGGCCATCAGGCCGCGCAATTGCAGACGTGGCAGCGCCGAAACGGCTCGTGCCACGGCAAGCACTTCATCGAAATCGGGCAGCAGGCCATGCTTGCTGGCCTGGCGGCTGATGTTGATCTCAAGACAGACCTGCAGCGGCGGTAACGTGTTGGGGCGCTGGGCCGACAGGCGCTCGGCGATCTTGAGGCGGTCGATGCTGTGCACCCAGTCGAACTGCTCGGCCACGGCGCGTGTCTTGTTGCTCTGCAGGGGGCCGATGAAGTGCCAGCGGATCGGGTCGGCGCCCGTGCGCAGGTCGGCCAGCGCGTCGATCTTGGCGATGCCTTCCTGCACATAGTTTTCGCCAAAGAGGCGTTGCCCGGCGGCATGTGCGGCACGTACGGCATCGGCGTCGAACGTCTTGGATACAGCCAACAATGTGACACCTGCAGCATCGCGCGAAGCCAGTGTGCAGGCCGTTGTGATCCGTTGACGCACGGCTTGCAAGTTGGCGGCGATTACAGACATAATCCGGCGACGTTTGTTACAAATAAACAAGGTTCCGGCACGTCGAATGAACGGCTCGGAGCGCGTCTGGAGGCGCCATTGCGACGCCCGGGCGACATAAAAAAGTCGGGGGTCATTATAAGATGGACATCGCGCAGCTTCTGGCGTTTTCCGCCAAGAACAAGGCGTCGGACTTGCACCTGTCGGCCGGACTGCCGCCGATGATCCGGATCCACGGCGACATGCGCCGGATCAACGTGCCCCCGCTCACGCACCAAGATGTGCACTCCATGGTGTACGACATCATGAGCGACGGGCAGCGCAAGGTCTACGAAGAAAACCTGGAAGTCGACTTCTCGTTTGAGATCCCGGGGCTCTCGCGTTTCCGGGTCAATGCGTTCAACCAGAATCGCGGCGCTTCGGCCGTGTTCCGGACGATTCCGTCGAAGGTGCTCTCGCTGGACGACCTGAAAGCGCCGGCCGTGTTTGCCGATCTGGCGATGAAGCCGCGCGGTCTGGTGCTCGTCACGGGCCCGACCGGCTCGGGCAAGTCGACGACGCTTGCCGCGATGGTCAACCACCGCAACGAAAACGACATGGGCCACATCCTCACGGTGGAGGACCCGATCGAATTCGTGCACGAATCGAAGAAGAGCCTGATCAACCAGCGTGAACTCGGGCCCCATACCCATTCGTTCGCCAACGCGCTGAAGTCGGCGCTGCGTGAAGACCCGGATGTGGTGCTGGTCGGCGAATTGCGTGACCTTGAAACCATTCGCCTCGCGCTTACCGCCGCAGAAACCGGCCACTTGGTGTTCGGCACGCTGCACACCAGCTCGGCAGCCAAGACCATCGACCGGGTCGTCGACGTGTTTCCGTCGGACGAAAAAGAGATGGTCCGGACCATGCTTTCCGAATCGCTGGAGGCGGTGATCTCGCAGACGCTGCTCAAGACGCGCGATGGTTCGGGCCGGATCGCGGCGCACGAAATCATGATTGCCACGCCGGCCATTCGTCACTTGATCCGCGAGAACAAGATCTCGCAGATGTACTCGATGATGCAGACCAGCAGCGGCATGGGCATGCAGACGCTCGACCAGTGCCTGTCGGAGCTGATCAAGCGCTCGGCGATCAACTACGCAGACGCGCGCGCCATTGCCAAGAACCCAGACGCGTTCGTGAGCTGATGCGCGAACGGATGCGCTGACTGACACGTCAGCGCGCTTTCCAATTCTTTCCAGGAGGGGCACGCCATGCTGGACCGCGAAGCCGCCACCAAATACATCCACGAACTCTTGCAGTTGATGGTGAACAGCCGTGGCTCGGACTTGTTCATCACGGCAGAATTTCCGCCCGCGATCAAGGTGGACGGCAAGGTCACGCCGATCTCGCAGCAGCCGCTGAATGCCCAGCAGGCCGTCGGTCTGGTCAAGGCGATCATGAACGAGAAGCAGCTGCGCGAGTACGAAGACAGCTCGGAATGCAACTTCGCCATCACGGCGCCGGGCGCCGGGCGATTCCGCGTGTCGGCGTTCATGCAGCAAGGTCGCGCCGGCATGGTGCTGCGGACCATCAACACGAAGATCCCGACGCTGGGCGAGTTGGACCTGCCGCCGATCCTCAATGAGATCGTGATGAGCAAGCGCGGCCTCGTGATCGTCGTGGGCGCCACGGGCTCGGGTAAGTCGACCTCGCTGGCGGCGATGGTGGGCTATCGCAATGCGAATTCGTACGGCCACATCATCACCATTGAAGATCCGGTGGAATACGTGCACGCGCACCAGAACTGCGTGGTGACGCAGCGCGAGGTGGGTGTGGATACCGAGTCGTGGCACGTGGCGCTGAAGAACACGCTGCGGCAGGCGCCGGACGTGATCCTGATCGGCGAAATCCGGGATCGCGACACGATGGAATACGCCATCCAGTACGCGGAAACCGGCCACTTGTGCCTTGCCACGCTGCACGCCAACAGCTCGAACCAGGCGATCGACCGGATCATCAACTTCTTCCCGGAAGAGAAGCGTCAGCAGCTGCTGATCGACCTGTCGCTGAACCTGCGCGCGATGATTGCGCAACGCCTGCTGCCGCGTCAGGGCAAGAAGGGGCGCGTACCGGCCGTCGAGATCATGCTGGCGACCCCGCTGGTGCAAGACCTCATCTTCAAGGGCGAGGTGCACGAGCTGAAGGAGGTCATGAAGAAATCCCGCGAGCAAGGGATGATCTCGTTCGACCAGGCGCTGTTCGATTTGTACGAAGAAAACAAGATCACGTACGAAGACGCGCTGCGTAATGCCGACTCTCTCAACGATCTGCGGCTGCAGATCAAACTGCACAGCAAGCGGGGCGGGCAGACGGACCTGTCGGCCGGCACCGAGCATTTGAATGTCGTCTGATGTGGTCCAGGCGCTACACCATTTGAGGTAATTTGCGGCGCGCAACGTTTGCGCTTCGCCCTGTACCCACCCGTCGTCATTAACTTTTCTTAATATTTGCTGAGAATTGCCGTATAAGCGGTGGGTGGGCTTGCCAGGTCATCGGCGGGCGCGCATCAAAACGATAAAAGCAACAGCAAATCCGGGTGGGTGAAAACGTGGCAAGCAAGCCGAGGTGTCAGCGCGCGCGGGCGGCGCGGGGCTTTACGCTGATTGAGCTCATGATCACAGTGGCCATTGTCGGCATCCTGGCGATCATTGCGTATCCCAGCTACGTCCAGTACATCGTCCGCTCCAATCGGGCAGCGGCGGAATCCTTCATGCAGGAAGTGGCGGCCGCGCAGGAGCGCTTCCTGCTCGACAATCGCGCCTATGCGCCTGACCTGACAACGCTGCAATACGCCAGCAACGTCCCGGCGAACGTTTCACCCAACTACACCTTCACGCTGAGCGCCAGCAGCGTGCCGCCGTCTTACCAACTGGCGGCGACTCCGCAGGGCTCGCAACAGGCGAACGACGCCGCCTGCGGCACACTCACGCTGACCAACACCGGTGCCAAGGTGGCGTCCACAGGCGCCTCCAACTGCTGGAAGTGAGGCGAGCCATGACTACTCTGCGCAAGCCCACTCAAGGTTTCACGCTCACCGAGCTGATGGTCACGCTGGCTGTGCTCGCCATCCTCGTGACGATTGCGGTGCCGTCGTTCTCCGGCATGATCGCGACCCAGGCAACACGCAATGCATCGTTCGACCTGTCGTCCGCCGTGTCGTTGGCGCGTGCGGAAGCGGTCAAGCAGAACGCCATCGCCACCGTTTCGACCACGAGCACTTGGGCGAGCGGCTGGACACTGAAGGTAGGCCCGTCCGCCACGGTGATCCGCACGTTCGGGCCGTACAGCGGCGTCACCATTGCGGCGAGCAACGGCAACACGCTGTCGTTCGGCAACGATGGTCGCCCCACTGCAGGCGGTGTCACGTTCCAGGTTACGCCGACGAGTTCGTCGCAATCGGTCTCGCCTAGCTGCGTGCAAGTGGGCGGCAGCGGCCGCATCGCCGTGGTTTCGGGGACGTGCTCATGAGCGCCATTGCACGGTTGTCACATCGCCGGTTGGGCAAGCGCGGGCAGCGCGGCACGACCCTGATCGAGATCCTGATTTCGGTGGTGATCCTGCTGGTGGCGCTGTTGGGCGCGGCCGGAATGATGGTCCGCTCGAACCAGTCCGAGATGGAGTCCTACCAGCGCGTGCAGGCCCTGACGCTGCTGCAGGACATGGCGGCGCGGCTCAATGCCAACCGCCAGGTGGCCGCCTGCTACGCTGTGGCCGGCGCGATGACCACTGCCGGCACGGGTGGCATCTCGGCGCCCAGCTGCACGACGGGCTCGGCCGCACAGCAAGCCACTGTCACATCCGATCTCACAGCTTGGAACAATGCGCTGCTGGGCAATACCGAGACCGCTGCAAGCGGCACCGTTGCCCTGGGCGCCATGATTGGCGCGCGCGGCTGCATCGAAGCCATCGACACCGTCAACCAGGTCTATCGCGTGACGGTCGCGTGGCAAGGCCTGGTCAAGACCGTGGTGCCGTCACTGCCATGCGGCAGCGGCAATTTCGGTAGCGATGGCTACCGCCGCGCCATCAGCGTGCAGGTGCGCATGGGGGTGCTGTCATGATGGGCAATCGCACGCTGCGGCGTCTGCAGCGCGGGATGTCGCTGATCGAATTGATGGTCGGCATGACGCTGGGGCTGCTGCTGCTGACCGCGCTGGCGAGCTTGTATGCCTCGACCTCGCAATCGCGCGTGCAGCTGGGCAACAGCGCCACGCAGATCGAGAATGGGCGCTATGCGCTCGACATCATCAGCCAGGAAGTTGGGCTCGGCGGCTTCCTCGGTGATCTGAATCTGCTGGGAACCTCCGCCGTTGCCACGCCCGATGTCTGCGCCGCTGCCATCAATGCGCTCGGCTTCAGCAATAGCCCGGCAACGGTGCCCGTGGCCATCTACGGTTACGTGCCCGGTGCGAATGCGGCGCCATGCTTGCCCAACCTGTCGCCCAACTCGGAAATCCTGGTGGTGCGTCGCGTGTCGAGCACCATTACTTCTGCGAGCGCCGTAGCGGCAGGGCAGGCTTATCTGCAGGATTCGTTCTGCGGCACCGACACGGCGCCTTTTGTATTCAGCGCCACCGCAACGGACTTCACGCTCAAGGAAAAGACCTGCAGCAAGCCCGCAGACCTTCGCCAGGTCAGTGTGCGTGCGTTCTACCTGGCCACGTGCGACCGCTGTGGCACGGGCGGCGACAGCATTCCCACGCTCAAGATGGTTGAGTTTTCCAGCGGCGCAATGCAGCCCCCAAACTCGGTCGCCCAGGGCATCGACGACGTGCATTTCGCCTATGGCGTGGATATGGACGGCAACGGTTCGCCCGATTGTTACGTTGCCAATCCTGGCATCGACAACAGCACTGCATGCAACAACGTGGGGGGCTACAACTGGCTCGCGTCTGCCGCGACCAACTGGAGCAACGTGACGGCCGTGCGCATCAACGTGCTTGCGCGCACGCTGGGCGTGTCACCGGGCTGGACGGATACGCGGTCCTACGATCTGGGCCGCGGTACGCTCACCCCACCTTTCAAAGATGGCTACAAACGGCACGTCTACGCGCAACTCGCGCGCGTCGCCAATGTGGCCGGCCCACGGGAGTAGCCATGCGGCGCTTATCGGTTCGCCAATCGGCACGTCAGTCGGGCGTGACCCTCGTTGTCACGCTGATCTTCCTGGCGATTTTCATGGGCATTGTCGTGATGATGATGAACTCGGGCGTGATCAACACCAAGATCGCCGCCAACCAGCAATATGGTCTGGAGGCCCGCAGCGCGGCGCAGCAGGGCATTGAGCAGGTCATCAGCGCGGATTTCACCTCCAACCCGGTCGCCACCAACGTGCCGGTGGACGTCAACGGCGATGGCAAGGCGGACTACACCGCGCAGGTTGCTGCGCCTGCTTGTGTTGCCACCAAGCCCATTGCAAATACGCAGCTGACTACAAATACGACGAGCCCGAACTTTGCCGCTGACTCGTCCTGCTTCAGCGGCGTAAACAACAACTCGGACACGGGCATCCTCACCGCCGCCGGTACGCCAGGCGGGATGTCGAATTGCAGTGCGACGCAGTGGGATGTTGCCGCCACCGTCAACGATGCCAACGGTACGGCCGTGAACACGACGCTGCATCAGGGCGTTGCGGTTCGCGTGCTGACCGGCGCGGCATGTCCGTAAGCCCACGCGCAAAGCCAGGAAGAACCCATATGCGCTCCTTTGCCCAACGACTTGCCTTTGCCGCGACGGCAACTTTTGCACTCGCGCTGTCAGGCGCTCAACTTGCCAGTGCCGAAGACATTGATCTGTACACGGGGCTGCAGCAGAACGCCGGCAAGCCCAACGTTGTGATCATCTTTGACGATGGCTCTAACTCAGACGCCAACGCGACGTTCACCTGCTCGGCGACTGGGCTGACTGTGGCCAACCCAACAAAGAGCTCCGGCGCTGAGCAGTGTGCCCTCTACGGCGCCGCACAGTCGATTGCGAGCAATCCGTCTTTGCTGGGCAACGTCAATCTGGGTCTGATGTTGTTTGACCCCAAGAGCCCCGGCGGATTGTTCACGTTCCCTTCTGCGAATCCCAGGTCGGCGCAGACGCTGCAATTGATGGACAACAACGGCGTCAACAGCCTGCTGTCGTACATCCAAAACCAGTTCGCTACGGACCTGACCGGCGGCAACAATGTGCAGACAGCCGGCGCCATGCAGGAAGCCTGGGCGTTCTACGCGGGTTACCAGAACACCAAGGTGGCGGGCCTGTCTGGCACGCAGTACACATCGCCCATCAGTAACCCTTGCCAACGAAATTTCGTCATCTACATTGGCAACGCGACCAACAGCGGCCACCCTGCCGAGAGCGATCCGAAGATGCTGGCGGCGCTTCAAGCGGCCGTGCCCACGCCCACGGCTGCACAGACGACGCAAATCGCGATCAATAGCAAGTACGCGTCGAACTGGGGTGACGAGTGGTCGCGCTATATGTACCAGAGCGACCTGCAAGGCACGGCCAACACGGCCAACCCGCAGAACGTCATCACCTACGCCATCACGGTGACGGACGGCAAGAATCAGGACTACGTCAACTTCGATAACAGCATGGCCACCAATGGTGGCGGCAAGGCCTACACCGTTCAGCTTGGCGATGTGGCGGGCCTTCAGGATGCGCTGCTGTCGATCCTCAATGAAATCCAGGCGGTCAACAGTGTGTTCGCATCGGTCAGCTTGCCGGCTGCCGTGAACGCGCAAGGCCAGTTCCTGAACCAGGTGTACATCGGGATGTTTCGCCCCGATGCGACGGCAGCCCCGCGCTGGATGGGCAACCTCAAGCAGTACCAGGTGGGCTTCGACACCAACGGTAACCTGCAGTTGCTGGATTCAGTCGGCAAGGCCGCGCTGAGCAATGCGGGCACGGGGTTCATGTCGCCCAGCGCCATCAGCTTCTGGACCGCCGACCCGCCGCTGTCCTTTGGCTCAAGCGGTTATGGCAGCAGCATCAGCAATTGGCCGACCAAGGGTTTCTGGCAAAACAGCCCGTCCAGCAAGGGTTGGGCCTTTGACTCACCCGACGGTGAGATCGTCGAAAAAGGCGGCGCTGGTGAAATGCTGCGCGCATTATTCCTGACCAGCCAGGGCAGCCGCACGCTGCTTACCTGCAACGGCAAGGGCACTTGCCCGACCAGCACGGCTATGCCAACGTTCGACACGGCCAACACATGGCTGACCGGCACCAGCGGGCTCAACGCCATCAACTCGTACAACAGCACGAACGGCGCGCCCACCATCGCGTCGAGCGAGCAGACCAACTTCATCAACTGGGTGCGCGGCCGCGATGTTCAGGCGCTGGACAATTCGACGGTCGCGGGGCAGGAAGCCGAAACTGGCCCGGGCTCGCCCGTGACGATCCGCCCGTCCATCCACGGTGATGTGCTGCATTCCCGGCCGGTGGTCATCAACTACGGAGGCAGCACCGGCATCGTGGTGTTCTATGGCGCCAATGATGGCGTCTTCCATGCCATTAATGGCAATCAGACGACGGGTATCAACGGGGTGCGACCTGGCGGCGAGCTGTGGGGCTTCATCCCGCCCGAGTTCATTGGCAAGCTGAGTCGGCTCTATGCCAACTCGCCACAGGTGAAGCTGTCCACTACGCCGAACGGCATTACGCCGACACCGACGATGCGTGATGACTTTTTCGACGGCAGTACGACCGTCATGCAAGACCAGCGCGTTTCGGGAAGCGCCCGCACCATCATCTACTTGACCGCACGGCGTGGCGGTAGCTTGATTTACGCCCTGGAGGTAACCGACCCCGCCAACCCGCGCTATCTCTGGTCGCGCAGCAACACCGATATTCCGGAGCTGGGTCAGACGTGGTCCAAGCCGAGACTGATGCGCGTGGCCGGTTACGCCAACCCTGTACTGATCATGGGCGCCGGCTACGATGCGTCTTCCGAAGACAGCGACCCCGCACCCGGCACCGATACCATGGGTCGAGGCATCATTGTGCTCGATGCCTACAGCGGCGCGCCGGTCTGGAGCGCCTTGCCGAACTGCGCTGGCATGGCGGGCGTGTGTGTGAAGAACACCGGCCTGACCCGTTCGATTGCCTCGGATGTCACTACGGTCGATCGCACAGGTAGCGGTTACATCCAGATGGCCTACGTGGGCGACGTTGGTGGCAACATCTGGCGGGTGGACTTCCAAAGCTCCGCTGGCAACGCCCCCGCCAACTGGGCACTGACGCAGTTCGCGTCGCTCGGCGGCGCTGCCAACACCAACAACGCGCGCAAGTTCTTCTATGCGCCCGATGTCGTGCCCACCGCCGGTTTCAACGCCGTCATTGCCGGCACCGGCGATCGCGAGCACCCGCTATATTCGGCTTCTACAACGCCGGGCACCGCCTACAACGTGGTCAACCGCTTCTATATGTTGAAAGACCCGAATCTTGGCCCCGTGCCGGCTGGTTGGGTGCCATTGACGGAAGCCAACCTCGTAGATTCGACTTCGACGGCGTACAGCGGGACGGGCTCAGGCTTCTACATCACGCTGCCGAATCCGGGCGAGAAGGTCGTGAACGCCCCCCTCACGGTGGCTGGCTACACCACGTTCGGGACCAACACCCCGGCGGTTCCGTCCGCCGGCGCGTGCTACCCGAACTTGGGCATCGCCCGCACGTATTCGGTGAGCTTCCTGACAGGCACTGGCCAGAACCCGAATCGCTCGGTGGTGCTGGACGGTGGCGGGTTCCCGCCCTCGTCGGTCTATGGCGTGGTGCTGGTGAACAACGGCAGTGGCGGTACGACGCCGGTGCCGGTGTGCTTCGGGTGTGGCAACCAGACGGGAACGGGCGCAGGCGGCTCCGCGCTGGCGCCCGTCCAGGTGACACCTAAAGGCCTTGGCAAACGCAAGCGCACATTCTGGTTCTCCGAAACCGACAAGCACTGACCTGCATCTCCCAACGGCCCGCCCCGCGCGGGCCGTTACAATTCCGGCCAGATGCCGGAGCATTTCCGTTCCCGCAACCATCCGGAGAGTAGCCATGAGTGACGTCTATGCATTCGAGGCCGATTCGTTAACCGGCCAGCGCGTGCCGCTGTCGCAGTACAAGGGCAAGGTCCTGCTGATCGTCAACACGGCGAGCAAGTGCGGATTCACGCCGCAGTACGCGGGGCTGGAGGCGGTGTACAAGCGGCTGCACGACAAAGGGCTAGAGGTGCTCGGCTTTCCGTGCAACCAGTTCGGCAAGCAGGAACCGGGCGGCGAAGACGAGATCGGCGCCTTCTGCGAAAAGAACTACGGCGTCTCGTTTCCGATGTTCGGCAAGATCGACGTGAATGGCTCCAACGCGCATCCGCTCTACAAGTGGCTGACCTCGGAAAAGCCCGGCGTGCTCGGTATCGGAGCCATCAAATGGAATTTCACCAAGTTCCTGCTGCGCCGCGACGGCACGGTCTACAAGCGCTACGCGCCCATGACCAAGCCGGAAGAGATTGCCGACGATATTGAGCGGCTGCTGGCGGAGCCCGATCCCGCCTGACGTTGCGGTCGTCAATCCGACGAGCCTCGCACCTTGCGCATGAAATCCGCCAGCGAGCGCTCGGCGGATTCGGCAAAGTGGCGCTCCAGAATGTCGACCTTGACGCAGCGGTCGAGGCGGAAGGTGCGGTAGTCCTGACGGTGTTCGCACCAGGCGGCCACCAGCCAGACTTGTCCCCAGAAGAACAGGCCGAGCGGTTGGATGCAGCGCTCGGTCAACTGGCCCTGCGCGTCGCGGTAAGCAAGCCGCGCAACAGCGTGGCGGCCAAGCGCTGCATGCAACGTGTCGAATACTTGCTTGACCTCGCTGCCCATGCCGTAGCCGGGCGCGAAGATGCGTGTGGTCTCGGCTTCGGAGCGGCGCTCGGCGGGCAGGGCGCCCATCAGCTTTTCCAGTGCGGCTTCCACCGAGTCGGCCATGGTGCCACCACTCCACGCCTTGATCATCCGTGCGCCGGCCACGAGCGCTTCGACTTCGTCGGCGGTGAACATGAGCGGCGCAAGGTCGTAGCCTGCCCGCATGCGGTAGCCGATACCGGCCTCCCCTTCGATCGGTACGCCTGAGACGGATAGATCGCGGATATCGCGATACACCGTGCGCTCCGACACGCCCAGGCGGTCGGCCAGCATGGCCGCCGTGGTCAAACGGCGGCCTCGCAGGATCTGGGCAATCTGGAACAGGCGGTCGGCGCGGCGGGTCATGCGCGGCATTGTAGTGGGCTTGGGCCCGGGTGCAATGCGCGCCATATCCCCTACGCGCCGAAGGGCGTCAACTCGCGCTGCGGGTGGATGTCGACGATATCGACCTGCTCCCCACGGCGCAGCATGCGCTTGCCCAGTCGCGGGAAATCGGCAATCTCGATGTTGAGATGTTCGCCGCCGCACAGATAGACGAGATCGTCCTTGCCGCAGTTGCGCAGGTGATGCGCGACGCCTGTGGGGAAGGCCATGAAATCGCCGCCGCGCACGGTGAAGATGCTGTCGTCGATCTCGGCCTGCGCTTCGCCGGAAAGGATGTAGATCCATTCCTCCTCGCGCTGGTGCGAGTGATAGACGAACGACTCCTTGCCCGGCGGCACGCGCGCGAAATTCACGCCGGTACGTTTGAGCCCGAGCAGCCGGCCCATCATGGTGCCGTGAATTTCCGACAGGCTGTTCCAGGGGTGCGAAAACGACTGCGTGCGCGCGGTGACATCCGCGGCACGCATGAGATACGGGGATTGGCTCGGCATGGTGTTCTTCTCTGTCTCTTGGTGAAGGCCGGCGCCCGCGCACCGGCCTTGGGGAGCGTTACTGCTGTTACTGCTGCAGCAGGTACGCCTGCGTCTTGGCATCCGGCTCGTGCAGGCCGATGCGGTTGCCTTCGGTGTCGACGATGTGGGCGATGCGGCCCATGTGGTCGGGCAGTGTCATCGGCCCAAAGACGCATTGGCCGCCGCTGCCGTTCACGCGCTCGAGCACGGCATCCAGGTTGGGCGCGTTCAGGTAGACCACGCTGCCCTTGTCGGACGGCGCAAAGCCCTCCCCCTTGACCAGCGCACCGTGGATGGTCGTCTCACCCGCCGGAAACACGCCCATGGTCATGTCGCCCATGTCTTCCTGCTTGAGCTGCGTGTCGAAGACGTTCTCGTAAAACTTCACCGCGCGCGGGAAATCGTTGGCCGGGATTTCAAACCAGTTGATGACGCTTGCCATGATGTTCGCTCCGTTAGGTGGCTCAGGCGGTTGGGAGTGCCGTTGCCGGTTAAGGTGGAGCGATTCTGGCGGGGGGCTCCTGACAGCGTTCTGTCAGGAGCGTTCAGGAGGGTGGCAAAGCGTGTTGCAGATTGCCCAGGCAGTGAATACCGGGCGGAGGGAGGAGCGATTCAGTGCGGAATCCAACCCGCCAGCAGCGGCACCAGCACGGCCGTCAGCACGCCGTTCAGGCCCATGCCCAGCGCCGAGAACGCGCCGGCTTCCGGATTGACCTGAAACGCGCGGGCCGTACCAATGCCATGCGCCGCAATGCCGGTGGCAAAACCACGCACGCTGTACTCGCGCACGCGCAGCAGGTTCAGCAGCCGCGTCGTGGTGGTGGCACCGACAATCCCGGTAATGAGCACCAGCACCGCGGTGATGGTCGGCGCGCCGCCAATCTTCTCCGAGATGCCCATGGCGATCGGGATCGTCACCGATTTCGGCGCCATCGAGCGCAGCGTTTCCGGCGATGCGCCCAACAGCCACGCGATGCCCACGGCTGACACCACCGCGACGACCGACCCTGCAAGGAGCCCAGCCATCAGCGGCACCGCGTGGCGGCGCAGCTTCGCCCACTGCTGAAACAACGGCACCGCCAGCGCCACCGTCGCCGGCCCCAGCAGGAAGTGCACGAACTGCGCGCCGTCAAAGTAGGTCTTGTACGGCGTGCCCGTCACGGTCAGCAGCGTGCCCAGGATGACAACCGCAATCAGCAGCGGGTTGACCATCGGGTTAAAGCGGCTGCGTTCATGAAGGCGCACGCCGATCAGGTACGCGATGAGCGTGGCGGTCAGGCCGAGCAGCGGGCTGGCGGCCAGATAGACCCAGAGTTGGTGCAGGTTGGGAGCCATCACGTTCATGGGGCCAGCTCCTCCTGGCCTTCGCCGTGGTCCCCCATGCGGCGCATCAGCGCGCGCGTCACGAGCGCACCGGCGGCAATCGACAGCCACGTCGATACGACGGTCGCCACCACGATTGGCAGCCATTCCTGCCCGATGCGGTTCAGTTGCGTCATGACGCCCACGCCGGCCGGCACGAACAGGATGGTCAGGTGACGCAGCAGTTCACGGACGGTGCCCTGCATGACTTCGAGCACGCGGCCCTTGTCCACCAGCAGGTAGATGACCAGCAACACCATGCCGATCACCGGACCGGGCACCGGCAGGTGCAGCGAATACGTCAACAGCTCTCCCACCGACTGGAACGTCAACAGGATCGCGAAGGTTTGCAGCATGGGGCCTCCGGGCGAAACGAAGCGCCAAGTATAGAACCCGGCTGCGTTCGTTTCAGGCCAGCATGCGGTCGACCAGCTCGATCCAGTGTTCGACCGGCGTATCCGTGCCGCTCTGCAGATGCGTCAGGCAGCCGATGTTGGCGGAGACGATGCGCTCAGGCTGCGTGGCTTGCAGCTTGGCGAGCTTGTCATCGCGCAGGCGATAGGCAAGTTCCGGTTGCAGCACCGAATAGGTGCCGGCCGAGCCGCAGCACAGGTGGCTGTCGGCGCAGAGCTTGACGTCCACGCCCAGCGAGGCGAGCAGCGTTTCCACTGCGCCGCGAATCTGCTGGCCGTGTTGCAGCGTGCAGGGCGGGTGCCAAGCCACGCGCGGGCGTTGTGCTTCAGGTTTGGTCTTCTGTAGAAGCTGTTGCGAGAACGCGGGCAGCAGCTCGCACAGATCGCGCGTCATGGCGGACACGCGCGCCGCGCGCTCTGCATAGGCCGGATCGTCGCGCAGCAGGTGGCCGTATTCCTTGACCATCGCACCGCAGCCGGAGGCCGTCATGACGATGGCCTCGGCGCCGGCCTCGATATGCGGCCACCAGGCGTCGATGTTGGCGCGCATGTTGCCGAGGCCGCCCGCATGGTCGTTCATGTGATAACGGATGGCGCCGCAGCAGCCGGCGCGGTCCGCGCTGATGAGCTGCACGCCCAGCTTGTCGAAGACACGCGCCGTGGCGGCATTGATGTTGGGCGACATGGCGGGTTGCACGCAGCCTTCAAGCAGCAGCATCTTGCGAGCGTGCACGGTGCCGGGTCGCGTGCCGGCGTGCGGCTGCCGGGCCGGAACCTTGTTGCGCAGCACTGGCGGCAACATCGGCCGCACCGCCTGTCCGAGCTTGAGCGCGGAGCCGAACAGCGCCGGCCGCGTCAGGCCCTCGCGCAGCGCCCAGCGCACGGCGCGCTCGCCCAACGGGCGTCGCATTGAGCCCACCCCGCCTTTCGCGTCGAGCTGGTCATCGACGATCTTGCGGCCGATCTCCACCAGGCGCCCGTAGGTCACGCCGGACGGGCAGGTCGATTCGCAGTTGCGGCAGGTCAGGCAGCGGTCGAGGTGCAGGCGTGTAGCGGCGCCGGCGGGCTGGCCCTCCAGCACCTGCTTCATCAGGTAGATGCGCCCGCGCGGGCCGTCCAGCTCATCGCCGAGCAGTTGGTAGGTCGGGCAGGTGGCCGTGCAGAAACCGCAGTGCACGCACTTCTGCACGATGCTTTGGGCTTCTTCGCCGTCGGGGGTGTTGCGCAGGAACGCCGCGAGCGTGATTTGCATGATGGGCTTGCGTTAGAAGTCGGCGTACAGACGGCCCGGGTTGAAGATGCCGTGAGGATCGAAGCTGTCCTTCAGGCGTTTATGCACGGCCATCAACGGCGGGGCGACTGGCGTGAAGATGTCGCTGGCGCGGTCGCCGTTGCGGAACAGCGTGGCGTGGCCGCCGGCCTTGCGTGCTGCATCGCGGATGACGTCGGCGGAGGTGTTGGCGGTGTCGATCCACCAGCGCTGGCCGCCACCCCATTCGACGAGCTGCTCATCGGCCGACGCATGGCCGAGCGCCAGCGGCTGCGTGGCTGGAGGCAAAGCGATGCGCCACAACGGCAGGCTGCCTTGCACGGCACGCGCGAAAAACGCATGCGATTGCTCGCGCAGGTCGCGCCAGAACGCGGTCCCTTCTGCGTCCTCGACACGCTCGCCGCCGAGCTTGGTGATGGCTGCGCGCACGGCCGCATCGGCACCGCTCAGGCGCACCCACAGGGCACCGTCGATCCACGCGGACGCCGCAATCGGCAACGGCTGGCCCCCCCAGCGGTTGAGTGTGTCGATGGCCTCGCCTTGTGCCATGGCAAAGCGCAGCGTCGCATCGCAGAACGGCATCGGCAGCACCTTGAGCGACACCTGCACGATCAACCCGAGCGTGCCGAGTGCACCGGCCATCAGGCGCGAGACGTCGTAGCCGGCCACGTTCTTCATCACCTGGCCGCCAAAGTTGAGCATGTCGCCGCGGCCGTCCATGACGACAGCGCCGAGCACGAAGTCGCGCAGCGCGCCCACCGACTGCCGGCGCGGGCCGGACAGGCCGGATGAAAACGCGCCGCCTACCGTTGCCTGTCGGCCATTCGCAGCAAAGTGGGGCGGCTCGAACGCCAGCATCTGCTTGTGCTCGGCCAATGCGGCTTCGATCTCGACCAGCGGTGTACCGCTGCGCGCTGTGATGACGAGTTCTGCACAGTCGTAATCGACGATGCCGGACCACTCGCGCGTGTCGAGCACGGTGCCGTCGGGTGCGGGCGCTCGGCCATAGAAATCCTTTGTGCCGCCGCCGCGCAGGGTGAGCGGCGTGCGGTTGCTTGCGGCCTGCGTAATGGCGTCGCGAAAGCGTGCGAGCGCGGGCGAAAGGGCGGAGTCAGACGTGATGGGCATGTTGAACCTTCGGGCGCAACGGCTTGTTCGCTGCGTGCGGCTTCGGAATGGTCAGGCGGCGATCAGAAACGCGGCAAGTCGGGGTGGGGCAGCAGGCCGTTGCGCACGTGCAGCTTGCCGTATTCGGCGCAGCGCGCGAGCGTGGGGATGGCCTTGTCGGGGTTCAGCAAACGCACCGGGTCAAACGCGGCCTTTACGCGCAGAAATGCGTCACGTTCTTCTGCCGAGAACTGCACGCACATCGAACTGAGCTTTTCCACGCCCACGCCGTGCTCGCCCGTTACGGTGCCGCCGAGTTCCACGCAGGTCTCGAGGATGTCGGAGCCGAACAGTTCGGCGCGGTGCCATTCGTCCTGGTCTTCGCCGTTGAAGAGGATGAGCGGGTGCATGTTGCCGTCGCCCGCGTGGAACACGTTGATGCAGCGCAGGGCGTACTTCTGCTCCATCTGCTGGATGCGCCGCAGCAGCGTGCCAATGTGCTTGCGCGGGATGGTGCCGTCCATGCAGTAGTAGTCCGGCGAAATGCGCCCGGCTGCCGGGAAGGCATTCTTGCGACCGCTCCAGAACTTCAGGCGCTCGGCTTCGCTTTGCGAGACCTGGATGCGCGTGGCACCGGAGGCGCGCAGCACTTCGCTCATGCGCGCGATCTCTTCGGCCACTTCTTCGGGCGTGCCGTCGGATTCGCACAGCAGGATGGCGGCCGCGTCGAGGTCGTAGCCGGCGCAGACGAATTCCTCAACGGCAGCGGTGGCGGGCTTGTCCATCATTTCCAGCCCCGCCGGGATGATGCCCGCGGCAATCACGTCGGCCACGGCGTTGCCGCCGGATTCCACGTCGTCGAAGCTCGCCATGATCACCTGCGCGAGTTGCGGCTTGGGGATCAGGCGCACGGTCACTTCCGTCACCACGGCCAGCATGCCTTCGGAGCCGATCACCGTGGCCAGCAGGTCCAGGCCGGGGGCGTCGGGCGCCTCGCTGCCGAATTCAACCACCTCGCCGTCCATCATCACGGCGCGCACGCGCAGCACGTTGTGCACGGTCAGGCCGTACTTCAGGCAATGCACGCCGCCGGAGTTCTCGTTCACGTTGCCGCCGATGGTGCAGGCAATCTGGGATGACGGATCGGGCGCGTAATACAACCCGTGCGGGTTGGCGGCTTCCGAAATGGCGAGGTTGCGTACGCCCGGCTGGACCACCGCCGTACGCGTGTATGGGTCCACCTTGATGATGCGCTTGAACTTGGCCAGCGACAGCACCAGC
Organism: Ralstonia pickettii; assembly: GCF_001699815.1. GTDB lineage: Bacteria > Pseudomonadota > Gammaproteobacteria > Burkholderiales > Burkholderiaceae > Ralstonia > Ralstonia thomasii. Next base: position 114,959 of record NZ_MCGB01000061.1, on the reverse strand, counting down.
CCGCCCGGCGTCGGCATCGCACCGCCCGACAGGCTCGTCCCCGCGCCGCGCGGCACCACGGGCACGCCCATGCGGTGGCACACGCGCAGGATTTCGACGACCTGCGCCTCGGTATCCGGCAGCACGACGGCCAGCGGCACCTGCCGGTAAGCGGCCAAGCCGTCGCATTCATACGGGGTGGTGTCTTCGCGCTCCCAGAGCAGCGCGTCGTCGGACACGATCTGGGACAGCGCGGCGGTCAGCTCAGCCTGCAGGGCAGACGGATCGCGAGCGGTGGCGGACAGCGATGCGTTCATGGGGTGTCTCTCATCGTTGTGCCCGGCAGCGGTGGCCGGGATGGAGGGCACTATAGCCCGGCCGCCGCGCCATGCGGCGTGTTAAGGACTTTTGCTGCGATGAATTTGGCTCGCCGGAGCGGCCAATGCGGTTCATCGCGGGGCAGCAAGGTTTCATTGCCCATTCGCGCGAGCCTGACCTCCACGATCGAGCCTTCAACCGCCGACGGTGGGGTGCAAAGCACCGAGCTTCACACTAAAAGTATCGAATCCGAGGTTCAGGTACCTCGCGCGTGAGGCAAATAGGATCGGCGTTGATGAAAAAAGCAGCAACGATGACGTTCGGAACGTCAACTTCGAGGCCCTGGGGCTCGACCCATGACGCTTTTTGCCCCGACGTTGCTGTTTTTTTCATCAGCGCTGAGGGTTCAGGGCTTCAACGTCGAAACTAAAAGTTTCGAATCCGGTAGTTCGAGACCCAGCCGCGAGGCTCGGGGGCCGGCCGCTGAGCGGTTTACCAATCCAGCCCAAGCAACCAATCCACAAAATGCCGCGCCTCGGGCTTCATCGGCGCCTGCTCGCGCTGGACAATGTAATAAGCATGTGGCGACGCCGATTCGATGTCCAGCAGCCGCACGATCTGCCCCGAAGCCAGCCAGTTGCGCGCCATGGCTTGACGCACCAGCGCCACGCCCTGGTTGGAGGCGACGGCTTCGAGCATCAGGCCGATGTCGTTGAACAGCGAGCCGGTCGCAGGCTCCGCCGCGTCCAGCCCGGCCGCCTCGAACCATGGGCGCCAGGGCTCCAGCGGGCTGCGCAGCAGCGTGAGGTTCAGCAACTGCGACGCTTCGGTGATGGTGTTGCCGCTGATCTGCTCGAAGTAGGCCCGCCCGCACGCCGGGAAGACCGGCTCGTTGAGCAGCAGCGTGGTCTTCAGGTCCGGATAGCGGCCGGTGCCGTAGCGGATTTCGACATCGGTGTCCTCGGCTTTCACGTCGAGGAACGGGATGGAGAGATGCAGTTCCAGATCGATGTGCGGGTACAGCGCGTTGAACTCCGGCAGACGCGACACGAGGTGCTGGCGTCCGAACGTGGGCGGAATCGCCACGCGCAGCCGCGCGCGCTGCTTGCTGAATTCCGGCCGTGCCAGTTCGTGCAGGGTGTCGAGCGCCACTTGCACACTGCGCAGGTAGCGCGTGCCCGCGGCGGTCAGCCGCAACGCCGTGCCCGTGCGCACGAAGAGGTCTTCGCCCCACAGCTCTTCCAGATTCTTGATGCGGTGCGATACCGCGCTGGGCGTGACGGACAGTTCTTCGGCCGCGCGCGCGAAGCTCGCATGGCGCGCCCCGGCCTCGAAGGCAATCAACAGATGCAGCGGAGGAACGCGCTTGAAGACGGAAGACATGCGGGCGGTCGCTGGTAGGTGAATCGGTTACACGTGGAAGATCTTGCCGGGGTTCAGGACGTGCTTCGGGTCCAGCGCCTGCTTGATGCTGCGCATCAGGTCGATCGCATCGTTGCCGTGTTCGGCGATGAGGAAGTCCATCTTGTGCAGACCCACGCCATGCTCGCCCGTGCAGGTGCCGTCCATGGCAATTGCACGGGCGACGATGCGCTGGTTGATGCGCTCGGCCTCTTCCAGTTCTTCCGGCTTGTTCGGGTCGATCAGCAGCGCAACGTGGAAGTTGCCGTCGCCCACGTGGCCGACGATGGGGGCGGGCAGCTGCAGCGCGCTGGCAAGCAGGTCCTTCTCGGTCTCGACCACGCATTCAGCCAGGCGCGAGATCGGCACGCATACGTCGGTGGTGACGGCGCGGCAGCCCGGCTTGAGTTGCAGAAAGGCGAAATAGGCGTTGTGGCGAGCGTTCCACAGGCGGCTGCGGTCTTCGGGGCGCGTGGCCCATTCGAAGCCTTGGCCCTTGTGTTCAGCAGTGATCTGCTGGACGGTCTCGGCCTGCTCCTGCACGCCGTGCTCCGAGCCGTGAAACTCGAAGAACAGCGTCGGCATCTCGGGCAGCGTGAGCTTGTCGTACTGGTTGATCGCGCGGATGGCCAGCGCATCGACAAATTCCACGCGCGCAATCGGCACGCCCATCTGGATAGTGTCGATCACTGCCGACACCGCATCGCCCATGCTCGGGAAGGCGCACACGGCCGCGGATACCGCTTCGGGCTGCGGATACAGCTTCAGCGTGATCTCGGTGATGATGCCAAGCGTCCCCTCGCTGCCGATGAAGAGGCGTGTGAGGTCATACCCCGCCGACGATTTACGTGCGCGGTTGGCCGTCTTGATGATGTGGCCGTCAGCGGTGACCACCGTCAGGTTCAGGACGTTTTCGCGCATCGTGCCGTAACGCACGGCGTTGGTGCCCGAAGCGCGCGTCGCGCACATGCCGCCGATGGATGCATCCGCGCCCGGGTCGATCGGGAAGAACAAACCGGTATCGCGAATCTCGGTATTGAGCTGCTTGCGCGTGACGCCCGGCTCGACCGTCACCGTCAGGTCTTCGGAGTGCACCGACAGCACGTGGTTCATCTGCGAGAGATCGAGGCTCACGCCACCGGCCACGGCCAGCAGATGGCCTTCGAGCGACGATCCGGCGCCATACGGGATCAGCGGAATCTCGTGCTCGAAGCAGAGCTTGGCGACGGCAGCGACTTCCTCGGTGGTCTGCGCGAAGACGACGGCGTCGGGCAGCATCGGGTCGTAGGCGGATTCATCGCGGCCGTGGTGGGCGCGCACGGCTTCGCTCATGGAGACGCGATCGCCGAAGCGGGTGCGCAGCGCGTCGAGCATGGCCGGGGGAATCGGCTTGCGGATGATCTGGGAGGGCGGGGCTGGATGGTTCATGGCGTCTCGCGTGGGGCAGCGGTCTGAAGCCGGCTCGGGCTGTCATTCTAACGCCGGGGTCGTGCCGCCCTTGCGATAATGGCGCCACCAACATTGACGCGATACAGGGAGACGCACCGTGGGCAACCGCTTATCGAAGATCGCCACACGCACCGGCGACGACGGCACCACCGGCCTCGGCGACGGTAGCCGCACGGCCAAGGACAGCCTGCGCATCGCCGCCATCGGCGACGTCGACGAGCTGAACTCGCACATCGGCGTGCTGCTGACGGAAACGCTGCCCGACGGCGTGCGCACGGCGCTCACCGCCATCCAGCACGACCTGTTCGATCTGGGTGGCGAACTCTGCATTCCGGGCTACACGATGGTGACGACCGCGCACGTGTTGCGGCTCGACCAATGGCTGGCCGACTACAACGCCGATCTTCCGCGGTTGGCCGAATTCATCCTGCCCGGCGGCAGCCGCGCTGCGGCCCAGGCGCATGTCTGCCGCACCGTCGCGCGCCGTGCCGAGCGCAGCATCGTCGCACTCGGCCGCGCCGAGACCATTGGCGAGGCGCCGCGCCAATACGTCAATCGACTGTCGGACCTGCTGTTCGTGCTGGCGCGCGTGCTCAATCGCGCAGATGGCGGCACGGACGTCCTCTGGAAACGCGACGAGCACAAGCCGGCGTAATCACCGTCGGCACCAAACAAAACGGCCCGGCGAGTGACGGCAACTCGCCGGGCCATTTTCTTGCAGCGCTGACTTAGTTCACGCTCGTTGGTGTCGTCGTGCTTTGCGCCACGGCGGCCAGCCCCGCCAATTGCCCCGGCGTGGTGATGGTCAGCGCCTGCGATGGCGTCGGCGCCGGGAAGCCGGCTTCGGCCAGCGCTTCCTTGATGGTGCGGTTGGTGTCGAAATAGACCTGCCAGTAGTTGTCGTTGTGCGTGTACGGGCGCACGGCCAGCACCGGCCCGACCAGGTTGAATTCCAGGATTTCAACATCGACCGCCGGTTCGGTCAGCACGTTGGGAATGGCGGCCACCTTCTCCTTGAGCAGCGCGATGGCGGCGCGGTGGTCGGCGCTTCCGGCCAGTTGTGCCTTCAGCTCGACGCGGCGGAAGGGGTTGGAGGTGTAGTTCTGGATCGTGTCCGCGAAGATCTTGCCGTTGCCGACAATGCTGACCACGTTGTCTGGCGTGTTGATGGTCGTGGCAAACAGGCCGATCTCCTTGATGGTGCCCGTCACGCCGCCGGCCGTCACGAAGTCGCCCACCTTGAACGGCCGCAGCACGATCAGGAACGCGCCCGCAGCAAAGTTCGACAGCAGGCCCGACCATGCCATGCCGATCGCCACACCGGCTGCGGCAATCAGCGCCGCGAACGTCGTCGTCTGGATGCCGAAATAGCCGAGGATGCCGATCACCAGCAGCACATTCAGCGTGACGGTGATGATGGAGCCGACATACCGCAGCACGGTCGGATCGACCTTCTGTCGGCTCAACGAGCCTTCCACCATGCGCACCGCCAGATTGATCAGCCAGCGGCCGACCACCCAGAAAACGATCGCGCCGAGGATCTTCATGCCGACGTCGGTGGCGTATTGCGCCACGATTGCCTGGTACTTGCTTGCGGTGTTGACGGCGGTGTCCGCCAGGTTGTCTGCCATGGGTGCCTCCGAAAGAGCAGGGGGAAACCCACCTACGATATGTCAAAGACAACGCACTTGTGTGACTTTGATACGTTTCGCTCACATTTGTTATAGATCTGAGCTTTGATGCGCGCGCAAACAAAAAGGACGCCCGCAGGCGTCCTTTCCAATCACGCTGAGGGCGTCTTAGTTGCCGCTGCCCGGTACCAGACGGCGCTTGCGCACGGCGTCGGCCAGCGTTTCCAGCACCTTCACCGAATCGTCCCAGCCGATGCAGGCGTCGGTCACGCTCTGGCCGTAGGCCAGGTCGGACACCGGCGTGCCTTGCACGTGGTCCTGGCGGCCGGCATTGATGTGCGATTCCACCATCACCCCGACGATGCGGTTGTCACCGGCAGCCATCTGGCGGGCGATGTCTTCGCACACCGGAATCTGGTTCTCGTGCTTCTTGCTGCTGTTGGCGTGCGATGCGTCGATCATCAGGCGCGCGGCCAGGCCCGACTTGGAGATGGCGTCGCAGGCTTCCTGCACGCTGGCCGCGTCATAGTTGGGCGCCTTGCCGCCGCGCAGGATGATGTGGCAATCCTCGTTGCCTGCCGTCGACACGATGGCCGAGTGGCCGCCCTTGGTGACCGACAGGAAGTGGTGCGGCTGCGATGCGGCCTTGATGGCGTCCACGGCGATCTTCACGTTGCCGTCGGTGCCGTTCTTGAAGCCGACCGGGCACGACAGGCCGGAAGCCAGTTCGCGGTGCACCTGGCTTTCGGTGGTGCGCGCGCCGATGGCGCCCCAGCTCACCAGATCGGCGATGTACTGCGGGCTGATCACGTCGAGGTATTCGGTGCCGGCGGGCAGGCCCAGTTCGTTGATGTTCATCAGCAGCTCGCGCGCGGTGCGCAGGCCGTCGTTGATCTTGAAGCTGCCGTCCATGTGCGGATCGTTGATCAGACCCTTCCAGCCGACGGTTGTGCGCGGCTTCTCGAAGTACACGCGCATCACGATTTCCAGCTCGTTCTTGAAGCGCTCGCGCTGCTCGACCAGGCGGCGGGCGTAGTCCATCGCTGCCTTGGTGTCGTGGATGGAGCAGGGGCCGATGATGACGATCAGGCGGTCGTCCATGCCATGCAGGATGCGGTGCATCGCGTTCCGGCTTTGGTAGATCAGGTCGGACACGGTGTCGCTGCACGGGAATTCGCGGATCAGATGCGAGGGCGGCGTCAGCTCTTTCAGTTCGCGAATGCGCAAATCGTCGGTGTTCTTCGGCATGGAAAGCTCCGGGGATGTGTCTTGAGTTCTATTGGAAACGTCTACTGTGTTCGGATCATGTTTCGCGTCGGTGCCGGGGTGGGGCAGGTGACTGGGCGAAAAAAAACCGCCAGGGTCGCTGGCGGTTTTCGGTATCTGCTGGGTGCTTTATTTTTGCTGCAAGCGCCCCTCTCCTTCCGCCAGCGGTGCGAGATGCCAAAAGTAAAAGTAAAAAAACTTGGCGAAGGACATGAGAGGAAAACCAGGCAATGCAGGAAAAATTGTGGCGCGTGGGTGACTTGGAACTACTGCGCCGCACCAATCGAACCGTCTTTATAAACCCTTTTTTTGAGGGCCGCAAGCGCGGATTTTCCGGGCCTGCGGCGTCAAGACGACGGTTTCAGGGCGATTAAGCCGTGCCGCCCACCGTCATGTTCTCCATGCGCAGCGTCGGCTGACCGACGCCCACCGGCACGCTCTGGCCTTCCTTGCCGCACACGCCGATACCCGAATCGAGGCGCATGTCGTTGCCGATCATGGTCACGTGCTTGAGCGATTCCGGGCCGCTGCCGACCAGCGTCGCGCCCTTGACCGGAGCGGTGATCTTGCCGTCCTCGATCATGTAGGCCTCGCTGGCCGAGAACACGAACTTGCCGTTGGTGATGTCGACCTGGCCGCCGCCAAAGTTGACAGCATACAGGCCCTTCTTGACGCTCGCGATGATCTCTTGCGGATCCTTGTCGCCGCCCAGCATGTAGGTGTTGGTCATGCGCGGCATCGGCAGGGCGGCGTAGCTCTCGCGGCGCGCGTTGCCGGTCACGGGCATCTTCATCAGGCGCGCGTTGAGCGTGTCCTGCATGTAGCCGGTGAGGATGCCGTCTTCGATGAGCGTGTTGCACTGCGTGGGGTTGCCTTCGTCATCGAGGTTCAGGGAGCCGCGGCGGTTGGCCAGCGTGCCGTCGTCGACCACGGTGACGCCCTTGGCCGCCACGCGTTCGCCCATGCGGCCGGAAAACGCCGACGAGCCCTTGCGGTTGAAGTCGCCTTCGAGCCCGTGGCCGATGGCCTCGTGCAGCAGCACGCCGGGCCAGCCCGGGCCGAGCACCACCGTCATCGTGCCGGCCGGTGCCGGCTTGGCTTCCAGGTTGACGAGCGCGGAAGAGACCGCCTCGTCCACGTATTCGCGCAGCAGTTCGTCGGTGAAGTAGCCATAGGCATAGCGGCCGCCGCCGCCGGAGCTACCCATTTCACGGCGCCCGTTCTGCTCGGCGATGACGGTGACGGAAATGCGCACCAGCGGGCGCACATCCGCGGCGATCACGCCGTCGCTGCGCGCAACGAGCATCACGTCGTATTCACCGGCCAGGCCGGCCATCACCTGCACCACGCGCGGGTCTTTGGCGCGGGCGAGCTTTTCGATCCGCTCGAGCAGGGCAACCTTTTCGGAGGCCGTCATCGAATCGAGCGGGTCGTTCGGTGCATAGAGCGAGTGGCTGCCCGGGGTGCTGGCAAGGCTGCCCGCCACCTTCACGCGGCCGGCGCCAGCTTTGCCGATGGTGCGCGTGGCACCGGCAGCCTGCATCAGCGCGGGCAGGCTGATGTCGTCGGAATACGCAAACGCGGTGCGGTCGCCCGAGACGGCGCGTACGCCCACACCCTGGTCGATGCTGAAGCTGCCGGATTTGACGATGCCTTCTTCCAGGCTCCATGCCTCGTTGCGGGTGTACTGGAAGTACAGATCGGCATAGTTCACGCGGTGCGTGAAGATGTCGGCCAGCGCGCGCTGCAGATGCGCTTCATCAAGGCCGTACGGATCGAGCAGCACGCGGCGCGCGATGGACAGATTCTGGATGGCGATGTCGCCTGCGTTCATGGTCGGTTCTCGCAAAAAATTCGATTGGCTTACATCACGCGGTGCTTGAGCGCCGGCAGATCCCGGCGCACTTGGGCGATGCGGGCGGGGTCCATGTCGCCGATGGCAACCCCTTCGCCCTCAGGAACGGAGGCGATGATTTCCCCCCACGGGTCGATCAACATGGAATGCCCCCACGTGCGGCGGCCGTTTTCATGGCGCCCGCCCTGAGCGGCGGCCAGCACATAACACTGGTTCTCGATGGCGCGGGCGCGCAGCAGGATTTCCCAGTGCGCGGCGCCCGTCACGTAGGTGAAGGCCGCCGGCATCAGAATCAAGTTCAGGTTGCCCTGCGACGCCAGCGCCCGGTACAGCTCGGGAAAGCGCAGGTCGTAGCACACCGACATGCCCACGCGGCCGCACGGCGCATCGAAGGCGACCGGCGTGGCGCCGGGCTCGATGGTGCGGGCTTCGTCGTAGCGTTCTTCACCGCGCACGAAGTTGAACAGGTGGATCTTGTCGTAGCGCGCGACGCGCAATCCGGCCGGGTTGAATGTGAGAGACGTATTGCGCACGCGCTGTGCGTCTTCGCACCACATGGGCAAGGTGCCGCCGACGAGCCACAGCCTGTGGCGTCGCGCGGCATCGGCGAGGAAGCTCTGGATCGGGCCATCCTCGTCGCCTTCGCGGATGGCGACCTTGTCGGTGTCCTTGCGGCCCATCATGCAGAAGTACTCGGGCAGCAGCGCGAGTTGCGCGCCCTGCGCGGCGGCCTCGGCGAGCAGCGCATCTGCGCGCGCCAGGTTGGCGTCCACATCGATGGCCGTCACCGTCTGGATGGCGGCGACACGAAAAGGTGCCTCGAAAGGCGCATCCATGCCGGAAGCGGCGGAGGCCGGAGCAACGGTGGTCGAAGTCATGGGCCCTATTTTGCCGAGGTTTGCGATTGGCTGCCGGAATTACCGTTGGATGCGACTTTCTCGATCTTCGGATCGGCCCAGCTACCGGTCACGTGGTATTGCGTGACGAATGCCTTCGACAACTGGTCGCCCAGGACCAACTGCGCGGCCAGCGTGCCCAGCCCGATGGCCGGATTGATGAACGCCGCCGCCAGCGAGGCCGACGTGGCGTCCACCTTGGGCGTGACCTTGACGCGCAGGTCCTGCGTTTCATCCAGGATGTTGGCCGAGCCCTGCATGGCCACCTGGAATTGCGGGCCCTTGACGGCAAAATCTTCAGTGTGGGCGATGCCGCTGGCGATGGTGCCGGTGGCTGCCACGCTCTCGAACGGCGTGCCGCGCCCGGTGGCGCTGCGCAGGTCGGTCGCGAAATGCAGCAGCCCCTGCAGGCTCAGCACGCCCGCCAGCTTGGCCAGGCCCGGATCGACCGGGAGGAACTGGCCGCGCTCCAGGTTCAGCGCCATGCGGCCGTTGAGCGTCGGGTAGTCGATCGACATGGGCGAGCCGCGCCAGACCACGCGGCCTTCGAGCTTGCCCTTGGCACCGTCGATCACCTTGGCGAAGCCCATTTTTTGCAGCAGCTCGCCGGTGTCGCGCAGATCCAGGTTGAAGTCGAGCAACGTCCGGCGCTCGGGATCATCACCGCCGCCGCGCAGGCGTCGCGGGATGCGCCACGTACCGTGGGCCGTGAGCGTGGCAGCAGGCTGCTCGATCTTCAGCGTTTCGAGCGTCCACACCGGCGCACCGTCGGTGATCTGGCTGCGCGCCTTGATCTCCAGCTTGCCGAGCGCCTTGCCGCGTAGGTCGAATTTGTCGGCGACGAGGTCGAGCGATGGAATTTCCTGCGAGCTGCTGGCCAGCGATTCGGTGAGCGCCGTCTCTTCCTTGGCGTCTGGGATGCTCATGCGCGACAGGCGCATCGTCAGCTCGCCGAAGGGCACGGCGGCGCTTTCGGCGTGCCAGCGCGCGCTGCCTGCAATCTCGCGCGAATCGATGGTCGATTGCCAGTTGGGGCCGTCGCGCGTCGCATCGATGCGCACGGCGTTGAAGTCGCGGCCCAGGATGCGCAGCGTTTGCGCGCGGGCGCTCAGGTGGCTGGGCAGATACGCGCTGTGGCTGTCGGAGGCGTTTGGAGCATTGGTGGCATGTTCGGCGGCAATCTGGCCGGCGCTCTTGTCTGCGGCGGGTGCGGCAAAGACATGGCGCCAGGCGTCGATGTCCAGTTGATCCAGCGCCAGGTTGGCCTGCACGCCCTCCTGCGGTTGCGGCACCGGTTGCCGCACGCCGATCCCGCCTCGCAGCACCTCGACGCCGTTGCCCGTGCTGCGTTGCTCGTAGCGCGCACTGACGATATTGCCGACCTGCAAAACGATTTCGTCGATGGCGTTGTTGGAAGCCAGCGGCTGCATCTCGAAACGCACCGGCAACGGCTGCCCGGCGGCCTTGTTGAGCGGCGCCGGCAGACGCACCGTCATCGGCGTGAGGTCGGACTGCACCTGGATGAGCGGGCGATGCTGCTTGACGCTGATGGTCGCGCTGTAAGGCGCGCTGCCCTCCAGCGAGCGTGCAACGGCGGCCACCGGGCTGTTTTCCGGCGTCGTCTCACGCAGCCCTTGTGCCGATGCGGTGCCCGCCACCTGGATGCGGATCGTGCCATCGGGCGCGGTGCCACCCGTGGGGCGGATTTCGCCGCCGGCAAAGCGCGCGCGCAGGTTGTCGAAACCGATGCCTTTTTGCGTGAAGGTCAGCGCGCCGTTGACATCGGTGAGCGGCGGCGCCTGCGGAACCAGCGTGACGTCATTGCGCAGGAACGTGACGCTGCCCTGGGCGCGCGTCGAATGCATCTCGTGCAGCGGCAGGTCCAGCTTGAGCGCCAGCGTGGCGTTGCCCTGGGCGCGCGCGTCCTTGGTGAAGTGGCCGATCCACTGGCCGATGGGGCTGGCCTCAACGTATTGCAGGAAGTTTTGCGTGGCGCCGTCGCCGCGGCCCTCGATGGTGAGTAGCGGGTTGTGGTCGCCCATGTCGGGCAGCCTGCCATTCACGTCCTGCAAGTTCACACCCATCACCTTGGCGCGCGCAACCTTGAAGGCCAGGGACGCGCGATCGAAGATCACTGTCCCGTCGATGTTGGTGAACGCCGGCCAGTCGCCCGGGTGCGTGGGCACGCGGCCCGGCAGGTTGTGCCCGGCTTCGGCCGGCGCTGATTGGTAAGTTACGTCCTGGATCGGCACTTCCACGCGGAAGACACCTTTGTGCGGCGGACGGAACGGAAAGTCGTGCAGATCACCTGCCAGTGCGAACCCGACGTTATTCGCCGTGCCGGCTTGCAGCGCACCGCCCAGGTAGTCGCGCAGATGCTGTCCGATCGACAGCGGCAGGTAGCGCGGCACACGCGGAACGTTGGCACGGTCGAGCGTGCCTTTCAGGTCGATGGTGCCGAGATGGCTGGTGTCTGGCGCGTGGCGATAGCTGCCCGTGATACGCGCTGACAGGTCGTCGTTGGAGAACGCGAGGTTGTCGCTGGCGACAACCAGTTCCTGCTTGCGATATGTCCAGTTGAACGTGCCCTGTAGCCGGTCCAGCGGCACGCGCGCGTCGGCAAAGGTGCCAGGCAGCAGTAGGGCGGTGTCGTTGGACTCGATGCGCAGCGTGCCCTTGTCGTCGGAGAAGACGGCGTTGCCGGAGAGGTTTTCAACGCCGGGCACGGCTGGCTCGGGATGCTGGCCCGGCGGTACCGCGGGCAGCGCACCGGGGCCGAACGAGACCTGGCGCATCGTGGCGCGGCCGGTGAAGTGCACCGGCGCCGGCGTATTTGGCCGCCAGCGGGAGACATCGCGCTGCCAGTTGATGTCCAGATCGTCGATGCGGCCGGACGGCTGCTTTGTCCGCAGTGGTTCGAGCACGCCGGCGGGCAGCGGCAGCGCGGTGGCGATGTTGCGCAGGTCGGCCAAATCCAGTGTCGTGGCCTTGACCTGCAGGCTGCGCAGCGCATCGCGCGCGTCGAGCGCCCACCCGACGGTGACATTGCGCACGCCGCGCGGCGTGCCAGCCGGGTTGGTCGGCGCCTGGATGCCGGGGCCTGCCAGTTCGGGTACCGACGGCGGTTGGGCGGGCGGGTTCAGCGGTTGCCAGAGCAGCGTGTCGAGGCGCAAGGCGTGCTCGCCTCGCGCGTTGCGCTGATGCGTGGCCAGCGCCTGGAGGCTGCGCAACTGCAGCGGGTCCAGATCCTTGCGGACCTGGAGATCAAGCTGTTGCCCGGTCAGGCGTGCCTGGCTGCGCGTGAACACGCCGCCGGCGAACTCCACCGAGCCGTCGGAGGTGAGCGTGCCGCTCTTGGCGGCGGCCAGCACGGGCACGTAGCGCTGCACGGCAGCCAACTGCAGCGTATCGACCTGCCAGGAGGCCTGGCCGTGCCAGTGGCGCCAGTCGCCGGGCCGGGCGAGCAGGTCGTGACGGAAATCGGCGTGCAGTTTGATGGGACCGTTGAACAGCGTGGCCGAGGTTCCGCTGGCCTCCAGCCGGTGGCGCGTCGGGCCGCTGTGTAGCTGCACCCGCACATTGCCCAGCGCCACTTCAGGCAGCTTCTGCTGTTCGTCAAGCCAGCGGACGGCGCCTTGCTGGAAATCGATGTCGCCCTGGGAGAGCAACTGATCAAGGAAATTGCTGTCGCCGCCGGTGTCGGGGCCGAGCGGCATGCCGGCGACGAGCAGGGCGCCCTGCGTATCGCGCCGTACCAGCACGTCGGCCTGGCTGGCGTGCAGGGCGGCAAAGGTGATCTGCATGCGCAGCAACGAGCGCCAGGACAGCCGCGCCTGCACGTCCTGTATCGCGAAGGTGCGGCGGCCCGCGGTGTCGTGCGCGTCGATGCGCTGGGCGCGGAATGCCGGGTGCCAGCCCTCCCAGTAGGTCTCAAGCGAGCCGATGTCCACCGTGGCGTGCAGTGCGCTGGACGCCTCGCGCTGCATCCATTCGCGTGCCACGCTCGCGCGCGGCCACAGGATGAAGCGCACCGCCAGCATGCCGACGACGGCCAAGACGGCCAGCGCGGCGGCCGTCTTCCAGAGCACCCGCCACAGCTTGCGCCAGATCGGGGCGCGAAAAGCAGCCCCGATGCCCGCGCCGACCCGGCGGGCAAGCCGTACCAGCCATGCCCAGGCCGTGGGCCGGCCCCCCCCGCGTGTGGACAGGGTGCTGGCGTGTCCACCATCGGACTTCGGCGATTCTGGGGGCTGGGACGGGCGAGGCATGATGCGGATTATCCGATATTCAGCAGGCGGCGCCACATTTGGGGTTGGGCGTTGCGCCTGCTCAGCGGCAAGCACGCTCAATGCCCGTGGACGTTCGTGATCACGGATGGCCCTGCGTATATCGGCGCGCATTTCAGCGAGAATGGACGTTTCCGCCAATGCTCGATGGGTCCGCATGACTGATTCCGCCTTGTCCGCCCAGCCATTTCTGCAAGCTCCAGCCCGTGCCCCGGAAGCCCCCGCTGCTGCGCTGCCTTTTGCGCTTACGTATTCGCGCTACCTCCAGCGTCAGGCGCAAGCACGCCCGGGCTGGGCCGAGCGCGTGCAGGCCGGCGCAGGCCGTCCGATTGACGTGGCCTGGCTGTCGGCGCGCTTTGCCGAACTGTTCGACACGAAGGCTGTGGAAGTCGAGGCCGCGCTCAAGCGCGCCTTGCGGCTGCTGCGCAATGAAGTCTTCGGTGCACTGGTTGAGCGCGATCTGTCCGGCGCCGCGACGCTCGATGAGGTGACGGGCACGATGACCGACCTGGCCGAGTTTGCCGTGCGCACGGCCGTTTCCGTGATCGGCCAGGAACTGAGCGCCCTGCACGGCCAGCCGATCGGGCAATCCTCCGGCGAGGTGCAGGAACTGGTGGTGGTCGGCATGGGCAAGCTGGGTGGGCGGGAACTAAACGTCTCGTCCGACATTGACCTGATCTTTCTCTACGACGACGACGGCGACACCCAGGGTGGTGCGCGCCCCCTCTCCAATCATGAATATTTCACGAAGCTTGGCCGGCGGCTGATCAACGCGCTGGCCGATGTGACAGAGGATGGCTACGTCTTCCGCGTCGACATGCGCCTGCGTCCGAACGGCGATGCGGGGCCGCTCGCGTGCAGCCTCGGCATGTTGGAGGAGTATTTCGTTGTGCAGGGCCGCGAATGGGAGCGCTACGCCTGGATCAAGGGCCGCGTGATCACCGACCCGACCAGCCCGCATGCCGCCCGCGTGATCCAGCAGCTGGATCGCGTGACGGGCCCGTTTGTGTTCCGGCGCTATCTCGATTACGGCGTGATCTCCGCCATTCGCGCGCTGCATGCGCAGATCCGCAACGAGGCAGCCAAGCGCAGCAACGGTGCCAACCAGCAGCGCGATGACACGGGCCACCTGCAGGCGCGCTCGCCCAACATCAAGCTCGGGCGCGGCGGCATCCGCGAGATCGAATTTGTCGCGCAGGTGTTTCAGCTCATTCGCGGCGGGCAGGATTTCGGGCTGCGCGTGCGGCCCACGCTGGAGGTGCTGCGGGTGGCGGCGGAGCGCGGCCTGATCGAGCCCGAAGCGGTGGAGCGCCTGACCGAGGCGTACCGCTTCCTGCGCCAGCTTGAACATCGCCTGCAGTACATCGAAGACGCGCAGACGCACAACCTGCCGGGCTCGCCGGAAGACCAACTGCGCGTGGCGCACATGATGGGCTTTGACGACTATGCGGCGCTGGTCACCACGCTTGAGACGTATCAGGACGAAGTTGCACAGCATTTCGAGCAGACCTTCTCCGACAAGCAGGACAGCCAGCCGCCGTGCGCCGCGGTCTGGCACGCAGACCTGCTCGACGACGAGCACACCGAAACCGCCCGCGTACAACTCGCCGAACTCGGCTATGCAAATCCGGAGAGCGTGCTGGAGCGGCTGCGTGCAACGCGCAATTCGCCGCGTTATCGGGCGTTGTCCGAAGTCAGCCGGCAGCGTTTCGACTTGCTGATCAACCGTGCGCTTGATCAGGCATCGCGGCAGACCGATGCCGATGTCACCATCGCGCGCTTTCTCGATTTCTTTGATGCGATCAGCCGGCGTTCGTCGTACCTGTCGCTGCTGAGCGAATACCCGCAGGCCATGGAGCGCGTGGCCCACACGCTCCATGCATCGCGCTGGGCGGCGGACTACCTCACACGCCATCCGCAACTGCTCGATGAGCTGCTCGATGTGGAAGCGCTGTCGGCCGAGCCCGACTGGCCAGCGTTCAGGGCGCGCGTGCGAGAGCGCCTGCAGGCAGCGTCCGACCACGTCGAGATGCAGATGGACATCCTGCGCCAGGAGCACCATGCAGAAACTTTCCGCGTGCTGCTACAGGACCTGCAGGGCATGCTGAGTGTCGAGCACATCAGCGACCGGCTCTCCGATCTGGCCGACGCCGTGCTGGACCTCACGCTTGAAACCGTCTGGCAGCAGGTCGCCACCCGCCATCGGGAGGTGCCACGTTTTGCCGTGGTTGCCTACGGGCGGCTGGGCGGCAAGGAACTCGGCTATGCGTCAGACCTCGACATCATCTTCCTGTATGACGACGATGACGAACGCGCACCCGATGTCTACGCGTCATTCGCGCGCAAGCTCATCACGTGGCTGACCAGCCATACCGCCGCGGGCACGCTGTTCGACGTCGATACGCGCTTGCGACCGAACGGTGCGGCGGGTTTGATGGTCACGCACTTCGAAGCCTTCCGCCGCTATCAGATGCGCGAGGGCGACAACGCTGCGTGGGTGTGGGAACACCAGGCGCTCACGCGTGCACGCTTCTGCGCGGGCGATGCGGAAATCGGCGAGCGTTTTGAGGCGCTCCGTACCGCCGTGTTGCGCCAGGAGCGCGATCCCGGGCCGCTGCGCGACGAGATCGTGGCCATGCGCGAACGCGTGGCGGAAGGCCATGCGAACCCGACCGGGCTGTTTGATCTCAAGCACGATCGCGGGGGCATGGTCGATATCGAGTTCACCGTGCAATTCCTGGTGCTGTTGCACAGCGCGGCGCATGCCGAGCTGACCCTCAACAAGGGAAATATCGCGCTGCTACGCATGGCTGGCGAACTCGGGTTGATTGACGCGACGGCGGCCGCGCAGGTGGCCGATGCCTACCGTGATTTCCGCGCACGCCAGCACAAGTTGCGGCTTGACGGGCAGTCCGCCGCGCGCGTACCCGTCGGCACCTGCGCGCGCGAAGCCGGCCACGTGCGTGCATTGTGGGAGCAGGTGTTCGGGCCCGCGCAATGACGGCGCATCGGCACGCGCTGCACACATGGGGCGCGTGCGCCGTTGTGGCTGCGCTGTCGGCGGCGTTCTCGTTCGTGCCGTGGCTGTACGCGTTCGGGCTGTATCAACGCGAGGCTGTGCGCGCGGGGCAGTGGTGGCGCATCGTGACCGCCATGTGGGTGCATCTGGATACGTGGCATTGGTTGGCGGATGCAATGGCCGCGGTGGGGCTCATCCTGCTGCTGGCGCGCGTGTTGCGGCCGCAAGCCATCGTTGGAGCGCTGGTGGTGTGCGGCGTGCTCGTACAGATCGCTTTGCTCACTCGGCCGACGGTGCAGTGGTACGGCGGGCTCTCTGGCGCGCTGCATGGTCTGGCGGCATGGGGCGGGCTGCGGCTGCTGAAACCGTCCGCCGACGGGGCCGAAGATCGCTTCTCGCGCTGGATTGGCGTGGCGCTGTGTGTGGGCGTGCTGGTGAAAGTGTGGCTCGAGCAATCGTGGCTGTCGCCCGTCGCCTATGACCCGCACTGGGGGTTTGGCGTGGTGCGCATCGCTCATGCGTTTGGTGCGGTGAGCGGATTGCTGGTGTGGGTGCTGGGGGAGTGGGGTCTTCGCAGACAATCGGCTGCATAGGTGAGCAGCGGAACGCCGGAGGGGTTAAAGCAGGAGGGGGAAAAATGCCCGCGTCCAATGAAGACGCGGGCCGAAAGTACAAATAGGCTTACTTAGCGCGACGCCGACGACCGGCCAAACCGGCGGCCAGCAGCAATGCTGCGCCGGCCAGACCGATGGCGCCACCGCCACCGCCGCCGCTGGAGGTCGCAGCAGGCGGGGTGTTGGCGCTGGCTGCTGCAGTGACTGTCACGTTCGCGGTATCCGTGGCGGTCGCGCCGGTGTTGCTCGTCAACGTGACGTTGAAGGCGTAGGTGCCCGCCGCGGACGGCGTGAATGTGGCGGTGTAATTGCCGTTGCTATCGGGGCCGGCTGTGGTAAGGCTGACGGATGGCCCAGAAGTCTGCGCCCACTGCACGCTCGTGATGGTGTTGACGAGGCCTGCACTGCCGGTCGCTGTGAGCGTGACCGCGTTGTTTGCGACCACTGCGCTTGCCGACGTCGATGCATGCACACTCGGATTGCCTTTCGCCAGCGCAACGGCGGCACCGGCATCGAGCATGCCCGCGCCGCAGACACCCGCATGCGTTGCGCAGTATGTGCCCGCCGGGAATGGCCGAGCCGACTGTTTAAGGACGGTGGCAATTTGATCTGGTGTCAGGGCACTGTTGACCGACAGCATCAGGGCAGCAACGCCTGCCACGTGTGGCGTAGCCATGGAAGTACCGGCTTCGCCCGAGTAGCCGGGGGAACCGGCACTGGTGGTGCCAGTGTTCGAGAGCGACGCGATCAGAGCCCCCAAACCGTTGACCACGGCACCATTGCCGCCGCCAGGAGCGCTCAGCGTGGTACCCGTCCCCACGTTGGCGTAGGTCGCCTTGTCGCCCTCCAGCGTATGGGCCGTGACGGCGATGGTTCCCGTGCAGTTGGCCGGTGAATCGATTGCCGATGCGCTCTCGTTGCCGGTAGCGACCACGATCACCGCGCCGCGATTGCGCGCGTTGGTGATGGCGGTTTGCATGGGCAGGTCACAACTTCCGGTGCCGCCCAGGCTCATGTTGATGACCTTTGCGGGTGTCGGGTTGACGCTGGGGGAGATGCGGCCTACGACACCGCCGCTTGCCCATGTAACCGCATCGATGATGTCCGACTCGGCGCCCCCGCAACGGCCGAGGGCGCGTGCCATCTGGACACCAACGCCCGGGGCAATGCCTGCGACACGAGTCCCGCTGTGCTGCGCAGCGACCAGACCTGTCACAAAGGTGCCGTGCCACGAACTATTGGAGGGCGTCGCACCGTTACAAACCGTCGGGTTGTTGGTGATGTCCGTAGCGGTGATCGCGTCGCCCGGGTCCGTCCCGATGCTGTCGCCCGAGTTGTTTCTGAACGTATTGGTGATGAAGTTGGAACCCGGGTTTATCTTGGCGCCCGTAAGGTCGGCATGGCTGAGGATGCCGGTGTCGACGATTGCGACATTGACCGTATTCGACCCGGTGGTCGTGTCCCACGCGGTCGTCAGGTTGGCTCCGCCCACAGCGGTTCCGCTGGCCGGCTGCAACGGGCCACTGGAATTCGGGATGGTGGTGATCGTTGCGTTCGTGGCCATCAGGTTCCATTGGGAACTGAACCATGCAGCCGATGGTGTGAATGCCGGGCGCAGGATGCGGTCAGGCGCAACATATTCGAACTGGCCGGTCGCGGCCATGCGCTGCGCCACGGCTTGGGCGTCATCCAGCGTCATGGTGCTAGGCAGCGTCACCACATGGGCGCCGCCCGACATGGCGCGCTTGTACGTCACGGGCAGCTGTGCGGCGGCAGACCAGCGTTGCACCGTCGCAACGTCGACTCGCATGATGCGCCCGTCTGGTTCTGCGGATTGCAATTGGAGAGCGCCATTGGCGCCGCTCTTTTCCTTGACGATCAACTGCGACACCCACTGTGTTTGGGCGCCTGCGTTTGCTGTATCGCCGCCGGCCAGCGCCGGCGCAGCTTGATACGAAACCAGTCCGAGCGCGACCAGCGCGCGGACGATACCCCCCTGGGCAATCGACTTCATGTAGTTAACCCTGTTGTTGTAGGAAACGGAGGCGCAATTATCACAAGAATTGCGCGTTTCCCACCTTAAACAGGCTAACTGCGTTGTTTAGTAATTTTTATATCTATTTGAAATCGCACGTGCGGTCCAACCAATCAACGTAACCGGCCAAGAGCCGCGTCCCGCGCGGCGTTACACGCGAAAAGCGGAGGCGCCTTTTTGGAGGCGCGGGCGCTGAATGCGTCTTAAGGCGCCTTTAGGCGACGGCGACCACCGGCCATGCCAGCCGCCAGCAGCAGGGCGGCACCGGCCAGCGGAATGGCACCACCGCCACCGCTGCTAGTACCCCCGGTCGATCCCCCCGACCCCGTCGTGCCACTGCCCGCGCCAGCCGGGGCCGTGTTCTGGGCATAGCCGACGGCACCGGCGGTATCCAGCAGGCCTGCGCCGCAGATGCCGGTGTTTACGGCGCAAAACGTGCCGCTCGGGTGCGGCCGCGCGGTCTGCTTCAGGCCAGCCAATATCTGCGCGTTCGACAACTGGGGTTGCACGCTAAGCATCAGCGCGATAGTGCCGGCGGTTTCCGGTGTCGAGAAACTTGTACCTGCCACCGACTTGACCGTGGGGTTGCCGACGCTTTGTGTGCCATCGTTGGAGTCGGCCTGGATGACGGAAACGGGCTCCGCACAAGTCGCGGGATTTGTCGTTGTTACGACCTTCGAGTTGCCGCAGCCACCCCCCGGCGCGGACAGCGCCACCTGCGGCCCCACGTTCGCGTAGCTGGCGTTCTCGCCGCTGTCGACGTGCGCGGTGACGGCGATCGCTCCTGAGCAATTGGCCGGTGCGTCAACGGTCTGCGCGGCTTCGTTGCCGGCAGCAGCTACGACGATGGTGCCGCGTGCGGCCAACTGATTCACTGCGTCTTGTTCTGCGGCCGAACATTGGCCAACGCTGCCCAGGCTCACGTTCACAACACGCGCCGGGTTGGCGTTGGCCGGCACGCCAGACACGTTGATGCCGCCCGCCCACAACATGCCGTCGACCGTGTCCGACAGCAGCGCACCGCACTTGCCCGACACGCGTACCGGCACGATCGGCGTGTTCCAGCCGACCCCCGCGATATCGAGCGCATTGTTTGTCTGGGCGGCGAGCACGCTGCTGACCTCGGTGCCGTGCCAGCTACTTGCAGGCGGATTGCTAATGTCATTGGTCGTGCAGCCGGAAATCTTGGGAACGTCAGCTGACGTAACGATGTCGCCTAGGTCGTGCGCGTCCGTTCCTCGGCCAAAGGAGTTACCCGCGCGCGCCGGGTCCGAGATGAAGTTGTAGCCCGGCAGGATCTTGGGGGACAGATCGGGGTGATCGGTGTAGCCGGTATCGACCACCGCCACCACGATGCCCGTCGAGCCCTGCGTGATGCTCCATGCCGCGGCCGCGTTGATGCCGCCCGGCACCAGCGCCGGCGCGGCCAGGTTGTTCTGCGTGGCGAACAGCGGATCGTTCGGAACGGTGTTGGGCCGCAGGATGCGATCGGGCACCACATAGGCCACGCGGGCGTCCTGCGCGATCTTGTCGACGGTGGCCTGGATGCTCGCGGCGTCGGTCAGGCCGGTGCGCATGAGTTGCGCGTTGGTGGCCAGCGTGCGCTTGACCTGCAGCGTGCTACCCGCGGCCTGCGCGACCGACAGCAAGCGGTTGCTCGCCTCGCTGGCCGAGAGCGTCTTGCGCGTGCCGCTCGTGTCGTCGCGCCATTTGATGATCAGGTCACCGGTGTATTGCGGCTGCGGTGTGGCAGCTGTGGCGAATTGGCTGCTCGCCACCCAGGCAACACAGGCAAGGCTGGCGCCTGCGCGGAGCCAAGACTTCAACCGGAAGAGGGAGGGGGTCATCAGCACGTGCTCCGTGGTGTCTCGTTGTCATGAGAAACGTCGTCACGATGTGATCGTTGACACACCGTTACACAAAACCAAAGGTAGCACGCGACTCGCCCACCTGGTGTGGTGGCGATGGCCGATCACGTTTGCGAGCGGAAAAGAGCCGGTCTGTGCGCCGCAACCGAAGCAGAATACGGGCCGGGTGAGGGGATGTGAAGCTGGAAACCGGACGCCAGACGGCGCCCGATGATTCACAGTGTGGAGCGATCTTGCGGCGGTTCAGCGTTGGATCTTCACGACGCGGTCCGGGTCGGCCGAAGCGATGCCGGGCGTGCTGCGCAACGCTGCCACCGCGCCATCCAACGTGGCCGATGCATCGCCCGAACTGGCGCGCACCACCCAGAACCCGCCCGACATCGGCCGTACCACGGCAAACGCCAGCCGTGGCGTTGCGCGTGCGCCGGCAGCATCCAGCAGGCCTTGCACGGTGGCAGACGACGTGGTCGGCGTGCTCAGGCCGATGATGACGTCGCCCAGACTGTGCGCAGCCGACACGGAAGCCGGCGGCTGGGTGTTGGCCGAGGCGGGGTCCATGGCAGGCGGCTTGCCCGGATCAATGGCCGGCACGGACTTGCACGCGGCCAGCAGGCACAGGCCGAGAGCCACCGCCACCGCAGGCTTGGCGGACGACAGCAGGAATCGAGGGCGGGCAGCCGATGATTGGGCCATGTGGGCCATGAAGTTCTCCTTGGATTCGATGGTGGGTGTCTGTGGCGGGTGCAGCCGGAACCTTCGCGCCAGCAGTGGCAGAAATGGTTCCGGTATAGGCGATCACTGCGCCACGCGGCGGGATTTCCGCGCCGAGGATTCTGGCGCCGATTGTGCACGGCCTGCGGCGAGCATCTCGTCTGCATGGCGGCGCGTGGTGTCGGTGAGCGACGCCCCGCCCAGCATGCGGGCGATCTCGTCCACGCGGCCCGTGGCGTCCAGGACCACGAGGTCAGAGCGCGTGCTGCCGGCCACCGTCTGCTTGGCGACCTGAATGTGGTGATTGGCGAGCGCCGCCACCTGGGGCAGGTGCGTGACGCACAGCACCTGGCGGCGCATGCCGAGTTCGCGCAGGCGTCGGCCCACGACTTCCGCGACTGCTCCGCCGATGCCGGAATCCACTTCGTCGAAGATCAGCGTGGGGGTCGGGCTCGCTTCGCTGGCAATCACCGAGATGGCCAGGCTGATCCGCGCCAGTTCGCCGCCCGAGGCGACCTTCGCCAACGGCCGCGGCGACACGCCCGCATGCCCAGCGACGAGAAATTCGACTTGTTCCAGCCCCGCTGCGCCGCCATGTTCCAACGCGTGCAGTGTGATGTCGAAGCGCCCGCCGGCCATCGAGAGCCCTTGCATGGCGCCGGTCACGGCGTCGGCCAACTCGCGTGCTGCCTTGGCTCGGTCGCGCGACAGCGATTGCGCCACCCTCATATAGGCGGCGTGGGTTTGCGCTTCCTGCGCCTGCAGCGCATCCAGATCGGACGCGGCTTGCAGCGCAGCGAGTTGCGCCTGGCGCTCCGCCAGTTCAGCCGGCAGCGTTTCAGGAGCCACGCGGTATTTGCGCGCCATCGTGTGCAGGGCCTGCATGCGCGCATCGACTTCGGCCAGGCGGTCCGGATCCAGTTCCGCGCGATCGGCATAGCGAGCGAGCGTATGCACCGCTTCCTGGATCTGCACCTCGGCCGGCTCCAGCGCGGCCAGGACATCGGCAAGCGCCGGATCGATCTCGGCCAGTTCACGCAGCGTATGGAGCGTCGTGCCCAGTTGCGTGAGCACCGCACCTTCCGATTCGGACAAGCCATCCAGCGCCGCGCGCGTGCCTTCGATCAGGCTGGCTGCGTGTGACAGACGGTGGTGCTCGGCCTGGACCTCTTCCCACTCGCCGGGTTGGGGGGCGAGCTTCTGCAATTCGTTGACCTGCCATTCGATGCGCTCGCGTTCGAGCTGGGCTTCGCGCGACTGCTGCTCGGCGGCTTCGCGTGCGCGCACCACGGCGTGCCATTCGCGGAAGTGCTCGCTGACGACGCGCACGGCACCTTCCAGGCCTGCGTGGGCGTCGAGCAGGCTGCGCTGCGCATCCGTCTTGAGCAGCAGTTGATGGGCATGCTGGCCGTGGATGTCGACCAGTTGCTCGCCTACTTCGCGCAACTGCGCCAGCGTGACTGCCGCGCCGTTGATGAAGGCTTTGCTGCGGCCGGCGGCATCGACCGTGCGGCGCAGCAGGATCACGCCCTCGTCGTCGTGCAGTTCGTGCGCCTCCAGCCATGCGGCCACATGCGGATGCACGTCGAACTCGGCGGTGATGTCGGCACGCGGCGCGCCTTCGCGCACGACGGCCGCATCGGCGCGCTCGCCCAGCGTGAGTGCGAGTGCGTCGATCAGGATGGATTTGCCCGCGCCCGTCTCGCCCGTGAACACGGTAAAGCCGTCGGCCAGATCGAGATCCAGCGCGTGAACGATGACGAAATCGCGGATGGTGAGGCTGCGCAGCATGGAAAGGGTGTTAGAGCCGGTTGTCTTCAGTCGGGTACTCGTGCCAGTGCAGCTTCTTGCGCAGCGTGGCGTAGTAGTTGTAGCCGATGGGGTGCAGCAGCTGCACCGTGCGCTCCGAGCGGCGCACCACGATGCGGTCGCCGGGCAGCAAGGACGTGAGCGACTGCATGTCGAAGTTGACGCTGGCATCGCGCCCGCTGGTGACCTGGATGACCACCTCGGCGTCTTGCGGAATGACGATCGGCCGGTTCGACAGCGAGTGCGGTGCGATGGGCACCAGCACCAGACCCGAGAGCGCCGGATGCAGGATCGGCCCGCCCGCGGACAGCGCATACGCCGTCGAGCCCGTGGGCGTGGAAACGATCAGGCCGTCCGAACGCTGGTTGTACATGAAGAAGCCGTCGACCGACACGGCCAGCTCGACCATGCCCGAGAAGCCCGAGCGGTTGACCACCACGTCGTTGAAGGCGAGGGCGGAGAAGATGACCTCGTCATCCCGCACGACCTGTGCCTGCAGCAACGTGCGGGTCTCGGCCTCGTAGCGGCCGGACAACATGTCGGGCAGCACGGTGTGCACGTCGTCGAACGGGATGTCGGTCATGAAGCCGAGCCGCCCGTGGTTGACGCCGATCACGGGGACGCTGGCGCCAGCCAGGTGACGCCCGATGCCGAGCAGCGTGCCGTCGCCGCCCAGCACGACGGCCACATCAGCGTGGCGCGCCATCTCTTCGGGCGGCAGGGCGGGGTAGTCCTGGACGCCGATGTTGAGCGCGGTTTCGCGCTCGAACACAATGTCATGCCCCCGCCCGGCGATGCACGACGCCAGCTCCATGAGCGGGCCGGCAATGTTGGCGGCCGAATACCGGCCGACCAGCGCAACGGTCTTGAAAGGCGAGACAGGCGAGGTGGCGGGAGCTTGCGGGGCCACGGCGGACGGGGAGGTCGACATGCGCGCATTACACCATATCGATATGACCGTCGCCACGTTAGCGCGTGTTTCGTGGAGAAACGCCGACATCACCCGCAGGCGGGCGCCGATTTTGCGTAAAATTGACGAATCATGGACAAGCGCGCCACCATCCTCCTCAAGACCCTGATCGAACGGTATATCGCCGAGGGGCAGCCCGTGGGCTCCCGCACCTTGTCGAAATATTCGGGGCTCGATCTGTCGCCGGCCACCATCCGTAATGTGATGTCTGACCTGGAAGAGATGGGCTTCATTGCCAGCCCACACACCTCGGCCGGGCGCGTGCCGACGCCGCGCGGCTACCGCCTCTTTGTCGATACCATGCTGACGGCCAGCCCGCTGGATGTGCTGAGCACGCAGGATCGCATGGCGCAGCAGATGGTGGGCGCGATCGCAGAGCAGGTGCGCTCGCAACTTGCGTCGCATGGGGCGGAATCGTCGCAGCGGGTAATTGCGGCGGCGGCGCAAACCTTGTCCAACCTCTCGCAGTTTGCCGGCATCGTGATGACGCCGCGGCGCACGCACGCGTTCCGGCAGATCGAATTCCTGCGGCTGTCGGAATCGCGCATCCTGCTGATCGTCGTCACGCCCGAGGGCGACGTGCAGAACCGCATTATCCATACCGATACGCCTTACAGCCCGTCGCAACTGGTGGAAGCGGCCAACTACATCAACGCGCATTACGGTGGCCAGACGTTCGATGCAGTGCGCGAAAGCCTGCGGGGTGAACTCTCTGCGCTGCAGGCCGACATGACGGCACTGATGCAGGCGGCCGTGGAGGCGGGCAGCAGTGCCGTGTCGGACGAGGAGCCGGTCGTCATCTCGGGCGAGCGCAAGCTGCTGGATGTGGAAGACCTGTCTTCGTCCATGGACAAGCTGCGCCGGCTCTTTGCCGTGTTCGAGCAGAAGACTGGCCTGCTGCAATTGCTCGACGTATCCAGCCGCGCCGAGGGCGTGCAGATCTTCATCGGCGGCGAAAGCAGCCTCGTCCCGCACGAAGACATGGCGGTCATCACCGCACCGTATGAGGTGGACGGCAAGATCGTCGGCACGCTCGGCGTGATCGGGCCGATGCGCATGGCATATGAGCGCGTGATCCCAATTGTAGATATCACGGCCAAGCTGCTGTCCAGCACGCTCAGCCAATATTGATCTACCGGTTGTTCTGTCTGCGAGCCGCATAAGCTCAGCCGATTTTCTTCGACGACAGGCTACGCTGCCGTCTCTCACAATCGACTCCGGCGCATGTGCGCGATTCTTTTCTGCCGGAGTCTTTCATGGCTGGTTCTTCCCTCTCTCGCTTGCTGGCTGCAGCGATGTCTGCGGCCATTTCGTTCGCCTTGTTTGGGGCTGCTCCTGCACGCGCGGCCGACCGCGAGGTTGTTATCGCTTATCAGGACATGGTGCTGCCCTGGCGCTACGCCCAAGCCACGGGCGAGGTCGAGCGTGCCACCGGCTATAAGGTGACGTACCGCCAGCTCGCCAGCGGTGCCGACGTGGTGCGCGCCATCGCCTCGGGTTCCGTGCAGGTCGGCGAAGCGGGCTCCAGCCCGATTGCTGCCGGCGTGTCGCAGGGCGTGGACCTGTCGCTGTTCTGGATTCTCGACAACATCAACGATGCGGAAGCGCTGGTTGCCCGCAACGGCAGCGGCGTGTCGCGGGTGGCCGACCTGAAGGGCAAGACCTTGGGCGTGCCGTATGTGTCGACCTCGCATTTCCATGCGCTGGTCGCGCTGCAACAAGCCGGGCTCGAGCCGCGCGACGTGAAGGTGGTCAACCTGCGGCCGCAGGAGTTGGCGGCCGCGTGGGACCGGGGCGATGTCGATGCGGCCTTTATCTGGGATCCGGTACTCGCCAAGGTGAAGAAGAACGGCACCGTGCTGACCACCTCCGGCAAGATCGCCGCCGCCACCGGCAAGTCGACCTTCGATGGCTTCGTGGCGGATCGCAAGTTCGCGCGTGACCATGCCGAGTTCATCGCCAAGTTTGTCGAAGTGCTGGCCAAGGCCGATGCCGCCTATCGCAACAACAAGGCCGCGTGGACGGCGACATCGCCGCAGGTGGCAGCCGTGGCCAAGACTTCGGGCGCGACGGCGGCGGACGTGCCGGCAAGTCTTGCGCTGTATGCCTTCCCGGATGCGGCGGAGCAGGCCTCCAAGCGATGGCTGGGTGGCGGGGCGGAATCGGGCGCCGCGCAGTCGCTGCTCGCCACAGCACAGTTCCTGAAGACGCAGGGCACGATCCAGGCGGTGCTGCCGGATTACGGTGCGACCATCGACTCGCGCTTTGTCCAGCGCGCGGCTGGTACTTCCAACAAGGCTGTCGCCACCGCAACGCGATGAGCCGTATCGATGTGCGTGGCTTGCGCGTCGACTACACCGACGCGCACGGCCGCACCACCCGCGCCCTGGCCGGTGTGGATTTGTCGATCAACGCCGGCGAGTTCGTCGTGGCCCTGGGCGCTTCCGGCTGCGGCAAGACTACGCTGCTGAACTGTCTTGCGGGTTTTGTGGCGCCCACGTCGGGGCAGATTCTCCTGGACGGGCGCGAAATC
Organism: Ralstonia pickettii; assembly: GCF_001699815.1. GTDB lineage: Bacteria > Pseudomonadota > Gammaproteobacteria > Burkholderiales > Burkholderiaceae > Ralstonia > Ralstonia thomasii. Next base: position 88,319 of record NZ_MCGB01000061.1, on the reverse strand, counting down.
GATGGTCCGGGCGCCGATCGCGGCGTGGTGTTCCAGCGCTATGGGCTCATGCCATGGCTGAACGTGCGTGACAACGTGGCGCTTGGTCTCAAGCTGCGCGGTGTCGATCGCAAGACGCGGCATGCGCGTGCGCTTGAGTTGCTTCGGTGGGTCGGACTTGAAGCGCATGCTACGTCGCCGGTCTATGCGTTGTCAGGCGGCATGCAGCAACGCGTGGGCATTGCCCGAGCGCTGGCGACGGAGCCCCGCGTGCTGCTGATGGACGAACCGATGGGCGCGCTCGACGCGTTCACGCGCGAGACCATGCAGACGCTGGTGCTCGATGTCTGGCAACGCACCGGCACGACCGTTTTCTTCATCACACACGACGTGGAGGAGGCGCTGTTCCTCGCAACGCGCCTGATCGTGATGTCGCCATCGCCGGGGCGCATCGTGCAGACATTCGATCTGCCGTTCTCGCGGCAGGCGCTGGCAGGCGGCGACGCCCGCGCGGTGAAATCGTCGCCGGAATTCATTGCCTGGCGCGAGCGTGTGCTGGCGCTGATCCACCATGCCCCCGAGGAGTTGATCGCATGAGCGCGCTCGAAACTCCCGTGCTGCAGCGCGCCTCCCTCGATGCAGCGCCGCCCTCCAGCAGACCGGTGCGCAGGCTGCGCGGCTATCGTCTGCCGGGCGAGGGCAGCGCATCGGGGCTCAGCGTGTTGTCGGTGACTGCGCTGCTCGTGCTCTGGTGGGCGGCCACCACCTTCCATTGGGTGCCGCCGTTGTTCCTGCCCTCGCCGCAGGCCGTGGGGCGCGCATTCATCGATGCCTGGCATGGCGATATTCAAGGCGGCCAGCCGCTGGCAGCACATCTTGGCTGGAGTGCGCTACGCGTGTTCGGCGCGTTTGCACTGGCTGCCGTGACGGCCATACCGATCGGCCTCGCGATGGGTGTCTCCCGCACCGCGCGCGGCTTGCTCGATCCGCCCATTGAGTTCTATCGCCCGCTGCCGCCGCTGGCGTACCTGCCGCTCGTGGTTATCTGGCTGGGCATTGACGAGCGCGCCAAGATTGTCGTTATCTACCTTGCCTGCTTCGCACCGATTGCCATGGCCGCGCGTGCCGGCGTGCGCAGCGCCACGCTTGAGCAGATCAACGCCGCGTATGCGCTTGGCGCAAGCTTCACGCAGGTGGTGCGGCATGTGATCTTGCCCGCCGCGCTGCCGGAGATACTGACCGGCTTGCGTATCGCCATCGGCTTCGGCTGGACCACGCTGGTGGCGGCGGAAATGGTGGCTGCAACCGTGGGCGTGGGGCAGATGGTGCTCAATGCGTCGAGCTTTCTACGCACCGACCTCGTGGTGATGGGCATCGTGCTGATCGGCGCGATTGCATGGGTGTTCGACTTGGCCATGCGCGCCATCGAAGCGCGCGTGGTGCCCTGGAAGGGTCGCAGCTAGCGCAGACTCAGAAACTGCCCGTGAACTGATAACGCCCGCCGGGATGCCACATGGTCGCCACCGAGGCGACCTGGCCCTGCGACAGCGTTTTCCGCCGCAGCATCAGGCAGGGCTCGCGCACGTCCATGTGCAGCATCTCCGCAATCTCGCGCGGCGGCAGGCGCGCCTCAATGCCGTAATCCACGCCCTGCAATGGGGCGGCACGCATCAGGTAGGCGTTCGGCGTGGTCTGCGTGAAATCCTGCTCCATGTATTCGGGCGCCAACGCCGCGTTCACCCAACGGTCTTCCACCTGGATCGGCAAGTCGTTTTCGAAGTGCACGATCAGCGAATGGAAGAGCACGCCGCCGGCCGGCACACCAAACGAAGCCGCCATCGCTTCGTTGGCGCGGGCGCGTTCCAGCTTGTGCAGTTCGGCGCGGTGCCGATGGCCGCGCGCCGCAATTTCCTCGGCGATGTTGCGGATCGCCACCAGCGTCGCCTGGTATTTCTGCTGCGCGACGAACGTTCCCAACCCTTGCACGCGCGTGAGGATCTGCTCGGCGGTCAACTCACGCAGCGCGCGGTTGACCGTCATGCGCGACACGCCAAAGGTCTGCGCGAGCGTGGTCTCCCCGGGAATCATTTCCCCTTCCTGCCACTCGCCGCTGCGGATGCGCATGAGGATGTCTTCCTTGATGCGCTGGAAGGCGGGCGTGCTGGCGGACGGGTCGTGTGACATGGGCGTGGCTTGCGGTGCGGGTAGGGCCGCGGAAGTGATGTGCGGATGGCGGTCATCATCAGGGTTTGCTCTTAGCTTGTAAAGTTTTCTTGCCTAAGTTGTATATACAACATAAGATGCGCTCCATGACAAAGGAGTTCGCAGGAGACCTCACATGAACGCCCCGACCCACGCTGCCCACCTGACCAACGATCCGCGCTACGACGCCTCGCGCGAAATCCGTGCCCCGCGTGGCACCGAGCTGCACTGCAAGAGCTGGCTGACCGAGGCGGCCTATCGCATGCTGCAGAACAACCTCGACCCGGATGTGGCCGAGAACCCCAAGCACCTCGTCGTCTACGGCGGTATTGGCCGCGCTGCGCGCGACTGGGCCTGCTTTGACAAGATCCTGGAAACGCTGCGCGAGCTGAACGACGACGAATCGCTGCTCGTGCAATCGGGCAAGCCGGTGGGCGTGTTCAAGACCCACCCGGATGCACCGCGCGTCTTGATCGCCAACTCCAACCTGGTGCCCAAGTGGGCGAACTGGGAGCACTTCAACGAGCTGGATCGCAAGGGCCTGTTCATGTATGGCCAGATGACTGCCGGCAGTTGGATCTACATCGGTAGCCAGGGCATTGTGCAAGGCACGTATGAGACGTTTGCCGAAGCCGGTCGTCAACATTACGACGGCAAGCTGGCTGGCCGCTGGATTCTCACGGCGGGCCTGGGCGGCATGGGCGGCGCGCAGCCGCTGGCCGCCACGCTGGCCGGCGCCGTGTCGCTGAACATCGAGTGCCAGCAATCGAGCATCGATTTCCGCCTGCGTACGCGCTACCTCGACAAGCAGGCAAAGGACATCGACGACGCATTCAACCTGATTCGCCACCATTGCGAGCGCGGCGAGGCCGTGTCCATCGGTCTGCTCGGCAATGCGGCGGAAATCTTGCCGGAGCTGGTCAAGCGTGCCCGCGCCGGCGGCCTGAAGCCGGATCTGGTGACCGACCAGACCTCGGCGCATGATCTGGTCAACGGCTACCTGCCGATTGGCTGGACGGTCGAGCAATGGCGTGCTGCGCAACGCGACCCGTCGCAGCACGCCCGCCTGACCGACGAGGCCGCCAAGTCGTGCGCCGTACACGTGCAGGCCATGCTTGACTTCCAGGCCATGGGCATTCCGACCGTCGACTACGGCAACAACATCCGCCAGGTCGCGTTCGACCAGGGCGTGAAGAACGCCTTCGACTTCCCGGGTTTCGTGCCGGCCTACATCCGACCGCTGTTCTGCGAAGGCAAGGGCCCATTCCGCTGGGTGGCGCTGTCGGGCGATCCGGAAGACATCTACAAGACCGACGCCAAGATCAAGGAACTCTTCCCGCACAACACGCACGTCCATCGCTGGCTCGACATGGCGCGTGATCGCATCGCCTTCCAAGGGTTGCCCGCACGGATCTGCTGGCTCGGCCTGGGCGAGCGTCACCTGGCCGGTCTGGCTTTCAACGAGATGGTCAAGAATGGCGAGCTGAAGGCGCCGATCGTGATCGGTCGCGATCACCTCGACACCGGCTCCGTCGCCAGCCCCAACCGTGAAACCGAAGCCATGCGCGACGGCACCGATGCCGTGTCGGACTGGCCGCTGCTCAACGCGCTGCTCAACACGGCCGGCGGTGCGACGTGGGTGTCGCTGCACCACGGAGGCGGTGTCGGCATGGGCTATTCGCAGCACTCGGGCGTGGTGATCGTCGCCGACGGCACGGACGCTGCGGCCAAGCGTCTGGGTCGTGTGCTCGTCAACGATTCCGGCTCGGGCGTCATGCGCCATGCCGATGCCGGCTACGAAACCGCCATTGCCTGCGCCAAGCGCAACGGTTTGAACCTGCCGATGATCGGCTAAGTTAAAGACATCCTCTCGCATTGCTATGAACACCATGACCACGCCCCCCATCATCACGTTGCAGCCGGGCGCAATGTCCTTTGCCGACCTGCGCCGCGTCTGGCTCGCCCCCACGCCTGTTGCGCTGTCGGGCGATTGCGCTGCCGCCATCGAAGCCTCGGCAGCCACCGTGCAGGCCATCGTCGCCAAGGGCGCGCCGGCCTACGGCATCAACACCGGTTTCGGCCTGCTGGCCAAGACGCAGATCGCCACGCACGAGCTGGAGCGCCTGCAACGCAACCTGATCCTGTCGCACGCTGTCGGCACCGGTGAAGACTTGAGCGACAACGTGGCGCGATTGGTGCTGCTGATGAAGGCAGCGAGCCTGGCGCGCGGTTATTCGGGCGTGCGCCGTGTTGTGATCGACACGCTGTTGGCACTGCTGAACGCCGGCATCGTGCCCTGCATTCCGTCGAAGGGTTCGGTGGGCGCGTCGGGCGATCTGGCGCCGCTGGCGCACATGACGCTGGCCCTGCTGGGCGAAGGCGACGTGCGCGTGAACGGCGTACGCACCCCGGCACGTGCGGCACTGGCTGCCGCGGGCATCGAGCCGATCGCGCTGGCCGCCAAGGAAGGCCTGGCACTCATCAACGGCACGCAGGTGTCGACCGCGTTGGCGCTCAACGGCCTGTTCCTGGCCGAGCGACTGCTGCAAGCCGCCACGGTGTCGGGTGCGTTGTCGGTGGATGCCGCCAAGGGCAGCGACGCGCCGTTCGATCCGCGCGTGCACACTGTGCGTGGGCAAGCCGGCCAGATCGCCACCGCGGCCGTGTACCGCAACCTGCTTGCCGGCAGCGCCATCCGTCAGTCTCACCTCGTGGGCGACAAGCGCGTGCAAGACCCATACAGCCTGCGCTGCCAGCCGCAAGTCATGGGTGCATGTTTCGATCTGATCCGCCAGGCCGGCGCCACGCTGCTCACCGAAGCCAACGCAGTGACCGACAACCCGCTGGTCTACGCCGACGCCGGTGAAGTGATCTCGGGCGGTAACTTCCATGCCGAGCCGGTGGCGTTTGCCGCCGACATGCTCGCGCTGGCGATTGCCGAGATCGGTGCGCTGTCCGAGCGCCGCATCGCGCTGCTGATCGACTCCACGCTGTCGGGCTTGCCGCCGTTCCTGGTCGAGCAGCCGGGCCTGAACTCGGGCTTCATGATCGCCCACGTCACGGCCGCCGCGCTGGCGTCGGAAAACAAGACGTTCGCCCACCCGGCCAGCGTCGACAGCCTGCCGACTTCCGCCAACCAGGAAGACCACGTCAGCATGGCAACCTTTGCAGGCCGCCGTTTGCAGGACATGGCTGAGAACACCGCCACCATCGTCGGCATCGAAGCGCTGGCGGCGGCGCAGGGCATCGACTTCCACAAGCCGCTGGCGACGTCCGACACGCTGCAGAAGGCACATGGCTGCATCCGTGCGCGCGTGGCGTACTACGGTGAAGATCGCCTGTTCGCCCCCGACATCGAAGCCGCCCGCCGCCTCGTGCTCGACGGTGCCCTCGGCGATTCGTGCCGCGCGCACGTCGGCGAACTCGCACTCGTCTGACCATGCTCGCCCAAGCCGAACCGAACGTCTGGCAAGGCCGCGTCGATGCGGAGGAAGGCCCGCTGGGCTTGCGTTGGCACCAGACGGTGCGCCGCATCGATGCATCGACGCCGCTGGCCAACACCGTCGCCCTGGCGGGCTTTGCCTGCGATGCGGGTGTCGCACGCAACCACGGGCGCACCGGTGCACAGGCGGGCCCCGCGGCCATCCGCAAGATGCTCGCGAACCTGCCCGCGCGTGCGGGCCGTGTGGTCGTCGACGCGGGCGACGTGACATGCCAAGGCGATGCGCTGGAAGACGCGCAGAGCGAATTGTCCGGTGTGCTGCACGATCTGCTCGACCGCGGCGCATTTCCGATCGCGCTCGGCGGCGGCCACGAGATCGCGTGGGCATCGTTTGGCGGCTTGGCGAGGCATCTGGCGGCGAAATCCAACCAGCCCCCGCGTATCGGCATTCTCAATCTGGACGCGCATTTCGATTTGCGCGCCGGCGAGCGCGGCAGCTCGGGCACACCCTTCCGCCAGATCGCCGAAGACTGCGCACGGCGCGGCTGGCCGTTCCACTACGCCTGCCTGGGCGTGAGCACCTACGCCAACACCGAAGCGCTGTTCGCGCGTGCGCGCCAGCTCGGTGTGCGTTGGATGCACGACGATGAGATGGACGTCATGCAGCTCGCGCACGTGCTGAAGGTGGTCGAGGTGTTTCTGAGTCAGGTCGACCACGTCTATCTGACGATGTGCCTGGACGTGCTGCCGGCCGCGGTGGCTCCGGGCGTGAGCGCGCCGTCCGCACGCGGCGTGGGCATGGACGTGATCGAGCCCATCGTCGATCGCGTGGTCAGCTCGGGCAAGCTGCGGCTGGCGGATGTGGCGGAACTGAACCCGTCGCTCGACATTGATCACCACACGGCACGTGTTGCTGCCCGCCTCGTGGCGCGCGTGGCAGACGGCATTGGCCTGCAGGGAGCCGCACATGGCTGATCCGGCCAACCCGCACTGGGACGGGCTCTGGACCAACGTCCATCTCGCCACGCTCGCCGCCGATGCCGACGGCTACGGCGAGATCCGCGACGGCGCCATCGCCGTCAAGGACGGCCGCATTGCGTGGCTTGGGTACCGCGCTGATGTGCCCGTCAACGCCCGCGCCACACGCGAACACGATGGCGGCGGCGCGTGGCTCACGCCCGGCCTGATCGACTGCCACACACACCTCGTCTACGCCGGCAACCGCAGCAATGAATTCGAAGCGCGCCTGAACGGCGTGCCATACGAAGAGATCGCGCGCGCGGGCGGCGGCATCCTCTCGACCGTTCGCGCCACGCGGGCGGCCAGCGAGGACGCGCTGGCCGAAGCCAGTCTGCCTCGCCTGAATGCCCTGAGCGCCGAAGGTGTCACGACCGTCGAAATCAAGTCGGGCTACGGCCTGAACCTCGAAACCGAGCGCCGCATGCTGCGGGTGGCGCGCCGCTTCGGCCAGGCATTGCCAGTGCGCGTGCGGACCACGTTCCTCGGCGCGCATGCCGTACCGCCCGAATTTGCCGGCCGCGCGGATGACTACATCGATCATCTGTGCGCCGATGTGCTGCCCGCGCTTGCCGGAGAAGGTCTTGTCGATGCGGTTGACGCCTTCTGCGAAACCATTGGTTTTACGCCCGCACAGACAGTGCGCATGTTCGACGCTGCCCAGCGCCACGGCCTGCCGGTCAAGCTGCATGCCGAACAGCTCTCCGACCAGGGCGGCGCGGCGCTGGTGGCTCGCTACGGCGGTCTTTCAGCGGATCATCTCGAATGCCTGACCGATGCAGGCGTTGCCGCCATGGCGCAAGCCGGCACGGTCGCCGTGCTGCTGCCCGGCGCGTTCTACTGCCTGCGCGAAACGCGCCTGCCGCCGATGGCCGCGCTGCGTGCCGCCAGTGTGCCCATGGCCGTGTCGACCGACTGCAACCCTGGCACATCGCCGTTGTCGTCGCTGCTGCTGGCGATGAACATGGCGTGCACGCTGTTCCGCATGACGCCGCTGGAAGCGCTGACCGGCGCCACGCGTCATGCTGCCGCCGCGCTGGGCCTGTCTGGCACGTGTGGCGTGCTGGCTCCGGGCTGCGCGGCCGATTTCGCTCTGTGGCGCATCGACCGGCCCGCCGATCTGGCGTACGCGATGGGGCTTAACCCGTGTGTTGGTGTGGTCAAGGACGGCGCCGTGGTGGCGTAAGGAACACGCGATGAATCGGCTCGTATAATCGGCCGGTCTATCGCGAACCCGCGCCCATGCCCTTCTTGCCCGAACCCCTGTTCCAGCACGGCCAGCCCGATCGCACGGCGATCCTGCTCGTCAACCTCGGTACGCCCGACGGTACGTCGCCACGCGAGGTCGGCCGCTACCTGCGTCAGTTCCTGTCCGACCCCCGCGTTGTGGAAATTCCGCGCGCCGTGTGGTGGTTCATCCTCAACGTGCTGATCGTGCCGCTACGCTCGCGGGCGTCGGCGCACAAGTACGAAAGCATATGGCTGCGCGAGGCCAACATGACGGGCTCGCCGCTGCTCGTCTACAGCGAGCGCCAGGCGCATGCGCTGCAGCAGTTGCTGAACGCCCAGGGCCACGATGTGGTGGTTGCCTGTGCGATGCGCTATGGCAATCCTTCGATTCCGTCCGTCATGCAGGCGCTGCGCAAGCAGGGCGTCGAGCGTATCCTCGTGTTGCCGATGTATCCGCAGTATTCCGGCACCACCACCGCGACGGCCTTCGATGAGGTCTTCCGCGTGCTGGGCGAAATGCGCAATCAGCCGGAGTTGCGGCTGGTCAAGCATTTCCACGATGACCCTGCCTACATCAATGCGCTGCACCAGCAGGTGGGGGCGTATTGGGCACAGCACGGCGCACCCGATTTCGCGCACGGCGACAAGCTGGTGCTGTCGTTTCATGGTGTGCCGCGACGGACGCTGGAATTGGGCGATCCGTATCACTGCGAATGCCTGAAGACCGGGCGCTTGCTGGGAGAAGCGCTCGGCCTGCAGCCGGGTCAGTACCTGGTCACGTTCCAGTCACGCTTTGGCCGAGCCGAATGGTTGCAACCATACACCGCGCCCACGCTGGAAGAGCTTGGCCGAGTCGGCACCAACCGCGTCGATGTGTTCTGCCCGGGCTTCCCGGCCGATTGCCTGGAGACGCTGGAAGAGATCGCCATGGAAGGGCAGTCGACCTTCCGTGTCGCCGGCGGCAAGGAATTCCATTACATCCCGTGCCTCAATGACAGCGAAGCCTGGATCGCCGGCATTGCCGACATCGCGCTTGCGCATCTGCAGGGCTGGCCGCTCACGCTTACGCATCCGCACGTGCTGGAAGCCAGCCGCACGCGTGCGCAGAGCAAGGGAGCGGCCGCATGAAGGTGAGCACGGACGCGGCCGATCGCGTGCGTATCGACAAATGGCTGTGGGCGGCGCGCTTCTTCAAGACGCGTTCGCAGGCGACGGACGCGGTGGAGCGCGGTCGCGTGCAGATCAACGATCAGGCGGTTCGCCCCGCCAAGGATGTCAAGATCGGTGACCGCGTGCGGGTGCACGCGCATGAACAGCAGTGGGAAGTGGAAGTATTGGCGCTGGCGGAAGTGCGCGGCCCAGCTTCGGTCGCCCAAACGCTCTACGCCGAGACGGACACCAGTCGCTTAAAACGCGAAGAGAACGCCGACAAGCGCCGGCTCTATCGGGAACCCGCCACACAAATTGCCGGCCGGCCGACCAAGCGCGACCGGCGGCGCATCGACAAACTCGGCGGCGAATGACGCATTCCGCGCGAGTGTGTGCTAACTTGATACGCTCATCAAACCGCGCGGCATCTGCTCCATCTGCGCCGGCTTGATGATGTAGTGCTTGAAGAATGCCTTGCCGCTGCCGTACTCCGTATAACGTGGCGTGACAGCGCCAGACAGGCAAATGAACGTTGTGGCTGCGGTCAGGGTCAACAGCAGGAGCACGGTCAGAACGGGCAATTTGTTGTGCATGATACGAACCCTCAAAGAAGCTCGCGCCCCCCGATTTTTTCTTGCATCATAGGCGGCCAATTGGGGCGTCGCAATTGCTGTGCCGTTGCAGTCTGATGAAAGTTGTAACCCCATATTTCGTGATGCACGGCGCACAGTTGTCGCGCATCCGGCGCCCTTGAAAAGCGCGCCAAATGCCCCATAACGGGGACAAATCGTTTGTAAAAATCCAGCGGATCGATTCCGGGCACATGCCGTGCGTCGATCCCCTTTATCCAGCGCTATGAAACACACTTCGGACACCCCCTCGAACTCGGACATGCCATCGGACAGCCAAGCCACCCAGCCGAACGCATCGGCGACGGGCCAAGCGGCCCATGCCTATTCGAGTCAGGCGCAGCGCGCAAGCGCCGACGCCCAGGCTGTCGCCGGTGACGAAGCCGCCGTGGCAGAAGCTGTGGCCGACGTGGACGTCGCTGAACTGCGTCGTCAACTGGAGGCCGCAGAAGAAAAGGCTCGCCAGAATTACGAAAACTGGGCGCGCGCGACGGCCGAAGGCGAGAACATCCGCCGCCGTGGTCAGGACGATGTGGCCAAGGCCCACAAGTTCGCCATCGAAGGCTTTGCCGAATACTTGCTGCCGGTGATGGACAGCCTGCAAGCCGCCTTGGCGGACACGTCGGGCGACGCCACCAAGCTGCGTGAGGGCGTTGAACTCACGCTCAAGCAGCTCTACGCCGCGTTCGAGAAGGGCCGTGTGACCGAGCTGAACCCGGTGGGTGAAAAGTTTGATCCGCACCGCCATCAAGCTATCTCGATGGTGCCGGCTGACCAGGAAGCCAACACCGTGGTGGCGGTGCTCCAGCGCGGGTACACGCTGGCCGACCGCGTGCTGCGCCCGGCCCTCGTGACGGTGGCGGCTCCCAAGTGAGCCGACGCGCCCCATGATCCAGAACATAGCCACTTCGCACGACGCCCACGCCGCGATCCCGGTCGACAAGACCGCGCTCGCGGCGTTCGGCATGCGCGAGGTGAACACCGAGACCTTCGACGCGGCCATTGCGGCCGCGGGCGATGCGCTCGTGTGCGTGTTCTTTTGGGGCGTCGATTGCTTTAACTGCGAGATGGCCAAGCAGGCCATGCTCGCGCAACCGGCCGCCGTGCGTGAACTGGGACTGAGTTGGCTGCATGCCAACGTTTATGCTCACCCGGAGCTGGGCCAGCGCTTTGCCCTGCACGGTATTCCGGTGTTCATGTTCTTCCATCGTGGCAAGAAGCTTGGCCGGGCGACCGGCTGGCATGGCCACGCGCAGTTTGCCGCCGCCGTTGCCAATGCGCGCAACAAGCTGGCCGGCAAGCCGCTTGTCTGAGGCAGCGACCATGATGACGTCGACGCCCATGGCTGCGGCCCTCTTTCTTGCTTCGCCTTCCCGTGCTGTGCGCCCCTTGCCGCGCGCCGCTCAGGCGATGACCGCGGCCCTTGCCGCCGCCCGGCGGTCGTTCTAGTGCCCCTGCGGCACGTTGCCGCCGGGCTCGCTCTCTTTCACCAGCAGTTTTAGTGCGTGTTACCGCTGGCCGGCCTGTGTGCCCGCTGGTTTCCTTGCCGCTGCTTTGCGTTGGCCTGTGCGGCTATCGGCAGCGGCTTTGCTTCGTGTTGAACACAGACTTGTAGGAGATCGTCATGGCCAAAGCAGCCGCCATCTACTTGACCGAGCTGGACCTCACCCGCCTGGAAAACGCCGCCAACCGCGCGGGCAGCAACTCGCCGCTGGCGGATCTGGTCGACGACCTGATTGCCCGCGCCAACGTGGTGCCCAGCAACAAGATTCCCGCCGATGTGGTGACCATGAACTCGGTCGTGTGCGTGGTGGACGACGCCGGCGCCGAGCAAAAGTGGACGCTCGTCTACCCGGAAGAGGCCAACGTGGCGTCGGCCAAGCTGTCGGTGCTCTCGCCGATGGGCGCTGCGCTGCTGGGCGCGCGCGCGGGCAAGTCGGTCAAATACTCCGCGCCCAATGGTGCTCAGCGTTCGTTGCGCATCGATCGCGTGGCGTTCCAGCCCGAGGCGGCCGGCCAGCACACGCTGTAAGCCGGCTGCGTCCTATCGCGAGAGGCTGTACCCGACGCGCAACTGCGAGCCCAGCTTGTGGTTGTAGTCGAGCAGGCTCTCGCCGTAGCCGGTGAAATACTGGATGAACAGATAGCCGGCCGTGCCAGTGAAGATTCGGCTCATCGGATACGTCAATTGCGCGTCGACGCTCCCATAGGCCTTGCGGGTGCCCTTGCGCAGCGTGGCGGCCAGTTCCCAGCCGTTGGGCGCACCGTACGACACGCGGAAATCCCCGAAACCACGGTAGTGGGCGATGTCGGTGTTGCCGGTGCGCGTGAGGTACGCGTAGAGCTTGGGCTCGAACTTCCAGTGGTAATCGTTCAGGTCACCAAAGTGGAACGTCGGGCGTACGAATGCGGTGTTGATGGCGCGTGAGGCGTCACCGTCGCGGCCGTTCGATTCGTGCTCGATGCCGGCCGCGAACGATAGCCGTGTGAGCGCGCCGCCATGGACGCCCGTGTCGGGGCGGTAATAGAAGACGCTCGGCCGGTAATTCGTATCCCTGAACGGCGCCGATTCCTTGCCCAGATCCCACAGCGAGAACTGCGTATAACCGAAATACAGGTTATCGAACAGCGCTGCCGATGCCGGGTTTTCCGGCTGAAAAATCCGAAATTTGAAGCTCAACTGAAACTTGGCGTTCAGGCCCCCATGCGCGCCCACGGCGGCGAACATGGGTTCGTGGAACGTCAGGCGCGCGGTTTCTTCCGGGGGGCGGGACGCCTCGCCATTGCCGGCCACAGCCACGGGAATGGGCGGTGTAGCGGTTGCGTTGGCAGCGAGCGCACTCGGGTTGGTGCCGAGCGCGCCGCCGGGGCGGGTCGCTTCGGCGGCGGCGTTGCGGGCGGCGCCGGTGGGGGCGCCATCCGCGGCAATCTGCGGGGCGTCTGCGCCACGCACGAGCGTCACCAGAACGGGCGCTGCATCCAGGTCCGGCACATCAATCCGGACGGTACCGCGCAGCACCTCGGGCAGCGTGCCCGTATAGGCGACCGTGCGGACCTGGCCGAGACGCAGGTGCAGGGTTTCTTCGCCAGCGTTGTGTCGATCAAGAATCACTTCTACCGGGCCCTGCAGATCAGCGCTGGCGGTGACGCGTAGCTTGGCTGGCACGGCATAGCTGCGCTGGGCGGCGTCTCCCGAAATGACTAGGGTCAGATTGAACGGCTGGTTGGCATTGACGCGGCGGGAGGGCTGAAGGAGGGCAACGGCCGCATCGGCGCAGGGCACGGCGCATGCGGCAAGCAAGGTAGCGCCAAGGATGGATCGAAGCGAGGGCAACGGCATGGGCGCAAAAGCCAGGTTCGTGTCCGGCGAGTGGCAATGCGCGCAAGGGTACCACCCACACCTTTTGTGCCCGGTTTGCGGCTCCGGGCGTTCAAAACGCACGTTTTTGCCAGGGAGCGCACGTTTTCGGGTGCTTTCCCAGGAAAAACCGGCCAAAATGCTCAACTTTTCAAAATTCGGCCTTGAAAAGCCGGACGGCACTCCCACATCCGATCCAAGTTTGTATTCAGTGCAGTCCTGACACCAGATTCGAGGAGCAAGAACATGGGCAAAATCATCGGTATCGACTTGGGTACCACCAATAGCTGCGTCGCCATCATGGAGGGCAACACCCCCAAGGTGATCGAGAATGCGGAAGGCGCTCGCACCACCCCGTCGATCATCGCCTACATGGAAGATGGCGAGATCCTGGTCGGTGCCCCGGCCAAGCGCCAGGCGGTGACCAACCCGAAGAACACGCTGTACGCCGTCAAGCGCCTGATCGGCCGCAAGTTTGAAGAGAAGGAAGTCCAGAAGGACATCGGCCTGATGCCGTATTCCATCGTCAAGGCCGACAACGGCGACGCCTGGGTGGAAGTGCGCGGCCAGAAGCTGGCACCGCCGCAAATCTCAGCCGAAACCCTGCGCAAGATGAAGAAGACCGCCGAGGACTACCTGGGCGAGGAAGTGACCGAAGCCGTGATCACGGTGCCGGCCTACTTCAACGATTCGCAGCGCCAGGCCACCAAGGACGCCGGCCGCATTGCCGGTCTGGACGTCAAGCGCATCATCAACGAGCCGACCGCGGCTGCGCTGGCATTCGGCCTGGACAAGAACGAGAAGGGCGACCGCAAGATCGCCGTGTATGACCTGGGCGGCGGTACGTTCGACATCTCGATCATCGAGATTGCCGACGTGGACGGCGAGAAGCAGTTCGAAGTGCTGTCGACCAACGGCGACACGTTCCTGGGCGGCGAAGACTTCGACCAGCGCATCATCGATTACATCATCGGCGAGTTCAAGAAGGAGCAGGGCGTCGACCTGTCGAAGGACGTGCTCGCACTGCAACGCCTGAAGGAAGCCGCTGAAAAGGCCAAGATCGAGCTGTCGAGCACGCAGCAGACTGAAATTAACCTGCCGTACATCACGGCGGATGCCTCGGGCCCGAAGCACTTGAACCTGAAGATCACGCGCGCCAAGCTCGAAGCGCTGGTCGAAGACCTGATCGCCCGTACGATCGATCCGTGCCGCACCGCCATCAAGGATGCTGGCGTGAAGGTGTCGGACATCCACGACGTGATCCTGGTGGGCGGCATGACGCGCATGCCGAAGGTGCAGGAGAAGGTGAAGGAGTTCTTCGGCAAGGAAGCCCGCAAGGACGTGAACCCGGACGAGGCCGTTGCCGTGGGCGCTGCCATCCAGGGTCAGGTGCTGGGCGGTGACCGTACCGACGTGCTGCTGCTGGACGTGACGCCGCTGTCGCTGGGCATCGAAACGCTGGGTGGCGTGATGACCAAGATGATCGGTAAGAACACGACCATCCCGACCAAGTTCTCGCAGACCTTCTCGACCGCCGACGACAACCAGCCGGCCGTGACGATCAAGGTCTACCAGGGCGAGCGCGAGATGGCCTCGGGCAACAAGATGCTCGGCGAATTCAACCTGGAAGGCATTCCGCCGGCACCGCGCGGGACGCCGCAGATTGAAGTGTCGTTCGACATCGACGCCAACGGCATCCTGCATGTGGGCGCCAAGGACAAGGCGACCGGCAAGGAAAACAAGATCACCATCAAGGCAAGCTCCGGCCTGTCGGAAGCCGAGATCGAGCGCATGGTGAAGGACGCCGAGGCCAACGCCGAGGAAGACAAGAAGCTGCGCGAACTGGTCGACTCCCGTAACCAGGGTGAAGCGCTGGTGCACTCGACCAAGAAGGCACTGGGCGAGTACGGCGACAAGCTGGAAGCTGGCGAGAAGGACAAGATCGAAGCCGCGATCAAGGAGCTTGAGGAGACCCTGAAGGGGACCGACAAGGCCGCGATCGACGCCAAGACCGAAGCGCTGGCGACCGCCTCGCAGAAGCTGGGCGAGAAGGTCTACGCCGACATGCAGGCCAAGGGCGAGGCGGGTGGCGCTGAACAAGCCGCTGGTGCCCAGGCAGGCGCGCAAGCAGGGCAAGGCGCACCGCACGACGATAACGTCGTCGATGCCGAGTTCAAGGAAGTGAACGACAAGAAGTAAGCCAGATCGTCCGCCAGGCGGACGTGAGGGTACGCCGGGCAGTGATCATCGGGTTGTGCGGGACGCACCTGATGTCACGCTCGGCTTTTTTGCTATTCGACACGCAGTAAAAACAGGCGACGACTGAAGCCACCATGGCAAAACGTGATTACTACGAAGTGCTCGGGGTGGGTAAGAACGCGAGCGACGACGAGATCAAGAAGGCGTATCGCAAGCTCGCGATGAAGTACCACCCGGACCGCAATCCGGACAGCAAGGAAGCGGAAGACAAGTTCAAGGAGGCCAAAGAGGCCTACGAGATGCTCTCCGACGCTGAGAAGAAGGCTGCCTACGACCAGTACGGCCACGCGGGCGTCGACCCGAACATGGCTGGCGGCTTTGGCGCGGGCGGTGCAGGCTTTGGCGGCGGCTTTGCCGAGGCCTTCGGCGACATCTTTGGCGATATCTTCGGGCAGGCCCAGGGCCAGGGCGGACGTCGCGGCGGTGGCCCGCAGATGTATCGCGGCGCCGACCTGCGCTACAGCATGGAGATCACGCTGGAGCAGGCCGCGCATGGCTACGATACGCAGATCCGCGTGCCGCACTGGGACGAGTGCGACCACTGTCATGGCAAGGGCGCGGAGCCCGGTTCCAGCGTGGAGACCTGCCCCACCTGCCACGGCGCCGGTCAGGTGCGGGTGTCGCAGGGCTTCTTCACGATGCAACAGACGTGTCCGAAGTGCCACGGCAGCGGCAAGTACATCCCCAAGCCGTGTACCAAGTGCCACGGCCAGGGCAAGCTGAAGAGCCAGAAGACGCTGGAAGTGAAGATTCCGGCCGGCATCGACGAAGGCATGCGCATCCGTTCGTCGGGCAACGGCGAGCCGGGCATCAACGGCGGGCCCCCGGGTGACCTGTATGTGGAAATCCACATCAAGCAGCACGCGGTGTTCGAGCGCGACGGCGACGATCTGCATTGCCAGATGCCGATCTCGTTTGCGACGGCAGCCATTGGCGGCGACATCGAAGTGCCGACGCTGGGTGGTCGCGCCTCGTTCACGGTGCCCGAAGGTACGCAGGCCGGTAAGACGTTTCGCCTGCGCGGCAAGGGCATCAAGGGCGTGCGTTCGGGCTATGCGGGCGACCTCTACGTGCACATCAACATCGAGACGCCGGTCAAGCTGACGGAGCACCAGAAGGACCTGCTCAAGCAGTTCGACAAGTCCGTGCACGAAGGCGGCTCGCGGCACAGCCCGCAAGAGCAGTCGTGGCTGGACAAGGTAAAGAACTTCTTCTCCTCGTAAGAAGCCGCGCAAAGGTACCGCGCGGCCCGAGCTTGGCACTGTGATGCTCGTCGTACCGATGTACGGCTGCGCTTCTCGTACCAACCTCGGGCCGCTCGCTACGCTTTTCGAGGCTTCTTGAACACCATCTTTTCGATCAGGACTTCGTCATGCAGCCGCTCCAAGCGCCAGACGCCGGCGCGCCGTTCGCGCTGCTGGACGATGCCACCTCGGGCGACGCGCCGTGCTCGCGCTGGTACGCCGGTTATGTCGGCGAGTTCTTCCGGCCGGCCGGCATGCTCGAGGGGCTGGACGATGATCTTCGTGCCGCCTGGCGCGAGGGTTTGCATGCCCTGATCATTGCGCCGTATGAGTTTGGTGGGCCGCTGGTCGGTCTGCCGGCTTCCACGGAAACGTCTTCTTCATTGCCTGGCCACGATGGCCGCCTGCGCGTGCTGCTGTTTCGCACGATGCAGGTGCTGTCGCCGGCAGAGGTCGATACGTTGTTCGACGCGTGGCCCGAAGCGAGCGGGGCAGCGGGCCTGTTCGATTGTGCGGCCAGCGTCGATCACGCCACCTATACCGACGCCATCGCGCGCATCCACGACTGGATTGCGGCGGGCGATACCTACGAAGTCAACTACACGTACCGCCTGCGCATGACGGCGTTTGGCGCGCCAGCGGCGTTGTATCGGCGCCTGCGTGCGCGTCAGCCGGTGCCGTACGGCGCCTTCATCGGGCTGCCGGAGGGCGCCGCGATTCTGTCGTGCTCGCCGGAGCTGTTCTTTTCGCATCGCGCCGGCCAGCTTGTCGCGCGGCCGATGAAGGGCACCGCGCCAGCCTCCGGCGACGTCGAAGTCGACGAAGCCCGCGCCATCGCACTGGCCGCAGACGAAAAGAACCGCGCCGAGAACTTGATGATCGTCGACCTCTTGCGCAACGATCTGGGCCGCCTCGCGCGAGCGGGGTCAGTGCACGTGCCGGCGTTGTTCGAGGTGACGCCGTTCGGCAGCGTGCTCCAGATGACGTCAACCGTCGAGGCCGAGATTCCGCCCGCCACCGGCCTTGCCGATTGCCTGCGAGCGTTGTTCCCGTGCGGCTCGATCACCGGCGCGCCCAAGCGGCGGACCATGGAGATCATCGAGGCGCTCGAGCCCGAGCCGCGTGGTCTGTACACCGGCGCCATCGGCTGGATCGATGCGCCTGCCGACGATCGAGCGATGGGCGACGCATGCTTCTCGGTGGCGATCCGCACGCTGGTCCTTGGCGCGCCCGGCACCGATGGTCTGCGTCGCGGCGAACTAGGCATTGGCTCCGGCATCGTGCACGACAGCATCGCCGATGAGGAGTACGCGGAGTGCCAACTGAAAGCGCGCTTCGTGACGGCGCTTGACCCGGGGTTATCGCTGTTTGAGACGATGCGCGCGACGCGCGAGGGCGTGGCGCTGCTGGATTGGCATCTGGCGCGGCTGGAGCGTTCAGCGGCAGCCTTTGGTTTCCCGTTCGATCGGACTGCACTGACGAATGATGTGGCGCGTGCGTGCGCAACGCTGGAAGGCGAGGGCGCCTATCGCATGCGCCTGTTGCTTACCCCGGACGGTGGAGCAAACGTATCGGCCGTGCCGCTGTCACCGCTGCATGCCAGCTGGGATGCGCCGGTCCGCCTGCTGGTCGCATCGCAACCGCGTGAGGTCACGCACAGTCTGCCGACGCACAAGACCACGTTGCGCGAAGGCTACGATGCAGCCTGGCAGGCCGCCGAGCGCGCAGGTGCATTCGATGCCGTGTTCTTCAACGCCGATGGCACATTGGCCGAAGGGGGGCGCAGCACGTTGCTGGTCAAGCTCGATGGCGCGTGGTGCACTCCGCCGCTGTCCGCAGGCGTCTTGCCGGGGGTGATGCGTGCCGTGCTGTTGAACGACGCTTTGCCATGGCTTGGCGGGCCGCTGCAAGAGCGTTCGCTCACCCGCGCCGATGTTGCCCGCGCAGAGGCCATCGCCGTATGCAACGCCTTACGCGGTGTGGTGCCCGCGCATTTCGAGCCGGCCTTGACCGTTGACGTGCTCTAGCTTCCAGCGCGCCACGCCGGGCAGGTTGATCAGTTCGCGGTCGTGGCAGACCATCAGCAGTGTGCGGCCCTCTGCTGCCAGTTCTCCCACAAGCGCAATGACTTGCTCGCGTGCGGCGCCGTCCAGGTTCGACGTCGGTTCGTCGAGCAGCAGCACGTCGGTGTGCAGCGCCCGAGCGCGCGCCAATGCAAGACGTTGCGTTTCGCCGCCGGACAGACGCTCGGGCGGCACATCCACCACGTGTTGCAGGCCCGCCCAGCGCAGGGCATCGCCGACGCGCGCATCCAACTCCGCACGTGCCACGCGGTGCGCGCCCGTGGTCAGCCCATAGGCGAGATTCGCGCGTACCGACGTGCGGAACAGGTAGGGATGCTGGTGCACGTAGGTCAGCCGCGCGCGCAGCTCGTGCGGGTAGGGCGATAGCGCCTGCCGCCCGCGGCCCAAATCGACGGTCGCACCATTGGCGGGTGCAAGCCCGGCCAGCATGCGCAGCAGCGTTGATTTGCCGACGCCGTTTGCGCCCGTGATGACAATCGCATGCCCTGCCGACAGCGCCAGGCGCGGAATCTCGAACAGCACGCGCGCGCCGTGCTGGCAGCGCAACCCTTCAAACACCATCGTGGGCTGCGAGAACGCGCTCATGCCGGCTCCCTGCGATAGTTGCCAGCCCCTTGCAACCACGCCAGCACAAGGTTGACGAGCAGTGCCAGCACGATCAGCACGATGCCGAGTGCGATGCCCTGTGCAAACTCGCCCTTGCTTGTTTCCAGCGCAATCGCGGTGGTCATGGTGCGCGTGACGCCCTCGATGTTGCCGCCGACCATCAGCGCCGAGCCCACTTCGGCGATGACGCGCCCGAAGCCGGCCACCACTGCAGCCATGAGGCCGAAGCGCAATTCACGAAACACCGTCAACAGCAAACGGACGCGCCCGGCGCCCAGCACACGTGCGGTTTCTGCGAGACGCGGATCCGCCCGCTCAAGTGTAGTCAGTGCAAACGCCACGATCACCGGCAGCCCAAGCACCGCTTGTCCGAGGATCATGCCGCCTTGCGTGAACAGCAGCCCGAAGCCACCCAGCGGCCCCTGGCGCGAAAGCAGCAGATACAGCAACAGCCCGATCAGCACGGTCGGAAACGACAGCGATGCCTGCGCCAGCACCACCAGCGCACGGCGCCCCGCAAACCGGTGCATGGCGATGAGGTAAGCGATGAGCAGACCGGGGGGCGCCGCCAGCAGCAGCCCCGCGATCGCCACCTTCAACGACACCCAGACGATCCGCCACAACGCCGCATCGCCGCTGGCAAGCAGGGCGAAGGCGTCGACGGTGGCCGACCAGATTTCCATGCGGATGCCGCTCAGGCGAAGGTGTGTTCCGGGCCGGGGAACGTACCGTCCTTGACGGCAGCCACATAGGCGGCGACGGCACCATCGATGGTGGTCTGCCCGTCCATGAAGTTGCGTACGAATTTGGGGCGATGACCCGGGAATACGCCCAACATATCGTGCATGACGAGCACCTGGCCGGAGCACTCCAACCCGGCACCGATGCCGATAGTCGGGATGGCAAGCAGACGAGTGACTTCACCGGCCAGCCCAGCCGGGATGGCTTCCATGACGACGAGTTGCGCGCCGGCGTCCTGCACGGCCAGCGCGTCGGCCTTCAGTTGTGCGGCCGCCTCGTCGCCGCGGCCCTGCACTTTGAAGCCGCCAAATGCATGCACCGATTGCGGCGTCAGGCCGATGTGCGCGCACACGGGGATGCTGCGTTCAACCAGGAACTTGATGGTTGGCGCGAGCCACACGCCGCCTTCGAGCTTGACCATCTGCGCACCGGCCTGCATCACGCGTACGGCACTGTGGAAAGCCTGTTCGGGCGTGCCATACGTGCCAAACGGCAGGTCCGACACGAGCAGCGCCTTGGTCGTCCCACGCGATACGCATTCGGTGTGATAGACGATGTGCTCGAGCGTGACCGGCAGCGTGGTCTTCTGGCCTTGCATCACGTTGCCGAGCGAATCGCCGACGAGCAGCACGTCGGTGCCGTTGCGATCCATCAGGGCGGCGAAACTGGAGTCGTAGGCGGTCAGCATGACGATGCGCTCGCCGGCGGCACGCATGGCCTGCAGCGAAGTCACCGTGACGGCCTTGCGGTTCGATTCCTGGAGATAGCTCATGGACTGAGACTCATTGGGGCATCGCGAGCGCCCACGCAGACCATGTGGTGCGTCGACTAGCGCGTTGCCAGCTTGATGAATTCCTTGGGCCCGCGCATCGCGTCGATGCGGGCGAGCAAGGTGCGGAAATCGTCGTCGTTGCCTGCGGGGTCGAAGGCAGCGGTGTCGACGATCATCGTCGGTGCGGCATCGTAATACAGAAACAGCTCGCCGTATGCGGCGCAGATGCGTTCGAGATACTCCGCATCGATGCCGGTTTCGTAAGGAACGGCGCGACGGGTGACGCGTGGCAGCAGGTCTTCTGCGCGAGCCTGCAGGCAGATGACGAGGTCGATGCGCTGTTGCGGCAGGGCCAGCGCATTGGCCATCGCGTCGTACAGCGCGAGTTCATCGGCGGGCAGCGTGAGCTGGGCGAACAGCCGGTCGCGCGGCAGGAAGCTGTCGGCGACGATGCGCTCGCCGGCGAGCGTTGCCTTGTGCCACGCCTTCAGACGCTCGGCACGTTGCAGCAGGAAGCGCAGCTGCACCGGCAGCGCATAGCGCGCGGGGTCTTCGTAAAAGCGGGCGATGAAGGAATTTTCGGCGGGCGTCTCGAACAACGTTGACGCACGCAGATGATCGGCCAGACGCTGGGCGAGCGCGGTCTTGCCCACGCCAATGGGCCCCTCGACAACAATGCGGCGCAGGTGGTCCAGGGCCATCGGCAGGTGTTTGTGCGTGGTGCGAATGATCAGGCGGCGGGCTGCTTGGCGCGCATGCACTGACACATCGTGGTCTTTTCGATGCGCTGGTCGGCCACGCCGGGCAGCAGCGCAGCCACGGCGCCAATGCCTGGAATCACGAGGTCGGGCGCCAGTTCATGCAGGGGCAGCAGGGTGAAGGCGCGTTGGCCCACGCGGGGGTGCGGCACCGTCAGCTCGGGTGAGGTGAGGACGTGGTCCCCGTAGAGCAGCAAGTCCAGATCGAGCGTGCGCGGCGCGTTGTGGAACGGGCGCTCGCGGCCGAACTGGTCTTCGATGTGGTGGCAGATGCGGAGCAGCTGGTCGGCGGTGAAATGCGTATCGATGCGCACCACGGCGTTGATGTAGTCGTCGCCGCTGGATTCGACGGGCGCGCTGCGATACAGGCTCGATTTGCCGGTGACGGTGATGCCGACCTGCTGTGCGAGGCAGACCACGGCGTCTTTCACAGCCTGGCGCGCGTCGCCCAGGTTGGCGCCGATGCCGATGTACGCCACTGTCTTCACGTTTCCTCCGAACTTCCCGGATTGACGTCACCGACTGTATCCGATTTTGCCGGACCACGTCGGCGGCGACGGCGCTTGCCCGGGCTGGCCGGGCCGGCATTTGCCGAGGGGCTCGGTGCGTGCTTCGCTTGTGCCATGAGGGCTTCGCGGGCTTCGCCGTCGCCGCTCTGGAAGTCGGTCCACCAGTCGGCGAGTTCCTGTGGCAATTCGCCCGAGGCACAGCGCAGCGCGAGGAAGTCGTAGCCGGCGCGGAAGCGCGGCGACTCCAGCAGCCGATACGGCATGCGGCCCGAGCGCTTCTCAAAGCGCGGCTGCATGCTCCAGATTTCCTTCATGTCGGAGGTGAAGCGCCGCTGGATGGCGAGTTGCTCGGTCTGACGGTCGAGCACTTCATCCATGGCGGTGTGCAGCGCGGGGATCAGCGGCTCGCCGGCAGCGCGGCGGCGGTTCCAGTGTTCGACCACGTGATGCCACAGCAGGGAGGCAAACAGGAAGCCCGGCGAGACCGGCTTGCCAGCCTTGACGCGATCGTCGGTGTTGTCGAGCGCAAGCTGCACGAAGCGCTGGCCCATCGGCTGCTCCAGTGCGACGTCCAGCAGCGGCAGCAGGCCGCGATGCAGGCCCGCCTTGCGCAGCTCCTGCAGCGACGCCCAGGCGTGGCCCGACATCAGCAGCTTCAACATCTCGTCGAACAGGCGGGCGGCCGGCACGTTGTGGATCAGCGGGCCCAGCTCCGCGATCGGCGCGCGCGTGTCCGGGTCGATGTCGAAGCCGGTCTTGGCTGCGAAGCGCACCACGCGCAGCATGCGCACCGGGTCTTCGCGGTAGCGGGTGTGCGGATCGCCGATCATGCGCAGCGTGCGGGCGCGCATGTCTTCCATGCCGTGATGGTAGTCATGCACGGTTTCGTCGGCGGGGTCGTAATACATCGCGTTGACGGTGAAGTCGCGGCGGGTGGCGTCTTCGGCCTGGGTGCCCCAGACGTTGTCGCGCAGCACACGGCCGCTGGCGTCGACGGCGTGCGTGTGGTGGTCCAGCTCGGTGCGCTTGACGCGCTTGCCGGCGGGCACCTGCTCGGCGTCAACCGCGTCGACGAGCGCGCGGAAGGTCGAGACTTCGATGATTTCCTGATCGCGTCCGCCGTAGAACGTGACGTGCACGATCTGGAAGCGGCGCCCGATGATGCGCGAGCGGCGGAACAGCGCCTGGACCTGATCGGGCGTGGCGTTGGTCGCCACATCGAAGTCTTTCGGCTTGATGCCGAGCAGCAAGTCGCGCACGGCACCGCCCACGATGAAGGCGGCGTAGCCGGCTTCCTGCAGCGTGGATGTGACCTTGACCGCGTTGCGGGAGAGCAGCTTCGGGTCGATACCGTGCTCGTCCACGCTCCATACCCGTGCCTGGCGCGGCACGCCACCGGCGGAGGCCTTGGTGCGAGCCTTGGCCGCCTTCGGTGCCTTGGGCGCGCGGGTCTTCCTGGCGGCGGTCGCCCCGGGTTCAGCAGGTGCCTGAGGCTCTGCGGAGGTTTTGCCCAGCAGGCGATTGATGAGTTTCTTGATCACGCCGCGCCCTGCTTAGAAGAGATCCATGATGCGCCAGTTGCGCGCGGCTGCGAGGTTGCGCAGCGTGTCGTCCGGGTTGGTGGCGACGGGGTCAGTCACTTCCTCCAGCAGCGGCACGTCGTTGGCCGAATCGCTGTAGAAGGTGCTTCGCTCGAAATCGCTCCAGCCGCGGCCCATGTTGGCCAGCCACTCGTGCACGCGCGCAACCTTGCCTTCACGGAAGCTCGGTGTGCCGGCCACATCGCCGGTGAAGGCGCTGTCCGGGCTGCCGTCGGTGGTGGCCGGTTCGGTGGCGATCAGGTGATCGATGCCGAACGCCTCGGCAATCGGGCGGGTGACGAAGCTGTTGGTGGCGGTGACCACGCAGCACAGGTCGCCGGCGTCCAGGTGCTTGTAGACCAGCGCTTGCGCTTGCGGCGTGATCTTCGGACGGATCACGTCGTGCATGAACTCGGCGTGCCACTGGGCGAGCGTGTCGCGCGGGTGGGCAGCGAGCGGTGCCAGGGCAAAGCGCAGAAACGCGTGGATATCCAGCGTGCCGGCTTTGTAGTCGGCATAGAACTGATCGTTCTTGCGCTGGTATTCGGACGCATCCACCACGCCGCGGCGAATGAGGAAGCGTCCCCACTCGTGGTCGCTGTCGGTGGGGATGAGGGTGTGATCGAGGTCGAAGAGGGCCAGATTCATGGGGCGCGATTTTACCCGAACGTTACATAACCGGCCGCGCCAGCCCCGGGGCTCACTTCATCAGCGCGAGCATGTCGCGCACGAGCGGCAGGGTGACGGCGCGCTTGCGGGCGAGCGAGTAGGTGTCGAGAGCGTCCAGCAAAGCCATCAGGCTCGGCATGTCGCGGTAGGAGTGCGTCACGAGCCACTGCGGCACATCGGCTGAGAGCTGCATGCCGCGTTCGCGGGCGGCCTGGCGCAGCGCTTCAACCTTGTCGGCGTCGGACAGGGGGCGCAACCAGTAGACCAGACCCCAACCCAGCCGAGTGCGCAGATCTTCACGCAGCGGCATCGCCATCGGCGCAGCTGCCCCGGAAATGGCGATGGCGGCATGCGGATGTGCGCGCACTTCATTGACGAGGTTGAACACGGCGATCTGCGCCCATTCGTCCAGGCGCTCGGCGTCGTCGATGGTCCAGACGGTGATGGTCGGGTCGAATTCGAAGGCCTCGGGCGGGGCGTCGGGTTCCAGCGTGCGGACTTCGTAGCCGCCGGCCTCGGTCTGGGCACAGATGGCCTGCAGCAGGTGGCTGCGGCCGCTGCCTTCCTCGCCCCACAGGTAGACCAGGCGGTCGGTGGCGGTACCGTCCACCACTTGCGGAATCAGGGCGCGCAGGCGCAGCACCGCCTCTTCGTTGCCGGTGGCGACGAAGTTGTCGAAGGTCGGGGCGGGTGTCGCACCGAGTTCGAGCGGGAGCTGTTCGGGTGTGGCCATGAAACGTGGAGTGGAGTCGCCGTACTTTTCAGTTGCCTTTGGTGGCTTTCAATCCTGGTAGAGCCGGCTGCCCAGGTAAAGCTGTCGGATCTGCCGCAGACCGACCAGCAGCACAGCACTCATCGGTAGGGCGAGGAGGATACCGAAAAAACCGAACAATTGGCCAAAAGCCAGCAAGGCGAGGATGACCGCCAGCGGATGCAGGCCGATGCGTTCGCCCACCAGGCGGGGCGTCAGGTAGAAGCCTTCCAGGAACTGGCCGATGCCGTACACCACGGCCACCGCCAGCAGGCCATAGAGGTTGCCGAACTGCAACAGTGCGGCCAGGATGGCCAGCGTAAGCCCCACGCCAAAGCCGATATACGGGATGAACACGGCCAGCCCCGTAAAAATGCCCACCGGCAGCGCCACGTCAAAACCCGCCAGCGCCAGCCCCGCCGAGTAGTACACCGCCAGCACCAGCATCACGATGATCTGCCCGCGCAGGTATTGGGAAAGCAGGCCATCGGTTTCGGCGGCCAGTTCGCGCGTTTTGCGCAGCCAGCGGCGCGGCACGGCGGTTTCGAGCCGGCGCATGAGCATGTTCCAGTCCATCAGCAGGTAGAACATCACGATGGGCACCAGGAAGAAGATGCCCAGCACCTGGATGGCCGCCGAGCCCGACACGCGCAGATAGGTCAGCACTCGGGCGACCACGTCGTCCGGGCTGGCGGCGAGCTGTTCCGTGAGCAGCGCCCGCAGGCCGGGAAAATCAAAGCTGACATGCAGGCCCATCTCGGCCAGCCTTGGCGACAGAAACGCGTTGAGCTTGGCGAGCATGCCGGGCAATTGCTCGTGGATGGCCGGAATCTCCCGCTGCAGCACCGCCAGGATCAGCAGCATCAGCGCCACGCCGACCACCGACAGCACCAGGATCATCAAAAACACGCCCAGCACGCGCGGTACGCGATGGCGCTGCAGCCATTCCACGCCCGGGTGCAGGATGTACGACAGGATGAACGCGAAGACGAAGGGCGTGAGCGTCGGCGCCAGCGCCTTGAGCAGGGCCAGGAAGACAAGCGCCACGGCGATCCAGGCGAGCGTGCGCTTGGTTTCCTGTGACAGCACGGGGGCGTTCATGGGGGCGACGGTTCC
This sequence comes from Ralstonia pickettii, assembly GCF_001699815.1. Classification (GTDB taxonomy): domain Bacteria; phylum Pseudomonadota; class Gammaproteobacteria; order Burkholderiales; family Burkholderiaceae; genus Ralstonia; species Ralstonia thomasii. The sequence continues at coordinate 62,224 of NZ_MCGB01000061.1, read as the reverse complement.
GATGGCGGGGTGGAGGAGTCGGAAAAGCGGCCATCGGGACGGCCGCATCCGGTAAAATCGCGATTTTACTGGACCGGCGGGTCCGATTTTTGTGACTTCCCGCTGCCGTCTCGCTTTCTTTCCCGGTTTTTTCAATTCAGACGACTGTATGAGCGCTTCCGATACCCCATCCGCATCGACCGGCCTGTCTTACCGCGACGCGGGCGTCGACATCGAGGCGGGTGACGCCCTTGTCGACCGCATCAAGCCGTTTGCCAAGCGCACCATGCGCGAAGGCGTGCTGGGCGGCATCGGCGGCTTCGGCGCGCTGTTCGAGCTGTCCAAGAAGTATCAGGAGCCGGTGCTGGTGTCCGGTACCGACGGCGTGGGCACCAAGCTCAAGCTGGCCTTTGCGTTGAATCGCCACGACACGGTTGGCCAGGATCTGGTCGCCATGAGCGTGAACGACATCCTGGTGCAGGGCGCCGAGCCGCTGTTCTTCCTGGATTACTTCGCCTGCGGCAAGCTCGACGTCGACACCGCTGCCACCGTGGTCAAGGGCATCGCCCAGGGTTGCGAGTTGGCCGGCTGCGCGCTGATCGGCGGCGAAACCGCTGAAATGCCGAGCATGTACCCGGACGGCGAATACGACCTGGCCGGCTTTGCCGTCGGCGCCGTCGAAAAGCGCAAGATCATCGACGGCACGACCATTGCCGAGGGCGACGTGGTGCTGGGCCTGGCTTCGTCGGGTGCGCATTCGAACGGCTACTCGCTGGTGCGCAAGATCATCGAAGTATCGCGCCCGGACTTGAACGCCGATTTCCACGGCCAGCGCCTGCAGGACGCCATCATGGCGCCGACGCGCATCTACGTGAAGCCGCTGCTGGCATTGATGGAGAAGCTGACCGTCAAGGGCATGGCGCACATCACCGGCGGTGGTTTGACCGAAAACGTGCCGCGCGTGCTGCAAGACAACCTGACCGCCGTGCTGCACAAGAGCGCCTGGACGCTGCCGCCGCTGTTCCAGTGGCTGCAGAAGGCCGGCAACGTGGCCGATGACGAAATGCATCGCGTGTTCAATTGCGGCATCGGCATGGTGGTGATCGTGTCGGCAGCCGATGCACCGGCCGCGATCGCGCACCTGAAGGACGCGGGCGAGACGGTCTACCAGATTGGCGAAATCCGCGCACGCCAAGCCGGCGAAGCGCAGACGATCGTGGTCTGACGCGAAGTTCGCCTCAACAAAAAAACCGCCGATGTGTTCGGCGGTTTTTTTATGCGCGTTGTCTTGCGGGCGCTTATTTCAGCGGGACGTATTCGCCGCTGGCGGGGTCGTCCTTCTGCAGCGCGCCGGTGTTCTTGTCGATGAGCAACGTGACCACGCGCGGTGCGGTGTTCGGGTCGCCGCCGCACGCGGGGGTGTGGTTTTCCCGCACTTCGACGCTGTTGTGCGTGTCATCGGCGCGGTCCACCATGAACGACAGGCACTCCTGCGGCAGGGTGGTCAGCTTGTACTTTTCGATGGCGGCGCGGGCCAGATCGACGGCCTTGGTCTGTTCGGCTTCGCTGACGGCGGGCGCGCTGGCGGGCGGCGCATTGGCCGCGTTGGATGCGCCGGGGGCGGGGGCCGCAGGCGTGGAGGCCGGAGCGGGCGAGACAGTCGTGTGCGCGTCGTCGGAGCGGCCACAGCCCACCAGCGCCAGAGCGGTGAGCACGGCAAGCAGCAGGGGTTTGGTCATGATGTGCGGAGCGTGTCGGCGATGTTCAGCCCACGACTTTACCCGGAACTGACCGATCGTTTCCATGCCGCATACGCCTGGGGCATGCACAGCGCTCAGGGCCGGTAGCCAGCGGCACGCGCGTCGGCTTCGTTGAGGAAGAACACGCGGTGGCGCACGTAACCGCCGCGCTCGATGGCCCGGCGTGCTGCTGCGCAATCGAGCCGGCCGTAGATGCGCGCGCGCCGATGCCCGCCCAGCGTGCCGGGCGCGGCGCTCTCATAGGGCTGGCCGTTGGCGCCGGTGAGCGTCCACGTTCTCACGGGGTTTCATGCAGCGGATTGCGCCTCGCGCTCCAGCAGCGCCAGCTTGCGCTCCACGCCCCAGCGATACCCCGAGGCGTTGCCGTCTCGGCGGATCACGCGATGACATGGGATGGCCACCGCAATGTGGTTGGCCGCGCAGGCCTGCGCCACCGCGCGCACCGCCCTGGGGGCACCGATGCGCGCGGCAATCTCGGTGTAGCTGGTGGTGCTGCCCGGCGGCACTTCGCGCAGCGCCTGCCACACGCGCTCCTGAAACGCGGTGCCGCGCACGTCCAGCGGTAGGTCCAGGCCGATGGACGGCGCTTCGACAAAACCCACCACTTTCGCCACCAGATTTTCGAAGCTCGCATCGCCGCCGATGAGTTCGGCCTTCGGGAAGGTGTCCTGCAGATCGCGCACGAGCGCGTCGGGGTCGTCGCCCATCAGGATCGCGCAGATGCCGCGATCGCTCTGCGCCACCAAGATCGAGCCGAGCGAGCATTCGCCCACGGCAAAGCGGATCGTCGTCTGTGCGCCGCCTGCGCGGTAGCGGCTGGCCGTCATGCCGAGCACGTTGTCCGACGCCTCGTAGAAGCGGCTGCTGGCGTTGAATCCGGCGTCGTAGATGGCTTCGGTGACGCTGCTGCCGCGTTCCAGTTGCGCGCGCAGCTTGCGGGCGCGATGCGCATCGGCATAGGCCTTGGGCGTGAGGCCGGTGACGCTTTTGAACAGACGATGGAAGTGATACGGGCTCAGGCTGGCGTCTTGCGCCAGCGCGTCGAGCGTGGGCGGCGTGTCGGCTGCTTCAATGCGCCGGCACGCTTGCGCGACGAGCGCGGTTTGCTGCGCCCGGACGGTGGTCTGATCCGGGCCAGCACGGCGGCTCGGGCGGTAACCGGCGGCTTCTGCGTCGGCAGGCGTTTCGAAGAACTCGACATTTTCGGGGCGCGGCAGGCGCGACGGGCTGCTCGGCTGGCAATACACGCCGGTGGTCTTCACCGCATAGACGAATTGCCCGTCGGCAGAGGCATCGCGCGCCAGCACGCGAGCCCAGCGCGGGTCGTGTTCGACGAGGGTGGTGTCCGGTACGGGGCGGGCGGAGGTTTGCATGACGTCATCCAATGGACTGGGATGACTGTACTGTAGGTGTGGCCCCCTGGCGGGACACTCCGGGTCTTGCGGTCAAATTCGAAGCAGCGCACGCGTCACTTGACGCGGGGTGCTTTTTGCTGATCGGCGCGCGCGGCAGCCAGGTTGGTGGCGATCTGCTTGGCACCGGCAGATTCGGGCGGCAGCAACTGGTACAGGCGCTCCCAGTGGGCGATGGCATCGCTCACGTCACCACGTTCGACGGCGGCGGAAGCGGCCAGGGCCAGCGCTTTGGGCTCGTCCGGGTCGGCCTTCAGGGCAAGGCGCACCTGCTCGATGGGCGCACCAGCCAGGGCGCCGCCCTGCGCGGTGGCGAGTGCGTCGGCGTAATCGGCGCGCAGGCTGGCGACGTCGGGGGCAAGGGCGACCGCTTTGGCATAGGCGGCGACAGCATCGGCGGGCCGCTCCATCGTGCTGTAGGACCGCGCAAGCAGCGCCCAGCCGGGTGCGTCGTCAGGCGTGTCGCGCAGCCGTTTCGCCAAGCCGTTGACCATCGATTCGATCTGCGCATCTCCACCGGTGTGGTCGCTGCGGGCGGCGGTCATCATGTCGCCGGGCATCCACAGAGCAGAGGGCTTTCCCAGGTGCTGGTACAGCAGCACGGCGAAGGTGGGCAACGCGGCCAGCAGCACTGCGGCGAACAGAACGGGGCGGCGGTCGGGCCGCGCCTGCGGGGTGCTGGCGGTGCCGGCTGTGTCGTCCAGCAGCCGCCGGCCAAGCTCTGCGCGTGCGTGCGCGTGGCCTGCGGCATCCATAGCGCCGGTGCGCAGGTCGGTATCCAGTTCGCGCAGTTGGTCTTGGTACCAGCGCACCATCTGGCTGCGCACGGTGGGGATTTGGATGTGCGTATCGCCCACATCGTTGCGCGCGCGTCGCAGCAATGGCGTCAGTAGAACCACCATGGTGACAGCCGTGAGGACGGCCGCGAGCAGCCAGAACAAGGTCATCACGGTCATGGACGGGGGTCTTCCGGTGGCGACGCCGCAAGCAGGGCGGCGAGGCGCGCTTGCGCGTCAGCGTCCATCTCGGCAGGGGGGGCCTTCTGCTGTTTGCGGGACGACACGATGCCGAACACCACCGACATCAGCAACAGCACCGGGCCGAACCACAGCAGATACGTCAGCGGTTTGACAGGCGGACGGTACAGGACGAAATCGCCATAGCGCTGCACGAGATAGTCCTTCACGTCGGCCTCGGTGGCGCCGGCACGCAGTTTTTCGCGAATCTGGCGGCGCAGGTCGACGGCCAGGTCGGCGTTGGAATCGGCGAGGGTCTGGTTCTGGCAGACGAGGCAGCGCAGCTGCTCCGACAGCGCATGGACGCGGGTGTCGAGATCGGTGTCCGACGCTGCGGCACAGGCGGGCGTCTGCAGCACGAACGCAGCGACGCCCGCGAGAAGGAGCGCAGCCAGTCGTTTATGCATGACCACCTTCCTGCTCCAGTTGCTGCAGAAGCGGCGCGATCCTGCGTTCCATGGACTCGGCCGTCACGGGGCCGACCTGCCGATAGCGCACTACGCCAGCGCGGTCGATGACGAAGGTTTCCGGCACGCCGTAGACGCCGTAGTCGATGCCGACCTTGCCGTCTGCGTCGATGAGGGACGTGACATACGGGTCGCCCATTTGTTTGAGCCACGCGCGTGCCGCGTCGGCGTCGTCCTTGTAGTTCAGGCCGTAGATCGGCACGGCTGATTGCTTTGCGAACGCGTTCAGCACGGCGTGCTCTGCGCGGCAGGCGGTGCACCACGATGCCCAGACGTTGAGCATCCAGACCTTGCCGCGCAGGTCTTGCGGCGTGAGGGGGCCGGCAGTCGATTCCAGCGCCGTTAGCCTGAACGCCGGTGCGGGCTTGCCGACCAGCGGCGAGGGCAGTTCGCGCGGATCGCGCGACAGCCCCGCCGCCAGCGCAATCACCAGAACAAGGAACGCTGCCAGCGGCAGCACGTAGCGCAGCTTCACCGTAGCTCCTCGGTCGCTGGCATCGCTAATGACGGGCCGCCCCGTGCAGTGTCGGGCGCGGCGCGCGATGACGTGGAGCGGCGGCGCAGCCGGTAGCGGCGGTCGCACACGGCCAGCAGCCCGCCCAGCACCATCAGCACACAGCCTGCCCAGATCCAGCCGACAAAGGGCTTGATGTAGATGCGCATGGCCCAGTTGTCTTGTCCGAGTGATTCACCAAGCGCGACATAGAGATCGCGCGTGATGCCGCTGTCGATGGCGACTTCGGTCGTGGGATTTTCCTGGCTGTGGTACAGGCGCCGCTCGGGTAGCAGCGTGGCCACGGGTTTGCCGTTGCGGCTGACGTCGACATGGCCGCGCAAGACGTCGTAGTTGGGGCCCTGCGCAGGCGCAACGCTGGCGAGGTGGAACATGTAGCCGCCCACCTCCACCTTGCCGCCCACGCGCACCGGCAGCTCGCGTAGCGTCTCCTGGCTGAGCACCAGCGTGACACCCGCAATGAACACGCCGACCCCCGCGTGCGCCACGAGCATGCCAAAGTAGCTCGGCGGCAATTGCCGCAGCGTCGTCAATCGATTGCCGGGCTGGCGAAGCTTTTCGGCCAGACTGGCCAGCGCGCTCACAAGACACCATGCGGCGAGCGTCAGCCCCAGGCCCGCCAGCGCGGACGTCCGATACAACACCGCCAGTCCGAGCCCGACGGCAACACTCGCCACTGCTGCCCATCGCAGCCGCACCGCCATCGACGGCAGCGCACCGTGACGCCAGCGTGCCAGTGGCGCGGCACCCATCAGCAGCACCGCAGGAGACATCAGCGGCACAAAGACCTGTTCGAAATACGCTTGCCCGACCGAGATCTTGCCCAGCCGCAGCACATCCAGCAAAAGCGGATACAGCGTGCCAAGCAATACCGTGGCGGCCGCCACCGCCAGCAGCACGTTGTTGGCCAGCAGGAACGATTCACGCGCGAACAGCGGGAACGTCGCGCCTTCCGAGGCGCTGCTGGACAACCGCTTTGCGCGCCACGCAAACAGACCGAGGGCGCCGCCCGTTACGATGCCCAGCAACGCGAGGATGAAGAGACCGCGCTTCGGGTCGACCGCAAAGGCGTGCACCGACGTCAGCACGCCCGAGCGGACGAGGAACGTGCCGAGCAGACTGAGCGAGAACGTGAAGATGGCCAGCAGCGCCGTCCATGCGCGGAACACGCCGCGCTTTTCCGTCACCGCCAACGAGTGGATCAGTGCCGTGCCTGCCAGCCACGGCATGAAAGACGCGTTTTCGACCGGGTCCCAGAACCACCAGCCGCCCCAGCCGAGTTCGTAGTACGCCCATGCGCTGCCGAGCATGATGCCGGTCGTCAGGCATGCCCAGGCGGCGGTCGTCCACGGCCGCGACCAGCGCGCCCAGGTGGCATCGAGCCGGCCCGACAGCAGCGCGGCCATCGCAAACGAGAACGCCACGGCAAAGCCCACGTAACCCATGTAGAGCATGGGTGGATGCGACACCATGCCCGGGTCTTGCAGCAGCGGGTTGAGGTCGCGCCCTTCCAGGGCAGGCGGCAACAGGCGCAGGAATGGGTTGGATGCGAACAGCAAGAAAAGCAGCAGCCCCGTGCTGATGGCGCCCATCACGCCCAGCACGCGCGCCACCACGGGCAACGGCAGTTGACGGCTGAACAACGACACGGCCAGCGACCACAACGCCAGCATCGCCGTCCAAAGCAACATCGATCCCTCGTGTCCGCCCCACACGGCGGCCACGCGATAGGGCAGCGGCAGCGCGCTGTTCGAGTTGGCGGCGACATAGAGCACGCTGAAGTCGTTGCTGACGAAGGCCCATGTCAGCGCGCCATACGCCACGAGAACCAATGCACATTGCATGCGCGCAGCGGGTCGCGCCACGGCCATCCAACGCTCGTCGTCGCGCGCTGCGCCAACCAGCGGCAGCACGGATTGCATGGCAGCAGTCAGCAACGCCAGGATCAACGCGAAATGGCCTAGCTCGGCAATCATCGTGACGCGCTCCGGGCAGATTCCTTCGCCATCTGTTCGTTGACTTGCACAGCGCGGCGTAGGGCATCAGCAGCTTCGGGCGGCATGTAGTTTTCGTCGTGCTTGGCGAGCACCTCGTTGGCGACGAAGACGCCGTCCTCACCGAGCCGGCCGCGTGCCACGACGCCCTTGCCTTCGCGGAACAGGTCCGGCAGCAAGCCGTGGTAGACGACCGGCACGCCGCGCGCTGTGTCGGTGACAATAAAGCGGATGGTCATGCCGTCACGTTCGCGCTGGATCGAGCCGCGCTCGACGAGCCCGCCCAGCCGGAAGACCTGTGCCACAGGCGCTTCCTTGGCGGCGATCTGGGTGGGGCTGAAGAAAAACACCAGATTGGAGCGGAATGCATTCAGCGTAAGCGCGGTAGCCGCACCCGCGCACACCAGCGCGGCGAGCAGGATGCCGAGGCGGCGTTGTCTGCGTGTCATTGGTCGCCGCCGTCAGGATGGGGATGACTGGCGCGATTGGTTGCGCGCCAGCGGCGGGCGAGCAGCAGCAACTCGGCTGCGATGCAGATGGCGGCCACGGCAAACGCGCCCGCAATATAGTCGACGTGATTGACGGAGAGCTGGCTCATGCCGGTGTGCTTGGGTTGAGGTCGTCGTCGGCGCGTTCGCGCATGATGCAGCGCACGCGAATCAGCGCCACGCAGATGCTGTACATCCAGCACGCGAGCGTCATCAGCAACATCCCGAGCAACATCGTCATCGCCATCGACGGAGCTGCCGTCAGGCTGATGGATGCGCCTTGGTGCAGCGTGTTCCACCACTGCACCGAGAAATAGATCACGGGGATGTTGACCACGCCAACCACGCCAAGCACGGCGCAGGCGCGCTCGGCACGGCGGGGGTCCTCAATGGCGCTCTCCAGTGCGATGAAGCCAAGGTACAGAAAGAGCAGAAGCAACTCCGACGTCAGGCGCGCATCCCATACCCACCACGTGCCCCACGTTGGCTTGCCCCACAGCGCGCCTGTCCACAGCGCAATGGCAGTGAACAGCGCGCCGGTGGGTGCCAGCGCCGAGGCCATCATCGACGAAAGCCGTGTGTGCAGCACCAGCGCCAGCGCGCAATAGCCGGCCATCACCAGATAGATGAACATCGACATCCACGCAGCCGGCACGTGCAGGAAGATGATGCGGTAGACCTCGCCCTGCTGCGCATCGGTGGGCGCCACCACAAAGCCGACGTAGAGGCCCGCGACAAGGAACATGAGTGCCGCCGCGCCAAACCACGGCACCAGCTTGCGCGCGAGTGGATCAAACCGCACGGGCGACGCATACGCGAGCCAGTTCCAGCGCCGGGAGGCAGGTTCGCGCGGGGCGGCAATGGGAGGGGTGTGGAGTCCTGATCGGTTCGTCATCGGGTCATTCCACGGCAATCCGCAGCCCGGCCGCAGTGGCCAGCGGGCACACAAACAACGACAGCGCCAGGCAAGCGCCCAGCAGCGACAAATGCGGCATGACATCAAGCCCTGCGTCGGCAGCTGATCCGGCGCCTGCACCAAACACAAGCACGGGCACACACAACGGCAGCACAAGGATGCACAGCAGCGCTGCTCCGTTACGCACGCCCAGTGTGAGCGCCGCGCCAACGGCACCGATCAGCGCAATGGCCGGCGTACCGATCAGCAGCGTGGCTGTCAGCAGGAGCGTTGCATGCAGCGGCAGACTGTACTGCTGCGCCAGGATGGGCGTCAGCAGCAGCAATGGCAGGCCACTCGCGAGCCAGTGCGCTGCGATCTTCGTCAGTACGATCAGCGCAAGCGGGTGCGGCGACAACAGCAGTTGATCGAGGCTGCCATCGGCGTGTTCCTGTGCAAACAACCGGGAGAGCGAGAGCATCGACGCCAGCAGCGCCGCTACCCACAGGATGCCCGGGGCGAGCATGCGCAGCTGCTGCGGGTCGGGGCCGATGGCCAGCGGAAACAGGCTCGCCGCAATGACGTAGAACACCACGCCGCCGACCAGGTTGCCGCGTCGCCGCCATGACAGCGCCAGATCGTGCCGCAGGATGGCCATCAGCATGGGTTTCATGCAGTTCCCCCAAGCCGAAGTACGCGATTTGCCCCGTGCGGGCGCGACAGCAACTGGTGCGTGGCCATGATGGCCATGCCGCCTGCACGCAAGTGTGCATCCAGTTGTGCGGTGAAGAGCCCGAGTGCATGGTCGTCAAGCGAGGCGATTGGCTCATCGAGCAGCCACAGCTCGCGCCGGGCGAGCACCAAGCGCGCCAGTGCGACTCGCCGGCGTTGGCCTTGCGAGAGCTTGCGCACGGGCGTGGCGGCAAGCTTGCCGAGTTCGAGCGCTTCCAGTGCGGGCCCGATGCCAAACGGCTCGGATGCCGAATCGCGCAACCCGGCCAACTGCTTGGCCAGACGCAGGCTCTCTGTCACAGTCAGATCAGGGTCGATGCCGTTGGTGTGCCCCACATAGCAGAGCGCATTGAGCAAGGCGGGATCGCCGCTGCGCACGGGTACGCCGTGCCATGTCAGTGAGCCGCTTGCCGGTGCGAGCAAGCCGCAGAGCACGCGCAGCAGCGTGGTCTTCCCGCTGCCGTTCGCCCCCGTTACCTGTACCAGCTCGGCCGCCGACACCGAGAGGTCCAACTCGCGGAAGATCCGGCGGCCGGCGCGCGAAAACGTCAATTGGCTGGCAACAAGCACGGCAGGTGTCGGAGTCGAATGGGGGCTAGCGCATGCCGCACGATCACGTGCCTCACTCGGCCTTCATCTTCGACATGTCGGGCAGATGGTGCGCAATGCCCTTGTGGCAGTCGATACAGGTCTTCTCCTTGCTGCCCAGGTATTGGGAATGCATGGCAGAGGCGCGTGGGCTTTGCCGCGTGAAGTCCATCGATTCGTAGTTGTGGCAGTTGCGGCATTCCAATGAATCGTTGGCCTTCAGCCGATCCCATTCATGCTGGGCCAGCTCGAGTCGGTGGGCCTCGAATTTCTCGCGCGTGTCGATGGTGCCGAAAATCTTGCCCCACACTTCCTTGGAGGCCTGCATCTTCCGAGCAATCTTGTTCGTCCAGGCGTGCGGAACGTGGCAGTTGGAGCAGATTGCACGTACGCCGCTGCGGTTGGTGTAGTGGATCGTGCTCTGCAGCTCCTGATACACGTTGTCGTGCATTTCGTGGCAACCCGTGCAGAACGCTTCGGTATTGGTCACTTCCATCGCGGTGTTGAACGCGCCCCAGAACACCACGCCGGCAACAAAGCCGCCCAACGTTAGAAAGCCCAGGCTGAAATACGCGCTGGGCCGGTTGATGGTGCGCCAGTAGCGCTTGATCAGGTCGAACATGACTGCACCGCCTCAGTTCTTGCCAACGCTCTTGCCATCAGGCTTGCGTTTGAGCAGTTGATCGACATCGACAAACGTATTGGTGACAAGCGGCTTGGCGTCGGCCTGCGGCACGTGGCATTGCGTGCAGAAGAAGCGGCGCGGCGAAACGTCGGCCAGTTGATGGCCATCGCGGTCAACGTAGTGCGTGGGGCTGATCGCGATCGCGCGCATCTCTTCGGCCTTCGTACGCGCGTGGCAGGACAGACAACCGTTGTGGTCCTTGTTGATCTGATACATGTAGGTGCCGTCGATCTTGTGCGGAATCGTCGGCGGCTGCCCGGTGTAGTTGCGCTCGCGGCGCACGTCCTTGTTCTCGGTCGGATACAGGATCGGCGGTGTCGATTCGGCGGCAATCGGCGTGGGGCCGCGCATGGCGTCGACCACGCCTTGGGCTTGCGCGGGCAAGTTGGCAAGGGTCGCCAGGAGCAGCGCACAGATGGCGGCTGGCAGTCCCAAGAGTCGGCTGAGCTTCATGACGTTTTCCTGTTGCGCGTGTGTCGTCTGCCTGTGCTCGTCAGACCTTCACGATCTTGACGGCGCACTTCTTGAAATCCGTCTGCAGCGAGATCGGGCAGGTTGCATCCAGTGTGACCTTGTTGATGAGCTGGCTTGCATCGAACCACGGCACGAACACCAGGCCCTTCGGCGGCTGGTTGCGGCCGCGCGTTTCAATGCGGGTGCGCATCTTGCCGCGCCGCGAGATCACTTCGACCTCGACACCACGCCGCAGCCCAAGCGCGTTTGCATCTTCCGGGTGCATGAAGCAGACCGCATTCGGGAATGCGCGATACAGTTCGGGCACCCGGCGCGTCATCGAGCCCGAGTGCCAGTGCTCCAGCACGCGGCCGGTCGACAACCAGAACGGGTATTCCTTGTCTGGCACTTCCGGCGGTGCCTCATAGGGCAGGGCGAAGATCACCGCCTTGCCATCCGGGTTGCCGTAGAACTGGTAGCCGGTGCCGGCCTTGACGTACGGATCGCTGCCTTCCTTGTAGCGCCAGCGCGTCTCTTTTCCGTTGACCACAGGCCAGCGCAATCCGCGCGCCTTGTGATAATCGTCGAACGGTGCCAGGTCATGGCCGTGGCCGCGCCCGAAGCTTGCGTACTCCTCGAACAGGCCCTTCTGCAGGTAGAAGCCGAACGCCTTGGCTTCGGCATTGTTGTATTCCGGGTCGACGTCCTTGAGCGGGAACCTGTCGACATTGCCGTTGCGGTAGAGCACGTCGTAGAGGGTCTTGCCGCGCAGCTCCGGCTTTTTGGCGATGAGGTCTTCGGGCCAGACTTCTTCCACCTTGAAACGCTTGGAGAACTCCACCAGCTGCCACAGGTCGGATCGCGCCTCACCCGGCGCATCAACGAGTTGATGCCAGAACTGCGTGCGGCGCTCGGCGTTGCCGTAGGCGCCTTCCTTCTCAACCCACATCGCGCTCGGGAGGATCAAGTCGGCGGCCAGTGCGGTGACGGTCGGGTACACGTCCGAAACAACGATGAAATTCGCCGGATTGCGGTAGCCCGGGTAGCCTTCCTCGTTGATGTTGGCGCCGGCCTGCATGTTGTTGTTGACCTGCACCCAGTAGGCGTTGAGCTTGCCGTCCTTCAGCATGCGGTTTTGCAGCACCGCGTGATAGCCGGGCTTTTCAGGGATCGTGCCAGCCGGCAGCTTCCAGATGTGCTCGGCTTCTTCACGGTGCTTCGGGTTGGTCACCACCATGTCGGCCGGCAAGCGGTGCGAGAACGTGCCCACCTCGCGCGCGGTGCCGCATGCCGAAGGCTGGCCCGTCAGGGAGAAAGGGCTGTTGCCCGGTGTGGCGATCTTCCCTGTCAGCAGGTGCAGGTTGTAGATCATGTTGTTCGCCCAGGTGCCGCGGGTGTGCTGGTTGAAACCCATGGTCCAGAACGACACGACCTTGATCTTCGGATCGGCGTACAGCTCGGCAAGCTTCTGGAGCTGCTGCTTGAACTCCTTCTCCTTGCTCTTGTCCGGGTTCGCCAGCTTGGTGGTGTAGTCCAGGTCGTACGTCGAGACGAACTTCGCAAACTCGTCGAATGAGATCGGCTTGGAGTCACCCACCTTGTCGGCGTTCTTGGCGGCCTTCTGCACGGGGTTGTCGGGCCGCAGGCCGTAGCCGATGTCGGTCACGCCCTGCTTGAAGACGGTGTGCTTGTTGACGAAGTCCGTGTTGACCTTCTTGTTGGTGATGATGTAGTTCGCGATGTAGTTGAGCATCGCGAGATCGGCCTGCGGTGTGAAGACGATCGGGATATCGGCCAGATCGAACGAGCGGTGCGTAAACGTCGACAGCACCGCGACCTTCGTCTTGGGCGCGGAGAGGCGCCGGTCCGTCACGCGCGACCAGAGGATGGGGTGCATCTCCGCCATGTTCGAGCCCCACAGCACGAACGCGTCAGCGACTTCGAAATCGTCGTAGCAGCCCATCGGCTCGTCCATGCCGAACGTTCGCATGAAGCCGGCCACGGCAGAGGCCATGCAGTGGCGCGCGTTGGGGTCGAGGTTGTTCGAGCGGAATCCCGCCTTCATTAGCTTGACGGCGGCGTAACCCTCAAAAACGGTCCATTGACCCGAGCCGAACATGCCGACAGCGGTCGGGCCCTTTTCCTTGATGACGCGCTTGAACTGCATCGCCATCTCGTCGAACGCGCGGTCCCAGGTGACGGGCGTGAACTCGCCGTTCTTGTCGTACTTGCCGTTCTTCATGCGCAGCAGCGGCTGGGTCAGCCGGTCCTTGCCGTACATGATCTTTGAGAGGAAGTAGCCCTTGACGCAGTTCAGGCCCCGATTGACCTCGGCCTTCGGGTCGCCCTGCGTGGCCACCACGCGATTGTCTTTGACGGCCACTTCAACGCCGCAGCCCGTGCCGCAGAATCGGCAAGGCGCCTTCGACCACTTGAGCTGCGTCAGCTCTTTGTCGGTGACGAGGTTGGCGGCGCCAGCAGGAAGCGTGACGCCGGCCACCGAAGCGGTCGCGGCGGCAGCGGTCTGCTTAATGAACGCGCGGCGAGAGACTTTCATCGTCCATTTCCTCATTCATGGCGTCGGCCATTTCGTTGTGCTGGTAGATCAGGGCGGTGTTCAGCACACCGTCGATCTGCTGAATGAACGTCAGGTGAGCTGCGATGGCGCGCGAACTGGGCGCCTCAAGCGTGACTACGAGCTTGCCGTTATCGCTGGCTGCATGGATTTCGCTGCCGGCGATGCTTTCGATGGATTCGCTCACCCGTGCAATATGGGTTGGCCGCGTCTGGACCAGAACGCCGGCGATATGCCACTCGTCGTCATCGAGCGGCGCCGGCCGAACGGGGATATCTATTTTTCTTGTGTTTCGCATGACCCTGTTTTGGCGATGAACGCCTTTTTCTAATCAGTGCTGCGCGAACATACAACCCGACTCGCCCTCGGACCCCCGGGGGCGTATTTCAATGCGTTGGCGGACCGCTCAGCAATTGGGTTGCCCAGACGATAAAGCCATAGCCGGCCACGATAATGACGGAAAGAACCGGCACCATGACGGCCGTCAGAAACAGAAAGCTCCGCAGCTCTTCGGATTTACGTCGCGCGTCGACGTTTTGGGGCTGTTCCACGATGACTCGACCAATGAGGGCGGCGCTAATGGCGCGAACGTTTTCCAGTAAAGTGAACGTCGCACGGGAATTCAAGGTTTTTGCATGATCCCGGCGTGACATATATCGCGCAAGCAATATGTCGTCGTGGCGTGATCTAGCGCAAGATTTGCCGGATTCACGAGCCTGAAACATTGACGGGCACGCGCCATAAGTACCAGGCCGCGACGGTTCGATACGGGCTCCACGCAAGACTAATCGTCTCCATCTGCTTGCGTGTGGGCGTGGCATCGAGCCGCTTCAAACGTCGGTAGCCATCGCGCACGCCGAAGTCGTCTGCGGGCAAGATGTCCGAGCGCTCCAGCGTGTAGATCAGCAGCATTTCGACCGTCCACCGGCCAACCCCGCGCAGTGTCACCAGCCGCTCGATGAGGGCTTCATCCGGCATGGCGAGCGCTTGCTCACGCGTAGGCACGATGCCGTCGAGCGCGGCTTGTGCAATGCCGCGAATGGTCGCCAGTTTGATCGCAGAGAAACCGCAGGCGCGCAGCGTCGCCTCCTCTGTGGCGAGCACCTGTTGCGGTGCGGGAAAAGCGGCTGCCGGATACAGCGCAAGGAAACGTCCGAGGATGGCGTCACCGGCTTTGGCGTGCAGTTGCTGATAGGCGATCGCGCGGATCAGTGCTTCATAAGGTTCGCGCGCTGGCTTGGCGGTGTGGCGGCAGGGGCCGGTGGCGGAAATATGGCGTGCCCAGTCTTCGTCCAGCGTGGCCAGGAAGGTTGCGGCTTGCCGGTAGGCGCTTTCGGACAGATCTGCGGCGATAGTCATGCGCTGATTTGCCGGTCAGCCGGCCTTGCGGAACGTGAGGTTGATGCGCTGGCTGCCCAGCATTGCGTGCGGGTGGTCCTTGAGCGGTGCAATCCCGTGATAGCGCAGGCGATCCGGGCCACCCCAGACGACGACATCACCGTGAAACAGGGGAATGCGTTGCGGTCTGTCGGCGCGGCGATGTCCGCCAAACAGAAAGACCGCCGGCATTCCGAGTGACACTGAGACGATCGGCGCGCCGTAGTCCTGCTCGTCTTTGTCCTGATGCAGCGACATGCGCGCGCCCGGCACATAGCGGTTGATGAGGCAGGCGTCTGGCGTGAAGCCGTGGAAGCCTGCTTCGGCGGCCGCGCTGTGCGCTAAACGCAGGAACACATCGGGCAGCGGCGGCCACGCGGCTTCCGTGAGCGGGTCGTGCGTGGCATAGCGGTAGCCGCGGCGGTCTGATGTCCAGCCCAGCGCGCCGCTGTTGGTGAGCGCGACTGACATCTCAAAGCCGCCCGGCGTGACCATGTGCCGAAACGCGGCCTGCTGCGCGATGGCATCCACCGCCGCGATCAGGGCCGGCGCTTCCGACAGCGCAAAGCCGCGCAGCACAAACGCCGCTTCGCCGAGCGCAATGCGTGTGTCGTCAGCGGGTGGGTGGTCGCCAAACAGATCGCCGGTGGTCATGGTGAGCAGGCTACAGAGCGTCGTGGAAGATGATGCCTGCAGTATGCCGCTGACCCGAGCGCAGGCGGCTCACACCGTGGCGCATGTTCACGCGATACGTACCGCGCGTGCCTTGTACGGGCCGATGGTGCACCGCAAAGACCACTGCATCGCCTTTGCGCAGCGGCACCACTTCGGGCCGCGACTGCATCCGCGGGCGCTGCTCCGTCATGACGAATTCGCCGCCGGTGAAATCGACGCCGGGTTCCGACAGCAGGATGGCCACCTGCAGCGGGAAGACGTGCTCGCCATAGAGATCCTGATGCAGGCAGTTGTAGTCACCGGGGCCGTATCGCAGGAGCAGCGGCGTCGGGCGCAACTGGCCGGCTTCGTGGCAGCGGCGCAGGAAATCGGCGTGTTTGGCTGGATAGCGCACGTCGATATCCATAGCTTCGTTCCAGCGATTGGCGATGGTCGCCAGCGGCGGATAAAGCGACGTGCGCAGCTGTGCAATCAGATCTGGCAGCGGATACGCGAAATACTGGTATTCGCCGCGCCCGAAGCCATGGCGCTCCATCACCACGCGCGAGCGGTATAGGCGGTCCTGCGGGTACAGCGCGGTCAGGGCGTCGCAGGCATCGTTGTCCAGCAGGCTCGGCAATACGGCGCTGCCGACATCGTTGAGCGCGTCTTCAACGGCGCGCCAGTCGACGCCTTCTAGATCGGGACGGTGCCCCGCGCTGACATGCGCGGCGGCCGTGGAAAGCGGCATATGCGCTCCTTTCGGAGATTCGATACGCCAAGCGTACGCTCACGGGAGTGCGCGTGGCACTCCGGAGCTTGCGGTCGAATTCAGGCGTGTGCGGCCAGGCTGGCGGGCATGGCGGTGGCGGCCAGCTTGGTGAGTGCATCACCGGTGGCGCGGCAGATGCGCCACTCCGGCAGCACATCGGCGCCCATGGCTTCGTAGAAGGCGATGGACGGCGCGTTCCAGTCGAGCACGCTCCATTCGAAGCGGCCGCAGTCCCGCTCCTGCGCCAGGCGCGCCAGGTGGATCAGGAGTGCCTTGCCGATGCCCAGGCCGCGGTATTCGGGCTCCACGAACAGGTCTTCCAGATACAGGCCCGGCTTGCACAGGAAGGTCGAGAAGTTGTGGAAGAACAGCGCAAAGCCCACGGCCCGGCCGTCGACTTCTGCCAGCACCGCCTCACAGTACGGGCGCGGCCCGAACAACATCGTCGCCAGCGCTTCGGGCGTGGTCTGCACCAGGTGCGTGAGCTTTTCGTATTCGGCCAGCGCAGAGATCAGGCGAACGAGCGAGGTGCAGTCATCGGGGGTGGCGGGGCGCAGCGTGAAGCGAGTCGCAGTGGTGGCGGCGGTCATTGGGATTGCGATTCCAGTGAGGTTTGGACCAGGCGCGCGACCTGGTCGACGTAATCGGGCGCGAGGCAATCGACCACGTGCCGCTCCGGCGTGCTGCGCAGCCAGGTGATCTGGCGCTTGCAGAGCTGGCGGGTTGCGGCGATGCCTTGTTCGCGCAGGGCAGCCATGTCGATTTCGCCTTCCAGGTAAGCCCATGCCTGGCGGTAACCGACGCAACGGATGGACGGCAGCGTGGGCGAAAGATCGCCGCGGCGGCGCAAGCCCTCCACTTCGTCGAGCAGGCCGCCGGCGAGCATCGCATCGAAGCGCTGTGCGATGCGCGCGTGCAGCACGAGGCGGTCGGACGGTTCCAGCGCGATCGTCAGATACGGCGCAGCCGCATCGTGCTGCTGGAACGCATTCGCGCCGACCTCGCGTGCGAGCAGGGCGGACATCGGCTGACCGGTCAGACGATACAGCTCCAGCGCGCGCTGGATGCGCTGCGCGTCGGTTGTGTGCAATCGCGCGGCCGTCACCGGGTCGACCAGTGCGAGTTTCGCGTGTAGCGCGGGCCAGCCATCGCGTGCCGCTTCGGCATCGATCTCCGCGCGGATGGCAGGGTCGGCGCCGGGCAAATCGGAGAGCCCTTGCGTGAGCGCCTTGTAATACAGCATCGTGCCGCCGACGATCAGCGGCAGCTTGCCGCGTGCGCGGATGGCATCGATCAGCGCGTTCGCATCATTGGCAAACTGCGCGGCGGAGTAGGCATCGAGCGGATCAATGATGTCGATCAGGTGATGCGGCGCGATGGCTTGTTCTTCGGCGCTGGGCTTGGCGGTGCCGATGTCCATGCCGCGATACACCAGCGCGGAATCCATGCTGATGATCTCGACCGGCCAGCGCTCGGCCAGCTTCAATGCGGCGGCGGTCTTGCCGGACGCCGTCGGCCCGAGCAGGCAAATCGCGCGCGGGGCGCTTGCAGCAGACGCAATCATCGGAATTACTGGCCACGCAGGAAGAGACGATCCAGGTCAGCCACGGTGAGCTGGATCCACGTCGGGCGACCGTGGTTGCATTGGTCGGCGCGTTCTGTCGCTTCCATCTGGCGCAGCAGTGCGTTCATCTCGTCCAGGTTCAGGCGGCGGTTGGCGCGCACGGCGGAGTGGCACGCCAGCGTGGCAAGCAGTTCATTCTGGCGTTCGGCCAGCACGCGCGAGCCGCCGTAGGCGTGCAGATCGCGCAGCACGTCGCGGGCGAGCGCTTGCGCATCGGCCTTCTGCAGCAGCGTCGGCACCGATCGCACCGCCAGCGTGGTCGGCGACACGGCGGAGATGTCAAAGCCGAGCAGCGTGAGCGTGTCGCGGAATTCCTCTGCGGTGCCGATCTCCACCGGGTTCGCGGCAAACGTGACCGGAATGAGGAGCGGTTGCACCTCGACGCGCTTGGTTTCGAGCGCGGTCTTGAGTTGCTCGTACAGGATGCGCTCGTGCGCGGCGTGCATGTCGACGAGCACCATGCCGCGCGTGTTCTGCGCCAGCACGTAGATGCCGTGCAACTGGGCGACGGCAAAGCCGAGCGGGTGGGCATCGTCCTCATCAGCCTGTTGAGCTGCGGCCGGCTCTGCAACGGCGGCAGGCGATTGCGCGGTTGCGGCGCCGCCATCGAACAATGTCGCGGCGCTCGGCACATCGGCCATCCAGGCAGGGCGGGTCGGCGGCATGGGCGCGCTATCGCCGCGCATCATGGACAGATATTCTGCACGCGGTTGCGCAATGCCGAGCGACGTCTGCCGCGCGGCCATTTGGTTGATCCAGCGCGTGGTGTTGTCGGCCGGCGAGGGTGCCGTCGCGACCCCAGCACCCTCAGGCGCTTCGGCGATGTCGGTGCGCAGGCTGTCGCCCTGTTCGCCGGCGTGGCGGGACAGTGCGCGTTGCACCGCGTGATAGACGAACTGGTGCACCGCGCGGCTGTCGCGGAAGCGCACCTCGATCTTGGACGGATGCACGTTCACGTCCACCGCTTCGGGCGGCAGCTCCAGGCACAGCACGTAGGCGGGGAAGCGGTCGCCGTGGAGCACGTCTTCGTAGGCGCTGCGCACGGCGTGGGTGAGCAGGCGATCGCGCACGAAACGGCCGTTGACGTAGAAGAACTGATGATCAGCCCGGCCGCGCGAGGCGGTCGGCAGGCCGGCAAAGCCGAACAGACGCAGTTCGCCGGCCGATTCCTCGAAAGGCAGGCGTGCGCGGGCGAATTCGGTGCCGAGCACGGCCGCCGAGCGCGAATCCGCCTGCGTGGCGTTCCAATGCTCCAGCGGCTTGCCGTTGTGATGCACGGAGATGGCCACGTCGGGCCGCGCCAGCGCGGTGCGGCGGATCACTTCCATGCAATGGCCCAACTCGGTCTGCTCGGTCTTCAGGAATTTGCGGCGCGCCGGCGTGTTGAAGTACAGATGCTGCACATCGACGGTGGTGCCGACGCCGCCGGACGCCGGCTGCGCGCGCCCGGTCTGCGCAATGATCTGCGTGGCGTGGGCGTCATGGGCGGTGCGCGACGTGAGCGTCAACTCCGCCACCGAGGCAATCGAGGCCAGCGCCTCGCCCCGAAACCCCAGCGTGGCCACCGATTCCAGCTCTTCCAGCGAGCCGATCTTGCTGGTCGCATGCCGCATCAGCGCGACAGGCAGTTCGTCAGCCGGAATGCCGCCACCGTTGTCCGTGATGGCAATGCGCCGCACGCCGCCTTCCTCCAGCTTGATCTGGAGCTGCGTGGCACCGGCATCCAGTGCGTTTTCCAGCAGTTCCTTGACCACGGACGCTGGCCGTTCGACCACCTCGCCGGCAGCGATCTGGCTGATCAACTGGTCGGGAAGCGGGCGGATGGGGCGGCGGGAAGTCGAGGCGGAAGTCATCGCGGCATTATAGATGTCACGCCCTGTGCGGCGCACCGACGCAAGCCTCGCCAACGGCTAGGGGAAATCTAAGTCACATCCGGTATCATTTCCCGCTCGTTCAGGGGGATGGTTTGGATATCGTGATGCAATTGGTCGACATCGTGCTGCATGTCGACAAGTCGTTGGGCTTGCTGATTCAGCAATACGGCGCGTGGGTCTACGTGCTGCTGTTCGCCATCGTGTTTGCCGAAACCGGGCTCGTGGTGCTGCCTTTTCTGCCGGGCGACACCCTGCTGTTCATTGCCGGCGCCATGTGCGCCACCGGCCAGATGGACGCCTGGCTGCTCATCGTGCTGCTGGTGATTGCCGCGACGACGGGCAACACGGTCAACTATTTCGTCGGCTCCTGGATCGGCCCCAAGGTATTCGACGGTCACATCCGCTTCCTTGATCACCAAGCGCTGCTCAGGACCCACACCTTTTACGAACGCCACGGCGGCAAGACGCTCGTGATGGCGCGCTTCATCCCGGTGGTGCGGACGTTCGCGCCGTTTGTGGCGGGCGTGTCGAAGATGACGTTCGCGAAGTTCCAGCTCTTCAACATGATCGGCGCGGTGCTGTGGGTGGCGATCCTTGTGCTGTCGGGCGAGGCGTTCGGCAATGTGCCCGTGATTCGCGATCACCTGAACACGATCGTGCTGATTGGCCTGGGCGCGGCGATTGTGCCGCTAATGCTCGGCGGGCTGTGGAAGTTGCTCAAACGCCGTCGCGGCGCCGTCGCGCAGAAGTAAGCGTCAGTTCAGGTTCTTGCTCATGGCGCGCAGTGTTGGCATGCGCTCCTTGAGCTTGGCCGTGTCGGCTGCATCGGGCCGGGCGTCCACATAGGCTTCCAGATCTTCCAGCGCGGGCCGGAAGCACTCCAGATTGGCGTAGGCCAACCCCCGGTCGCGCACTTCCTCGATGGAATCGGGCAGCAGGATCACCAGCCGCTGCTGCACCGCCAGCAGGCGTTGCCAGCGCGATTCCTGCAGGTAGATCGCCTTCAGGTTGCGCAGCATGCGCGCGATGATCTCGCGATGCGTGGCCACTTGCAGGAACACCCCGAGCGGCACCGTGTTCGGGTCTTCGATGCCTTCCTTTTCCAGGTACGGGTCGAGCATGTCCTGCAACTCTTCCTTCGACAGTGTCTGCCCCGTCAGCGGATCAAGCACGACCTCGCCCGCAGGAATGCTCATGCGCACCAGGAAGTGGTTGGGGAAAGACACGCCCTTGAGCGGCAGGCCGATCTGCTGGCCGATTTCCATCAGCAGCACGGCCAATGAGATCGGAATGCCGCGCCGGCTCTGCAGCACCGCATTCAGATAAGAGTTCTCGGGGTCGTAGTAATCGTTTGCATTGGGGCCGAAGCCCAACTCGCGATAGAAGAACTGATTGAGCAGGCGCAGGCGCTGGATGGCGGGCGTGCCCTCGGCGATGCGGTTTTTGATCCGCGCGACGAGCACGTCAATGGCAGCCAGCTCGGCTTGCAGGTCCAGATCCGGATACGCGTCCTGCGCAATCGACAGGGCGGTTTCTGTGAGGGGGATGCTGTCGTCGTCCGCGACCAGGGCCGAAAAATAATCGAGGACTTTAGTGGTCATCAGATGGCCTTTTTTCGGAACGTGGAGAACTTCAATCCGGTGAGCCACAGTGTACCGAAATAGACCACCGCGCACAGGACCAGGCTTGCCCCGAGCAGCGCGATGCGCACAAGCGGCTTGGCGCCCAGTCCCACCCAATCGAAATTGTGGGCAAGCCACAGCAGCGCCCCGGCCAGCAGCAATACGGCCGACATCACTTGCGCGATGAACAGCCCCCAGCCCGGCAGGGGATGGTAATAACCGCGCCGGCGCAGACCGAAGAACAGCAGCGCCGCATTGATGGTCGCGCCAAAGCTGATCGAGAGCGCCAGCCCGGCGTGCCCGAAAATCGGCACGAAGACATAGTTGGACAACTGCGTCGCCACCAGCACCACCAGCGCAATCTTCACCGGCGTGCGAATGTCCTGCCGCGCATAGAAGCCGGGCGCCAGGATCTTGATGACGATCAGCCCGATCAGTCCCACGCCGTAAGACGTCAGCGCTTGGCGTGTCATCTCGACGTCCACGCCGGTGAATTTGCCGTAGTGGAACAGCGTGGCCGTGAGCGGCGCGCCAAATACGAACAGGCCCACCGCAGACGGCACCGCCAGTAGCACGGTCAGCCGCAGGCCCCAGTCGAGCAGCGATGAGTACTCTTCACGGTTGTTCTCCGCGCTGGCCTTCGACAGGCTGGGCAGCAGGATCGTCCCGAGCGCCACGCCCAGCAGCGCGGTCGGGAATTCCATCAGCCGGTCTGCGTAGTTCAGCCACGACACGCTGCCCGTCGGCAGGCGCGACGCAATGTTGGTGTTGATGATCAGGCTGATCTGCGCGACGGACACCGATAGCGTGGCCGGCAGCATCTGCTTGAGCACGCGCCGCACGCCCGGGTGGTGCCACGCTTGTCGCACATTGAATGACACGCGCGGCAGCATGCCCACGCGGCGCAATGATGGAATCTGGATGGCCAGCTGCAGGACGCCGCCCACCATCACCGCATAGGCTTGTGCGTAGATAGGGGTATCAAGGTACGGCGCCACAAACACCGCTGCCACGATGAACGACAGGTTCAGCAGCACCGGCGTGAACGCCGGCACCGCGAACTGCCGCCACGTATTCAGAATGCCCGACGCCAGCGCGACCAACGACACCAGCCCGATGTACGGAAACATCACGCGCGTCATGAAGATCGCCGAGATGTACGCCTGGCTCTCGTGCTCCTTGAAGCCGGTGGCGACCGCGGTGACGATCAACGGCGCGCCAATCACGCCCAACGCCGAGATGATCACCAGGAACCACGTCATCACCGTAGCCACGGAGTCGACCAGCGCGCGTGTTTCAGCTTCGCCCTGGCGGTTCTTGAATTCACCCAGGATCGGCACGAACGCTTGCGAGAACGCGCCCTCGGCGGACAACCGGCGCAGCAGGTTGGGGATACGGAAGGCGACGTTGAAGGCGTCGGTGTAAACCGAGGCGCCGAAAGCGCGGGCGATCAGCGTCTCGCGAATGAGCCCCGTGATGCGCGAGAGCATCGTCAGGCCGCTGATCGTGGCGAGTGTTTTGAGGAGATTCAAGATGAATGCGTGGTTGGGCGCCGCCTGAGAGGCAAACACGGCGATGGCGGTCTGACCGACGGCGCCATGCGGGGTTCGCGCCCGGGGTGACTGACGTGACCGGAGGGCACAATTGCGGCCGTATTATAGGGACCGGCTCGGCATGCGCCAAAAAGTGCCGCAAAAGCCGCAAACTGCCGTTATCCGGGCGATTTTCACAACAGGGTTTGCGTTGGGTGCGGAAGTCTGCGTATAATTGCCGTCTTTCACCAATTTGCGCGCTTCGGCCTTCCGTGTCTCCCGGGGCGCTTGCTACCGTTTCTTCAGGGATTTTTCCATGGCAAACACCGCACAAGCACGCAAGCGCGCACGCCAAGCCGTCGTTCAGAACGCTCACAACTCGGCTCTGCGCTCGCGTCTGCGTACCGCAATCAAGGGCGTCCGCAAGGCTGTGGCCGCTGGCGACAAGACTGCAGCTGCTGCTGCATTCAAGACCGCCCAAAGCACGATCGACAGCATCGCTGACAAGAAGATCGTCCACAAGAACAAGGCTGCACGCGCCAAGTCGCGTCTGTCCGCTGCCATCAAGGCAATGGCTGCCTAAGTTCGGTTGATGCCGGCCTAGCCGGCATGGCGCGACACGCAACGTCGCGCTCCGACGATAAAAAAGCCCGTCTTCGGACGGGCTTTTTGTATTTTGCGCGCGCTGTAAATGTGCGAGGCGCTGCGTCGGACGAGCTTGCGAAGATTAGCTTTTCGCGGGAGCACCGCCTTCCGGCAGGATGCAGGCTTCCACGAGCTGGAGATTGTTGTCGTGCGCGAAGTTCAGTACGAAATCCAGCGCCTTGGGTTCGATGTCGCGCAGGCGCTCGTCGACGAATACGCTGCGGATGCCGCCCGACATGACGGGGCGCACGTAGGGGGAATAGGTGAAGCGGGGATCTCCGGAATCGCCGGCAGGGCGGAACTGCGCCATCACACCGCACAGCCGATCGGCCCAGTCGCTCGGGCGGAAGGTTTTTCCGTCGCGGGTGACGCCCTGGATAAAGAATTGGCGAGGGTTGGCTGCCATGGACTGCGTGGGGCTGTGGAGATTTGCAAACGACTTCGACCGTGCGGGTGCCGCAACGTTCGAGCGGGGTGCACTTGTGGTGCAGATGATGCGCTTGCCTGGTTGCCGATTCATGAACCGGACGGACCGGCTTGTCGTACCGGTTTGCGGACGGTTGGGGCATCCGAGGCAGCAAGTATTATATCTTATATAAGACTTTCATCGGCCTTTCACCCAGGCCTTTATGTAGCCGGCCCGCGCAGGCGCGAAACTCGCCAAACCGGTGGCGATCCCGTATGATGGCCTGAATCTTCAACAGGCAAGGCGGCTAGGGCGACGTGCCACGGGATGTTCCCGGTGCGTCAACTGCAGGCCGCCTTCGTTGTTTTATGAACCCACCAAGCTCGATCAAGCACTACCTGCAGTTCAAGGACTTTTCTCTGGAAGAGTACGAATACCTGCTGGACCGTTCCGCGATCCTCAAGGCCAAGTTCAAGAACTACGAGACGTGGCACCCGCTGCACGACCGCACGCTGGCCATGATCTTCGAGAAGAATTCCACGCGTACGCGCCTGTCGTTCGAAGCCGGCATTCACCAGCTCGGCGGTCACGCAGTCTTCCTGAATACGCGCGATTCCCAGCTTGGGCGCGGTGAGCCGATCGAAGACGCGGCGCAGGTCATCTCCCGCATGACCGACATCATCATGATCCGCACCTTCGGGCAGGAGATCATCGAGCGCTTTGCTGCGCATTCGCGCGTGCCGGTCATCAACGGGCTGACCAACGAATACCACCCGTGCCAGGTGCTGGCCGACATCTTTACCTTCATCGAGCAGCGCGGCCCCATCAAGGGCAAGACCGTCACCTGGGTGGGCGATGCCAACAACATGGCCTACACGTGGGTCCAGGCGGCGGAGATTCTCGGCTTCCGCTTCCATTTTTCTGCGCCGAAGGGCTATCAGCTGGATCCGGCCATGGTGGCCGATTCCGCCTTGCCGTTCGTGCATGTGTTCGAAAACCCGCTCGAAGCCTGCGACGGCGCGCATCTGGTGACCACGGACGTGTGGACCAGCATGGGCTACGAAGCTGAAAACGAAGCGCGCAAGAAGGCCTTTGGCGACTGGATGGTCACCGAGGCGATGATGCAGCGCGCGCAACCCGATGCGCTGTTCATGCACTGCCTGCCCGCTCACCGCGGCGAGGAAGTCGAAGCGGCCGTCATCGACGGCAAGCAGAGCGTCGTGTGGGACGAGGCGGAAAACCGCCTGCACGTGCAGAAGGCGCTGATGGAATATCTGCTCTGCGGTCGCTACTGAGCGCGCAGTCGCCCAGATCTGCAGGCATAAAAAAGGCCGCTCCGATTGACGTCGGAGCGGCCTTTTTGCCTTGAAGCGGCAGGCAGTTACTTCTTGCCGCCGTCGAGTTGGGGCAGCGCGTTGGCGGTGCCCAGCGACAGCAAGCCGGCCTTTGAGTAGATGGCCAGCTTGTCGCGCGTGTCCATCAGGTCGAGGTTGCGCATGGTGAGCTGGCCGATGCGGTCGGCCGGGCTGAACGGCGCGTCTTCCACCTTCTCCATCGACAAACGCTCCGGCGCGTACGTCAGGTTGGGCGACTCGGTGTTCAGGATCGAGTAGTCGTTGCCGCGGCGCAGTTCCAGCGTGACGGTACCGGTCACGGCGCGGGCCACCCAGCGCTGGGCGGTTTCGCGCAGCATGATGGCCTGCGGATCGAACCAGCGGCCCTGGTACAGCAGACGGCCCAGGCGCAGACCGTTGATGCGGTATTGCTCGATGGTGTCTTCGTTGTG
This sequence comes from Ralstonia pickettii, assembly GCF_001699815.1. Taxonomy (GTDB): domain Bacteria; phylum Pseudomonadota; class Gammaproteobacteria; order Burkholderiales; family Burkholderiaceae; genus Ralstonia; species Ralstonia thomasii. Next base: position 36,374 of record NZ_MCGB01000061.1, on the reverse strand, counting down.
GATGCCGGTCACCAGGCGCTCGTAGGCGATGTGCAGCAGCGCCATGCCCGGGGCTTCGTAGATGCCGCGGCTCTTGGCTTCGATGATGCGGTTTTCGATCTGGTCGCTCATGCCCAGGCCGTGGCGGCCACCGATGCGATTCAGCTCCAGGAACATCTCCACCGGGTCGGCGATTTCGCGGCCGTTGACAGCGACCGGGCGGCCTTCGTCGAAGGTGATCGAGACTTCTTCCGCCTTGACCTCGACTTCCGGCTTCCAGAACGCCACGCCCATGATTGGGTTGACGATGCGGATGCCGCTGTTCAGGTGCTCCAGATCCTTGGCCTCGTGCGTGGCGCCCAGCATGTTGCTGTCCGTGGAGTAGGCCTTCTCGGCGCTCATCTTGTAGCCGAAACCTTCCTTGGTCATGAAGGCCGACATTTCAGCGCGGCCGCCCAGCTCGTCGATGAAGGCCTGGTCCAGCCACGGCTTGTAGATCTTCAGTGCCGGGTTGGTCAGCAGGCCGTAGCGGTAGAAGCGCTCGATGTCGTTGCCCTTGAAGGTCGAGCCGTCGCCCCAGATGTTGACGTCGTCTTCCTTCATCGCGGCGACCAGCATGGTGCCGGTCACGGCGCGGCCCAGCGGCGTGGTGTTGAAGTACGTGATGCCGCCGGTGCTGATGTGGAAGGCGCCGGACTGGATTGCGGCGATGCCTTCATTGGCCAACTGCGGCCGGCAGTCGATCAGGCGGGCCTTCTCTGCACCGTACTCCATGGCCTTGCGCGGGATGGCATCGTAGTCTTCTTCGTCGGGCTGGCCGAGATTGGCGGTGTAGGCATAGGGCAGCGCGCCCTTGTTCTTCATCCAGCGCAGCGCAGCGCTGGTATCGAGACCGCCCGAGAAGGCAATGCCGACCTTCTGGCCGACGGGAACATGTTGCAGGATGGTTTCCATAATCTTTCTCTTCAAATAGCCGTTCAGGATTCAAACCGGCTCACGATCCGCAGCGAGCGCTCCGAGGTTGGTTCGAGAAGCGCAGCCGTACATGGGTACGGCGAGCATCGCAGGGCCAAGATCGGAGTGCGCAGTAGGATCGTGAGCCGGTTTCAGGCGTAGTGGCAGATGTAGTGGTAGGCCTCGGTCACCCGAATGTCGAACTTCGAGTTGGCCGGAACCTGGAAGCTGTCGCCTGCGCCGGACGTCTTCCATTCATCGGTGCCGTCGAGCTTGTATTCGCACGAACCGCCCACGCATTCCATGATCTCGGCTGCGGCCGTGCCGAAGGTCAGCGTGGCCGGCAGCACCACACCCACGGACTTCTTGGTGCCGTCGGGCAGGGTAAAGCTGTGGCTGACGCACTTTCCGTCGAAGTACACATTGGCCTTGGTGGTCAGGCGGACGCCGTCAAAGGTTTCGGTGGTCATGAAATGGAGCGCGAAAAGGGAGGTCGTAGGGTCAAACCAAGCATTTTAGGCCATTGGATCGACCGCGGGTACGTCAGCCGAAGGGCGCCTGGCTCCAAGACGCATGCGATGTGGCGCAAGATGCCCAGCCCGCCCATCCACCAACCCGTTTACACCACAACCGGTTCAGGTTCGATGCGTACGCCAAAGCGCGCATGAACCGCGTCCTGGATCTCACGTGCCAGTGTCATCAACTGAACCGCGCTGCCGCCGCCACGGTGCACCAGCACCAGCGCCTGCTTTTCATACACGCCCACTGCGCAGCTCTGCCGGCCCTTGAAGCCGCACTGATCGATCAACCAGCCGGCGGCGAGCTTGTATTTGCCGTCCGGCTGGGCATATCCGACCAGATTCGGGAAGCGCGCGGCCAGCGCATCGCGCGTCGCGGCGTCGACGATGGGGTTCTTGAAGAAGCTGCCCGCGTTGCCAATCTCCGCCGGATCGGGCAGCTTGCGGCGGCGGATGGTGACAACCGCATCGAAGATGTCCTGCGCCGTCGGGCGGGCGATGTTCTGCGCGGCCAACTCGCGCGCGAGTTCGGCGTAATGCGTGTCGGGCTGCCAATCCACCGGCAGGGCGAAGGTGACTTCGGTGATGACGTAGCGATCGGCGCCGGCGCGCTTGAAGAGGCTGTCGCGATAGCCGAAGGCGCAATCGGCGGCGGTGAGGGAGACGAACTCGCCGGCGTGGCGGTCGTAGGCGCGCAGGGACTGGAAGCGGTCCTTGATCTCGACGCCGTATGCGCCGATGTTCTGGATGGGCGCCGCGCCCGCCGTACCGGGAATCAGCGCGAGGTTTTCCAGCCCAGGCAAGCCATGAGAGACGGTGTGAGCGACCAGGCCGTGCCAAGATTCGCCGCCGCCTGCGGTGATGGTGTTGACTGCGTGGCCATCGACCATGCTTTGGCCAGTGGCGATGCCCATAATCTCCATCAGCAACACCAGGCCTTCGAAATCGCGCGTGAGCACGACGTTGCTGCCGCCACCCAGCACCAGCACAGGCAAGCCCTGCACGCGCGGGTCGGCCAGCGCGGCGGGAATGTCTTCCGGCGTGCGCACGTGCGCGGCGTAGCGGGCGGTGGCCTCAAAACGGAACGTGTTGTGCTGGCCTAGGGGATAATGCGTGTCGAGCAACGCCATGGCGCCAAATCTGCTGGGAAAGCCAAGATTATAGAAGCCATGGCGAACGCGGCACCCGCACAAGGGCGCCGCAGCAACCCGAATTCAAGTCTGCAAGGAGAACACGATGCCGTCGTTTGACGTGGTATGCGAAGCCAACATGGTGGAAGTGAAAAACGCCGTGGAACAGGCCAACAAAGAGATTTCGACGCGATTCGACTTCAAGGGCTCGGACTCCCGGGTCGAGCACAAGGAGCAGGAACTCACGCTGTTTGCCGACGACGATTTCAAGATCGAACAGGTCAACGACGTGCTGATGAACAAGCTCGCCAAACGCAACGTCGACGTACGCTTCCTGGACTACCAGGACAAGCAGAAGATCGGCGGCGACAAGATGAAGCAGGTCGTCAAGATCAAGAAGGGCGTCTCGGGCGACCTGGCCAAGAAGATCGTCAAGACGATCAAGGACAGCAAGATCAAGGTGCAGGCAAGCATCCAGGGCGACGCGGTACGTGTGACCGGCGCCAAGCGGGATGACCTGCAAAGCGTGATCGCCATGCTGCGCAAGGAGGTGAGCGACACGCCGCTGGATTTCAATAACTTCCGCGACTGAGCCCGACGCGCTTTCCAAGCAAAACGCCCCGCACGAGCGGGGCGTTTGCATTTGCAGCGGCAAAGTTTACTGCGACAACTTCGTCACCTTCAGTGCTGGATCGGCGGCGATGGCGGCTTCCGAGAACGGTAGCCGGTTCCAGCGCTTGGCCGAGAATTCGCGCATCTGGTCGAACGCATGCGGTGAAGCCGGATCGGTCGATTCACCGTAGGTCAGAAGCGCATCGGCCACCGGGCCCTGATCGTCGAACGTGACAGTCTGGATGTAGCTCGTGCCGAAATACACCTGCAGGCCCTTCGGCCCGATCGGCGTGCTCTGCAGCTTGTTCAGCACGCCCTCGTATTCCTCGCCGCCGTGCAGGGTGATGTTGTCGCCCGGCGCGTGTGCCGCCTGCACAGTGCCCAGCGGCGCATCCAGCGCAAAGCCGGCGGTGCGAACCGCGCCCACGGCATCCTTCAATGCTTTGAACACGGCCGTGCGCACGGCTGCATCGCTCATGCGCAGGCTGCGCGGCGTGTGGACCGGATCAGCCGGGTTGAAGTCGATCGCATGGACGTGCGGGATGTCCTTGGCGCGCATCCAGAACTCGCGGAACAGGTGCGCAGCGCGTGCGTCGACGTTGTCCGTGAGGTTCCATTGCGCCAGGGCGGCGCAGCCGTCGCGTACATCGGTGTAGAGATCGGACGTGCCTTTGCAGGCGGCCAGGAGATCGTCGTGCACGAGGTGGCCGGCGAGGTTGGCGTCGCGGAAGATCATCGCCTGCAGGTTCGGTAGGTTGACCTTGTTGCCGGGCAGCCCGTCAGTGCCGTTCAGGCGACGTTCGATTTCGATGATGCCGATGCGTGTGCGCAGGCGCTGCGGCACGTCGGTCGAGCCCATCACCGGCGAGAAGCCGGTCAGCTTCTGCGCTGGGTTGGTCAGCCACGAGCTGTCGTTGCTGTTGGCGACGTAGTCTTCCCGCTCCAGTACCGGCATGCGCGCGGGCGCCACCAGGCCCGGCACGGGCGAGGCCGGATCGACCTGCCAGTCGCACGCACTGCGTGAGCCGTCGAGCAGCACCAGCCCCGCGCCCTTGAAGAGCTTGTCTGCGAGCGGCGACGGCGCGCAACGCTTGAGCGCTTCAGCCGACACGTCCGGCGTGGTCGACACATCGGCAAACAGCGCACGGCCGTTTCGGTCGGTGGCGATCGTGTTCACCCAGGGGATGCCGAGGTTGCCGATCGCCTGCTGGATGCCCGCCACGTCCTTGGCCTGTGCGATATGCAGCCAAGTATCGATGGAGCGCGTGTTGTTGCGATTGGCGTCGCGCAGCGTGTAGGCCTTCTGCGAGGTCCACGGCATGCCACCGGCGGGCATCGACAGCACGGGGCCGTACACCGTGTTGTAGAAGGTGTGCGTGCGGCGCTCGATGCGGCCGTCCGGCAGCTTCACGTCAAAAGCCACGGTGCGCGTGGTCATCTTGTGCGGCTTGCCGTCAATCAGGTAGGTGGTCGGGTCGCCTTCGGCCAGCTTCAGCTCGAACAGCGTGAAGCGGCGGCCGGTGGAGACGGTATGCGTCCACGCCACGTCTTTGTTGAAGCCGATGCTGACGACGGGGAACGCGGCAATCGACGCGCCCATCACGTCCAGCTTGCCAGGCACGGTCAGGTGGACCTGGTAGAAGCGGTTGGTGGTCGTCCATGGGAAGTGCGGGTTGCCGAGCAGCACACCGCGGCCGTTATCCGTGGCGTCCTTGCCGAAGGCCCAGCCGTTGGAGCCGATCGGCATATCGCGCAGTTGCAGGTCGCGGTCGAGTGCAGCGATGTCGACGGCATGGGGTGGAATGACCGCCGATGCAGGGGCGCCGCCCGGGGGCCGCGCGGCGACGATGCTCGCCAGCATGGCACCTGCGCTCGCCTGGATGGCTTTTTCTTCGCCCATCAGCATCATGTCGGCTACCGTGAGCGGACGCACCCAGTCGGCATTGCGGCAGGCGGCTGGGCGGTTGGCGGCCGGCGTGTCTTTCAGATAGCGGTTGTAGCCCGCGATGTAGCCACGCAGCAGCTCGCGCGCTTCAGGCGACATCTGCGCATAGCCGGCGCGCAGGCCAGCCTCGTCGAATGCGCTCTTGAAGAAGGCGTCGGCTTGGGTGTTCGGCACCGACTTGAACGACACCACGACCGTGCCGTCCGGCCCGAACGTCTTCGAGCGCTCGCCGTGGACGGTGACGATCTGGTCGGCCAGCAGGCAGACATTGTCCTGTGCATAGGCATAGGCCATGCCGAAGCCGAGGCTGGCGTAGTCGTTGGCACGGACGTGCGGAATGCCGAAGCGGGTGCGGCTGATTTCAGCCGAGATGCCGGTGTCCGCGGGCGTGGCCCAGCCACTGTCGGTGCTTGCGCAGCCGGCCAGCGCCGCAAGTGCGGCCACGGCAAGCGCGCTGCGCAGTGCGCATCCCTGCATGAATCGCTGCATCGTGCGTTGTCTCCTGATGTCGGTGTCGTTATGGGCGGTTGCGTCTGTGCTCAGCCACCGTCGCATCGTCAATCGGGCGCGTCTGATTCGAAAGAGGTATTCCCGCCAGAATTGGGGTCAATATCGCCACGGGAATTGCCGCACACGCCTATACTCGGGCATGCCGAAAATCGACCTGCTGACCTTTCCCGACGCGGGCTTTTCCACACTGGCAACGGCTGCCGACACGCTTGGCGTGGCCAATGCGCTGGCTTCCATGCAGGCCGGCAAGCGCGCCAATGCCGCCAAGACGCCGATGTTCGGCTGGCGACTCATCGCGCGGGACCCGGCGCATTGGCAGGCTGCGGCACAAACGCTCGCTTGCCGTTGTGATGCACTACCGGATGACGACGCGCAGCTCGGTGATGCGTTGATTGTCCCGCCCGTGCATTTCGACCACATTGGCACGCTGGAACAGCGCCTGGCTCTCCTGGAAGTGGAGCGCGCCACCATCCGCCGTTATCTGCAGGCCGGGCGGTTGGTGGCGTCGCCGTTCACGGGTGTGGCGATGCTGGCTGACGTGCTGCCGCCCGGGCAGCGCCTGACCGTCACGTGGCTGATTGCCGGGTGGGTGCAGGGCAATTTCCCCAGCCTGAAGGTGGTGCCTGCACAGGCGATTGTCAGCAGCGGCAACGTCATCACCGCACGGGCGATGGAGCATGGCGTGGCGCTCACGCACCGCTTAGTCGCGCGATTGGCGGATGCGCGGCTCGCGCGCACGCTGGGCAATACGGCGCTCGATCACCCCTCGCGCGGCGAGGCGATCGGCATCTGGCTGCGCAGCAAGCCGGCCATCCGCGACAGCGTCGTGCTGCGCGCGCGGCGTTACCTGCAGCAGCATCTGCACGACCCGTTTGATCTGGAAAAACTCGCAGCCGCCGCCTCGACCAGCGAGCGGACGCTGCTGCGGCATTTCGCGAAAACGGTGGGGATGTCGCCGCTGCAATTGCTGCACCGGTTGCGCGTGGAGCGCGCGTGTCACTTGCTCGAAGTCAGCACGCTGAGCCTGACGGCGATTGCCGAGCAGTGCGGCTATCAGGACATGTCCGCCTTCCGGCGGTTGATCCGGCGGCACACGGGGCGGCCGCCGGGGGCACATCGGCGCGCGCATTCGGTGCGCGCCGAACTGCGAAATTAAGCGGCTTTCTTCTTCTCGCCGATGCGGCTTTCCTTGCCGGCCAGCAGCTTGGCGATATTGGCCCGGTGGCGCGCGATAAGCAGCACCGCCATCAGCGCAACCGCCCCGGCAATCCAGTCGAAGCCGTTCATCAGCACGTAGAAGAACGGCGCGAACACCGCCGACACCAGCGCAGCCAACGACGAATAACGGAAGAACACGGCGATGATGAGCCACGTAGCGAGCGTGGCCAGCCCGAGCCACACGTTCAGCGCGAGCAGAATGCCTGCCGCCGTGGCCACGCCCTTGCCGCCCTCAAAGCGGTGGAACACCGGAAACAGGTGGCCCAGGAACACGGCGATCACCACCAGCGCGATGCCGGTCTCGTCCACGCCAAAGCGCGGCGCCAGCCATTGCGCCAGCCACACTGCCAGCCCGCCCTTGGCCGCATCGCCGAGCAGCGTGAGGATGGCCGCCTTCTTGTTGCCCGAGCGCAGCACGTTGGTGGCGCCGGGGTTGCCCGAGCCGTAGGTGCGCGGGTCTGCCAGACCCATCGCGCGGCTCACCACCACGGCAAACGAGATCGAGCCGATCAGGTAGGCGGCCAGGGCAAAAATGACGGTTGCGACGACTGGGGACATAGGAAATCGAGGAAATCAGGCTGCGGGATTGTAGCGTGCCGCGTAGGGTGCCCCAGCCGCCGCGTTCGTTTCAATCGGGGTTTGCACAGTTGACGGGCTGCGCGTTCAGCACGGTGGTGAGCACGCTGGGCGCGATGCTCACAAGAAAGCCGCGCCTGCCGCCGTTGATGTAGATGCGCTCCAGCTCCAGCACGCTCGCTTCCACAAACACCGGCATCGCCTTGCGCACGCCAAACGGCGACGTGCCGCCGACGAGATAACCGCTGTGCCGCTGCGCCACTTCGGGCTTGCAGGGCTGCACGGTCTTGCGGCCGGTCTGGCGTGCGAGGTTCTTGGTCGAGACCGAACAATCGCCGTGCATCAGCACGATCAGCGGCTTGGCGTGCTCGTCTTCCATCACCAGCGTCTTGATGACGTGGTGCTCGTCCACGCCCAACTGACGCGACGACTCTGTTGTGCCGCCCTTGTCGACGTAGTCGTAGGTGTGTTCGGCAAACACCACGCCATGCGCCTTGAGATACTGGGTGGCGGGCGTCTCGGAAACGTGCTTTGACTTGCTCATACGGGGCAGGAAAGAACGGTCGCTATCCGCGTGGATGGTGCTGGGCATGCAGTGTGCGCAGCCGCTCACGCGCGACGTGGGTGTAGATCTGCGTGGTGGAAATATCCGCGTGGCCGAGCAGCATCTGCACGACGCGCAAGTCTGCGCCATGGTTGAGCAGGTGCGTGGCAAATGCGTGCCGCAACGTGTGCGGCGACAGCGGCGCGTGAATGTCGGCGAGCAGCGCATAGCGTTTGATGAGATACCAGAACGCCTGGCGCGTCATGCCCTCGCCGCGCGCGGTGACGAACAGCGCGTCCGCCGTGCGCTCGCCGAGCAGCGCGGTGCGGCCCGTTTGGCGATCCTGCAGATAACGCCGCAGCCAGTCGCCCGCTTCCGCGCCGAACGGTACGAGGCGGTCCTTGCCGCCCTTGCCGCCGACCACGCGCACCACGCCTTCATTCAGGCCGACTTCCACCGTTTTCAGCGCGACGATTTCCGACACGCGCAGCCCGCTCGCATACATCAGCTCGATCATCGCGCGGTCGCGCAGGCCGAGCGGCGTGTCGACATCCGGCGCGTTGATGAGCGCCTCGACTTGCGTTTCGGACAGCGTCTTCGGAAAGCGCGGCGGCTGCTTGGCGGTCGGCAGCAGGCGCGACGGATCGGTGTTCACCACGTGCTCGCGCAATGCCCATTGAAAGAACCGCTTGAACACCGTGCGGCGCCGGTTGGCGGACGATGCGCGGCTCTCGGCATGGCGTGCGGCAAAGTAGTCAGCCAGGTCACCGTCTTCGGTTTCGGCGATGGACTTGTTGCGCTCGGCGAGCCAGTGCGCGTAGAGCGTGAGGTCGCGCCGGTACGCATCGAGCGTATTGCGGGCGAGGCCATCCTCCAGCCACAGCGCGTCGCAAAAACGCTGGATGGCATCTGCGCTTTGCGGCGGCAGGGACGGCGCTTCGGCGTCTTTCCGCGCGGCCTTTCTCATATCAGCATCACGCCTTCGTGGCGCAGCAGCCAGTGCTTGATGTTCAACAGGTAGCCATCCGTGTGATGCGAAAACCCGCCGATGCCGGACGCACTCACCACGCGGTGGCACGGAATGAGGATCGGGAACCAGTTGTCACCGCATGCCTGGCCGACCGCGCGTGGCACGCTGCCGATCTGTTGCGCGATGGTGCCGTAGGTGATGACGCTGCCGCACGGAATGGCGCTGATGGCCTGCCATACGCGGTGCTGGAAATCGGTGCCGGCGCGCGCGAGCGGGACGTCGAATGTCGCGCGAGGGTCGCTGTAGTACGCATCGAGCTGACGGGCCAGCCTTGCGATCAACGCGTCCGATGAATTGGCGAGGGGCGTGCCTTCCGGCAGGTAAACGAGTTCACGAAGCGCGCCGTCGGCCACGCGTACGCCCAGCTTGCCGAAGGGCGCTTCGAGAACGGCGTCGAAAGGGGATGGCATGACAGGGGCCGGCGCTGGAAAACAATCCTGCGAATCTAGCACAGGCCCCAGGTGGGGCAGGGTTACTGATCCAGCTTGATGTTCTGCTGCTTGACCAGGGTGCGCATCTTGTCGAATTCGCGTTTGATCTCGGCCGCGTATTGCTGCGGGGTATTGCCGACAGGCTCAGCACTGGCACCGCGGAATCGGTCCACGAGGCTGGGGTCTTTCAGCGCCTTCACGGCGGCTTCGTTGAGCTTGCGGATGATGTCGTCGGATGTGCCCGCCGGCGCGACCAGGCCATACCACGCCGGGTCATTCGCATCCTTCAGGCCGACTTCGGCAAAGGTGGGCACATCGGGCAGGCTATCGATGCGTTTGTTCCACGCCACCACGATCGGCCGTAGCTTGCCGCCCTTGATGAACTGAATGGACGACGGCAGGTTGTCGACCATGATCGGCACCTAGTTGGCCAGCACGTCGTTCAGCGCCGGCCCAGCGCCGCGATACGGCACATGGACCATCTGCGTTTTGGTCAGCACCTTGAACTCCTCACCGAGCATGTGGCCGATGCCGCAGGTGCCCGATGTCGCAAACGAATATTTGCCGGGATTGGCCGTCAGCACCGCGACGAATTCCTTGTAGTTCTTGGCCGGAAAGGTCGGGTTGACTGCAATCACGTTGGCCACCGTGGCCAGGTTGGTGATCGGCTTGAAATCCTTGAGCGGGTCGTACGAAAGCTTCGGGTTGCACGCCGGGTTGACGGCATGCGTGGAGACGGTGGCGATGCCGATCGTGTAGCCGTCCGGCGCCGCCTTGGCGATGGCGTCTGCGCCGATCGAACCGCCGCCGCCGCCCTTGTTTTCCACCACCACGGCCTGGCCCAGCACCTTGGAAAGCTGGTCGGCCACGCCGCGCCCCACGATGTCTGTGGTGCCGCCGGGCGGAAACGGAATGATCAGCTTGAGCGGCTTGGCGGGGTAGTTGTCGGCCAGCGCGGGCCCGCACAACGCCATTCCTGCGGCACCGATCAGGCTGGCGATCAGTCGTCCCTTGGTCATCGTTTCCTCCTTGTAGCTTGGTGTGCGTTCTGCGTTCTTGTGGGGAAACTGCTGAATAGCACAACGGCAAACGCCAGCCACACGGCAACCGGGGAAACCCTGAAAAGCCAATCGTCAGCTTGTCAGCTTCCGAGCAGCCCGTTTTTCAGATCGCGGTCGACCGGGCTGTTGCCGATGAAGATGCTGAGCACGGCCTGGTAGAAATCTTCGCCGGGGATGGCCTTGGTGCGTGTCACGCCATTGATGCTGATGATGGTGCCGGCATCGGGCGCGTAGTCGAAGTTGATGGTGTCGCCGCGCTTGGTCGAGCCGATCTGGCGCATCGCGTCTTGCAACAGTGTCAGGCGGTCGGCCAGCTTCTGCACTTGAATTTCCGTCTGGTTGCGGTGGATGCCGTCGTTCAGCGCGTGGATGAAGGTGTCGGCGCCCACATCGCGCAGCGGGTGGATCTGCAGCCGCTTCGGCCCCTTCATGCCCAAGATGACCGCCGCGTTTTTCGCGCGCTCGGGCAGATACAGGCCTGCCACATAGCCTTTGATGACAAACACGGAACGCAGACCCGTGCCGTTGAGCAGCAGTTCGCGGCCGGCTACGCGTGCGGCGTCGTCGAAGGGCACGCCCTCGACGTTCACCGTTGCCCATGCCGGGCTCACGCACGCGGCGCAGAACACCGCGCCCAGGACGCCGCCGCGCCACGCGCGTGCCATCCGGGATGAGCAGGCACGCACAGCAACCTGCAACGCGCAGCGGAGATCAACAGGAGCGGAAAACATCGGAGTGAGCGGTTTGAGATTAAGCCGCCATTTTCCCGATATTTTGTTTGCAAACAATTGGTGTCTGCCCTGATGCGCAAGCGTTTGCGTACTAGGCGGTATAAGGCCCTGCTGGCATGAGCGTTAAGCAGGCATTCATGGCTCTGTGCTAGGCACACTTTGTTTGGTTTTTAAACCAATCGGCGTTGCAACTTGGAAAATCAGATTAAAGACGCGTCACAGTCCTGATGCGTTGACGTGCCTAACCCGAGCGAGCGCTTACGTCGTCTGTGCCAGCGCCCAGGCCACGTGTTCACGTACGAGTTCCGAGGCGTCATCGGCGCGTGCTTTCAAGGCGGCAAACAGTTGCGCGCGCGTGGTATCCGGCAGCGGGGCGCGCAGTGCGTTGCCAATCGCCACGGCAATGTTGCGCAGCCAGCGCTCGTGCCCGATGCGGCGGATCGGGCTGCCTTCCAGCCGCTGGTTGAATTCGGCGTCGGTCCAGTTGAACAGCTCTGCTAGCGTGGCCGCATCCAATCCGTTGCGCACATCGAAGTCGGGCAGGTTGGCCGGCACAGCAAACTTGTTCCATGGGCAGATGAGCTGGCAGTCGTCGCAGCCGTAGACGCGGTTACCCATCGCCGCGCGCAGCTCGACCGGGATGCTGCCCTTGTGCTCGATCGTCAGGTAAGAGATGCAGCGTCGCGCGTCCACCGTGTATGGCGCGACGATGGCCTGCGTGGGGCACACGTCGATGCAGCGCGTGCAGTTGCCGCAGAGAGGCTCCACGGGCGGGTCAACGGGAAAGGGCAGGTCGACGAGGATCTCTCCGAGAAAGAACATCGAGCCCGCATCGCGGTCCAGCAGCAGAGTGTGTTTGCCGCGCCAGCCCAGGCCGCCGTTGGTAGCCAGTGCGACTTCCAGCACTGGCGCCGAATCGGTGAACACGCGAAAGCCGTACGGCCCGATGGCACCGGCAATTTTTTCGGCCAGCTTCTGCAGGCGTTGGCGCAGTACCTTGTGATAGTCGCGGCCGCGTGCGTAGAGCGAGATGGTGGCGTCTTCCGGGCGCCGCAGGCGGTCCCACTCGATGGTGCGCCAGTCGCTGCCGGGTGTTTGCGGATCGGCCAGATGTGGCAGATACGGCATCCGCGCGACGATGGCGCGTACCGTTCCGGCAACAAGTTCGGCCGGGCGTGCGCGGAGCATGCCATGGTTCGCCATATAATCCATGTCACCGTGAAACCCCTGCGCAAGCCATGTCTGGAGCCCTTCTTCAGCATGCGACAGGTCGACATCGGCGATGCGGACCGCATCGAAACCGAGTTCGGCACCCCAGGAACGGATCTGCGCCACGAGCGCGTGCATGCCGGCCGCATCGGCTGGCAGGCGTGCATCCAGGTTCGTTTCGGGTGATGACGTGGGGGTGGCGGACATGCCCAAATTGTACGCAATGCCCACCGTGCTCCCTGCTGACGTGCCTTCTGGTCTGACCCCTCCGCTCGCCGAGCGCACGCTTTCGCTCGTCGATGAAGCGGCCACGTCGGCCTTTGGCACGGCGCTTGCGCAGGCTGTGCTGGCACTGGGTCCGCGGCCCGTGCAGGTGCAGCTCTCGGGCGATCTGGGCGCGGGCAAGACGACGCTCTCGCGTGCCATCCTGCGCGGCCTCGGACACACCGGGCGCGTGCGCAGCCCCACCTATACGCTGGTCGAGCCGTACGACGTTGCCGGAACTACGGGCACGCAAAAGGTCTATCACTTCGACCTGTACCGTTTTGCCGATCCCGAAGAATGGACCGATGCCGGCTTCCGCGACTGCTTTGCCGAACCCGCGCTGTGCCTGGTCGAATGGCCCGAGAAGGCGCAGGCGCTGCTCGGCACGCCCGATCTGCACATCGCCTTATCGGTCGACGTTGTGCACGAAACCTACGATGACGGCGTTGAGCATGCACCGCGCGCAGCACGTCTGAGCGCACGCACGCAGACCGGCCTTCAACTTCTACAGTCGTTGCAACACCTGTTCCCATGCTGATCAAGCATCTGCCGACCGACCATCCGGATGATCCCAACCTGCCGAGCCAGGCCCGCCGCCAATGGCTCACGCGCATGGCGAAGGCCGGCGCAGGCACGGTCATCCTGAGCCTGGTGGGCCCGCAGATTGCGCGCGGCGCCAACATCGTCGCCGTGCGCGTGTGGCCCGCCGAGGACTACACACGCGTGACGATCGAATCCGACGTCGCGCTCAAGGCCACGCATCAGCTCATCAAGGATCCGGATCGCCTGATGGTCGATATCGACGGGCTCGAGCTGAACCCGACGTTGCGCGAGCTGGTGGCCAAGATCGCGCCGAACGATCCGTACATCCGCCAGGTGCGCGTGGGTCAGAACCGGCCGAGCGTCGTACGCCTGGTGTTCGACCTGAAGGAAAGCGTCAACCCGCAGGTGTTCACGCTGCTGCCGATTGCCGGCTATCGCAACCGGCTGGTGTTCGACCTGTACCCGACCAACCCGCCCGACCCGCTGATGCAGCTCGTGCAGGCCACCGAGGGCAAGCAGGAGCGCTTTGCCGCGTCGGGCGGCACGCCGATGCCGACACCGGATGACGATGACCCCATCGCTGCGCTGGCACGCCGCAGCAGCGGCGGCAGCCCAAACAAGCCGCCGATCGAAGAGCCGCACCTCCCGGCGCTTGCCAACCGCACGCCGCCGCGCAAGGTGCCGCCGACGACCTCTTCGAATCCTCCGTCGACGCTCGCCAACGCGCCGAACACGCCGCCGCTGGAGATCATTCCCGAGCCACCCGTGCCGCGTGCACCCTCGAACGGCCCGCGCATGCGCCGCCTGCTCACGGTCGCCATCGACCCCGGCCATGGCGGCGAAGACCCGGGCGCCACGGGCGGTGCCGGCACGCACGAGAAAGACGTGGTGCTGTCGATCGCCCGCATGCTCAAGGCCAAGATCGACGCCCAGCCCAACATGCGCGCCATGATGACGCGCGATTCCGACTACTTCGTCCCGCTGGGCGTGCGCGTGCAGAAGGCGCGCCGCGTGCAGGCGGATCTGTTTGTCTCCATCCATGCCGATGCGTTTCTTTCGCCGGAAGCGCGCGGGGCATCAGTGTTCGTGTTGTCCGATCGTGGCGCTTCGAGCGCGCAGGCCAAGTGGCTCGCCAACAAGGAAAACGCTGCCGACATGATCGGCGGCGCGAACCTCGGCTCGAAGGACGCGCAGGTCACGCGCGTGCTGCTGGACCTGTCGACCACCGCGCAGATCACCGACAGCATGAGGGTCGGCAAGGCCGTGCTGGACCAGATCGGCGGCATCAACCGGCTGCACAAGGGGCAGGTGGAGCAGGCGGGCTTTGCGGTGCTCAAGGCGCCCGACATTCCGTCGATCCTCGTCGAGACGGCCTTCATCTCCAACCCGGAAGAAGAAGCCAAGCTCAACGACCTGGGCCACCAGAACCAGCTTGCCGACGCCATCCTGCGCGGCATTCGCGCCTACTTTGCCAAGAACCCGCCGTTGTCGCGCAACCCGGGCGTCTGACGCATGACGACGCTTGTGCTACGCGAAGGCGGTGCGTCTGACGCCAGCACCATCGCCGACATCCACACGCGAAGCTGGCAGACCGCGTATCGCGGGCTCGGGGTCCTGTCCGACGCGTATCTCGACGGCGTGGCCAACGCAGAGATGCACGCGAAGTGGCGTGAACGCATGACTGCACCCGTGGCCGGGCAATACGTGTGGTGTGCCGATCTGGATGGCGAGACCATCGGTTTCCTCTGCGCCATGCGTGAAGACAATACGCCATGGGGCGCGCTCGTCGACAACCTGCATCTGCTGCCGACGTCACGCGGCCATGGTGTCGGCAAGCGCCTGATGGGCGAAGCGGCGCGCTGGGCCGTGGCTCAGGGCATCACACAGTTACATCTGCTGGTGTACGAGGCGAACACCGCCGCGATCGGCTTCTACGAAGCCCTGGGCGGTGTGTCGGTCAGCCGGGACTGGCTGGAGACGGCCGATGGCGGGCACGCGTGGGTGCGCACCTACCACTGGCCGGAAGCGAAACTCGCGGGTCTGATGGGCCTGCGCTGATCAAGCCGGGCGGCTCGCCGGGACCCCCGCGCTGGCCTCTGCGTGGGCAACGCGATCGGCGTATTTGCGCGCCAGCGTCGAACACACGATGAGCTGCAACTGGTGAAAGATCATCAGCGGCAGCACGATCAGGCCGAGCGCAGGGTTGCCGGCAAACAGGATCTTCGCCATCGGCACGCCGTTCGCCAGGCTCTTCTTCGAGCCGCAGAACACGGCGGTGATTTCGTCGGCCAGGTTGAAGCCCGCGCGCCGCGACAGCCAAGTCGTCGCGCCCAGCACGACGAAGAGCAGCGCGCCGCTCATCACGGCCACGGCCACGATGGTTTCCCACGGATACTTCGACCACACACCCGCGTGCGTCGAATCAGCAAACGAGTTGAAGACGATCAGCAGGATCACCGCGCGATCCACTTTGTTGATGATCGGCTTGTGCTTGTTGATGAAGCCCCCCAGCACGGGCCGCAGCAACTGGCCTAGCACGAACGGCAGCAGCAGTTGCTCGGCCACGCCCAGCAGCGCCTTGCCGACCGACAGGTCCGCGCCCGACGCCTGGATCACGAAGCTCATTAGCAGCGGCGTGGCGATCATGCCGATCAGGCCCGAGATGGTCGCATTGAAGATGGCGGCCGGCACGTTGCCCTTGGCCATCGCCGTCATCGCCACCGACGACGACACCGTGGATGGCAGCGCGCACAGGTAGAACACGCCCAGCAGCAGTTCAGCCGGAATGAACGGCTTGCACGCAAACAGGATGACCGCGCCGATCAGCGGAAACAGGATGAAGGTGCAGCTCTGCACGAACAGATGCAGGCGCCAGTTGCGCGCGCCTTCGACGATCTTCTCGCGGGAGAGCGCCGCGCCGTGCAGGAAGAACACCAGCGACACGCCGACGATGGTGACGATGTCCAGCCGCAGCGGGCCGTCGCTCGCGCCAAGCGCCGGGAAGAAAAGGGCGAGCGCGACCATCACGAGCATGGCGCGGATGAACCCATCGATCTGGGACAACAACGGAGACAACAGCGGGATCTTCATGTGCGTGCGCGGTCACCATTACGTGACGGCGCGGGTTGGATGGCGGGATAGCCGCTATTGCACAACATCCCTATCTAGAATACAAATGCATTGATCGAATCAATTCATACGTCGTCGGCATGAATGTGACCTTGCGCCAGTTGCGCGTCTTTCTCGCGGTGGCACGTGCGCACAGCTTCAGCCGGGCGGGCGACACCATTGGCCTGACGCAACCGGCCGTGAGCCGCTCGATTTCGGAGCTGGAAGGCGAACTGGGCTTGAAGCTGCTCGATCGCACCACCCGCGAAGTCGTGCTGACGGAAGTGGGCCGCTCGCTGGCGACGGCGCTGGATCGCCTCGTCGCTGATCTGGACGACACGTTGCAACAGGCGCGACAGGTGAGCGAGCAGCGGCGCGGCCGCGTTGTCGTGGCGTCCAGTCCGACCGTGTCGACCCGGTTGATGCCGGTCTACGTGGCGGAGTGCGCGGTGCGCTATCCAGACATCCGCATGATCGTGCGTGACTCCGTGCAGGTCGACACGCTGCAATTGATCCGCACAGGCGGAGCCGATTTTGGGGTGGTGGTGGAACCCCTCGATACCGAAGGCCTATGGACCGAGCCACTGCTGGTCGATCCGTTCTGCCTCGTCTGTCGCAAGGATCACCCGTTCGCGCAGCGCAGCAGTGTGCGCTGGAAAGATTTGCATCGCACGGCGGTCGTCCTGCTCGACCATGCTTCGGGCAGCCGCCCGCTCATCGACCGCATTTTCCTGCGCCACGGCGTTCACCCGGACGTTGCGCAGGAGATGGGTCACAGCAGCGCCGTATTCGGCATGGTGGAAGCTGGTATCGGCGCGGGCGTGGTGCCGTCGCTGTCGTTGCCGCTGCCGTCCTCGTCGCCATTGGTGGCGGTGCCGTTGTCCCCTAAGGAAACGCGCGCCATCGTGCTGGCGCGTCGGCATGACCGGTCGTTGTCGCCGGCGGCCGAAGCGGCGTGGCAGATGATTCGCCGGATGGCGCTGCCAGCCGCCTGACGACCGGATCGCTGCGCTTACTTCGGCTGCATGCGGATGGCGCCATCCAGGCGGATGGTCTCACCATTGAGCATCGGGTTCTCAACGATCGCACGCGCGAGCTGCGCATATTCCGACGGCTTACCCAGGCGCGGTGGGAACGGCACCATCTTGCCCAGCGCGTCCTGTACTTCGGCCGGCATGCCGAGCAGCATCGGCGTTTCGAAAATGCCCGGCGCAATCGTCATCACGCGGATGCCGTCACGCGACAGGTCACGTGCAATCGCCAGCGTCATCGCCACCACGCCGCCCTTGGACGCCGCGTAGGCCGCCTGACCAATCTGCCCGTCAAACGCAGCCACCGATGCCGTGTTGATGATCACGCCGCGCTCGCCGCCGGCGTTGGGTGTGTTGCCGGCCATGGCCGTCGCGGCCAGGCGGATCATGTTGAAGGTGCCGATCAGATTGATGTTGATCACGCGTGCGAACTGGTCCAGCGGGTGCGGCCCCGTCTTGCCCACCGTGCGCGACGCCGTTGCAATCCCTGCGCAGTTCACCAGCCCGCGCAGCGTGCCCAGCGATGTGGCGGCGTCCACAACGGCTTGCCCGTCCGCTTCGGACGTGACATCGCAGCGCACGAAGCGACCGCCCAGTTCCTGCGCCAGCGCCGTGCCGGCGGCCTCGTTCAGGTCTGCAATCACCACGTTGCCGCCGGCCTCGGCCAACGTGCGTGCCGTGCCTGCGCCCAGTCCCGACGCGCCGCCGGTGACGATGAATACCTGATCGCGAATCTCCATGCCATGTCTCCCTGTGTGTGGTTTGCGAGTTACTTGACGTTTACGTTCGCGTCAAGTTCAGCGTCGTATGGTAGCGCGAAGCGGCCGTCGATCGCGCAAAAAAAAAGGCGCCTCATAATCGAGGCGCCGTTCTTCCTGGCGTGTAATGCGCGGGAGCGCTTAGTCCTGCAGCGCTCCGAACACGCGGGCCGTGATTTCGTCGACATTGCCCACGCCGCTGATCTTGCGGTACTTCGGCGGCGCAACCTTGGCGGCGCTGTTGCCGTTGGCGGCCCACTGCGAGTAGTAGTCCACCAGCGGACGCGTCTGGTTCTCGTACACGTCCAGGCGCTTGCGCACGGTGTCTTCCTTGTCGTCGTCGCGCTGGATCAGCGGTTCGCCGGATTCGTCGTCCACGCCTTCGGTCTTGGGCGGGTTGTACTTGACGTGGTACGTGCGGCCCGACGCCACGTGCACGCGACGGCCGCTCATGCGCTCGATGATGGCGTCGAACGGCACGTCGATTTCCAGCACGTAGTCGATGGCCACGGCGGCATCTTTCATGGCTTCCGCTTGCGGAATGGTGCGCGGGAAGCCGTCGAACAGGTAGCCGTTCTTGCAGTCAGGCTGCTGCAGGCGGTCTTTCACGAGGCCGATGATGATGTCATCCGATACCAGGCCGCCGGCATCCATCACCTTCTTTGCTTCGATACCCAGCGGGGTACCGGCCTTGACGGCCGCGCGCAGCATGTCGCCGGTGGAGATCTGCGGAATGCCGAACTTTTCGCAGATGAATTTCGCTTGCGTACCTTTGCCGGCGCCGGGCGCGCCCAACAGAATCAACCGCATGGTGACGAGTTCCTCAAGTTTTCGAATCCTGTCGCGCTGTCAGGGTGTGTGAAGCGCGTTGGGAATCGGTCCAAGAGGGCGGATTCCCAATACGCCTGCGGGTAAAACCATGGCGACGTAATCGACGCGAACAGGCAGCCTAGCGGGCGAAGTTGACGCCAGCCTTACCGGACTCTGGGGAATCAGGCGTCCGCCGGACGGCGGCACCCATGGCTCGATTTGTCTCCCTGTCGCCGCTGTGGCGCCTGCGTGGGCGCCGTCATGCGGCTTGTCGTCCTCGCGATTATGCCATGCCGGGGCCGGGGTTTTGGCAGCCCCGCGCGCAAACTTCAGAGAAATGCGGGCTCAGGGGCCGTCCTGCGCCAGGAGTTCAGCCCAGGCAGCGCGTACCCGGGTAAGGTCTTCGGGGGTATCGACTCCGGCGGCGGGAGCGTCATCGGTGGTCAGCACGGCAATGCGCTCACCGTGCCACATCGCGCGTAGCTGCTCCAACTGTTCGGTCTGTTCGATGGGGGCGGCGGCCAATTGCGGGAAGCGGCGCAGGAACCCGGCGCGGTACGCGTAGATGCCGATATGGCGCAGCACGGGCATGGCCGGCAGCGGGCGTTCCGCAACGGACCCGGCCATGACGGCGGGCGTCCAGGTGTCGCGCGCCCACGGCAGCGGTGCGCGCGAGAACAACAGTGCGCGATCGGCGGCGTCGAGCACCACCTTGACGACATTTGGATTGAATACGTCGGCCGGGTCGTGAATCGGATGCGCTGCAGTGGCGATGGCGCAGTCGGGGTGGTCGCGCAGATGCGCGGCCACGTTGTCGATCAGCGTTGGGGCGATCAGCGGTTCGTCGCCTTGCACGTTGACGACGATGGCGTCATCGGGCAGCCCCAGCACGGTGGCCACTTCGGCCAGACGGTCGGTGCCGGATGCGTGGTCGGCACGCGTGAGCACGGCTTCCACGTGATGCTGCATGCAGGCGTCGGCGACCGACGCCGCATCGGTGGCAACCACCACGCGCGCGGCAGACGACTGATGCGCGCGTTCAGCCACGCGCACCACCATCGGCTTGCCGTCGATGTCGGCCAGCGGTTTGTTGGGCAGCCGCGTGGACGCCAGCCGCGCGGGAATGACAGCGATGAACGGCGCGTGCGACATGACGGTGACCTTCGTATCAGGCCGGATCGACCGGCGTGCCTTCCACGGTCTGGCGTGCTTCATCGGCCAGCATGACGGGGATGCCGTCGCGGATCGGGTAGGCCAGCTTGTCGACGTGGCAGATCAGTTCGTTGTTGGCGCGGTCGTGTTGCAGCGTGCCCTTGCACAACGGGCAGACGAGGATTTCCAGCAGGCGATTGTCCATGGCGGTAGAGGCTCCGTGGCGGCCGCTCAACAGGTAGGGCGGCGCGCCGGTACAGCGGAAGGGGTGGCGTTATTGTGCGCTTGCCTTGAGCGTTGCGCGATCGGCCAGGGCGCGCACGCGCTGGCAGACCTGTTCGACCAGCGCCGGGTCGACCACCGGTGTGGTCGGCACCACCCAGATGCGCGGGTCGTCGAGATGGCCGCATTTTACG
The DNA here is from genome assembly GCF_001699815.1 of Ralstonia pickettii. Lineage (GTDB taxonomy): Bacteria > Pseudomonadota > Gammaproteobacteria > Burkholderiales > Burkholderiaceae > Ralstonia > Ralstonia thomasii. Next base: position 15,844 of record NZ_MCGB01000061.1, on the reverse strand, counting down.
GCATCCTTTTCGGTGATCAGGATGACCTCGGCGTGGCTGTCGGTGAAGGGGTTGTTGGCGAAATCGTAGTGGTCGGGCAGCGGCAGCGTGCTCGGCTTGAGGCCGGCGGCACGCAGCGAGGCGAAGAACCGCTCGGGGTTGCCGATGCCGGCCGCAGCCAGCAATTGACCGCCTTCGATGCGTGCGAACTGAGCCAGCGGGCGGCGCAGCGCGGGGTCGGCCAGGTTGTAGGCGTCCTGCAGCTCGAGGCGCATGCCAAAGACGTTCGGGCGGTCGGGCGTGGCGCGGTAGTTGGGGTCGTTGATGAGCGTGGCGTCACGGCGGCGCGTCATCGGCTCGCGCAACGGGCCGGCGGGCAGCAGGAAGCCGTTGCCGCCCATGCGTGTGTCGAACACGATGATTTCGATGTCGCGGCGCAGGCGGTAGTGCTGCAGGCCGTCGTCGCAGACGATCACGTTGCAGCCGGGGTGCGAGGCCAGCAGCGTCTGCGCGCACAGCACGCGGTCGGGGAAGACCCACACCGGCAGATCGGTGGCGCGGGCGATGAGCAGCGGTTCATCGCCGACGTCTTCTGCGCGGGAGTGTTCGCGCACGGGGCGGGGATGCTTCAGTTGTGCGCCATAGCCGCGCGAGACAATGCCCGGCCGCAGACCCGCTTCAGCCAGCGCCGAGGCCAGCGCAATCACGGCGGGCGTCTTGCCGGCGCCGCCTACGGTGACGTTGCCGACCACCACCACCGGCATCGGTAGGCGCACCGAGCGCAGCACGCCAGTGCGGAACAGCAGCCGGCGCAGCGCGCTTACCCCCCCGAACAGCCAAGACAACGGCCACATCACCCACGCAAACCAGCCGCGTTGCTGCCATTGGCGGGTGACGAAGCTGGCGAGGCGGTGCTGGGCGACGGGCATGCGGCGTGATGGTGGTTGAGAGACGGGTCTCTTAGCGGGCGTTGCCGGTTTGCGTGGCGAAGGTCAGATGCGAGAGACCGGCCACCCGCGCCGCTTCCATCACATTGACCACCGCCTGATGTGCGGCCTGCGCATCGGCGTTGACGATGACGATGGGCTCGGAGCCGCCGGCCTTACCTGCGGCATTGCGCAGGGCATCGGCCAGGCTGGTGACATCGCGGGTGTCGAGCACTTGCTTGTCGACGGAGTAGACGCCGTTGGCGGTGACGGACACGACGATCTGACCCGGGCGCTCGGTGGCCTTTTCAGCCTCGGCGGTCGGCAGGTTGACCTTCAGTTCTGTGTAACGGGAATACGTGGTCGTGATCATCAGGAAGATGAGGATCACGAGCAATACGTCGATCAGCGGGATCAGGTTGATCTCCGGCTCTTCGCGGGCACGGCGCGGGCGGAAGCGCATGGCTGTTTCCAGTGAGGCGTTGCCCGGATCAGCCGCGCCGCGGCGGCAGGATCGCGTCGAGGTACGTGGTGGACAGATGCTCCAGCTCGACCACGTAGTTATCCACCACGCCACGGAAGTAGCGCCAGAAGATCAGCGTCGGGATGGCCACCACCAGGCCCAGCGCCGTGTTGTACAGCGCGACCGAGATACCGTGCGCCAGCGCCTGCGGGTTCGTGCCTGCGGCGGTCTGGCTGCCGAAGATCTCGATCATGCCGACCACCGTGCCGAACAGGCCCATCAGCGGCGCCACCGAGGCAATCGTGCCGAGCGCGTTCAGATAGCGCTCCAGGCGGTGCGCCACGTTCTGGCCGGCTTCTTCCACCACTTCCTTGGCGGCATCGCGCGTGGTGTTCGGATGCAGCACCACATGGCGCAGCGCAGCGGCCAGCAGGCGGCCCAGCGGCGAGCCCTGTTCCAGCGTGTTCACCACTTCTGGGGTGGCGCGGCGCTGATGCGCGACGGCCAGCGCCTCGTCATACACCTTGGGCGGAATGATCTTCTTGTGTTGCAGGGCGACGAAGCGTTCGATGATGAGCGCGAGTGCGAGCACCGAGGCGATCAGCAGCGGCCAGATTGGCCAGCCGGCGGCTTGAATGATGGAAAACACTGGACAACCCGTTTTGTCGTTGTGGAAGGAGTGTGATTCTGTTCTGGTTTGCTGCTAGTGCCGTCCGCGTCCCCGAACGCTGTTCGTTGCGGCAAAAACAGGCAGCACTCTAGCGCGTCGGACCTGCCACGGCAACACGATGGCGCAGCATCGCGACAAGCGCAGACGATGGTCAACGCGCTGTCACGAAAGATGCTGGCCGCGGCAATCCACAGCCAAGCGGGACAGTCTTGTGGACGGGTTGTGGACATTGCCCGAACAAGCAAACTAAGTGCTTGATCTGAAAGGGAGTTCGGTGCCGTGCTTAAAAAGTATGCAAACGGCATTTCGGTGGTCAATCCATGAACAAGCGCTGTGGGGCCCGGTAAAACGGCGAGTAATCCCCACCGCTGCGGGACAGTTGTGTGGATGGGTTGTGGACATTGCCTCAACAAGTACGTTAAGTGCTTGATCCAAAAGGAAGTCCGATGGCGTGCTCAAAAATGATGCAACCGGCGTTTTGGCGTTGATCAGGAGAAAAATGAGGGCGTGCTTCAAAAAACCGCCAGGAAATCCACAGCGATCCGGGACAGTCTTGTGGATGGGTTGTGGACATTGCCCGGACAAGCAACTTAAGTGACTGATTCAAAAGGGTGTTCGGCACTTCGCTTAAAAGTTGTGCAACCGGGGGGAGGCTCAAAAAAATGGGGATGCTCGCCGCGAACGTGTGAGAATCGACGGCCGATTTATCCACTGCCCGGGCGTCACACCACGGTTTTCCAGCGCCGCTGTGGATAACTTTGTGAACATCCCTGGGGCGCTTGCGCTAAATGGTTGACGCAGAACGAAATTACTTGCGCTGCTGAAATTTTGACATGGGTGGATTTTTCATAAGAATCAAAGGGTTGCGTCAAGATGCACAGAGCGCGTCACCTCACCTCTGTCAAGCTTGACAAGCACGTTATGCTGTGGACAGGTAGCCCGGCCAGCGTGAGTTGCCTCCCCTATTCAAGGTAGATGTCGCCCCAAAGCCTCATTTTTTTGCGCTCCTCGCACCACTTATGACCCCGCCACCGTCTTCCCGCCGCCCGTTTTGGATGGATGCCACTGCACCCACGGCCACATCCGCGCCGGAGGTGTCGGCTGCACCTGATGCCGCGTCAGCACCGAACCGGGGCGGGCAGGAGGTGCTCTCCGTCAGCGATGTCAATCGCCGCATTGCGGGGCTGCTTGAACGCAACTTTCCGCTGGGCTGGGTGCGCGGCGAGATCTCGAACTTCACGCGCGCGGCCAGCGGCCATTGGTATTTCTCGCTCAAAGATGCAGCCGCGCAGATCCGCTGCGTGATGTTCAAGGGCCGCAACCAGTACGCCGATTTCACCCCGCGCGAAGGCGAGGCCGTGGAGGTTCGCGCGCTGGTCACGCTGTATGAAGCGCGCGGCGAACTGCAATTGAGCGTTGAAGCCATCCGCCGGGCAGGCCTGGGCAATCTGTACGAGGCTTTCCTGCGGCTGAAGGCCGCGCTGGAGGCGCAAGGCCTGTTCGACGTCGACCGCAAGCGGCCGCTGCCACGGCATCCGCGCGCGATCGGCGTGGTGACGTCACTGCAGGCGGCGGCCTTGCGCGACGTGCTGACCACGCTGCGCCGGCGCGCGCCGCATGTGCCGGTGGTGGTGTATCCCGTGCCGGTGCAGGGTGCCGGTGCGTCGGAGCGTATCGCTGCCATGCTGGAACGGGTCAATGCCCGGGCAGAGGTCGACGTTGTCATCCTGTGCCGGGGCGGAGGCAGCATTGAAGACCTGTGGGCCTTCAATGAAGAACCGGTGGCCCGTGCGGTGGCCGCATCCGAAATTCCCATCGTGGCAGGTGTCGGGCATGAAACAGATGTGACTATCGTCGACTTTGTGGCCGATGTGCGCGCACCCACCCCGACTGCTGCGGCCGAACTCGTCAGCCCCGATCGTGCCCGCATGCTGCGCGATGTGGGCCGCGACTGGGATGCGCTGTCCGCCCAGTTCCGCCGCCAGCTCGATCGCCGCGCTCAGACCGTCGATTGGCTCGCGCGCCGCCTGCGCAGCCCGCAGACCCAGATGCGCGAACGCCGCACGCAGCTCGCCCACCTGGAGGGCCGCCTGCGCTTTGCCCTGACGGGCCGCGTGCAGCGCGCGGAACATCTGCAGCGTCTGCTGACGATGCGTCTGGCGGCAGCCCGCCCCGACGCCACGCGAGAGCGCACTCGGCTGGACCAAGCCGAAGCAACGCTGGCACGCGTCATGCGACACACGCTGTCTCGCGCCCAAGAACGCCTGGCACGTCAGCACACCGGCCTGGAACTGCTGGCGCCGCAGCGCACGCTGGAGCGCGGCTATGCGGTGCTGCTCGACGCCAAGGGCCATGCCATACGCGATCCGCACGCACTGCATGCCCGGGCACGGATCGAGGCGCGACTGGCGCAGGGTACGGCCGACATCGAAATCGCCTGCGTGCAACCGAAGCTCGAACTGTGACCGGCGCATGACCTTATAGCGGAAATGATCGCGATTCCGCACGCGTTTAGCGGTTATTCCGTCTATTTAGCCCGCGGTTTGCGCCGGTTTTGCAAGTCTCCTACAATCGTCGCTCCCAACCTGTACAACCCACAGAAGGCAAGAACAATGGAACACACGCTCCCCCCGCTGCCGTACGCCCAAGACGCTCTGGCGCCGCACATCTCCAAGGAAACGCTGGAGTTCCACTACGGCAAGCACCACCAGACCTACGTCACGAACCTGAACAACCTGATCAAGGGCACCGAGTTCGAGAACCTGAGCCTCGAAGACATCGTCAAGAAGTCCTCGGGCGGTGTGTTCAACAACGCCGCACAGGTCTGGAACCACACGTTCTACTGGAACGGCCTGAAGCCGCAAGGCGGCGGCGCTCCGACCGGCGCGCTGGCTGACGCCATCAACGCCAAGTGGGGCAGCTTCGACAAGTTCAAGGAAGAGTTCACCAAGACGGCTATCGGCACGTTCGGTTCGGGCTGGGCCTGGCTGGTGAAGAAGGCCGACGGCTCGCTGGATCTGGTGTCGACCTCCAACGCCGCCACGCCGCTGACGACCGACGCGAAGCCGCTGCTGACCTGCGATGTGTGGGAACACGCGTACTACATCGACTACCGTAACGCCCGTCCGAAGTACGTCGAGGCGTTCTGGAACCTGGTCAACTGGGACTTCGTTGCCAAGAACTTCGCCTAAGGCGAATCGCTTGTAGCGTGACAATATAGTTCGGAAAATGGCGTAATAGTTTGGAAATTCGAACATGTTGTGGCGCTAAAGTCCGGAAAGCGCAATTGGATCAAGGCCCTCTGCAAGCAGAGGGCTTTTTCTTTTGGTCGCAAAATTCGGATTTTCTTACTCGCGCAGGATGGCTGAGACGGGGCGGGGCCGCAGCCTACTAGATTTGCTACCTCAATTCTTAAGGGTGATCTAGATACTACTAAGTATTAAAAATAATATAAATAAATCACTGCCACAATTCAACGCGGTAAGTCAAACAAATTCTGGACGTAATAATTCCAAAAGAGTATGTTTTCGTTGGTTGTGATTTAAGATCCTATTGGATCGCTAGACAGAGCTTGCTTTTCCAACGTAAGAAAACCTCGAGCCTGCCGCCACGGCCACTCGTCCGGCTGTAGGTTGCTGCGGCAACCGATTTGCTCTGTCTGTTGCCGGGCTGATGGGCGACCATGCCTCGAAACCTCTTTAAGGTTGTGGTTGCGGCCGGTGATCAGGTTCAGGCTGATATAGCCGTCGCGCCCCAGTGCGTAGGTGTTGTAGTTGACCGCACCGGGATCATCGGCCGGCTGGCCCTTGGAGCGTGCAGCCATCGACCAGATGAGGCGGTGCGTGGCGGCTTCATAGTGCGGACGCTCGACCCAGCCCTGGATTTCCAGTGCGGGGATGCCGCGCTTCTCGCGCTCTTCGTTGGCGGCGGCGGTGCCTTCCTTGAGCGATTTGTACAGATCGTCGACGTTCCAGTCGCGGGCGTCGTCGTCCTTGATGTAGCCCGAGGCCTCGTACTTGGCGACGACCATCCATTCGTCTTCGTCGCTAGTGGGCATGACCAGGCCGAGCATGTCGGGGTTGTTGCTGTTGCCCATGGCGTGCATGAGCTGCCCGGCGGCCGGCTGCGGAATGAACACCTCGTTCTTGCCGATCTTCAGTGTGGCCTGGTCACGCAGTTCGATCGACGTGGGGCCGACCCTCGCGGCGGCCTTGGCGGCCGCCCACGCCTGCTTCATTTCCTGTTGCCGATCGCTGGCCTGTTGCGCGTGGGCTGCCGTAGCGCCCGTCAAGCCCGTTGCGCCTAGCACCGCCGCGCACGCGAGCGCGCTCGCGCAGGCGCGCAGCGCGCCCTGAAACCCCTTGCCCATGTGCTTCTCCCGAAGATGTTCTTATGTGTTGATTGGCTCGATTTTTCTGACGCTTTGGCAGCCGCCAAAGCGGTCTGCAAGCTGCGCGGAAGCATAGCGGGAGCGGGGCGCTGGGCTGTTAATGGGCGTTAATGAAGCCGTGAGGATTACGGTTGAAGGCCCATCTGCCGCAGCAGCGTCTGGTTGTCTTCCAGGTGCCAGTTCTCGGCGATCTTGCCGTCGGCAATCCGGTACAGGTCGAAGGCCTGGAAATCGATCGGCTGGTTCTGCCCGTGCGTGCGGCCAAACTCGCCGGTGAAGTGTCCGCGAAAGCGCAGGTGAACCGAGACGCGGTCGCCGGCGACGACCATGTCTTCGATCGCCACGCGCATGTCCGGCACGGCCGTGCGGAACGCCTTGGATGCGTCGAGCGGACCTTGCGTGCCCTGCACGCGCCCCGCTGGCAGTGTGCGGTCGACAAAGGACGGTGACAGCGCTTCGGTGGCATAGCGCGCATCGCCGGTATGCCAGAAGGTGGCGTAGCGGCGCGCTGTCAGCACGGCGGCCGCGGCCTGCGGCGTGTCCGCTGCGGCGACGTGGTCCGGGCGGATGAGGTCTGCATCGGACGTTGACGCAACCGCGGCCGGAGCAATGACGAGCGCAATCGGCAGCGTCAGCACGGCGGCTGCAAGCAGGGCGGGGCGGATGAGCATGGTGGACTCCGTTGGTGGTGAAGCGCTGCACTGTAGATTTCCAATCGCAGACGATAAAGGTCTCGTGAGTCGATCTGGTTTCAATCCGGATTTGATGATCGACTGCCATGCCGGTCGCCCGCACGAACGCAATGCTGCGCACGTGATAGTCGGTATCGCGCGCCCAGCTGCGTTCAAATGGTCCGCGCCGCGCCAGGTTTTTCTAGACTGGCCCTTCATCGAACAGACGCATGAAAAACAAGGGAGGGGACGGTGGATCTGAGCTACATCCTGTCGCGCACGGAGCGCGGCACGCAGGAACTGCAAACGCGCAGCGGGCACGTCACGCATCGGCAGCGGGCGATCCTGCTGCTGGTCAATGGCGAGCGCTGTGCGGCGGACATCCTGGCGCAGTTGAGCAGCGCCGGCCCCGATATCGACGACCGTGCCGAAGACCTCGCGCGCCTGATTGCCGACGGCTATGTCGCAAGCCGCGCGCCAACCAAGGTGGTGCCCAAGCCCAAGACGTCGCCCCAGCCGGCGCCTGCCACGCCATTTGCGCCGCGCCATGTGCGGCAGGCTTCGATTGCGGACTGGCGCCTGAGCCAAGCGGGCGCGTTCTCGGCCTTGCAGCGTTATCTGGCCGAAGGTCCGGAAGCGCCGATCGACTTTCTCAACGGCTTGGCCGCCCCGCTGTACACCGCGCTGACGACGTGCCGCAGCGAGGCATCGGCCCACGCCGTCGTCGCGTTTCTGGAAGCGCGCCTCGAGGAGGAGGCCGGGAATGTGACCGCGGCGTCCTAGGTGTAAATACTGAATTCGCAATCCATTCCCGTTGGGTGGGAATGTCACGTTGATGTATTGAGAAAATCGTCGCATTCTCCGTCGCAACATCACTCGACGGAGTTTCGCGATGACCGAGCCGGGCCAGGCACCTTCACCAGCTCAATCCGCTGCCGCTACCAGCGGCTCGGACCGCGTGCTGATGGTGCTCGCCACCATCGCGCGCCACGGCCGCCCGGTTGCGGCGCGCGAGCTGGTCGAACTGACCGGCCTGCCGCAGAGCACGCTCTACCGTCAGGTCGCGATGCTCAAGCGCTGGGGGTTCGTGCTCGAATCGGCCGGCACCTATGCCCCGGGGCCGATCAGCTTGCAGCTCGCACTCGGTTTCGACCACGCTTCGCATCTGGTGCAGGAAGCGCGCATTGGCATGGCCAAACTCGTGGTCGAGTCGGGCGAATCGGTGGGGCTGGTCGTGGCCGTGAAGGATCAGGCCGTCTGCCTCGAGATGGTCGAGAGCCAGCAGTCGCTGCGCTGCTCGTTCGAGAAAGGGCGCGGGGTGCCCCTGCTGGCCGGCGCTTCCGCCAAGTCGTTGCTCGCCTTCATGCCGCCCGCTGCGGCGCGCGCCATCCTCGCTGACTTGCTGGCCGTCGATGCCGACACCCAGGCGCAATTGCAAGCCGAACTCAATGACATTCGCGCCGCCGGTTATGCGCTGTCCGAAGGCGAGGTCGACCCGGGCGTCTGGGGCGTGAGCGTGCCGGTGTTCCGGCTGCCCGGCCACGCGCTCGGCTCCATCACATTGATGGCGCCTGCAACGCGCGTGCGCGGCAAGGAGCAGCGCCTGATCGACATGACCGTTGCAGCGGCTGCGTCCATTTCTGCGCGATTGCAGGACCTCTGAATTTTCGATTTTTCCGCTTCGTTTTTTTCTCACCCCACATGCATCACACAAGGAGACCACTCATGGGGAATCGTCGTCAGTTCATGCATTCGATGCTGGCTTGTGCCGTGGCGTTGTCCGCTGCGGCGTCCTTCGCAACCGCTGCGCACGCTGCTGGGGAGCCGTTGCGGGTGGCTACCGACGCCACGTTCGCGCCGATGGAGTTTGTCGAAAACGGCAAGCGCACCGGCTTTGATGTGGACCTGATCGATGCGCTGGCCCGCACCCTGGGCCGCCCGGTCGAGTGGACCGACATCGACTTCAAGGGCCTCGTGCCGGGCCTGATCTCGCGCCGCTTCGACGTGGCCATTTCGGGCATCTACATCACGGAAGAGCGCAAGAAGGTGGTGGACTTCACGGTGCCGTACTACCACGGCGGCCTGGTCGCGCTGGTCAAGCAAGGCAACACGGCCATCAAGACGCCGGCGGATCTGAACGGCAAGAAGGTCAGCGTGCAGGTGGGCACCAAATCGGTCAACTACCTGCGCGAGAACTACCCGAAGGTCGAACGCGTGGAAGTCGAGAAGAACAACGAGATGTTCAACCTCGTCGAGATCGGCCGGGCCGATGCCGCTGTCACAGGCCGCCCCGCCGCCGCGTACTACGTGAAGGCGCGTCCGGGCCTGCGCCTGGTTGAGCCGGCACTCACCACCGAGGAATACGGCATCGCCGTGCGTCGCGATCAGCCCGAATTGACCAAGGCACTGAACGCCGCGCTGGAGAAGATCAAGGCGGACGGCACGTACGACCAGATCGTCAAGAAGTGGTTTGGCACCACCGCGAAGTAACGACCGGACACGCTGATGGAACTGGATTTTTCTCCCGTCTGGGCCGGATGGCACGACATCCTGCGCGGTGCGATCGTCACCGTTGAGGTGACGGCCGCCGCGCTGGTGCTCGGTTGCGTGCTCGGCTTGCTGATCGGCATCGGGCGGCTGAACCCGCGCCGCCGACTCATCTACGGCATCTGCACGGTGTACGTGACGTTCATCCGTGGCACGCCGCTGCTGGTGCAGCTCTTCCTGCTGTTCTTCGGGCTGCCGCAGTTCGACATCCTGCTGCCGGCGTTTGTGTGCGGCGTGCTGGGGTTGGGCGTGTATTCGGGCGCTTATGTCTCGGAAATCGTGCGCGGTGCGATCCAGTCGGTGGATCGCGGGCAGATGGAGGCGGCACGCTCGATCGGCATGTCGTCGGCGCAGTCGATGCGCGCCATCATCCTGCCGCAGGCCGTGGTGCGGATGATCCCGCCGCTGGGCAACGAGTTCATCGCGCTGATCAAGAACTCGGCGCTGGTGTCGCTGCTCACGATCCACGACCTGATGCACGAAGGGCAGAAGATCATCAGCGTGTCGTATCGCTCGCTGGAGGTGTATCTGGCGATTGCGCTGGTGTACCTGGTGCTGACCAGTGCCGCCAGCTATCTGCTGCATCGGCTTGAACGCAACATCCGTGCGGGAGGCATGGTGCAATGAATATGGCGAATGCGAACCCGCAAACTCTGAAATCTGCGCTGGATGTCCCGATGATCCAGATTCGCGGGCTTACCAAATCGTATGGCGATCACACCGTGCTCAAGGGCATCGACTTCGAAGTCGACGCCTCGCAGGTGGTGGTCGTAATCGGCCCCAGCGGCTCGGGCAAGAGCACGTTCCTGCGCTGCTGCAACGGGCTGGAAATAGCCGAAGGCGGCACCATCGACATCTGCGGCAAGCGCCTGATCGACGACGGCAAGTTGCTGCCCGATGGCGAGTTGAACCAACTGCGGCAGCAGGTTGGCATGGTGTTCCAGTCGTTCAACCTGTTCCCGCATCTTTCTGTGCTGCACAACGTCACGGTGGGCCCGCGCATGCTGAGTGGCAAGTCAAAGCACGAAGCTGAAACGGAGGCGCGCGAGCTGCTGCAGAAAGTGGGCCTGGCACACAAGGCCGATGCGATGCCCGCAAGTCTCTCGGGCGGCCAGAAGCAGCGCGTGGCCATTGCCCGTGCGTTGGCCATGCGGCCCAAGGTGATGCTGTTCGACGAGCCGACCTCCGCGCTTGACCCGGAACTCGTGGGTGAAGTGCTGCAAGTAATGAAGCTGCTCGCCAAGGAAGGCATGACGATGTTGGTCGTCACGCACGAGATGGGTTTCGCGCGCGAGGTGGCCGACGTGGTGGTGGTGATGGACGGCGGCGGCATCGTCGAAGCCGGGCCGCCGTCGGTCATCTTTGGCGAGCCCAAGGAAGCGCGCACGCGTTCGTTCCTGCAAGCGGTGCTGACACGCGCATGAGGACGATGTTCGATGCCTCCGTCTGGCAGGGGCGTGACGACACCGGCGAGCGCGGTGACGTGACGCGCCTGTTCCAGGTTGTGCTGTCGCATGATGCGACGACGTTGTCCGGCGTGCCCGCGCTGCTGGGCTTTGCGTGCGATGCGGGCGTGGTGCGCAACCACGGGCGTGCGGGTGCGGCACTGGGCCCGCGGGAAATTCGCCGTGCGTTGGCCAACGTGCCCGCGCATGGCCTGTCGGTGCTCGCCGACGCGGGCGATGTCACGTGTGACGATGGCGATCTGGAAGGCGCGCAAGCCACACTTGGCGAAACTGTGTGCGAGTTGCTTGATGCCGGCGCGCGCCCGGTCGTGCTCGGCGGCGGCCACGAGGTTGCCTTCGGCACCTACCAGGGCCTGCGCCAGCATTGGCAGAAGCAAGGCTGGTGCGGGCGTCTTGCGGTCGTCAATTTCGATGCGCATTTCGACCTGCGCACGAGCCGCCCCGGCAACTCCGGCACGCCGTTCGACCAGATCGCCGAAGACTGCGCCGCGCACGGCATCGACCTGACGTATTGCTGCCTCGGTGTGAGCCGCCTGTCGAACACGCCCGCGCTGTTCGACCGCGCCGACGCGCTGCACGCGCACTACGTGGAAGACACCGTCATGCAGGAGCGGCACCTCGATGCGCGCACGGCCGATCTCGATACATGGCTGGCTGATGCCGATCACGTCTACCTGACCATCGACATGGATGTGCTGGCCGCCGCCGTGGCGCCGGGCGTTTCCGCACCCGCGGCCTATGGCATCACGCTGCCGATGCTCGAAGCCCTCGTGCAGCATGTCTGCGCCACCGGCAAGGTGCGCGTGGCGGATATCGCCGAGACCAACCCCGAATACGATCAGGACCGTCGCACCGTGCGCGTTGCGGCGCGTCTGGCCTATCACCTGTTGCGCCGTCCATGAAACTGATTCCTGCAGTTGCAATGCGCCGCATGCCGTGGAAGAACGGCGGCGGTGTCACGACTGAAATCGCCATCGCGCCCGCTGGCGCGACGCTCGACAATTTCGACTGGCGCGTGAGCACCGCGCAGGTCGATGCGGCCGGGCCGTTCTCGCGTTTTGCCGGCATTGACCGATCGCTGGCGGTGATTGCGGGCGGCCGGCTGACGATGCATCGCGCCGACGCCGAAGCTCTGACGCTCGCGCCCGGCGAGGCACCCGCGCGCTTTCCCGGTGAAGTCGATGTGCATGCCACGCTCGATGCGCCGCTGTCGGATTTCAACGTGATGACGCGGCGCGACGCCTGGGCGCATCATGCCGAGGCGATCGCGCTGGCAGCCGGCGAGCGCCGCTCGCTGCCGCGCTTGCACCGGCGGGGCATGCAATGGCTGGTGTATTGCGTGCACGGCGTGTTGTCGATCGGCGCTGACGATGTCCCGCAGGGCGCCGCGGCATGGCTCGATGCAGAGTGCGATGCTGACACGGTTGTCGCGCGTGTCGGTTCGGTCGGTTACCTGGTGGGCTTGTGGCCGGTCGCCTGACGTAGCGCCAGGTCAAACCAAATGCACCAAAAGAAAAGGGACCCCGTAGGGTCCCTTGCAAGTCTCCCGGTCCGGCATGCATGCCGGGCTCGGCAGAAGACTCTTACTTCTTCTTGTTCACGGCGTCCTTGAAGCCCTTGCCAGCCGTGAACTTCACGGTCTTGGTTGCCGGGATCTTGATGGCTTCGCCGGTGCGCGGGTTGCGGCCGGTGCGTGCAGCACGCTTGCCCGACGAGAACGAACCGAAGCCAACCAGCGTGATGGTGCCGCCCTTGGCGACGGTCTTCTTGATGTTTTCCAGCGCGGAGTTCAGCGCGCGCTCGGCGGCGGCGTTGCTCAGTTCAGCGTCTTTCGCAATGGCGGCTACGAGTTCGGATTTGGTCGTCATGTCAGTTCCCCACTTCAGGTTTGTTGGACAGCGTTGTACTGCGACCCGTTTTATATCACCGTTGCGAAGGGTTGCACATCCCCTAACTGCAAGGGTTTGCGGGCCGTTGCTTGCAGCCGACACTTGTCCCGCCTGGGTTTGCGGGCGAGCATCCGGGAAACACCCTATACCGACGCGGTTTGTTTGCATTTCCGCCAGCGTTCTTTACGCCGGAAACGCACCGAAAGCGCGCAGGCAGCACGGCAGCGAACCGGTTCGTCAGACGCCGTACACTGTGTCCCAGCGCCTGTGCCAACTTCATGGAGAACATCATGTCGAGTGCGCAAATGCCTGTCGGACAAGGCTTCGCGGCGGGCGGCGAAGCGCCGGAGCAACCGCGCGGACCGTCCGTTCTGGTGGCCGGCGCCAACGGGCTGGTGGGCCGCGCGGTGGTGCATCGGCTCGTTGCGCAGCCGTGGGCGGGCGGCGTGACCGCGCTTGTACGGCGGCGCGGGGCCTTGACAGCAGGGCAGGCGGCGCCCGGTCGATTGCGCGAATGCGTGGTCGATTTCGATCGCCTCGATGCGCCCGAAACCCAGTCTGCGTTTGCCGCCGATATCGTTATCTGCGCGCTTGGCACGACGATCCGGCAGGCCGGTTCCCAGGCGGCATTCCGGCGCGTTGATGTCGCGTATCCGGCTGAACTGGCGCGGCGCGCGTTTGCCGCTGGCGCGCATCATTTTCTGCTGGTGAGTGCGTTGGGCGCCGATGCGCGCTCGCGGGTTTTCTACAACCGCTGCAAGGGTGAGGTGGAGGCCGAAATCTTGTCGATCGGCTTTCCGTCGGTGACGGTTGTCCGGCCTTCGCTGCTGCTCGGCGCGCGCGCAGAATTTCGGCTGGGTGAACGCATTGCGCAAGGCCTGTCGTGCGCAATCGGATGGATGGTGCCCAAGACGTGGCGGCCGGTGCCGGCGGAATCGGTTGCGGCGGCGCTCGTCATGGCGGCGCGGGTGGATGCGCCCGGTGTGCGTGTGCTGGAGAACGCGGCGTTGCTTGCCGCAAAAGACGAACGGCCGGTGGGATGATCCACCGGCCGTTGTTCGGCCTAGTTTCGTTTCGGGGCTATTTCACGCGATCATTTTTCGATCGGCTTGCCCGTGCGGTCGTGCATCAGCGCCAGCGCAAACACGCTGATGATGGCAGCGGCCATCACGTAGTACGACGGTGCGAGCTTGCTGCCCGAGCTGGCAATCAACCACGTCACGATCAGCGGGGCAAAACCACCGAAGATGGTGACCGCCAGGTTGTACGAAATCGACAGGCCGGTGGAGCGTACCGCCGTCGGAAACTGCTCGGCCAGCACGGCCGGCGCCGGACCCGTAAACGCCGCCAGCAACACACCCAGGATCACCTGCACCTGCAGCAGCGTCTGCACCGTCGGGTTGACGTTGAGCCAGTGGAAGAGCGGATACGCCGCTGCTGCGATGACAAGCGCCACCGTGCCCAGCATGCGCTTGCGACCGATGCGATCGGACAGCGTTCCCATGAGTGGGCACAGCACGAAGATGATCGCGCCGCAAAGCGCCGTCGACTGGAACGTCGCGCCCAGGGGCAGCCCCAGCTGTTGCTTTGCATACGTCGGCATGTAGAACACCAGCGTGTAGGTGCAGACGGTCCAGAGAATCGTCACGCCCAGGCCACCCAGCACCTCGCGCGGATGATCGCGCAGCACTTGCGACAGCGGTGCCAGACGCGACTCCTTTGCCGCCTTTGCCTTCTGCGCTGCGAAGGCGGGCGGCTCGTGCAGGTGCGAGCGGATGTACATGCCGACCGGCCCGATCAACAGGCCGAACAGGAACGGAATGCGCCAGCCCCACGCATCGATCTGCTCCGGCGACAGACCGTTCGTGACGATCGCACCCATGGCGGCGCCCAGGATGAACGAGATGCCCTGGCTCGCCTGCTGCCAGCTTGCGAAGTAGCCGCGCCGTTCGTCCGGTGAATACTCGATCAGGAACGCCGTGGCGCCACCGACCTCTCCGCCCGCCGAGAAGCCCTGGATGAGCCGCGCGATCACGATGAGGATGGGCGCGCCGATACCGATCTGCGCGTACGTCGGTGCAAGGCCGATGATGGCCGTGCCGATCGCCATCAGCATGATGGTGAGCGTGAGCGCAGCCTTGCGGCCCACGCGGTCCGCATAGATGCCAAGGACGACAGCGCCGACGGGGCGCATGAAGAATCCCACGCCGAACGTGGCGACCGTGAGCATGAACGAGGTGAAGTCGTTGCCGGTGGGGAAGAACAGCTTGGCGATGATGACGGCGAAAAAGCTGTAGACCGTGAAGTCGAACCATTCGAGGCCGTTGCCGATGGTGGCGGCGATGATGGCCTTGCGTCGGGTGGCCGCAGTGATGGCGGGTGCCGGTGCCCCATCGCCGTGGGTGGGCGCTGCCGTGGCTTGCATGGATGTGTCCTCCAGTGTTCTATGGGCATCGCCTGCCTCGATCTCTCCCCAGCGTGGGCGGCGAAGCGGTCATGGTAAGTGATCCGGCAAGGATTCGCTGCGGCGGTATACGAAGTCCTTGGAATTGAAGCAACCAAACGCTGTCGAACGCATATGCACATGCGTCCAACGGAGCACATCATGAGCCGCACACTGCAACGTCGCCGTCGTGCCGTCATCCTGCCGGGCGCGGTGGCCGCGTGCGCGGTCGTCTTGCTGGGGGGTTGCGTGGTCGCGCCGTATTACGACGCCTACGGGAACCCGATCGCCCCCGCAGTCGTGGCGCCTGCGCCAGTGGCGGCGTATCCGTCCTATCCGTACGACCCCTATTACTACTACGGGCCGGCCTATTACCCAGCGCCGGTGTACCCGGCGCCGG
>NZ_MCGB01000060.1 GCF_001699815.1 Ralstonia pickettii | reverse complement strand
GGGAGGCAAACTCGCTTCGCTCAGACAGGCCTCCCCTCTTTATCCTCCCCGCAACAAAAATCCCAAGGCGCCATCTAGGGCAGGAACGTCAACGACCAAAACGGTGGTTTGCGTGCTCTGTCGAAGTTTCGTTTGTTGCGGTGTGCTGCTTCGCTTCGCTCGCACTCCACTGGTTCGCTCGCTTTGCTTCGCGTCTTGTCGCTTACGCTCTACTGCGGTGGTGCTTCGATGGTGTGGCCGTACCCTGCCCTAGATGCGCCTTGAATTTTCGTAAGCGGGCGGAAAAAAGACGGGAAACTGTCTGAGCGCAGCGAGTTTTTCCCGTCTCCGCCCGCTTACGAAAATTCAAGGAATCTTTCGCCATCTCGGGCGCGCCTTTC
>NZ_MCGB01000059.1 GCF_001699815.1 Ralstonia pickettii | reverse complement strand
GGCGTCGGCTGGCTGCCGAGGCACCGCGTGGCGTCGCTGCTGGCGCGCGGCGAGCTGGTGGAAAAACGTACCACCGATCCGCGCGAGCCGAACCTGCTCTACGTCGGCTGGCGCAGCGGCGATGTCGACGGCGAGGGCCGCGCACTCCAATGGTGGCTTGAGCAGCTACGGCAGCCCCGCTTGGCCAGGCGGCTGGTGCAGGGCATCGACACATTCGCCTGAAACTTCGCCGCGCCGTGTGATCTTGCCTATGCTGGGATGGCGCCGACTTCGCATCGCCCGTCGGCGCAACACAAGCGACGCCGACTGTTGCGGAATGATCAACGTTGCAGCGTTTGTCTTCTGACAAACCCTCGGGTTGGTCAACGCGCGCTGTCGGCCAGCGTTAATCGGTCACGCACGTATTTCCGTGCCTCGTTGGGGGTCTCGTTATGAAACTGTCTGCGTTGATGTTTTCAATCGGTGCGCTGGTGATGGGTTCAGCGTTTGCGCAGGGCACCGCCGCACCCGCCACCGCACCGGCA
>NZ_MCGB01000058.1 GCF_001699815.1 Ralstonia pickettii | reverse complement strand
CTTCGATCGCTTGTTGAATCACTTGCCGCGCCCCGTGACGAACCAATTCGTCAAGTCCAAGCCCGACTCCCGATAGACCGACGACTGCTTTTTCCGTATCCTTGCTCATGGTGGATGGTTTGATTTTTTGCTGGTTTCCGACTTCGACAATCAGATTCTCAGCTGAAACCTCCACCGCCTTCAACTTCCCGCCTCAACTCCCCCGTACACCACTTTCGACTTTAGCTCCCGCTGCTTCAGCTATACGCCCGGACGCGGTGCCAAGCTGGCCGACAAGCTGTTCACGGGGATCCGCAAGGGCGCCGTTCTGATGACTGATGGCTACGAGCCCTACAACGACATCGCTCAACGCTACGACCTCGTGCACCTCGGGTGTTGGGCACACCTAAGACGGTACTTCATCAAAGCGGAGGAGAACGTGCCGAAAGCCGCGCGTTCGCCCGATCTGCTCGCGACACGCTTCATCACGCTGATCGGCAAGCTGTTCAATGCGGAGGCCCGCTCTAACAAATGGGCAGCTGAGCGACGACAGCGACTGCGACGTCGATACAGCACGCGCATACTCGACGCCATCTACGCTTTAGCCCTCGCGGAGTCACCCGGCGTCGTACCAAAAAGTTTGCTCGGAAAAGCACTGACCTATCTGCGCGAGCAGTGGCCGAAGCTGATCCGCTACGTCGAGAACGGAACTTGGGCCATCTCGAATAACCCTTGCGAGAATGCGATTCGCCCATTCGTCGTCGGGCCGCCGCTCATGGCTTTTTAGCGACACCGTAGCGGGGGCGAACGCAAGTGCAAACCTCTACAGCCTGATCGAAACCTGCAAAGCCGGGGGCATCGATCCCTATCGCTACCTTCACTGGTTGTTCCAGCGTCTTCCTCTGGCGAGGACCGTTGACGACTACGAATTCCTATCATAAGCCTTCTTGTTATAAAAACGGCTCTGCTTATTACGATCTGGCGCAGTAACATCTGACTTTTCTTGCGCTAATCTGAGCGGCCCTCTGCGATCCGGACGATCCGCAATGGCTGCCCTCGAACGCACCGCGTACCCGCGCTTCCCCGAGGTTCTGGCAGAGCTAACGTCAAGAGTGGTGTATGAACAATTTGATGGCGGTCGATTTCAAGCGGCGATTTTCTGCTGAGCCGGTCGATCGTCTTGCACCGGTTCGCCGTCCTTGAAGGCAACTCCTTCGAGCAACAGCTTGATCTTTTCGGGGCCGTTGATACGGCGCCAGGTTTTCTCGGCTTCCTCGATCAGCTTGAATGCCAGTCCGAGGAAGGTTGGTCGCGATACGCAGTTACGCGTGCGCGTCGTACGGTGGCGCACCGTCGCGAACGTCGATTCAATCGCGTTGGTCGTGCGC
>NZ_MCGB01000057.1 GCF_001699815.1 Ralstonia pickettii | reverse complement strand
AACCATTACCGCACCCGCATCCCCGGCACCGCCCCAGAATGCGGCTCAAGAATATAAAGCCCAGGCTGAGCCTTCTCATCGGCAGCCGAAGCCGCCAACACCATCCCTTCCGACATCCCGAACTTCATCTTGCGCGGTGCCAGGTTGGCAACCATCACGGTCAGCTTGCCCACCAGATCTTCCGGCGCATATGCCGACTGGATACCCGAAAACACATTCCGCGTCTGTCCTTCGCCCACATCCAGCGTCAGCTGCAGCAGCTTGTTCGATCCTTCCACGCGCTGGCAGGCGACGATCTTGGCGACACGCAAGTCGATCTTGGCGAAGTCGTCGATGGTGATGGTGTCGGCCATCGGCTCAATGGCGGCAGCACCGTTGGCGGCGGCAGCAGCCGGGGCTTCTGCGGTGGCCTGCAGCGACTGACGATTTGCCTCCACCAGCGCATCCACCTGCTTCTTGTCCACGCGCGTCATCAGGTGGGAGTACGGCTGGATCGGCTTATCCGACGAGAGCTGCGAATCGATCGAACGCCACGTCAGCGGCTCAACGTTGAGGAACGCTTCGATGCGCTCGACCGTGGTGGGCAGAATCGGCTTGAGGTACACGGCCAGCAGGCGGAACGCTTCCAGCGCGACCGAGCATGCGGCGTGCAGCTTTTCGCGGTTGGCTTCATCCTTGGCCAGATCCCACGGTTTCTCGGTGTCGACGAAGGCGTTGACGGCATCGGCCAGTTCCATGACGGCACGCAGTGCCTTGCT
The DNA here is from genome assembly GCF_001699815.1 of Ralstonia pickettii. GTDB lineage: Bacteria > Pseudomonadota > Gammaproteobacteria > Burkholderiales > Burkholderiaceae > Ralstonia > Ralstonia thomasii. Next base: position 603,078 of record NZ_MCGB01000057.1, on the reverse strand, counting down.
GTACTCGCGCTTCTCGTACAGATCGGCGATTTGCGGGGCGGCTTCGCGCAGTTGCACCATCAGCGGATGGCCCAGCGCGGCGTCGCTCACGCGGCCTTCGAAGCGCTTGACCAGGAAGCCCGCCGAGCGGCTGGCGATGTTGACGAACTTGCCCACCAGATCACTGTTCACACGGGCGATGAAATCGTCCAGGTTCAGGTCCAGATCTTCCATCGTCGCGTTCAGCTTGGCCGCGAAGTAGTAGCGCAGCCATTCTGGGTTCAGGCCGGTGTCGATGTAGCTTTGCGCAGTGATGAACGTGCCGCGCGACTTGCTCATCTTCGCGCCGTCCACCGTCAGGAAGCCGTGGGCGAACACGTTGGTTGGCGTGCGGTGGCCGGAGAACTTCAGCATCGCCGGCCAGAACAGCGTGTGGAAATAGAGGATGTCCTTGCCGATGAAGTGGTACTGCTCGGTGGTCGAGTGTTCGTTGATCCACGCGTCGAAATCCAGGCCGCGCTTGGCGCACAGGTTCTTGAAGCTGGCGTAGTAGCCGACCGGCGCATCCAGCCACACGTAGAAGTATTTGCCCGGGGCGCCCGGAATTTCGAAACCGAAGTACGGCGCATCACGCGAGATGTCCCAGTCCGAGAGCTTGGCCTCGCCTTCCTCGCCGAGCCATTCACGCATCTTGTTGGTGGCTTCGGGCTGGGCCAGGTCGGCCACCCAGTCGCGCAGGAAGTTCTCGCAGCGCGGGTCGGACAGCTTGAAGAAGTAGTGTTCCGACGACTTGCGCACCGGGGTCGCGCCCGACACCACGGAGTATGGGTTCTTCAGGTCGGTCGGCTGGTAGGTTGCGCCGCAGACTTCGCACGAATCGCCGTACTGGTCTTTCGCGCCGCACTTCGGGCATTCGCCTTTGATGAAGCGGTCTGGCAGGAACATCTCCTTGACCGGGTCGTAGAATTGCTCGACCTCGCGCACGTCGATCAGGCCGGCTTCCTTGAGCTTGAGGTAGACGTTTTGGCACAGCTCCTTGTTTTCGTCGGAGTCGGTGCTGTAGTAGTTGTCGAACGAGACCAGGAAGTTGTCGAAGTCGCGCTTATGTTCCGTCCAGACGCGTTCGATCAGCTGGCGCGGGGTCAGGCCTTCCTTCTCGGCGCGCAGCATGACGGGCGTGCCGTGCGTGTCGTCGGCACCCACGTAGTAGGTCTCATGACCGCGCATGCGCTGGAAGCGTACCCAGATATCGGTCTGGATGTACTCGACCAGGTGGCCGATATGGATCGGCCCGTTGGCATAAGGCAGGGCGGAAGTGACGAGGATGCGACGTTCGGACATGGGCAGGCCAGAAAGGTGCGGGCGGGCCGCGAACAGGGCGCGGCGCGCGGATAAACGCATATTTTAGCGCGCCCGGCGGTATCAGGCCGTTCCCGGACGAATCTGCGGAACGTGGGTGTGATCGTGGAGTTCGGCCTATGCGTCACGATGCCGCGCATCGTGTGACCCAAAAAAAGCGCCGGTCAGAGCCGGCGCAGCTTTCCACAACGGAAAAGGAGGAGAAATCAGGTACCGCCCGGGAGGTCAGCCACGCATCGCGAGCCAGCAACGTGTGGCAAGCGGCACCTGTTTTCTATGACAGGGTTACCCTTGAATTGGTTTCAAATAAATTTCGACGCGGCGATTTTGGGCGCGGCCGGCCTCGGTGGCGTTGTCGGCAACGGGCTGATTCTGGCCGCGGCCTTCAGCGGAAAGGCGGTTGCGGGCCACGCCGCGGTCCGTCAGGTAGCTCGCCACGCTCTGCGCGCGCTTTTGCGACAGCGTCAAGTTGTAGTTCGGGTTGCCGGTGCTATCCGTGTGGCCGACCACATTGGCGGCCAGCTCCGGATGCTGCGTGAGCGTTTGTGCCACGCTATCCAAGGGGCCGCGGAACGACGGCTTGATCACCGCGCTGTCGGTGTCGAACGAGACCTGGCTCGGAATGTTCAGCTTGAGCGAGCCGTCGGGCTGCTCCGAAATCTGCGTGCCCGTGCCGGCCGTATCGCCAGCCAGCTTGGACTTGATGGCGCCCCAGTTGTAGCCGACGGCTGCACCGGTGGCCGCGCCCAGCGCACCGCCAATGGCGGCGCCCTTGCCGTTGCCGACCAGCGCGCCAATGCCAGCGCCCACGGCCGCGCCAACGCCGGTGCCCATGGCGGTCTGGTTCTGCTGCTCGGTGGCGCAGCCGGCGGCCAGCAGGGCGATCAGCGAGACGGAAATAAGCTTGGCTTTCATGGTTTCTCCTACGGGTAACGGGATCGGTTCTTGTGGGTTTGCCGATATCCGGCGCATCGGAGGGATATTGAGGGGGAATCGGACGAACGGTGCGCCGGCAAAATACAATAGCAAAACAGTAGATAGAGTGGCCAGGGCGCCGCAAAGTTCATGCCGCGTCACCGTTGGCCCGTCCCCCATTCGCATTAGATTTGTGGAGCAAATGTTGAGCGTAACCATCGAACAGATCACCGAAGCCCTGCGCGGCGTGGTGGATCCCAATACCGAGCACGACCTCGTGTCGTCCAAATCGGCGCGCAACATCCGGGTCGATGGCGGCGAGGTGTCGCTCGACGTGGAACTCGGCTACCCCGCCAAGAGCCAGTTCGAGCCGATCCGCAAGCTCGTGATCGGGGCGCTGCGTCAGGTGCAAGGTGTCGAAAATGTGAGCGTGCAGGTGTCGATGAAGATCGTGGCGCACGCGGTGCAACGCGGCGTGCACCTGATGCCGAACGTGAAGAACATCATTGCCGTGGCGTCGGGCAAGGGCGGAGTGGGTAAGTCGACTACCGCGGTGAACCTGGCGCTGGCGCTGGCTGCGGAAGGCGCCAACGTCGGCATTCTCGACGCCGATATCTACGGCCCTAGCCAGCCGATGATGCTGGGCATCCAGGGCCAGCCGGAGTCGGCCGACGGCAAGACGATGGAGCCGATGGAGGGGCACGGCCTGCAAGCCAACTCCATCGGCTTCCTGATCGAACAGGACAACCCGATGGTCTGGCGCGGCCCGATGGTGACCTCGGCGCTCGAACAACTGCTCAAGCAGACCAACTGGCGCGACCTGGATTACCTCATCGTCGACATGCCGCCGGGCACGGGCGATATCCAGCTCACGCTGTCGCAGAAGGTGCCTGTGACGGGCGCGGTGATCGTCACCACGCCGCAGGACATCGCGCTGCTCGACGCCAAGAAGGGCCTGAAGATGTTCGAGAAGGTGGGGATTCCCATCATCGGCGTGGTCGAGAACATGGCGGTGTACTGCTGCCCGAACTGCGGCCATACCGAACACATCTTCGGCGCCGGCGGCGGCGAGAAGATGTGCGAACAGTACGGCGTGCCGTTCCTGGGCAGCCTGCCGCTGAACCTGTCCATTCGCGAGCAGGCCGATTCGGGCCGCCCCACCGTGGTGGCCGACCCCGATGGCGCGATTGCCGGCGTGTACAAGCAGATCGCGCGCCGCGTCGCCATTGCCGTGGCCGAGAAGGCGAAGGACATGACGAGCAAGTTCCCGTCAATCGTCGTGCAGAACACCTGAGCGCCAAGCCATGGATGCCAGCGAACCGTTGTCCAACGATCGTCAGACGGAGCGCCCCTCCGTAAAGGTGGCAGTGGTGCTGTGTCGCCGCCCGACGGCCAACCGCTGGCAGCCGTTCCAGTGGCGGCTTGAGGCTGTCGTGCCCGACCTGGGCGAATACGGCACCGCACCGCGCTGCCTCGATCGCGCTGAGGATGAGAAGGGCGAAGAGCGCTGGCTCACGCCCGGCTTCTCCGTCACGCTGTTTCGCGACGAGGCCGAGGGCTACTACCTGAACGTGACCTCCGCCGCGCCCTGCTGGTTCGTGCTGTGGCGCCTGGGCGAGTCGGGCACGACCGACGAGGGCCGGGCGATTCCGCATACGGTTTCGCTGAGCTACAACGAGGCTGGTCGCTGGCTCGACGGCGGCGAGACGGTCGAAAACGTGCCGTTGGATGCCGCTGCGCTGGAGTGGCTGCAGGCGTACGTGGCCGAAAACTACCGGCCCGAGCCGAAGAAGCGGCGCCGCCCGGAGTCGTTCCTGCCGCCGGAAGACCGCGCGAAGTTCTGAGCGAGACTGCTGTGAGCGACGAAACCTTCCTCTCGCGCTGGTCGCGCCGCAAGGCCGCCGAACGGCGGGGCGAGCCCGAACCGGAAGCGGCATCGCCCGCCGAGCCGGCCCCCGTCGTCGTGCCTGAAGCGTCGACGGTCGAGCCTACGCCCGAAGCGGCACCCCCGCTCACGCTGGAAGACGCCTCCAAGTTGACGCCATCCGATGATTTCTCGCCCTTCGTCGCGCACGGGGTGGACGAAGCCGTCAAGCGTGCCGCGCTCAAGAAGCTCTTCGCCGATCCACACTTCAATGTGATGGACGGGCTCGATACCTACATCGACGACTATTCTCAGCCCGACCCGATCCCGCCCGAGATGTTGCGCGAGCTGCGGCACACGGCGGAACTGCGGTTGTTCGAGCCGCTGGACGAGGATGTGGCTGCGCCGCCAGGAATCGAACCGGTATCGGCCGCTGCACCTCTCGTGACGGGCGAGACGCCGCCTGAACCTGCCGATGCCGAGTCGCCCCGCGTTGATGACCCCGCCCAGGCAACCCCGCATGGCGGCGTTAAGCCGCCGTCCGTAGAATAAAAAGAAGGCCGCGCGGCAAAGACCGTGCTGCCATGTCTCCACAGCCTGCGCCATGCACGTGGGCGCTCACGCACAAATCCATGCCGACACTGCTCTGCAGTTGCAATCACACCATGCCGATCGATGCCGATGCGGTGGGCGACGCCCTGCGCGCGTCTGACGCCGCTATCGACGCCCCCAGCAAGACGCACCACCTGCTGTGCCGCCGCGAGATCAGCGCGTTCACACAGGCGCTGGATGGTACGGAAGACGTCGTTGTTGCCTGCACGCAGGAAAAGGCGCTGTTTGCAGAAGTGGCCGCGCAGCATGAGGGTGTGACCGCACCGATCCATTTCGTCAACGTGCGCGAAACGGGCGGGTGGTCGGCAGGCGCTAAACGCGATGCGCGCGGTTTCCGTGCCAAGACAGCGGCGCTGCTGGCCGTCGCTGGCTTGCCGGCGCCGGAGCCAGTGCCGGTGGTCGACTACCGCTCCGACGGCAACGTGCTGATCATCGGTCCTGCCGAGCGTGCCATGCCGTGGGCGGAACGGCTGGCCGACCAACTGAGCGTGGCGGTGCTCGTCACCGGGCGCGATCGCGCAAGTGGTCCGTTTGTCCCGCCGATGGAGCGCCGCTGGCCGGTCCACGCGGGCGAGCTGGCGCAGGTGAACGGCTGGCTTGGTGCGTTCGAGGTGCAATGGCGCAACCGCAACCCGATTGACCTGGACCGCTGCACGCGCTGCAACGCCTGCATCGATGTCTGCCCGGAAGGCGCCATCGACGCGCTGTACCAGATCGATCTGGATGCATGCCGCGACCATCGCGCGTGCGTCAAGGCGTGCGGCGATGCATTGGCCATCGATTTCAGCCGCGTGGACGCACCGCAGGCGCTATCGGGCCAATTCGACCTGATCTTCGATCTGAACGATGCGCCGGCGTTTGCCCAGCACCAGCCGCCGCAGGGCTACTTCCATGCGGGCGCAGACGCGGGCCGCCAACTGACGGCATCGCTGGCGTTGCTGCAAATGGTGGGGGAGTTTGAGAAGCCCAAGTTCTTCCAGTACAAGGAATCGATCTGCGCGCACGGGCGTAACGGCCAAGTGGGCTGCAACGCTTGCGTGGACGTGTGTTCGGCGTCGGCGATTGCGTCGCAGTGGAAGGACGGCCGCGGCAGCGTGCACGTCACGCCCAATCTCTGTGTGGGCTGCGGTGCGTGTACGACCGCGTGTCCCACCGGCGCCATCACCTATGCCTATCCGAGCGCGCCGTACCAGGGGCGCAAGCTGAAGACGCTGCTCGGCACGTATGCATCGGCGGGTGGGCGTGATGCCGTGGTTCTGCTGCATAACGGTGGGCGGGGCCGCACGCTGATCGAGCAACTGGGCCGTGCCGCGCGTATCGGCAAGGCCCAGGGCGTGCCGGTGAATGTGCTGCCCGTCGAGGTCTTCCATGCGGCATCGACGGGATTGGACCTGTGGCTCTCCGCATTGGCTTACGGCGCCGCGCGCATCGCCATCCTGCTGACGGAAGACGACGCGCCGCAGTACCGCGCGATGCTCGCCGAGCAGGTTGCCGTGGCGCAGGCGGTTCTGCAGGGGCTGGGTGAACCGGCAGACGGGGCGGGTGTGGTGCTGATCGACGTGGCGGATGCGGCGGCGCTTGATGCACGCTTGAGCCACGCCGACGTGTCGGGCCCGGTGCGCGGCTTTCGCCGTGATATGCCGGCGGCCACCTTTGCGGTGGCCGCTGCCAAGCGCGAGGCACTCGATTTCGCGCTCGACCATCTTGCACGCCACGCCAAGGCCACCGAGGCCATCATCCCGCTGCCAGCCGGTGCGCCGTTTGGCGCCATCACCGTGAACCGCGAACGCTGCACGCTGTGCATGGCGTGCGTGGGCGCGTGCCCGTCGCAGGCGCTGCGCGATCAGGCCGAGCGGCCCGTGCTGGCCATGATCGAGCGCAACTGCGTCCAATGCGGCCTGTGCGAGACCACGTGCCCTGAAAGCGCCATCGCCCTCGTGCCGCGTTTGAACCTGTCGGCAGAAGCCCGCCAATCGGCCACGCTCAACGAGGCGCAGCCGTTCCACTGCATCCGCTGCAACAAGCCGTTCGGCACCGCGCAGATGGTCGCGACGATGCTGGCCAAGCTGGGCGCGCATCCGGCGTTCTCCGGCGCCGCCGCCGAGCGCCTCAAGATGTGCAGCGATTGCCGCGTGATCGACATGATGCAGCACGGCGAACGCCCGGGCGCCCCGCACTGAAGACTGCGCATTGAAGACCGCACACTGAAGCCGATTCCCGATCCCATGACCGACGCCCAGCCCCTGCAATTCCAGCCCGCCGCCACGCCCGCCGACAGCGCAGAGGATCTCGCCCGTGCCGACCTGTACGGCCTGCTGGCCACGCTGTTCTTCCACGCGGCAGACGCCGATTTGCTGCAGCGCATCGCGGCCGCGCCGCTGGACCCGATAGGCGACGGCGATATCGCCGCAGCCGATGCGCAAGCCGCCGCCAGTAGTGCTCTCACCCAGGCCTGGCGAAAGCTTGTCGCCCGCGCGGGCCAGACCACCGCCGAGCAGGCCGACGACGAATACACCGAACTGTTTATCGGCGTCGGCAAGCCCGAAGTGTTCTTGTACGGCTCGTACTACCAGGCCGGTTTCATGAACGAGAAGCCGCTCGTGGTGTTGCGCGACGATCTGCGCCGCCACGGCCTGGAGCGCGCCGAGGGCATCACGGAAACCGAAGATCACCTCGCGACCCTGTGCGAGGTCATGCGTTACCTCATCGCCGGGGACGACGTTGCCGTGGCCCGCATCGGAGAGCAGCGCGCATTTTTCCAGCGTCATCTGGCCCCGTGGGTCGATACGGCTTGCGATGCTGTATTGCAGCATCCGCGCGCCGCGCTCTATGCCGATGTGGCGGGATTGGCAAAAGCGTTTTTTGACGTGGAGCGGCTCGCCCTTGAATTGGCATGACAGCCGTCGTCTCGGTTGCCTAAAAAATAAGCGGACGCCGAAGAGCCACGCCGGGCCAGCGTCACGGCGCTCCGGTTCAAATCCGACTCATTGAAAAAATTCATCGGTAAATCGTCAGGAAAATCCCTCGGTGAGGGGTTTTGGGCATGGTTTTCCCATGCCGTTACTCCTAAAATGTGTTGGAAAATTCCTATTACATTCGGTCATCGGTTTGAAAGAGCCGGGGAGCATCGAAATGCCAGGTTTGAACACCGCCCCTCACGTGCGCCCAGAAGCGGATTTCGCTGATGTTGCACCCACTCGCCGCCGCTTCCTGATGGGGGCGGCGGTCGCCGCCGCGGCTGCAGGCACTGCCGCGACAGCCGGCCATCTCGTGCAAGCGCCCACTGCTCCGTCCACACCCGCAACCGACGCCGCGGATGACGGCGCCACCGGTTACCGGCTGAGCGAACACATCCGCAAGTACTACAAGACGACGTGGATCTGATGCGGCTGCACGCGCGCCGCTGTTGCTCCATCGTCATTGCACGCACCCCACATCTTCAGGTGACCTCATGCTTCTGACCCGCAAACCGGCGGTACAGGACACCAAAGCCGCACCGGCTCGACGTTCAAACGGACAGGGCGCCGCATCGCTTGCTGGCAGTCTGGCGCGCAGTCTGGCCGGTGCACTGCCGACCATGGACCGCCGCACCTTCCTCAAGCGCTCTGGCATCGGCGTGGGCGCAGGCCTGGCCGCAACGCAGCTTTCGCTGGTGAAGAAATCGGTGGTGGGTGAAGCCCAGGCGGCCGAGGGAAAGGGAGACATCGTCGTGCGTCGCACGGTGTGCTCACACTGCTCGGTTGGCTGCTCGGTGGATGCCGTCGTGCAGAACGGCGTGTGGGTGCGCCAGGAACCGGTATTCGACTCGCCGATCAACCTGGGTGCGCACTGCGCCAAAGGCGCTGCCCTGCGCGAGCACGGTCACGGCGAATACCGCCTCAAGACGCCAATGAAGCTCGTCGACGGCCGCTACCAGCGCATCAGCTGGGACCAGGCGCTCAATGAGATCGTCGCCAAGATGAACACCATCCGCCAGGAGACCGGACCGGATTCGTTCTTCTTCGTGGGTTCGTCCAAGCACAGCAACGAGCAGTCGTACCTGATGCGCAAGTGGGTGTCGTTCTTCGGCACCAACAACTGCGACCACCAGGCGCGCATCTGCCATAGCACCACCGTGGCCGGCGTGGCCAACACCTGGGGCTACGGCGCGATGACCAACTCGTACAACGACATGCAGAACGCCAAGTGCGCGTTGTACATCGGCTCGAACGCGGCCGAGGCGCACCCCGTGTCGATGCTGCATCTGCTGCATGCCAAGGAAACGGGCTGCAAGGTCATCGTGGTGGACCCGCGCTACACGCGCACGGCGGCCAAGTCGGATGAGTACGTGCGCATACGGTCGGGCACCGACATCGCGTTCCTGTTTGGCGTGCTGTATCACATCTTCAAGAACGGCTGGGAAGACAAGCAGTACATCCATGACCGCGTCTACGGCATGGACAAGGTGCGCGATGAAGTGCTTGCCAAGTGGACGCCGGACAAGGTCGAGGAAGTGTGCGGCGTGCCTGAGGCACAGGTGCACAAGGTGGCCGAGATGATGGCAATGAATCGCCCCAGCACGCTGGTGTGGTGCATGGGCCAGACGCAGCACAGCATCGGCAATGCCATCGTGCGCGCGTCGTGCATTGTGCAGCTGGCGCTGGGTAACATCGGCAAGTCGGGCGGCGGCGCCAATATCTTCCGCGGCCACGACAACGTGCAGGGTGCGACCGACGTCGGCCCCAACCCCGATTCGTTGCCTGGGTACTACGGCCTGGCTGCCGGCGCGTGGAAGCACTTTGCTGGCGTGTGGGGCGTGGATTACGACTGGATCAAGGGCCGTTTCGCCTCGCAGGCCATGATGGAGAAGTCGGGCACCACCGTCTCGCGCTGGGCCGATGCGGTGCTGGAAAAGAACGAGCTGATCGACCAGGACCACAACGTTCGTGCCGTTTTCTACTGGGGGCACGCTCCGAACTCGCAAACGCGCGGGATGGACATGAAGCGCGCGCTCGACAAGCTTGACCTGCTGGTGGTGGTGGACCCATACCCGTCGGCCACGGCGGCCATGGCCAACATGCCCGCCGCCGATGGTACGCCGCCCAATCCGAACCGCGCTGTCTATCTGCTGCCCGCCGCCACGCAGTTCGAAACGTCGGGCTCGTGCACTGCATCGAATCGATCGCTGCAATGGCGCGAGAAGGTCATCGAGCCGCTGTTCGAATCGCAGCCCGACCACGTGATCATGCAGGCGTTTGCCGATCGCCTGGGCTTCGGCAAGGAGCTGTCGAAGAACTACAAGATCACGGAATACAAGCGCGCCGGCATGACATGGCGCGAGCCGGAGATCGAATCGATCCTGCGCGAGATCAACCGCGGCAACTGGACGATCGGCTACACCGGCCAATCGCCGGAACGCCTGAAGGCCCACATGCGCAACATGCATCTGTTTGATGTGCGCACGCTGCGCTGCAAGGGCGGCAAGGATGCCGAAACCGGCTACGACCTGACCGGCGATTACTTCGGCCTGCCTTGGCCCTGCTACGGGACGCCGGAACTCAAACACCCCGGCTCGCCCAACCTGTACGACACCAGCAAGCATGTGATGGAGGGCGGCGGTAACTTCCGCGCCAATTTTGGCGTGGAGCGCGATGGCGTCAACCTGCTGGCCGAAGATGGCTCGTTCTCGCTGGGCTCGGAGTTGACCACCGGCTACCCAGAGTTCGACCACGTGTTCCTCAAAAAACTTGGCTGGTGGGACGACCTGACCGACGCCGAGAAGAAGGCCGCCGAAGGCAAGAACTGGAAGACCGACGTGTCCGGCGGCATCCAGCGCGTGGCGATGAAGCACGGCTGCCACCCGTTCGGCAACGCCAAGGCGCGCGCGATCGTGTGGAACTTCCCCGATGGCATTCCGCAGCACCGCGAGCCGCTGTATTCCACGCGGCCCGACATGGTCGCCAAGTACCCCACGCACGACGACAAGAAGGTCTTCTGGCGCCTGCCGACGCTGTACAAGACGGTGCAGCAGCGCAATATCGAGAACAAGGTCTACGAGAAATTCCCAATCATCCTGACCTCCGGCCGGCTGGTGGAGTACGAGGGCGGCGGCGAAGAGACGCGCTCCAACCCTTGGCTTGCCGAGCTGCAGCAAGAGAACTTTGTCGAGATCAACCCCAAGGCTGCATCTGACCGGGGCATTCGCCACAACGATTTCGTCTGGGTCAAGACGCCCACCGGCGCCCAGATCAAGGTGCGTGCGCTGGTGACGGAGCGTGTGGGTATAGACCACGCCTTCATCCCGTTCCACTTCTCGGGCTGGTGGCAGGGCAAGGATCTGCTCGATTACTACCCGGAGGGCGCCCACCCGATCGTGCGCGGCGAGGCCGTCAACACGGCCACGACCTACGGCTACGACTCGGTGACGATGATGCAGGAAACGAAAACGACGGTCTGCCAGATCGAGCGGTTCGCATAAGGACGGGGAGATCAACATGGCACGTATGAAATTCATCTGTGACAGCGAGCGCTGCATCGAATGCAACGCCTGCGCCACGGCCTGCAAGAACGAACACGAGGTGCCCTGGGGCGTGAACCGTCGCCGCGTGGTGACGATCAACGACGGCATGATCGGCGCGGAGAAATCCATCTCGGTGGCGTGCATGCATTGCTCCGATGCGCCGTGCATGGCGGTCTGCCCGGTCGACTGCTTCTACCGCACCGAAGACGGCGTGGTGCTGCACGACAAGGACGTCTGCATCGGCTGCGGCTACTGCTCGTATGCGTGCCCGTTCGGCGCGCCGCAGTTCCCGAGCCAGGGCACGTTTGGCGTGCGCGGCAAGATGGACAAGTGCACGTTCTGCGCGGGCGGCCCCGAGAAGAACGGCAGCGAGGAAGAATTCGAAAAGTACGGCCGCAACCGCCTGGCCGAAGGGAAGCTTCCGCTGTGCGCGGAAATGTGCTCGACGAAGGCGCTGCTCGGCGGCGACGGCGATGTGATTTCCGACATCCTGCGTAACCGGGTCATGAAGCGCGGGAAGGGCGCGGAGTTGTTCGGGTGGGGCACGGCCTATGGCGGCGCGCAGGGCAAGGGCGGTCAGGCGGCACCGGCAACTCCGGCCGCACCGGCCAAGCCGGCTTCGGCGTCGGGAGCGCAATCATGAGCGCCCCCGCACGATCGACCAGCCTGGTGATCGCCCTTGGTGCTGTGCTGTTGCTCGGTGCCTGCGGTGAACGCCCGCAAACGGCATTCGCCTCGCACCGCAAGGACGACGCGCCTGCCTACAAGGGCGCGGAGGGCGATCCGTTCATGGCCAAGAACTGGACACCCGGCGACCGCACGAGCTGGGAGAACCAGATCCGCGCGCGCGGCCAATACCAGAACGAGTACAACAAGACGCCATGACGCGCGCAAGCGGAGGTTCGTCCATGGGCACTTCCTGGAAACATCTTGTGATGGCCGTGCTGCTCGGCGGCGCGGCGGCGTGGGCGAGCGCGCAGCAGCCGGCCAGTGCGCCGGCAGCCAACCATGCCCCGGTCAATCCGGCCGTACAAACGGCCCAGCCGTTCTCCAACATCGTCTCGGAGAACGTGTTTGATCTGCAGAAGCGCGATCTCGCCAAAGAGGCGCAGGACCAGGCCGCACGGCGCGCGACGCAACCGGGCAACAACGCGCCCGTCTGGCGCGAGGTGAACTCCGATCAGGCGCACTACGCCAGCATTCCCGGGCTGGAAGCCGGCGTGCTGATCCAGCGCACCGGGCAGAAATGGCGGCTGTTCCGCAATGGCGTGATCACCGTGTGGGGCGGTTGGCTCATGGTGCTGGTGCCGTCGGCCATCCTGGCCTTCTTCCTTTGGCGCGGCATGATCCCGCTAAAAGAAGCGCCTACGGGCCGCAAGATCGAGCGCTTCACGCCCACCGAGCGCTACGTGCACTGGACGATGGCGATCTCCTTCGTCACGCTCGGCGTGTCGGGCATCGTCATGCTGTGGGGCAAGCATTTCCTGTTGCCGATCCTCGGTCATCAGTTGTTCGGCTGGCTGACGTATTTGCTGAAAAACCTGCACAACCTGGTGGGCCCGCTCTTCACGGTCAGCATCATCGTGGCCTTCGTGATTTGGGTGCGGGACAACCTGCCGCGCCAGGGCGACGTGAAATGGCTGCTGAGCCTGGGGGGCATGTTTGCCGGAGAGCACGGCGCCGAAGTGCCGTCGCACCGCTTCAATGCGGGCGAGAAACTCTGGTTCTGGGGCGGGCTCGTCGTGTTTGGGCTGATCCTGTCGGCTTCGGGCTGGACGCTCGATCGCATCGTCCCGGGCGTGGATTACTACCGCAGCACGATGCAACTGGCCGAGGTCATTCACGCGATCGCGGCGGTGGGCATGATGAGCATGTCGCTGGGCCACATCTACATGGGCACGATCGGCATGGAAGGCGCTTACCGCGCCATGCGTGACGGTTATGTCGACGAGGCCTGGGCGAAGGAGCACCACGAACTTTGGTACGACGACGTCAAGGCCGGCAAGATTCCCGCGCAGCGGTCCCAGCCGCCCGCGCCGCCGGCGCCGAGCGAGCAGCCCGCCAAGTCATGACGCCATCGCCTGCCACTCATTCGAGGATCCTCACCATGCATGCTTCCACGCTGACTCGCGCCGCAGGTATGGCACTTGCTGCCGCCATGCTGGTCCTGACAAGCGGACTGGCCGGCGCCAAGCTGCCGGCACCGACGGAAGAACAGAAGGCACAGGCGGATCTGGCGAAGGCCAAGGCAGCCTGGGGCGACAAGGTGGCCGCGTTCCAGACGTGCAAGGCCCAGGACAAGGCGGCGGCGTCGTACCAGGCCGGCGGCAAGGCTGCGCATACGCAACCGGGCGCGCCGTGCGTGGATCCGGGGCCGTTTGTCGCGCCTGTGCCCGCAGCATCGGCACCGGCACCGGCGGCCAAAGGGTGAACCGTTGGTTCCAATGTTGCGTGTTCATCATCCGGCAGTACAATCGTCCGCTCCCCGAGTGAACCCTGACTGGAGGTGACACATGAAGCAACTCGCGATTGCACTCGCCGCGATCGGCCTGATGGCCGGCTGCGCATCGAACTCAGCGTCGACGGCCAAGGCGGCTAATGCCGGTGACGGCGCCATGACGGCCTCGGCCGTGCTGGCACCCAAGAGCGGCAGCACCGTGCAAGGCAGCGTGAAGCTCGCGCAGCAAGGCGACAATCGGGTTGCCATCGCCGTGGATATTTCCGGCCTGCCGGCCAACGGCATGTTCGGTTTCCACGTGCATGAGAAGGGCGATTGCTCGTCGGCGGATGGCAATAGCGCCGGCGGTCACTTCAACCCGACCGGCCAGCAACACGGTGATCCGCGTCAAGGTGCGCACCACGCCGGCGACATTCCGATGCTGCAATCCGATGCCAACGGCAAGGCTGTCGGCTCGATCGTTCTTTCCGGCGTGACGCTGTCGCCTGGGCCCACCAGCCTGGTCGGCCACGCGCTGATCGTCCACGCAGGCAAGGACGACTACACGACCCAGCCCACCGGCAATTCCGGCGGGCGCATCGCCTGCGGCGTGATCGTGGCGAACTGATCGCCCGCACGCGGTACCTGCTCTCGGGCAGGTACCAACCGCAGCATGCGCACGCTCGCCGTGCGCATTTTTATTTGAACGAAGACATCGATGCCGCTGCGCCCCGAACTGACCAACGCTTCTGTTCCACTGCTCGACGAGGTTGAAGTGCTCGACGAGCTGGGCCGCGCACGCCATGTCTACATCCCTGGTGAACGCCCGCTCACGGTCTATCTCGACAAGCGCGAACTCGTCACGCTGATGACGCTGGGCGGCGCGCCCGAAGCGCTCGTACTCGGCTATCTGCGTAACCAGCGCCTGGTCAGCAGCATCGAAGACATCGCCTCCATCCAGGTCGATTGGGAAACCGAATCGGCTGCCGTGTCCACGCGCGCCGGCATCGCCGACCTGGACGAGAAGACCGCCCGCCGCACCGTGACCACCGGCTGCGGGCAAGGCACCGTGTTTGGCTCGCTGATGGACGAGATCGACGCCATCCATCTGCCGCCCGACGCGCGCATGACGCAGACCACGCTGTACCGCGTGGTGGACGCCATCCGCCTGCAGCAGTCGATCTACAAGCAGGCGGGCTCCGTGCATGGCTGCGCGCTGTTCGATGCGCACGGCCAGCTGCTGCATTTCATTGAAGACGTGGGCCGCCACAATGCCGTGGATGCCATCGCCGGCCGCATGTGGCTTGAGGGCATGGAGGGCGGCGACAAGATCTTCTACACCACCGGCCGCCTGACCTCCGAGATGGTCATCAAGGGCGCGCAGA
The DNA here is from genome assembly GCF_001699815.1 of Ralstonia pickettii. Lineage (GTDB taxonomy): Bacteria > Pseudomonadota > Gammaproteobacteria > Burkholderiales > Burkholderiaceae > Ralstonia > Ralstonia thomasii. Next base: position 588,028 of record NZ_MCGB01000057.1, on the reverse strand, counting down.
TGGGCATTCCGTTCCTGTTGTCGCGCTCAGGTGTCACGCAGATGGGCCACCAGATGGCGCAGCGGGTCAACCTGACGCTGTTTGCGCGGTGCACGGGGCGGCACTTTCTGCTCTACACGGGGCGGGACCGTTTTGTGGCCGAGCCGGGAGTGGCCGGCATGGTCGGGCCGCGCGGGGAACTGCTTCAGGCGGCGGAATCCGGCCGCTGATCCGCTCGCGTTTGCCCGGATAAGGCCAGCGCAAGCCATCGGCCGCCACGGGGTTTTCCGTCACAGGTTTGGGAGTACAATCCGCGTTCCAAACCGGCCCCAGGCGCGGGCCCGGCCGCTGGCGTGACCAAATGGGGACAGTTTTCGCACCGCGAAGGCTGCCCCCATTTGTTCATCCAAGGTATCTGGACGCTCCATGAGCATCAAATCCGACAAGTGGATCCGCCGCATGGCAGAGCAGCACGGCATGATCGAGCCGTTCGAGCCCGATCAGGTGCGCGAATCCGATGGGCGCCGCATCGTTTCCTACGGCACGTCGAGCTACGGCTACGACATCCGCTGCGCCGACGAATTCAAGATCTTCACCAACATCAACAGCACCATCGTCGATCCGAAGAACTTCGACGAGAAGTCGTTTGTCGACTTCAAGGGCGATGTGTGCATCATCCCGCCGAACTCGTTCGCGCTGGCCCGCACGATGGAGTATTTCCGCATCCCGCGCACGGTGCTGACCGTGTGTCTGGGCAAGAGCACGTACGCGCGCTGCGGGATCATCGTCAACGTCACGCCGTTCGAGCCTGAATGGGAAGGGTACGTGACGCTCGAGTTCTCCAACACCACGCCGCTGCCCGCCAAGATCTACGCTGGGGAAGGCTGCGCGCAGGTGCTGTTCTTCGAGAGCGACGAGGAATGCGAAACCTCGTACAAGGATCGTGGTGGCAAGTACCAGGGCCAGCACGGTGTGACGCTGCCCAAGACCTAGTTTTTGTAGTCCGTTTCCGCGCGTTCAGGCGTATCCGGAGCGGTGCCTTTAGCTGCATCCATAAGGAACCACGATGAAATTCCGCTTTCCCGTCATCATCATTGACGAGGACTTCCGCTCCGAGAACATCTCCGGGTCGGGCATTCGCGCGCTGGCCCAGGCCATCGAGCAGGAAGGGATGGAGGTGACCGGCCTCACCAGCTATGGTGACTTGACCTCGTTCGCGCAACAGTCCAGCCGCGCGTCCACCTTCATCGTCTCGATCGACGACGACGAGTTCATCAATCCGGACAACGACAAGCCGGAACCGGAAGCCGTCGAAAACCTGCGCGCCTTCGTGGCAGAAGTGCGTCGCCGCAACGCCGACATCCCCATCTTCCTGTACGGCGAAACGCGCACCTCGCGCCATCTGCCGAACGACGTGCTGCGCGAGCTGCACGGCTTCATCCACATGTTCGAGGACACGCCCGAGTTCGTGGCCCGACACATCATTCGTGAAGCGCGCAATTACCTGGATTCGCTGCCGCCGCCGTTCTTCAAGGCGCTGATCGACTACGCGCAGGACAGCTCGTATTCGTGGCATTGCCCGGGGCACTCGGGCGGCGTGGCGTTCCTGAAGAGCCCGGTGGGGCAGGTGTTCCATCAGTTCTTTGGCGAGAACATGCTGCGCGCCGACGTCTGCAACGCCGTGGAAGAACTGGGCCAACTGCTGGATCACACGGGTCCCGTGGCCGCGTCTGAGCGCAACGCTGCGCGCATCTTCGGTTCGGACCACATGTTCTTCGTGACCAACGGCACGTCGACGTCGAACAAGATGGTGTGGCACGCCAACGTGGCGCCCGGTGACATCGTGGTGGTGGACCGCAACTGCCACAAGTCGAATCTGCACGCGATCATGATGACGGGCGCGATCCCCGTGTTCCTGATGCCGACGCGCAACCACTTCGGCATCATCGGCCCGATCCCGAAGAGCGAGTTCGAGCCGGAAACGATCGCCAGGAAGATCGCCGACCATCCGTTTGCCAGCAAGGCCAAGAACAAGAAGCCGCGCATCCTGACCATCACGCAGGGTACGTACGACGGCGTGCTGTACAACGCCGAGATGATCAAGAACATGCTGTCGACCGAAATCGACACACTGCACTTTGACGAAGCGTGGCTGCCGCACGCGTCGTTCCACCCGTTCTACGAGAACATGCACGCGATCGGCCACGGCCGTCCGCGCAGCAAGGATGCGCTGGTCTATGCCACGCAGAGCACGCACAAGCTGCTGGCTGGCTTGTCACAGGCCTCGCAGATCCTCGTGCAGGATTCCGAGACGCGCAAGCTCGATACGTATCGCTTCAACGAGGCGTATCTGATGCACACGTCGACGAGCCCGCAGTACTCGATCATTGCGTCGTGCGACGTCGCGGCCGCGATGATGGAAGCGCCGGGCGGCACCGCGCTGGTGGAAGAGAGCATTGCCGAAGCGCTGGACTTCCGCCGCGCCATGCGCAAGGTTGAGCACGAATACCTGGGCACAAATGGTGGCAACGGCCGCGGCGACGACTGGTGGTTCAAGGTCTGGGGCCCGAACGATCTGTCGGACGAAGGCATCGAAGAGCGCGAAGCGTGGATGCTCAAGGCCAACGAGCGCTGGCACGGCTTCGGCAACCTGGCCGAAGACTTCAACCTGCTCGATCCGATCAAGGCCACCATCATCACCCCGGGCCTGGATGTGGACGGCAAGTTCAGCGATTCCGGCATCCCGGCCGCCATCGTCACGCGCTACCTGGCCGAGCACGGCATCATCGTCGAGAAGACGGGTCTGTACTCGTTCTTCATCATGTTCACGATCGGCATCACCAAGGGCCGCTGGAACTCGCTGGTGACGGAGTTGCAGCAGTTCAAGGACGATTACGACAACAACCAGCCGCTGTGGCGCGTGTTGCCGGAATTCGTGCGCCAGTATCCGCAGTACGAGCGCATCGGCCTGCGCGAACTGTGCGACAGCATCCACAGCGTCTATCAGGCCAACGACGTGGCCCGCGTGACGACCGAGATGTACCTGTCGGACATGGAGCCGGCGATGATCCCGTCGGACGCTTGGGCCAAGATGGCGCACCGCGAGACCGAGCGTGTAGCGATCGACGATCTGGAAGGCCGCATCACCGGCATCCTGCTGACACCGTATCCGCCGGGCATTCCGCTGCTGATCCCGGGCGAGCGCTTCAATAAAACGATCGTGCAGTACCTGCAGTTCGCTCGCGAGTTCAACAAGCTGTTCCCGGGCTTCGAGACGGATATTCACGGGCTGGTCGAGGAAGAGGTCGACGGCAGGATGGAGTACTTCGTCGATTGCGTGCGCTGAGTTTCAGTCGCACAAACAAAAACGCCGCGCTGAGTTGATCAGCGCGGCGTTTTTGTTTGAAGCGGCTGCGAATTACTCAGCCAGCGCAGCCCGTGCAAACGCAATGGCTTGCTTCACCTGCTCCGGCGCCGTTCCGCCGATGTGGTTGCGCGAAGCGACCGAGCCTTCCAGCGTCAGCACAGTGTGCACATCATCGCCGATCAGGTTGGCCTTGTCGCCCAGGCCGCAGATGTCACGCAGTTGCGCGACGGACAGATCCGCCAGGTCGCAGCGCAGGTCGTCGCACGCACGCACGGCGTGGGCCACGGCTTCATGTGCATCGCGGAAGGGCAGGCCGCGCTTGACCAGGTAGTCGGCCAGATCGGTGGCGGTGGCGTAGCCCTGCAGCGCAGCGGCGCGCATGGCGTCGGCCTTGACGGTGATGCCCGGCACCATGTCGGCAAAGATGCGCAGCGTGTCGACCACCGTATCCACCGTATCGAACAGTGGTTCCTTGTCTTCCTGATTGTCTTTGTTATATGCCAGCGGCTGGCCCTTCATCAGCGTGAGCAGGCCAATCAGGTGGCCGTTGACGCGGCCCGTTTTGCCACGTGCCAGTTCGGGCACATCGGGGTTCTTCTTCTGCGGCATGATCGAGCTGCCCGTGCAGAAGCGGTCGGCAATGTCGATAAAACCCACACGCGGGCTCATCCACAGCACCAGCTCTTCAGAGAAGCGCGAGACGTGCGTCATGATGAGCGCGGCGGCAGCGCAGAATTCGATGGCGAAGTCGCGGTCGGACACGGCATCCAGCGAGTTGCGGCATACGCCTTCGAAGCCGAGTTGCTGTGCGACAAATTCACGGTCGATCGGGTAGCTCGTGCCTGCCAGTGCAGCGGCACCCAGCGGCAGGCGGTTGACGCGGCGGCGGGCGTCGAGCATGCGCTCGGTGTCGCGCGTGAACATCTCGACGTAGGCCAGCAGGTGGTGGCCGAACACCACCGGCTGCGCGACCTGCAGGTGTGTGAAGCCCGGGACGATGGTGTTGGTGTGCTGCTCGGCCAAGTCCAGCAGCGCGCCGCGCAGGGCCTTGAGCAGACCGACGATGTTGTCGATCTCGCTGCGCAGCCACAGGCGGATGTCGGTGGCGACCTGGTCGTTGCGCGAGCGGCCCGTGTGCAGGCGCTTGCCGGCGTCGCCCGCCATGGCGGTCAGGCGCGCTTCGATGTTCAGGTGCACGTCTTCCAGGTCCAGCTTCCACTCGAACGTGCCGGCTTCGATCTCCTGGCGGATCTGCGCCATGCCCTGTTCGATGGCGGCGCGATCGGCTTCGGCAATGATGCCCTGCTTGGCCAGCATGGCGGCGTGCGCGAGCGAGCCCTGGATGTCGAACAGCGCGAGGCGCTTATCGAAGAACACCGATGCGGTATAGCGCTTGACGAGATCGGACACCGGCTCGTTAAAGCGGGCGGACCACGCTTCGGCCTTCTTGGCGAGTTGGGAGGTCATGGGCGGACAGCTGGAGGAGCGCGGCCGGCGAAGCGCCAGCCGCAAATTCAGGAAACCGCGATTATATCGCCCGACAGGCCTTCCGGCCCCCGCGCCGGGGTGCCTACAGCGTGCTGTCGATCAGCGCGCCCTTGAAGACCACCGGCCCGGTCGGCCCCTGCGGATTGGGCGAGCCGCCACGCGGTTCCACGCTGATGGCGAGCGCCGGCACCTGCCGCAACGGCTGCGCTACCGTCAGCCGCACGGCGCGCTGGTGCCCGATCACCCCAAGTGACTGCGGATGCCCGCCGGGGGGCAGCGCCCAGAGCTGCAAGGCCTGTTCGGTATTGAGCGGCGTTGCATCCAGCCGCTTGAGCGATAGCGTTCCGGTGCGCGCATCCCAGGTGACGAGGACGGCCGCCTGGGCCTGCGCGTCCTGCAGCACGGCCACGGCGTTGGCGACAGGTGCATCACGCAATTGCTGCGCCAGCCGCAGGTTCAGCCCGATCGCGACCGCCGCGACAACCGCCGCGACTGCGGTGGCGCCGCGCCAGAAGCCGGTGCCTTGCCAAATCCGTTGCCAGAGCGCCTTCCGCGCCGGCGTCGGCTCGCGCCAGCCGAGTTGCACTTCCACGCGGCAGAGGATTTCCGGCAGCGGCGCCGTGGCAGGCTGGAGCGCGGGCAAGTCGGCCAGATAGCGTTGCCAGCGTTCAACCGTGGCGCGCACGGCGTCGTCGTGGCGAAGGATCTGCTCGAACCGGCGGCGTGCGCCGGCGCGCAAGGTGCCGACCGCATATTCGGCGGCCAGCTTGTCGACGAGATCGGGGTGGCGGCGCGGGTCCATCACGGTGCTCCGAGGCATTCGCGCAGGCGGTCCAGCCCGCGTCGCATCCAGGATTTGACGGTACCCAGCGGCAGCGAGAGCGTTTGCGCCAGCTCGCTGTGCGACAGGTCACGCAGATAGGCGAGCGACACGACTTGGCGTTGCTTCGGGTCGAGGCGCTTGAGGCATTCGGCCAGCGCGCGGGCCTGCTGACCGGCGAGCGCGATATCCGCAGGGCCAGGGGCGTGGTCGGCCAGGACATCGGCGTAGGCCTCGTCCAGGGGCACGGATTCCTGCACGCGCTCGGCATGCTGCCGGCGCAGGCAGTCGAGTGCACGGTTGCGCACGATGGTGGTCATCCACGTCATGGGGGCGGCCAGATGCGGGCGGTAATCGCCGGCATGGCGCCAGATGTTGACGAAACTTTCTTGCAAAACGTCCTCGGCCCAGTCCTTCCTGACCAAGATACGCAGCGCGAGCCCAAACAGTTTCGGTGCGCAGCGCGTGTACAGCGTGCGCAGGGCGTCGCGGTCGCCCAGGCTGATGCGTTGCAGCAATGCGGCCAACTCTTCAGCGTCGGCGCTCGGGGGGCGCGCTGCTGCGGACGTCGCTGGCGGGTCTGCAGGTTGCGCGGCGGGGTCTTCGGCGGTGCGCTGATAGGTGAGCACGTGGGCAGTTTTCTGTGGACGGTTTTGCCCAAAGTGTAGGTAGAAACCGTGGTCGTGGGTGAATTCACGTGAAAGGCGCTGAGGTTTTATTGCATCCAGTTGGGTACGCCCTTCGTACAAACGATCAGGCGCTGGATAAACGCCTGCGATCCGCACCTCGGCAGTATATGGGTCGCGCTTCTTCCCAACACATGCAAGGAGACGGACGATGGATACGACCAAAGAGATGGATCTGTTCGAAGGGGAGAACCCGCGCATCGATGCGCGCCGCCGCGTGCTGCTGCGCGCTCCGGGGCTGATGGCGCTGGGCTCGCTGGCGGCGGTGTCGCTGGGGCAGTCGATGCCGGCGTGGGCGCAGACGCAATCGGGCAGCGTGAAAGACGACGTCAACATCCTGAACGTGGCGCTCGGGCTCGAGTATCAGGCCATCGCCGCCTATCAGGTGGGCGCGGAAAGCGGCCTGTTGCAAAAGCCCGTACTGGCAACGGCGGTGAAGTTCCAGGGCCACCACAAGGCACATGCATCGGTGCTGGCGGGCACGGTCTCCAAGCTGGGCGGCACGCCCGTCATGGAAAAGAAGGTGGCGGAATACAACTTCCCGGTCAGCCAGTTGAAGACGCAGGCCGACGTGCTGCGTTTTGCCGCCGGGCTGGAGAAGGGCGCTGCCTCGGCCTACTTGGGGGTGATGCCGAGTTTCTACACGCGCGACCTGGCCAAGGCCGCCGCCAGCATCCTGGGCGACGAGACGATGCATTGGGCGGTGCTGCTCTCGGTGCTGGGTGAAGACCCGGTGCCGGTGGCGTTCATCAGCTAAGAGGTTTGTTGGGCCGCCACACCGGCTGCTCGTTACGGTGTGGCGGTTTTTTTTGGCGCGTCGAACGCTTCGACGATGCAATTGAGCAGGGCACGCACGCGCGCGGTCTTGTGCAGACCGGCCTCGTCATGCTGGCGATGGCGGTGAGCCTGTCGGCGGGCAACATCTTCGCGGGCAAGCTGATGGCGCGTTTTTCTACGCCGGCGATGATGCTCGGCGGCCTTTTGATCGGCGCAGCGGGTTTGCTGGCAACGTCGGCTGCGCTGACGGGGCACGTGCACCTGTGGGTGGTGAGCGCGACGATGGTGGCTTACGGCGGCGGTACCGCGCTGGCGATTGCGCCCATGACGTCGACCATCTTGTCCGCGGCACCGGGCGAGTTGGCCGGCACGGCGTCGGGCTTGCTCAACGCCGCGCGGCAGACCGGCAGTTTGCTGGGCGTGGCGGCGGCGGGCGCGGTCGTCACGGTGGTGCCAGGGCTGGCGCACGCCGCGCCGATGGTGTTTGGCCTGATGACGCTGTCATACGCCGGCGCGATGGCGATGGCGTGGATCAGCCGTCGCCCGGCCGCCACCGCGCTGGCTGCCTGATCAGCCGCTATTGCGAAGGCCCGCGGCAATCCCGTTGATCGACAGATGGATGCCGCGCCGCACGCGTGCATCGTCGCTGCCGGCCTTGCCCGAGCGGAAGCGCTTGAGCAGTTCGACCTGCAAGTGATTCAGCGGGTCGAGATACGGGAAGCGGTTCTTGATGGAGCGTGCCAGCAGCGGGTTGTCGGCCAGGCGCTCCGACTGTCCTGTGATGGCTGCCAGCATCTGCTCGGTCAACGCGAACTCCGCCGAGATGCGCGAGAACACCGCGTTACGCAGCTTGCGGTCGTCGCAGAGCTGCGCGTAGCGCGAGGCCACGTTCAGATCGGCCTTGGACAGGACCATGTCCATGTTCGACAGCAGGTTCGCAAAGAACGGCCACTGCTTGTGCATGCGCTTGAGCGTGGTCAGGCGCGCGGCGCGGGCCTTTGCGTTGCCGGCGTCGTCCAGCCAGCGCTGCACCGCGCTGCCAAAACCGAACCAGCCCGGCAGCAGCAGACGGCACTGGCCCCATGAGAAGCCCCACGGAATCGCACGCAGGTCTTCGATGCGGCGGTGCTTCTTGTCCATCAGCTTGCGCGAGGCCGGGCGCGAGCCGAGGTTCAGGTCGGCAATCTCGGTGATGGGCGTGGTGGCGAAGAAGTAGTCCTTGAAGCCCGGGGTTTCGTAGACGAGGTTGCGGTACGCGGCAAAGGCGTTGTCCGACAGCGCCTGCATCGCGGCTTCGAACTCCTCCAGGCCTTTCGGGCGGTTGCGCGTGGGCAGCAGCGTCGCTTCCAGCGTGGCCGCGACGATGGTTTCCAGGTTGCGCCGGCCGATCTCGGGGTTGGCGAACTTGCTGGAGATGATTTCGCCCTGCTCGGTCAAGCGGATCTGCCCGTTCACCGTGCCCGGCGGCTGCGACAGGATGGCCTGGTAGGTCGGGCCGCCGCCTCGGCCCACCGTGCCGCCGCGGCCATGGAACAGGCGCAGGCGCACGCCCTTGCGCTCGAACAGCTCCACCAGCGCCAGCTCGGCCTTGTACAGCTCCCAGTTGGAGGTGAGGAAGCCGCCGTCCTTGTTGGAATCCGAATAGCCGAGCATGACTTCCTGCTCGTTGCCCTGCGCGGCCAGTACGGCATCGAAGCCGGGCAGGGCAAGCAGATCGCCCATGATCTGCGAGGCGTTGCGCAAGTCTTCGATGGTCTCGAACAGCGGGATCACCATCACGTCCAGCCCCACGCCAGCGCCATTGGCATTCGCGCGGAACATGCCGGCTTCCTTCTGCAGCAGCATCACTTCGAGCAGGTCCGACAGCGTCTCGGTGTGCGAGATGATGTAGTTGCGCACGATGCGGTTGCCGTAGCGGGCACGCACCTCGCGCGCGGCGCGGAAGATGTCGATCTCTTGCGTAGTCTGCTCGCTGTACGCATGGAACGGCAGCGTCAGCAGACGCGGCTGTTGCAGCTCGCGCAGCAGCAGCGTGCGCTTGTCGGCTTCGGACAGTGCGGCGTACGCGCCTTCCACGCCCGCCACCTTCAGCAGCTCGGCGACGGTCGCTTCATGCACGTCAGACACCTGCCGCAAGTCGATCGACGACAAGTGGAAGCCGAACACATCGATCGCACGCGCCAGCGAGGCCAGACGCGCATCAGCCAGTGCCTCGCCGTGATGTGCCGCCAGCGAATCGGTGACGATCTGGATGTCGGCGCGCAGCTCTTCCGCGCTCGTGTAAGCCGGGGCCGGGCCGACGGCGTGGCGGCCGGCGTCTTCACCGGTCAGCTCGCGGCACGTCGCAGCCAGGCGCGCATACACGCCGATCAGCGCGCGGCGGTACGGCTCATCCGAGCGATGCTCCGATCGATCGGGCGACTGCTCCGCCAGCGCCAGCAATTCAGCACTCACATCCACCTGCGATGTCGACATCGACAGTTCGGCGCCCAGCGCGTGGATCTCTTCCAGATACCACGCAAGGATCACACTGGCCTGCTTGCGGGCGGCGTAGCGCAGGGTTTCTGCCGTGACGAAGGGGTTGCCGTCGCGGTCGCCGCCGATCCACGAGCCCATCTGGAAGAACGGCGCCAACGGGGTGGGTTCGCCACGTGCGCCACGGCGCGGGAATACGGCAGCGACGTCCTCTTCCAGTTCGCGGTACAGCGCGGGAATCTCGCGCAGGAACGTCGTCTGGTAGTACGACAGCGCGTTTTCGATCTCGTCGGCCACCATCAGACGCGTGGTGCGCAGCATGCGTGTCTGCCACAGTTTGGTCACGTGCGCGCGCAGCAGCGTCGTGTTGCGTTCACGCTCGCGGGTGGTCAGCGGCGTGTCGCGTTCGGCCAGCAGGCGGGCGATTTCACGCTGTGCATCGAGAATGCTCTTGCGCTGCACCTCGGTCGGGTGGGCCGTGAGCACGGGCACGATCAACGCGGCATCGAAGAAGCGGCGCAGCGTCTCACCCGAGACACCCTCGTCGGCCACCGACAGCAGCGCGCGCATCATGCTGCCCGGCTGCGGTGGCGAGCCCGCCAGCGCATGCACGCGGCGGCGGCGGTTGTGGTGCTGGTCTTCGGCAATGTTGGCCAGGTGAGAGAAGTAGCTGAACGCGCGCACCACGGAGTTGGTTTGCTCACGCGACAAGGCTTTCAGCAGGCGGTCGAGTTCCTGCTCGGCCTGGCGGTCGCCGTCGCGGCGGAAACGCACGGCGGTCTGGCGGATCGTCTCGACGGTTTCGAAGGCGGCGCCACCTTCCTGTTCACGCAGCACGTCGCCCAGCAGGCGGCCCAGAAAGCGGATGTCTTCCTTCAGCGGCTGATCCTTGGCCGCGGCGCTGCCCGACGAGCGCCGGGAAGTGGGGCCGAGTGATGCGCCATTGGCTTCGTCCGCGCCATTGGCCTTGGCCACCGGTTTGGCGGCGGGCTTGGCAGCCTTGATGGCCTTCGTGGCCTTGCTGGTCTTGGCGGGGGCGGCGGAAGCCTTGCGGGCGGTGGTCGCGCGCGAGGAAGCGCGGCGCGCGGCGGGCTGCGTCATGGTGTCTCCTAGGTTGGGTGCTCGAAGGTGCCTGAACGGCCCTCGTTTCTGTATCACTTCAACGTGATAGCCGGACTGTCGCGAAAATGCTGCGTGCTACCATTGCCGCATGTCTTCCAACGCCCGCCCGACTTCCCGTCAATCCCAGCTTGCAACGACTCCTGCAGCCCAGGCGCCGACCAAGCTGGTCATTGCCTCGCGCGAGAGCCGGCTAGCCCTCTGGCAAGCCGAACACGTGCGTGCTGCATTGCAAAAATACTATCCCGCGTGCGACGTGTCCATCCTTGGAATGACCACGCGCGGCGACCAGATTCTCGACCGCTCCCTCGCGAAGGTGGGGGGCAAGGGTTTGTTCGTGAAGGAACTGGAAGTCGCGCTGGCCGAGGGGCGCGCAGATCTCGCCGTACATTCGCTCAAGGATGTGCCGATGGAATTGCCGGAAGGCTTTGCGCTGTCGGCCATCCTCGAACGCGAAGACCCGCGCGACGCCTTTATTTCCAACGACTACGCTGATCTGGCCTCGCTGCCTGCCGGCGCCGTGGTGGGCACGTCGAGCCTGCGCCGCGAGGCCTCGTTGAGGGCTCGGTTTCCGCATCTGGTGATCCAGCCGCTGCGGGGCAACCTCGATACGCGCCTCGGCAAGCTCGATCGCGGCGACTACGCTGCCATCATCCTGGCCGCTGCGGGGCTCAAGCGGCTGGGGTTGGTCGATCGCATTCGCTCGACCATCGCGCCGGAAGAATCGCTACCGGCAGCCGGGCAAGGTGCGCTCGGCATCGAAATTCGCGCCGATCGCGCAGACGTGCGAGCCTGCCTCGCGCCCCTGCACGATGAGCCCACTGCACTGGCCGTGACGGCTGAACGCGCTGTTTCGCGCATTCTCGGCGGTTCGTGCCAGGTGCCACTCGCCTCGTTCGCGCAGTGGTCGGACGGCGGCACGCTGCGCCTGCGCGCCTTTGTTGCTTCGCAGGACGGCACCCGCAAACTCGCCGCGGATGGCGAAGCCACGCCATCTACGCTGGCCGAAGCCGACGCACTGGGCGTGCGCGTCGCCCAGCAGATGCTGGCCGGCGGCGCACGCGACATCCTTGCCATGCTGGGCGCCGACGCCCCACCCGCTACCTGAATCCCACGGCTCGCCATGGACGACCACTTGCCACCGCGCTTGTCACCATCGTCGCCCGCTTCCAGCACGCCGCCTGTTCAATCGGCAACCCCGCCCGTGGTGGTGGTCACGCGTCCGCGCGCACAGGCGCCCATGCTGGTGGCGGCGCTTGAGCGCCACGGCCTGCGCACGCACCAGTTTCCGCTGCTCGACATTGCGCCGACGCCCAATCTCGACGACTTGCGTGCCGCGCTGGGCGATCCGTCGCGCTATGCGCTGGTCGTGTTCGTCAGCCCCAACGCCGTGCAGCAGGCATTTTCCGCCATGCCGGAAGGCTTCCGCTGGCCGCAGGAAGTACCGGTGGCAGTAGTGGGGCCCGCGAGCGCACAGGCGCTTGCCACGCACGGGGTCGCGCCGCCCGCGCACCGTGTGATCAAGCCCGACACGCATGCCGACGACGCCCGCCAGGATTCCGAGGCGCTCTACGCGCGGCTGGATGTGCCCTCGCTGAGCGGCCGTGAAGTGCTGATCGTGCGCGGCAACGGTGGCCGTGAGTGGCTGGCCGATCAGCTGCGCGAAGCCGGTGCATCGGTCCGTACGGCGGAAGCCTATCGCCGCAGCGTACCGGTGCCCGATGCCGCTGCGTGGCTTGCGTTGCGTGCCGTGCTTTCGTCCCGCCACGCCTGGACGCTCACCAGCTCCGAGGCCGTCCGCAATCTTGATGAGCTGGCCCGCGCCAATCTGTCGCCCGCTGATCTCGATACGCTGCACGGCGCGCCATGCTTTGCTTCGCACGCCCGCATCGTCGAACAGGCCGAATCGCTGGGTTTCCGCGATGTGACGCTGACCGGCGCCGGCGACGACCGGCTCCTCGCCAGCGTGCTCGCCTGGGCCGGGCCGATATGGGCTCCCGAGCATGCCCCAGCAACGGTGCCGGATGATTCAAACCCGTCTACTTCTTCTTCCACTGTGACGCAGACTCCCGTTCCCTCGTCCGCTCCCGCTTCAACGCCAGCGCCCGCAGCCGTCAAGCCGAGTCCTGCGCCTGCTGCTCCGCCGGCTGCGTTTGCGCCCACCATGACGGTCAACCATGCGCCGCGCCGTGGCGGTTGGCTCATCTGGGTGGCGCTGGTCGCGGTCGTGGCGGCAGTGGCCGCGCTACAGGTGCGCAACGAACGCCTTGCACGCGAGATCCGTCAGCGCGCCCAAACGAATGAGGCGCTGGCGCAGGAGATGCGCGTGCTCTCGCGGGCCGATCAGGATTCGGTTTCCCAGCTGCAGCAGAAGTTTGGCGCGCTGGATGCCCGCACCGCTGAAACGCGCGATCGCCAGGCAGCGCTGGAGCAGGCCAATCAAGACCTCCTGCGCAACCGCGATGACTGGCAGCGCGCCGAGATCCAGCGTTCGCTGGAAGTGACCGCTGAACAACTGCAACTGACCGGCAACGTCGCGGGTGCATTGGCTGCGCTGCAAACGATCGACGCGCGCCTGGCCACGCTCGACAAGCCGCAGTTCAACGCCGTGCGTCGGGCGGTATCGCGCGACATGGCCAAGCTCAAGGCGATGCCGTCGTTTGATCTGGCCGGTGCTGCGCTGCGGTTGGATGACGCCATCAACGCGGTCGATACGCTGCCGCTCGTCTCGTCGGCCCAGCCGCTGGAGGCGGAACAGGCTGCGCAGGCGCCGCATACTGTGGCGAAACCCTCGAAGAATGCCAAGGCACACGCTGCGTCGGCGCCCGTTGCCTCGACGCCGCCAAACGCCGGATGGTCGGCAGGCGTGCGCGCTTGGTGGGGCCGCCTGTGGAACGACGTGCGCGGCGAACTCGGCCAGATCGTACAGGTGCGCCGCGTCGATCAGACCGAGGCACTGCTGCTGTCTTCCGACCAAGCGTGGTTCCTGCGCGAAAACCTCAAGCTGCGCCTGATGAATGCGCGCCTGGCGTTGCTCTCGCGCAATGAAGCCGTGTTCCGCGCCGATCTGGGGCGCGCTGATACGCTGCTCGCGCGCTACTTTGATACGCAGTCTTCGCGCGTGACCACAGTGCAGAATCAACTGTCGCAGGCGCGCGCGACGGTTGGCACGCTGCAGGTTCCAACGCTAGCTGACAGCCTTGCCGCCGTGCGCGGTTCGGGCAAGGAGTGAGCATGCGCTGGGTATTCTGGGTCGCGCTCCTGTTTGCCGCCGCCGTGGGGCTGGCGCTGTTTACCGAACTCAATCTGAGCAACGTCGTGCTGTTCTACCCGCCGTACCGGGTGGAGATGTCGCTCAACTTCGTGCTGGCTGCGCTGCTGGCGACGTTCGTGGTGCTGCATCTCGTGATGCGCCTTTTCCACCATGTGGCGGGTATGCCGGCGCGTGCAGCGGCGTATCGCGAGCGCAACCGCATCCTGAAGGCATCGGCGGCGCTGCGTGAAGCAATGGAAAGCCTGTTTGCCGGCCGCTTCGGCCATGCGGAGCGCCAGGCGCGAGAAGCCCAGGCGTGGGAGCCTCAGCGCGAGACGGCCGCGCTGATCGGTGCCCGTGCCGCGCACCGCATGCAGGAGACCGAGCGCCGCGACGCGTGGATGGCCGAAGTGTCCTCGCCCGATCGTGAGCAGGCGAAGCTTGTGTCGATGGCCGAACTGCTGGTTGACGCTCGCGATGCGGAAGGCGCGCTCGAGAAGATCGCGCAACTGCAATCGCAGGGGGCGCGGCAGATTCAGGCGCAACGCATTGCCTTGCGTGCTCACCAGCATCTGAAGAACTGGAGCGAGGTGCTGCGCCTGACGCGTGCACTGGAAAAGCGCAACGCCATCCATTCCGTGCTGGCCGCACGACTCAAGCAGATGGCCTGTGAAACGCTGCTGGCCGAGCGCCGCCACGATGCCGATGCCCTGAACGGCTTCTGGCGCGAGTTGACCACGGAAGAACGCCGTTCGCCGCGCATCGCTTCGCAGGCGGCGCTGTACTTCGCGCAACTCGGTCGCACCGATGATGCCAAGCGCATCGTCGAAGAGGGCCTGAAGACCCATTGGGATGGCCGCCTGATCCGCCGCTATGCCGATTGCGCAGTGCCGGGCAAGGCGCTGCCGCTGATCCAGCAAGCAGAGAAATGGCTCGCCCAGCATCCGGTGGATGCCGAACTGTTCTACACGCTTGGCATGCTGTGCTTCAAGGAGCAGCTCTGGGGCAAGGCGCAGTCGAACCTGGAGTCGGCACTGAAATATGCCGATGCCGATCACTCCGGCAGCCTGCGCGCCCATGCGCATCTGGCGCTTGCACAGATGTTCGAGCAGACGGAGCGCATGGAAGACGCCCAGCGCCACTATCGGCAAAGCGCATTGCTTGCCGTGAAATGAGAAAAGACCGGGATCATCCCGGCCTTTTTTCTTGCTGGTGACGGCGCCTATTTGTTCACCATCCGTGCTGGTACGGAAAGCGTGAGGATCGCACCCAGCACCATCGACGTGGCCAGCATGTACATGCCCGAATCGGTGCTCTGCGTGGCGTCTTTCAGCCAGCCGACGGCGTAGGGGCTCAGGAAGCCCGCGAGGTTGCCCAGCGAATTGATGAGCGCAATGCCGGCGGCGGCACCGGTGCCGGCCAGGAACGCAGTCGGCAGGCTCCAGAACAGCGGTAACGTGGTCAGGATGCCCATGGTGCCGAGCGTGAGTGCGGCCATGGCCAGCATGGTGTCGGTGTGCCAGACGGCTGACAGTACGAGCCCGACCGCGCCCACCACTGCGGGAATCGCGATGTGCCAGCGGCGCTCGCGCAGGCGATCGGCGCTGCGTGCCACCAGGACCATCGCGACGACTGCTGCGCCGTACGGAATCGCCGTCAGCAGGCCGACCGAGAACGGATCGGCCACGCCGGTCTGCTTGATCAGCGTCGGCAGCCAGAAGCTCACGCCATACAGGCCCATCACGAAGGTGAAGTAGATCAGGCTCATCAGCCATACGCGCGGGCTGGCCATGACGGTGCGGATGGGCGGGTCTTCCTTCTCGGCGTCTTCCGCGGCGATGTTGCGCGCGAGCAGCGCCTTCTCTTCGTCAGTCAGCCACTTCGCGTGGCTGATGCGGTCGTCCAGATACGCCAGCACGACGATGCCGACGATGATCGACGGAATGCCTTCGATCAGGAACATCCACTGCCAGCCGGCCAGGCCGTAGACGCCGGCAAACGCCTTCATCGCCCAGCCCGAGATGGGGCCGCCGATCACGCCCGACAGCGCAATTGCCGTCATGAAGAAGGTGGTGGTGCGCCCGCGCCGCTGCGCCGGATACCAATACGTGAGGTACAGGATGATCCCCGGGAAGAAGCCGGCTTCTGCCAGCCCCAGCAGGAAGCGCATCACGTAGAACATGGCCGGCGTGGTCACGAACATCATGGCCGCCGAGATGATGCCCCACGAGATCATGATCCGCGCGATCCAGATGCGTGCGCCCACGCGGTGCAGGATCACGTTGCTCGGCACTTCAAAGAGGAAGTAACCGATGAAGAAGATGCCGGCGCCGAGCCCGTAGATGGTCTCGCTGAACTTGAGGTCGTTGAGCATCTGCAGCTTGGCAAAGCCCACGTTGACGCGATCGAGATACGCGACCACGTAGCACAGCAGCAGGAACGGAACCAGGCGCCACGTCACTTTGCGGTAGGTGGCTTCTTCAAATGCACTTGCGGACTGGGGTGGCAGCGTGCCTGCGCCGCCGACCGGTGAGGTGGGTGGGGTGGTGGTGGCCATCGGGTCTCCAGAGTTATTGTGAGTTCAGGCCGAGTGCTCCTCGTTACCTACCTCGGCCTGGAAAACCGCCACAGCATTCTGCGCTTCTCGGACGGGCGCGCCAAGACGCCCGCCGGCAGGGTTTATACGCAGCGCCCGCCGTCCACCTCCAGGCACGCGCCGGTAATGAACTCGGCTTCGTCCGACGCCAAGTACAGGCATGCGTTGGCCACATCCTGCGGCGTGGAGAGCCGCCCCATCGGGATCGTCGCCAGGAAGCGCGCGCGGTTCTCGGGGGTGTCGGGTACGCCCATGAACTGCTCAATGAGGCCCGTGGCACCCATTACCGGGTTCACGCAGTTCACGCGGATCTTGTCGGGGCCCAGCTCGGCCGCCATCGCCTTGCTGGCTGTGATGACGGCGCCCTTGCTGGCGTTGTACCAGACGAGCCCGGGCCGCGGCCGGATGCCAGCGGTGGACGCCACATTGACGAACACGCCGCCGCCGCGCTCCCGGAAGTGCGGGACGATGTGATGTGCCGTCCAGTAAATGCTCTTCACGTTGACAGCCATCACGCGGTCGAACTCGTCTTCGGTGATCTGCAGCAACGGCTTGTTCTTATGCGTGGTGCCGGCATTGTTCACGACGATGTGCAGATCGCCATAGCGCGCCAGCGTGGCGCCCAGCAGCTTGGCGACGGAATCGCCATTGGAGACGTCAGCCTGCACGAAATGCGCATCGCCGCCGGCCACGCGAATGGCGCTGGCTACACGCTCACCGGCCTCCGCATTCAAGTCGTTGACGACGACGCGTGCGCCTTCGCGGGCAAAGGTGTTGGCGATACCCTCGCCAAAGCCTGAACCCGCGCCCGTGACGATGGCAATCTTGCCGGCAAGCCGCATGGTGTCTCCTCGTGTTGTGGGTGGAATGTTGCGTTGTGCCTTAGCCGTGGCGGATGGCGATGGTCTTGAGCGTGGTAAAGCCGTAGAGCGCTTCGAAGCCCTTTTCGCGCCCGTGCCCCGAGTGGCCCGTTCCGCCGAAGGGCAGTTCAACGCCGCCGCCCGCGCCGTAATTGTTGATGAAGACCTGGCCGGCCCTGAGCTTGCGCGCAAGGCGCATCTGGCGGCCACCGTCGTTTGTCCATACGCCGGCCACCAGGCCGTACGGTGTGCCGTTGGCCAGGGCCAGCGCTTCGGCTTCGGTGTCGAACGGCATGGCGGCCAGCAGCGGACCGAACACTTCCTGCTGGGCGAGGCGGTGCGTGTGGGGTACATCCCGCAGCAGCATTGGCGCCTGGTAATAGCCGGTCTCGGGCGCCTCAGGCACCACCTGGCCCTGCGCCATCACCGGAATGTTGGCGTGCTGCGCATCCGAGACGAAATCCCACACGCGCTGCTGCTGCTTGGGGTTGATGAGCGGGCCGCAATCCAGATCCAGCGACGACGGGCCGACCCTGATCGATTCGAACACCATGGCGAGCCGGTCCAGCATTGCCTCGTAGATGCTGCGCTCGATCAGTACGCGGCTGCCTGCAGAGCAGGTCTGGCCGGCGTTCTGGATGATGCCGTTCACCACGGCCGGAATGGCCGCTTCCAGATCGGCATCGGCAAACACGATCTGCGGAGATTTGCCGCCCAGTTCCAGCGTGACGGGCACGTGGTTTTCGGCGGCCGCTCGCACAATGGCCTTGCCCGTTTCCGGCGACCCCGTGAACGACACATGGTTGATCCCGGGGTGCGCCGCCAGAGCCGCGCCGGCTTCGTGGCCATAGCCGGTCACGATGTTGAGTGCGCCATCGGGCAGGCCGGCCTCGGCGGCCAGCTCCGCCACGCGCAGGACCGACAGGCACGCGTCTTCCGCCGGCTTGACCACGCACGCGTTGCCGGCCGCCAATGCGGCGCCCACGCTGCGCCCGAAGATCTGCATCGGGTAATTCCACGGGATGATGTGCGCGGTCACGCCATGCGGCTCGCGCACGGTCAGCACGGTGGTATCGGCCGGGTAGGGGATGGTCTGCCCGTGGAGCTTGTCGGCGGCGCCGGCGTAGAACTCGAAGTAGCGGGCGACGGCGCGGGCATCGGCGCGCGCCTGGCGCATGGGCTTGCCGGTGTCGCGGGCTTCCAGGCGGGCGAGTTCTTCCTCGTGATCGGCCAGGCGCAGGGCTACGCGCATCAGCACACGGCCGCGCTCGGCCGGCGCCAGTTGACCCCACACGCCTTCGAACGCCCGCCGCGCGGCATGCACTGCCACGTTGATGTCGGTGGCGTTGCCGCGCGCAATCTCGGCAAAGGATTGGCCGTCGGACGGATCGAACACCTTGATGCGCAGCCCCGAATCGGGCGACATCAGACGGTTGGCGATGAAGTGCTGGGCATGCATGGGGGGTTCCTGCAAAAGATCGGCAACGCCCGATTTTCGCACGGGTGCGGCCGGGGTAGGGCAAGCGTCCGAGTGTGAGGGGCTATAATGCCCGCCGACAGTTTTTCACGCTTCTTTCCAACCATTTGCGTCGCGTTTTTACGCACTTCGCGCATTCCGGAGCATTTCCATGAGCTTCAACAACGTCTCGCCGGGCAAGGACATCCCCAACGATTTCAACGTCATCATCGAGATCCCGGCGCAGAGCGACCCGGTCAAGTACGAAGCCGACAAGGAAACCGGCCTGCTGTTCGTAGACCGCTTCGTTGGCACCGGCATGCGCTACCCGGCCAACTACGGCTTCATCCCGCAGACGCTCTCGGGCGACGGTGACCCGGTCGACGTGCTGGTCGTCACGCCGTTCCCGCTCATCCACGGTTGCGTGGTGCGCTGCCGTGCCCTGGGCATGCTGAAGATGACGGATGAATCCGGTGTGGACGCCAAGCTGGTTGCCGTGCCTGTCAACAAGCTGAGCCCGGCGACGGCCCACGTGACCGACCTGTCGGACATCGGCCAGAACCTGCTGGACCAGATCAAGCACTTCTTCGAGCACTACAAGGCGCTGGAAGCCGGCAAGTGGGTCAAGGTCGAAGGCTGGGGCGGTATTGAAGAAGCCCACAAGGAAATCGCCGACGGCGTTGCCAACTATAAGAAGTAAGCTGTTTCAGGATTTTGCCGTACGGCATGTCTGACAAATCCCGGCCTCCGGATGGAGTGCCGGGATTTTTTCTTTGCAAAGCCGTCATCGATGTAACGCACGGAGATTCGTCGACTCGCATCGGGGCGCCATCTGCGGCCGGGTGGGCCCGTTGTATGCGTTCCATGATATTTTTCACGCATAGCGCATACTTACCGCCCGGTAGTTCTGCTACACAGAGATTTAAGAAACGCTCATTTGCCCACCGGAAACGACCCCTCTAGACTCCCGGGCAAGTTTGACTCCAACCCCCGGTACTGCGATGTTGAACAAGACCGTTGTCGTTCCCGTGCTCTCCGCCGTGGCCATGGCCGCATTCACCGCGTGGGCGCTGCTGGTTGGGCCACCGGACGCAGCCCACGCTGGCGAGCGTGCCGTCGCATCGCCCTCCATGGCTGTTCCCTCCATGGCGGTTGATTCGAACGCCGCACACTGCGTGATCGCCCAGCAGAAACCTGCCGAGCACTAAGCTGCACCTTCGCGTCCGCCGTTCGTGCGGACGCTGTCTTTCCCGCCTCCGCTGTTTTCCCGCTGCTAATCCGATCCCGGCCGCTGCCTGAACGGGGAGCGGTCCGTCAGTTCGTCCAGATACGCTTCCATGCCGGCCGTTTCGCGGTCGAGGAACCTGCCCACGGCATCGGCAAATGCGGGGTGCGCCAGCCAGTGTGCCGACAGCGTCGCCACGGGCTCGAAGCCGCGCGCCATCTTGTGTTCGCCTTGCGCTCCGCCTTCGAACGTGCGGATGCCGTGCGCGATGCAGTACGTCAACGGCTGGTAATACGCCGTCTCAAAGTGCAGGCAGGGGTGATGCTCGATCGCGCCCCAGTAGCGGCCGTACATGACGGACGCCTCGGGGCGCATGTCGATCACCAGCAGCGCGCTGGCGATGTCATTGCCATCACGCGAGGCAATCACCAGCAGGAGGTTTTCCGGCATCGTCTGCCCGATCTGGCGGAAGAACTCCAGGTTTAGATACGGTGACGAGTGATGCTCGCGGTAGGTGGTGCGATAGCAGCGGTGGAAGAAGCGCCAGTCCGCGTCCGTCGCGGCTGCGCCGGGCACGTGGCGGAACGTGATACCGGCGTCGTGCACGCGGCGGCGCTCGGCGCGGATATTTTTGCGCTTCTTCTGTTCCAGCGCGCCCAGAAAATCGTCGAAGCTTGCAAAGCCCGGATTGCACCAGTGGAACTGCACCCCTTGCCGCAGCAGCATGCCTGCGGCGTGCAGTTGCTCGGCTTCGTCGGCAGTGGGAAACAGCACATGCAGCGATGACAACGCGCTCTGGCGCGCAACTGCCAGCAACGTTTCGACCAGCGCTGCGCGCGCAGCCGCATCCCGCGCCAGCAGCCGCGCGCCCTGCACCGGCGTAAAAGGGATGGCCGACAGCCATTTCGGGTAGTACTCGAGCCCGTGCTGCGCGTACGCATTGGCCCAGGCCCAGTCGAAGACGTACTCGCCATAGGAGTGACCTTTCACATACAGCGGCACAGCGGCGGCGAGCACTTCACCGTCGGGGCCGTCTTGCCACAGTGTCAGGTATTGCGGCGACCAGCCGGTGTCGGGCGACGCGCTGCCGCTCGCATGCAGGGCGTGCAGGAAATCGAAGCGCAGAAAAGGCGTTGCCTCGGGCTGCAGGGCGAGCAGGGCATCCCAGGCATCGCGGCCGATGTCACGCAGATCGGTCACAAGTCGCGTGCGATAATCGGTCAATTCGTGTCGCGAACCAGCGCGCGCTTGAGGCTCGGGAGCAAGGGGGCGAGAGGTCATGCCGCCGATTCTAATTCGAGCTTCGGATGCCGCGCTTGCAATCCACATTGCCCCCATGACCGTCTCTGTCGCTCTCGCCCAGATCAACTGCACCGTCGGCGATTTCGCCGGCAATGCTGCCCGCATTGTCGCCGCCGCGCGCGAAGCGCACCAGGCTGGTGCGCGCATCCTGCTCACGCCGGAACTGTCGCTCACGGGCTATCCGCCCGAAGACCTGCTGCTGCGCCCGGCGTTCATCGACGCCAGCGCACGCGCGCTCGATGCGCTCATCGCCGAGCTGGCGGCATTCCCGGGCTTGCACGTGCTGATCGGGCACCCACAACTCTCGCTGGAAGCCCCAGCGCCCGGCGTGCTGCCCAAGCCCACCAATAGCGCCACAGTGGCCCTTGACGGCCGTGTGGTCGGCCGGTACGACAAGCTTGAACTGCCCAACAACGAGGTCTTTGACGAGAAGCGCTACTTTCAGCCCGGCACCGAGCCCTTTGTGTTCGAAGTGGACGGCACGCGCTTCGGCGTCATCATCTGCGAAGACGCCTGGTACGCCACGGCCACGGCCTATGCCAAGGCCGCCGGCGCGCAGGTTGTGTTGATCCCCAACGCCTCGCCGTACCACCTCGACAAGGAAGACCTGCGCGAGCGGATCATCGGTGCCCGTGTGAAGGAATCGGGATTGCCGCATGTGTATGCAAACCTCGTCGGCGGGCAGGATGAACTCGTGTTCGACGGGGGCTCGTTCGTGCTCGATGCCGAAGGCAACGTCGTCTTGCGGATGGGGCAGTTTGTCGAGGGCGTGGGCTACGTGCAGTTCGACGGCGGACGCGCGCTGCCGGGCACGATCGTCCCGGAGCCTCCGCTGGAAGCCCAGGTATACGAAGCGCTCAAGCTGGGCGTGCGCGACTACCTCGGCAAGAATGGCTTCCCGGGCGCAATCATCGGCTTGTCGGGTGGCGTCGATTCAGCGTTGGTGCTGGCGATTGCCGTCGACGCGCTGGGCGCGGATCGCGTGCGCGCGGTCATGATGCCCTCGCGTTACACGGCAGATATCTCGTGGGTGGATGCGCGCGACATGGCGGCCCGGCTGGGCGTGCAGTACGACGAAATCGCCATCAGCCCGATGTTCGACGCATTCAAGGGTGCCTTGGCGGAGGAGTTCCGCGGGCTGCCCGAAGATGCGACGGAAGAGAACATCCAGGCGCGCATTCGCGGCACGCTGCTGATGGCACTGTCCAACAAGAGCGGCCGGATCGTGCTGACGACCGGCAACAAGAGTGAAATAGCGGTCGGCTACTGCACGCTGTACGGCGACATGGCCGGCGGTTTTGCCGTGATCAAGGATATCTTCAAGACGCTGGTCTACCGACTGTGCCGCTACCGCAATTCGTTGTCGGAGGTGATTCCGGAGCGCATCTTGACCCGCGCACCATCGGCCGAGCTGCGCGAGAACCAGACCGACCAGGACAGCCTGCCCGAATACGATGCGCTCGACGCCATCGTGCAGCGCTACATGGAGCAGAACCAGCCGGTGGCCGACATCATCGCGGCCGGGTTTGCCGAGGCCGACGTGCAGAAGATCGTGCGCCTCATCAAGATCAATGAATACAAGCGGCGTCAGGCGCCGGTGGGCATCCGCGTGACGCCGCGGGCGTTCGGGCGCGACTGGCGGTATCCGATTACGTCGCGCTTCAAAGAGTAAGCCCCCGGCATGCTCGATTACTACGCCAAGCGCGCCCCTGAATATGAGCGCATCTATACGAAGCCCGAGCGGCAGGGCGATTTGGCGCGGTTGAAGGCGCGCGTGCATGATCTGACGCGCGGCGCGCGGGTGCTGGATCTCGCGTGCGGCACCGGTTTCTGGGCCGAGCCGATGACCGATGCGCGCAGCATCGTCTGCGCGGATTACAACGACACCGTGCTGCGCGTTGCGCGTGGCAAAGGCATCGCCGGGGCGTCGTTTGTGCGCGCGGACAACGATGCGCTGCCGTTCGCGCCCGGCACGTTTGACGTGATGACGGCGGGCTGCTGGTGGTCGCATGTGCCGCTGCAGCATTTGCGCCAGCACGTCGAACGGCTGCATCGCGCGCTGGGGCCCGGCGTGCGTGTGCTGTGGTTCGACAACCTGTATGTGTTTGGCTCCAGCACGCCCATTGCCTACAGCGACCAACATGGCAACACGTGGCAGCGCCGCCCCTTGCGCGATGGCAGCGAACATGATGTGCTGAAGAACTTTCCCGACGATCCGACGCTGCTGCAAACGGTGGCCGGCATCGCCCAGGATGTGCGCATTAACCGGCTCCAGTATTATTGGACGCTTGAATACTTCACCAACTAGTGAGCGAGACACCCATGAAACAGATCACCGCCATCATCAAGCCCTTCAAACTGGACGAAGTGCGCGAGTCGCTCGCCGACGTGGGGGTGACCGGCCTGACCGTCACTGAGGTCAAGGGTTTCGGCCGCCAGAAGGGGCACACCGAGCTGTATCGCGGTGCGGAATACGTGGTCGACTTCTTGCCGAAGATCAAGATCGAGGTGGTGGTGGCCGAAAGCCAGGTCGAAAACGTGATCGACACGATCGTCAAGGCAGCAAAGACCGGCAAGATCGGCGACGGCAAGATCTTCGTGATGCCGGTGGAGCAGGTGATCCGCATCCGCACCGGTGAGAAGGACGAAGCAGCGGTCTGAAGCCGCTGCCCGTGGCCGGCGCGCTCGCGCCGGTCAGCGCCTGATCAACGCGGCAGGGTGATGTTCCAGCGCAGCGTCACCAGCCGGCCGATCACGATCGCCAGCGTGGCGATCACCACGGACACGCTTGGCAGCAGGTCCGTCTGCGTCAGCCCGACGTAGAGGAAGCACCCGAGAAACGCGCACGTTGCGTACGGGTGATTGTCCCGCAGCAGCATGGGGACTTCATTGCAGACCACATCGCGCAGCAGGCCGCCAAAGGCCGCCGTGATCACGCCCATCATCACCGACACAAAGATCGGCACGCCCGCATCAAGCGCCAGTTGCGTGCCGAGCACACCAAAGAGCCCCATGCCGATGGCGTCGGCCACGATCAGCACGCGATCGGACACCAGCTGGCTCACCAGCCGGATCACCCAGTTGGCGAACAGGCTCATCACGAACAGCGCGAGCAGGTATTGCTCGTGCTCGATCCAGTAGAAGGGCCGCCGATCCAGCAGTAGATCGCGCAGCGTGCCGCCGCCAAACGCGGTCAGGAACGCGACGATGAACGCGCCCACGGCATCGAGCCGGCGCCGTTTGGCTTCGGCCAGTCCCGAGATGGCAAACGAGAAGACCGCGAGGATCTCCACCCAGTGCATCACCAACTGCAGGCGGGTCACGTGCATGTGCGTGTTGTTCTTGTTGTGAGCAGGTGTAAGGAGGGCTGCGCGTCAGGAGCCGTACGGCTGGCGCAGCAGCACCAGCACCGCGCCCGCGCCGCCCGCCGTGTTGCGCGGCTCGACGAAGGCGATCACCTCTTCCTTCTGCACCAGCCACGAGCGTACCTTGCCCTTGAGCACCGGCGTTTTGTCGGGCGAGCCGAGTCCCTTGCCGTGGATCACGCGCACACAGCGGATGCCACGCTGCACGGCACGGCGCAGGAAGGCGGCCAGCGCCTCGCGGGCTTCTTCGCGGCGCATGCCGTGCAGGTCGATCTGGTCTTGCGTAGCCCACTCGCCGCGGCGCAGCTTTTTGAGCACGTCGTCGCCAATGCCGGGGCGCCGGTAGGACAGCGTGTCGTCGGTCTCGAGTAAGTTGTCCACGTCGAATTCATCCGACAGGGAATCGCGCAGCACGGTCTGCTCTTCGGCGCGCGAGTGCACGGGTTCGGGCGCGGGCGGATTGCGCGGATGTTCGACGCGCTTGTTCTGGCGCAGCGCGCTGACCTCGCCGATGCTGGCACGGAACACGTTGGCTTCTTCGGCCGCCTTGCGTGCGGCGGCTTCGGCGCGCTGGCGTTCGGCTTCGCGTGCTTGCGTCTCATGCTTGAGCTGGTCACGCAGGCCGGCCAGATCGGTCAGGCTGAGCTTGTTGGCGGGGGAAGGGGCGCGTTTCATGGTGAAGGCAGGCGAGCACACCGGGGTGGGGCGTGTGTCGATTATACGAAGGTGCCGCACATGGCAACGCGGCCGATGGTCACCCATCGGCCGCGTTGTTTGCGCCCGGGAAACCCGGGGCGGTGCAGCTTATTCCAGGCTTTCCAGGTAGCGCTGGGCGTCCAGTGCTGCCATGCATCCCGTGCCGGCGCTGGTGATGGCCTGGCGGTAGATGTGGTCCTGCACGTCGCCGGCGGCGAAAACGCCCGGGATGTTGGTGGCCGTGGCCATGCCGTCCAGGCCGCTCTTCGTGCGGATATAGCCCGTGTCGTTCATGTCGAGCTGGCCGCGGAAGATGTCGGTGTTCGGCTTGTGGCCGATGGCGATGAACACGCCCGCCAGCTTGATCTCTTCGGTCTTGCCTTCGTTCTCGTGCGTGCCTTTCAGGCGGGCGCCCGTCACGCCGGATTCATCGCCCAGGATTTCATCGAGCACCATGTTGGTCTTGATCTCGATCTTGCCTTTCTTCTCCTGCTCATGCAGTCGGTCGATCAGGATCGGTTCGGCGCGGAACTTGTCGCGGCGGTGGATGAGCGTGACCTTGCTGGCGATGTTGGCCAGGTAAAGCGCTTCTTCCACGGCGGTGTTGCCGCCGCCCACCACGGCCACTTCCTGGCCCTTGTAGAAGAAGCCGTCGCACGTGGCGCATGCAGACACGCCGCGGCCCGCAAAGGCTTCTTCCGACGGCAGGCCCAGGTATTGGGCCGAAGCGCCGGTGGAGACGATCAGCGCGTCGCAGGTGTATTCGCCAGAATCGCCCACCAGGCGGATCGGCTTTTCCTTCAGATGCGCGGTGTGGATGTGGTCGAACAGCACTTCGGTCTTGAAACGCTCAGCGTGCTCCAGGAAGCGCTGCATCAACTCGGGGCCCTGCAGGTGTTCCTTGTCAGCGGGCCAGTTTTCCACGTCGGTGGTGGTCATGAGCTGGCCGCCCTGCGCCAGGCCGGTGACCAGCACCGGGTTCAGGTTGGCCCGGGCAGCGTAAATCGCGGCCGTGTAGCCGGCGGGGCCGGAGCCAAGGATCAGCACTTTTGCGTGTTTTGCCATGATGCGTTCTGAGTGTGCGCGGCACGAGGGGTGGAGCGCCGCCGTGCAGGCTAGGTGAGGGTGATGGGCGCCATTATAAAGTGGCACCCCCTCGTCCGCCCGGTTGTAAATTCCAATGGCGGTGATAGGGCCGCGTTACAATCGTTGGCATCGTATTTGTGCTGTCCCAAGCCGCGCGGCCTCGTCCAAGCGGCGCACCCGTCTCCCGCATGGCTCGAGCTTCCACCACTCCGACAACCCGCACCGATCCGTCCGCACTGCCGTCCCGCATTGGGCGGCTGCTGGGGGAGGTCCGCTGGTTCCTGTTGCTGGCGGTGACCATCGCCTTCCTGATCATTCTCCTGTCATACAACCGCGCCGATCCCGGTTTCACCCACGCCAGCCAGGTCGACGAAATCCGCAACCTGGGCGGCCGCGTGGGCGCGTGGCTGGCCGATCTGCTGCTGTTTGTCTTTGGCGCGTCCGCCTACTGGTGGGCGGTGCTGCTCGTGCGCAAGGTCTGGCGCGGCTGGCGCGAGCTGATGTCGGACGAACGCCTGCCGCGCACCTCCATGCCGCGCGTTGATGCCAGTGTCACGTGGATCGGCTTTGCGCTCATCCTGGCTTCCAGCATGGGTTTGGAAGCCATCCGCATGTACTCGCTGCACATGAAGCTGCCGCGTGCGCCGGGCGGCGTGCTGGGCGATGTGATCGGCGGGGCGATGCAGCATTCGCTGGGCTTTACCGGCGGCACGCTGGCGCTGCTGTTTACGTTCCTGGTCGGGCTGTCGCTGTTCTTCCATTTCTCGTGGCTGAACCTGGCCGAGCAGATCGGCGCCGGCGTCGAGATGCTGTTCGTCGGCTTCAAGACGCGCCGCGAGAGCAAACAGGACCGCGCCATCGGCGAGGCGGCCAAGGTCGAGCGCGAGGAAGTGGTCGAAACCCGCCGCGTGCGCATTGAAGAATCGCCGCCGGTGCAGATCGTGCGCCCGACCGCCGTGGTCAAGAGCGAGCGCGTGGAGCGCGAGAAGCAGCAGCCGCTGTTTGTCGACATGCACGATTCCGACCTGCCCCCGCTCGCGCTGCTCGATCCGATTCCGCCGGTTGTGGAAACCGTGAGCGCCGAGACGCTGGAATTCACCTCGCGCCTGATCGAGAAGAAGCTCAAGGATTTCGGCGTGGAAGTGCAGGTGGTGGCGGCCTATCCGGGCCCGGTCATCACGCGCTACGAAATCGAGCCCGCCACGGGCGTCAAGGGCAGCCAGATCGTCAACCTGGCGAAGGACCTGGCGCGTTCGCTGTCGTTGGTGTCGATCCGCGTGGTGGAGACAATTCCAGGCAAGAACTGCATGGGCCTGGAGCTGCCGAACCCGAAGCGCCAAGCGGTGCGCCTGTCGGAGATTCTCGGCTCGCAGGTCTACAACGAGAGCGCATCGCAGCTCACGCTGGCGCTGGGCAAGGATATTGCCGGCAAGCCGGTCGTGGCCGACCTGGCCAAGATGCCGCACTGCATGGTGGCTGGTACCACGGGCTCAGGTAAGTCGGTCGGGATCAACGCGATGATCCTGTCGCTGCTGTACAAGGCGAAGGCCGACGCGGTGCGCCTGATTCTGATCGACCCGAAGATGCTGGAACTGAGCATCTACGAAGGCATTCCCCATCTGCTGTGCCCAGTCGTGACGGACATGCGCCAAGCCGGTCACGCGCTCAACTGGGCTGTGGGCGAGATGGAGCGCCGCTACAAGCTCATGAGCAAGATGGGCGTGCGAAACCTGGCCGGCTTCAACAAGAAGATCGAAGAAGCCGCTGCGCGCGAAGAAAAGATTCCCAACCCGTTCAGCCTGACGCCTGACGCGCCGGAGCCGCTCGACAAGCTGCCGATGATTGTCATCGTGATCGACGAACTGGCCGACCTGATGATGGTGGTCGGCAAGAAGGTCGAAGAGCTGATCGCGCGGATTGCGCAGAAGGCGCGTGCCGCCGGTATCCACCTCGTGCTGGCAACGCAGCGTCCGTCGGTGGACGTGATTACGGGCCTGATCAAGGCCAACGTGCCGACGCGGATCGCGTTCCAGGTCAGCAGCAAGATCGACTCGCGCACCATCCTTGACCAGCAGGGCGCCGAAGCGCTGCTGGGCATGGGCGACATGCTGTATCTCGCGCCGGGCACCGGCTTGCCAGTGCGCGTGCACGGCGCGTTCGTGTCGGACGAGGAAGTCCACCGCATCGTCGATAACCTGAAGGCGCAAGGCGAGCCGAACTACATCGAAGGCATTCTCGAAGGCGGTGTGGCCGATGGCGAGGGCGGTGGCGATGGCTCTGGTGGCGGTGCTGGCCTTGTGGGTGCGGGCGGCGGCGAGGCCGATCCACTGTACGACCAGGCTGTCGATGTGGTGCTCAAGAATCGCCGCGCGTCGATCTCGCTGGTGCAGCGTCACCTGCGCATCGGCTACAACCGCGCCGCACGCCTGCTCGAAGACATGGAAAAGGCGGGGCTCGTGTCCGCCATGTCGGGCAACGGCAACCGTGAAATCCTGGCGCCCAACCGCAACGGCAACGTCGTCGAAGAGGAATGACGCTGCCCGCGCGCTGCGCGCATTTGCCGTTACATCGCGTTACCGCACGGGCGGAATGTTCCGTCGCTGCCGGCCACTAACAACAAGATCAACTGAAACCGGGATTCCTATGTTTGTGTTGAACGCGCGTCACCTGATGGCCGCCGGGCTGGTCTCTCTGGCGGCATGGTCTGCCGGCGCCTATGCAGGTGCGGTCGAACAGCTCAACGCCTTTGTGAGCAACGTCAGCACTGCGCGCGGCGAGTTCGTGCAACGGCAGGTGAAGGGCGGCACCAACGGCAGCCCGCTGCGCGTGGCCGGGACGTCCAACGGCGATTTTGTCTTCTCGCGCCCGGGCCGCTTCGTCTGGCGCTATGTGAAGCCGTACGAACAGCAGCTCTCGGCCGACGGCCAGATGCTGTACATCTTCGACAAGGACCTGAACCAGATCACGGAGCGCAAGCTTGATGCGTCGCTGGGCTCCAGCCCCGCTGCCATCCTGTTTGGCAGCAATGATCTGGCCAAAAACTTCACGCTTAAGGAAGGCGGCACCAAGGACGGCATCGACTGGGTCGAACTCACCCCCAAGGCAAAGGACACCCAGTTCCAGCGCATCGCCATCGGTTTTCGCAGCGGCGAGCTGCAGGGGATGGAGCTGCGCGACGCCTTCGGGAACACCACCTTGCTGACGTTCTCGAACATCCAGAAGAATCCGCAACTGCCGGCCAACGTGTTCCGCTTTACGCCGCCCAAAGGGGCCGACGTCATCAAGCAATGACGCGTGCAGGCCGGTTTTCGACCAGGAGACCGACCATGCCTTTGCCGTTCACCACGTCGCTGCACCGAGCAGCCGCTGTTGCCGTCGCTGCGTCAGCGGCGGCCGTCTTTGCGGGATGTGCCTCCACCGGTGCGTCCCGTTTTGACGTCGATTCCTTCCTCACCGCGCCAGACACGGTGCTGGCCGAGGCCTTGGTCAACAAGGATTTCCTGCACGCGACCGAGCTGCCCAGCGCCGAGTGCAGCGCATTGGTGAAGGGCCACGCCGGGCAGGTCGTGCCGATCCAGGCGCCGGCCGATCCGCGCCTGCCCGAGGCTTCGGCGCGTCAGCCGTTCGTGATTCAGCCGCCGGCCAGCGAGAACGTGTGGCTGCTGCTGCGTGCGTCCAACGGCGCGCAATCGTGTCACGGGCCGCTGCCCGCCAAGGCGTTCATGGGGCTGGTACAGCGGGCATCGAACTGACGGATTGCCCCGCCTTTTCAGGCGTGGGCCGCTTTCATGTCAGCGATGAAGGCGGCCAGCAGATCATTGCGCCGGGCGTCGCGGCGCACCGCCATGTCGAACGGCACCTCGTAGCGCATGGCTGCCGGTGCCAACGGCGTCAACAGGCCCTGGGCCACATAGGGCGCCGCAAAGTGCTCCGGCAGGTAACCCAGGTGCCGGCCCGAAAGCACCAGCATTGCCACCGCTTCCATGTTGTCTGCCACCGCAGTCACCGGCCGCTCGGCCGGCGACCCCGCCGCTTCGGGCAGCGGATAGCTGCGCCACGCCCATGCGTGCGCCAGCGCCTGCGCGGGCGTCACGTCCCCAGCCTTGCGGAACAGCGGATGGCCGCGTCCCGCATACGCAAGCTGCGTCTCGTGGAAGATCGTCGTGTAGTCCAGCGCCGGCACACGGTGCCAGAAATAGCCGATCGCCATGTGGATCTTGTTGTCGAGCAGCAGTCCTTCCAGCTCCCCGGGCGGGCGCACCGAGACCATGAAATGCACGGATTCATCGCGCTCCCGAAAGCGCTCGATGGCCTGACTGATGCGCGCATTCGCGTTGATGGGCGCATGACCGATCAATCCGAGATTCAACGTGCCGACCAGAGTACGCCCCACCTTGCGGGCCTCTGCGCTGAAGACATCGAGCGCGCCCAGCAGCTTGCGTGCGGAATCGACGAAGCGTTCGCCGCGCGCGGTGAGCCGGAAGCCGCTGCGGCCGCGTTCGCATAGGCGGTAGCCCAGGCGGGTTTCGAGCGTGGACAGCTGCGTGCTGATGGTGGATTGGCCGGAGCAGCCCGGTCGCAGAGGAGCCGGCGTTGGACGCACGCGCTGCCTGACGTTGCCGTGGGAACCGGCCGGCGGGCGGATTCTGCGACAATCCCCGCATGAACGCTTCCGCATCTCTCTTCCCGGACGCGCCCGCCCACATGCCGCTGGCCGAGCGCCTCCGCCCCCATTCCGCCGACGATGTGATCGGCCAGCAGCATCTGCTGGGGCCGGGCAAGCCGCTGCGCGTGGCCTTCGCCTCCGGCGAGCCGCATTCGATGATCCTCTGGGGCCCGCCCGGGGTGGGCAAGACCACGCTGGCGCGGCTGATGGCCAACGCGTTTGACGCGGAATTCATCGCGCTGTCCGCCGTGCTGTCTGGCGTCAAGGACATCCGCGAGGCCGTGGAGCGTGCGGAGCAGTTTCGTGCCCACGGCCGCCGCACCCTTGTGTTCGTCGACGAGGTCCATCGCTTCAACAAAAGCCAGCAGGATGCCTTCCTGCCGCACGTGGAAAGCGGGCTGTTCACCTTCATCGGCGCGACGACGGAAAATCCCTCGTTCGAGGTGAACGGCGCATTGCTCTCGCGTGCTGCGGTGTACGTGCTCAAGAGCCTGTCGGACGACGAGCTGAAGCAGCTTGCCGAACGTGCACGTCAGGAGCTGGGCGGGCTGGAGTGGACGCCCGCCGCACTCGACGCCATCGTCGCGTCGGCCGACGGCGATGGCCGCAAGCTGCTCAACAACATTGAAATTGTGGCCCGCGCCGCGCGCGCGCAAGCGGATGGCGATGCGGTGCCCGCCGTTGACGAGGCGCTGCTGGCCTCTGCGCTGTCAGAAAATCTGCGCCGCTTCGACAAGGGCGGCGACGCCTTCTACGACCAGATCAGCGCGCTGCACAAGTCCGTACGCGGCTCCGACCCGGACGGCGCGCTGTACTGGTTCTGCCGCATGCTCGATGGCGGCGCGGACCCGCGCTATCTTGCGCGCCGCATCGTACGCATGGCGTGGGAAGACATCGGCCTGGCGGACCCGCGCGCCGGGCGCATCACGCTCGACGCCGCGGAAACGTACGAACGCCTGGGCTCGCCGGAAGGGGAGCTTGCGCTGGCCCAGGCGGTGATCTACCTGGCCATCGCGCCCAAGTCGAACGCCGGCTACAACGCCTACAACGCGGCGCGGGCCTTCGTCAGCCAGGACAAGTCGCGCAACGTGCCCGTGCACCTGCGTAATGCGCCGACCAAGCTGATGAAAGAACTCGGCTACGGCCATGCCTACCGTTACGCGCATGACGAGCCCGAGGCCTACGCCGCTGGCGAAACCTACTTTCCCGACGATCTGCCCGCGCAGAACTGGTACGTGCCGACGCCGCGCGGCCTGGAAGGCAAGATTGGCGAGAAGCTGCGGCACCTGCGCGAGCTGGATGCGCAGTGGCATGCCGAGCAGGACAAATCCTCCCGCAACAAATAATCCCTACGGGCCGGTACGATAAAATCGGTCTTTTCGGTCATTCAGATCGCTCGCAATCTTCGCTTTCCTTTTTCTCCACCATGCTTGATATCCAACTGCTGCGCAAAGACATCGACGCCGTCGCCGCGCGCCTCAAAGATCGCGGCTACGTGCTCGACGTGGCCGGCTTTGCCGCGCTCGAAGCGGAACGCAAGGCCATCCAGACCCGCACCGAAGAGCTGCAGGCCCGCCGCAACAGCCTGTCCAAGCAAATCGGTGTGCTCAAGGGCAAGGGCGAGGACGCATCGGGCGTGATGGCCGAGGTGTCGGGCATCGGTGACGAGCTGAAAGCGTCTGCCGCGCAACTCGACGTGGTGCAGGCGAAGTTGCAGGACCTGATGCTGTCGATCCCGAACCTGCCGCACGAAAGCGTGCCGGCCGGCCGCGACGAGACGCAGAACGTGGAAGTGCGCCGCGAAGGCACGCCGCGCACGTTCGACTTCCCCGTGAAGGACCACGTAGACCTGGGCGCCGCGCTGGGGCTGGATTTTGACGCGGGCGCCAAACTGTCGGGCGCACGATTCACCGTCCTGAAAGGGCAGGTGGCGCGTCTGCATCGCGCACTCGCGCAGTTCATGCTCGACACGCACACGCTGGAGCACGGCTACACCGAGGCGTACGTGCCGTACATCGTCAACGCTGCTTCGATGCGTGGCACGGGCCAGTTGCCGAAGTTCGAGGAAGACCTGTTCCGCGTGCCGCGCAAGATGGGGCACAGCGCAGAAGAGGGAGACGGCGAGCGCGTCGAGAACTTCTACCTGATCCCGACCGCCGAAGTGCCGCTCACGAACCTCGTGCGCGACGAGATCGTGGCCGCCGATACGCTGCCGATGATGTTCGCGGCCCATTCACCGTGCTTCCGTTCCGAAGCCGGTTCGTACGGCAAGGACACGCGCGGCATGATCCGCCAGCACCAGTTCGACAAGGTTGAGATGGTGCAGATCGTGCAGCCTGAAACCTCGGCCGCCGCGCTGGAGGCCATGACGAACTGCGCCGAGAACATCCTGCGCAAGCTGGAACTGCCGTTCCGCACCGTCGTGCTGTGCACCGGCGACATGGGTTTCGGCAGCACCAAGACGTACGACATCGAGGTGTGGATTCCGGCGCAGAACACGTATCGCGAGATCAGCTCGTGCTCCAACATGGGCGACTTCCAGGCGCGCCGGATGCAGGCGCGCTTCCGCAACGCGCAGGGCAAGCCTGAGCTGGTGCACACGCTCAACGGCTCGGGTCTCGCCGTGGGCCGTACGCTGGTGGCCCTGCTGGAGAACTACCAGAACGCCGATGGCTCGGTCACGGTGCCGACGGCACTGCGCCCGTATCTGGGTGGCCAGGAAGTGCTGAAGCCCGCAGTTTGATCGAGTGGCGCCGGGGCCCTCTTGATCTGGCCGGAAAAATTCTGTTATAGTCGCGGTTTCGCGATTCAGCGACCCAGTTACCGGAGAGGTGGCAGAGTGGTCGAATGTACCTGACTCGAAATCAGGCGTACCGGCGACGGTACCGTGGGTTCGAATCCCACCCTCTCCGCCAGCAAGTCCAGCGCCCCGGTCAAACGGAGCCTGGTTCGAACAAAGCCCCGCCATTGGCGGGGCTTTGTCGTTTACGCGTTCTTGGCAGTACCGTTAGCCGGTTTTGCTGCCGATATCGGTAATGAGTCAGGCGGGGATGAACCCGAGCAACTGGCGTTGGGTGGCCCAATCGATGGGCAATGGCACGTGCTGCCTGAGGGCATCCGAGGTCTGGACCGGCGTGCGTTTTCTCAGTGATCCTGGGCCGCAGCCTGGCGATCACGCCCCGTTTGTCGAAACACGAGCAACGGGGCGGCGTGGGGCGTTACTGCGCAACAAACAGAATGCCATGCGGATCTTGCAGGGCGGATGCGTTGCCCGAGGTGGAACGGTCATCGCGTGCGTTGAGACACAACAGCAGCGCAAGTTCGAACTTTAGTTCAGGCCCAGCCAGCCCATACTGCGCGCACGTTTGCGTCATTCCGACTCAATTGCTTCACAAGGGTTTCCCCTGTGAATAACGGGATGTGACCCGTGCTCTCATGCTTGCTCCTATAGTCCCATCAACTCCTTCATCAGAGAGGAGCCAGATCCATGATGGAGACGACACCCTTGAATATCCCGCCCAAGTCAAGTGAGGACGCGCACATGCAGACCCTGCGCGTCCTGTTCCGCAGCGCATTGATTGGCGCTGCTCTATTGGCGGCGAGCGCGTCGCATGCTGCACTGGATGTTGGCCGGGCCAAGGCGCTGCTCTCGCAGAATGCATGCCTTGGTTGCCACGCGGTCGAATCACGCGTGGTCGGGCCCGCCTACAAAGACGTGGCGGCCAAATACAAAGGCGGGAATCCCGTTGTCCTCGGTGCGCGCATCAAGTCAGGCGGGGCAGGAAAATGGGGTGAGATTGCCATGCCGCCTCAGGCCCAGTTGTCCGATGCGGATGCCAGGATTCTGGCTGCGTGGATTTTGGCCGACTGCCCCGATCAATGAGTTTAGCGAGCTGTCTTGCTGTTCGTGGTGACATTGTGAAAACGCGCGTCAGTCCGCCGCATGGCGACAAGCGCTGAACATTCTGGAGGTTACGCCTGTGAAAGTCATTCCCATTTCACATGATCAAGAACCGGGCGCGGCAGCTTCGAAGAAGGAACTGACGCTGACACGTAGAAGCATGCTCAAAGGTACCGGCGTGCTCGTGGGCACGTTGGCCATCGGCAGCCCGCTGGCGTTGCTGGCCCCGTCTACGGTGTGGGCTGTCGAGCTCAAGGCGCTGAGCAAGGCCGAGGGCGACACGCTGCTGCAGATGGGGCGTGTGCTGTTTCCCCACGCCAAGCTGCCCGACGCCGCTTATGCACTGCTCGTGAAAGACCTGGATGCAAAAGCCGCTCAGGACGCCCAGGCGGCCACGCAGTTGCACGAAGGTATTGCCGCGCTCGATAAGCTGGCTGGCGGCAGTTTCATCAAGGCCAGCGCAAAGAGGCGCCTGGCAGCGGTCAAGGCCATGGAAGGCAAGCCCTTCTTCAACACGGTTCGAGGCCAGTGTGTGACCTCGCTCTACGACAACGAAATGGCGTTTGCCACGTTCGGCTACCCGGGATCGGCGTGGGAAAAGGGGGGCTATATCACTCGCGGCTTCCAGGATCTGAAGTGGTTGCCAGCGCCCCCGGTGGAAGCGAGTCCGCCGCCGTTTCTGGGCTGATACGCGTCGCAACAACCCTCCGCTTCAGGCCCGTTAAGCGCTCGACGCAGAGCCGAGCCCGTTGACCGGAGCGAGACAAAAATGCCGGCGGCATGCTGGTGCGCAATACAGGAGACATGTATGGCAACGTTTGATTTCAGCGATGACTCGGTCGTCGTGATCATCGGTTCTGGTGCCGGCGGCGGCACGCTGGCCAACGAGCTGTGCCAGAAAGGCATCAAGGTCGTCGTGCTGGAAGCGGGCGGCAAGCAGTCGAATGCCAGCTTCATCAATGATGAATGGAAGGCCTTCAGCCAACTGGCTTGGCTCGACAAGCGCACGACCTCCGGAAGCTGGCGCATTGCCAAGGATTTTGCGGAACTCCCTGCCTGGATCTGCAAGACGGTTGGAGGTACAAGCACGCACTGGGCCGGCGCTTCTCTGCGCTTCCAGGAGCATGAATTTCAAGCCCGGACGCTCTACGGCGACCTCAAGGGAGCGAATCTGCTGGATTGGCCTCTCACGCTCAAGGAGCTGGAGCCGTATTACGCCAAGGCCGAAGACAAGATGGGCGTCACGCGCACCAATGGCATCCCGGGCCTGCCGGGCAACAACAACTTCAAGGTGATGTACAACGGCGCCACCCGGCTCGGCTATAAGGAAGTGCACACCGGCAACATGGCCATCAACAGCAAGCCGCGCAAGGGTCGCGCACGCTGCATGCAGCTCGGCTTCTGCTTCGAGGGCTGCAAGAGCGGCGCCAAATGGTCGACGCTGTACACCGAGTTGCCCGAGGCAGACGCTACCGGCAATTTCGAGTTGCGCACGCAGGCGCATGTCACCCGCATCGAACACGATGACAAGGGGCGCGTGAATGCCGTCATCTATATGGACAAGGACGGCAAGGAACAGCGGCAAAAGGCGCGCATCGTCTGCGTGGCGGGGAACTCCATCGAAACACCGCGTCTGCTGCTGCTATCCGCTTCGAACATGTTCAAGGACGGTCTGGCCAATTCGTCGGGTCAGGTCGGCCGCAATTACATGCGCCATATGACCGGGTCGGTTTATGCGGCATTCAAGGAGCCTGTGCACATGTACCGCGGCACGACCATGGCCGGCATTGTGCGTGACGAGGCTCGCCACGATACCCGTCGTGGGTTCGTCGGCGGTTACGAACTCGAAACGCTGTCGCTGGGTATTCCGTTCATGGCAGCCTTTCTGAATCCGGGAGGATGGGGTTCCGACTTCGCGTGGTGGATGGATCACTATACGAATTTGGCGGGTATGTGGCTCGTCGGTGAAGACATGCCGCGTGAGACGAACCGCGTTACGCTCAATACGAACGTCAAGGATCAATGGGGCAACTACGTGCCGAATGTGCACTTCGATGATCACGAAAACGACATCGCCATGCGCAAACACGCCTACACCCAGGCCGAGCGCATCTACGGTGCAGTCGGTGCGATCAAGACGTTCCGCACGCCGCCGTATCCGTCGACCCATAATCTGGGTACCGCCCGCATGAGCGCCCGCCCGCAGGATGGCGTCTGCAATAAATGGGGGCAGACACATGACATCGCGAATCTGTTCATCAGCGACGGCAGCCAGTTCACCACGGGCGGCTCGGAAAACCCGACATTGACCATCGTTACGCTCGCTATCCGGCAGGCTGACTACATTGCCAAGCAGATGTCGCAACGTTCGATCTGAGTGCCGCAGCGTCGGTTGACCCTCTGCAGGAGACTGCGATGTGTGAATTCTTCGTCACCGCTGATCCCATTCTTTATGAGTCGCGTACGCGCTCCGTGCGCATTCATGGGGTACACACCAGCATCCGGCTGGAAAACTTTGTCTGGGATACCTTGGCGATCCTCGCCGCGGATGAAAACATGACCACCAACGCGCTGATCGTCCAGTTTCACGACGAGATCCTGCATCACAGGGGCGACGTTCAGAATTTCACGTCCTTCCTGCGGGTGACCTGTCTGCGCTACCTTCGTCGCAAATGCGACCAGCTCGAAGCTGCACGGCAGGCTGAGGGGGTGATGCAGGCACAGATGGCACCGCAGAAGAGAACACTACAGACTACCCACTGAAACATGGCCAAGCTCATCCATACGATGATCCGCGTGCGCGACCTGGACGCGTCGCTGAAGTTTTACCGCGAGGTACTGGACCTCACGCCCTCGCATACGCTCGATTTTCCGGACTTCGGGCTCGTCTACCTGCGCAATGCAGAGAACGATGTTGAACTGGAACTGACTTTGAACAAGGGCCGCCAGGAGCCCTACACCCACGGCGACGGCTATGGCCATGTGGCCGTGGTTGTCGACGATGTGGCCACCAAGCATGCCGAATTGCTCAGGGCGGGCTACGAGCCGCTGGCGGTCAAGGAATTCAAGGCAAACGATGCGTTGCTAGCCCGCTTCTTCTTCATCCAGGATCCGGACGGCTACAAGATCGAGGTGCTTGAGCGCCTCGGTCACTATCGCTGAGCGTGCCATCGCGCGGGCATGGCTCAGCGTGCCTGATCTGATCTCGGAAGCAACGCGCCATGATTCCTCATCTCTTCACCGCGCTCTCGGGCCCGCTTTCGGCTGTTACCAAGGATAGTCAGCCGCTTAGCCGCGTCATCATCCAGGAAGGGGTGCCGACGAGGGAGCGATTGCACGGCGCCGTGGCCGAACCTGTTGTCTACATGATCGGGCAGCACGTCGTGGGCGGTTTTTATCGGGCCAACGCCGGCAAGGGCGTGGACGAGCATCTGAATGCCCCGGGGGCGGTGTTTTCGCCCATGCTGCCGGTCGACCGATCCTCGCAATCGCGCTCGCTCTCGTTGTGCACTACGGATGAAGAGCCCAACCGCTTCTATCTATACGGAGTCGTCGGTCAACTGGCCGCGCTGGCGGCGAGCGATGAACTCAACGCCGCGCAAGCCGAGGCGCCGTCGGCGCTGGAATTTGTCTGAAGGCTGGCTCCCCATGTTGACACTTCGACCGTTGCCGGCGTTCGCTGACAACTACATTTGGGTATTGCATGATGAGCGACACGCTTGGGTCGTGGATCCTGGGGAGTCTGCACAAGTGCTCGACTATCTGCAGAAGCACGGTCTGGTTCTGCAGGGGATACTTCTGACGCACCATCACTCCGACCATGTCGGCGGAGTGCAGGCGCTGCGCCAGCAAACCGGCGCTGCTGTCTACGGTCCGGCGGGCGAGCCGATTCCCGAGCCTGCGCGCCGGCTGAGGCAGGGCGATCGGGTGGATGTCTTGGAGCAGCAGTTTGAGGTGATCGATGTGCCGGGACATACCGCCGGCCACATCGCTTATTTCAGTGCTGCCTGCCCCGATGGACCGCTCTTGTTTTGCGGGGACACGCTGTTTTCGGGAGGCTGCGGAAGGTTGTTCGAGGGCACACCGGAGCAGATGCTGGCATCTCTCGATACGCTCGCGGCCTTGCCCGCGCAGACGCAAGTGTGTCCCGCGCATGAATACACGCTAGCCAACCTGCGGTTCGCGCAGACGGTCGAACCATCTAACGAAGCTCTGGCCCGCCACGTGCCCTATTGCGAGATGTTGCGCGCGCAAGGATTGCCGACGCTACCGAGCCGCCTTGGGCTCGAGCGTCAGATCAACCCGTTCCTTCGCTCGCGCGAACCCAGCGTGCGGCAGTCGCTCAGTCGGTTGCCGTCAGCCAGTCTTGGCGATGTGCACGTCTTTGCCGCGCTTCGCGAATGGAAAAACAACTTTCAATGATCGCGCGCTGAGCGTGGCGCATCGGGTCGTTACGTGTCACAGGGTTCTGCTCGCCCCCTGCGCAGGCGGTTCTGTGGCGATATGACGGCGGCGAGGAACGCGTTCAGCCGGCTACAGGGTTGGGGAGTCACGTAGCGGTGACCTCGGATCGCTTGTCGGTGCGTCGCCAAGCGCCCGCAGCTTTCGGTATACCCGCCGTGGGAGGCAACGGTGCTCCGCAGACATTGCTTGGCGTGGTGCACAAGTCCTCACTGCTGAACGCGTATTTCAGACTGAATCGGCCGGACGGCTGAGCGGCGTGCTGGGCTGTCTCAAGCCCCAGTTGGAAGAGCGCATTCAACGCGTCGAGTGATGACTGAACGCATCATTCCCCTCAACCGTTTCGCAGATCACCAGCAGTTGCAGGCGCTTGCGCAACACACCGCTGATCACGCCGCGCACGGAGTGGGCCTGCCATCCGGTGGCGCTCATCAGATCAGCCAGGCTGGCGCCGGAGGCTTGTTTGAGCAGGGCAATCGGTTGGGCCTGCTTGGTGGCGAAAGCCTCCACGGCTTCACTTGAAGCCGCAGCGGGAGGGGGCTTGGTGGCCCGGCGGCGACTGGCGGAGGCGGGGGCCTTGGCCTGAGTTGCCTTGAGGCCTTTACGGCTCTTCTCCGGACCGGTTGCAGACTTGGTCGTGGAGGCACGGCCGGGTGCCTTTCGGGGTCGGGGATTTGTTCATCATGAGCTCCTGGTGTGGGCCGCCACGCTAGCCGCGGCGGTAACACCAGTAACGCTCTGAAGGGGCGAAACATCCAGTCAATTTGCATAGCCGACGGTCGCTTCCCGACCCAAAACGGTCAGTCGCCCCTTCCCTGGCAGCGTCTGCCGATAGCAGGCGAGGCGGCATGCGCTGGATTTTTTGATGGGCGCAACGCCGCCACGATCGGCCCTTCAACGCAACAACGGTGTGACGATGCGATCAAGCCGTTCGGCCGTCCACGCGGGTTCACGCGAGTCCCAGCCGTTGTCGGCCAGCAGGCCGTTGCGGTCGATCGTGAAGTTGACCGGAATTCGCCAGATGCGGCCGTAGCCACCCGCATAGGCGCTACCAAGCAGCCCCACGGGAAAGCTCCATGCCGCCGCCATTTCCCGCACCGCTGACAACGAGGCTGGCTCGTCCAGACTGAAGCCGAGGACGCGTAGACCCCGATGCGCGTGTTTCGCCGCGTAATCGGAGAGCAACGGTAGCTCTTGATGGCACGGCCCACACCATGTCGCCCAGAAGCTCAGGATCACGACATGACCGTGCAGGTCTTCGGTAGAGATGTTGCGGCCATCAATCGTGTGCAGCACCAGGGCAGGCGCCGGCCGCCCGACTTCAAGGCTCGCGGCATGTGCATCGTGAGATGGGCTACCCAGCCCGGTGCCCAGCGCCACCGTGCTGGCCGCTTGCAGCCACGTACGTCGCGACCATGCGCGCGGCGAACGGCACTCCGTATCAGAACGCATAGCTGGCTCCAACGGTGCCCGACCAGCGCGGGAAGAGCTGGTAACCCTGCAGGTTGCTGTACAGCGCCCTCTGCAGGAATGCGTAGATCTGCACGTTGTGCGCCACGCTCACCGTCACGCCCGGCGACAGGTAGATCACCGTGCCTGCGGTGTTGGTGGTATCCGCCAGTGCGCCCTTGTCGGCGTTCTTGCGCGTTACGTTGAACTGCAACTGCGGCACGACGTGCGGATTGGCCTCGTAGCGCACGCCAAAGCTCATGGTGGCGAGGTTGCCGGGGCGGAAGTCCGCGCCAGCCTCATTCAGCCGTTGGTGCACGGCGGCCTGGAATTGGCCGTTGATGAACGCATCGAAATCCTGGCTGACGGGCTGGTAGTAGTAGGCACCCAGGATCACGTCGGTGCTACCTGTACCGGGCTGCAGGCTGGTATCCAGAGCTTGCCCGCCCGTCGCGCTCGGGCCGCTGTTGAAGAACACCGGATTGCGCCCGACTGTATTGCCGGTCAATACGTTCTGCCCGCCGTAGCGGCCGGTCGGCAGCTTGACGCCCAGTTGCACGCCCAGATTGTGCGTGGGCAGGAAGCCCTGGTAGCTGGCGATCAGCTTGATGTCACCCAGGCCGCTAGCGGTGCCACCGCTGACATTGCCCGGGGTGAGCTGGTCGGACGTGGCCGCGCCGTACGTCGTGTGGCTGCGGTCCACGTACGGCACGATCGCGCCGAAGTTCCAGCTACTGTTCGGGCTGTAATTGATGCCGAGGTTGATGTAGCGATTGATGGTCTGGCGCTCGACTTCCTGGTTGCCGCCGGCATCGTTGATGGCGGCAGCCTGCGCTGGCGTGACCGCGTGAGTGCCGTTGCGCAACTGGTTCTGAGGAAGATAGGTGTATTCGAAGCCGATACGCCAACCCGGGATGGCCGAGTAGCCCATCGCGGCGTCGGTGCTGAGTGAACAGCCACAGGTGGCGCAGGCATGCGCCGCGATAGGTGCAAACACGCCGACGGCGCAGGCGAGCAGTGCTGCGCGTCGGATCATGTTGGATGGTGTTGCCATGGAGATTCCTCGCTCTGATATGTACGTGCGCGCCCTGACCAGTGGTCGGTGCGTCGCACGGCGTCTTGTCTGAAAACGGCCCTGGCCGGGTGCGAGTGCGTTGCGCAATCGCTGCCCGGGTTGACGTGGTCAGAAGAGGAGGGGTGAATCGCGCGGCCGTCCGGCCTCGCGCGCTTGGTGCACGGCCAGGCGCCCGGGCTCCGGGGACCATGCCGTTGCATGGATTGGCGCCGGTGCCGCCATCGCTGGGATGATAGTCGGCACCAGCACGTGTTCTGCCAGCAGATCGCAGTAGCCGCATGCCGCATGGTGGCCGGCCGGCATGTCGTGCCCAGCGGGTAGATCGGTATTGGCGGAGGCAGACTGTTTGGCCTCGCAAAGCGGCGCGGCCTGCTCGAACGCCCGCAGCTCGTGCAATTCCAGCGCCTGGCTCACCATCGGCACAAAAAGCACAAGCACCATCGCCACCAGGCCAAGCCAGGCGGTCAGTCTTTTGCGGGTGCGAGCGAAATGCATGATGGGCTAGTGAAGCTGCCGGGCGGTCCTGGTGCGGACAATGTCCAGCATGTGCGGATGCGCAGTATTACACCGCAAAAAGAGCATCAGTATCCAGATCTACGTCAAGACGACGTTGCCAATCGGTTTGCCGCATGCGTATCGATGATCCGCTTCAACTTGAAGCGGGCGTTCACACGCGCCCTTCAGGGCTGTATTTGCCAAGGCAATCTTTTGGCCGGCCTGTGCGGCAAATTGTTGCATCGCTTGAACGACAGTTCCTGGCCGAATTCTGCCGCCGGACCACAAGCCCTCCGCGGAATTCGGCGATGAACCGAAAAAAAAGCAAAAAAACGCAGCATCTAACCTGCCATCAGGTGGAGCGGGCTGCGTGGCAGGCGTCAGCCATTGCTATGACACAGCGGCGCGTTTTGAAACCGCAAATGGGCTTCACTCCTGCAATAGACCTGTCGCGGGAAAAGCGATTTGGCGCCAAGAGGCTAACGCTCAGAAGGGGCGAAACATCCAGTCAAGTTGCGTCGGGGTTGCCAATGGTGGAGCCGTCCGCATACACGACCATCGTTGGCTGCATCTCTGCCGAGAACTGGCCGTCCTTCAAGTGCATCAAGTGGCGATCTTCATCGATGAACTCGTTGATCTTTCTGCTCCCCTTCCAGACGTATTCACCGCCGGGCGGGATCGCCTGCTCGATATTCAGATGCATCTTGGAGATGGCCTCCCCGAAGGTATTCTTGAAGACGAGCTGCACCTTGATGCCCTTGATCGCTTTGGGACCAGAATTCCTGACGCCGATTTCGACGGAAAATTGATCGTCAATCTGTCTTGCCATAACATCGCTCGGAATGTAGCGCTGTCCCATGAAGGTGAGCAGGACGGTCTTGCTGAGCTCGGCTGTCGTGGCAACCTGCTGTGCCTCAATCTTCTTCTTGAGCCGCTCCTCGGCGGACTTCCTGGCGTCCTGCTCGGCGACCACGCAGTTTCTGCTGTGTACCTGCTCCGGGTATACGATCGACAACTGCCTCCAAGGCGTGGCGGTGCGAG
Organism: Ralstonia pickettii; assembly: GCF_001699815.1. Lineage (GTDB taxonomy): Bacteria > Pseudomonadota > Gammaproteobacteria > Burkholderiales > Burkholderiaceae > Ralstonia > Ralstonia thomasii. The sequence goes on along the minus strand of NZ_MCGB01000057.1, from coordinate 544,390 downwards.
ACTGCTCGTGCGTGCTGGCAGACCAAGCTTGCGTCATGCTACCTGCCGACATGGGCGCAGAGGTCATCAAGATAGAGACGCAGGTGGGGAACTGGGCGCAGTCGGTGCGTGCCATCGAACGGCAAAGTGGCACCTTTTTACTCCATGCTCTTTAATTGTCTCGTCGGCGTACTGAGCCTCATGTTGCTGGCGCGGTCAGGGTCATCCTGACCCGGTGCGCTGCGGAATAGCCCTTGTGGGGTCCGCGCTGAAGAGGGCGTCCCCATGGAGTCTTCAGGGCGGCAACTGAATGTGTATGCGAAGCACAAGGCATCCCGGGAGTTTTTATGAACGCACTCGTCAACGCGCTGCACGGCCGCAGCGACACGCTGCTGGCCGAGCTCGAAGCCATTTACAAAGACCTCCATCAGCACCCCGAGCTTTCCATGCAGGAAGTCCGGACCGCCAAGATCGCCGCCGACCATATCGAGGCGCTGGGCTATGAAGTCACACGCGATGTCGGTATCACGGGCGTAGTCGGCGTGCTGCGCAATGGAGATGGCCCTACGGTGATGCTACGCGCGGACATGGACGCGCTGCCCATGGCGGAAAATACCGGCTTGCCTTACGCGAGCACCGTCAAGGCCAAGGATGAGGAGGGCGTTGAAGTCGATGTTGCCCATTCATGCGGACATGACATGCATGTGACCTGGCTGATCGGTGCTGCGCGCGTTCTCGCAGAGCACCGCGACGCCTGGCGGGGTACGGTCATGGTGGTGTTCCAACCGGGCGAAGAGGTAGGGCGCGGCGCCGCCAGCATGGTGGACGACTGGGGCACCGAACGCTTTCCCAAGCCGGACATCATCCTGGGTCAGCATGTCATGGTCGGGGCCAGCGGCACGGTCAGTTACCGGCCCGGCGTCATTCTGTCAGCGGGCGATAGCCTGAAAATCCGGCTGTTCGGTCGCGGCTCGCACGGCTCTCAGCCGCAGACGTCGATTGATCCGGTCATCATGGCCGCCTCCACCACGTTGCGTTTGCAGACCATTGTCTCTCGTGAAATTTCGCCGATGGACAATGCCGTGCTGACCATTGGAGCGCTGCAGGCCGGCACCAAGGAAAACATCATCCCGGACGAAGCCACAATCAAGCTCAACATGCGCACCTTCGACGAAGATGTGCGCGAATACATGCTGGCTTCTATCAAACGGATTTGCTGTGCGGAGTGCGATGCATCGAACGCCGAGCGGCCGCCGGAGTTCACGACCCTCAGCGCGTATCCACTCACCGAAAACGACGCGGCCGCCACGCAGCGGCTGGCAGAGGCTTTCAAGGCCCAGTTCGGCGACAAGGCTTACGAGACGAAGCCTGCGTCGGCCAGTGAAGACTTCAGCATCTTTGGGCGTGCCTGGAATGTGCCTTACGTCTTCTGGTTCATCGGCGGAACCGACCCTCAAATCTATGCACAAGCCGAAGCGGCCAGGCAGGTCAACAAAATACCGAGTAACCATTCACCCAAGTTCGCACCGGTCATTCATCCGACGCTGGAAACCGGCCTGCACGCGATGCTCACGGCGGCCTCGGCATGGCTTTGCACTTCTCCGGCAACATGATGGAGCACAACCTCTTTGTCCTGGTCGACTTGCTGGGCACCCTCGCCTTCGCGGTCAGTGGTGCCCTCGCAGCCGAACAGAAGCGGCTCGACCTGTTTGGCGTTCTTGCGATCAGCTATCTGACGGCGTGCGGCGGCGGCGTGATTCGAGACCTGTGTATCGGTGCACTGCCGCCGGTGGGCATTTCGGACTGGCGCTACCTCGCCACCTCAGCGCTCGCGTCAGCGATTGCGATCTGGGCACGCCCCATGATTGACCACCTCAAACAGCCGATCATCTTTTTCGATTCGCTCGGGCTGGGCTTCTTTGCCGTCGTCGGGGCGCATAAGGCGTTGGGGTTCGGCCACAACATTGAGGTGGCCATCCTTCTCGGCATGGTGACGGCCGTCGGCGGCGGCGTGGCACGGGACGTGGTGCTCAACCGCGTGCCGATCATCCTCGAGAAGGAAATCTACGCCGTGGCAGCGCTGGTCGGGGCGGCCATCCAGGTGCTTGGACAGCGCATGGACTGGACGCTCACGCTCACGCCGTGGTTTGGCGCCTTAATCTGCTTTGCTATCCGCACCCTCGCGCTGCACTACTCCTGGGGGCTGCCGGTGATCCGGCGCAGCGACGCCGCGCAGTGATTGGGCTGGGCAGCGACGGGCTGTACGTACGCAGTCAGTGATTTCACCGCCGTGGGCGACGCCCCAAACTCGGACCAAACCGCGCGATCCGTTTCTGAAACGTTCCCTAAACCCTTGCCGGCGGCAATCTGCCGTAAATTTTGGAGTTTGAACGCCACACCATCGGGATTTCGAAAAGACCCTTCCCTCGACGCCTCCGCGTGGTATGGAAAGCGGCGGAGCACCTCGGGCAGCGCCTTTATCCAAGCGACGAATGCGGGCGCTGCGTGTTGTAGTGTTGGCGCCATTGTTCAATGACGACCTGCGCTTCCTTGAGGCTGTAGAACAGTTCGCCGTTGAGCAGCTCATCGCGCAGCTTGCCGTTGAAGGACTCGCAGTAGCCATTTTCCCACGGGCTGTCGGGTGCGATGAACAGCGTCTTCGCGCCCAAACGGCCCAGCCAGTCACGCACGATGTTCGCTGTCATCTCCGCACCGTTGTCCGAGCGCGCATGCTCGGGGATGCCATGTGCCAGCATGGCGTCAGCCAGTGTCTCGATGACGTCCATACTGTTCAAGCGTCGTCCTACCTTGATGGCCAGGCACTGGCGCGAGAACTCGTCGACGAGCGTCATCAGCCGCAGGCTGCGGCCGTCTTCGGTAGTGTGGTGCACGAAGTCGTAGCTCCAGACGTGATGTGGATATTCCGGGCGCAGCCGCACACAAGAGCCATCGTTGAACCATACCTACTGGGCCATTGGGCCGAATGGCGATACGCTCGCCATGGCAGACATCCCACACACGTAGCTTCGCGAGATCACACGCTCGGAGTTTGCTGTCAATGGCGAGGTTGAACGTCGCCAGATCACGCAAGTTGGAGGAGAGTTGCAGGCGCACGCGGATCGCCCAGATCTCGCTGAGCTTGAGCGGCGGCTTCTGACCGGTCAATTTCCCTTTGTTCCACGGTACCCGCGGCGACCTCGGTTGGGTCAGGATTCGGTGCCAATCAACAACGTGCGCATGAGTAGCATCAAACTGAATCGCCTCGGCTTTGGGCCGTTCAGCAGGTGTGGCTAGATAGCATGCGAGGCATGGTCCATTGCCTCCGTCGAAACCCGGCGCGGCCTCTTTGCGGTGCACAAGTGGGCCTGTGCAGAAGGGGGGGCTACAGCTTGGCGCACAAGCCGGAGTTTACATATCGCCATTCTCTTCCTTTAATGGACAACGCTTGCCGATGCAAACCAGGAAGGGGTCCCCATGAGCCATTTCGTTGACAGGCTGCGCTTTTTCGTCACCGAGCGGCCAGCGTTCTCGGATGGACACGGGGCTGTCACAGACGAAGACCGCAAGTGGGAAGAGGCATATCGCCAACGATGGCAGCACGACAAGGTCGTCCGGTCCACGCACGGGGTCAACTGCACAGGATCGTGCTCCTGGAAGATCTATGTCAAAGGCGGCATCGTTACGTGGGAAACCCAGCAGACGGATTACCCGCGCACGCGCCCTGACATGCCGAACCATGAGCCGCGCGGGTGTTCGCGCGGGGCGTCGTACTCCTGGTACCTGTACAGCGCAAATCGGCTGAAATATCCGATGGTGCGTAGCGCGCTCGTCAAGCTTTGGCGCGAGCGCCGTGCGATCATGGACCCGGTCCAGGCCTGGCAGTCGATCGTTGAAGACGACACCGCGCGCCGCAGCTATCAGAGCCGCCGCGGCCTTGGCGGCTTTGTCCGTTCAACGTGGGACGAGGTCAACGAAATCGTTGCCGCCGCCAACGTCTACACCATCCGCAAGTACGGCCCGGATCGCGTGGTGGGGTTTTCACCGATCCCTGCTATGTCGATGGTCTCGTACGCGGCCGGCTCGCGCTATCTGTCGTTGATCGGCGGTGTGTGCCTGAGCTTCTACGACTGGTACTGCGATCTGCCGCCCGCCTCGCCGCAAACCTGGGGCGAGCAGACCGACGTGCCGGAATCTGCCGACTGGTACAACTCGACGTTCATCATGCTGTGGGGCTCGAACGTGCCGCAGACGCGCACGCCCGACGCGCACTTCATGGTGGAAGCCCGCTACAAGGGCACGAAGATTGTTTCGGTGTTCCCTGACTACGCCGAGGGCGCGAAGTTTGGCGACATCTGGCTGCATCCCAAGCAAGGCACCGACGCCGCACTGGCGCTCGCCATGGGGCACGTGATCCTCAAGGAATTCCACCTGGCGGGCAAGAGCGACTACTTCATGGACTACTGCCGCCGCTTCACCGACATGCCCTGCCTGGTGCGGCTTGTGCGGCGCGGCGACCAGTATGTGCCCGACAGGCTGGTGCGCGCATCGGATTTTGAAGGCGCGATGGGCGAGGCGAACAACCCCGATTGGAAGACCGTGATGATCGACGAGCTGTCGGGCAAGGTCGTCACGCCGGTCGGGTCGGTGGGGTTCCGCTGGGGGCAGAAAGACGGCGAAGACAAGGGCAAATGGAACCTCAAGTCGGAAGCGTCGTCAGGGGCGGTAATCGTTCCGCAGCTTTCGCTTGCCAAGGCATATGACGAAGTGGTCGACGTACTGTTTCCGTACTTCGGCAATCGTGAACATCCGCACTTCAACCACACAGGGCATCCGTCGGAGTTGTCGCGCGCACTTGGCGCACGCCGCCTGCAGACGTGCGATGGCGAGATGCTGGCCGTAACGGTGTACGACCTGTTTGTCGCCAACTACGGCCTGGATCAGGGCCTGGGCGGTCGCGACATTGCGCAGAGCTACGACGATGACCTGCCATACACGCCGGCTTGGCAGGAAGCCATCACGGGCGTCAATCGGGCGGATGTGATTTCGGTGGCGCGGCAGTTTGCCGAAAACGCGCACAAAACCCAGGGCAAGTCCATGGTCATCATCGGGGCCGGGATCAACCATTGGTTCCACATGGACATGGCGTACCGCGCGATCATCAACATGCTGATCATGTGCGGTTGCGTTGGCAAGTCGGGGGGCGGTTGGTCGCACTATGTGGGGCAGGAAAAATTGCGGCCGCAGACCGGCTGGACCGCGCTTGCATTTGCGCTGGACTGGCACCGGCCGCCGCGGCACATGAACGCCACGTCATTCTTCTACGCGCATACTGACCAATGGCGCTACGACCCGATGGATCCGACGACGCTGCTATCGTCGCTGGCCGACAAGTCGCGCTTTCATGGCACGCCGATCGACTACAACGTGCGCGCAGAGCGCATGGGCTGGCTGCCGTCGGCGCCGCAGTTGGCGGCGAATCCGCTGGACGTCGGCCGCAGCCTTGCCAGCACGGGCGAAGCGCCCAGCGTCGTTGCGCGCGAGCTGGCCTCCGGTGCCTTGCACATGGCCTGTGAAGACCCAGACAACCCGGTGAACTTCCCGCGCAACATGTTTGTCTGGCGCTCGAACCTGCTGGGGTCTTCCGGCAAGGGGCACGAGTACTTTCTCAAGCATCTGCTGGGCGCGGTGCATGGTGTGCAGGGCGAGGAAGTTGCCAAGAGCGGCGGCAAGCGCCCGGAAGAGATCGCTTGGCACGACAACGCCCCGCAGGGCAAGCTCGATTTGCTGGTGACGCTGGACTTTCGCATGTCCACGACGTGCATGTACTCCGACGTGGTGCTGCCCACCGCGACGTGGTACGAGAAGGACGACATGAACACGTCCGATATGCACCCGTTCATTCATCCGCTATCGGCGGCGGTGGATCCGGCGTGGCAATCGAAGAGCGATTGGGAAATCTTCAAGGGCATCGCCAAACGGTTCTCGGAGTTGAGCGTTGGACATCTGGGCGTGGAGTGCGATGTGGTGCTGGCGCCCATCGCGCATGACTCGCCGGCAGAACTGGCGCAACCGTTCGACGTGGTCGACTGGAAGCGTGGCGAGTGTGATCCGGTGCCAGGCAAGACCATGCCTGCGGTGATTGCCGTCGAGCGCGACTATCCAAACACGTTCCAGAAATTTACGTCGCTTGGCCCGCTGATGGACAAACTGGGCAATGGCGGCAAGGGCATTTCGTGGGATACGAAAGACGAGGTCAAGCTGCTTGGCGACCTGAACTACCGCGTTGACGATGCGGGTTGCGCGAACGGCCGGCCGCGCATAGACACGGCCATCGATGCGGCGGAGGTCATCCTGTCGCTTGCGCCGGAGACCAATGGTGCGGTGGCCGTCAAGGCATGGCAAGCGGTGTCGGCCATGACGGGTATTGAACACGCGCATCTGGCAGATGCCCGCGAGGACGAGAAGATCCGGTTCCGCGACATCCAGGCGCAGCCACGCAAGATCATTTCTTCGCCAACGTGGAGCGGAATCGAGTCGGAACACGTGTCGTACAACGCGGGCTATACCAACGTGCACGAGCTGATTCCGTGGCGCACCATCAGCGGCCGTCAGCAGTTGTACCAGGACCACGCGTGGCTGCGCGCCTTTGGCGAGTCCTTGTGCGTGTACAAGCCACCCATCGACACGGGCAGTTATGAAGCGATGGTCGGCAAACGCTCGAACGGCAATCCGGAACTGGTGCTCAACTTCATCACGCCGCACCAGAAGTGGGGCATCCACAGCACCTATACGGACAACCTGCTGATGCTGACCCTGTCGCGCGGCGGGCCGATCGTGTGGATGGCAGAAGCCGACGCCAAGCAGATCGACATTGCCGACAACGACTGGATCGAGTGCTACAACGCCAACGGCGCGCTCTGTGCCCGTGCTGTGGTGAGCCAGCGCGTGCCGCGCGGCATGGTCATGATGTACCACGCGCAAGAGAAGATCGTGAACACTCCCGGCTCCGAAATTACCGGCACGCGGGGCGGCATTCACAACTCGGTCACCCGCATTGCCATCAAGCCGACCCACATGATCGGCGGTTACGCACAACTGTCTTACGGGTTCAACTACTACGGCACGGTTGGATCGAACCGCGATGAGTTCCTGATCGTGCGCAAGATGAAGCGGATCGACTGGCTTGACGACACCTCACCCGCCTCGTTGCCTGCAGGAGCGCGCTCATGAAAGTACGTGCACAGATTGCGATGGTGCTGAACCTGGACAAGTGCATCGGTTGCCATACCTGTTCGGTAACGTGCAAGAACGTATGGACGAGCCGCGAAGGCATGGAATACGCGTGGTTCAACAACGTGGAGACCAAGCCCGGCATCGGTTATCCGAAAGATTGGGAGAACCAGGAGCGGTGGCGCGGCGGCTGGGTACGCAAGGCTGACGGCAAGCTTCAGCCGAAGCTGGGCGGCAAGTGGCGGCTGCTGGCGCAGATTTTTGCGAATCCGCATCTGCCCGAGATCGACGACTACTACGAGCCGTTCACGTTCGACTATGCCCACCTGCAAACCGCGGGCGATTCCGCCGCAATGCCGGTTGCACGGCCGCGCTCGCTCATCAGCGGCGAGCGCCTGGAGAAGATCGAATGGGGCCCGAACTGGGAGGAAATCCTGGGCGGCGAGTTTGAGAAGCGGGCGAAGGACTACAACTTCGAGAACGTACAGAAGGACATCTACGGCCAGTTCGAGAACACCTTCATGATGTACCTGCCGCGACTGTGCGAGCACTGCCTGAACCCTGCCTGCGTGGCCGCATGCCCGTCGGGCTCGATCTACAAGCGCGAGGAAGACGGCATCGTGCTGGTCGACCAGGACAAGTGCCGGGGCTGGCGTATGTGCGTGTCGGGTTGCCCGTACAAGAAGATTTATTTCAACTGGAAGAGCGGCAAGGCGGAGAAGTGCATCTTCTGCTATCCGCGCATCGAGGTTGGGCAGCCCACCGTGTGTTCGGAAACCTGCGTGGGCCGCATTCGCTACCTGGGTGTGTTGCTGTACGACGCAGACCGCATTAGCGAGGCGGCAAGCGTGGAGCAAGAAACCGATCTGTATGAGTCGCAGTTGTCGGTGTTTCTCGACCCGCACGATCCGCAGGTGATTGCACAGGCCGAGCGCGACGGCGTGCCCGCTGCATGGATCGAAGGCGCGCAGCGCTCGCCGGTGTACAAGATGGCGATCGACTGGAAGATCGCGTTTCCGCTGCATCCGGAATACCGCACGCTGCCGATGGTGTGGTACGTGCCGCCACTCTCGCCGATCAATGCAGCCGCCAATAGCGGGGAGCTGGGCATGAACGGCTATCTGCCCGATGTTGACTCGCTGCGCATTCCGTTGCGTTATCTCGCCAACCTGCTGACGGCGGGCAAGGAAGCGCCCGTGAAGCTTGCACTCGAACGCATGCTGGCGATGCGTGCCTTCATGCGTGCGCGGCACGTCGATGGCGTGGCAGCGCCAGCCGTGCTGGCACAGGCGGGGTTGACCACCGCGCAGGTCGAAGAGATGTACCGCTACCTGGCGATCGCCAACTATGAAGACCGATTCGTCATCCCGACCACGCACCGCGAATATGCCGAAGATGCCTTCGACTTGCGCGCATCGTGTGGCTTTTCGTTTGGGAACGGATGCTCGGACGGTACCTCAGACGTGGGGCTGTTCAGCTCGCGCAAGAGCGGGCGCACGATTCCGATCCGGCAGGAGTCCTGACATGATGGCAGCAACCACCGGATCGACGGGCGTTGTGTTTTCCGTGCTGTCGGCGCTGTTGGATTACCCCGACCCATCCACGCAGCGTGCCTTGCCGGAGGCCCGCACGCTGCTGAATGCGGCACGCGCGCTGCCCCTGGACGTGCGCGCCGGACTCGACCGCTTTATCGACGAATACGCCCAGCGCGATCTGATGACGCTGCAGGAGCGCTATGTTGCATTGTTCGACCGTGGCCGCGCGACTTCGCTGTACTTGTTCGAGCACGTGCATGGCGAGTCGCGTGATCGCGGCCAGGCGATGGTCGATCTGCTGAACATGTATGAGAAGCAGGGTCTGCATTTGCGGCCGGGCGAGTTGCCGGACTACCTGCCGGTGTTTCTCGAATACCTCTCGCGCTTGCCCGAGAAGGAGGCGCGGAGTCTGCTGGCTGAGACCGGCGAGATTTTGCAGGCCATTACCACGCGGTTGACCGAGCGGGCGAGCCGGTATCGGTTCGTGGTTGGTGCGCTGCTACCGCTGGCCGGTATTCGGCACAGCGTGTCGTCGGATGGCGAGAGCGCCGATGATGACGTCGATGCGCCACCCAGCGCCGCAGACTACCGGGCACTCGACGCCGCCTATGCCGACGAGCCGGTGCGTTTTGTCGGCGCGGAGACCCCGGTGACCGAACCGCTCCATTTTTACGACAAACGGCCGGGCCATCCCCGTGACCCTCGCGAACCCCGTTGAAGCGGCCCGATTCAAGCTGTCAGGAGAACTGGCATGACTGACTACCTTCACGAATTCCTGTACGGCATCTATCCGTACATCTGCCTTGCGGTGCTGCTGCTGGGCAGCCTGATCCGCTTCGATCGTGAGCAGTACACGTGGAAGAGCGATACCTCACAGATGCTGCGCAGAGGCACGTTACGCGTGGGCAGCAATCTGTTTCACTGGGGCATTCTGGTAGTCGTGGTGGGGCACTTTGCCGGGTTTCTCGCACCGCATTGGATGGTGTCACCCTTCCTGTCGGCATCGGGGCACCAGTTGCTGGCCATGGTGGGCGGGGGCGCGGCAGGCATCGTCTCGATCATCGGCCTGACCATGCTGATACATCGGCGGCTCTCGGACACGCGCGTCCGGCGCAACAGCCGCACTTGGGACATCGTCATCGTGCTGATGTTGTGGGTGCAGCTCGCACTTGGGCTCGGGACCGTGGTGCTGTCGATGCGGCATATGGACGGCGCGCTGTTCGAGGTGCTGACCGACTACGTCAAGGGCGTGGTCACCTTCCGCCCTGGTATCGCGCGCCTGCTCGATGGCGTGCCGCTCACGTATCAGTTGCACATCCTGCTCGGCTTCACCATCTTTCTCGTGACGCCGTTCACGCGGATGGTCCATATCTGGAGCGGCTTTGCGTCACTGGCGTATCTGATCCGGCCGTATCAGTTGGTGCGCAAGCGTTAACGCTGAATGGGGGGAGGCTTGATGAGCATGCAGGCAACGTCCGGCAGTGCAACCGTGGTGCGCATCAACGGTGTGGTGATCGACGCTGCGTTGATCGCAGAGGAAGAGCAGCACCACGCAGGCGAGCCCGAGCCGCTGGCTGCGGCGGCCTGTGCGTTGGCAATCCACGAGTTGCTGAGGCAACGCGCTGTGGCGTTGCAGCTCATTTCAGACAGCGATGCGCTGGATGATGCGTGCGTCGATGCGTTGCTCGAACGCGAGCTGGCCGTACCCGAGCCAACCCGTGCCGATTGCGAGCGGTACTACCAGAACCACCCGGCTCGCTTCCGGCGCAACGATATCGTCTATGCCAGCCATATCCTGTTTGCGGTGACCGACCGTGCGCCGGTCGCGTTGCTGTTGCAAAAGGCGCAGCAGACACTGCAGCAGGTGTTGGAGGCCCCAGAAACATTCGAGGCCGTGGCGCGCGAAGTCTCCAATTGCCCATCTGCGGGCGTGGGCGGCAGCCTTGGCCAGTTGTTGCGTGGCGATAGCGTTCCGGAGTTTGAGCGCGTGCTGTTCGATTCAACTGAAACGGGGGTTCTGCCGCGCATCGTCAAGACGCGGTTCGGATTCCACGTTGTGCGCATCGAGCATCGCGTGGCGGGCGACACCGTGCCGTTCGATGCGGTCGAGGCCGAGATTGCTCAATACCTTGAAGCGCGCGTCAGACACAAGGCCACGCAGCAATACGTGTCGATACTGGCTTCGCAGGCGCAAGTCGAAGGTGTGGATCTTGGGGCCGCCAACGGACCCCTGGTTCAATAGGTCGGCAACGCACAGAGGAAGGGGAGCCAGCATGCGAGCACCAGGCGCAACGAACAATCAGGCCGGCGCCCCGGCCATTTCGGCCCAAGCGTGGTCAGTGCTGCTGGCAAGCACGCTCGCGTTCATGGTCTGCTTTGTGGTGTGGATGATGTTTGGCGTGATCGGCGTCCAGTTGCGCGAAGATCTGAAGCTGAACGGCACCGAGTTCGGGTTGCTGACCTCCACGCCTGTGCTGACCGGAGCCCTGATGCGGCTGCCCCTGGGCGCGTGGACGGATCGTTTTGGCGGCCGCATCGTCATGACCACACTGCTTGTCGTCTGCGCGGTGCCGGTGTACGCCGTCAGCTACGCGACCGCGCTTTGGCAGTTTCTGGTGATCGGCCTGTTTCTCGGCTGCGTCGGTGCGTCCTTCGCGGTCGGAACCCCCTACGTTGCGCGCTTCTTTCCGCAGGAGCGACGCGGTTTTGCGATGGGGTTCTTTGGCGCCGGTACGTCGGGCGCGGCCATCAACCTTTTTCTCACGCCGTCGCTGCAGGCGGCTTACGGCTGGCGCTTCGTGCCGCGTGCGTATGCGGTTGCCCTGCTGGTGACGGCGGTCATCTTCTGGCTGGCATCGGCGTCCGACCCGGGCGCGGGGCGGGCGCAGGGGTCCTGGGTGGACAGTTTCAAGGTGCTGCGTGACCGGCGCGTCTGGAGACTGTGCCAGTACTACTCGATCACCTTTGGCGGGTTCACCGCCCTGTCGTTGTGGATGCCGCAGTATCTGAAGAATGAGTATGGGATGACGCTGGTTGCGGCGTCGGCGTTTGCGGCGGGGTTTTCGTTGCCTGGGTCGGTCCTGAGGGCCGTCGGTGGCTGGCTTGCCGATCGCTGGGGCGCCCAGAACGTGACCTGGTGGGGGCTGTGGGTCGCGTGGGTCTGCCTGTTCTTGCTTGCGTATCCGCCGACCGACCTCGCGATCCACACCATCGACGGGGCATTCAATCTGCATCTGCAGATACCGTTGGCGGCATTCATTGCGCTGATCTTCCTGATGGGCAGCGTATTCGCCTTCGGCATGGCGTCTACCTTCAAGTACGTGGCGGACGATTTCTCAGCAAACATGGGGGTCGTGACCGGTATCGTCGGCCTGGCCGGCGGCCTGGGCGGGTTTCTCCTCCCCATCATCTTTGGCGTCTTGTTGGACGTGTTCCGAGTGCGCTCGTCGTGCTTCATGTTCCTCTACGGCATCGTGTGGGTGTCGCTGATCCTCCTCTACCTGTCGGAAGTGCGGCGGGCACCGCTGACGGGGCACGCTGGGCAGGGGGCTGTCCAATAAGGTTGGGTGTTCGGAACAGGACCGCGAAAGGCGGCTTCCGCTTGGCCCATTGGCCTATTGGCGCTGCGGAAGATAGAGGGTGACGAGCACCGACGCGCTTTCCACCGCCTCCAGCCAATGCGGTTCTTCCGGTGGAAGCAGCAGAAGATCTCCTGCGCGCATGGTGTGTGTGCCCGAGTTCATGCCGAACTTCAGCACGCCCTCAAGGCACTGCACCGTGATTTCTCCCGGCGCCTGATGGACAGGAATACGGCCGCCTGTAGGCAGCACGAGTCGCATGACTTCAAGGTGCGTCGAGCGGATCAAGGCGACGGATTTTGCTTGCTGGAGTGCAGCGCCCAGTGGGCGGACGTCGATCAGCTCTCCGGGCGCGGCGTGTGGTGTTGCCATGTTCTCTCCTGATCGTTAAAGCGGCGTCGGTCAAATTGCCCTGCGGGCGAGCATGTTTCGGATCTCGCTGATCGCCTTGGCTGGGTTCAGGCCCTTGGGGCACACGTTCGTACAGTTCATGATCGTTCGGCAGCGGAACAGGCGGTAGGGATCGTCGAGGTTGTCCAGGCGCGCGGCAGTGGCTTCGTCGCGCGAATCCACGAGAAAGCGATACGCCTGCAGCAGCCCGGCCGGGCCGACATACTTGTCGGGATTCCACCAATACGACGGACATGCGCTTGAGCAGCAGGCGCACAGGATGCACTCATAGAGGCCGTCCAATTGGTCGCGTTCCTGAGGTGATTGAAGGCGCTCACGCTCCGGCGGTGCAGTGTCGTTGATCAGGTACGGCTTGATCGATTGGTATTGCTTGAAGAAATCCGTCATGTCCACGATCAGGTCGCGTATGACGGGCAGGCCCGGAAGCGGGCGTAGAACGATATGGCGCGGCAGCGCGTTGAGGTTGGTCGTGCAGGCAAGGCCATTCTTGCCGTTGATGTTCATCGCGTCTGAACCGCACACGCCCTCCCGGCATGATCTTCGGAAGCTCAGTGTCTGGTCCTGCGCCTTGAGGTGAATCAGAACGTCCAGCAGCATCCGGTCGTCTGGCTTCAACTCGACGTTAAAGGCCTGCATGTAGGGCTGGACATCTGAATCGGGATCGTAGCGGTAGACCTCAAAAACGCGTGTATCGCTCATGACGTCTCTCCTTCTGCGCTCGTTTGCCACTGTGAGGCGCCGCGCTCTCGTAGCGGGGTGCGATGGCGGTTAGGCACTCAGGTGAAATGGGCCTTCGATTTGATGGGCCATCGCCTCGTTGGCTCTATCTCTATACCAGCGACGAGTAGGTGTCGGCATCTTTGGGATCAACAAATGTCCGGCGCGGTCTATGTCAGGCAGGAGGATGCATCGATATTGCAGATGTTAGATCCTACATTGTCCGGGTGCTCCGAAATGATGCGCTGGTTGTAATAGTTCTTCTGAATGATGTAAGGGGAGGCACTGCCCGACCGAAACGTCGTGCCCCGTCGTGGGGGCGTTCAAGATCTGCGGGTTGTCCGACGCGTAGTAGACCACGCGCTGGTAGGTGTTCTTGAAACTTCATTGCCGGGCCTGCGGGTCAAGCAAGTGCTGGAACAGCTTAAGGAGATGCGAGGCTTGCCCGCGTCCATCCTGATGGACAACAGTCCGGATTTCGTTGGTAAGGTGCTGGACGCGTGGGCATGCGAGGCGGACGTCACGCTATTGTTCAGCCTAGTCGTTTATCGAGACTAAACGGGAGCGGGAAAACGGCGTGCAGCCATCCATCGCCACGGCCTGCAATTGGTCCATATCGAGAATCCGGATGTCTTTGCCGCGCACTTCAAGTAGCCGACGCTGCTGCAGTTTCGTCAGCATTCTGCTGACAGTTTCGAGTTTCAACCCAAGGTAGCTGCCAATTTCCGCGCGTGTCATTTTCAGCGTGAACTGTGTCGACGAAAAGCCGCGCGCGCTCCAGCGTTCCGACAAGTCGAACAGAAAGGTAGCGACGCGATCCTCCGCTCCCATCGTGCCGAGTAGCGCCATCCACTTGGACCCGCGCACGATCTCGGCGCTGAGCATGCTCAATACGTGCCGCTGAACGATCTTCAGCTCATGGCACAGGCGTTCGAGTCGCTCGAACGGCATCACGCATACCGAGCTGTCTTCCAGCGCAATCGCGTCGCAGGCATGCTTGCCGCTGGCGATACCGTCAACGCCAAGCGGGTCACCCGACAAGGCGATGCCGACGACCTGTTCGCCTGCTGTCCGATGGATCACGGTTTTGAAGGAGCCGGCACGGATGGCATAGATGCTTTGGAGGCTGCCGCCTCTGCGGTACAGCGCTTGTCCGCGCTTGATCATACGGATGCCGCGCATGGACTCGTTGAGCCGCTCTGCGGCCGATGTGTCGACTGGCTCAGCGGTGCACAAGCGCGCCAATGCGCAACTGTTGCAGGTGACGTTCGTCGCCTCAATCTCTTGGTGCGCCTGCGGCATAAGCGTCTCGCAACTGGTGTCAGGCGCGCGTGCGTTGTCGAGTTGGATTGTGGTCAGCATGTTGTCCTCTGTCCACGAGTATTCAGGTCACCGGCACGTGTCCGCGCGTTCGCAAATGACCGAATCATCTGCGCATCATGCATCCGTTATGCCGACCTGATCGACGATCGCGGCCGGCCACAAAACACGTTCGCCGGCATTGATGGCCGACGCGGCAGACATTCAGCCTGCCGCTCTCACCGTAAAGTCGATCACGATGTTGCCCGGCTCGCGGGCGACATACCCGGCATCCACGCGCGGCCCGTAGTGCCGATCAATCTGCGCAAGGAGCGGGAGTGGATCATGATCATTGACAAAGCGCATCACCTCGCCTGGCTCCAGGGCGTCGAGCGCGCCGAAGATGGCCGCGTGCCGGAAACGCTTGGCAATGCCGCGCGCGTCGAAAACATGATGCTGGGCGAAGATGGTGTGGATGTCTGTCAAAGTTGGCATGGAAGGTTCTCCTGGAAAGAGTGTCCTCGTGATGGGCTTCATTGGGGTTTCAGTGCGATGCCACAGCGCGTCGAGCAACCATCGCTGCGCTCAGCCTTGCGAGTTGCTGCCGATCTAGGCACGCTTGGGCGAACACCAGAACCTGGTCTTCTTCGACGGCGATGTGACGGCGGTATGCGTCAGCAAAGCTGTCCGTCCAGGCGCGCTCGATCGGCCGGACCTGGCCTTGGGCGATATCGGCAAGGACTGCTCGCAACTGCGCCCAGCTTGCTTCCAGAGATCGATGCTCATCGAGCAGCGACGCGATCACCTCGACCACCGGTGAACGCAGGCGCTGGCCCTCTACCATCAGCAACGGAAAGAGATCCTCTTCTTCGTCGGCATGATGATGAGGCCCGGCCACGTCGAAGTAGCGCATGATGTTTCGGGCCGCCTGCCGCGCCTGCTCGTCCGCACCGTGCGATGGCAGGTGTGCAGACAGTTTTGCGAGCGTGGCGCACTGCGCGGCAATACGCTCGTGACACGCCTTGAGCATTTCGAGCGGCTCGTCGAAAGAAGGCGTTGGTTTGGTCAGTAGGCCATCTAGTTTCACTTCGTGTCTCTCATCTTCCTGTGCGGCCTGTCTTGCCGTCGGCCGTGGGTGCGCGGTTTTCAACTTTGCCCGCAGCGATATAACATGCATTGACAATACATCATTTATTCCGGCCTTACAACTCCATCGATGCGTTCCCGTTTCGTTCCACATACCGCGGTCACTTGGGGCAATGGGCTACCGAATTTCAGACACCTTGGGGGAGGACCGGATGTTTTAGATGAAGACGAACGTCTGCGGCCGCTGCGGGCGACAGTCTGTTGCGTCAACGTTTTGCCATGACGTGCCAGGCTGGAAAACCTGCCTGCTTCCCTGTTATTGGCTGTTCCGAGTCGGTCGTCGTGCCGAGCAACCTCTGGGCAGCCCGCGCAAAATCTGGGGTATGGCCGGATCAGGGGAAGGGAAAGTGCCAAATTCCCTGCAAATTTCCCTGTTAGCAGGGCGGTGCGCAGAGACGAATCAGCCCCAGACTCACTGCTCCGCCAGCAAGTCCAGCGCCCCGGTCAAACGGAGCCTGGTTCGAACGAAGCCCCGCCAATGGCGGGGCTTTGTCGTTTCCGTGTTCTTGGCGGTACCGTCAACCAACGTTTTCGTGGGTTTGGGACCGCCATTCTCAGGGCGCCAGTGCGGCCGTACCGATAGCCAGTTTTGCTGCCGATGTCGACGCTGAATCGGGCGGGGATGAACCCGAGCAACTCGACAAGCAATACCCGCATGTGCCCTCCAGCCATTGCCCCCAGTCAATGGGCAACCCGAGCTGCGCGTTGCCTGAAGAGCAGCATGCCGGTCAGGATAAAGGCAAGCAGTGCGGCCGACGCGGAGTAGCGGCTCAAAGCGAGCCCACCCGCACTGTGTGGTTTGTCAAGAAAATCGCCGACCACGGCGCCCAAGGGGCGTGTCAGGATGAACGCGGCCCAGAACAGCAGCGTGCGGGAGACGCGGGTCCAGTAGTAGGCGACGATGATGAGGGCAAGCAGCGCCCCGAAGACCACGGCCGCCCCTGTATAGCCCAAGCCAGCCGTGTCGGCAGTCCAATCGCCCAGGGCTGTGCCCAGGGTCTGCGAAAACATGATGGTGACCCAATAGAACGCTTCAGCCCTGGGCGAGTGGACGGTGCTCACCGACACCGACCCCAACGTGCGGTACCACGCAAAAAGCGAGCCGAGCAGCAGCGCCAGCAGCAAGGTGGAGCCGCCTGCATATCCGATACCCAGGGAGCGATCCGCGAAGTCTGCAAGCGTCGTGCCGACCGTGGTCGTGGCGATGATGGTGGTCCAGTAGAGAAGCGGATGAAAGCCCTTGGCTTTTATTTGTGCGGCTACCGACACCAAGAAGACGGCGGCAAAGATGCCGGTGCCCACCAGATAGCCCAGGTTCATCGACATCGAGACAGCATCACCACCGGTTTCGCCCAGTGTGGTGGCCGCAATCTTGAGTAGCCAGAAGGCCAATGTGACTTCTGGCACTTTGGCCAGAGCGTGCTCTGTTGACGTCTTCATCATGCGTCCTCGCAAATCAAGTCCGACCTTGCAGCGTGTCGAAGGTTTTCAACAAATCGGTCAACGCAGCCTTGCAGTCGGGCTGCTTGGGTGTGTCGGCGCGCAATGCGGCCAGCGCACGGTCAATGGCCTTATCCAGTACGTGCCAATCATTGGCCGCCCGAGGCTTCAGGCCGGCTTCCGCCGCGTCCCAAGAGACCTCCAGATCTTTGATGCGTGCTTTGGCGGCCGCCAGATCACCTTTGTCTACCAGGTTGGCAACGTCCGTCGCAATGCTGCGAAACGCCGATAGATCACCAAGCTTCGACGCGGTTTTGGATTGGGGTGGTGATGCGGTTTGAGTCGATGTGCCCGGCACTGTCCCAGTCGCGGCTTGAGCCTCCGGTTTGGAGCAACCGGTGGCGATGCTCAGAAACAAGATGGCCGAGACTGTGGCAGTCGCCCGAACGAGTGTGTGTTGATGGAACATGGGGGTTCTCCTAAAAAACGAAGCGCTATTCGGTGGCCTCTACAGCTCGGCTTCTTCCCATGCCGAACTGCTCAGCCGCCACCAGTAAGACAATCACCGTGAGGAACAGGGCACTGGTCCACATGGCGCCCATGCCGAGACCGCCGTAGGTTTTTGCTTGTGTGAGCAAGTCGCCGAGCGCCGCGCCGAAGGGTCGGGTCAGGATGTATGCGATCCAGAACGTGAGCACGGCGTTGCCACCGATACGCCAGGCGGCGTACGTGACGCCGAGCAACGTGCCGAACACCACGGCTCCCCACGTGAAGCCAAGGCCCAGCGCTTCCGTCGCCAAATCGCCCGCCGCGGTTCCCAGTGCAAACGTACAGAGGATGGCGGCCCAATAGAACAGCTCCCGACGACGCGTGACGATCGAGTCGATCGAGAGCGTTCGTTCGACGCGATACCAAACGAAGAAGATGGCAGCGAGCAGCAGAGCAAACGCGGTGGTGCTGATGTAAAGGCTGATACCCAACCCATCCGTCAACAGATCCGTGATCTGCGTGCCGACCACGCTGACCAGGACGACCGTGAGCCAGTAGATCGACGGGATATAGCGGCGAGACCGCAGCTGCGCAAACAAGGCAGCTGCCAACAATGCGGCCATCACGGCTCGCGTTGCAGCTTGGCCCCACCCGGCATTCACGGCCAGGAAATCGGCTCCCGTCTCGCCCACCGTCGTGGACATGATCTTGACGATCCAAAACGACAGTGCAATCTCGGGCACCTTGTTCCATGCGTCACTTACCTGCCACCGATTCATGATGTGTCCTCGCTTTAGTGGGAACCTGAGGGCAGTTTGGTTGAGCGGACTTAGCCTCGACATAGACCCAGGGTTGCCGTACGCAATCAGTCTTGCTTGTCGTGAACGTCGTCGTGATCGGCCTTGTCCTCGACAGCGGAAATGACTGTGCCCTTGTCGGCATCGATCCGAACGTCGAAGACTTTGGCTCCGCTCACAACTTCCACGTCGTACACCCAGCCCTGTTTCGACTGCTCGTATTCGGCGCGTGACGCCTTGCCATTGGCGTGCTGCTCTGCAGCTGCGACAGCTTGAGTCAGCGGGATCTTTGCTTGTGTGACAGCGAGGGCGTCGTTTTGAATATGAGCTTTGGCGGCGTAGGCGGCCGCGCCCGTCATCGCAATGGCAATGGCGAGGAGGGAAAGCTTGGTGTAGCGGTACATGGTGCTTCTCCTGACATGCGCGCGGAGGTGCGCAATGGAGAAGCTACGCAGGCAGACTTAGGCGGCACTGAGACGATGCGAAATTCCCAGGGCCAAGCCGGTTCACCTGCTTGAGGCTCTGTGCACTGCTCGAACACGCGCCTCCGCTCGGCGCTGAGGCAGATCCACCCTGAATCGATTGGCAGGGAACGAGCTGAGACAGGCCCGCCCCAGACTCACCGCTCCGCCAGCCCGCCAGCAGTAGCAAAAGCCCCTTGGCTTTACGGCCAAGGGGCTTTTTGTTTGGCGCTTCGATCACCTAGTCAAAAAGCATCGACGCGAAGGCTACGCCACGCGGTTGGCTGCCTGCGCCAGCATGTTTTCGATCTGCTGGTCTTTCTCCTCCCAGAGTTCGGTGAGCCAGCGGTGGAAATCGCTGCGGAAGGCTGAGTCGGTGCTGTAGTCGTGCGTGCAGAAATCCGGCGGGATCGGCAGCTCGCGGATATGCACCATCACCCGGCCGGCCTGGCCGGAGGCCAGTTGCCAGAAGCTCGGTGTGCCGTCCGGATAGGCGATGCTGATATCGAGCAGCGACTGGAACCTTCCGCCCATGGCGTTGAGCGTCAGGGCCAGGGCGCCGGCCTTCGGCTTGAGCAGATGGCGATAGGGGGACGACTGCGTCCGGTGCTTTGCCGGGGTGTACCGCGTGCCTTCGGCAAAGTTCATGACGCTGGTCGGCACGTGCGCGAACTTGGCACAGGCGCGACGCGTGGTTTCGCGATCTTGATTGCGCAGCTCGGGGTGCTTGCGCAGCGCCGCCTTGGAGTGCCGCCGCATGAACGGAAAATCCAGCGCCCACCAGGCCAGGCCGATGACCGGCACGTAGATCAGCTGTTGCTTGAGGAAGAACTTGAGCAGTGGGATGCGCCGGTTCAACACCCGCTGCAACACGAAGATGTCCACCCAAGACCGATGGTTGCAATTGACGAGGTACCAACCCGCGTAGCGCAGGTTGTCGGCGCCTTCCACGCTCCACGGCTCACGTTGCAGCACGCCGATCCAGGCATTGTTGCAACCGATCCAGCGCGTTGCGACCCAGTTGAGCATCGGGTCGATCCGTCGGCGGACGGCCACTGCCGGCACCAGCAGCTTGAACGCTGACAGCGTGAACAGCGGCACGCTCCAGAACAGCGTGTTCAAGGCAAGCAGGATTGAGCTAAACGTGCCCAGTAAAAAGGCAGGCAGGACGCGGATCAAGGCACCTCCAATGAGTACCCGCCGGGTGGCCTGGACGGGCAGGAATCGTGATGTTGAGGATACGTGAGCGTAGCGCGGATCGCCTGCCCAGACCATGCGCTGCGTCAGGATTCGTGCGTCGTCTTCGCATCCGAGGGGCGAAAAAAACCCTTGGTGTTGGCCAAGGGTTTTTTCTGCTCAGGTACGGCTCAGAACGAATGCTTCAGCCCCACACCCGCCAGCACTGTCTTCGCGCCCGGCGCCGTGCCGCCCGCAACGATGGAAGTCTTGAGACTTTCCAGCGGGTCCACCGTGCCCACTGCGCCCGCATTGACGTACACAAGTTGCGCGTAAAGCGTGGTGCGTTTGGAGAAGGCGTAGTCGTTGCTCAGCACGACCGACTTGGTAGAGCTGTCGTGGGTGCTGCTTTCGTACTTGCTGTAGTAGCCCGCCAGCGTGGCGGTATTGGCGGGGCTCCACTTGTAGTCGAGCCCGGCACCGATCGATTTGACGTCTGACACACGTTGGCCGGTCGGCGCGTTATTGGTAACGCCGATGTAGTTCACGCGGCCCGTAAAGGCGCCGAACGGTACGGCCACACCTGCGCTCCACAGGCGGCTGAGGGTCTCGCCCGTGCCGCTGTCTGCCGTCGACTGATAGCCGAGGCCAACTGTGGCCGGGCCCGTGTAGGTGGCACCCAGCGAGAGTTCATTGCCGCGCCTGAAGCTGCCGGCAGTCTCTCCAAATGAATACGCAACGCCCAGCCACACGGGGCCGAAGTTGTTGGAGTACTGCAGTGCATTGCCGATGAACACGCCCACGTCGTTGCCGGGGTTGGTGCCCGCGCCCATTGCGTTGCCCGGTGCGGGGAGCTGGTTGTAGGCCCAGCCGTACAGGTTCGAGAACTGCTCCTTGAAGCCGCGCACTTCCGTGCCGATCGTACCGATGAGCGCCGGACTGTACTGGCGCCCAAGCGTGATCGCTCCCCAGTTGCCGCTGAGGCCAACGTTCGCTTGCCGGCGGAACAGCTCGGAGCTGAAGCCGGGGCCGGTGGTGAGCGTGCCGGTGTCGCTGCTGAAATGCCCTTCGAGGTTGAAGTTGGCCTTCAACCCACTGCCCAGGTCTTCCGACCCCTTGAGGCCCCAGATGCTCGGGCTGATGCCGCCTGAATGCACTTCGGTGATGCTGCCGCCGGCCGCACTGCGGTTTTGATACTGGAGGCCGGCATCGACCGTGCCGTAGAGGGTGACCGACGATTGTGCGATGGCGCCACTCGCTGCGCAGCCGAGAGCGGCTGCAATGGCGGTCAGGACGCAGGGTCGAAGGCGTGTGTTTTGCATGTTGTCTCCGTATTGTCGTTGTCTGATGCGTCGTGTGAATCGGCTCGGACGCATGGGGTGTTGGCGCTAAACCCGCGGGGGCGGGCTCAACGTCGGCGGGACTTTGCAATATGCGTACCACGACGTTTGCGGCGCATTGCACGGAGTTGCAGCGCGTTGATTAACGTTTGCGGATACCGGCGGCTTTGCGTGGGATGTAGCGTGGCGGGACAGTTGATGCAACACATGTCTGCCGTCTGTTCAGCCATGGAGCAGCTGCGATCAGGCGCTCGGCGCGCTTTGCATCCAGCGATCTTCGAGTTCGCGCCACGCACGTCCGACGTTCAGCGCATGGCGGGGATGAAAGTTGCGCCAGTCGCGATAGGCGTCGCCCGGGACATACGCGAGCGCGCGGGCTGCGTCGCCGCCGCCTTCAATGGCGCGCGTGACCGTGCTGTCGAGCATGTCGAGATAGGCGAGCGTCGGCCGCAGCATCTGCGCAGGCGTGCCGATGGCGGTGCCGACGACGATGTTGGCGGGCAGTTGCACAAGCGCATGCAATGCTTGGCGCCATCCAGCCAGCGAGCCGTCCTGCAGGTCCGGAATGCGCTGCAGATATGCCAGGCCGCCTGTGCACAGCACCCCGCGCTGCGGCGCGTACAGCACCGTGTCGGATGCGCTATGCGCGGCCGTGCAGACGTGGACTTGCCACGCAGTCTTGCCGGTGTGCAGCCAATCGCCATCGCGCAGTGCCGGTTCCGGATAGACGATCTCCGTTTCATGCATGACGCGCGCACCCAGCATGGCGGTCAGGCGCGCCAGACAGGTTTCGCAACGCTGGCGCATGAGGTCGGCGGTGGCGGCGGAGGCCAGGAAGGCAGGGCGCGGCTGCAGTTGTGCGAAGGCGGCGTTGGCCAGCACATGCTCGGGATGCGCATGCGTGTTGACCACCCAGCGGATGGGTTCGGCCGTGATGTGCCGGATGGCCGCGATCAGGTGGTGTCCCCATCGCGCGTGCGGGCCAGGGTCCACCACGAGCACGCCGTTGCCCGTCGTGTGCACCAGCGTGGGCACGACTTCTCCGGCATTCGCGCGCGAGGCTTCTGCATTCACGGCGCGCGCCGCGTACAGGCCGTCCTGCAGGCGCAACAGCGTGACGCGCGCGGGGGCCGCAGACACCGTCGGGGCCGGACTAATCAGTGTCGTGAGCATGATGCGCATCCAGTGTCGCCGCGCGGGGTCTGGCGCCATGTCAGGGCGCCAGCGCGGCGTTCTCGTAACGTGGGTAGAAGCGGGTCACGTTGCGCACGTACTCCGCGGGCATTCCACCCCACAGCGCGTAGGGCGCGTCTACCGGCATCGCAATCACCTCTGCCAGGTCGCGTCCTTCTGCCGCTGAGCGGCGCATACGCGCATCGAGCCACTGCAGGTACTGACGTGTCTGCGCGATGGCGTCCGCCTTGCCCAGCGCGGGCCCGTGGCTGGGGATCAACACGCGCGCGCCGCTGTCGGCAACGATCTTCTGCAACCGATCGAGACTGGCCAGCCAACGCGCAATGTTGGCGTGCGGCGTGGTGGGAATCCGGTCTCGAAAGGCAATGCCGCCTGCGAAGACCACACCGCTGGTCCGGTCCACCAACACAAGATCGTCATCGGTATGTCCGTCGAGGCGGATCAGGTCGATGCGATGGTGCCCCATGGTGCGTGTGCCAGGGGTCAATGGCGTGCCGGGCGGTGTCGATACCGTGTTCTGCATCCACGCGCCGCAGATGCGGTAAAGATTGTCGGCGTAGGCCGCGCCCTCGCGTTGCGCACCGGCGATGGTGCCGGGCAGCGCCTGGGCACCGACATCCGCATAGGCCTGGTTGCCGAAAAAATAGTCCGGGTGCAAGTTCAGGTTGAACACCCAGCGCACCGGCGCCGAGGTGACCGTGCGGATGGCCTGGCGTTGCTGCTCGCCGTACAGCATCGACGGCCCCGTGTTGATGACGAGCACCCCATCGCCGGTATCAATGAAGCCGGTGTTGATGATGTTGCAGCCGTTGCGCGCAGAGAAATCCGCGTTGGCGCCTTCGAGCACCCAGATGCCGGGCGCAACCGCGTGCGGTACGAGGTGGTAATCGGGGTTCTGCGCGCGCGCGATGGCTGTCAACATCGCAAGACACAGCAGAAGGCCCAACTGTTGGTGGCGTCGGCTCATCGTGTCACCTGCGCGCGGATGCGGTTGCCGTTGTTGTCGACGCCGGCCACGCTGATGCCGCGTCCAACAGGGCCATCCAGATCGAACGAGAAGATCGGGTTCTCGGCCACCGGCTCGTACAGCGCCAGTTCAAGCATGGGCTGACGCCGGGCATCGAGCAGGTTGAGCTGCTCGATATGGAAAGACGGGATGCCCGCCACCAGGCCGGTGTCCATCGGATGCATCACGCGCAGACGGATGCGGCTGCCTGCGCCGTTGAAGCCCGGAAACACGCGCGACTCGACCTGGTTCAGCGTGGTGCTCCAGGTGGCGTTCTGGCGTGTGGCGCCCGGCAGCGTGCAGCCACCGCCGGTGGCATCCACCTGCAAGGTGCCGACATGCCAGACACCGTCCGGCGTACGTGCGGCCACGCGCACCGCAGAGGCCTCCTGCAGCTTGAACCGGAACGACAGCGCCGGGCGGACGTGCATCGGCGCGAATTCCAGCACCTTGCGAATCGGGTTGCGGTCGACCGCGACGACGATGCGCTCCACCTTGCCGAGCGCCGATGCGTCGAACGCAATCGGCACCTGCATCGCGTCTTCCGCAAACGCCGGTCCGGTGATCCTGATGCGGCTGTCGAACGTCGTCCGCGCCGCGCCAAACACCTCCTGCTGAATCGTCGGCCAGAGCGGCGAGCCCGCCGGGTCGACGTTCGTATCGGCGCGGGCCGGCCCGGACAGGTACGCAACGGCCAGCGCAGCAGCGGCAGCATGGAGTGAAGCCGTTCTCATCGTGTGCCTTGGCAGGTTCAGATGAAAGGTCCACGTTGCGAAAGTCATGCCATGCAAGCGGTATGTCCGCACAAGCGTCCATCGGGTGTTCAGGTGATGGGGCGTTGAGCTTTGCAACACCTGTTGTTCCATTCTGGAACAGTCAGGCCGGCCGATCGGCGTGAACAAGCGATGGGAGTGGATCGAACATCCACCGCAGGGGATGGCCCGGGTTTTGCAGATGACGACCGGACACAGCGCAGACAACGACGCTGCGGTCATCACTCAAACATCAGGAGACAACCCATGCGTTACGCTCATCCCGGCACTCCCGGCGCCATCGTTTCGTTTAAGCCGCGCTATGGCAATTTCATCGGTGGCGAATTCGTGTCGCCGGTCAAGGGCCAGTACTTCACCAACACGACCCCGGTGACGGGCGAGGTGATCGGCGAGTTCCCGCGCTCGACCGCTGAAGACATCGACCGCGCGCTCGACGCCGCGCATGCTGCCGCTGACGCCTGGGGCCGCACCTCGGTGCAGGACCGCTCGCTGATCCTGCTGAAGATTGCCGACCGCATCGAGCAGAACCTCGAACTGCTGGCCGTGACCGAAACGTGGGACAACGGCAAGCCCGTGCGCGAAACGCTGAATGCCGACATCCCGCTGGCCGTGGACCACTTCCGCTACTTCGCCGGCTGCATCCGCGCGCAGGAAGGCTCCGCTGCCGAGATCAACGAACACACCGTGGCGTATCACATCCACGAGCCGCTGGGCGTGGTCGGCCAGATCATCCCGTGGAATTTCCCGCTGCTGATGGCTGCATGGAAGCTGGCGCCCGCACTGGCTGCCGGCAACTGCGTGGTCCTCAAGCCGGCCGAGCAGACGCCGCTGGGCATCTGCGTGCTGATGGAGCTGATTGGCGATCTGCTGCCGGCGGGCGTGCTCAATGTCGTGCACGGCTACGGCAAGGAAGCCGGCGAGGCACTGGCCACCAGCAAGCGCATCGCCAAGATCGCCTTTACGGGCTCGACGCCGGTCGGCTCGCACATCATGAAGTGCGCGGCCGAAAACATCATTCCGTCAACGGTGGAGCTGGGCGGCAAGTCGCCCAACATCTACTTCGAAGACATCATGCAGGCCGAGCCGAGCTTCATCGAAAAGGCCGCCGAAGGCCTGGTGCTGGGCTTCTTCAACCAGGGCGAGGTGTGCACGTGCCCGTCGCGCGCGCTGGTGCAGGAATCCATCTACAGCCGTTTCATGGATGCGGTGTTGACCAAGGTGGCCGCCATCAAGCGCGGTGACCCGCTCGACACCGACACGATGGTCGGCGCGCAGGCTTCGGAGCAGCAGTTCTACAAGATCCGCAGCTACCTGGAGATCGCGCAGGAGGAAGGCGCCGAATGCCTGGTCGGCGGCGATGTGGAAGTGCTGCCCGGCAATCTGTCGAAGGGTTACTACATCAAGCCGACGCTGCTCAAGGGTGACAACAGCATGCGCGTGTTCCAGGAAGAGATCTTCGGCCCGGTGATTGCCGTGACCACCTTCAAGGACGAAGCGCAGGCGCTGCAGATTGCCAACGACACCGACTTCGGCCTGGGCGCCGGTCTGTGGACGCGCGACATCAACCGCGCCTACCGCGTGGGCCGTGCCATCAAGGCAGGCCGCGTGTGGACGAACTGCTACCACCTGTATCCGGCGCACGCAGCGTTCGGTGGCTACAAGAAGTCGGGCGTGGGCCGCGAGACCCACAAGATGATGCTCGACCACTACCAGCAGACCAAGAACCTGCTGGTGAGCTACGACACCAAGCCGCTGGGCTTCTTCTGATGGTGTAGCAGGACGGCTGGCGCCGGGGAATCGCGCCTGTGCGCCAGCCGCTGACCTGCGAGGCAACGACCCCGCAGGCAAACAAGAAGAGGAGACATGGCCGTGTGCCAACCATTTGCCCTGCCGCAACGCGCGCAGGTGTCACCCCCATTGCCGCTGATTCCCTGCCGGGATTAGCCACCGCCACGCCTGTTCTCTGGGATACGTCATTGATACCCGAGACCCGCGAGCGAGAACTTCGGGGAGACACTTCGTGCATTCGCCTATCAGCCGTTCGGAGAAGAGCACCAGCCGTGTGCGCAACGCCGCACCGTGCCTTGCAGGCGGCGTGGCTGCGCTCACTGCCGCGGGGCTTTACTCGCCCGCGTTTGCCGAAGACCAGATCGTGGCGGTGGCATTGCCGACCGCGCAGGTCGTCGGCTCGACCCCGATCGACAGCATTGGCGTGCCGCTGTCGCAGTTTCCTGCCAATGCGCAGCGCGTGAGCGCGAAGGATGCGCGCGAGCAACGCAACTCCAACCTGGCGGACCTGCTCAACGACAACCTGGGTCAGGTGAGCATCGGCAACGGGTCGGGCAATCCGTACCAGAACGACATCAACTACCGCGGGTTTCAGGTGTCGTCGCTGCTGGGCGTGCCCATCGGCGTGTCGGTCTACTTTGACGGCGTGCGGATGAACGAGCCCTTCGGCTCCATCGTGAACTGGGATCTGATTCCCATGAACGCGATGTCCAGCGTCAACATCCTGCCGGGCTCCAACCCGATGTTCGGCCTCAACACACTGGGTGGCGCGCTTGTCGTCAACACCAAGAACGGGAAGGACAACGCCGGCACGTCGATTGAGGCGCTGGGCGGGTCGTTTGGCCGCCGTGCGCTGAGCTTTGAGACCGGTATCGTCGACAAGGCTCACGGCACCGATTACTTCGTCGCCGGCAACTTCGACCGGCAGGACGGCTTTCGCGACCACTCGGGTTCGAACGTCAAGCAACTGTATGGAAAAGCGCGGTGGCACGGCAACGACGGCGCTACCCAGCTCGAGCTGTCGGCCGCACTGGCAGATACGTCGCTGAGCGGCACGCAGTCGTTGCCGATGGACATGATGGCGAACCGCAGCGCCGCCTATACGTGGCCCGACACCATCTCAAACCGGATGGCGCTGCTGAACCTGACGGGCAGCCATTGGTTGAACGACACGAACCAACTGGCCGGCAGCATCTACTACCGCAAGGCCAGCCTTCACAACGTCAACAGCAACGCACAGCTGGATGACGGCTGCTTCAACGACGACGGCTCGCTGGCAACGACCGCTGCAGGTGGCACCACCACGTACAAATGCGCGAACAAGGCGCCCAACGGCACGGCAGTCAATGCAGTGACCGGCGCGAATGCGCTTGCGCTCGGCTACGGCCGCTGGACCAACGCCATCAATACCAGCGTCGTCGATTCCGCCACGCATGAGGACACGGTGGGCACGTCCCTGCAGTGGTCGAACTTCAGCCAACTTGCGGGACACGACAATACGTTCACCTTCGGTAGTGCGTTCGATCATTCGCGCATCACGTATGACCAGACGACCTACCTGGCACGGTTGATCAACTATCAGACAGTGGTGAGCCCGAACCAGACATACGGATTCACCGCCAATGGATCGGCACCGTCGACATCGAACCCCGCGTTGTTCACGGGCAGCAACGTCATTGGCGCGGTCAACCTGTCGTCCAACATCAACAACTTCAGCCTGTACTTCACCGATACGTTGAGCGTGACGGAGAAGCTGAGCGTGACTGCCTCTGGAAGCTTCAACTACACAACGCTCAACCAGGGCGGCGCCAACAATAAATACCTGAACGAAGACGGCGGTTACTCCTGGACGGACCAAGTATCGGGCGTGTCGTACTACAACCCCGGCTACGCGAATGCCTATCGGTACTCGAATGCGGGATCGGGCGCGGCAACCGCTCCGAACGGTGTCCCGCCGGGGGCGGTGGCCGGACCGGAAACCAACAGCCTGGCCGGCTCGCATCGCTATCGCCGTTTCAACCCGGCGCTCGGGTTCAACTACGACCTGGGCG
Source organism: Ralstonia pickettii (assembly GCF_001699815.1). Taxonomy (GTDB): domain Bacteria; phylum Pseudomonadota; class Gammaproteobacteria; order Burkholderiales; family Burkholderiaceae; genus Ralstonia; species Ralstonia thomasii. The sequence goes on along the minus strand of NZ_MCGB01000057.1, from coordinate 515,980 downwards.
CGGGGCAGGGCATCTTCGGCAGCTACAGCGAATCGATGCGCGCTCCGACATCGATTGAATTGTCTTGCGCCGATCCGAACAGCCCGTGCTCGCTCCCCACGGGGTTCAACGGCGATCCGGACCTGAAAGCCGTGGTAGCCAAAACCATCGAATTCGGCGGCCGCGGAAAGCTGGGCAAGTCCACCTACTGGAGCGCGGCTGTCTACGACTCGCGCCTGAGCAATGACATCCAGTTCATCGCCACGTCAAACACGTACGGCTACTTCGCCAATGTCGGCAAGACCGAACGGCGCGGAATGGAACTGGGCGCCAGCACGAAGATCGACAAGTGGTCGTTGTCGGCCAACTTTGGTTATGTCGATGCGATCTACAAGTCGGCATTCACCACGGCGAGCGGGCAGCACGTGGTCAGCGGCAACAAGATCCCGGGCATCCCCGCGAAGACGCTCAAGCTCGGCGCGTCGTACGCCTTTAGCCCGAACCTGTCGATGGGCGGGAACGTGATCCTGGTCAGCAAGCAGATCGCACACGGCAACGAAAGCAATGCCGACCCGAACGGCGAGGTGGCCGGCTACGGCCTCGTCAATCTGAACCTGCACTACAAGCCGACGAAACATCTCGAGATTTCGGCGTACATCAGCAACCTGTTCAACAAGCGCTATTCCACGTACGGCCTGTCGGGCATGCGGAGCATCTACACGTTGGCGAAGCAGCAGTTCATGACGCCGGCACCGCCGCGCGCGATCTGGATTGGCCTGACGTATTCGTTTGGAGGCAAGGCCGCCGGTGCCGATGCGGACTGAGCCGCCCATAAGAGACCATCATGAAAGCACTGACCCACTACTTCCGGATCGCCACGTTGCTTTGCGTGGGTTGGGTATCGACCCTCCAGGCGGTTGCCGAGGTGCCGGATCCCGTCGCCTACGTCACGAATCAGGGCGGCGGTGTGACCGTGCTCAATGCACGCACGCTCAAACAGCTTGACGAGATTGCCGTGGGCAAGGACCCGCGCGGCCTTGCCGTTACCCCCGATGGCCGCTGGTTGCTGACGGCCAACCAGGGCAGCGCCGATGTGTCGGTGATTGACACAGGCACACGCAAGGAGATCAAGCGCATCGCAGTCGGCAGGAATGTCGAGTTCATGCGCATCTCGCCCGACGGCCGCCGGGCGTTCGTCACCTACGAGCCTTCGTCGGAAGGCGGGCCGCCGGGCAAGAACGACCGGGCCGTGAAAGACGAGAAGGATGAGAACGATGAAGCCCCCGCCGAAGTCGCGATCATCGACCTCAGCCAGTGGGCCGTGGTCGGCCGCATCAAGGCCGCCCGCGAGACCGAAGCCATCGAATTTTCACCGGACGGAAAGTTGCTGCTGGTGGCCAACGAAGGTGACAACACGGTCGGCGTTTATGAGCTGTCGACGCTCAAGCAGATCCGGCGGGTGGATGTCGCGCCATACGGCAATCGGCCGCGCGGCATCAAGATCGCGCCGGATGGAAAGACCTATGTGGTGACGCTGGAAAACTCGAACAACCTGTTGCTGCTGGATGCCGGTTTCAAGCCGATCAAGACCGTGCCCACTGGGCAGGGACCATACGGGATCGCGTTTGACCGCGAGGGCCAGTACCTCTGGGTGGCTGCCAGCCGCGCTGATCAGTTGCAGGTGTTCGATGCCCGCACCTTTGCGCAAGTGGCCGCCATTCCGGTCGGCAAGCGTTGCTGGCATTTCAGCTTCACGCCGGGTGATCGGAAGCTGCTGCTTGCCTGCGGCCGCTCGAACACTGTGCAGGTGATCGACCCGCAGAAGCGCGAGGTCGTCGATACGCTCCAAGGCTACAAGTTGCCCTGGGGTGTGGTGACGTATCCAACCTCGGTGGGCAGCCTCGATGCGCCGCGCTGATCGACCCGCCCACGCATCCGCGCCGGCCTACGCGGCCCTGCAGATCGCGTTGCATTGGGTGAGCGCCTCGTTGCTATGCGGCCTGTTCGCGCTGGGCTTCTACATGACCGGTCTGGCCAAGGGCGCACCGGGGAAGGCGGTCTTGGTAAATCTGCATAAATCGCTCGGGCTGACGGCGGCGCTGGTCATCGCGTGGCGCGTGGTGGTGCGCGTCAGCCGTGCTGCGCCACCGTCCATTCCGGGGCTGTACTGCTGGGAGACGGAGCTGGCGCGCATTACGCATCGCCTGCTCTACATGTGCATGGTCGTGATGCCTGTGTCGGGCTATCTCGGGTCTTCGTTCAATCCATACGGAACGCGCTTCTGGGGCGTGCCGCTGCCGCCCTGGGGTTGGGTCGACAGCGCACTGCAGCACATGTTCTACACGGTGCACAGCACGACGGCCGATCTGCTGCTCTGCCTGGTGGTGCTCCACGTTGCCGGGGTGATCAAGCACCAGTGGGTCGATGAGCGGAGGTGCGTGCAACGCATGCTGCCGGGCCAGCGCACGCGCGCGCTGTAAGCCCCCCGTCTTCGCGTGGGCTGCGTTCATTGCGTTGCTCCATTTCGCAACAGAACAAACGATGTGTTGCGGTATGGCACGCAACAACACACTGCAAGTGGCCTGAAACTGCAATTTCACGGCGTTTTTCGATGGCACGGGATTTGCCCTGAGTCCGACCGGTGTGACATCACACTGCCGGACCTGGACCATAAAGAGAGGTAGAGGAGACAAGAATGAGGACACTACGAGTGATTGCACTTGCGGCTGCCATGGCGGCTGCAAGTGTTGCCGTGCACGCGGCAACGCCCCCCGTTACCGATGCCATGATCGAGAACGATGCGAAATCGTCGAACGACGTGCTGACCTGGGGCATGGGTACGCAAGGGCAGCGCTTCTCGACGCTCACCAAGATCAACACGAAGAATGTCAGCCAGCTTGTACCGGCATGGTCGTTCTCGTTTGGCGGTGAGAAGCAGCGCGGTCAGGAATCCCAGCCGCTGATCTACAACGGCAAGATGTTCGTCACGGCGTCGTACTCGCGCATCTATGCGATCGACCTGAAGACCGGCAAGAAGCTGTGGAAGTACGAGCAGCGTCTGCCGGAGGGCATCATGCCCTGCTGCGACGTCGTCAACCGCGGCGCCGCGCTGTACGACAACCTGGTCATCTTCTCCACGCTGGATGCGCAGCTGATCGCGCTCAATCAGGACACCGGCAAGATCGTCTGGAAAGACAAGATCGAGGACTACGCCGCCGGCTATTCAACGACCGCCGCACCGCTGATCGTGAAGGGCATGGTGCTGACGGGCGTGTCGGGTGGCGAGTTTGGCGTGGTCGGCCGTGTGGAAGCGCGCGATGCCAAGACCGGCCAGTTGATCTGGTCGCGTCCGACGGTCGAAGGCCACATGGGCTACAAGTACGACAAGGATGGCAACAAGACCGAGAACGGCATGACGGGCACGCTCAACGCGAGCTGGCCCGGCGAGACGTGGAAGACCGGTGGCGCATCGACGTGGCTGGGCGGCACCTACGACCCGCAGACCAACCTGGTCTACTTCGGCACCGGCAACCCGGGACCGTGGAACAGCCATCTGCGCAAGGGCGACAACCTGTATTCGTCTTCCACGCTGGCCATCGACCCGGACACCGGCAAGATCGTCTGGCACTACCAGAACACCCCGAACGACGGCTGGGATTTCGACGGCGTGAACGAGTTCGTGACGTTCGACATGGACGGCAAGCGCGTCGGCGGCAAGGCTGACCGCAACGGCTTCTTCTACGTGAACGATGCGAAAACCGGCAAGCTGCTCAACGCGTTCCCGTTCGTGAAGGTCAACTGGGCCACCAGCATCGACCTCAAGACCGGCCGCCCGAACTACGCACCCGACCACCGTCCGGGCGATCCGGCCCAGGCCGCGGGTGAAGAGAAGAAGGGCAAGTCGGTGTTTGCCGAGCCCGGCTTCCTGGGCGGCAAGAACCAGATGCCGATGGCATACAGCCCGCAAACCGGGCTGTTCTACGTGCCCGCCAACGAGTGGGGCATGGACATCTGGAACGAACCCGTGAGCTACAAGAAGGGCGCCGCCTACCTGGGAGCTGGCTTTACCATCAAGCCGCTCAATGAGGATTACATCGGCGCACTGCGCGCGATCAATCCGAAGACGGGCAAGATGGAATGGCAGATCAAGAACAACGCGCCGCTGTGGGGCGGTGTGATGACGACTGCCGGTGGCCTGGTGTTCTGGGGCACGCCCGAGGGCTATCTGAAGGCGGCCGATGCCAAGACCGGCAAGGAGCTGTGGCAATTCCAGACTGGCAGCGGCATCGTCGCGCCGCCCGTCACCTGGGAAGACAACGGCGAGCAGTTCGTGGCCGTGGTGTCGGGCTGGGGTGGTGCAGTGCCGCTGTGGGGCGGTGAAGTGGCCAAGCGCGTGAACTTCCTGGAGCAGGGCGGTTCGGTTTGGGTGTTCAAGCTGCACAAGAACTGACGTGCGTGGTTGAGCGCTGTGCGCCTTTGCGGCGCACAGCCTCTCGCACAGCTTCAAGGAGTTTCAGATCGTGATCATGCGCAATGGAGTGTTCTCGCTGCTGGCCGTAGTGTCTGCAGCAATCGGGGCGGCGCCCGCCCACGCCGCGCCGGACATGCAGGCCCTGGCCGACAAGAGCGGCTGTTTCTCGTGCCACAGCATGCATACCAAGATCGTCGGCCCCGCCTTTGCCGACGTGGCCGCCAAGTACAAGGGCGATGCCGACGCGCCCGCGAGACTGGCGCAGAAAGTGCGCGAAGGCGGCAAGGGTGTGTGGGGCCGCATCCCGATGCCCGCGCACTCCAACCTCAAGGAAGACGAAGCGAAGCAATTGGTGGCCTGGGTGTTGAGTTCAGGCTCCTAGGCTTCTACGTTGCTCGCCGGGGAAAAGGAAGAGGGCCGGCATTGTCCGGCCCTTTCTCTTCTCCAGGATTGCGTTCTATGGTTGCGTGAGCCGGCGCGAATTGGCGTCCGTCCGGAACACGATCGGCACTTCACCGGTGCGCGTGTCCCGCATCTGCCCGAACCCGTTCATCGCAGCCATCCGACCTTGCAGCACCACCTGCTGCAGCGCGCCGTGATCTGCCGACTTTCCACATACCGGGTCCGTGCGTGTCGCATCGCCCGTCAACAGGTACGCCTGACAGCGGCAGCCGCCGGCATCTTCCTCGCGCGATTCGCATGACTGGCATGGCTCCGGCATCCAATGCGTGCCGCGAAAGCGTTGAAAGGCATCGCTGCTTCGCCAGATGTCGCGCAGCGGCTGGCTGAGCACGTTGGGTAGCTCCAGCCCCGGCAGCATGCGCGCCGAGTGGCAGGGCAGCGCAACGCCATCCGGCGCGATGCCGAGGAATGTCGTGCCCCAGCCGTTCATGCACTTCTTCGGGCGCTGCTCAAAGTAGTCCGGCACGACGTAAAGCAATTGGCATCGGCTGCCGATGCGGGTCCGGTAGTCGTTCACGACGGCTTCGGCGTCACGTAGTTGCTCCAGGGTGGGCATCAGCGCCAGGCGGTTTTCCCATGCCCAGCCGTAGTACTGCGTGTTGGCAAGTTCCAGGTATTCGGCGCCGATCTCCAGCGCCATGTCGATGATGGCGCCCACGTGCGGCAGGTTATGCCGGTGCATCACGCAGTTCATCACCATCGGATAACCGTGGGCCTTGATCAGATCCGCCACCTGGCGCTTCAGGTCAAATGTGCGCGTGCTCGACAGAAAGTCGTTCAGCTCCCGCGTGGAGTCCTGGAACGACAGCTGGATATGGTCGAGCCCCGCAGCGCGCAATGCGCCAAGCCGCGCATCGGTCAGGCCCACCCCAGATGTCACGAGGTTCACGTAGAACCCGAGCCCATGCGCATGCGCGACCAGGGTTTCAAGATCCTTGCGCAACAGCGGCTCGCCGCCCGACAGGCCCAGCTGCACCGCGCCCAGCGCCCGCGCCTGGGTGAACACATCGCACCACTGTTCGGTGGAGAGTTCCTGATCGTGCCGCGTGTAGTCGACCGGGTTGGAGCAGAAGGCGCAATGCAGCGGGCAGCGATAGGTCAGCTCGGCCAGTAGCCAGAGCGGCGGACCGGGCATCGGCGTAGCTGCCGGCGCGAGCAGCGAATCGGCCTCAAACGAGCCAGCCGCGTTCGAATGCATGTTTGACAAAGGCGTGGACCTCCGGAGCGATGCCCTGCACGCCAAAGGTGGATTGCAGGTCGTCGATCAGCATGTCGAGGGTATGGGCACCGTCGCAGCGCTGCAGGATCGCGGCGGCGCTGTCATTGAGCGTGACCATGCCTTCGGGGTACAGCAGCACCCAGCTTTGCTGCATGTCTTCCCATTGCAGCCGGAAGGTCCGGTGCAGCGTGGGGTGGGCCGGATCAGACAAGGGAGGGCTCATGTGCGTGGGCCTGTTGGATGGCATCGAGCATCGACCAGAGGATGTCGAGCTTGAACTGCAGGATGTCCAGCGCACGCAGTTGCTGCTCCGGCGTGCGGAAGTAGTCGAGTGTCACGCGCAGGCCGTGCTCGACGTCGCGCGAGGCCAGCGGAATGCGCGAGCGGAAGTACGCCAGCCCCTCCGGCTGCACCCACGGATAGTGCTCGGGCCAGCCGGCCAGTCGTTCCTTGTGAATGTCCGGCGCGAACATCTCCGTGAGCGAGGAGCACACTGCTTCCTGCCACGGCGCGCGGCGCGCAAAGTTCACATACGCATCCACCGCAAAGCGCACGCCCGGCAGCAGATGCCGGTGAGACCACAGCGCGTCGCGCGTCAGGCCCACGGCAACGCCTAAGCGCACCCAGCTCTCGATGCCGCCCGGCTGCGCATCGTCGCCGTCGTGGTCGTGGATGCGGACGATCCACTCGCGGCGCGTTGCCCGGTCGGGGCAGTTGGACAGGATGGCCGCATCCTTGAGCGGGATGTTGACCTGGTAGTAGAAACGGTTCGCAACCCACGTGCGGATTTCCTCCGGCGTGCATTCGCCAGCGCGCATGCGCAGGTTGAACGGATGATGAATGTGATAGCCCGCCTGCTTCGCGCGCAGCCGTGCTTCGAACTCTTCGGCCGTCCAGGCAACAGGATGTGTCATAGCGAGATTTCCATGCCGTCGTAAGCCACCTCGATGCCGTGTGCTTCCAACTCCCGGCGCTGCGGCGAGTCTTCATCGAGGATCGGGTTGGTGTTGTTGATGTGGATCAGCACCTTGCGCGTGGCCGGCAGCTGGTCGAGCACGTCGATCATGCCGCCGGGGCCGGATTGCGCGAGGTGGCCCATGTCTGCTGCCGTCTTGGTGGAAAAACCGAGGGCGAGCATCTCGTCGTTGCGCCAGCAGGTGCCGTCCACCAGCACCACGTCGGCCGCGCCCATTTCGTCGAGCACATGGGGTTCGACACGGGCGAGACCCGGCGCGTAGAATGCACGCCGGCCGCTCTTGCGATCGACGATGCGCAGGCCGATGTTGTCGCCCACGCGGCGCGCGTTGCGGCTGGGCGAGTAGGGCGGCGCCTTGCTCTCCAGCGGGATCGCCGTCAACGCCACGTCGTCGAGCGGGGGCACCGAGAACGCCGTGCCGTCCAGCGCGAGCGCGCGCGTGTCGAGACCGCAGTAGTGCGACAGCATGCGGGTGAGGGGGAAGGCGGTGGACAGATCGCTGATGACCGCTGCGCTGGCATAGACGGGCAGCGCTTGCCGATGTTCGCGCAGCATCAAGAGGCCCGTCACATGGTCGATCTGCGCATCCATCAGCACGACGCCCACGATGCCCGTATCACGCGGCGTGCGTGCCGGTTGCAGCGCTGGCGAACTGCGCAGTTGCGCGAGGATGTCCGGCGAGGCGTTCACCACGAGCCAGTTGTGTTGGCCGTCGCCGAGTGCGATGGACGACTGCGTGCGCGGCGTGGCGCGCACGGTGCCGCGCCGCACACCGTCGCAGTTGCGACAGTTGCAGTTCCACTGTGGGAAACCGCCGCCGGCGGCCGAGCCGAGAACCCTGAGTATGGTCATGATGCAAATCCAACGTGTCGGGGCGGACTGAGCAAGAAGTCGGCCAGGGGATGGCGGGAAGGCACGCGCGCCTCCAGGCGGAAAAAAGCCCGCCGTGAAGAACCGGCGGGCTCGTGGAGCCTTGCGTGCTCAGCCGCGCAGTGTCAGCGGTTGGCGATGTACATGGTGATCTCGAACCCGAGTCGCAGTTCGGTGTAGGCGGGGGTCGTCCAGTTCATGTCTCCTCCTTGAGGGTTGGCATAGTTAGTGAATGCACAGCGTTGTTCAGCGGTTGCACAGGCGTTTGCCGAACGCAGCCGCATCGTCCTCAAGGCAACATCCATGCCCACCTCCGACTGGCCAACCACATCCGCCCGCTTTCACCTGCGCACGCCGGACGGCCACTGCCTGCATGTGCGCCAATGCGGGCCTGACAGCGGAGAACCGTGGCTGGTGCTGCATGGCGGCCCGGGCAGCGGCTGCGCGCCTTCGATGGCTGCGTGGTTCGATCCGCTGCGGCATCGCGCCGTGCTGCCGGACCAGCGCGGTGCCGGGCGCTCGCGACCCGCCGGCACGCTACGGCGCAATACGGTGACGGCGCTGCTGGCCGATCTGGAGCAACTGCGCATTGCGCTCGGCATTGCGCGCTGGGGCGTGGTCGGTGGGTCATGGGGCGCAGCGCTGGCGTTGGCCTATGCCGATCGCTTTCCCCATGCCGTATCGGCGCTGGTGCTGCGCGGCACCTTCCTGACCGGTTTCGACGATGTGCAGTCGTTGTTCAACGCGCGCGGCGCCGGTCGTGATCTCTTGCGAGGCGTCGGTGGGCGAGGTGAGGGTTTTCCTGCGGCCCGTGGTCGTCTTCGCGTTGCAACAGACATGTTGCAGCCTGGTACAACTGTTCAGAAATTGAACATTGCCACGGCATGGCAGCGTGCGGAACGTCGGCTGTTGGGCCTGTGGCCGCTGGCACGTCGCCAAACCTGGCAGCAGCGCATGGCCCTCGTGCGCAAGTACCAGTTGCAGGCGCATTACCTGCATCGGCGAGCAGGGCTGGGGAAGGCAGCGTTGCTGCGGGCGGCCACGCGCATCGGGGCGAGGGGTTTGCCGGTGACGCTGCTGCATGGGCGGGAAGACAAGGTTTGCCGGCCCGGCAATGCGCTGCGGTTGTCTGTAGCGATCCCGCATGCGCGGTTGGTGTGGGTGCCGGGTGGGCACCTGGCGGTGGGTGAGATGGCGAAAGCGCTGGGCGCCGCCATCCGTGCGTCGGCGTGGTCAGTCGGTGTCTGAAGGCAAGCCGCCGGCCTCGTCGATCCGGCGGTAGATTGTGTTGCGCGAAATGCCGAGCGCTTTCGCAGCGGCGGAAATGTTGCCGTTGTGCGCCTGCACGGCCGCCATGATCGTCATGCTTTCCACATCGGCAAGCCGCTTGGGCTGCGTGCCGCCCACGTTTTGAGTGACAGGCGGTACAGCCGCTGCCGATGCCACCGCATTGTCCGGAGACGGCTGGTCGCCATGACGCGCCTGCCAGTCTTCAAGAAAATCGTCGGGCAGATGGTCTTCGGTGATTTCCGGAGCGCCTTCGGCCATCAGCCGGGCGGTGCGCAGCAGATTGCCGAGCTGGCGAATGTTGCCGGGCCAGTGGTAGCTGCGGAACATCTGCATCACGGCTTCGCTGATGGGGGGCGCGTCGGCCTGTTCAAGTTTCAGCAGCTTGTCGGCTACCACGTCGAGGTCGCTGCGCTCGCGCAATGCCGGCAGGCGCACGACCAGACCGTTGAGCCGGTAGTACAGGTCTTCGCGGAACTGGCCGCTGGCCACCATCTCGCGCATGTTGCGGTGAGTGGCGCACACGACCGTCACATCTACCTGGATCAGCTTGTTGCTGCCCAGCGGAGAGACCGCACGCTCTTGCAATGCGCGCAGCAGGCGGGCCTGCAGGTGCAGCGGCATGTCGCCGATCTCGTCGAGGAAGAGCGTGCCGCCGTTGGCCAGCACCATCTTGCCGATGCCGCCCTTCTTGCGCGCGCCGGTAAAGGCGCCTTCTTCGTAGCCGAAGAGTTCAGATTCGATGAGCGCTTCCGGAATCGACGCGCAATTCACGGCGATGAAGGGGCCGGCGTGGCGCGGGCTGTCGGCGTGGATGGCGCGCGCAAGCAGCTCCTTGCCCGTGCCGGTTTCGCCCAGGATCATGACAGGGATATCCTTGCCGATAACCTTGCGCAGCTTGCCAATGACGGTCTGGATCTGCGCGTCGCCGGTGTCCAGCGCCTCCAGGCTGGCCGGCTGCCGGATCGGCTCGATGTAGGCCCGGCGCGGCGCCGCGTCGCGGTCAGTCGAGAGATCAGCGCCAATCGCGCCGCCCACCATGCGGTTGGCCGGCCGCTTCCATTCGACGCGCGCAAACACCTTCACGCCGCTGGGCAGTTGCAACTGCACGATACCTGCCGCTGCGGTGCGTTCGCGGTCGATCAACTGCGACATCGACAGCCCAAACAGCGACGAAAAGGTATGGGCATGCAGCGCGCGGATCGACAGGCCGAGCTGGAATTCGCCGCTGCGGTTGGCCGACAGGAAGCGCCCCGCCGGCGTGAAGGCCGCAATGCCCTCGACCAGTGTGCCGATGAATTCCGGGCGCGAGTGGAAGTGGATGCACACCACGTCCTGGAACGTGTTGGCAAACAAGTGATTCTCGATCATCTGCGCCGACATGCGCACCAGCGCCATGGTGTGCTTGTGGAAACCGCGATGGTCCCCCGTCACATCGAGCGCACCCACGGTGGCGCCGTACGGATCGAAGATCGGCGCACACGAACAGGTGAGGAACTGATTGGCCTGCAGGTAGTGCTCGGAGCCGTGGACCAGCGTGGGTTTAGCCTCGGCCAGCGCCGTGCCGATGGCGTTGGTGCCCCGGCTCGCTTCCGACCACAGCGCGCCCGGTTGAAGGGCCACCTTGCTCGCCTGGGCCAGGAAATCGTCGTCCCCCAGCGAATGCAGGATCAGGCCAGACGTGTCGGTCAGGATCACCATGCTTTGCGTGTTGACGATCTGGCTGTAGAGCGTCTCCATCACGGGGAGCGCGTGCGTGAACAGCGACTGGCTGCGCTCGATCTCGGTTTTCAGCTCGCTGTGCAGGACCGGGCAGAAGTCGGGCGACTCATACGGGCGCAAGCCGTAGGACTTGGATCGCTCGTGGGATTGCGCGATCAGTTCAGGCTGATCGTTCGGGGTGTCACCGAGCGTGGCCGGGGCGTTTTCGGAACCGCGCGGGTCGGCTGCCGCGTGAGGGGTCATGGTGTGTGTCTCCTTAAACCTCGCCCGCAATCTGTGTGCGGGTCGCCCGGATCGCCTGATTTAACCAGGGTGCGAACCGGAAGTGTTGCGCCATGAAGCAAGACCCTTGCCAGGGTGTTGCATTCCTGAGCACCTGTGCCAACCCTCGCATCGGATAACCGGCGCGCTTGGCGGATGCAGGCCGGGTTTGGCGGCAGGTTCGCGCCTTGGTATGGCTCTTGCAGAAATGGCTCCAAAAATCGTTTCAACGACAACTAGGAGACACTCTTGAAAACGCCTCGCAATTTGCTCGCGCTGCTTTCTGCCTGCGCACTTCTGGCCGGCGGATTGCCCGCAGCCGCATCCGCTCACGGCGATGTCACACCGCAGGCCGTAGACACGCACACCTTACCGCAACTCGGTGCCGATTGGCGTCAGGACAATCCATACCGGACGGGCCCCGCCCACGACGAAGCGCTGCGTATCGGCACCTCGGCGTTCAACCAGAACTGTGCGCGCTGCCACGGGCTGGAGGCCATCTCCGGCGGCATCGCCCCCGACCTGCGCAAGCTCGACACCGATTGCATGTCGCTGGCAAGCGCCAAGCAGAAGGAGGCTTGCTACGGCGAGGTGTCGCAGTACTTCACCGCCACAGTCCGCCACGGCCGCACCCGCGATGGCCGCGTCTACATGCCCCCGTTTGAAGGCGTGCTGACCCAGGAAGCGGTCTGGTCGATCAAGACGTATCTGGAATCGCGCCGCGTACAGGAGTAGTAGGTCGGCCTGCCCCCGTTGGCAGCTTTGCGAGCCGATGCTGTCCCTGCCTTCGTGTGCATCGGCTCGCTCATTTTTTTCACCAGGAGATTCTCATGAATGCCCGTATTCGGTTGACCGCGGTTGGGGCTTTCCGTCGCCTTGCCGGCCTCCTGCTTGCTGCGGCAGCCATGATGGTGAGCGCCGCGCCGGCACATGCCGACATGGCGAAGATCCGCCAGAGCGGTGCCCTGAAGGTCGCGCTGTACAAGGGCCTGCCGCCGTTCTCCGACAACGTCGGGGGCCAGTTCAGCGGCATTGACGTGGCGCTTGCCAATGCGCTTGGCAAGCAGATGGGGCTGTCGGCGTCGTTGCTGCCGTTTGATGCGGATGACGATGGCATGTCGGGCGACCTGCGCAACATGGTCTGGAAAGGGCACTACCTGGGGTATGGCCCGGCCGACGTGATGCTCCATGTGCCGGTTGACCCGAACTTCATTCGCCAGAACGACCAGGTGCTGATATTCGCGCCGTACCTTCGCGAAGGCTATGTGCTGGTGTACGACAGCGACCGCGTCCGCAAGGTCAGCAGCTTCGAAGACCTCGCCGGTCAGGCGACCGGCGCCGAGCAGGGATCGGGCGGGGCGAGTGCGCTGCTTTCCAGTGCCAACGGCGCGCTGCGCGACAAGGTGAAGATCTATCCGGAGGCCAACGAGGCGCTGCGTGCGCTGTTCTCCGGCCAGATTGCCGCGGCAATGGTGACGCGGGCGCAATATGAAAATGCGCTGAAGATGCAGAATCAATCTGCCACACGGTTCGTGGCGACCGAATTGCAGTCGCCGCTGCTGCCGGCCCGCGGTTGGGCGATCGGCATGGCCGTCAAGGCGGATCAGCGAGAACTGGCGCAGGCGCTGGAGACCGCGCTCAATGCACTGCGCGCCAGCGGCGAGCTGCAACGCATCTTTGCGCAATACGGCGTGTCGATGGTGGCACCGTAGGCGCCACCGCCCGCGCACGGAGCCGAACGTGTCGACGCACCTGACGCGGGGGCACTGCGGGCGGCTGGCCGCGCCGGCCAGCTCACGCGCTACGCCTTCTCCGCCGCGGCGTGCTTGGAGGGCAGCGCACTCACGTTGTCGTCGAACTGCGAATCCACGGGGATCTTCGAGAAGTGGTGGATCTTGGGCGCGTGCGAGTCGTCGGCCTGCGCGTCGTGCGGGTCGATGAACGACATCGCCGTGCGGCGCCGGAGCATATGCGAGTCGCGCGATTGCGATTCGCGCCACAGCTCGGCCGTGAACTTGAGACCGGCGCGCAATGCGTGGGCGCTTTCCTGCTTGCCCTTGCGCTGGTCGGACACGCGCTCGATGCCCTTCTTGACGACGTCTTCCAGGAATATGAGACGGGCGCGGTAGTAGTCCGCGTGCATTTGTGCATCCATCACGCGCTGCTCTGCCTGGTACAGCTCCATGCGCAATTCGCTTAGCGCGCGTTCGGCCTGCTTCTCGGGAGAGGGTGCGTGGCTCAAGGCCCAGTTTGCAATCCACCGCAACATGGTCAAGCCCTCCTGTCTTGCGGTGTCCGCCGCCGGTGGGAAGACACCGTTCACTGCCCGTGCATTGATCGGAAGTGATCGCCGCTTTCCAAACAGACTAGCAAAAAAAACAGGGCGATTGCGCTAGTCCACCCGCATACCTGTTGTGAAAAGGAAGCATGGTCCTTTTGGCTGAGAGGCGCGCGGGCCAAGTTCTGGTCTCATAAGCGGATTGCCTCGTGTGCACAGGTTTGCCACGCGAATTTCACCTCCATGCGCAAGCGATTGCGCACATCACCGCGCCCGATTCTGGGCGCGCTGTCAGCGGAACCGGTACGTGAGCGAGGCCATGGCCGTGGTCTGCTGGCGGCGCTGGGTGATCGGACTGTCTGCCGCATCGCCACGCAGCCGTGCCACCGTGAGCGAGCCATTGGCCGTCCACCGGTCATCGAGCTTGCACGTGACGATGGCGTTGAAGTGGATGTCGCGCAGCCCCGCATGCGTGGCAAATACCGGCAGGCCCGAACGCGCGCTCTGGCCATCGTCCACGCCAAAGAACGAACGCATGTACTGACCGTTCGTCCACGACACGCCGGTGCCAAGGCTGAACAGCCAGCGGCCGACCGGCGCGCTCGCGTAGGCATCGGCGTTGGCGATCAACCCCTGGCGGTTGCCGAGGATGTCTTGCTCCGCATCGGTGGACAGCGTGAGGAACGACACCGTGTACTGCGCGAACGCCTTCGCGCGCACCGTGGCGTTGACATTGCCCAGACCATTCAGGCGCGCGTCGTCATGCGCATGGCGCCACGTCGGGTCGAACTGGAAGTTGCCGCCCACCTGCCATGTGTCGTCGTTGGCGAGGTACACGCCTGCAAAGTCCATCCCCTTGGAAAAGAAGCGATGCCGGTATTCGATCTCCTGATCGATCCACGGAAACACAAAGCTGGATTTCGCGCCCGGATATTTGGGTGACATGTAAATCGCCGGGCCGACAGCGACGCTCCAGTCGCTGGCTTCGGCGTTGTTTTCCGCGTTGGCGGCAGGGGCCGTCTGTGCCTGGGCAGCGCTGATTGACAACGCGCTAACCAAGACCAAGGAAAGACGGAGCAGAAGGCGGAGCGGGGCACGCGAAGGCAGCGGCATGAGCGAACGGAACTGGAGAGAAAAGCGATCGGATGGAACGACGGGCACGCCATTCTAGTGGAACCGCCCGAACGGTTGATGATGGTGCAAACGTTGGCTCATCCCGCCGGCGGGCCGACGTTACATTTGTCATGCAAGCGACACGGGTGGGTCGCCGCGCGGACATACAACGAGGCTAGCGTGACCGGGCCGCCTGATGGCGGCAATCCAGAGGAGAAACCCGTGTCCCCCCAGAAAACTCTCGCTGTTGCCGTGCTTTCCACGCTGGCATGTGGTCTGTCTACACACGCGTACGCCGATGACGATGATGCGCGCCACGCGCACGCCAAGCATGTCCTGCTGATCTCGGTCGATGGCTTGCATCAGTCCGATCTTGACTGGTACGTCGGCAACCATCCGGGTTCCACGCTGGCGCGCCTCGTGCGCCAGGGCGTGAGCTACCGCAATGCGCGCACACCGTTCCCGTCGGACTCGTTTCCGGGCATGGTCGGCCAGGTGACTGGCGGCAACCCCAAGACCACCGGCATCTACTACGACGACGCTTACAGCCGCGGCCTGCTTCCGGCCGGCACGACGGCCGCCAACTGCCACACCACCAAGCCGGGTGCTGAAGTTTTCTATGCCGAGGTCATCGCGAAAGACCCGAACCGCCTCGACAGCGGCCAGGGCATCCCGGGCCTGTATGCCGATCTTTCGAAGATCTCGCAACTGACGGGCCGCGCGCTGGACCTGATCGATCCGGCGCTTCTACCGGTATCGCCCGTCACCTGCGCGCCGGTGTATCCGCACCAGTATCTGAAGGTCAACACGGTATTCGAAGTGGCGCGCAAGCACGGCCTGCATACGGCATGGTCGGACAAGCATGCCGCGTACGAAATCCTCAACGGACCGAGCGGCCAGGGTATCGACGATCTGTTCGCGCCCGAGATCAACAGCTCCGTGACCGACCCGTCGCTGCCGGCCGGGCCCGGCGCCGACTGGACGAAAGACAACACAAACACGCAGCGTTACGACAGCTTCAAGGTGCAGGCCGTGTTGAACTGGCTCAAGGGTCACGACCACGCCGGCAACGGCACGCCGGGCGTGCCTGCCATTCTTGGCATGAACTTCCAGGCTGTGTCGACCGCACAGAAGCTGAACAAGTCGGCGTATTACCCGGACCCATCCAACACTGCCAACAAAGTGTCGGGTGGCCTGGGTGGCTACACCAACAATGGCACGGTGCCGGGCGTGGTCCTGCAAAGCGCGCTCACCTTCGTCGACAACAAGCTGGGCGAGCTGGTCAAGGCTGCCGACCCATCCAACACGGTGGTGATCGTGTCGGCCAAGCACGGCCAGTCACCTAACAGCCGTGCAGACCTCACCATCATCAACGACGGCGACATGATCGACGCGCTCAACTGCGCATGGGAAAAGTACGCTGCAACGTGCAAGGACGCGACCAAGCCGCATCTCGTTGCGCACGCGATGGACGACGACGGCATTCTGCTGTGGTTGAACGACCGCTCACCGGCCGCACTGCACTTTACGAAGCAGTTCCTGCTGGGCTACTCGGGTACAGGGCTGGGTTCGGATGCGGCGGGCAATGCCGTCGCCAAGCCCTTTACGCAAGCCGGCGCGAGCCGCTTTGTGCTGGGCGAGGAAGTGGCTGACTTCTTTGGCGCGAAGCCCAGCGATGATCGCGTTCCGGATGTTGTCGGTATCGCGCAGCAGGGCACGGTGTGGGCCGGCAGCAAGCTATCGAAGATCGCCGAGCACGGCGGCTTCCGTCCGGAAAATCGCCACGTGCCGATCGTGGTGTGGGGAGCAGGCGTCAACGCTGGCATCGTGGACGAACGCGTCGACACCAACCAGATTGCGCCGACCATCCTCAGCGAGCTGGGCCTCAAGCCGCACGAACTGCAAGCGGTGCAGATCGAGGGCACGAAGCGTCTGCCGCATCTGCACTGATTCGGTTCGCGCTAAAAAAAAACGCCGGGAGATTCCCGGCGTTTTTCATGGCGCGACTGCCTTATTGCTTGGCGGGCGCAGCGGCCTTCGGTGCCGAAGCGGAGTCGGTCTTGGCTTCCGACTTGGCTGCAGCCTTGTGGGCCTTCTTGTGAGCGTGCTTCTTCTCGTGCTTGGCTTCAGCCTTCGGTGCCGAAGCGGCATCGGTGGTCGTCGCTGCAGCGGTCGCGGCCGGTGCAGGTGCGGCGGCCGGTGCGGAGGCGGTGCCAGCCGCGAACACGGGGGCTGCGAAGGCACCAGCAACGATCAGAGCGGCCAGGGATTGAGCGACTTTCATGTGAGACTCCTTAATCAGATACAAGCGGGATATTGGGACTCCAGATACATGGATCTCGTCCCATTTGCGATCCATGCCTCCAAAAACGTCCCACACTGAGGTCGCGCTGACCGCCGTTTGTAAGCGTTCTGCCCACGGTGTAAGCGCGCGTAACAAGGTGGGTTTCGCGGCTTCCGATGTCAGTTGCGATGGGTTGAGACACATCAAGGCAACGCCACGCGCCTCGGCGTACCGTCAGGCTTCAGGTGGACAACCGCCGGTGCCTACACCACACTGCGTGGTGATGCGCGGGCCATTCCGATGTCGGGTCGCGCATTGCATAGCAGGCGCGGAGCGCATTGGGTCACGCTCCATCCGACACCGGAAGCGCTACAAACGCTACAAACCAGTCTCTTCTACAAGGACAAAGCGATGAACAAGCTCCTGGCTGCCCTCG
This sequence comes from Ralstonia pickettii, assembly GCF_001699815.1. GTDB lineage: Bacteria > Pseudomonadota > Gammaproteobacteria > Burkholderiales > Burkholderiaceae > Ralstonia > Ralstonia thomasii. The sequence continues at coordinate 498,622 of NZ_MCGB01000057.1, read as the reverse complement.
TGGCTGCAGTCTTCAGCGCCGGCGCATTTGCGCAGGCATCCGCACCGGCAGCGGCTCCGGCACCTGCCGCGGCCTCGCCGGCCCCCGCCGCGTCGGCACCTGCCGCGGGCGAAAAGGCAACGCAACATCACAAGAAGAAAAAGAAACGTGACCATCGTCCGAAGCAGCAGGACAAGAGCGCGTACGGCGTGGGCGGTTGATCTGCGGTAGCCCGCCGATTTTTCTGCACACCCAGGCGCCGGCCTCCGAGAAGGGGCCGGCGCTTTGTTTTGTGCGGGCCGGAAGAGTTCGCGTAAAGTCGCTTGACTTAGAGTGCGCTCTAACTTCTAAGCTCCGTTCATGACCACATTCCTGACCATCGCCCAAGTTGCAGAAGCCACCGGCCTGTCGACGCATACGTTGCGCTATTACGAGCGCATAGGCCTGCTCGACAGCGTGCAGCGGCGCGATAACGGCCATCGTGTCTTCCGTGCCGAAGACATGACCTGGCTGGAGTTCCTGCTGCGCCTGCGCGATACCGGCATGCCGATCGCGCAGATGCAGGCGTACGCCGCGCTGCGGCGGCAGGGCGACAGTCTGGACAGTGTGTCGGCGCGCCAACGCCTGCTGGAGTTGCATGCGGCGGCGCTGGAAGCGGAGCTGCGCGCGCGGGCCGAGACGCTGGCCGTGCTGCGCGTCAAACTCGTTGTCTACGACGGCATCCGGGCACGGATTGAAGCCGCGGAAGGCGCGAAGGGCTCTGCTTCCCCATCTGTCAAATCGAAGCACCAGCCAAAACGCCAACCGAACGAGGACGCACATGACCCCGACCACGCACACCGCACAAGCCGCAAACCACGCCAATCTGCAGGACGACCGCTACGCACGGGGCTGGCAAAAGCTCAAGGAAGTCGATGATGTTGCCGGCGAGCGCGTGGTCGAGGCCTTGGCCGATATTTCGCCCGACCTCGGCCGCTACGTCGTCGAGTTCGGCTTTGGCGACGTCTATAGCCGCCCGGGGCTGACGCTGCGTGAGCGCGAGATCGCCACCATTGCCGCGCTCACGGCGCTGGGCAACGCGGCACCGCAGTTGAAGGTGCACATTGCGGCGGGCCTCAACGTGGGGCTCACGCGAAAGGAGATCACCGAGACGATCCTGCAGATGGCGCTATACGCGGGCTTTCCGGCGGCACTCAACGGCATGTTTGCCGCCAAGGAAGTGTTTGCCGCTCACGACGCCGAGGGCGCGGCCGCCGCGAGCGGATCGATGCGCCGCGAAACCAGCAACTGATCGATCCGGTGGTTGTCGATGTCGAGCACTTCAATATGCAGCGGCCCGATGTCGACGGTCTCGCTTTTCTTGGGAATGCGCTTGAGCGCGTAGATGACCAGCCCAGCGAGGGTTTCGACGTGGTGTTCGCCGGGCAGGTCGTCGAGGTCGAAGGCGCGTTTCACGTCGCCCAGCGGCGTGACACCGTCGATCAGGCAGGAGCCGTCATCGCGGCGCACGATCTGCTCGTCTTCGCCCAGGTACAGGATGTCGCCCATTACCGCGCCGACAATGTCGTCGAGCGTCACCACACCCACCACCAGCCCGTATTCGTTGACCACCGCGCCAAAGCGCTCGTGCATCTCGCGAAAGCGCGCGAGGGCCTGTGACAGGTTGAGCGTGTCCGGCAGCACGAGCAGGTTCTTGTCGTAATGCTTGCTGATGTTGCGGATCACGGCGGAGGACTCTTCCGACAGGATCTGCTGCAGGATGTCCTTGGACGCGATGAAGCCGAGCACCGAGTCGATGTCTTCGCGGCAGACGAGGTATTCCGCGTGCGGCTGCGCGATGATCTTCATCTTGATTGACTCCACCGGCTCGTCCACCGTGAAGTAGATCACCTCGTCGCGCACGGTCATCACAGAGGTGATGGTGCGCGATTCCAGCTCGAACACGTTTTCGATCATCGCCAGCTCGTGCTTGCGCAGCACGCCGGCTTGCGCGCCCGCGCCCACCATGGCGGCGATGTCTTCGGTGGTGATCTGGTCGACGCGGTGCGTCGGTACGCCAAACAGCTTGAGGAACATGTCGGCCGCGCCGTTGAACAGCCATACCACCGGCCGCAACACGCGCAAGCACGACTGCATCGGGCCGATGATCGACATCGCACAGCGCTCGGGGTAAAGCACGGCCAGGCGCTTGGGCAGCAGATCGGCAAAGAGAATGAACAGCCCCGTCACGATGACGAAGCCGGCGATGCTGCCGATACGTTCGGCGCGGGCAGCCGGCAGCCAGTCACTCAGCCCCGCGGCCAGCGGCCCCGAGATCTGGCTGTCGCCGATGACACCGGCCAGGATGGCCACCGCGTTTACCCCGATCTGCACCACTGTGAAGAAGTTGCCAGGCATGTCCTTGAGCTGCAGCACGCGCAGGGCGCGGGTGTCGCCGTCGTCTGCCAAGGTTTGCAGACGTGTGCGCCGCGATGCCGTGAGGGCGATTTCGGAAGCGGAAAAAAAGGCGCTGATCAGGATCAGCAGGGCAAGGAGGAGGGCGGACATGATGGCAGGGGCCGTCCGGGCAAGTCGCGTCGTTGCGCAGCGACAACTGCTCGGGCGCGTGAAATGTGGCTTCGGCTGATCATGGTGCAGCCCCAATCGCTTTGTCAAACCGCGGCGTGCGCGGGTGATCTCAAACAATTGTTTATGTCCGAGGAGGGTACCCGGTCATCAAAAATGTGGTTTGCCGTGTACCCATGGCATCGGCGATACTTCACCTTCGGACACATTGTCTCGGGATGCCTTGCGGGGCCTGCGTTTGCGGGCGGCAACCGTGAAGAAAAATAGCAGTTCGAACGGCGTCATCACAGGCGCCGATCTTCAGTGCCGGCGCAGATCGGCCCAATTGATGCACATAGTTGCATAGCGGAGTGCCAGTTCATGTGGGTTCTCAGCCGTTTACAGCGGCGCACCGGGGGGAAACGGGGGAATACGGCAGGGACGATCGCACGGTGGGCTGGGCTTCTTTTGGCCGCCACCGTTTCGATGCCTTGTGTGACGCTTGCTCAACAAGCGCCTGCCACCACCGGCTCCGGGGCGTCAGGGGTAACAGCTTCAGTTTCGGTCAACGCGCCGAACATCGCGTGGTTCTACGGCGACAAACCGCCCGTGGCGCAGTTGCGCGCGTTCGATGCGGTCGTGGTGGAGCCTGACCACGGGTTCGATCCATCGCAGTTCAAGACGCCAAAGACGCAGTGGTACGCCTACGTGAGCGTGGGCGAGGTCACGCCCGAGCGCCGCTGGTACAAGGATCTGCCCAAGACCTGGCTGCTGGGCCGCAACGAGGCGTGGGCGTCGCGCGTGGTGGACCAGACCCAGCCCGAGTGGCCGGCGTTTTATGTCGATCACGTCATCAAGCCGCTGTGGGACAAGGGCTACCGTGGCTTTTTCCTCGATACGCTCGACTCGTATCAGTTGGTGGCCAAGGACGACGCCTCACGTGCGGCCCAGGAAGCCGGCATGGTGCGCGTGATTCGCGCCATCAAGGCACGCTATCCGGAGGCCAGGCTGATCTTCAATCGCGGCTTTGAAATCCTGCCGCAGGTGCACGACCTCGCCTATGCGGTGGCGTTTGAATCGCTGTATCGCGGCTGGGACCAGGGCAGCAAGCAGTACAAGCAAGTGAACGATGCGGACCGCGAATGGCTGATGGGCCATGTACGCAAGATTCGCGACGAGTACCGCCTGCCGGTTATCGCCATCGACTACTGCCCGCCGACCGACCGTGCCTGCGCGCGGGAAACGGCCAAGCGCATCAAGGCGCAGGGCGTGGTGCCGTATGTGACCGATCCAGACTTGTCGACCATTGGCGTGGGGCGCATCGAGGTGTTGCCGCGCAAGGTGTTGATCCTGCAGGACCGCGACCCGCGGACCACCATTGACACCAGCGAGGGCGTGCGCTTTGTGGCCACGCCGCTCAATTTTCTTGGCTACGACGTCGAGTACGCCGACATCAACAAGCCGCTGCCCGCTGCGGTACCGCCCGACCGCTACGCCGGCGTGGTGGTGTGGGTGAACACCAGTCCGATCAAGCAGGTGGCAGCGCTATCGTCGTGGGTGCGACAACGTATTCATGACGGTGTGCACATCGCCTTCCTGAACCAGTTCGGCCTGCCGGTGGACGGCAGCATGGCCGACATGTTCAAGCTGCAGCTTGTGCGTGGCCGTGCCACCGGGCCGCTGTCGGTGGTGTCGCAAGACAAGATGATGGGTTTTGAGATGGCGCCGCAACCGGAGCGCCGTGAGGCCCAGCCGATTCAGGTGAGCGCGAACGGGCAGTCGCTGCTGCGGCTGAAGTCGGGCAACTTTGAGTTTGATGCCGCTGCCATTACGGATTGGGGCGGCTACGTACTGAATCCGTATGCGGTGTTCTCGATGGACACCGTTGAGCAGGCGCGGTGGGTCGTGCAGCCGATCGAGTTCCTGCGCCGGGCGCTTGCGCTGCCTGACATGCCGATCCCCGACGTGACCTCTGAAAACGGCCGCCGGCTCATGCTCGTGCACGTGGACGGCGACGGCTTTGCCTCGCGCGCCGAGTTTCCCGGCCCCGAATATTCCGGCGAGGCGCTGCTGCAGGACGTGTGGGAGAAGTACCGCATCCCCACTACGCTGTCGATCATCGAAGGCGAGGTGGGCGCAAGCGGCCTTTACCCCAAGCTGACGCCGCGCCTGGAAGCGATTGCGCGCCAGATGTTCGCGTTGCCGTACGTCGAGCTGGGCACGCATACCTACTCGCACCCGTTTGATTGGAGCCGCACGGTGCCCGGCGCGGCAGGAGATCGGACCAAGGAAGGCCCAGGTGCGGACAAGGGCGGTGGCGACACTGCATTCGCCCTGTCCATTCCGGGCTACAAGTTCAGTCTCGACCGCGAGATATCAGGCTCCATCAACTACATCAACGCGCGCCTGGCACCGCCTGGCAAGCGCGTGAAGCTCCTGCAGTGGTCGGGCGACTGCCAGCCCCCCGAGATTGCCGTGCGCATGGCTTGGGATGCAGGCGTGCTCAACCTGAACGGGGGCGATACCACCATCACGCGCAGTTCGCCATCATGGACAGAGATTGCGCCACTGGGCATCGACAAGGGCCCAGGGGCTTACCAAGTGTTTGCGCCCAACCAGAACGAGAACGTCTATACAAACGATTGGACCGGACCGTTCTATGGGTTCGACCGCCTGATTGAAACGCTGCAGTTGACTGACACGCCCTATCGCTTCAAGCCGATCAACATCTACTACCACATGTATTCGGGCACCAAGCTTGCGTCGCTCAAGGCCTTGAAGAAGGTCTATGACTACGCGTTGTCGCGGCCCGTGTTCCCGATCTATTCGACCGAGTATGTGGTCAAGGTGCTGGACTTCCGCAACATGGCCATCGCCAGAGAAGTCGGGGATGGCAACACTTGGTTGGTGCGCGGCGATGGCGACCTGCGCGAACTGCGCTGGATGGCCCGCGGCACGCCGCGCATGGCGGATGCCCAGGGGGTGGTGGGGTATGACAAGGCAGCGGGCGGTATCTATATCCATCTCGATGATGGGGCCGCACGCTTTACGCTCGCACCTGAAGCAGAATCGTCGAAGCCTGCATACATTGCAGAAGCCGCAGCCTTCGTGCGCAACTTCGCACGAAACGGCAATGCGTTGAGTTTCGAGGCGGGTGGCTACTACAAGCCGTTTGTTCGTCTGGCCAACGCAGGAGCCTGCCGCGTGAAGGTCAATGGCAACCCGGCGCGCACCGCCCGCGCACAAGACAACACCGTGCGCGTTGATCTGACAGGAGCCGCCGCGCAAACCGTGACCTACCAACATATCGATGTGGTCTGCTGACCTGACTCCGCGTGAACGGCTGCTGCCGGCCTGGCTGATCGGTACCCTGGGTGCGCTGATCGGGCTGGCGCTCGCCTTGATGTTCCCCCGCGAACGTCTGGAGGCTCGCCTGCTGGAGGGCGGCAAGGTCGATGCGCTGTCGGTGGCCTATCTGGAAGCCTGGTTGCGCGTGCGCCCGAACGATGGCGAGTTCTTGAGCGTGCTGGGTGCCCAGTATGTGCGCACGGGCCGGCTGGCAGAAGCCGAAGCCATGGTCGCTCGCATGCGTGCGCTGCACGACAAGACGCTCGACCGTGAAGCGCTGCTGCTTGATATCGCCATCCGGGAGCAACGCGCCTACGCGCTGCAGCCGAACGATCCGCAGCGCGCCGCCATGCTGGTTGACCTGCGTGGTCTGCTCAAGCAGGCGCTGGACTATCGCTGGACTGCGGCTGAGCTGGAGATGCTCGGCGCCAAGTCGCGTGGTTTGGATCAGGGCGCGATTGCCATCCAGTTCTATCAACGTCTGGCTAAACAGGACGTGGCGCGCGCCACGCAATGGCAGGCACGTACCGCCGAGATTGCGCTGGGCGTGGGCGAATACCGCGCCGCTGCGGCTGCCAACTTTGCCGCGCAGGCCACTGCCACGTCGCGCGACGAACAGCGCCGCTACTTCATCGCAGGGTTGAAGGCACTGCAGGCCGGCAATCTGCTCGACGACGCCATGACGGAAGCGCAGCGCCGGGTTGGCCCGCTGATCGACGATACCGAAACGCTGCGCTTTCTCACGCGCCTGGCGATGGCATGCAACCGGCCGGATCTTGCCGATCAATATGCGCGCCGCTTGCTGCGACTGTCGTGGCATCAGGCGGGGGAGGGCATTGCCCTGGCGGCGGGTGTCGCACGTCATGACTGGGCATTCGCCGGCCGGCCTGAGCCGCTGCCAGGCCCTGCAGACCTGGTGTTCATGGATGGCTGGGAAGGCCTGGCGCGTCGCCAGCGCCACGCTGCGCGCATTCGCCCGGTGGCGGATGGGTCGAACAAGGCAGACGATGCTACGTCGTCTTCAAAACCGTCGGGCGCACAGGCCATCGCACGCGGGATCGCCCCGTTCAATGCGGAAGACTACGACCTCGCATTCCAGGTTTTCATGGGCAGCGGCAATCTGAACGATGCCATGCGCGTGGCCGAGGCCGCCGTGCGCCAACGCCCCGATCTGAAAATCTGGACCGAACGTGCCGCGCAAGTGGCCGAGTGGAACCGCCAACCGATGGCGGCGTTGAACTACTGGCTGGCTTACGCGCAATCCACCGGCGATGACGCGGCCTGGCAGCATGTGCTGCGTCTGGCGCCCGCACTTAACGAAGACCACGCCTATCTGGCTGGGCTGCGCTACCAGGCAAGCCGCAACCCGGGCGACATGAAGTTGCTCGACCAGGTCATCGCGGCATACGAGCGCCTGGGCGAACCCGTGGAAGGGCTGGCGTATCTGAACAGCATCGCGCACGGTCCGCATCGGCAAGTGGTGCTGGAGCGCTATGCCAATCTGGCCGAGCGCGCCGGCAAAGATGATCAGGCCTACGACACCTACGCCCGTCTGCAGAAGGAGTTCGGCCCCAACGCGCAGTACGCGCTCAAGCTGGCGAACATCCTGTATGTGCGCGGGCAGTTCGCGCAGGCGCTCTCTGCCATGGAGGCCGCCAGCAAGGTGGCGTCGCCCACCGACGACCTTTACTGGCGGACCTTCGCCCAGCTCGCGCGCCTGAACCAGCGTGACGATCTGTCGCGTGAGGCGTATCGACAGTTGTTGATCGGCGGCAGGGCTGAGCCAGACGATCTGACAACGATGATCGACTTCTACGACGCCAGCCCCATCGATGCTGGCCGCCTGGCTGAACTCGCTTTCCGAAAAGACGGCACGATGGTCCACCTGCAGCAGGCCATCTACTACTACACGCGAGCGCGCGCCTTCCGACGCATCGACGGGTTGCTGGCCTCGCTCACGCCAGAACAACGCAAAGCGGCCGAGCAATCTGCCGGCGTGTTGGGCGCCCGCGCCGAGTATTTCCGCCAGAGCGGCCAGTGGGATGCCGCCATGCGTGACCTGCGGCGCGCTGTCTCGCTGCCTGATGCGGGCAGCGATGTGAAGGCCGCCTTCCTGTGGGGCCTGCTGGATTCCGGGCTGAACGCCGAGCTGAAACGCGCATTGGCGCTTTGGCGTGGCGAGGCCGAAAACGATTCCGCATACTGGGGAGCCTACGCTGCCGCCGGCCTGCAGCTGTTCGACGCCAACCTGGCGCTGCGCTTCCTGGGCCGCCAGGGCAAGTCGATGCAGACCGATCCGCTCTGGTTGCTGGCCTATGCCGACGCACGCGAAATGGCCGGTCAGGCCGATGCTGCCTGGGCGCTGCGCCGCGAGGCGTGGTGGCTGCTGTGGCGCGCTGAAGACACGACAGGCAGCGGCAAGACCAAGCCGCCCGCGGGCCGCCGCGTCGGCACGCGCGTCACGGTGGGGGATAGCGATGCTGCGCCGTTGGAAGAAGACGCACGCACTGAATTGCGCGCCCGGCGCGTCTCTCTGGCGCAAACATTCGGGTCCGGCGACCTGTCGCAGCGTCTGCTGATCGAGTTGCTGCGCGATGATCGCCGCGCCACGAAGCAGGGCCGCGAAGGTGGCCGCTCGGCGATGGATCGGTCCGAACTGGGCGATATCGACACCTTGCCGCCCGAGCCGCCACAGACCCCCACCGACAAACGCAAGCAGGCCCGCGTGAGCGATCAGCTGGTTTCCGCTGTGGCCAAGGAAGCGGCGCTGGGCTGGGCGCTTTCGCAGGAGGCGAACGATCTGGCGCGCGCGTGGCTGCTGCAGCAATACACGCGCCGCATGACGCGGCCGGCCTATGCCGAGATCTCCATCGCCCTGGCCGAGCGCGATTTGCAGACGCTCAACCGGCTGCTGGACGACACGCCCGACCGCATTCCGCTCTACAACCGCATCGATGCCAACCTGATGACGGACCGCCTCGGCGAAGCGCAGCGGTTGTCGTTTGAAGGGCTGACCACCGCACCCGATGACGAGCAACTGCACGAACGTGTGCGGGAGACGCTGCTGACCAATTCACAGGCGCTCGAGCCGCGCGAGACGTGGTTCAAGCAGGCGCCGCTTACCTACTTCGAGTCCAGCGCCGCCGCCGGCATCCGCCTGACTGACCACTACAGCATGCTGGTGCGCGCCACGCAGCGAAACCAGCGCTCGACCGACGATACGCAGTTGACGGGCGTGCCCGCGCAGGATCGGCAGCTGGATTGGATTTCGCAATACCAGACGCAGAACGCCCAGTGGAAGGGCACGGTGGGTTGGCGCCAAGGGCTGGGCTCGCTTTACGCGTTCCGGCTGGATGGTCTGCTGGGGCAGGTTGGGCCAGTGGGCACGGAACTGTCGATCGGTCGCAACCAGCCGGCCAATGAAACGCCGCAACTGCGTGTGGGCGGCGTGAAGGATCTTTTTTCGATCGGGAACAACTGGCGGGTGACTCAGAACGAGTACGTGCGCGCCCGTGTGGAAGGCAACCGTTTCTACGGGCAGGATCGCTCGTTCCTCGGCAGCGGCATGGTGTTCGATGGCGAAATCGGCCACCGCTTCCGGGTGGAATATCCGGACTACACGGTCCGCGTGGTCGGTACCGTCGCGCGCTACAACGCGACGGGCACGGTCAGCCCGTTGATGGCTCGCCTGCTTGCCTCGGGCGCCGCACCGGTCGTTGACCAGATCATGCCGCGCTCGTTCAACCAGTTCGGCATGCTGTTTGGCTTCGGCACGGATTATCTGGACCGCTACACGCGTGCCTGGCGGCCCTTTATGGACGCGGGCATGCTGCATGACAATCGCGAAGGGTGGGGCGTGCAGGCCCAGATAGGCGTGGCAGGCAGCGTGTTTGGCAACGACCATCTGGCGCTGTACATCGAACACCAGTCGATTACGCGGGCGGGGACATCGCCGCTGACGGAGATCGGGCTGCGCTACCGCTGGCTGTACTGATGATGCGCAAGCGAAGCAAACGAATCGGACGAAACAACGGGGAATGAACAGCATGAAGAACAACGCAAGCAAGGAGAACGCGATGACACCCTTGATCAACAAGATGAAGGCCGGCCGCCGGCGCTGGCTGGCGATGGCAGCGGGCGTTGGTGCGGCACTTGCGTTGTCCGCCTGCGCGGTGGTCGACAGTGGGCGAGCGCCGGCAACCAGCGCCTCGGATGCATGGGTCGTGCTGCCCATCGTCAACTACACCGAAACGCCGCAGGCCGGCCTGCGCGCAGAGACGATTGCCGCCAGCATCCTCAAGGCGCGCGGCTTCTCCAACCTGAAGCAGTATCCGGCCAACCTGAACAGCGAATCGCTGTTCGAGCCCGCCGAGCGCGAAGCCGTGTCGCGTGCGCTGGATTGGGCGCGCGGCGAGAAGGCCCGCTACGCGCTGACCGGCGCCGTGGATGAATGGCGCTACAAGGTGGGCGTGGATGGCGAGCCTGCCGTCGGCATCACGCTGCAGGTAATTGATGTGCAGACCGGCAATGTGATCTGGAGCGCGGCCGGCAGCCGCACCGGCTGGAGCCGCGATGCCGTGTCGGCAGTGGCGCAGAAGCTGCTGCGCGAACTGCTCTCGCCGCTGGGCCGGGGCTGATGAAGACCGAGTCGACAGGTTCCGCCCAATCGGCCGGCCGCGCCGCCGCCGATGCGCGCGCCCAGGGTGGGCGAACCGAGCGCCGGCGCAACGCGCAAGGCATTGGCGCGTCGACCGGGTATGGGCGCCTGATTGCGCCCGCCGTGTCCAGCCCGAGCGCTGCGCTCGAAACGCTGGGCGCGGTGGTGGCGGCTATCGGCATCGTCTGGCTGTTCGCGCCGGACAATCCGCTGCTGCTCGGTTACGGTTTTCCGTGGATCTGGCTGGTGCCGCTCATCCTGGCGCTGCGCTACGGCACGCTGCTCGGCGCGCTGGCCGCGCTGGTGGTGTTGGGCGCCTGGGCCGTGTTTTACGGACAGACGGCCGCCGCCGGCAGCTTCCCGCGCATGTACTTCCTGGGCGGCCTGATGCTGGTGTTGATTGGCGGGCAGTACGGCGACATATGGGGCGCGCGGTTGTCGCGTGCCCGCACCGTCAATGGTTATCTGAACGACCGGCTGGCAGCGCTCACCAAGAACCACTTCCTGCTGCGCCTCTCGCACGAGCGCCTGGAGAACGATCTGCTGGCCAAGCCGACCACGCTGCGCGACACGCTCACGCAGCTGCGCAATATTGCGCTGGCTGCGCGCGAGCACGGCACAGCCGAGAACGCGCCTGACGTGGCGCAACTGCCTGGCGCCGAGCCGTTCCTGCAATGGACGGCGCAGGCCTGCCAGCTGGAAGTGGCGGCCATGGTGCGCGTGACGGGCAACCGCATCGACACCGAACCGGTGGCCCGCGTCGGCACGCCGTTCGACATCGTTGCCGATGATCCGTTGATCCGCCATTGCATCGACACCCACACGCTCGGTCACCCGCAGGCGCCCGAGCTGCGGAATGTGAACAACCCCGAAGAGAGCTCGCGCTACGTGGCGTGCGCGCCCGTGCTGTCGGGTGCGGACGAGCTGATCGGCCTGGTCGTCGTGCACCAGATGCCGTTCCTCTCGCTGTCGTACGAGAACCTGCAGTTCCTGCTGGTGCTGCTTGGCTACTACGCCGACGGCGTGCGCCATCTCACCGTCAGCTCCGAGATTCTGGATCTCGTGCCCGACGCGCCGTACGAGTTTGCGCTCGACCTCGGCCGGCTGGCGCGCCTGCATCGCGATACCGGCATCGATTCGTCGGTGGTGGCGCTCATCTTTGACCAGGAAGAGGCCAGCGATGCGCTGTTCGAGAGCGTGGTGCGCAGCCGCCGCGCGCTGGACGTCGTCTGGCAGGCGAGCGGCAAGGGCCGCCGCGCCATCATCACGCTGATGCCGCTGTCGGGCGCGGGTGCCGTGTCGGCCTATCTGGTGCGCATTGAAGACAGCCTGCGTGCGCAGTTCGGCGTCGATTTCGAGGGCGGGCACATCAGCGTGCAGACGTTGCATGTGACCGGCGAGCATCCGGGCGAAGCGCTGCAGCGCTTCCTCTCGCGCTGCCATCTCGATGCATAGGGGCGCATAGGCATGCGGATCGACCATGTTTAAGCTCACGCTCGGCGGCATCTCGGCCCAGATTGCGGCAGTGGCGATGGCGCTGCATGCCGGCAACAGCCTTGCGCTGCTGCTGTCGTGCCTGATGCTGCAGGGCACTGCCGCGGCGCTGATCGGGCTGGCTGCGTGGCGCTTGCTGCCGCGCCGTTATCGCGTGCCGTTCGTGTGGACGTATGGCTACCTGACGGCGCTGTGCTTTTTCGTACCGGTGGCCGGTGGCCTGTTGGTGCTCGGCAGCCTGCTGCTCGGCAAGCTCTTCCCCAAGCCCGAAGACGACAAGGACATCGCCGAGATCGGCCTGCCGGTGTTCGTGGCGCATTTGATCTCGCGCGTGACGCACGGGGGCGGGGCGCGGCTGCGTGCGCAGCTCAGCAACGAGCGTGCGCCGGTGCAAAGCCGCATGACCGCGCTGGTGGCCATGCAGTCGATGCCCACGCGCACCGCCAGCCCTGTGCTGCGCGACCTGCTGGCCGACCCCGTGGACGATATCCGCCTGCTGGCCTACGGCATGCTCGACAACGCCGAGAAGGAGCTCACGCAGAAGATCCTGGCCGAGCTGCCGCGCCTGGAAGACGCCACCACGCCCGAAGCGCGCTACGAGATCAACAAGCGCCTGGCCGACCTTTACTGGGAGCTGATCTACCAGAACCTGGTGCAGGGCGACGTGTACCGCTACACCGCTGAGCAGGTCGAACGCTATGCCAGCGCCGCGCTCGACATCCAGCCTGACAACGCCGCGCTGTGGTACATGCGTGGCCGGCTTGCCCTGTCGCGCCGCGAGCCCGATGTGGCGGAGTCTCACCTGCGCCGCGCCGAATCGCTTGGCTTCCCGCGTGACCGCCTGCTGCCGCCGCTGGCCGAAGCCTGCTACCTGCGCCGCGACTATGCCGGCGCGCGCGCCGCGCTGGCGCAGTTCTCCAGCCGGTCTCCGCTGCCGTTGCTGCGCCCGCTGCTGCGCTACTGGACATCATGAGCAACGACCAATTTCCTCGCGCCCAGTCGGCCGACGTCGCGCTGCTGCTCGAAGGGACGTTTCCCTACGTGAGCGGCGGGGTGTCGAGCTGGGTCAACCAGATGATCCGGGCGTTTCCGGATATCCGCTTTGCCGTCGTCTTCATCGGCAGCCGCCGGGAGGATTACGGCAAGCCCGTCTACGCCATTCCCGACAACGTGGTGCACCTGGAGTGCCACTACCTGTACGACTTTCCACCGCCGCCGCTGGTGCAGGCCAGTGGTGGCGATGCCGCCGCGTTCGAGCGCTCGCGCAAGCTGCACGACGCGCTGCGCAATCCGGCCAACAAGGAAGAGACGGCCGACTTGATCCGCGCCTCGATCGCCGACCTGCGCGACGATGGCCCGCTGGCCGAGGAACAGTTCCTCTACAGCCACCGCGCGTGGGACATGATGACGGACTACTATCGGCGTTACTGCACCGACCCGTCGTTCACCGACTATTTCTGGACCGTGCGCATCATGCACAAGCCGCTGTGGCAGCTCGTGCGCACTGCTGAAAACCTTATCCCGGTGAAGGTGTTCCACACCATCTCGACCGGCTATGCGGGGTTCCTGGGCGCGCTCCTGCGCTACAAGCGCGGGCGGCCGCTGCTGGTATCGGAACACGGCATCTACACCAAGGAACGCAAGATCGACCTGTTCCAGAGCCAGTGGATCCGTGACAACCGCAGCATCTTCGAAAAGGACATCGCACAGATCAGCTATTTCCGCGACCTGTGGGTGCGCTTTTTTGAAACCATGGGCCGTGTCTGTTATGACGCGGCCGAAGACATCGTTGCGCTGTATGAAGGCAACCGGCAGCGGCAGGTCATTGACGGCGCGCCGGCCGAGAAGACGCGCAGCATTCCCAACGGCATCAACCTGCCGCGCCTGGCCGCGCTGCGTGAGAAGCGGCCGGCCAGCGTGCCGCGCGTGATGTGCCTGATCGGCCGTGTGGTGCCTATCAAGGACGTGAAGACGTTCATCCGCGCGATGCTGACCATCACGCGCGAGATGCCCGATGCAGAAGGCTGGATTGCCGGCCCGGAAGATGAAGATCCGGAATACGCGCAGGAATGCCACAGCCTGGCCGAGAGCCTGGGCCTGGGCGACCGCATCAAGTTCCTGGGCTTTCAGAAGATCGACGACATCCTGCCGAAGGTGGGCGTGCTGGTGCTGAGTTCCATCAGCGAGGCGCTGCCGCTGGTGGTGCTGGAAGGGTTTGCCGCGGGCGTGCCGTCCGTCACCACGGATGTGGGTTCGTGCCGGCAGCTCCTGTTCGGCCTGGAGGGCGAAGACGCGGCACTGGGCGCGGCCGGCGCGGTCGTGCGCATTGCCGACCCCGCCGCCCTGGCCGCCGAAGTGCTGACGCTGCTGCGCGATGAAACGCGCTGGCATGCGGCGCAGGCAGCCGGCATCGCCCGCGTCGAGCGCTACTACACGCAAGAGATGATGGTCGGCAGCTACCGCGAGCTGTACACGCGTCTACAGACCTTGCCCGACCTGAGTACGGAGCACGGTGCCAAGGCTGCTGCCGCAGCCTGCCCGCACCACGCCCAGCAGAACAAGCCGCATGAGGGAGCCCGCTGATGGCCGGCATTGGTTTTGAGCTGCGCAAGATGCTCAAGCGCGACAGCCTGCTCGGGCTGCTGCGTGCCTACACCTACGCCGGCATCATCAGTTCCGGGCCGTGGATTCTCTCCATCGTCGGGATTCTGCTGATCGGTATCCTGAGCCTGCCGTTCGTCGTTCCCGGCTCGCTCATCACGCAGTTCCAGGTGTCGGTCACGTACCTGATTGCGGTCAGCCTGATCCTGACCGGGCCGCTGCAGCTTGCCTTCACGCGCTTTACGTCCGACCGTCTGTTCGAGAAGCGCGACGACCTGATCCTGCCCAACTACCACGCCGTGTCGCTTGTCATGACGCTGGTCGCGGGTGGGCTGGGGCTGCTCGTCATCGTGTTTGCGTTTCCGCAGCAGTCGGCCATCTACCGGCTGCTGATGCTGGCCGGTTTCGTGGTCATGGCCAACATCTGGATCGCGGTGATCTTCCTGTCGGGCATGAAGCAGTACAAGGCGATCGTTTGGATCTTTCTGGTCGGCTACACGCTCACCGTGCTGCTGGCACTGCTGTTCAACCGGCTCGGGCTGGAGGGGCTGCTGCTGGGGTTCGTGACGGGGCAGCTGTTCCTGCTGATCGGCATGGCCGCGCTCATCTACCGCAACTTCAGCGGGCGGCGCTTCCTGTCGTTCGAGGTGTTCGACAAGCGGTTCGCGTATCCGTCGCTCATGTTGATCGGGCTGCTGTACAACCTCGGCATCTGGCTCGACAAGTTCATGTTCTGGTATGCGCCGGGCACGGGGCAGCAGGTGATCGGCCCGCTGAATGCCTCGGTCATCTATGACATTCCGGTGTTCCTGGCGTACCTCGGCATCATCCCCGGCATGGCCGTCTTCCTGGTGCGCATCGAGACGGATTTTGTCGAGTACTACGACGCGTTCTATAACGCGGTGCGGGGCGGTGCATCGCTCGAGCACATCGAAGACATGCGCAACACGATGGTGCAGACCATTCGCGCGGGCCTGTACGAGATCGTGAAGATCCAGGCCATGGCCGCGCTGGTGCTGTTTGCCGTGGGCGCTGCGGTGCTGCGGGCGCTGCAGATTTCCGAGCTGTACTTGCCGCTGCTGTATGTCGACACCATTGCCGCGAGCTTGCAGGTGGTGTTCCTGGGCGTGGTGAACATCTTCTTCTACCTCGACCGGCGCCGCGTGGTGCTGGCACTGACGGCGGCGTTTGTGGCCCTCAACGGCGTGCTGACCTGGATTACGTTGCAGCTCGGCCCGGCCTGGTATGGATACGGATTTGCCGTGTCGCTGCTGCTGGTGGTAATGGCCAGCCTGGTGATTCTCGATCGGAAGCTGGATCGGCTGGAGTACGAGACATTCATGTTGCAGTAAGGCTGGCCGATAGCCTCAGTCGCCGTTCGGAACCACGCCAGCGACGCATCAACCCCCGTTCATGACCCTTCAAGCCTCGCGCACCGCGCTCCAAGCGCCAGCCGTGAGGCTTTTTGCTTGGCGACTGCTGCTTTTTGCGGCAACACCATGACGCTTTTTGCCCAGTCATCGGGGCTTGGAGGCCGGCGCCCGGGGTTTCCTGCTCCACGGGTGAGGGTTCAAGCTCGGCACTCGGCGCTTTTTGCTCGAAGATTTCTAGCTCCGATCTCGACGGTCGGAGCTCTAAGCTCGCCGTCCCGAGCTTTTTACCCGACGGTTGGAGCTCTGAGCTGACTTTCTTTGGCAAGACAAAGAAAGTGAGTCAGCCCCGGCAGGGGATGAAACAGGGGATGGACCACCCAGTCCAAAAAAGCCCATAGCTCCACAACATCCCTCCCAACAACTCCGCATTTGCCCAACCCCCGCCGGGCTCCTTAAGCTGCAACGACATTCCAAAATACGCAGCTTCTTCATGCAAATCGCAGTAGTCGGCGCCGGCATCATCGGCATCAGCACGGCCCATGCGCTGGCTCAGGAAGGCCATCAGGTCACCCTGGTCGAGCGCCATCCGGGCCCGGGCGAGGGCACCAGTTATGCCAACGGCGGCCAGTTGAGCTACAGCTATGTGGCGCCGCTGGCCGGCCCCGGCGTGCTTTCGCATGTGCCGGGCTGGCTGTTGCGTCGCGATTCGCCGCTGCGGCTGAAGCCATCGCTGGACCCGGCGTTGCTGCGCTGGGGGCTGCGCTTCATCGCGGCCTGCAATCGTGACCGTGCCGACCGCACCACGCGCGAGCTGCTTGCGCTGTCGTTCTACAGCCGCGCACGCATGGAAGCGTTGCGGGAGGCGTCGCCGGATCTGGCGTTCAGCTTTGCGCGCCGCGGCAAGCTGGTGGTGCATCGCGAGGCTGCGGCGTTTGAATCGGCCCGCGCGCAGGTCGGCTATCAGGCGACGCTCGGCTGCGAGCAGCATGCATTGTCCGCCGACGAAACGGTGGCCCACGAGCCCGCGCTTGCCGGCGCGCGTGACCAGATCGTGGGCGCCATCTACACGCCCGACGAAGACGTGGCCGATTGTCACCAACTCTGCGTCGGCCTGTTCAACCGGTTGCGCGCGATGCCAAACGTGACGCTGCGTTTCAATACCGGCGTAGATGCGTTGTGGACCGAAGGCCGCCGCGTGCGCGGTCTCCATCTGGCAGATGGCGAGCAGGTTGCCGCCGATGCGGTGGTGATGGCAGCGGGCGTGACGAGCGCCAGGCTGCTCAGCCCATTGCGCATCGACCCGGGGCTGTATCCGCTCAAGGGTTACAGCATCAGCCTGCCGCTGGAGGAGGGCGATGTTGCCCCGTTGATCAGCGTGACGGATGCGGCGCGCAAGATCGTCTATGCCCGCATTGGGCAGACGCTGCGTGTGGCGGGCATGGCGGATCTGGTGGGCTGGTCAACGGCGCTGGATACGCGCCGCGCCCAGACGTTGTATGACGAAACCCGCGCGCTGTTTCCGGGCGCCATGCGCGCCAATGACGCGGGTGCCGATGCGGCGCCGTGGGCTGGCATGCGGCCTGCAACGCCAACGGGCGTGCCCGTGGTGGGGGCGTCGCCGGTGCAAGGGTTGTGGCTGAACGTGGGCCATGGTGCGCTGGGCTTTACGCTAGCGCTGGGCAGTGCGGGCTTGCTGGCCGATCTGATTGCCGGCCGCAAGCCCGCGATTTCCCCAGTGCCCTATGCGCTGGCCGCGTGACACAAGAACGAGAATCAAGAGACCGAGCGCGCAGGTCCGATGATGGGTATCCGGCCCGCGCCGATTGGTAACCAAAGTAGTCTGGAGCGAACACACCCATAGGAGGGGAAGCATGAAGACCTTGCATTCGACCAAACGTATTCTGTGTGGCCTGACGCTGGCTGCGGCCGGTGCGCTGGCAATGCTGTCGACGGGCGCGCAGGCGGAGTCGAACGACACGCTGGCCAAGATCAAGCAATCGGGCGTGATCTCGGTGGGCTATCGCGAGTCGTCGATTCCGTTCTCGTACCAGGCTGACGCGAACACCATCACCGGCTATTCGCAAGAGATCTCCAACATGATCGTCGCCGGCGTGGAAAAGGCGGTGGGCAAGAAGCTGCAGGTCAAGCTCACGCCGATCACGTCGCAGAACCGCATCTCGCTGCTGCAGAACGGCACGATCGACTTCGAATGCGGCTCGACCACCAACAACCTCGAGCGTCAGAAACAGGTCGCGTTCTCGAACAACATCTTCATTTACGGCATGCTGATGCTGGTGAAGAAGGACTCGGGCATCAAGGACTTTCCCGACCTGAAGGGCAAGACCGTGGTGACCACCGCCGGCACCACCGAAGACCGCATCCTGCAGAAGATGAACGGCGAAGCCAAGGACGCCGACAAGATGAATCTGATCCTCGCCAAGGATCACGGCCAGGCGTTCCTGACGCTGGAATCGGGCCGCGCCGTGGCGTTCGTGATGGACGAACCGCTGCTGTACGGCGAGCGCACCAAGGCCAAGAACCAGGCCGACTGGGTGGTCACCGGCACGCCGCTGCAGACCGAAACCTACGCCTGCATGATGCGCAAGGACGATCCGGCGTTCAAGAAAGTGGCCGACGACGTGATTGCCGATCTGATGAAATCGGGCAAGGCGAACGACTTGTACAAGAAGTGGTTCCTGTCGCCGATTCCGCCGAAGGGCCTGAACCTGAACTACCCGATGACGGCCGGCATGAAGGACTTGTACGCGCACCCGAACGACAAGGCCATTCAGTAAGCCGCGTCGCCGCGCATCAAAAAACAAACGGGGGACTGAATCCCCCGTTTTTTTTGCCTGCTGCCTGAAGGTTCAGGCGGGTTCGCTCCACGGCGAGCGGATGTCGGCCAGGAAGCGCTGCGCACGCGGGTGCTGCGGGCGCTGGAAGAAATCTTCGGGCGTGGCGCGTTCCAGCACCTGTCCCTGGTCCATGAACAGGACGCGGTCGGCCACCTCGCGGGCGAAACCCATTTCGTGCGTGACGCACACCATGGTCATGCCGTCACGGGCGAGGTCCTTCATGACCAGCAGCACCTCGTTCACCATCTCCGGGTCCAGCGCGGAGGTCGGCTCGTCGAACAGCATCACGGGCGGCTTCATGGCCAGGGCGCGCGCGATGGCCACGCGCTGCTGCTGCCCGCCCGACAGCTCGCCAGGGTAGGCGCCAGCCTTGTGCGGCAGGCCCACGCGTTCGAGCAGGCTCATCGCAAAGTCCTTCGCTTCCTGCGGCAGCATGCGCTTGAGCTGCACCGGCGCCAGCGTGCAGTTCTGCAGGACGGTCAGGTGCGGGAACAGGTTGAACTGCTGGAAGACGAAGCCGATGCCGCTGCGCAGTACGTTGACGTCCACGCCCGGCGCATGCACCTCGTGTCCGTTCACAACGATGCGGCCTTTCTGAATGGCTTCGAGCCGGTTCAGCGTGCGGATGAGCGTTGACTTGCCCGAGCCCGACGGCCCGCACACCACCACCACTTCGCCCTTGGCAACGGTTTCGTTGATGTCGACCAGCGCGTGGTAATCGCCGTACCACTTGTCGACGTGTTCGATCGTGATCATGTTCATGGTTTGGACGGGGCACGCGCGGCAAGGCGGCGCTCCAGGTAAAACGCCACGCGCGTCAGGCTGAAGCACATGATGAAGTAGCTGATGCCGAGCAGGCCGTACACCTCGGCAGACTTGACCATCACGGCGGTGCTGATCTGCCCGGCCACGAACGACACCTCGGGCAGGCTGATGATGTAACCCAGCGAGGTTTCCTTGATGGTCGACACGAGCTGATTGACCAGCGAAGGCAGCATGTTGCGCAGCGCCTGCGGCAGGATCACGCGGCGCATCGCCTGCATGTACGACAGGCCGAGCGAGCGGGCACTTTCCATCTGCCCGCGCGGTAACCCCTGGATGCCCGCACGCACGATCTCCGCCAGATACGCGCCGTCGAAAATCACCAGCGCGGTCAACATGGTGCTGAACTGGTCCGTGCGCTGGCCAGTAACGGAGGGCAGCAGGAAATACGCCCAGAAGATCACCATCAGCAGCGGCGTACCGCGGACCACGTAGACGAGCGCCGTGGCCGGCCAGCGCAGCGCGGCAATCGGGCTGACGCGGCACAGGCCAAGGATGATGCCCGCCGGCAGCGCGAGCACAAGGCCGGCGGACGCCAGCAGGAATGTCAGCGCCAGACCGCCCAGCGGCCCATTCGGGTACTGGCCGATCAGGTAATAGATACCGTAGGTTTGGATGAGATCGAGCATGGCTACAGCGTTCGGACAGGGTAGCGATGCTGATACCAGGCGGAGAACACCGTGATCGCGATCGAGATGGTCAGATAGGCCGCGGTGGCAAACGCAAACGCCTCAAAGCCGCGAAAGGTGGCGGACTCGACCTGCTGCGCCTGGTACATCAATTCGGCCACGCCGATCACCATGGCGATGCTGGAGTTCTTCCACAGGTTCAACGTTTGGCTGACCAGCGGCGGGACGGTCACGCGCAGCGATTGCGGCAGCACCACCAGCCGCATGGCCTGCAGGAACGAGAGCCCGAGCGCGCGGCTGGCCTCAAGCTGTTCCTTCGGAATCGAGCGGATGCCGCTGCGGATGTCTTCCGCCATGTAAGCGGCCGTGTAGAGCACGAGCGCAATGACGGCGCTCGCGGCCTCGTAGTTCATGCTGTAGAGCCAGTCCCGGATGAACTCCGGCAGGATCTGCGGCGCGCCGAAATACCAGAACAGCATGTGGGCAAGCAGCGGCACGTTGCGGATGGCTTCGACATAGGTCTGGCCGATGCTGCGCAGCAGCGCGACCGGCGCCAGGCGCAGCAGCGCGACCGTGATGGCAAGCGGCAGCGCCAACACGAAGGCCAGTACGGAGAGCTTGATCGACAGGAAGAAACCGCTGACGAGCCACTGGTGATACTGCCCCGAGAGCAGCATCGACAAATCAAAATGGGGCATGGAGATTCACCGCCCAGAACGGTGTCTGGGCGGCCCGACCTTTAACGATTAATCGATCTTGTCGGTAGAAATCTTGAAGGTGCGCTGCGGGAAGGCCATCTTGGTGTTCGGGCCAAACCACTTGTCGAACAGCTTTTGCGCCTCGCCGCTCTTTTCCATGCCGAGCAGCACGTCATCAACCTGCTTCTTGAAGGCCGGCTCACCCTTGCGGATGCCCAGCGCCAGGTGTTCGGTCGACAGGTTTTGCGGCAGCAGCGCGTAATCCTTGGCTGCCGGGCCCATCTTGGCCATGTTGCCGATCAGGGTGGTTTCGTCGTTCACGTACGCGACGCCCTTGCCTTGCTGCAGGGCCAGCAGTGCCTGCGGGCTGTTGTCGAACGAGACAACGTCGGCGTTCTTGATGGTCTTGGCAATGTTGGCTTCCATGGTCGAACCCTTGACCGTCAGGAGCTTCTTGCCATCAAGCTGGGCGAGCGACGTGATGCCGCTGCTCTTCTTCACCATGGCTTTCTGGCCGGTGATGAACGTCGACACCGAGAAGTCGATCTGCGCCTCGCGCTCCTTGTTGTGCGTGAGCGAGGCGGCCAGCAGGTCCACGCGGCCTTGCTGCAGTTCGGGCAGGCGCGCCGCCACGGCCAGTTGCTTGAGCACGGGCTTGACGCCCAGGCTCTTGGCGATGGCGTCGCACATGTCGACGTCATAGCCGACGATCTCGCGGCTCATCGGGTCCTTCAGGAAGCTGAACGGCTCGTCGGTGCCGAGCACGCCGCAGACAAGTTCGCCCTTCTTCTTGATGTCGGAAACTTGATCAGCGTGCGCGGTGGTGGCGGCCAGGGTTGCTGCGGCCAGGATGGCGGCCCCTGCAAATTGCGTCAGACGTCGGCTTGTTTTCATCGGATTTCCTCCTTGACGACTTGGGTGGTGAACAGTGTGCGAATCGGAATCGCCCGCGAGCATACCGGCGTATGCGCCGTTTGCATGCGCGGACTTCGGATAACCATATGACGCCGAGCGAAACGCCCAACTATAGTCCATGCCGACGCGGCACAGATGGCGGATAACAAGCAGGGCGGGAGTGCGGTGCACAGGCGGGATGTTGGGGTTGCCGGGTTGCGCGCGTGCAGCCCGGTTAGGCTGGCGCAGCAAGGCAGGAGCCCGGCAGACGTTGCGTGAAATGAGACTTCGTCTGTCATTAATGACATGGCAGCCGACTGCACTCCATCAGGGGATTCCCGGGGCAGAACGTGGGCTTAGAGCGCGCCGCAGATCGATTCGTTGATCGGCACGTCGCCCACGGTCTCGTGGTCGTTGCCGCGATAGCGGTAGACCAGGCTCAGGCCGAGGCGCGTGAGGATGCGCACGTCGCCGTTGTTGCAGATGTTCTTCTGCAGGATCGGAACGAAATTCAGCCGAAAGCCCTGCGATGCGGCCGAGTGCGCCGCGTAGTTGGTCAGCGTGATGACGAAGACGAGGTTCTTCTTCTGCGCCAGCGAGCATTGCGCCAGCGCGGTCTCTCGGTCGAGCGGGACGGGGGTGAAGCGGTTGATCTCGGCGCAGGCCTGGGCGAGGGCGCGGTCTGCATTGCGGGCAGGGCCCGTGAGGGCCGGTACGCCGGCAGCGGCCGTGCTGCGACCCGTCGCGGCGCCCACCAGCATGCGGGCCAGTGGCGTCAGTTCCTGCATGGCTGTCGCCAGCGGCGTCGATTGGGCCCATGCAAGGCTGGACAGCAACGGCAGGGCAAGCGCCAGGACGCAAGAAGCACGCGCCCGGCGATGGCGGCCTTTCACATCCAGACCGGTGTGAATGGCGGTGTGTTGAGTCACAGACATCCTCTTTGCCCACGGAGCCACAATTTTATTGAAAAAACTGTCGGGATGCGAGGCGCGCAGCGCACTGACGCTGGCTCTTTTAACTCAGCTCAGGTCCGTACGCGCACCATGGCCGAAATGCGCTCGGCAGCCTGCTGCAGCGGACCGAGAAACTGCTTCGTCATCTGTTTGCCGGAAGTTCGGTTGGCCTGGCCGCTGATGTTCATGGCAGCGATGACGTCGCCCGCCCGATTGCGGATCGGTGCCGACAGCGAAATCAGCCCTTCCTCAAGCTCCTGGTCGACCAGCGCCCAACCCTGTTGGCGCACGCCGGCAATGACTTCTTTCAATGCGTCGACGTCTGTAATGGTGCGCTGCGTGCGTGCGCGGCGGTCCGACTCGCGCAGCGCAATGTCCAGCCGATCCTCGGGCAGACCCGACAGCAGCACGCGGCCCATCGACGTGCAGAACGCCGGCAGGCGGCTGCCGACCGACAGGTTCAGCGCGATGATCTTCTGCGTGGGCACACGCAGGACGTAGACGATTTCCGTCCCATCCAGTACCGAGGCAGAGCAACTTTCGTGCACCGTCTGGACGAGCTCTTCCATCACCGGCTCGGCGAGGTTCCAGAACGGCATCGAGGTGAGGTAGGCGAACCCGAGGTCGAGGATCTTGGGCGTGAGGCGGAAGAGGCGGCCTTCAAAGGTGACATAGCCCAGGCTGACCAGCGTGAGAAGGATGCGGCGGGCGCCGGCGCGGGTCAGGCCCGTCGCCTCGGCCACTTCAGAAAGCGTTTGCTCCCGGCGCTCGGCATTGAACGCGCGGATGACCGACAGCCCTCGTGCAAAGGACTGGACGTAGGAATCGCTGGGTTTTTCGGTGGGCAGTTCGGCAGCAGACATGCAAAGAAGGCAAAGAAGGCAAAAGCGGTGCAGTGGCCTCAAGACTACTGACATTGCCTCGATTTCGCCACTCGAACAGTTGATCGGGATGCGTACGCCTTGACACGCTCTGGACGGGAGGCGTAGATTAGTTCTCGGATCGAACGTAGGTTCGTATAACGAACAAATGAGCGAAAGCAAACGTGGGCCGGACAGCAAAGGCCTGTGTCGATCCAATCCTCAACAGGAGACTCGCAGGCCGCTCGGTTGCGGCTCGGCCATGTCCGGCCCCTCGCGATGCTCCGACCCGCGCCAGCCATCGAGAATGTGCGGCGCCCTTGCCGGAGAATGCACGTGATCAACAAGCTTTGTCCGTCTGTGGAGGCCGCCCTGGCCGATATCCCGGACGGTGCCACCATCATGATCGGCGGGTTCGGTACCGCCGGCATGCCCTCGGAACTCATCGACGGGCTGATCGCGCATGGCGCGCGTGAGCTGACCATCATCAATAACAACGCCGGCAATGGCGAGACGGGCCTGGCCGCACTGCTCAAGGCGCGCCGCGTACGCAAGATCGTCTGCTCGTTCCCGCGCCAGGCCGATTCGTATGTGTTCGATGCGCTCTACCGTGCCGGCGAGATCGAACTGGAACTGGTGCCGCAAGGCAACCTGGCCGAGCGCATCCGCGCCGCAGGTGCCGGCATTGGCGGTTTTTTCTGCCCGACCGCCTACGGTACGCAATTGGCCGAAGGCAAGGAAACGCGCATCATCGACGGCAAGCCCTACGTGTTCGAGCTGCCGCTGACTGCCGACTACGCTCTCATCAAGGCCCTGCGCGCTGATCGCTGGGGCAACCTCGTCTATCGCAAGACCGCGCGCAACTTCGGGCCGGTGATGGCGATGGCGGCCAAGTGCACCATCGCGCAAGTCAGCGAGACGGTGGAGCTAGGCGAGCTGGACCCAGAGCACATCGTCACGCCGGGCATTTTTGTGAAGCGCGTCGTCCAGCTCGCCGCCGCCCAACCCGCCAAGGAGGCCGCATGAGCGCCGAAACTACCGCCAAGATCCAGCGCTGGACGCGCGATCAGATCGCTACGCGTGTGGCGCGCGATATTCCCGATGGTTCGGTCGTCAACCTGGGCATCGGCCTGCCGACGCTGGTGGCGAACCAACTGCCGGCCGATCGCGAAATCATTCTGCACACCGAGAACGGCCTGCTCGGCATGGGTCCCGCGCCTGCGCCCGGGCAAGAAGACGAGGACCTCATCAACGCTGGCAAGCAGCCGGTCACCATCAAGCCTGGTGCATCGTTCTTCCATCATGCTGATTCGTTTGCCATGATGCGGGGTGGCCATCTCGACTATTGCGTGCTCGGTGCCTTCCAGGTGTCGGCCACGGGCGATCTGGCCAACTGGCACACCGGTGCCCCGGACGCGATTCCTGCCGTGGGCGGCGCGATGGATCTGGCCATCGGTGCCAAGCGCGTCTTCGTCATGATGGAGCACCAGACCAAGCAGGGCGAAAGCAAGATCGTGCCGTCGTGCACGTACCCGCTGACGGGCATTGGATGTGTCGATACCATCTACACCGACCTCGCTGTGATCGACATCACGCCCGAGGGGCTGGTGGTGCGCGAGATGGCCGACGGCCTCGATTTCGATACGCTGCAGACGATGACGGCGGCGCCGTTGCGTCGTGCCTAGAATTAGTGGAGACAGAACAATCATGACCGAAGCCTTTATCTGCGACGCCATCCGGACGCCCATCGGCCGCTACGGCGGCAGCCTGTCCGCCGTGCGCGCCGATGACCTCGGCGCGGTGCCGCTCAAGGCGCTGATGGCGCGCAACCCGCAGGTCGACTGGTCGGCCATCGACGACGTGATCTTCGGCTGCGCCAACCAGGCGGGCGAAGACAACCGCAACGTGGCGCGCATGTCGTCGTTGCTGGCTGGCTTGCCCGATAGCGTGCCGGGCTCGACCATCAACCGCTTGTGCGGCTCGGGCATGGACGCCACCGGCACCGCGGCGCGCGCTATTCGCTCAGGTGAAACCGCGCTGATGATCGCCGGGGGCGTGGAGAGTATGAGCCGCGCGCCGTTCGTGATGGGCAAGGCTGCCAGCGCCTTCTCGCGCGACGCTGCCATCTACGACACCACCATCGGCTGGCGCTTCATCAACCCGCTGATGAAGGCGCAATACGGTGTCGACTCGATGCCCGAAACCGCCGAGAACGTCGCCACCGACTACAAGGTCAACCGAGAAGATCAGGACCGCTTCGCGCTGCGCAGCCAGGCCAGCGCCGCGCGAGCCCAGGAAGACGGCACGCTCGCGCAGGAAATCACGCCGGTGACGATCCCGCAGAGGAAGGGCGACGCTATCGTGGTGGACCGCGATGAGCATCCGCGTGCGACCAGCATGGAAGCGCTCGCCAAGCTCAAGGGCGTAGTGCGCCCGGACGGCACCGTTACGGCCGGCAATGCTTCGGGCGTGAACGATGGCGCGTGCGCGCTGCTCCTCGCCAATGAAGCGTCCGCCAAGCGCTTTGGCCTGACCCCGCGTGCGCGCATTGTCGGCATGGCCACCGCAGGCGTGCCGCCGCGCGTGATGGGCATTGGCCCGGCACCGGCGTCGCAGAAGCTGCTCAAGCAGCTCGGCTTGAGCATCGATCAGATGGATGTGATCGAGCTGAACGAGGCATTTGCCGCGCAGGGTCTAGCGGTGACGCGTCAACTGGGCCTGCGTGATGACGACCCGCGCGTCAACCCGAACGGCGGCGCCATCGCACTTGGCCACCCGCTCGGCATGAGCGGTGCGCGCCTGGTTACGACGGCGATGTATCAGTTGCAACGCACGGGCGGACGTTATGCGCTGTGCACGATGTGCATCGGCGTGGGCCAGGGCATTGCGCTGGTGATCGAACGCGTTTGACACGGCCATGACAAGCGCATTGCTCGATCGCGCCTTCTCCACGCCGGCCATGCTGGCGGTGTGGTCCGATGCGGCCACGGTGCGCGCAATGCTCGATGTGGAGGCCGCGCTTGCGCAGGCCGAAGGCGCGGTTGGCGTGATTCCGCCCGAAGCCGTCGCGCCGATTCGCGCGGTGTGCGCCAAGGCGACGTTGGATCTGGACGCGCTGGGCAACGCTGCTGCCACCGCAGGCAACCTGGCGATTCCCCTGGTCAAGCAACTGACTGCGGCCGTCGCACAGCATGATGAAAACGCCGCGCGCTACGTGCATTGGGGCGCGACCAGCCAGGACATCATCGATACCGGTCTGATGCTGCAGTGGCGGCTATCGGCCGAACTGATCGAAGCGGATCTGCAGAAGCTGGCTGACGCGCTCGCGGCACTCGCGCAACGCCATCGCAATACGCCGATGGTGGCGCGCACGTGGTTGCAGCAGGCGCTGCCGACCACGTTCGGCCGCAAGGTTGCGGGTTGGCTGGAAGCGGTGCATCGCGCGCAGGATCGCTTTACCGCGCTGAGCGCGCATGTGCCTGCGTTGCAGTTTGGCGGGGCGGCAGGCACGCTTGCCAGCCTGGGCGAACACGCACGGGCCGTCGCTCAAACGCTGGCGCACGAGCTTGATCTGCCGCTGCCGGCGCTCTCGTGGCACGGCGAGCAGGATCGAATCGCCGAGATCGGCACGACGCTCGCGTTGCTGACCGGCACACTGGGCCACTTCGCGCGTGATCTCTCGCTGATGATGCAGACAGAGGTGGGCGAGGTTTCCGAGCCTTCCGGTGCAGGCAAGGGTGGTTCTTCCACCATGCCGCACAAACGCAACCCGGTCGGGTGCGCGACGGTGCTGGCGGCGGCCACGCGCATGCCTGGCTTGGCGAGCACGCTGCTCGCTGCGCTACCGCAGGAGCACGAGCGCGCGCTCGGCGGTTGGCAGGCGCAGTGGGCGACGTTGCGCGAGATGGCCTGCCTCGCGGCGGGCGCGCTCGATCGCATGCGCGACATCGTTGAAGGTTTGCAGGTCGACGCTGCTCGCATGCGCACGAATCTGGACCTTACGCACGGCCTGATCCTTGGTGAAGCCGTGATGCTGGCGCTGGGTGCGGATCTTGGGCGTCTGCAAGCGCACCATGTGGTCGAAGCTGCCAGCCGCCAAGCGGTACAAGAGAACAAGACGCTGCATGACGTACTGGCGCAAGACGCAGAGGTCCTTCGCATCTGGGGCGCGACCGCGCCGCAACGGTTGAGCGCGCTGCTCGATCCCACCCATTACCTTGGCGATGCGGGCGCCGCTGTTGACCGCGTGCTCGCAGAACACGCCCACCGCCACCCCTGAACACGTATTCCACGGAGACACCATGCCCTGGCTTGAACACGATAACGTCCGCCTGTATCACGAATTCGATGACGGCCCCGCCACGGGTAAGCCGGTGCTGGTGCTGTCGAACTCCCTCGGCACCAACCTGGGCATGTGGGAGCCGCAGCTCGAAGCGTTGCGCCAGCATTTCCGCCTGCTGCGCTATGACCAGCGTGGTCACGGCCAATCGAGCGTGCCGGACGCGCCGTTTGGCGTTGCTCAACTCGGCGGTGATGTGCTCGCGTTGCTCGACCACTACAACATTGAGCTTGCGCTGTTCTGCGGTCTGTCGATGGGCGGGTTGACCGGCCTGTGGCTGGCCGCACATCACGGCGAGCGTTTCCCGCGCATGGTCGTGACGAATACCGCCGCGCTGATCGGTACGCAGCAAAGCTGGAATACGCGCATCGCACAGGTCGAGCAGGGCGGCATGGCGAGCATTACGGAAACGGTGCTGGAGCGCTGGTTCACGCAGGGCTACCGGGATGCCAACGCTAGCCGCGTCGACATCGTCAAGGCAATGTTGCTGTCCACGCCGGATGCCGGCTACAACGGCAACTGCGCAGCCATTCGCGATGCAGATTTGCGCGCGCAACTGCCGAACATCCGGGTGCCGATGCTGGTGATTGGCGGCACACACGATATCTCCACCCCGGCTGCGCAGACCAAGCTCATTGCCGACGGCGTGCCCGGCGCCCAGTACATCGAGCTTTCAGCCGGCCACCTCGCCAACTGGGAGCAGGCCGACGGCTATACCGAAGCGCTCGTCAGCTTCTTGACGACCGGCGTTGCACGTGAGGGCGCCCATGGATGATCGCGAACGCCACGCCGCAGGCATGGCGGTGCGCCGCGCCGTGCTGGGCGATGCCCACGTCGACCGTGCCAACGCCGCGCAGACCGATCTGACGGCTCCGTTTCAGGACCTCATCACGCGCTACGCCTGGGGTGAAATCTGGACACGCCCCGGCTTGCCGCGCCACACGCGCAGCTTGCTGACGATCGCCATGATGGTCGCGCTCGGCCGCGACGGCGAGTTGCGCCTGCATCTGCGCGCCGCTGCCAACAACGGTGTCACGCGCGACGAGATTCAGGAAACGCTGCTGCAGACCGCCATCTACTGCGGCGTGCCGGCTGCCAACCATGCCTTCCACCTCGCCCAGACGGTGTTTGCCGAGATGGATGCGGAGGGCGCTGCGAAAAAGTAATACCGCCGTCTCCGGGGAGACGCCACGCAACACACCGGGCAAACCGGCCGCCGAGCTGGAAAAACCCAAGGAGGAGACCCATGCTCAGCGCATTGGGTGTGTTGTTCGACGGGCTGGCCTACGGCAGCCTGCTGTTCCTGATCAGCATCGGCCTGTCGGTCACGATGGGCCTGATGAACTTCATCAACCTTGCGCACGGGGCGTTCGCCATGGCGGGCGGCTATGTGTGCGTGGTGCTGATGAACCGCCTCGGCGTGCCGTTTCTGGCGACGCTGCCCATCGCTTTCGTGGTCACCGCAATCATCGGCTTTGTGCTTGAATGCACGCTGTACCGGCGGCTCTATCGCGCGAGCCCGCTCGATCAGGTGCTGTTCTCCATTGCGCTCGTTTTCATGGCGATGGCGGGTGCGACCTACGTGTGGGGGCCGTCGCAGCAACCCGTTGAGCTGCCGGAGATGCTGCGTGGGCAATGGCCAGTGTTTGACAGTGGATTGGAAGTCGGGCGCTATCGCCTGTTCCTGATCGGGGTGGTGATTGCGCTGACGGCGCTGCTGGCATGGCTGATTGAGCGCACACGCTTTGGAGCGCAGGTGCGCGCGTCGGTGGATAACCAGCAGGCATCCGCAGGGCTGGGCATCAACGTAAGCCTGGTGTTCTCCGTAACGTTCGCGCTGGGTTCGGGGCTGGCAGGGCTGGGCGGGGGATTGGGCATCGATGTGCTCGGGCTCGATCCAGCCTTCCCGATCAAATACATGGTGTATTTCCTGCTGGTGGTGGCCGTCGGCGGTGCGGGTTCCATCAAGGGCACATTGCTGGCAGCGCTCGTGCTAGGCGTGTTCGACGTGGCGGGCAAGTACTACGTGCCGGACGTGGGCGCGTTCGTCATCTATGGGTTGATGGTCGTGCTGCTCGTGCTCTTCCCGGGCGGTTTGCTGGGGAGGCGCGCATGAGCGGGCTGCAGCAATTGAGGCGGTCTGCACGGCCTGTTGAGGGCTCTGCGGCGCATGGGTTGCCGCAAGCGCGTTGGTCGCCGTTTGAGATCGCGTTCTGGTGCGTGCCGATCGCGGTGTTCTTTCTTCTTCCCGATTACCTCGTCTTCGGCAGCCAGGTGTTGATCGTCGGGCTGTTTGCGTTGTCGCTCGACCTGGTGCTCGGCTATGCGGGCATCGTGTCGCTCGGACATGCAGGCTTCTTCGGGCTTGGCGCCTATACCGCCGGACTGCTCGCGGCACATGGCTGGGGTGAACCGCTCACCGGTCTGGCCGCGGGCGCTGTCGTCGCTGCGCTGGCCGGCTTCTGTGTGAGCTTTCTCGTCGTGCGCGGGCAGGATCTGACACGACTGATGGTCACGCTCGGCATCGGTCTGATGCTGTATGAGGCGGCCAACAAGATGGCGTTTCTTACGGGCGGTGTGGACGGCCTTTCCGGTGTGGCGATGCGCAACCTGCTCGGCACATTTGAGTTCGATCTGGAGGGGCGCACGGCTTACTTCTATAGCTTGGTCGTGCTGTTTCTGGTGTTTGTGGGGTTGCGTCGCCTGGTGCGCTCGCCGTTTGGGTTGTCGCTGCGCGGCATTCAACAGGGGCCGAAGCGCATGCCGGCTATCGGCGCGAATGTTCGCATGCGGCTGGTGGCGGCGTTCACCGTCAGCGCAGCGATTGCCGGTGTCGCAGGCGGGCTGCTCGCGCAGACCACGCAATTTGTCGGTCTGGATTCGCTGGGCTTCTCGCGCTCGGCAGAGTTGCTGATCATGCTCGTGCTGGGCGGTGCAGGCCGGTTGTACGGCGCGTTGATTGGCGCAGCGGTGTTCATGATTGCGCAGGACGTGTTGGCCGGCATCAATCCCGTCTACTGGCAGTTCTGGATCGGCCTGCTGCTGATGGTGATCGTGTTGTTTGCGCGGGGTGGCATTCTCGGTGGGCTGGAAACTGCGGTGTCTGCGGTCAGGGCGCGGCGCGCTCGCAAGGGAGGTGCTTCATGACTGCGCCCACGATCCATCCTCCGCCCACATTGAGCACGCGTGGCCTGTCCAGGCGCTGGGGCGGCTTTCACGCCAATTCCGATATCTCGCTGTCTTTTGCGCCCGGCGCGCGCCACGCGCTGATCGGGCCGAACGGCGCGGGCAAGACCACCTTCATCAATCTGCTCACCGGCACGCTCGCACCCACTGCGGGCCAAGTGCTGCTGGATGATGAAGACATCACCCGCCTGCCCGCACACCAGCGCGTCAAGCGCGGCATCACGCGCACTTTCCAGATCAACACGTTGTTTCCCGTATTGACGGTGCTGGAATCGGTGATGCTCGCCATCTTCGAGCGCACGGGCGCGTCGTGGCATTGGCATCGCACCGTTGCATCGCATAAGGACGCCCGCGACGAAGCGATGGCATTGCTATGCCGCTTGCAACTCGGTGCCGACGCGCTGGCGCCCACGCATGCGTTGCCTTACGGCAAACAGCGCCTGGTGGAGATCGCCCTGGCGCTCGCGACGCACCCACGCATCCTGCTTCTCGACGAGCCTGCCGCCGGTATCCCGAGCAGAGAAAGCACCGAACTGTTCGAGGTCATCGCCAGCCTGCCGCGCGACATCACGATCCTCTTCATCGAGCACGACATGAACCTTGTCTTCCGCTTTGCCGAGCGGATCACCGTGCTGCTGGCCGGCCGCGTGCTGACTGAAGGCACGCCGCAGGAGATCGCGGCCGACCCGCGTGTGCGCGAGGTCTACCTCGGGGAGGTTGAGCATGCGTGAACTGTTGTCGCTCGAAAATGTGACCGCCGGCTACGGCAATGCTGTCGTGCTGGACGATGTGTCGTTCGCGCTCGAAGCAGGCGGCAGCCTTGCGCTGCTGGGCCGCAATGGTGTCGGCAAGACCACGCTGCTCGCCACGCTGATGGGCTTCACGCGCCTGCACGGCGGGCGTATCCGCTGGCTGGGCGCGGATATCGCCAAGATGCCGCCACACCGGCGTGCCCGCGCAGGGCTCGGCTGGGTGCCGCAGGAGCGGTGGATGTTTCCGTCGCTGACGGTGGAAGAGCATCTGACAGCCGTGGCGCGACCCGGGGCCTGGGATGTGGCGCGCGTCTACAAGACGTTTCCGCGCCTTCAAGAGCGGCGCCGCAATCTCGGCAATCAGCTCTCAGGCGGCGAGCAGCAGATGGTCGCCATCGCTCGCGCGCTGATGACGAATCCCGCACTGCTGCTGTTGGATGAACCGATGGAAGGCCTCGCACCGATCATCGTGCAGGAGCTTGGCCGCGCTATCCGCGCGCTCGTTGAGGAGGGGGGTATGGCGGTGATCCTGGTGGAGCAGCATGCGCGTCTGGCGCTGCAGCTCACGCAGCGTGCGCTGGTGCTCGATCGAGGCCGCGTCGTGCACGCATCAGCCAGCGCCGATCTGCTGGCCGATGCGCCGTTACTGCAACGGCTCGTGGCTGTTGCGTAGTGCTTACTTGCCGGGATCCTTCACGTCGGCAAACTTGTCGAACTCGACGTTGTACAGCTCGTTGCCGACCTTTTCCACCTTGCGGATGTAGACCGTTTGCACCACATCACGCGTGGCCGGGTCGATGGTGATCGGCCCGCGCGGGCTGTCGATCTTCATGCCCTTGAAGGCGGCCATGGCCTTCTCCCCGTCGATCTTGCCGCCGAGCTTGTTGATCACGTTGTAGATCGCGCCGATGCCGTCATACGCGGCCACTGCCATGAAGTTCGGGCGGCCCGCGCCCGGATTGGCCTCCGCAAAGGCTTTCAGGAAGGTCTTGTTCTGCGGCGAGTCGTGCGCGGCGGAGTAATGGAACGAGGTGATGACACCCAGCGTCGCGTCGCCCATGGCCGGGAGCACGTGGTCGTCGGTCAGGTCGCCCGTTGCGATGACCTTGATGCCGGCCTGCGCCAATCCGCGCTCGCGGAAACCCTTCATGAATGCCACGCCTTGCTCGCCGGCCGGCAGGAAGACGAACACGGCTTGCGGCTTGGCATCTTTCACGCGTTGGATGAACGGCGCGAATTCAGGATTGCGCAGTGGCACGCGCACGGCTTCCACGACCTGGCCCCCGCCGGCGGTGAACGTTTGTTTGAATGCGTTCTCCGCATCGATGCCGGGCGCGTAATCGGCAACCACAGTGGCCACCTGCTTGATGCCGTTCTTCAGAGCCCACGAGGCGATCGGTGTGGAGATCTGCGGCAGCGTCATCGACACACGCGTCACATAGTCCGACTTGGTGGTGATCGACGACGATGCGGCATTGAAGATCACCATCGGTTTTTTGGCTTGCTGCGCGATGGGCGCCACCGCCAGTGCTTCCGGCGTGAGGCCAAAGCCCGCAAGGAAATCCACCTTGTCGCGTACCACCAGCTCCTGCGCAAGGCGCTTGGCGACGTCCGGCACGGGGCCAGTCGTGTCCTTCACGATGATCTGCACCTGCCGCCCACCGGCGGTCGTGCCGTGCAGCCTCTGATACGCCTTGATGCCGTCTTCCATCTGCTTGCCATAGTCGGCAAAGGGGCCGGAGAAGGGGGCGATCAGGCCAATCTTGATCGGCTCGTCCGCAAAGGCGGGCAGGCCGGTCATCAGCGTACCGGCAACGACAGTCAGCAGCACACGACGTCTCATGAAGGTCTCCAAAGGTTGATCGGCAAGCGTGAGCCGAAAAAACACAGTGGCGTCGCCTGCGCGTGCCGACGATCCTAAAGGCTCTGTGTTCGCATTGCAATCGAGTGTTCGGATTGTGAACACTTAAGCCGGGTCGGTTACTTCGTGTTCTTGCGTTTGGCGGGCCGATGGCCGGGCTCGCGCCATTCATCCGCCTCGTCGTTGAACAACGACGACACCAGCGCGCGAAACCACTGGCTGCGTGTGTCGTTATGAAACTTGCGATGCCAGTGTTGCTTGAGATCGAAGCTCGGCAGCTCCAGCGGCGGCTCCATCACGCAGATGTTGGCGTGCGATTGCATGAACGACAGGCCCACCGCGTGCGGCACCGTCGCAATCAAGTCCGTGCGCGCCAGGATGAACGGGATGCTCATGAAATGCGGTGTGAGCAGCGACGGCTTACGGCGGATGCGCTTGCGTTCAAGAAAGCGCTCATACAGTTCCTGACTGCGCCCCTCCGCGCGCACCACAGCGTGCCCGTATTCCAGAAACTGCGCCATCGATAGCTTCGTGTTGCCGCCGCGCGTGACGGGATGACCGGCGCGCACGATGCATATGAAGTAGTGCGTAAACAGCCGCTGCTGGAAGAAGTTGTTCTTCTTCAGGTCGGGGAAGTAACCAACAGCCAGGTCGAGCGAACCGGTCTCCAGCGCGCGCTCGATCTGCGCGGGCGGCAGCGACACGGACTGCACCGACGCCCGCGGCGCGTGCCGAGCCATCGCCTCGACAATGCGCGGCAAGAACACCATCTCGCCCACGTCCGACAACGAGATCGAGAACGTGTGGGTGGTTGTGGCCGGATCGAACGCGCCGGTTTCCAGAATGCCCTGCTGCACACGCGCCAAGACATCGCGCGCCGCAGGAATGAGCGCCAGCGCCCGCGGCGTCGGCTCCATGCCGCGTGAGGTCCGGACGAATAGCGGGTCGTCAAACGCAGCGCGCAGCTTGCCCAGCGCTGTGCTCACGCCTGGCTGGCTCATGCCGAGTTGTTGGGCCGCCATGCTCACGCTGCGCGCGTCATGCAGCGCCAGCAGGATTGGCAACAGGTTCAGATCGAAGTTGGGCAGGGTGGACATGGCAATCGCACTATCTGAATCGGCGATAAAGTTTATCGCCAATATTTCATTGTGCGATATCAAGATGCACGCCAACAATGGTTGCCAGAACGATTCCAATCCATCCGGAGACAACCACCATGCGCACCCAGATCGCCATCATTGGCGCGGGCCCGGCAGGCCTGCTGCTCGGGCAGCTTCTGCACCGCAACGGCATCGACGCCGTCATCCTCGAAACCAAGAGCCGCGCGTACGTTGAAGAGCGCATCCGCGCCGGCGTTCTGGAGCAAGGCACGGTCGACGTGCTCAACGAAGCGGGCGTGGGCGAGCGCATGCGGCGCGAGGGGCTCGTGCACCACGGTATCGACCTGCTGTTCGGTGGCAAGCGCCATCGTATCGACCTGACGGCGATGTCGGGCGGCCGCTCGATCACGGTCTATGGGCAGCACGAGGTGGTGAAGGATCTGATTGCCGCGCGTGTGGAGCAAGGCGCGCCGCTGTTGTTCGATGTGAGCGAGGTGTCGGTGCACGATATTGAGTCGGCCACGCCTTCGGTGCAGTTCGTCCACGAGGGTGTTCCGCAGACATTGCAATGCGATTACATCGCCGGCTGCGACGGCTTTCACGGCATCTGCCGGCAGGCGATTCCGGCACGGCGGCAAGCGGTGTTCGAGCGCGTCTATCCGTTTGCCTGGCTTGGCATCCTGGCGCAAGCCAAGCCGGCGGCGGAAGAGTTGATCTACGCAAACCATGATCGCGGCTTTGCGCTGTTCAGCATGCGCTCACCCAAGATCACGCGGCTTTACCTTCAGTGCAAGCCGGATGAGAACCTCGCCGAATGGTCCGATGCACGCATCTGGGATGAACTCCACACGCGCCTGGAGAACAACGACGGCTGGCACCTGAAGGAAGGCCCCATCCTGCAGAAGAGCGTCACGCCGATGCGCAGCTTTGTCTGCGAGACAATGCAGTACGGGCGCCTGTTCTTGGCGGGGGACGCCGCGCACATCGTGCCGCCCACTGGCGCCAAAGGCATGAACCTTGCCGTCGCCGACGTGCGCGTGCTGGCTCAGGCACTGACTGCACGCTACAAGCAGAGCGACACCGCCCCGCTTGCTAGTTACTCCGAACGCTGCCTGCAACGCGTCTGGCGCGCCGAGCATTTCTCGTGGTGGATGACGTCGATGCTGCATCGTTTTGACGACCACACGCCGTTCATGCAAAAGCTGCAGCGCGCTGAGCTGGACTACGTGACCGGCTCCCCGGCCGGCGCGCGCGTGCTGGCCGAAAACTACGTCGGCCTGCCGTTTGCCGACGCTCCCGCCGGCGCGTCGTTGAGCCTCGTCAGTAATTCCAGGGCGGCGTAGTGGTCGGCTTGGACAGCGCAATGCGTGAGACCAGCGGGTGGAAGCCTTGCCCGCGCGACGCCGTGTAGACCTTCTGCGCGTTGGCGGTCTGCAACGCATAGTCGATCGTAAAGACAGGCACGTTGCCGGCGCAGTATTTCTGCAACTGGTCGATGGTCCATTGCGTTTCATCGGCACTCGCTGCCCTGTCGCCCCCGGAGGCGCTGCCCCACGCGGCGCCCGAACTGCCGCCAAACCATGTGTCTTCCTGCGAGATGCCATCGATCGTTGCGAGCAGCACTGATCCACCACCGTCGTCAATCAACGAGGATGCGTTCTGCTGGATCACCGCAAACTGCGGGTTGATGGCGCGACCCGCCGCACGGATCTTGGTGATGAAATCGACCATGGCCTGTGCCGGATCGATGCCTGCCGCCTGGGCTGCGGCCGCCACCGAAGGCTCGGCATACGCCTCGACCCAATCCAGATAGACGCCATCGAATCCTTCGCGCGCCAGTTGTGCGACGGCGCCGTTCGGCCCGAGCCACAGCGCTTGCCAGCGCGGGTCCCAGAACGCGACAGGGTAGTCGCCGGCCCAGCCATCGGGGTCGGCCTTGATGATGAAGTCTGGCGTGCCGGGTCCGTTAGCCGTGGGCGCCTTCCAGCTTGACGTCCAATAGGTGCGGAAGTCTTCGGCTTCGCCAATGTCGATGTAGGCGAGCACTTTGCGCGCGGAGCCGTCAGGCTTGGTGCGCAGCTGCGCCACCATGTCGACGGTGTTGAAGTTCTCCAGTCCTTTGACGGTGTTGTTGGCTTCGATCACCAGCATGTCGTATGGCTGCGCGTCAAGTGCATCGATCTGCGCGCTGGTGGTCATGCCCTGCAGCTGATACATCCACGTCTGCACGCCTGCCAGTGGCGAGGAGCCGTTGATTCCGCAAGCAGGTGTGGTGGTTGAGGTGGTTGCAGCCTCGGTTTTTGACCCGGTATTCGCTGTGTTGGGAGCAGCCCCGGTTTGCGGGCTCAACGACGAACCACCGTCGCCGCCACCGCAGGCACCCAGCATCAGCCCGGCACACACCAGGGCAATCGGAGAGATCAGGCGCATTGTCATCTTGAGAGGGGTAGGTGAGGAGTGCCTTGATCAGACGGAGCGCATCCGTTTGGATGCCACGGCAAGCACCAAACCAAGCTAGCACAATCGGATTACGCCGACATTGCCGTGAAATGGCGACGTTATGAAACTTCTTTGGACCAGCGTTCGTGATCGCTCCGAAGGCTTTGCTTTGGGTGATCGGCATGCGCATGTTGTGCCGTGCCCGAAGTCAAACGTTGCCGTCGCTTTCATCGCCATGCAAAACGCACGGGTGTATAGTCAGACAGCACTCGACGTTCAAGAAGGGGGCATTTCAGATGGACACTTCGCCGGCGGGCCAATACAAAGGCTTCGACATTTATCCGTTGGCTTTCCAACATGAACGCACGGCACGCTGGCCCGAGGCCAGGGAAGATCGCAGCTACAACGCAGCCGTGATGATCTGTCGGGCTGGGGAGTCGCCCGAACCCGGCCAGACCCAGGTCTTCCGCCTCTCCGGGGACCGGCAATTCAGCAATGTGGGTGCTGCGCGCATTGCAGCGCTGCGCTTTGCTGAGAGCATCATCGATGGCGACGTTCCTGAACTGTCGCTTCCTGCCGACGGCGCCTGAAACTGCGGAACCCGCCCGTGATAGAATAGCGGGCGAATCCGGCTCGCCGCCGCGCCAATCATGGCCGGTGGCGGCTGAGTCCAGCACCGGGGAATACCCCGCGCCGAGTCGGGCGGCGCGCATCTGCGACCGCCACCCATCCTCGCTCTCGCTTGCACGAAACGGCGCGCGCCATTGGCGGGCGCGATTTGTGTTCCGTGCAGCTCGGTACCCCCCAAGCCCGCTGTCCGGGCAGATGATCGCGGCGTACCGCTGCATGCCCTTCGAGGCGTGTGGCATGGTTCGGGTGGGTCATCACATCATTGCAACCATCGGCGCAGCCGCGTGCTGCATACAAAGGAACGAGTTTGGCCAAGGAAGAACTGATTGAATTTGAAGGGGTGGTGTCTGAAGCACTACCCGACAATCGTTTTCGCGTGCAGTTGGAAAACGGCGTGGAAATCTGGGCTTACGCATCGGGCAAGATGCAGAAGCACCGCATCCGTATTCTCGCGGGCGACCGCGTGAAGCTGGAAATGTCGCCGTACGACCTCACGAAGGGTCGCATCAACTACCGGCACAAGTAAAAACGGCTGTGCCGCCAAGACGTCCACCCCGTGGGCGTTTCGAAGAAACCGCGTGTCTGCTCGACCCGCGGTTTTTTTATTATTGTTGCGTAAGCAGCGTTAAATTTCGTTGATCTCCAGACAACATCCGGTATCATGCCGCTTGGCTGTCAACGGGGGGAACACAGTTGGCAGCCAGCTGAAGTGCAGGGCTTGTCACATTTTTCAAGCCGCGTGCTGCCCTCGGGTGAGCGCGCGCCAGCTGTACCAGTCCATCAATAAGCGCACGGCCGCTGATCGATCCATCGACTCCGCAGGACCTCTAATCGCGCATCCATTCGCCGACCGGGGCGTCATCTGACGCTCGCACCCGTTCGGTGTTCAGTGTGTCACAAGAGTCACACCACATCGGGATACCGCACAGGTAGGACGGCGCTTGTCCATCGAAGTACTGGGCGTAACGTTTTGCGTCCGAGGGAATAGAAAACCACAATGTTGGAAACCAAAAAAGCAGCACAGAGGGCGGCGCGCATGAGCCTGCGCGCTTTGGTGGGTCTGACGGCGGCAACGATGCTGACAGGCCTGGGAATACAAACCGCCTCGGCGCAGGCCACGCGCCCGAAGGCACCTATCTACGGCGTCACGGTTGATGACGTCAGCAACATCAACGCGATCGTGGCATCGCTTACGCACCTGCCGTACAAGCCTACCGTGCGCGTGGTCTTTGACCCGGGTACGACGGCTGCGCAGTACTACCCGGCACTCGTCAAGCTTCATGCTGTCGCCTACGTGATGGGCGAGATCATGGACTCGTACTATTTCCCGAGCGATCTGCAGACGTACACCGACCGTACCAATGAGCTGGTGGGCACGCTGAAGAACGTGGTGGACGTGTGGGAGATCGCTAACGAGATCAATGGGGAGTGGCTGCGCACGGACCCGACCGGCCCGAATTCGGTGGCCGCGAGTGAGGAGCAGGACATCGGCAACATGGTGGCGGCGGCGCATGACATCGTCAAAGCTGCGGGCGGCCTGACTGCTGTCACGATGTACTACAACGACGACGGCAAGGGCACCAACTGCTACGAGCTGCCGATGGACTCGTGGCGTACCTGGGCACAGTCGTATCTGCCCGCACGTGTGCGCCAGGGTGCGGACTACGCACTGTTCAGCTACTACCCTTACCAAGACTGCCCCGGTTTGAACCCGACGTGGGCAAACGATTTCAAGTTGCTCGAAAGCATCTTCCCGGTCGCGAAGGTGGGTTTTGGTGAGATCGGTACGTCCAGCACTTCGGCTCCGGCCTCGGTGCAGCAGAACCTGCTCAAGTCGTACTACCCGATGGGTACCACCACGATGGCAGCGGATCGGCGCTTCATCGGTGGTTACTTCTGGTGGAACTACGCTGAGCAGATGCTGCCGTACAGCACCAGTTCATACTGGAGCCTGCTGAACAACACCATCAAGCCGCTGGCAGCTCCGCAATAAGAAGAGGCTGCAGCCTCTCCTTGCAAAAGGGTAGGACTCCGAGCCGGACGGACGAGACACGATCCGGCAACAAAAAACCCGCGTCAGCTCATGCTGCGCGGGTTTTTTCCATGGCGTCGTGCGTGTTAGGCTCAGCCGCGTGCAGCCAGATAGGCACGGAATTCGTCAGCAACTTCCTTGTGCTTGAGCGCCAGTTCCACCGTTGCCTTCAGGTACCCCAGCTTGCTACCGCAGTCGTAGCGCACGCCCTTGTAACGATAGGCCAGCACCTGCTCGGCCGACAGCAGCGACTGGATGGCATCCGTCAGCTGCAACTCGCCGCCGGCGCCCGGCTTGAGGTTGCGGATGTGTTCGAAAATGCGCGGCGTGAGGATGTAGCGGCCGACCACGCCGAGGTTGGACGGCGCATTTTCCGGTGCCGGCTTCTCGACGATAGCTGACATCTTGATCACGCTGCCGTCTTCTTCCCACGGGCGGCCATCGACCACGCCGTACGAGCGGCTCTGCACGGGGTCGATTTCTTCCACGCCGATCACCGAGCAGTTGTAGTGGTCGTACAGGTCGACCATCTGCTTCATGACGGGCGGGTCGCCGTCCAGCAAGTCGTCCGCCAGGATGACCGCGAAGGGCGCATCGCCGACGAGCTTTTCGGCGCATTGCACGGCGTGGCCGAGGCCCAGCGCTTCAGGCTGGCGCACGTAGAAGCAATCCACATGCGACGGCTTGATCGAGCGCACGACTTCGAGCAGCGCGGTCTTATGCTTGGCTTCGAGTTCGGCTTCCAGCTCGTAGGCCTTGTCAAAGTGGTCTTCAATTGCGCGCTTGCTGCGGCCGGTCACGAAGATCATCTCGGTGATGCCGGCGGCCATGGCTTCTTCCACGGCGTACTGGATCAGCGGCTTGTCCACGACCGGCAGCATTTCTTTCGGGCTGGCCTTGGTGGCCGGCAGGAATCGTGTGCCGAGCCCCGCGACGGGGAAAACGGCTTTGGTGACGCGTTGCATCGTGGTTTCCTTGATATCGGTTGTTCAGGGCGCTCAGGCTGCCTGTACCGGCAGCCGTGCGATCTGGGCTTCCAGCTTGGCCAGCGTGGCTTTGAAATCGGCCACACGCTTTTG
The DNA here is from genome assembly GCF_001699815.1 of Ralstonia pickettii. GTDB lineage: Bacteria > Pseudomonadota > Gammaproteobacteria > Burkholderiales > Burkholderiaceae > Ralstonia > Ralstonia thomasii. The sequence goes on along the minus strand of NZ_MCGB01000057.1, from coordinate 457,497 downwards.
TTCCTGTTCCACCACGGCGGCCGGCGCGCGGGCGACGAACGATTCGTTACCGAGCTTGGCTTCGCACTTGGTGATCTCGCCGCGCAAGCGGTCGATTTCCTTCGACAGGCGCGCATGCTCGGCAGCCACGTCGATCTCGATCTTCAGCAGCAGCTTGTTCTCGCCGACGATGGCGACCGGCGCACCGGCGCCGTCCTGCTCCATGGCGGCAGCGTCCGTGTAGACCTTCACTTCGGACAGCTTGCCCAGCGCTTGCACGTACGGCGCCGCCACCTGCAGGAACTCGGCTTCGCCATTGGCGTACAGCGGCACACGTTGCGCAGGGGAGATGTTCATCTCGCCGCGAAGGTTGCGGCAGGCGTCTACCAGTGCCTTTAGCTGCTGCACCCACTGCTCGGCCTGCTCGTCGATCTTGGTCAGGACGGCGCGCGGGTATTCCTGCAGCGCGAGGCTTTCGGTGCCATCGCCCTTGGCGCGGCCGGCCATCGGCGCAACCTTCTGCCAGAGTTCTTCGGTAATGAACGGAATGATCGGATGCGCCAGGCGCAGCACGGTTTCCAGCACGCGCAGCAGGGTACGGCGCGTCGCGCGTTGCTGGGCCGGCGTGCCGGTCTGGATCTGCACTTTCGCCAGTTCCAGGTACCAGTCGCAGTATTCGTCCCAGACGAATTTGTAGATGGCGTTGGCGATGTTGTCGAAGCGGTAGTCGGCAAAGCCTTTCTCCACTTCGGTTTCCACGCGCTGCAGCAGCGAGACGATCCAACGGTCGGCCTGCGAGAAGTCCAGGTAGCCTTCGGGGCCGCAATCACCGACGCATTCCTGCATGCCGCAGTCCTGGCCTTCGGTGTTCATCAGTACGAAGCGCGTGGCGTTCCACAGCTTGTTGCAGAAGTTGCGGTAACCCTCGCAGCGGCCCGGGTCAAAGTTGATGCTGCGGCCCAGCGTGGCGAGCGACGCGAAGGTGAAGCGCAACGCGTCGGCGCCGAATGCGGGAATGCCGTCGGGAAATTCCTTGCGCGTGCGCTTTTCGACCTTGGGCGCATCCTTTGGGCGGCGCAGGCCGGTGGTGCGCTTGGCCAGCAGCGGCTCCAGCGCGATACCGTCGATCAGGTCCACCGGGTCGAGCGTGTTGCCCTCGGACTTGCTCATCTTCTTGCCTTCCGAATCGCGCACGAGGCCATGCACATAGACGGTGTGGAAGGGCACTTCGCCGGTGAAATGCAGGGTCATCATGACCATGCGCGCCACCCAGAAGAAGATGATGTCGTAGCCCGTCACCAGCACGGTGGAAGGCAGGAAGTGCTTCAGCTCTGGCGTGTCGGCCGGCCAGCCCAGCGACGAGAACGGCACCAGCGCGGACGAGAACCACGTGTCGAGCACGTCGTCGTCACGCTTGAGGGCGCCGGTGTAACCCTTGGCTGCGGCCTGGGCGCGGGCTTCTTCTTCCGTGCGCCCCACGTACACGTTGCCGGCTTCGTCGTACCACGCCGGAATCTGGTGGCCCCACCACAGTTGGCGCGAGATACACCAGTCCTGGATGTTGTTCAGCCACTGGTTGTACGTGTTGACCCACTGCTCGGGAACGAGCTTGATCTTGCCGCTCTGCACGGCGTCCAGCGCCACTTCAGCGATGGAGCGGCCCGGGAAGCGCGTGCCTTCCGGTGCCGGCTTGCTCATGGCGACGAACCACTGGTCGGTCAGCATCGGCTCGATCACGACACCGGTCCGGTCACCGCGCGGCACCATCAGCGTGTGTTTCTTGACTTCGGCCAGCAGGCCTTGCGCTTCGAGGTCCTCGACGATCTTTTTACGCGCGTCGAAGCGATCCAGGCCGGCATAGGCGGCGGGAGCATCGGCAACGATCTTCGCGTCGAGCGTCAGGATCGACAACTGCGGCAGCTTGTGGCGCTGGCCGACCGCGTAGTCGTTGAAGTCGTGGCCCGGGGTCACCTTGACCACGCCGGTACCGAACGCGCGGTCGACGTATTCGTCGGCAATCACCGGGATCTTGCGATCAGTCAGCGGCAGGTGGACGAACTTGCCGATGAGGTGGGCGTAACGTTCGTCCTCAGGATGCACCATCACGGCCGTGTCGCCGAGCATCGTTTCCGGACGGGTGGTGGCGACCGTCAGGTGCGTCAGGCCATGCACGGTATCCGGTTCGGCCAGCGGATAGCGGATGTGCCACAGCGAGCCTTCCTCTTCCTCGCTCACCACTTCCAGGTCGGACACTGCGGTGCCCAGCACCGGGTCCCAGTTGACCAGGCGCTTGCCGCGGTAGATCAGGCCTTGCTCGTAGAGACGCACGAACACGTCGCTGACCGCGCGCGACATCTTCGGGTCCATCGTGAAGTATTCTCGCTCCCAGTCGATCGAGGCGCCCATCCGGCGCACCTGGCGCGTGATGGTCGAGCCCGATTGCTCCTTCCATTCCCACACTTTCTCGACGAACTTCTCGCGGCCCATGTCGTGGCGCGATACACCCTGGGCATCCAGTTGGCGCTCGACGACGATCTGGGTGGCGATGCCGGCGTGGTCGGTGCCCGGCACCCAAAGTGTGTTGGCACCGGCCATGCGCGCGTGGCGCGTCAGGCCGTCCATGATGGTCTGGTTGAACGCGTGGCCCATGTGCAGCGTGCCCGTCACGTTCGGCGGCGGGAGCTGGATACAAAAGTCGGGCTTGCCGGCCTCGAGCGTCGCGCGGGAGACGCCCATTGCTTCCCAGGCCGCGCTCCACTTCTGCTCGATGGTGGCGGGTTCGAAACTCTTGGCGAGGGACTGGTTCTGATCGGTCATGCTGACGGGGCGCAATGGGCGCAAAAAGACGTTTGGCCCAGGAAAATGGCGGGCGAAAGCTTGGAATTATACGGCGTGTCGATGTCCGGCACGGGCGAAGCGGCGAATGCGGCCGGTATAATTTCAGGATTCTGCCGAGGCTCCTCCCGCATGTCCGACCTGCTCGCCAATCTGAACCCCGAACAACGCGCTGCCATCACGCTTCCCGATGAATCGGCGCTGATCCTGGCGGGCGCAGGCAGCGGCAAAACGCGCGTGTTGACCACCCGCATCGCGTGGCTGATCCAAAGCGCGCGGGTGTCGCCGTCGGGTGTGCTGGCCGTCACGTTTACGAACAAGGCAGCCAAGGAAATGACGGCCCGCCTGCAGGCCATGCTGCCGATCAACACGCGCGCCATGTGGATCGGCACGTTCCACGGTCTGTGCAACCGGTTGCTGCGCGCGCATTACCGCGATGCCGGCCTGCCGCAGACGTTCCAGATTCTGGATACGCAAGACCAGCTCTCCGCCGTCAAGCGCCTGCTCAAGTCGCTCAATATCGACGACGAGAAATTCCCGCCCAAGAACGTCCAGTACTTCATCAACGGGGCCAAGGAGCAGGGCCTGCGCGCGGGCGATCTGGAAATCGCCAACGAGTACGACCGGCGCATGGCCGATCTCTACGCCGCTTACGACGCGCAATGCCAGCGCGAAGGCGTGGTCGATTTTGCCGAGCTGCTGCTGCGCTGCTACGAACTGCTGCGCTACAACGACGCCATCCGTGCGCACTACCAACGGCGTTTCAAGCACATCCTGGTGGACGAGTTCCAGGATACGAACAAGCTGCAATATGCGTGGCTGAAGATTCTGGCCGGCCTGGGCGAGCCCGGCGTCACGCCCAACGCCATCTTTGCCGTGGGCGACGATGACCAGAGCATCTACGCGTTTCGTGGTGCCAATGTCGGCAACATGGTCGACTTTGAACGCGAATTCCGCGTCGAGCACCGGATCAAGCTGGAGCAGAACTACCGCTCGCATGGCCATATCCTCGATACCGCCAACCACCTGATCTCGCACAACACGCGTCGGCTGGGCAAGAACCTGCGCACGGACGCCGGCCACGGTGAGCCGGTGCGCGTCTATCAGGCCGCGACGGACGGGCAGGAGGCGGGCTGGATTGTCGATGAGATCCGCGACCGTATTGCGACCGGCATGTCGCGCTCGGAAATCGCCATCCTGTATCGCAGCAACGCGCAGTCGCGGGTGATCGAACACGCGCTGTTCTCGGCAGGCATCCCGTACAAGGTGTACGGCGGCCTGCGCTTTTTCGAGCGTGCGGAAATCAAGCACGCGCTGGCGTATCTTCAGCTTCTTGAGAATCCCGACAATGACGCGGCGTTTGGTCGCGTGGTGAATTTCCCGGCGCGTGGCGTCGGGGCTCGTTCGCTCGAGCAGTTGCAGGATGCGGCGCGGCTGTATGGCATTTCGCTCGCAGCGGCGGTGCCGTACCTCACGGGGGCAGCAGGCACCAAGCTGTCGGCGTTTGTGCGTCTGATCGAACAGATGCGTGCCGACACGCGCCAGATGACGCTGCCCGAAATCGTTCAGCACGTCATTCACGCCAGCGGGCTGATCACGCATTACCAGGGTGAAAAGGAAGGCCAGGACCGCATCGAGAACTTGCAGGAACTGGTGACAGCCGCCCAAGCTTTCGTTGCTGAAGAAGGCTACGGCGTGGATGCGATTGCGACCGCGCTGCCCGTGCGCCACGATGCCATGCTGCGCATCGAAGGCGGCGAGATCGATACCGCTTCTGAACTCGTCACCGACGAAACGCCTGCAGAGATGACGCCGCTCGTCGCGTTTCTGACGCATGCCTCGCTGGAGGCTGGCGACAACCAGGCCCAGGCCGGCCAGGATGCCGTGCAAATGATGACCGTGCATGCGGCCAAGGGGCTGGAATTCCACGTCGTCTTCATCACCGGGCTGGAAGAGGGCTTGTTCCCGCACGAAAACAGCCAGATGGAGAAGGACGGCCTGGAGGAAGAGCGCCGCCTGATGTACGTGGCGATCACGCGTGCGCGTGAGCGGTTGTATCTATCGTTCGCGCAAAGCCGCGTGCTGCACGGGCAGGTCCGCTACCACATTCGCTCACGCTTCTTTGACGAACTGCCCGAAGACACATTGAAGTGGCTGACGCCGCAGCACTCGGGCTACCAGGCGACGCGTCGTGTGCAAGGCGATACCGCATGGGGCAAGGATTGGTTCAAGCGCCCAGAGCGTGGCGATGACGACGCCTACACCGGCCGCCCGACCGGCGGCATGGACACCGGCAAGAACTACGCCGACGCCAAGCGCGCAGAGGCCACCGGCTTCCGCGTCGGCCAGTCGGTGTTCCATAACAAGTTCGGGGAAGGCGTCATCACGACGCTGGAAGGCGAGGGCGCCGAGGCGCGCGCCCAGATCAAGTTCAACCGCCACGGGGTGAAGACGCTGGCGCTGGGCATCGCCAAGCTGGACCCGATCAACTGAGCGTCGACCGGGCCATCGTGCCGGTCAGACCGCCTTGTCAGCCGTCTGGCCGGCCGCTTGCGTCACGTTGAAGCAGCCGCGGTAGGTGGCGTAGAACGAGCAGTACAGCACGGCCATCACCAGAATCCGGTACGGCGTGGCAATGATGGGGGCGATGTTGTTGGCACCGCTCGACGCGAACAACGCATCGATGAACAACGGCACCGCGATCAGCAGGATTGCCACCAGGACGCCGTACGCGATGAACGCGGCGCGGTTGCGCCACACGGCCATCCAGCTGAAGAACAGCGCCTTGCCCACCGGAATGCCGTGCCATGCCACCAGTAACGGCGCAAACCAGAACAGCACCGCCACCGGGATATACAGCACCGAGCCCATCACCATGGCGAGGTAGAACTCGCGGATGGCGTCAGCGGTGAGCGGTTTGTCGCTGACCACGGTCATCAGCGTGTCGACATCCACCATGGTCATCAGCACGCCGCTGACCACCAGCACCAGCACGCCGTAGATGCCGCCGAGCTTGAGCAGGCTGCGCATCGCATCCTTCCCGTATGCACGAAAGCCGGCGATGAGCGACGCAGGCCCCACGCGCTTGCCCGCGACCGTATCGCGGCAGGCCGACATGAAGCCCACGAAGATAGCCGGATTCACCAGCAGGATGGCAAAAACCCCAATCGGCGGCACCAGCAGCATCAGAAGGTTGACCGCGAACAGGTAGATGAACAGCAGCAGTAAGAACCCGATCGGGTTCTTGCGAAACAGCCACGCACCCTGGCGCAGCCAGACGTAGCCTTGCTTGGCCGGTACTTCAATCAGTTGCATGGTTGGGGAAGATCCAGAGTCAGGGCGCCCGCGCCAACCCGTTCGCGCAGCACGCGCTCGAAGTGGGTGGGGTCATGCGGCTTGAGCAGTTCGGCATCGCGCGGCAGATAGAAATCCCACAGGCGCGAGACCCAGAAGCGGTACGCAGCAGCGCGCAGCATATCTTGCCAGTGCCGCGTTTCGGCATCGGTGAACGGGCGCACAGCGTGATACGCATGGAGCATTGCACGTGTCCGCTCGGTGTCCAGCACGCCGGTGGCCAGGTCAATGCACCAGTCGTTGACGGTGACGGCCACGTCGAAGAGCCACTTGTCGACACCGGCAAAGTAAAAGTCGAAGAAGCCGCCAAGGCGTTCCGGCTGGCCGTCAGCGGCCGGCTCGAACAGCACGTTGTCGCGGAAGAGGTCGCAATGGCACGGGCCTTCGGGCAGCGCAGCGTAGTCGGCGCTGGCAAAGAAACGTTGCTGGTGCGCGAGTTCGTTTTCGAGCAGCGCGCGCGTGTCGCCGTGCACGAACGGTACGACGTCGGGCACGACTTCGTTCCACCACGGCAGGCTGCGCAGGTTCGGCTGATGGCGTGGATAGTCGCGCCCGGCCAGATGCATGCGAGCGAGCATGTCGCCGACGATGCCGCATTCCGACACCGTGGGCGCCAGGTTCGAGCGGCCCGCCAGACGCGTCACGATGGTCGCCGGCTTGCCGTTGAGCGTGCGCAGGATCTCGCCGTCGCGCCCCGGAATCGGCGCCGGCACGCTGATGTCGTGCTGCGCCAGATGCTGCATCAGATACAGGTAGAACGGCAGCTGCTCGAACGTCAGCCGTTCAAACAGGGTGACGACGTACTCGTGCGTCTGCCCATCCTTTTCCGTGGTCAGGAAGAAATTGGAGTTTTCGATCCCGGAGGGGATGCCGCGAAATGCGCGCACGGCGCCCACATCGTATTGATCCAGCCAGAGAGCGATCTCGGCGTCGGAGACCGGGGTGAAAACAGCCATGCTTCAGGAATGGGAAACGGGTCGAGGGAAAGGCAACCGGCCGGCAGCGGAGCCGGCTCGCAGTGCCGCAGCTGCGGCGCAGGCTTAGAACTTCAGGACGTTGACCGAGGGCACCCGATCGATATCACCGCGCTCACGAATGCGCGGCGAGCTGTCTTCGGGCTTGCTCAGGTTGTACGACGTGCCCATGCCCGACTTGACATGGATGTCCGGCGCCTGGCCCTTCTGGAAGCGGTATTCCTCGACCTGCGTACCGTCGTTGTCGCGGTAATCGAAGCTCGGCTTGATGCGCTCGTTGTGAATCGCGCCGCGGGTCGGCTTGGAGATCGGCTGATTGTTGATGGCCTTGACGTCGGGCAGGTCCAGACCGGCGCTGTCGGAAGTCACCTCGGCGTGCGCGGGCAGGGCGAGGCAGAAAACGGCGCCTGCCAGCAGCCCAGCGTGCCGCATCAGGCGCGCGGCATTGGCAAAGCCGGAGTGGACGGGGGCGGACGGGTGAAGCAGCGAATCCATCATGGACTCCGGCAGGTGATCTGGGACCCTACATTCTAGCAGTCCGGCCTCTCGCCATCGTCCGTTCATGTGGCGCCGAATGTCACACCCGAGGTTACAGATAGAACATCTCTTCCTTGGGCGGAATCGGCGAGGTGCCTTCGCGCTTTTCGTAGAACTCGTAGACGGCATCCAGCGCATCCTTGGGTTCGTCGACGATGCGCATGATGTCGAGGTCGTGCTCGGCGATCAGACCCATCGGCAGCAGCGTAAAGCGGAACCAGTCCAGCAGGCCCTTCCAGAAGTGGCTGCCGAACATGACCACCGGCACGCTGCGCGATTTGCCCGTCTGGACGAGCGTGAGCACTTCAGCCAGTTCATCCAGCGTGCCGAAACCACCGGGCATGACGATGAACGCGTCCGAATTCTTCACGAACGTGACCTTGCGGGTGAAGAAATGGCGGAAGCGCATCGAAATGTCCTGGTATCGATTGCCTTGCTGTTCGTGCGGCAGTTCGATGTTCAGACCGACGCTGGCCGACTTACCCGCGTGCGCGCCTTTGTTGGCCGCTTCCATGATGCCGGGGCCCCCACCGGAGATGACGGCGAAGCCCGCATCCGAGAACAGCCGAGCGATTTCGATGGTGCGTTCGTAGTACGGCGAATCCTCGCGCAGACGCGCGCTGCCGTAGATCGAGACGGCCGGACGGATCTCCGAGAGGTACTCGGTCGCCTCGATGAACTCTGCCATAATCGTGAACATCTGCCAGGAGGCGCGCGCTTTCTTTGCGGTGGCGCGTTCTTCGTCGGCGAGTGCCCGCAGGCTGGGGATCATCTTGCGATCGGTACGGCCATGTGCCAGGTCCGCTTTGGGCTCGTGTTCGACGCCCACCGTCACGTTGACATCCATGTCGGCCGTGGTGGCTTGGCGCGAGGGGCTCACCCCGGTCAGTTCCGTCGCCGAAACCTCCAACGCGGAAGCACCGGCAGCCTGCTTTGCCACGCCGCCTTCAGCGGAAGCGCCATTATCGGAAACGCCTTTTGGCGTTCCAGTCACTTTAGAGTCCATGGGAATGTCGGAAAGTCAAGAAACGCTGTTGCTCGTCGATGGCTCGAGTTATTTGTACCGTGCCTATCACGCACTGCCCGACTTGCGAAACGGGGAAGGGTTTCCTACGGGGGCCATCTACGGCATCGTGAACATGCTGCGCAAACTGCGCAACGACTACCCGGCCAAGTATAGCGCTTGCATTTTCGACGCCAAAGGCAAGACCTTTCGCGATGACCTCTATCCGGCCTACAAGGAGCATCGCGCGCCCATGCCCGATGACCTGCGCGCGCAGATCGAACCGATCCACGAAGCCGTGCGGGCATTGGGTTGGCCCATCCTGGTGGTCGAAGGTGTCGAGGCCGACGATGTGATCGGCACCCTGGCTGAACGGGCTGCTCGCGAAGGCGTTCGCACCATCGTCTCAACGGGTGATAAGGACCTCGCCCAACTGGTGAATGACCACGTGACGCTGGTCAACACCATGACCAACGAAACGCTCGATCCGGCCGGCGTGCAAGCCAAGTTTGGCGTGCCGCCCGAGCGCATCGTCGACTATCTTTCGCTGATTGGCGACACCGTGGACAACGTGCCCGGCGTGCCGAAGGTGGGCCCGAAAACCGCGGTGAAATGGTTGACGGAGTTCGGCTCGCTCGACAACGTCATCGCGCATGCAGGCGAGATCAAGGGCGTGGTGGGCGAGAACCTGCGCAACACGCTCGAATGGCTTCCCAAGGGCCGCGAACTGCTGACCGTGAAGCTCGACTGCAACCTCAGCAAAGAGGTGCCGACATTCGATGCGCTGATCGACGGCGGCGAAGATAAATCCAAGCTCGTCGATTTCTTCTCGCGTTACGGTTTCAAGACGTGGCTGCGCGAGGCTTCCGGTGAAGCGCTGCCCGATACGCGCAGCGTCGGGGCCGCGCGCAACGCCGCGACGCCCGTGAAGAATTACGCCGGCGAGGCCGCACAACTGCAAGCACAGGCCAACCTGTTCGACGTGGAAGCGCCGCCCGATGAGATCAAGTACGAGACAGTGACGACCGAGGCGCAGCTTGAATCGTGGATGCAGCGCCTGGACGAAGTGGATCTCGTCTGCATCGACACCGAGACGACGTCCATCGACCCGATGCTCGCGCAGTTGGTGGGGATTTCGCTGTCGGTCAAGCCGGGCGAGGCCTGCTACATCCCGGTGGCACATCGTGGCCCGGATGTCGCCGGGTTTGATGCGGCAGCGCAGCTCTCGCGCGACACGGTGCTCGCGCGCATGAAGCTGTGGCTCGAAGACGAATCACGCAAGAAGGTCGGCCAGCATCTGAAGTACGACGCGCACGTGTTTGCCAACCACGACATCGCGCTGCGCGGCATCGAGCACGACACGATGCTTGAATCGTACGTGCTCGAGTCCCACCGCAATCACGGCATGGATGCACTGGCCGAGCGGGTGCTGCATTTGAAGACGATCACTTACGAGGCCGTGTGCGGCAAGGGCGCATCGCAGATCGGCTTTGACGAGGTGCCGCTCGATCGCGCGACCGAGTACGCAGCGGAAGACGCCGATGTCACGCTGCGCCTGCATCGCACGCTGTTCCCCAAGGTGGCCGAAGACGACAAGCTGCGCTACGTCTACGAGCAGATCGAAATGCCCGCCTCCATCGTGCTGCAGAAGATGGAGCGCAACGGCGTGCTGATCGATGCCGACCGCCTGGCCAAGCAGAGCAACGAGCTGGGCCTGCGCCTGATCGATCTGGAAGCCGAGGCACACAAGCTTGCGGGTCAGCCGTTCAACCTCAGCTCACCCAAGCAGATCGGCGACATCTTCTTCAATCAGATGAAGCTTCCGGTCATCAAGAAGACCGCGAGCGGTGCGCCGTCGACAGACGAGGAGGTACTGCAGAAGCTGGCCGAAGACTACCCGCTGCCGAAGCTGCTGCTCGATTACCGGGGCCTGGCCAAGCTCAAATCGACCTACACCGACAAGCTGCCGAAGATGGTCAACCCGCGCACTGGCCGGGTCCACACCACCTACGGTCAGGCGACGGCGGTGACGGGGCGCCTGGCCTCGACCGATCCGAACCTGCAGAACATTCCAGTGCGCACGGAAGAAGGGCGGCGCATTCGCGAGGCATTCATCGCGCCGGAGGGCAGCGTCATCGTGTCGGCCGACTACTCGCAGATCGAACTGCGCATCATGGCCCATCTGTCGCAGGACGAAGGCCTGATGCGCGCATTCCGTGAGGGCCAGGACGTTCACCGCGCGACCGCTGCTGAAGTGTTCAACGTGACGCCGCTGGAGGTGACGCCCGATCAGCGCCGTGTGGCCAAGGTCATCAACTTCGGCCTGATCTACGGGATGAGCGCGTTCGGGCTGGCGAGCAACCTGGGCATTGGGCGCGATGCAGCCAAGCTCTATATCGACCGCTACTTCGCTCGCTACCCCGGCGCCGCGAGCTACATGGACGAAACCCGGCAGCGGGCGCGCGAGCAAGGCTACGTGGAGACCGTCTTTGGCCGTCGCCTGTGGCTGCCCGACATCAATGGCGGCAACGGCCCGCGCCGTCAGGCTGCCGAGCGCGCCGCCATTAACGCGCCGATGCAAGGCACGGCGGCTGACCTGATCAAGCTGTCGATGCTGGCAGTGCAAGGCTGGCTCGACGCGGAAGCGATGCGCTCGCGCCTGGTCATGCAGGTGCACGATGAATTGGTGCTGGAAGTCCCGCAGGACGAACTGGCCGTGGTGCGCGAGCGTCTGCCAGAGTTGATGTGCAGCGTCGCAACGCTGCGCGTGCCGCTGGTGGCCGAGGTCGGCGTGGGCGCGAACTGGGAAGAAGCGCACTGACGCAATCGCTTGCCCCGCCAGCGCCACACCGTGAAACAACGCGTGGCGCGAGTTTGCCTGCCGAGGCAGCCTGCGGATGGCCTTGGCATGCGGTTGCCATGATTCGCCGTATCCATGCGCCTGGGGTTGCGGCGGATTTTGCGTTGCAGCAGACTGCACCTGACAGATCGAGTGATCGAAAAGATTCAACGGCTCCAGGAGAGGCACATGGCAGGGCAGACGGGTGGCGCAGGCGGTACGAACGGGCCTCGCATTGTGGTGGTCGGCGGGGGCGCCGGCGGGTTGGAGCTTGCAACACGGCTCGGCGACAAGCTCGGCAAGCGCGGCGCGGCGCAGATCATTCTGGTCGACCGCAACCCCACACACATCTGGAAACCGCTGCTGCATGAAGTTGCTGCCGGCAGCATGGATCCGAACACGCATCAGCTCGAATACGCTGCGCAGGCGCGCTGGCATGGCTTCGAATTCCAGCAGGGCGAGCTGAAGGGCCTCGATCGCGTCGCCAAATCCATCATGGTGTCCGGATGCGTTGACGCGGACGGCACCGAGGTGCTTCCCGAGCGCGCCATTTCGTACGACACGCTGGTGCTGTCAATCGGCAGCGTGACGCATTTCTTCGGCGTGCCTGGCACGGCCGAGCACGCCATCGCCCTCGACACCGCATGGCAGGCCGAGCGCTTTCGCCGCAGGCTCATCGCAGCGTGCATGCGCGCGCAGAACGGTGTGGGCGATGCACGTCCGCAGGTGGATATCGCCATCGTCGGGGCGGGTGCCACGGGCGTCGAACTGTCGGCTGAGCTGCGCAACACCGCCCACGTGTTGGCGGCTTATGGGCTGCACAAGCTGGACCCGCGCCACGACATCCGCATCCATCTGATCGAAGGCGGTCCGCGTATTTTGCCGGTGCTCAAGGAGCGCATTTCGGCTGCGACCACGGAGCTGCTGCGCAAGCTCGACGTGGACGTCATCACCAGCGAACGCGTGACCGAAGTCACCGCCAGCGCCGTCAACACGGCCAGCGGCAAGTTCATTCCGGCGGATCTGACCGTGTGGGCTGCAGGCATCCGTGCACCGTCGGTGCTGGGCGAACTGGGGCTGCCGGTGAACAAGCTGGGGCAGGTGATCGTTTCGCGCACGCTGCAAGTAGAAGGCGATGATTCGATCTACGCGTTTGGCGATTGCGCAAGCTGCCCCTGGCCCGAGGCGTCGTCCAGCGTGCCGCCGCGTGCCCAGGCTGCGCATCAGCAAGCCACGTATCTGTTCGATGCGCTGCGCAAGCGCATGGACGGCAGGCCAGTCCAACCCTTCGCGTTCAAGGATCTCGGCTCGCTGGTGTCGCTCGGCCATTTCAGCGCGGTCGGAAGCCTGATGGGCGGGCTGATCGGCGGTTCGATGTTCATCGAAGGCTTGATGGCGCGGCTGATGTACACGTCGCTGTATCGCATGCACGTGCTGGCGCTGCACGGCTGGGTGCGCATGTCGGTCGATACGGTCATGCACTGGCTGCGCAGCAAGACGAATCCGCGCGTCAAGCTGCACTAGGCCCGTCCTCGTGGCCGAGCCGGATGTCTGGCTCGGCAACAATGCATTTGCTTCGGTAGACTAGCCGCTTCGTTCACCGTAACCGCCCGTGGGCGCGAGGAGAGTGCGATGCAGCTTGATGCAGAAGTGGAGAGTCTGGTACCCGGCCGCAGCTTTGATCGTCGCGGTTTCATGAAGACGGCGCTGGGCTCAGCCTTTGCGGCGGCGGTGCTGCCAGTGTCGGCGCAGACCGTCCATACCGATTTCAATGGGCTGACGGCCGGAGAGGTGACCGTGCCGGTGGGCGATTTCAAGATGCCGGCCTATCGGGCCCAGCCAGAAGGCAAGACGAAGCTGCCAGTGGTGATCGTCATCAGCGAGATCTTTGGCGTACACGAATACATTGCCGATATCTGCCGGCGCTTTGCCAAGCTCGGTTATCTGGCGATCGCGCCTGAACTGTTTGTGCGCCAGGGCGATCCGCGTGCTTATGGGACGGTGCAGGAAACCGTTGCCAACGTGGTTTCAAAGGTGCCGGATTCCCAGGTGGCGGGCGATATCGACGCCACGATCGCATGGGCCACCGAGAACGGCGGCGACGCGGCGCGTATTGGCATGACCGGCTTCTGCTGGGGCGGGCGCCAAGTCTGGCTGGCTGCGGAGCGCAACCCCGGCATCAAGGCTGCAGTAGCGTGGTACGGGCCGCTGAAGGGCAATCCGAATCCGCTGCAACCGGTTTCGCCCGTCGACAAGGTGGACGAACTGAAAGCGCCCGTGCTGGGTCTCTACGGCGCGAAGGACACCGTGATCACGGAAGACGTGCGCGACACGATGAAGGTCGCGCTGGAAAAATCCAGGAACCCCAAGGCGCATGCATCGCGCATCATCGTGTACCCGAATTCCGGCCACGCATTTCACGCTGACTACCGCCCGAGCTATGTGAAGGCGGATGCGGAAGATGGCTGGAAGAAGTGCCTCGCCTGGTTCAAGGATCACGGCGTGGTGTAGCAGCGCGACGCGCCGAACGCGAAAGGCTCTGGGGAGTCGCCCCGGGGCCTTTTCTTTTGCCTGCACTGGCAAAGGTTGGCAAAGCGGCATACAATCCGCCCTTCTTGCAACTCTGTTGCGTTTATTGGCTCCCGCTGCGTCACCTCCGCATGACCTTCGATACCACCCTGTTAGGCATTCTCCTGGCCACTGCGCTGTCTGGCATCGGCAGCATGGCGGGCGCTGCCGCGCTGTCTCTGACCGTGCTGTCGCGCATGGTCGATCGGATGGTCAGTTTCTCGGTGGGCGTGCTGCTGGCCACGTCGCTGCTGCATTCGTTGCCGGAGGCGTTCGAAGCCCATCGCGGCATCGAGCCCAATACGCATGCGTTGTTCGCCACGTTGCTCGCCGGGCTGCTGGGTTTTTTCCTGCTGGAAAAGATCTCACTGATCCGCCATTCACATCACCACGAGGGTGATGGGCACGGCCATCACCACGGCCATGACCGGCAGGAAGCCGGGCGCAGTGGCCTGATGATCCTCGTGGGCGATGGGCTGCATAATTTTTCGGACGGGATCGTGATTGCGGCGGCGTTCCTGGCGGACACTAAGGTCGGCATCGTCACGGCGCTGGCGATTGCTGCACACGAGATCCCGCAAGAGATCGGCGACTTCATGGTGCTACTCAACGCCGGGTTTTCCAAGACGCGCGCCTTTGTCTACAACCTGATCTGCAGCGTTTGCGCGCTGGTGGGCGCGGTGCTGGGTTACTACCTGCTGGACCGCCTGACGTCGTGGATTCCATACGTGCTCGTGGTGGCGTCGAGCAGCTTCATCTACATCGCCGTATGCGATCTCATGCCGCAGATGAAGCGCCGGCCGCGCTGGCAGGAATCGGCGGTGCAGGTCGCCTTGATTACGGCGGGCATCGCGATGATCTTTCTGCTGACCGAAGGTTTGCACGGTCACGCACATTGAGGCGGCGCATCGGCTTCAAGAAAAAGCCCGGTCGATATCGGGCTTTTTGCTGCGCGCCGGATTCGCAGATTACGGATTCGGCCCCGTCGCCACCGGGCGCGACGGGTCGCTGCACCACTCGCTCCATGAGCCGGCATAGAGCGCGGCGCCCGTGAGGCCGGCGATCTCCATGGCCAAGGCGTTGTGGCAGGCGGTCACGCCCGAACCACATTGCAGCGTCGCGTCTTGCGGCCGTGCGCCGGCCAGTACGCCCGCGAAGTCGGCGCGCAATTGTTCCGCGGGCTTGAACGTGCCATCGGCCTGCAGGTTGTCGCGGAAGAACCGGTTGCGCGCGCCAGGGATGTGGCCGCCAACGGGATCCAGCGTTTCATTCTCGCCGCGGTAGCGGTCGGGGGCACGTGCGTCGACGACGGGCTTGTCGGCGTGGCCCAGGTATTTCTGCACGATATCGGCCGTCACCAACTGCACGAGCGAGGGCTTGCGCGTGATGTTGCCGGGCGTGGCGTTGAGCTGCGGTTCTTCCGGGATGACCTGGTCGACGGGGAAGTACGCCGCTTCCCAAGCCTGCAGGCCACCATCAAGCACGGCCACGTCGGCATGGCCGACCCAGCGCAGCAGCCACCACAGGCGCGCGGCGTACATGCTGCCCTGGCGGTCATACGCGACGACTTGCGTGTCATCGTTCACGCCCAGCGCCTGCAGGCGCGCAATTAGTGCCTCTGCATCGGGCAGCGGATGGCGGCCGTTGGTGCCGGTTTTGGGGCCCGACAGTTCGTTGTCGAGATGCATGTAGAACGCGCCGGGCACATGGCTGGCGTGATACGCATCGCGCCCCGCAGCGGGATTGGCGAGGTCAAAGCTGCAATCGATGACCACCACCGCTTCGGGTGCGCTCTGCTGCAGTGCGGCCAGTTGCGGTGCGGTGATGAGGGTGGCGTAGTGAGCGCGTTCGCTCATGGCGGCAATCTCCTGGGTCGATCAAACTTCCGGGTGAATCTCGGCTTCCGGGCCCGACACGGCTGTCTGCGGCGTCGGATGCTCGGTGCCCGACTGGCGGGCGCGCATGACGGTGGTCACGATGCCGCTGCCGATGATGAGCGCCATGCCCGCCCACGACAGCGCGTTCAGGTGGTCATTCCACAGCAACATACCCCACCCGCTCGCAAAGACAATGCCGGTGTATTGCAGGTTGGCAGTCAGGAGCGTATTACCGCGCTTGTAGGCTCGCGTCATGGCGGTCTGGCCCAGCGTGGCCAGCAGCCCGACAGCCAGCAGCAGGCCGGCGCTATGCCACGTATGCGATTGCGCCCCGCCGATCAGCATCCACACGCCGCCGGCAATTGCGCTCACCAGGGAAAAGTAAAACACGATGCGTGCCTCGTTCTCGCCCAGGTCGCCCAGTTGGCGGACCTCTACATAGGCGAGGGCGGTGAACACGCCAGAGACCAGCCCGACCATGCCGCCGGCGAGCTGGGATGGCCCGCCGCCCACGCTCGGTTGCAGTAGGCACAGCACACCGACAAACGACATCAGGATCGCAGCCACCATCTTCTTGTCGGCGCCCGCGGCTTTGCCGGCCATTGCAGCACCCGCGCCGATGATCAGCGCAATCCACACCGGCGACATGTAGTTCAGCGTCATGGCTGTTGCCAGCGGTAGCAGGCTGATCGACGTGAACCACAGCAGAAGCGACGTTACGCCGAACACGCTGCGCTTGATGTGCGCCGTGAGATAGGGTGTGCGGATGCCCGCGCCTGTCTTGGCGAGGACGGCGCCCATCAGCGTCATGCCGATCACGCTGCGGTAGAAGACGATCTCGCCGGTGCTGTAATGCGCCGAGGCCAGTTTTACGCACACGCCCATTGCCGAGAAGGCGAAAGCGGCGAGGATCATCCACAGCGATTGGCGGGAGGAGCTTTCGACCGTCTGGGCGGCAGTCTGAGCAGCGGTGGCAGTATCGGCAGGCATGGCGAGGGAGAGGGGCGAAAAAAAACGGTGCGGCCCGTGGGGGCTGCACCGTTCCTATTGTGACGCGGAAGGCTGCGGATGCCTACCTCAGTCGTTGCTTAGTAGTGCATCGTGCGCCGATACCATTCGTGGAAGTGCTGCATGCCGTCCTCCATGGGCGACTGGTACGGGCCGACTTCGCTCGTGCCGCGTTTGAGCAGCGCTAGGCGCCCCGCGTCCATGCGCTCGGCAATCTCGTCGTCCTCGATGCACGTTTCCATATAGGCGGCGCGCTCGGCTTCAACGAATTCACGCTCGAACAACACGATCTCTTCCGGGTAGTAGAACTCGACCACGTTGCGCGTCTTGGTCGGGCCGAGCGGATGCAGCGTCGAGACCACCAGCACGTTCGGATACCACTCGACCATCACGTTCGGGTAGTACGTGAGCCACACCGCGCCGTACTTCGGCATCTCGCCGTTGTTGAAGCGAAGCACGGCGTCGTGCCACTTCTGGTAGGCCGGTGTGCCGGGTTTGCGCAAATTGGCATGAATGCCGACCGTCTGCACGCTGTGCCACTCGCCAAACTCCCATTCCAGGTCGTCACACGAGACGAACTGGCCGAGGCCAGGATGGAAGGGCACGACGTGGTAGTCCTCGAGGTACACCTCGATGAAGGTCTTCCAGTTGTAGTTGCAGTCGTGCACCTCGACGTGGTCGAGCATGTAGCCGGAAAAATCGAGATCGCGCGCCACGCCTAGGCGAGCGAGGTCTTCACGCACGTCACGCTTGCCTTCGAACAGCAGACCGTTCCAGTTCTGCAGCGGCGAGCGCGAAAGATGCACGCATGGTTGCTTCTCGAAGTGCGGTGCGCCCAGCAAGTCGCCCTGCAGGTCGTATGTCCAGCGATGCAGCGGGCAGACGATGTTCTGGGCATTGCCGCGCCCATTGAGCATGATTGCCTGCCGATGCCGGCACACGTTGGAGAGCAGCTCGACGCCGTTCGGGTTGCGCACCAGCACGCGGCCTTCGGCCTCGGCGGCAAGCGTGTGATAGTCGCCGACTTCCGGGACCATCAACTCATGGCCGACGTAGCCGGGGCCATGTTTGAACAGACGTTCGATTTCAGTTTGATACAGCGCCTCGTCGAAGTAAGCAGAGACGGGCAGCTGGGTTTCAGACGGCACCAGATTCAGTGCGGCGCTGAGATTGGACATTATCCCCACTCCCAATAACGGTGAAAGCAGTGAACAACCCAACCATCGACAAGATCGATTTGGGAAAGGACGCCATCGGCAGGTGGCCTAGGGTCTGTTGAGGTAGGAAACGAGCGCTTGCTGGCCCCCGCTTGGGCCAACGACCATACGTTCAATGGGCCAACAGACCCAAACCATCGTGCGGAGCGGCGTACACCGGCCCGGCCTTTGGAGGAAAGGGGGGGATTGTACCCCAGGGAAATTGATAAGTCCCTGATTTTCGACCGCTTTCTGCCGCCAGTCGCTCGGTGGCCAGGCTGACGATGCCCTGCCTTGCCGTTGCAAACCGCTACCCCAGGCGTTGCGGGATGTGCGCAGAACGCACGCGGAATTGCCGTAAAATGCCAGATTGTCCTTTTTTGATTCGCAATCGGCATGCCCCGTGCCCCAAACGACGCCCCCAGCGCGTCCGCCACACCCTCCGCTACGCCGGCTTCCTATGAAGCGGCCATGGCCGAACTCGAAACCCTCGTCGCCAGCATGGAATCCGGTGAATTGCCGCTGGAGGCCTCGCTTGCGGCGTATCGACGCGGGGCGGAACTGGTCAAGTACTGCCAGCAGGTGCTAGAGCGCGTGGAGCAACAGGTGCGCGTGCTTGACGGCGATGCCCTGAAGCCGTTGGGCGACGATAGCAACACGAACGAACAGGGCGACGCATGAGCGATTTCGCCCAATGGATGGCGTCTGTGGTCGCGCGGACGGAAGTTGCGCTCGAGCGCGCGCTGCCGGCCGAAACCGTCTCGCCACAACGTCTGCATGCCGCCATGCGGTACGCCACGCTGGGTGCGGGAAAGCGTGTGCGCCCATTGCTGGCACATGCTGCCGGTGCGCTGGGCGACGCATCGCCGGAGGCGCTAGACGGCGTGAGTTGCGCGGTGGAGATGATCCACGCCTATTCGCTCGTCCACGACGACATGCCTTGCATGGACGACGACGATCTGCGCCGTGGCCGTCCCACCGTACATCGCGCCTATGATGAAGCGACGGCCCTTCTGGTAGGTGACGCCTTGCAAACGCAGGCGTTCATCGTGCTGGCAGAGCAGGGTGCGGTGCGCCCGGCCACGCGTGCAGTGCTGATGGGCGAACTGGCGCGCGCCTCGGGTTCGCAGGGCATGGCAGGCGGCCAAGCGATCGATCTGCAGAGCGTTGGCATTGCGCTGTCGCAAGACGAACTGGAAGCGATGCACCGCATGAAGACCGGTGCGCTCCTGCGGGCGAGCCTGCGGATGGGCGCGCTCTGTGCTGAGGTGAATGCCGCTGCCTTGGAGCATGTCGATGCTTATGCGGGTGCTGTCGGCCTCGCGTTCCAGGTGGTCGACGACATTCTCGATGTGACGGCCGATACCGCCACGCTGGGCAAAACTGCGGGCAAGGACGAGGCCAACGACAAACCGACTTACGTGTCCATCCTTGGGTTGGACAAGGCCCGGGCACTGGCCGATGAGCTGCACGCCGCGGCGGGAGCGGCGGTCGCGGAACTGGCCCGCGAGATCGGCTGTGAAGCGGGCCGAGCCCGTACCGTTCGATTGGCCGAGATGGCCGACCTGATCGTGCGGCGTGGCCACTGAACAACATTGCATCGACGTTAGAAGTCTTTGCCAAAACGCCTGAGCGGCGGTCCCACATGACGTACGAACTTCTGAACACCATCGACGATCCGGCCGACCTGCGCCGACTGGACCGCCGCCAACTCGGGCCGCTGGCCAACGAGTTGCGCGCCTTCGTGCTCGATTCCGTCTCGCAAACGGGCGGCCATCTGTCGTCGAACCTGGGCACGGTCGAATTGACCATCGCACTGCACTACGTCTTCAACACGCCGGAAGACCGCATCGTGTGGGACGTCGGCCACCAGAGCTATCCGCACAAGATCCTCACGGGCCGCCGCGACCAGATGGGCTCGCTGCGCCAGCTGGACGGCATCTCCGGTTTCCCGCGCCGCAGCGAGAGCCCGTACGACACGTTCGGCACCGCGCACTCGTCCACGTCGATTTCGGCTGCGCTTGGCATGGCCCTGGGCGCCAAGACCAAGGGTGAAGACCGCGTCGCCATTGCGGTGATCGGCGACGGTGCGATGAGCGCCGGCATGGCCTTCGAGGCGATGAACAACGCGGGCGTCTATAAAGACCTGCCGCTGGTGGTCGTGCTCAACGACAACGACATGTCGATCTCGCCGCCGGTGGGCGCGCTGAATCGCTATCTGGCGCGGCTGATGAGCGGGCAGTTTTACGCGGCCACCAAGAAGGGCGTGGAAAAACTGCTGTCGGTGGCGCCGCCGGTGCTCGAGTTTGCCAAGCGCTTCGAGGAACACACCAAGGGCATGTTCGTGCCGGCCACGATGTTCGAGGAGTTCGGCTTTAACTACATCGGCCCGATCGACGGGCACGATCTCGAATCGCTGGTGCCGACGCTGCAGAACATCCGCCAGCGCGCGCGTGAAGGCGGCGGGCCGCAGTTCCTCCACGTCGTCACCAAGAAGGGCCAGGGTTACAAGCTGGCCGAGGCCGATCCGATCCTTTATCACGGCCCGGGCAAGTTCAACCCGCAGGAAGGCATCAAGCCTTCGGGGCGCCCAGCCAAGGTGACGTATACGCAGGTGTTTGGCCAGTGGCTGTGCGATATGGCGGCGGCCGACAAGCGCTTGGTGGGTATCACGCCGGCCATGCGAGAAGGCTCCGGGATGGTGGAGTTCGAGCAGCGCTTTCCCGACCGCTATTACGACGTCGGCATCGCCGAGCAGCACGCCGTCACCTTCGCCGGCGGTCTGGCATGCGAGGGGCTGAAGCCCGTCGTCGCCATCTATTCGACGTTCCTGCAGCGGGGCTATGACCAGTTGATCCACGATGTGGCGCTGCAGAACTTGCCGGTGGTATTCGCGCTGGACCGTGCGGGTCTGGTGGGCGCAGACGGCGCCACGCACGCGGGTGCCTACGACATTGCCTACCTGCGCTGCATCCCCAACATGATGGTGATGACGCCGGCCGACGAGAACGAATGCCGCCAGCTTTTGAGTACCGCGTTCGCGCAGGACTGCCCGACAGCGGTGCGCTATCCGCGTGGTGCCGGTACGGGCGTGACGGTGCAGCCGACGCTGGAGCCGCTGCCTGTGGGCAAGGCCGAAGTGCGCCGCACGTCCACGGCTCCGGCCGGCCAGCGCGTTGCGATTCTGGCGTTTGGTTCGATGGTTGCCCCTGCTTCGGCAGCAGCTGAGCGTTTGGATGCGACCGTTGTCAACATGCGCTTCGTCAAGCCGCTCGACGTGGCCTGCGTGCTGGAAATGGCTCGCACGCACGATTTCGTGGTCACGGCAGAGGAAGGTTGCGTGATGGGCGGCGCCGGCAGCGCCTGCCTGGAAGCGCTGGCTGCCGCCGGTGTTGCAACGCCGGTATTGCAGCTCGGCCTGCCCGACCGCTTTGTCGATCACGGTGATCACGCGGCGCTGCTGGCGCAGTGCGGGCTGGATGCCAATGGCATCCTCGCTTCCATCCGCGAGCGTTTTGCCGTGCAGCCGCGCGCTGCAGCCCCGCGCGTCGCCTGAGGCACTTTGGCGCCGTGCCATAGGCAGAATCAATCACCCGCATTGCAGCCGCGGGTTTGAGTAGTTGACTGCAAAGGTAGGAAATTTCTTTTACACTCCGCCAGTCTTATTTTTGAATTGTGTGCGCAGTCGCGGGATGGGCAGATTGGATCACTTGAGGGGTGGTCACCGTCAGCCAGGTTCCGCGGTTTCACACTCGTTGCGTGCCGGCCGACTGCGATGGCCGGGCGACCGTAAAGGAAACCGATCATGAACGATATGAACCCGGCTTTCGCGATGCCGGACGTGCAGTCCAGCCACGATACCCGCCAGATTCCCATTCAGCGTGTTGGCGTGCGCGGCGTGCGTTACCCGATGTCGCTGCAAACCCCTTCAGGCGTGCTGAACACCGTCGGCACGTACAATCTTGACGTGCATCTGCCGGCCGACCAGAAGGGCACGCACATGTCGCGCTTCGTCGCGCTGCTTGAAGAAGAGCGCGAGCCGCTGAATCTGGCGCAGTTCCAGTTGCTGCTGGAAAAGATGCTGGAGAAGCTCGAAGCCGACGCCGGCCGCATCGAAGTCCACTTCCCGTATTTCGTCAGCAAGACGGCCCCGGTGTCGGGCGTGCAGTCGCTGATGGACTATGAAGTGACGATGATTGGCGAAGTGCGCGACGGCCACACCAAGGTCCGCGTCAAGGCGCTGGTGCCGGTGACGAGCTTGTGCCCATGCTCGAAGAAGATCTCGCAGTACGGTGCGCACAACCAGCGCTCGCACATCACGATCGACGCCGAGCTGGCGGCCGATACGCCGGTCGAGGCGCTCATTCGCATGGCCGAAGAAGAAGCGTCGTGCGAACTGTGGGGCCTGCTCAAGCGTCCGGACGAGAAGTTCGTGACCGAGCGTGCGTACGAAAACCCGAAGTTCGTGGAAGACCTGGTGCGCGATATCGCCATGCGCCTGAACCAGGACGATCGCATCGTCGCCTACACGCTGGAAGCGGAAAACTTCGAGTCGATTCACAACCACAGCGCCTATGCGCTGATCGAGCGCGACAAGCGCTCCGACAAGTAATCGCGCTGTGCCCCAAGAAAAAGCCGCTCAATCGAGCGGCTTTTTTTCATGCGTGCCGGATGCGGATGTCTTCGAGGTCCCAGCGTGGCGTGACGCCGTAGCCGTAGCCGTCCTGCACTTGTGCGGGGTCAGCCTGCAGCCGCATCGCGCCGGCAAAGGCGATCATCGCGCCGTTGTCGGTGCAGAACTGCAGGTCGGGGTAGTAGACGCGCAAGCCGCGCTTTTTGCCCTCGGCGTTCAAGCCCTCGCGCAACTGGCGGTTGGCGCCCACCCCACCGGCCACGACGATGCGCTTGAGGCCATGCTCGCGCGCGGCGCGCAGCGTCTTCTTGACCAGCACTTCGACGATAGCGTCGACAAACGCGCGCGCAAGATCGGCGCGCGGCTGATAACAGGTCTCGCTATCGGTCAGGTTGAGCTTGCGCACCTGGGTGAGCACCGCGGTCTTGAGGCCCGCGAACGAGAAATCGAAATTGCCCGAATGCAGCATCGGTCGGGGCAGGTCAAACACGCCCGGGTTGCCGAACTCGGCCAGGCGCGAAACGGCGGGGCCGCCCGGGTAGCCGAGGCCGAGCAGCTTGGCGGTCTTGTCGAAGGCTTCGCCGGCGGCGTCGTCGAGCGTCTCGCCGAGCAGCGTGTACTGGCCGACGGCATCGACGCGCATCAACTGCGTATGCCCGCCCGAGACGAGCAGCGCCAGGAACGGAAACTCCGGCCGGTCGGCCTCCAGCAACGGCGAGAGCAGGTGCCCCTCGAGGTGGTGCACGGCTACCAGCGGTTTGCCCAGTGCAAATGCCAGCGCGTTCGCCACCGAAGCGCCCACCAGCAGTGCGCCTGCCAGCCCGGGGCCCTTCGTATAGGCAATGGCGTCGATGTCCGCGCGTGTGGCGCCCGCCTTGCCGAGCACCTCTTCGAGCAGCGGAATCACGCGGCGGATGTGATCGCGCGAGGCCAGCTCGGGCACCACACCGCCGTATTCGCGGTGCATCGCGATCTGCGAATACAGCGCATGCGCGCGCAGGCCGGAGTGGGTGTCGTACAGGGCGACGCCGGTTTCGTCACAGGAGGATTCGATGCCGAGGACCAGCATGGCAGGCGGGGCGTGAGGAATGCAATGGGAAGGCTGCTGAAGATAGCACAAGTTAAAATGCGCGGTTTCTTCAAGAATAGGGCGGCGCAGCGATCATGATGCGGTGCGATGTAGCGGTGATCGGCGCAGGCGCGGCCGGGATGATGTGCGCGGCCGTGGCCGGGCAGCGCGGCGCACGTGTGGTGCTGATCGACCACGCGACGAAGCTGGCCGAGAAAATCCGCATCTCCGGCGGCGGCCGCTGCAACTTCACCAACGTCAACGCGGGCCCCGCCAACTACCTGTCGAACAACCCGCACTTCAGCCGTTCGGCGCTGGCGCGGTATACGGCGCAGGACTTCATCAGCCTTGTCTCCAGCTACCGCATTCCGTATCACGAGAAGCACAAGGGCCAGCTTTTCTGCGACGACAGTGCGGAAGACATCATCCGCATGCTCGAAACAGAATGCGAGCGGGGCAACGTCATCTGGCGCACCGGCTGCGCGATCGCTGAAGTCGGCAAGGACGGCGAGGCCTATCGCCTGTCGACCAGTGCGGGCGAGATCGTCGCCAACAAGGTGGTGATCGCCACGGGCGGCCTGTCCATCCCCAAGATCGGCGCGACCGATTTCGGGTATCGCATTGCGCGCCAATTCGGTTTGAAGATCGTTGAGACGCACCCGGCATTGGTGCCGCTCACCTTCAACGCCGAGCATTGGGCGCCGTTCTCGGCGTTGTCGGGCGTGTCGATGGAAGTGGACGTGACCGTTGCGCAGCCTCCCGGCAAGGGCGGTCGCAAAGGGAGCGCGACGATGTTCCGCGAAGACTTGCTGCTGACCCATCGCGGGCTGTCGGGGCCGGCCGTGCTGCAAATCTCCAGTTTTTGGCATGCCGGCCAGCCGCTTCTTATCGATCTGCTGCCGGACACCGACGCCGGGCAGTGGCTGTGCGATGAGAAAACCGGCTCACGCAAGCAACTCGGTACGTTCCTGGCGCAGCGCCTGCCGGAACGCGTCGCGCAGGCATGGTGCGCCACGCACGGCGCCAACCCGCAGGCGCCGATTGCCGAGCTGCCCGACAAGGTGCTGCGCACACTTGGCGCCGCACTCAACCGCTGGGAATTGACCCCGTCCGGCAGCGAAGGGTATCGGAAAGCCGAGGTGACGCGCGGCGGGGTCGATACGCGCGCGCTGTCATCCGCCACCATGGAGGCCCAATCGGCACCCGGCCTGTACTTCATCGGCGAGGTGGTCGACGTGACAGGCTGGCTCGGCGGCTACAACTTCCAGTGGGCGTGGGCTTCGGCCGTCGCGGCAGGAGAGGCTGCCTCGGCCCGTTGATCCCCCACGGATCTGTCCTGGAACTGTTCGGGTTCTGTGCTACGATCAGTGATCCATTTTTCAAAGTTTGCAACCCGCTGGGCCCACCGTCCAAGCGGGTTTTGCCGTTTATCGGAGTTCGGAATGTCGCAGTTGTCCCTCAAGGCACAGATCACGGAAGACATGAAGGCCGCCATGCGCGCCAAGGAAACGGATCGTCTGGGCACGATCCGTCTGTTGCAGGCTGCCATCAAGCAGCGCGAGGTGGACGAACGCATTGAACTGGATGACGCTGCCGTGCTGGCCGTGATCGACAAGATGCTCAAGCAGCGCAAGGATTCCATCACCGCATTCGAGCAAGCCGGCCGTGACGATCTCGTCGCCAAGGAAGCGGCAGAGGTGGCCGTGCTGCAGGTCTATATGCCCGCGCAACTGTCGGAAGCCGAAGTCGACGCTGCGGTGCGTGACGCCGTGGCCAAGGCCGGCGCAGCTGGCCCGCAAGACATGGGCAAGGTGATGGGCATCCTCAAGCCCGCCCTGGCCGGCCGCGCCGACATGACGCAAGTCTCGGCACGCGTGAAGGCCGCCCTGGCGGGCGCCTGAATCCCCTCCACCCTCGCAGCATCCAAGGGGCGCACCCCGCGTGATCCCGCAGCCGTTCATTGACGATCTGCTCAACCGCGTCGATATCGTCGACGTGGTGGGCCGTTACGTGCAGTTGAAGAAGGGCGGCGCCAATTTCATGGGGCTGTGCCCCTTCCATAACGAGAAGTCGCCGTCGTTCTCGGTGTCGCCCACCAAGCAGTTCTATCACTGCTTCGGCTGCGGCGCGCATGGGTCGGCCATCGGCTTCCTGATGGAGTTTTCCGGGCAATCGTACGTCGAGGCCATCAAGGATCTTGCGCAGTCCGTGGGCATGGTGGTGCCCGAAGAGCGCGGTGGCCTGCCGCCCGCCGCGCGTGCGGAGCAGCAAGCCAAGACCGTCGCACTCGGCGACGTCATGGCCCGTGCCTGCGACCACTACCGCAAGCAATTGCGCAGCGCCCCCAATGCCATCCAATACCTCAAAGGCCGCGGCCTGACGGGCGAGATCGCCGCACACTTCGGCCTCGGCTATGCGCCGGACGATTGGCAATCGCTCGAAGCCGTGTTCGGCCCATACCGCGAAGACGCCACTGCCGCACCGCTCATCGAAGCCGGCCTCGTCATTGAAAGCGAGAAGACCGGCGCCGATGGCTCGCACCGCCGCTACGACCGCTTCCGCGATCGCATCATGTTCCCCATCCGCAATACCAAAGGCGTGGTGATCGGCTTTGGCGGCCGGGTGCTGGGGCAAGGCGAGCCGAAATATCTCAACTCCCCCGAAACGCCGCTGTTCAGCAAGGGCACCGAGCTGTACGGGCTGTTCGAGGCACGCAACGCCATCCGCGAGTTCGACTATGTGCTGGTCGTGGAAGGCTATATGGACGTCGTCGCGCTGGCGCAGCTGGGGTTTGCCAATGCGGTGGCCACGCTGGGCACGGCGTGCACGCCGACTCACGTGCAGAAGCTGCTGCGGCAGGTCGACACTGTCATCTTCTCGTTTGATGGAGATAGCGCCGGGCGCCGCGCCGCACGTCGTGCGCTCGAAGCCTGCCTGCCGCACGCCACCGACAACAAGACCATCAAGTTCCTCTTCCTGCCCGCCGAGCACGATCCGGACAGCTTCGTGCGCGAAGAGGGCACCGAGGCCTTCGCCCGTGAAGTGCACAACGCGATGCCGCTGTCGCGCTTCCTGCTCCAGGCGGTGACCGAAGATCTCGACCTGCGTCAACCCGAGGGCCGTGCCCGCGCCCAATACGAGGCCAAGCCGCTGCTGAGCGCCATGCCCGCCGGCGGCCTGCGCCTGCAGATTGTGCGCGGCCTGGCCGACATGACAGGCACCACGCCTGCCGACATCGAAGCGCTATGTGGCCTTCGCAGCGACCCGGCCCAAGCGGGCCGCATGACGCAAAAGCGGCCCCGCGTGGCGCGCACCGCACCTACGGCGCTTGAGCAGAAGGTGTTGCGCCTGCTGATGCGCTATCCCGCGCTGGCCGCTCGGCTCGACGCCGATGCCCGCGCCCAGTTGACAGCGCCGCAATTGCCCCAAGGTGAGGTATTGGCGGCGCTGCTGGGCGAATGCGATGCTGTGGGTCCGGAAGTGCACTTCGGCGCCTTTGTTGAGCGCTTGGGGCAGACGCCCTATGCCGAGGCCTTTGCCGGGCTGCGCACGGCTGTGCTCCAGGACGACATCGAACTGGAGCCGGCCATGTCCGAATTCGATACTGCCGTACAAAAGATGCTCGCCGAGCCGCTCAAGCGCGAGCTGGAGATGTTGCAGCGCAAGATGGAAGCCGGCCATGCCGGCGACGACGACAAGGAGCGCATGCGCTGGCTGGTGGGCGAAATCAGCCGCCGCCGACAGCTCGTGTAGCGCATGCGCCGCAGAGGCAAGCTCCAAGCGGGGCGGGCAATTGCGGGTAGCCCCTTGATTTTTCAGGCGAAAACCCGACTTTCGTTTAGACCGGCTTGGTCTGGCGTGCTAGAATAGCCGGTTTGGATTGCAAGTCCTTTTTCCCATTTTTGGGGGAGTGAGCGTGCCCATGGTGAAGGTGAAGACCTCCGCGAAGGCCGGTTCCAAGGCCAGTCCTGCTTCTGTTTCTGCCAAGCGATCCTCATCGGCGCGCGGCTCGGGAGGAGGAAAGCCACCAGCGGGAACGGCGAAAGTCGCAAATGGTCGGATCCATATGGGGCAGGCAGGATCGACAGGGGTGAAGGCCACTGTGCCGGCAAAGACGGGGAAAACCCAGCCGCGCCAGACCGCCGATATCGCCGTCGCCGCCAAGACTGTCAAACCGACAGCGCGCACAAAGGGCGCGATCCAATCTTCAACCTCAGGCAAGGTCTCGACGTCGATGAGCACGAGCGCCAGACCTGGCGGCACAGCCGCTTCCGTCGCACTCAAGGGCAAGACAACCACCGTGGCGAAATCGAAAGTTACCGAAGTCGAGAGCAAGCAGACCCCTGCCAGCGCAAGCGCAACCAAGACGGGTACCGCTCGTACCAACACCGCAGCCAAGCCAGCCAAGGCGGCCGCGGAAGACACCAAGCGCACCGCCCAGGCAGAGGCCACCCCCACAACTCCTCCCGCGCCCCGCGCCGAGGCAGCAGCCGAGCCCAAGAAGCGCGGCCGCAAGCCCAAGGCAGAGACGCAGGCAGACGACAGCAGCACGGACGTGACTGAAGAATTTGACACCCCCGCCGCTCCGGCACCGAAAACCGAAAAGCTGAAGGCCCGTGACCGCAAGGCCAAGGAAAAAGCCCTGCTCAAGGAATTCGCTGCCTCGCAGCAAGGCGGTTCGGAAGAAGAGCTTGAGGCCCGCCGCCAGAAGCTCAAGGCGCTGATCAAGCTGGGCAAATCGCGCGGCTACCTGACCTACGCCGAAATCAACGACCACCTCCCCGACGACATGGTCGATGTGGAGTCGCTGGAAACGTTGGTTGCCACGCTCAACGACATCGGCGTTGCCGTGTACGAGCAGGCGCCGGACGCCGAAACGCTGCTCCTGAACGACAACGCACCTTCCGTGACCACGGAAGAGGAAGCTGAAGAAGAAGCTGAAGCCGCGCTGTCGACGGTTGACTCCGAATTCGGCCGCACGACCGACCCGGTGCGCATGTACATGCGCGAAATGGGCACGGTCGAGCTGCTGACGCGCGAAGGCGAAATCGTGATCGCCAAGCGCATCGAAGCCGGCCTGAAGGACATGGTCATGGCCATCTCGGCCTGCCCGGTCACCATCTCCGAAATCCTCGCCATGGGCGAGCGCGTTGCCAACGACGAAGCCAAGATCGACGAGTACATCGATGGCTTGATCGATCCGAACGCTGAAGCCGATGCAGCCGCTGCTGCTGAGGAAGAAGAGGAATTCGAGGAAGAGGAAGCCGAAGAAGAGGGCGACGAAGAGGAAGACGAGGACGATGAAGGTGCCGGCGCTGCCGCAGCTTCGGCCCGTCAACTCGAAGAGCTCAAGCAGGCTGCGCTGCTCAAGTTTGGTGTGATCGGCGAGCAGTTCGACAAGATGCGCCGTGCGTTCGAGAAGGAAGGCTACAAGTCCAAGCCTTACGTGAAGGCGCAGGAAGCCATCCAGGCCGAACTGATGACGATCCGCTTCACGGCACGCAACGTCGAGCGCCTGTGCGACACGCTGCGCGGCCAGGTGGACGAAGTGCGCAAGCTCGAACGCGCCATCCTGAACATCGTGGTGGACAAGTGCGGCATGCCGCGCAGCGACTTCGTTGCGCGCTTCCCGGGCAACGAGACCAACCTGAAGTGGATCGAGACCGTGGTGGCCGACGGCAAGCCGTACAGCACCATCGTCGAGCGCAACGTGCCGGCCGTGCACGAACTGCAGCAAAAGCTGATCGACCTGCAGGCACGCGTGGTGCTGCCGCTGACCGAGCTGAAGGACGTCAACCGCAAGATGTCGGAAGGCGAGCGCCGCGCCCGTGAGGCCAAGCGCGAGATGACCGAGGCCAACCTGCGTCTGGTGATCTCGATCGCCAAGAAGTACACGAACCGCGGTCTGCAGTTCCTCGACCTGATCCAGGAAGGCAACATCGGCCTGATGAAGGCGGTGGACAAGTTCGAATACCGTCGCGGCTACAAGTTCTCGACGTACGCCACGTGGTGGATCCGTCAGGCCATTACGCGTTCGATCGCCGATCAGGCGCGCACCATCCGTATTCCGGTGCACATGATCGAGACGATCAACAAGATGAACCGCATCTCGCGTCAGATCCTGCAGGAAACCGGCAACGAGCCGGATCCGGCAACGCTGGCCGAGAAGATGGAGATGCCGGAAGACAAGATCCGCAAGATCATGAAGATCGCGAAGGAGCCGATCTCCATGGAAACGCCGATCGGTGACGACGACGACTCCCATCTGGGCGATTTCATCGAGGACACGAACACGCTGGCCCCGGCCGAAGCGGCGCTGCATGGCTCCATGCGCGGCGTGGTGAAGGACGTGCTCGATTCGCTGACGCCGCGCGAAGCCAAGGTGCTGCGCATGCGTTTTGGTATCGAGATGAGCACCGACCACACGCTGGAAGAAGTCGGCAAGCAGTTCGACGTGACCCGCGAGCGTATCCGTCAGATCGAAGCGAAGGCACTGCGCAAGCTGCGCCATCCGAGCCGCTCTGACAAGCTGAAGAGCTTCCTCGAGGGAAGCTGATCCTGTAGCGAAGCAGGCGATTTTCCGAGTGGGCTCGCGCCCACTTTCAGGTAAAATCCTGCATCGGGCCCGGCCTAAGCGCCGGGTCTCTTTTTTTCTCGTTTTACAGGGCCGGACGCCGTGCTGGTTGCAGGCAGCGGACTCATAATCCGCCTCCGAAAGGACACCGTGGGTTCGAATCCCACCCGGCCCACCATTCTTTCCCCTGCCGCCTTTTCTTCCCTTTCATCCGCGTTTGTGTGCCATTTCATGTGGCGGCTTTTTCTTTTTCTTTTTCTTACGCGCGTTATTGTTTCGGGATCGTATTTTGCTACCGCAGTTGCTCTCGGCGAAATATATTCATTTCGACATAATTAAATAAGCCGCATTGCGCGGGCATTCCCCCCAACCGGAGGGGGAGTTTAAAACGCTTCAAACGAAACGGTTTCATTTCCTCGTTTGAAAATCCGCGAAACCGCGCCGCGCCTGCTTGTGCGGGGGATTGCCGCCGCTGTTTTGAATGAAATCTCTATTTACTTCATACTCCGGGCGGACCATAGTTTCGGCCATAACGATAAGTAAATAGCCAGTAGCGTACCCTTCGGAGACACAGGATGTTACGCATTCAAAACGGGCCCTTCCAGCATTTCGCTTCTGCGCGTGCCCACGCGCGTCATCGCCATCGTCATCACTGCAGCAGCGGTGGTGAAGCTCATCCGCGCTAGCAGCATTACCACGATTTTTCTTGGGATCGGCGCCCAGCCGATCAGCGTGATACCGGCCGATTAGCGGTAGCGCGGCCCAAGCACGCCCGTCGTTTTTGATGTTTGCAAGTCGATCTGCCGACGGGGCAGGTCGTGCGCTGTCGGCTGTCGTTTGCCGACAGGCGGGGGTATTGACCGGCCGTTGCACACATTCGCCGGCCCACAACACAACAAGTTCCAAAACATGAGGAGACAACCATGGGTAGTCGACGTCATCTTTTTGTTGTCATGGCAACCAGTTGCATAGTTGCAATGCCGTTCATTGGCGGGTGCGGCGGGGCAGACGACCCCGGCTCGTCGGATGTTGCGCAGTGTTCGGGGAGTTCTTGTCCGCCTAGCGGAGCGAACACCACGCCCAGCACGCCAACCAGTCTGTGCCCGGCGGCGCTGGACTACACGACTACGTACACCGGCGGCTCGGGTAGCGGCGAGTACATCAAGGTCAAGTTCGACACGAGCAAGAACACGTACCAGATGCAGTTCCTCGAGTCGTCGGTGCCGACCTCGGCGGGCCAGGTCAATACGACGCGCAAGGGATTGATCATCGACGGTACGTTCGTGCATCCGGCCAACTTACCGACCCGCGAGCAGAACCGCTGCGCTTTCGTGCTGCAGTCGGGCAAGACGGCGGACAACAGCTACGCGATCACCGTCAATCCGCAGGATCCGCCGATGCTGTTTGTCGGTCAGGGCATCGTGGGGGGCGGCATCCCGGGGGCGACCATCCAGTTCGCAGGCATCCAGCCGATTCCGGGCGTCGTGATTGGCGCAGTGCCGTCGCGAACGTTCGATTTCTATCCGTTCCTGGGCTTCTCCGAGACGGTGACGGATTTCTCGCAGGTCGCGGGGCGCTACAACCAGGTCGGCGTGCATGTCACGCCCACGGGTTCGGGCAACCAAACCTCGGCGCCGCAAGGCTGGCAGCCCGATGCCGTCAACTGGACGCAAACGTTAAAAGCGGACGGCTCGTGTACGGCCGAAGGGATCGACTATTCCTGCCACACGACGGGCACGCCCTGGACGCTGCGTCAGAACACCGATGGCTCGCAGGACAACGTGTTTGTCAGCAACCCGACCAGCAGCAACGTGCCGTATCCGTATGTCGGCCAGGTCTCACCGCTGGTGCTGCTGGCGCCGAGCCAGGCCAAGGGCATTCTGATTGCCGGCAAGCTCAACGGACAGGTCGTGCCGGTGGTGATCCGTGTTGGCTATTCGCACAGCGATCCGACAAACCTGCTGGCTTCGGTGGCGGATGACCAGATCGGCATCTCGATCCTCTCGCCAGCAACGGCGATCCCGGCCAATGCGCTCAAGGGCGGTTTCGTTGGGGCGACCAGCGGCTCGGCTTGCGGCGTGGTCACCAACAATGGCCCGAGTGGTGCGCCCGCCAGCGGCAACGGCTTGAACGCTACGGTTGATCATCCGGAACTGTCCGGCTCCTTTAGTGGGGGCTTCTTCCACGCCAATGCCGGCAACTGCAGCGACGGGACGGCCGTGTCGACACTCGCCGCCAACTACACATCCACGTTGTTCCAGAACGGCACCGCGGCCTTCATCAACCCGCTCACATCGCGTGTGACAGCGCAGTTCGGGCTCGACTACACGCAAAGCGCGCCGGGCAAGCTGATCGTGACCGCGCAGAACGACTTCAACGCGCAAGGCGCCAGCGGCAACGTCGCGTTGTTCAAGGCCGGCGACACCGGCGTGGCCGTCAAGGTGGGCAACGTGTACGCGATGCTCATGAACAACAACAAGTACAACCCGTTCTTCACGGTCGGCGCATTTGTCCAGTGAGGCGCGCATCAATGCAAGCACATCCGGTGGCGGCATGCGCAATGTGTGCGCCGCCACCTCTGAACAACAACATGGAGGAGACGCAAATGCAATGGCGTAAATGGTTGGTCGTGCTCGCGTGCGCACCGATGGTGACAGCGTGCGGAGGAGGCGGCGATGATCCGCCGCCCCCGGTGATCCAGCGCCTGTGTCCGCAGGCCATCGACTACAACACCGTGTTCACCGGCGGGTCGGGCTCAGGTGAACTCGTGAAGGTTCAGCTCGATACGACGAAGATGACGTACCAGATCACGTATCTGGCCTCGCCGATTCCGGTCAAGACTGGCACTGTGGCGCCCACGCGCGATACGGCGCCCAACAACGTGCAGACCGGCACGCTCACGCAAGAGACGGCGCTGCCGACCGAGAAGCTGAACCAGTGCGCGTTCCGCCTGAACAACGCGAGCCTTGATCCGAGCCGTCCGGCGCGGTTCTTCCTGGGGCTAGGCGTGCTGGGCGGCACGATTCCGGGGGCGACGATCCAGTTCGACGGCATTGTCGGCGTGGGCAAGATTGCGCAGACCACGTTCCCGTATTACCCGTTCATCAGCTTCTCGAACACCGAGACCGATCTGACCAAGATTGCCGGCAACTACAACCAGCTCGGCTACCACCAGGTGCCGTCGCAGAACTTCTCGCAGCAGGCGGTCGATGCGCGTTTCACCATCAACGCGGACGGCACCTACACCGAGTGCGACAACCTGGGCGTGAAGAACGGCGGAGCCTGCCTGACGTCAAGCGCGACGGTCAACCAGAAGCTGACGCTGCGCGGCGACGCGCCGGCCTTCACCACGCTGAACTATCAGCCGCAGGTGCCGGCAACCGTGTCGTCGCTCGATCCGGCCAAGGCGGGCAAGGGCGTGATGATCGTGGGCAAGCTGTATGGCCAGCTCGTGCCGATCTTCATTCGCGTCGGTGCGGCCAATTCCGACTTGACGGCCGGCCCGCCGGTGGCAGACGACGAGTCCGGCATTTCGATCATGGCACCGGTCGGCAACATCGCGCAGGGCTCGCAAGACGGCGAATACACCGGTGTGGACAGCACGTTCAACTACCGTGCCACGGCGCTGGTGGGCGCGCAGGCCACGATGCTCGATCCGTTCAACGCGTCGCAGGCAGCGCTGGCGCGACCGCTGAACCTGGATTTCACGCAGACCGTCCCGGGCGTGATCCGGACCACGCAGACCAGCGCGCCGGCCGGCTCGGCCCCGACGGGCAAGCTGATCTTCACCGGCAAGACCTTCGGCTTCCTGGACATGAGCGATACGAAGAACCCGTACTTCACCGTGGGCGCCTTCGTGCAGTGACGTTTCCGGAAACACACGCCACGGGGCGCGGCACAGAGAACCGCGCTCCGCTCAGAACAACAGGAGGAAGCATCATGAAACAACTGACTGTCGCATTGATGGCGGCCTGCGCATCCGCAGGCGCCATGGCGCAGCAGGCCGGTGACAACGTGGCGACGGTGGGCTGGTTCCACATCATGCCGCAGGACTCGAGCAACAACCTGACCACCAGCGTGATCAATGCGCCGATCAATGATCCGCTGCGCTTGCCCGGCAGCTTCACGTCGCCCAACAGCGGGCTGCGCGTAAGCAACGCCAACACGCTGGGCCTGACGCTCACGCACTTCTTTACCGACAACATTGCGCTGACCACGATTGCCGGCGTGCCGCCCGAATTCAAGCTGACCGGGCATGGCGTGATCCGCGCACCCGGGCCCGCAGGGGCGCTCGGCCACGTCGATCTGGACGACCCGTCCAACCAGCCGGCCGTGCGCAAGGCGCGCCAATGGAGCCCCGGGGTCATTCTGCAGTGGTACTTCGGGCACGCGCAGTCGACGTTCCGTCCGTTCGTGGGCGTGGGTGTGGTCTACAGCTTCTTCACCAACATCGAGCTGAATCCGTACTTTGCGGCTGCGGTGAATCGCGAACTGGGCAGCGTGCTGGCAGCGGGGGCGGGCAAGCCGGGGCCGACGTATGTCGAGGGGAAATCGTCGTCGTCGTGGGCGCCGATCTTCAACCTCGGTGCGAGCTACGCGATCAACAAGCAATGGGCCTTGACGGCAACGGTGTCGTACTTGCCGCTCAAGACCGAAGCGGCGACCGTCATCAAGGCGTCGGACGGCACCACGCTGGCCACCACCAAGACCACGCTCAAGGCCAATCCGATCATCACGTTCGTTGGGGTGTCGTACAAGTTTTAGCCGGGTGTCGGCTGTCTGCGCCTGGCTAATCGGCCCGGCGTGAATCGAGCGGGAACCGGTTTGCGCCGCATTCTTAAGGCGGTTTCTACCGTCAGTTCTAGTGAGGCAATAAATGAGCACACGTAAAGTCGTATCTCTTGCAGTTGCACTCGCACTTGCCACCGTAGCAGCCACACCCGCACTTGCCGTCACCGTTTCGCGTGTCGATGGTCAACCGATGAACCCGAATGGCGAGCCATTCTCGGTCACCGGGGCGACCACGCTGTCCAAAGGCTCCATCAGCGCCAATTGCACAGCGACCTTCACCGGCACGATCACGCCTTCGGGCATCGTCAACATCACGTCCACATCGTTTACCGGCGGCGGGACGTGCGGCCTCATCTCGGGCGCGACCCCGTGGACTGGCCAGGCCGACAGCACCACCAGCTGTCGATCAACAACGCAGCCGTCAGCGTGTTCCTGCTGGGCAGCTGCGGCCCCAGCAAGGTCGTGACCGCCTGGAACGATCCGAACTCGTCGCTCACGTTCACCAACGCATTGCTCACGCCGGACTGCACGGTGCAGCGGCACGGTGGTATCGACGCCGAAGTTTCACGTGCAGTCAGCACGTACCTGGTTGACGGGCGGTTGCGCAGCCGCCGTCGATTGGTCTGAAGCATGGGCCCGGCATGTCGGGCCTTGTTCTTTTCTGCGGGGCATGTTTCTCCCTGGGCAATACCCCTGTCGCCAATGGCGGCAACGCAATGTGCTGGGCGGTGGCATGATCCGGCTTTCGCCGCTGCACCGGGGCAGCGGTCTTTTTCCAGGAGCCAAGACATGCGTTTGCTCACCTCTGCCGCCGTGGCTACCGCGATGGCGGCGTCCATCGGATTCGCCCACGCCCAACCCGCAACAGGCGCCGCCGGCCCTGCTGTCACCGCCGCCGCTACGCAGCAACGCACCCAGGTGCCCGGCTATTACCGCATGGCGCTGGGCGACGACGTTGTGACCGCGCTCTACGACGGCTACACCGATCTGCCTGCTAAGACCCTGCTTGGCCTGAACGCGCAATCGGTGCAGAGCCTGCTGGCGCGGATGTTTGTATCGAACACGCCGGGCATGCAGACGGCGGTGAACGGTTTCCTGATCGACACGGGTGATAAACGCATCCTCGTCGATACGGGTTCTGGTACGTGCTTTGGCCCGACGATGGGCGGCCTGGCCGGCAACGTTCGCGCGTCCGGCTACCAGCCCGAGCAGATCGACGCAGTGCTGCTGACGCACCTGCATCCGGACCATGCATGCGGCCTGTTGACGCCGCAAGGCCAACCGGCCTTTGCGAATGCGCAGGTGTATGTGGCCGCACCAGAAGCCGATTTCTGGTTGAGCGAAACGATCGCCGCTTCCAAGCCAAGCGACATGCAGCCGTTCTTCAAGATGGCGCGCGACTCTGTGGCGCCGTATGCGGCAGCGGGCAAGCTCAAACAGTTCAAGCCGGGCGACGAGGTCGTGCAGGGCGTGCGCTCGGTCGTCGCCAACGGGCATACGCCGGGGCATAGCGGCTATCTGTTTGCCTCGAAGGGACGCAGCCTGCTCGTCTGGGGCGATATCGTGCACAGCCATGCGGTGCAGTTCCAGCACCCCGAGGTCGCGTTCGAATATGACGTCGACAAGAAGGCTGCTGTCGCCACGCGCCGTAAGCTGTTAGCGGAAGCGGCGCGGGACAAGCTCTGGGTGGCCGGCGCACATCTGCCGTTCCCGGGCCTGGGCCACGTGCGCCGCGACGGCAACGCCTTCGCTTGGGTGCCGATCGAATACGGCCCGCTGCGCACGGACCGCGCTGATTGATTGTCGGCCTGATCGTTTAAGCGCCCGCCGGCCGCTTCATCTTGCAAGCGGTCGGCAGGTCCAGGTCTTTGGCTGCGGTTGTGCTCTCCGTCTTGTGGCCCCACTGGGTGCCGTCGTAGCCGACCTTCACGGTCTTTCCGTCCACCGGTGCGATCGTCGATACGACCTGCGGGAGCAGCAACTGGTGGTCGATCTTGCGCATCGTGACGTTGCCGAGGAAGCTCTGCTTCTGCATGCCTTCCAGCGCCAGCGCAATCTTCAGCGGATCGGTGGAATCGGCTTTGCGGATGGCGTCCGTCACGAGTTCGACAGACAACACGGTGCGCGGCGCGAAGTGCTCGCCGGCGGGCGTCTGCCGCACGCGCGCATCCATCTGCATCAGTTGCGCGTTGCCGTTGCCTGGCGTCCATTCCGACACCCAGGTCACCTTGCCAATCTTGGCCTGCGACACTCCCAGTACGGTGCCCGGGGCGCCTGCGCCGCTGTGGTTCAGATAACGCACGTCGTAGCTCATGTCGCCGGCGGCCCTGACGAGCAGGTTCAGGTCTTGCCCCCAGTTGCCGGTGAGGAGCGTGTCCGCGCCCGTCGCCTTGGCCTTCGAGACGTAAGGCGCGAAGTCTTTCACCTTGCCGATCGGGTGTAGCGTCTCTCCGGTGAATTGCACGTCGGGTCGCGCGGCCGAGAGCATCTGCTTGCCCAACGAGGCCCACAGCCGGCCGTGCGCGTAGTCCTGGTTCAGCGAGTAGACCGTGCGGATATCGGGCTGCGTTTTTACGAAGTTGGCGAGCGCGCGCATCTTCATCGCTGTGTTGGCCTCGGTGGCGAAATGCCAGAAGCTGCAATGCGCGCCGGTCAGGTCGGGATCGATCGATGCGTAGTTGATGATCAGCACGCGGCTGTTCGGATTGCGCTCGTTGTGCTTGGTGGCAGCGTCCACCATGGCCGCCACCACGGACGAGCCCGACCCGCCAGTAAAGACGATCTTCGCTCCGGCATCGATGGCGCTCTGCAGCGCCGACAGACTGTCTTGCGCCGAGAGCTTGTTGTCGTACGTCGACAGTTCGTAGCGCGCGCCGTTCAGCACGCCCTGCGGCTGCGCGTTGGCATCGTCAATGCCGAGTTTCAGATTTGCCAGAAACTGCTCGCCCACATTCGAGAGCGGCCCGCTCAGCTGATCGATGAACGCCACCTTGATCGGTGCCGGGTCTGCGGCATGGGCCAGCGGTGCGAACAGCAACGCTGCCGCACAAGCCGATGCGGACAACGGACGGGCAAAGCGGATCTCTGCGGGCATGTCTCCTCCTTGTGTGGGTTCTCGGCTACCAAGTGTCGATGAAGCGGCGCGTGGCCGGGTCGCGTGTGTGCCTTGGCGGGGCGGGCGGCGCCGATTGCAACCCGCGCAGCAGCCAGCGGCGCGTATCGGCCGGGTCGATCACCGCGTCGATCTCCAGATAGCTGGCGATGTTGAGCGCGCGGCCTTCCTCGTAGGCGGCGTCGACCATCTTGCGGAACAGGGCCTCGCGTTCTGCCGGGTCTTCCACCGCTTCCAGTTCCTTGCGGTAACCCAGGCGGATGGCGCCTTCGATGCCCATGCCGCCAAACTCACCGCTCGGCCACGACGCGGTGAACAGCGGCGCGTGAAAACCGCCTGCTGCCATGGCCATCGCCCCAAGGCCGTAGCCTTTGCGCAGCACGATGGTGAAGAAAGGCACGCGCAAGTTGCCGGCTGTCACGAACATGCGGCTGACGTGGCGGACCGTGGCGGTCTTCTCCGCCTCCGGCCCGACCATGAAACCCGGTGTGTCGCACAGCGAGACGATGGGCAGGTCGAATGCGTTGCACAGCTGCATGAAGCGCGATGCCTTGTCTGCCGCTGCAGAATCGATGGCGCCGCCCAGATGGCGCGGGTTGTTGGCAATGCAGCCGAAGGCGCGGCCCTCGATGCGGATCAGCGCGGTGATGATGCCCACACCAAAGGCTTGACGCAGTTCCAGAACCGAATCCGTATCGGCCAATGCATCGATTACGGCGCGCATGTCATAGCTGCGCATGCGGTTTTCGGGAATCACGTGGCGCAGGTGGCGCACGTCGCCGGCTTCCCAGTCGGCGAGCGGCCCCTGGAAATAGCTCAGGTAGCGGCGCGCGGCGTCCACGGCTTCGGTCTCGTTTTCGACGAGCACGTCGATCACGCCATTCGGCGCCTGCACGTTGACGGGCCCGACCTCCTCAGGCGCGTAGACGCCAAGACCGCCGCCTTCGATCATGGCGGGGCCGCCCATGCCGATGGTCGCGTCGCGCGTGGCGATGATCACGTCGGCACAGCCCAGCAGTGCGGCGTTGCCTGCGAAGCAGCGGCCCGACACGATGCCGACGGTCGGCACCAGCCCTGAAAGACGCGCGAAGTGGATGAAGGTCGGGCAGTCCAGACCACTGACGCCGCGCTTTTCAGTGTCGCCCGGTCGGCCGCCGCCGCCTTCGGCAAACAGCACAACGGGCAGCTTCCATTGCTGCGCCAGCTCCAGTGCACGGTCGGTCTTCTTGTGGTTGAAGGTGCCCTGGGTGCCTGCCAGCACGGTGTAGTCGTACGCGAGCACCATGCAGCGCGCGTCGTGATCGGGGAAGTGCGTGCCGTTGACGGTGCCAATGCCGGTGATGATGCCGTCGGCCGGCGTCGAGCGAATCAAGTCATCGAGTGCGCGCCGCTGGCGTTGCGCTGCGATGGCCAGTGCACCGTACTCGATGAACGAGTCTGGGTCGCACAGGTGTGCGATGTTCTCGCGCGCGGTGCGCTGGCCGGTCTTGCGGCGGCGGGCAACGGCATCCGGACGGTTCGCGTCGAGACCGAATGCATGGCGGTCGATGACGGCTTGCAGGTCCGGGCGAATGTGGTCGAGATCGATCTCTGCGTCGGTTGCGGCGGCGTCGTGTTGCGCGTCGCCGGGCTGCAGCGCGGCCAGCGGCTGGCCCTCGCGCACCGTTGCGCCCGGCTGTGCGCAGACTTGCAGGACACGACCGGCCGCCGGCGCGGTGACGACGTGCTCCATCTTCATCGCTTCAATGACGGCCAGCACCTCGCCGCGCGCGACCGTGGCACCGGCTTGCGCATGGATCTGGATCAGCGCGCCATCCATTGGCGCGGTGAGCACTTCTGCGTCGTCAGGAAGCTCGTCGATGAATGACGTAGCGGGCGTCAGGTCCGGGGTGGTGACCGACGTGGCGTGCAGTGCGGGATGCGCTTCACCGTTGCCTGCGGCCAGGTCGGCGAGCTTTGCATCGAGAAACTGCGTGTGCACGGCGTTGGTCTGCACGTCGGCATCGCGCAGCAGGTCTTGCAGCAGCCGCTTGTTCGTGACTACCCCTTCGATGCGGAATTCGCACAGCGCGCGGTACGTCTGTGTCAGCGTCTGCGCATACGTGCCGTGCGGCGCGTGGACGATCAATTTGGCCAGCAGCGAGTCGAAGCGCGGGTTCGGACGGTAGCCCGCATAACCGCAGGTGTCGACGCGCACGCCGGGGCCGTTGGGCGGCTCGAAGGCGGTGAGCATGCCGGTGGACGGGTGCGGCTGACCGCTTGCATCGAGGGTCTCCGCATTGATGCGCACCTGCACGGCGTGGCCGCGCGGCGCGATCGGCTGAGCAAGCCCGACATCTGCGAGCGACGCACCCTGCGCCAGCGCCAGCTGGGTCACGACCAGGTCGATACCCGTCACCATTTCCGTGACCGTGTGTTCGACTTGCACGCGTGGGTTGGCCTCCATGAAGTAGAAGGTGGCGTGCGGCGTGCCCGCGCCTTCCACGAGGAATTCGAAGGTGCCGATGCCGCTGTAGCCTGCCGCCTTGGCGAGCGTGACGGCAGCCTCGGCAATGCGTGCGCGCAGTGCATCGTCCAACGCGGGGCTGGGCGCGATCTCGATCAGTTTCTGGTGACGGCGCTGCAGGCTGCATTCACGCTCGCCGAGGTGCGTAACGTGGCCGTGCGCGTCTGCGACGATCTGGATTTCGATATGGCGCGGGGCGGGCACCAGCGCTTCCACATAGACGTCGCTGCCACCACCCGCGGCGGTCGCTTCAGATACGCAGCGCGCGTACGCGTCGGCAATCGCCTGCGCATCGTGCACGGCGCGCATGCCGCGTCCGCCGCCGCCGGATACGGCCTTGATCATCATGCCGTGCGAGGGCGGCAGCGCGGCGAAGAAGGCGCGCGCCTCTTCCAGCGTGGTCGCACCTTGCGTGCCGCTGACGACGGGAATGCCGGCCTCGTGTGCAAGGGCCCGAGCGCGTGCCTTGTCGCCGAAGAGGTCGAGCACACGCGGTGACGGCCCGATGAACTGCACGCCGGCCTGGGCGCACTGGCGCGCGAACGCGGCGTTCTCGCTTAGGAACCCATAGCCGGGATGGACGGCTTCGGCCCCGACGGCGCGTGCAGCGGCGAGGATGGCCGCGCCGTCAAGGTATGCGCGTGGGCCGGTCCCGGACAAGGGCACGGCTTCATCTGCGCGTAGTGGATGCAGCGCGTCGCGATCGTCCTCGGAATAGATGGCGACGGAGGGCAAGCCCATCGTGGCGGCTGCGCGGGCAATGCGAATGGCGATCTCGCCGCGATTGGCGATCAGCAGTTTGCGAAACGTCATGGAGCAGATGTGGGTTAGAGCTGTTCAGCGAGCGGCGCGAGATCCTGTTTGCGCACCTTGCCGGTGGCCGTGAGCGGCAGTGCATCGACGATGCGCACGATGGGCACTTTGTAGCCGGCCATGTTCTCGCGGCACCAGCCGGTGAGCGTGGCGCTGTCCAGCGTGCCGACGGCCTCGGGGCGCAGCATCACGAAGGCGACGGGAAGCTGGCCTCGGTGTTCGTCGGCGCGGCCTACCACGGCAGAACCCAGGATGGCCGGGTGCTTGCCCAGCATGGCCTCGATCTCCGCCGGGAACACGCTCATGCCATTGACCTTGAGC
The DNA here is from genome assembly GCF_001699815.1 of Ralstonia pickettii. Classification (GTDB taxonomy): domain Bacteria; phylum Pseudomonadota; class Gammaproteobacteria; order Burkholderiales; family Burkholderiaceae; genus Ralstonia; species Ralstonia thomasii. The sequence continues at coordinate 415,508 of NZ_MCGB01000057.1, read as the reverse complement.
ATCTCCTTGCGGCGACCGAGATAGTGGACGTAGCCCTGTTCGTCGATGCAGCCGATGTCGCCGGTGTGGAACCAGCCGTCGCGCAGTGTTTGGGCGGTTGCTTCGGGCTTGTTCCAGTAGCCTTTGAGCAGCGTGGGCGTGCGTACGCAGAGTTCGCCTTCGGCGCCGATTGGCACTAGGTCGTGCGTGTCGAAATTGCAGATCTTGAAATCGGTGCCGGGCACCGGCAGGCCCACGAAAATCGGCTGCGAGCGCAGATCGAAATCATCGTCCTGCATGCCGACAGTGAAGCTGTTGCAAGTCTGTGTTTCCGTCATGCCCCAGGCGCTCTCGGCCATCGTCGAGCCGGTCAGTTCGCGCCACGCGCGGCGGTATTCGGGGTTCAGCTTCTTCACAAATGACGACACGCCCGTATGTCGCAGCGAGCGTAAGTCGTACGCATGCACGCGTGGATGCGCCATCACCTCGGCGGCGCTATCGACCAGCATCGAGCCGTTGGTCACGCGATAGCGCTGCACGCCAGCCATGAAGGCCTCCGCATCCCAACGCGCGAGCAACACCAGTGGCACGCCAAGGAAGGCAGGGAAGATCAGCCCGGTGTTTTCGCCCGCAATCCAGAACTGCGGATAGAAGCTGAGCATGACGGTGTCCGCATCCGCGCGCAGCGACACGGTCGAGAAGGCGGCCGCCATATCGACCATGTCGCCCTGGGTGTGGATGCAGCCCTTCGGCAGCCCCGTCGTGCCGCCGGTGTAGTTGAGCGCGGCAACCGCATCGAGCGAACCCGCCGGCAGGGGGATCGGCGTGGTCTGTGCCAATGCGGGCAACAAGTCGATTGCATCGCCGCAGGCCAGCGGCGGTTCGGTCAGCATTGCCGGGAGCGGCAGCGTCGGCTCTGCGGGGAGCACGTCTGCGTAACGTGTGACGAAGGCGTGCTCGATCGATGTTTCGGCGCGCACGTCACGCACGAGCGGCATGAGGCGGTCCAGCGTGACGATGGCGCGCGGTGTCGCGTCGCCCAGCGCATGCATCAACTCCGCGCGCTGCGACAGCGGGCTGATCGGCACATACACGGCGCCCAGCTTGAGGATGCCGAAGAACACCGCATTGAACTGCGGACAGTTCGACAGGAACACGGCCACGCGGTCGCCCGCGCCAATGCCGTGTTGCGCGAGCAGGGCGGCGACGCGGTCGGAGAGATCGTCAAGCTGGGCGAACGTCGTGTCGTGCCCGTAGAAATGGATCGCTGGCTTGTCTGGCGTGGTGCGCGCCCAATGCCGCAGATAGTCGGTAAGGGCAACGCGCCCGATCGGGTAATGCGGCTCACGTGGGGTATCGACCGGCCATGCGCGCGCCCAGAGCGCGCGAACGCGGCCGAGATACTCGGACTCGTCCATCGCCAAAGCTTGTCTCCGTTGGGTTGTGCAGTGCGTTCGCAACGTGGCGCCGCACTATCTATACTGAAAAGTAATTTTTTATACCAACGGGTAAGAATATAGAAAGCGTTCTTTGATGCGTCAAGCATCGGGAAGCGAAGATGTCGCCAAGATGCGCGCATGCCCCGGCGCATCTGCAGGCGACATGCGAAAATATGCGCCATGTCCACCGCCCGCAAATCTGCCGTTCCTGACGCGCATCCGTCTGCTGACATCGGGGCCGCCGACGCCCCCAGCATCACACCGCCGGCCACGCGCCCCCACATCGCCGAGCGGCAGGAGGCCCGCCGCCGGCAGATTCTCGACACGGCTGCGCAGCTCTTCTTCACGAAGGGCTATGCCGGCATGACGATGAGCGACCTGTGCAACGCGCTTGGGGTGACCAAGCCGGCGGTGTACTACTACTTCACCGACAAGTACGAGATTTTCGACATCCTGTGCCGCGAGGCCGCGCAGATCTGCCTGTCGGCCATCCGCGAAACCGCCAACCCGGCGCTGCCTGTGCGAGAGCGCTTGCAGGCGTGTCTGCTGGAAATGGCGCGCCGTTGCATCGACTGTCACTACGCCGCTGCGCTGACGTATCGTGACCGCCAATACCTGCGCCCCGAAACTGTGGAATGGCTGCACGGCATGTCGCGCGGTTACTACCGCGATCTCTATGCGCTGCTCGACGAGGGCAAGCGCGCCGGCGTGTTCGACTTTGGCGATGCGCGTGTCGCGGCGCACTCGATGGGCGGCGTCATGGGCTTCATGTACACCTGGCACGACCCGTCGCGCATCGATGCGCAGGTGCTGGCCGTCGAACTGTCGGGCGCCATGATGAAGATCATCCTGCCCGCCGCCCCGAGCCCGGCAGCTAAGCCCGCGCCCTGAGCGTCGCGCCCGCCGGTGCGTTCGGCAAGGCGGGCAGACGGAAGAGCTCTGGCGTCATCAGGTCGATGCCGCAGTCGAGCGTTTCCACCCAATCGATGAACCGGTTGACCATGGCCGACCCGCGGAAGGGCTGGCCGTGCTGCGGCACGATCCATTCGATCTGCAATCCGCGCACCATCTGCGCCCACAGCCGGCATACGCGGTTGCCGCTCATGTAGCGACGGTGGAAAGGTGCCATGAGCGGCAGGTGCGCATCAAAATCGTCCACGGGTTTGGCGGCCACGTTGGCGTGCACCATCGATGCTCCCAGATCGCCCGAGAACAGGATGCGCGACACCGGATCGTAGAACTGGAAATTGCCTTCCGAATGCAGGAAATGCGCCGGTACCGCCAGCAAGTGCGATTGCCCCAGCGGAATCGCCATGCCCGTATCCGGGATCGGCACGATGCGCCCCTCGGTCTTGCCGACGGCGCAGAAATGCGGCAGAAAGCGCTCCCACACGCGCGAGATCAGGATGTCGCAGCTGGAACTCGTGAGCCACCTTCCCGCCGACGCGACGATGTCCGGGTCCGCATGCGAAGCCAGCACGTAGTCGAGCTGCTTGGGCGGAAAGTACCGGTTCATGGCCAGAAATAGCGCGTTGTAGGTCATCTGGCCGCCCGGATCGATCAGCGCGCCGTGTCCGTGATCGACGATGAGGAACTGGTTGGTCTGCACTGGCAGGTCGTCGTGATCGTCGACCAGGTCGGAAAACATCAGGCAGGCATGTCCGGGCGATTCATAAAGCGTGGTGACCATGGGAGAGGGCAGGGCGCAGGTGGCAATGCCCGGATGGTGGCGCAGCGCGTGCCGGCCATACTTGATCCGTGTCAAGGCAGCTGTGGCGCCGGCATTGGCCTGGGTGGGCCCATCATCCGTCCCGGGTGGGGTCTCACGTGATAAACTTTTGATCTTTAACGCTTTGCGCGAGCCGCACGCGGGATTCTCCGCTTGGGTCTGGCGCGCCGCCATGCCAACCGGCATGCCGCATCTCCCCTATGAATACTGCAACGATGTCTGAAGCGTCAGAAGCGCCGGCCAATGAATCGGTGACATTCGACAGCTTCGGCCTGCATCCGGACGTCCTCCGCGCGCTGACCGAAAGCGGTTACACCAAGCCCACGCCCATCCAGGCCGCAGCCATTCCGGTGGTGACCGCCGGCCACGACGTCATGGGCGCCGCGCAAACCGGCACCGGCAAGACTGCCGGTTTCTCGCTGCCGATCATCCATAACCTGCTGCCCGACGCCAACACGAGCGCGTCGCCGGCGCGCCACCCGGTGCGGGCGCTGATCCTCACGCCCACACGCGAACTGGCCGACCAGGTGTACGACAACGTTGCCAAGTACGCGAAGTACACGGCGTTGCGCAGCGCTGTCGTGTTCGGGGGCGTCGACATGAACCCGCAGACCGAGCAATTGCGCCGCGGCGTCGAAATCCTGGTTGCCACGCCGGGCCGCCTGCTCGACCACGTGCAGCAGCGCAGCGTGAACCTGTCGCAGGTGCGCATGCTGGTGCTGGACGAAGCCGATCGCATGCTCGACATGGGCTTTCTGCCCGACCTGCAGCGCATCATCAACCTGCTGCCGGCACACCGCCAGACGCTGCTGTTCTCGGCCACGTTCTCTCCCGAGATCAAGAGGCTGGCCGCGAGCTACCTGCGTCATCCGCAAACTATTGAAGTGGCACGCAGCAACGCCACGGCAGAGAACGTCCGTCAGGTCATCTACACCGTGCCGGACAACCACAAGCAGGCCGCGCTCGTGCACCTGCTGCGCCAGCGCGCGGAGCAAGGCCTGCCGCGCCAGTGCATCGTGTTCTCCAACAGCAAGATCGGCTGCTCGCGCCTGGCGCGCGCGCTGGAGCGCGAAGGCATCAACGCCAACGCCATCCACGGCGACAAGACGCAGACCGAGCGCATGCAAACGCTCGAGGCGTTCAAGCAGGGTACCGTTGATGTACTAGTCGCCACCGACGTTGCCGCGCGCGGTCTCGATATCTCGCAGATGCCGTGCGTGATCAACTTCGACCTGCCGTTCAACGCAGAAGACTACGTGCACCGGATTGGCCGCACGGGCCGTGCCGGTGCTTCCGGTGATGCACTGTCGCTGTTCGCCCCGGGCGATGAACGCCTGCTGGCCGACATCGAAAAGCTGATCAAGCGCAACCTGCCGCGCGAGCAGCTGGCTGATTTCGATCCGACCGGCGAACAGGCGCGTGACCGTGAGCGCCGCGAGCGCGACGAAAAGCGTGCCCGCAGCGAAGTCCGCCGCTCCCGCGAGCGGGAAGACCGCAACGGTACCCGCGTGCTCGATCACACGATCGTGCGCCCGGCGTTCCGCCCTTCCGACGACCCGTTCTTCAATCGCCCGTACGAATCGTCCGTGCCAGCGGAATCGGCGGAGGCTGCCAAGCCAGCGCAAGCAGCCGGTCACCCGCGCACCGCCAAGCGCCCGATCGCGGCGCTGCTCGGTGGCGTGCCGCGCAAGCGTTAAGTCAGTCGACTGAAAACGGCGGCGCTCCAGCCGCCGGGGTCAATCGCACCGGGCAGGTTGTGCCAGGCGATTGGCCCATGCCGGGACGGCGTCCCGGTAGAACCCCTCCACATCGCCCGCGCGAATGTCGAGCCCGAGGTGTTGGGCCGCTTCCGTCAACGCGGCCAGCGGTTGACTACGGTTGATGGCGCGCGCGCCCGTCTGCTTGCTGAGTTTTTCGCCGTCGGGGTTCACGACCACCGGCACGTGCAGATAGCGCAACGCGGGCAGCCCGAGCAGCTGCTGCAGATAGATCTGGCGCGGCGTCGAGTCGAGCAGGTCGGCGCCGCGCACGACGTCCGTGATGCCTTGCGTGGCATCGTCCACCACCACCGCAATCTGGTACGCCCACATGCCGTCCGCGCGCTTGAGCACGAAGTCCCCTACGGCTTCAGCCAGGTTCTGGCATTGCATGCCTTGCCAACGGTCGTTGAAGCAGATGGTCGCGGCATCGGCATCCGGCACACGCACGCGCCATGCGCGCGGCGGACGGCCGTGCAGTCCGTTGCGGCACGTGCCGGGATAGATGAGGGTTTGGTGACGCAGGTGCCCGTTGGCGTCGATGCTGGTGACGGAATCCGCAATCTCGCGGCGCGTGCAGCCACACGGGTAGAGGTTGCCGTTGGCCTGCAACTGCTCCAGCGCCTGTTCAAAGCGTGACAGGTGCGTGCTCTGCCACTGCGGAGCCTCGTCGGGAATGAGCCCGAGTGCATCCAGTGTGGCGAGGATATCGCGGTCGGCGCCGGGCACGTTGCGCTGGAAATCGATGTCTTCAATGCGCACCAGCCACGCGCCGCCGTGGACGCGTGCATCCAGCCAGCTGGCCAGCGCGGTGACCAGCGAGCCGATATGCAGCGGCCCCGTGGGAGAGGGCGCAAAGCGGCCACGGTATTGGCCGCGCGACGACGTGGTGGATTCCGGAAAATCGAGATTGGCTTGGGACAACGCAACGCTCCAGGCGCAGAGGTCGATGACGCTATTGTGCGCGATTTGTCCGCGCGAGGCGCCTATTGCATCATCAGGGCCTGCCCCAGGCGCGGGTCTTCCAGCTTGTCGACCCACCATTGCAGCGCCTTGCCGCGCATGTTGTTGCGCCAGGCAACCTGAAAGGTGGCGGCGCGCTTGTCTTCGGTGGTTTCCTTGGCGATCAGCACGCCAGAATCCAGATACGGTTGTGCCAACGGCACCGGCAACCAGCCGCAGCCCAGGCCACGAATCTGTGCCTGCACCTTGTCGGTCATGGATGGCACCACCAGCGTGTCCTGTCCAGCCATCACACCAATGGTGCGTGCAGGCAGATTGCGCGATGTATCCCCCACCGCAACGATACGATGCCGCGTGATGGCGGCCGCAGGCAACGGCTCCTCCATTTGCGCCAGCGGATGATGTGCCGCCACCGCAAACACGAACGGGATGTTGCCCACCGTGCGCGTCTGAATGCCCTGCACCTGCATCACCTGCGCCGGCCCGATCAGCAGATCTGCGCGGCCCGAAAGCAGTGCGTCCCACGTGCCGGCCAGGACCTCACGGCAGAAGCGCAAGCGCGTGGCGGTGTTTTCGGCGTAGAAATCCTGGATGACGGGCATGAGTGCGCGAAAGTGCACGAGATCGTCGACTACGATGGTCAACGTGGCTTCCCAACCGGTGGCGAGGCGTTTGACGCGGCGGGCGAGGTCGTCGGCGGCCTGCAGCAGGTGGCGACCTTCGTCGAGCAGCGCGCGGCCGGCGGGCGTGAGTTCGGCACGGTGGCGGCGTCGGTCAAACAGCAGCACATCGAGATCGTCTTCCAGCTTGCGCACCACATAAGTGAGCGCCGAGGGCACTTTGCCCAGTTCGTGCGCCGCGGCGGCAAAGCTGCCCTTGCGTTCAATCGCATCCAGCACTTCCAGAGATTCCAGCGATAGCGCCATGTTCAGAATTTTTGATGTATTGAATCAAAGCCTTGCCTCTCAACTATAGCCAATCTGCGTACCATTCACACATCAGCGCAGTAATTTGGATAGGAGATTCATCAAAATGATTGAAATCCGCCCCTCTCAAGATCGCGGTTACGCAGACCATGGCTGGCTCAAGTCGTATCACAGCTTCTCGTTTGCCGATTACATGGACCCGCAGCACGTTCAATTCGGGCCGCTGCGTGTCATCAATGAGGACCGCGTCGCCGCCGGCATGGGCTTTGGCACCCATGGCCACCGCGACATGGAAATCATCAGCTACGTGCTCGACGGCGAGCTGGCGCACAAGGACAGCATGGGCAACGGCAGCGTGCTGCGCCGGGGCGACGTGCAACGCATGACGGCTGGGACAGGTGTGCGTCACTCCGAGTTCAACCACGCGCAGGACCAGACCACGCATTTTCTGCAGATCTGGGTGCTGCCGGCGCAGTTGAACCTGACGCCGGGTTACGAAGAACGCCATTTCGACGAGGCGGCCAAGCGCGGCAAGCTGGCCCTGATCGCCAGCGCCGACGGCCGTGACGGATCGGTGAAAGTGCACCAGGACATGGCCCTCTACGCCGGCAAGTTCGATGGAGCAGAAACTGCGTCCCTGCCGATCGCCGCAGGCCGCCGCGCTTATGTGCACGTCGTGCGCGGTAAGGTGAGCGTCAACGGTCGCACGCTGGTGGGCGGCGACGCCGCCAAGCTGACGCAAGAAGAGACGGTGATGCTGTCTGGCGGCGAAGACAGCGAAGTGCTGGTGTTCGATCTGCCGTAATGTTCGTGGTGCACGCTGTGTGCGCCATTTTTCTTTTCCGTTGTTCCCCCGCGGTACCCCAACCCCAAGAGGATTCCCATGGCACGAGTTGCAGTCGTTTATCACAGCGGTTATGGCCACACCAAGAAGCAAGCCGAGGCCGTGTTTGCAGGCGTGCAAGGCGCCGGCGCGGAAGCACATCTGATTTCGGTGACAGACGTCAATGACGACACGTGGGCCCTGCTGGCCGGCGTCGACACGATCGTCTTTGGTGCGCCGACCTACATGGGCGGCGTTTCGGGCGACTTCAAGAAATTTGCCGATGCGTCGTCCAAGGCATGGTTCACCGGCGCATGGAAGGACAAGATCGCCGCGGGGTTCACGAATTCCGCGTCGATGAACGGCGACAAGTACGCGTCGATCCAGTACCTGTGGACGCTGTCGCAGCAGCACGGAATGATCTGGGTCGGCACGGGCATGATGCCGGCCAACAGCAAAGCCGCCACGCGCAACGACGTGAACTACCTGGCGGGTTTTGGCGGCGCGCTGGCGCAATCGCCGTCGGATGCGAGCCCCGAGGAAGGTCCGCTGCCGGGCGACCTGGAAACCGCCAAGCTGTTCGGCGAGCGCATTGTTGCGATCACGAACCAGTTTGTGCGCGGCCGTCAGTAAACCGGATCGCTCAAAGAAAAACGCCGGCATGTCCGGCGTTTTTTTGCTGGCACGCAATGAAGGATCAGAACCGCGTGCCCGCTCCGCAGAAGACGCCGCGGTTCGATCCGCCCTCGCAGTTCGTCGCCCAACCTCCCAATGCTGCAAGGCAAAGCGCGCTGACGAGGAGGAGGGCGGCGAGGCGCTTCATGCGGCGGCGCGCGTTTGGTTGCCTGCGCAATGCGGACAGCGCTGGCCGGGGATGTACTCGGCGGACTGCTGTTCTTCCGGCGTGACAACGGCGCGGCAGGCGAAGCACTGCTTCGGCCCTGCTGGCTGCAGTTCGGCATTGAGAGCGGTGCGGTGGTCGAACACGAAGCAATCGCCGTCGTAATGGGCGCCGCCCACTTCCTCGAAATACTTCAGGATGCCGCCTTCGAGTTGATAGACGCGCTCGACACCGATCTCCTGCATGTGGATCGCCGCCTTTTCGCAGCGGATGCCGCCGGTACAGAACGACACGACCGTCTTGCCGGCAAAGTCGTCCTTGTGCGCGGCAATGGCGGGAGGAAACTCGGTGAATTTCTTGAGGTTGTATTCGACGACGTTCTTGAACGTGCCGACGGCAACCTCATAGTCATTGCGCGTGTCGAGCATCACCACGGGGCGGCCCTCGTCGTCGTGGCCCTGGTCGAGCCACCGCTTCAGGTCGGGCGGCGCGACCGACGGCGCGCGGCCGTCTTCCGGCCGGATCAGCGGGTGGCGCATGGTGATGATTTCTTTCTTCATGCGCACCAGCAGGCGGCGGAACGGCTGGTGGTCGGACAGGCTTTCCTTCGGTGCGAGGTCAGCAAAACGGGCGTCGGCGCGCAGCCAGCCGACGATGCCGTCAATGGCCTCGCGCGAGCCGGCCAGGAAGATGTTGATGCCCTCGGGCGCCAGCAGCACGGTGCCCTTCAGCTCGCGCGCCTGGCACTCGGCCAGCAGGGCGGGGCGCAAGGTCTCGCGGTCATCGAGGGTGACGAATTTGTAAGCGGAAATATTGACGATCTGCATGTGCTGCCGCGCCATTTTCTGGCGCCTTGGGTAACCCGTTGATTCGTAAGCCGAAATTATAGCCGCCCGCGCAGCCGTGCGGGGTTGCTCCGGGTCAATCGGGCACGCCCGGAATGCTTTGCGGAAGGTGTCACCCGTTACAATACGCGGATGAATTCGCCGCGCTTCGTCCACCTCCGTCTCCACTCCGAATATTCCGTCGTCGATGGCAATGTCCGTCTCGACGATGCCGTCAAGGCTGCCGCCAAAGATGGCATGGGCGCCTTGGCGCTGACCGATCTCGCCAATGCCTTCGGGCTGGTGCGCTTCTACAAGGAGGCGCGCGGCAAGGGCGTGAAGCCCATCGTCGGAGCCGACGTGTGGATCACCAATCACGACGAGCGCGACAAGCCGACGCGCCTGCTGTTGCTGGTGCGTGACAAGCAGGGTTACCTGAACCTGTGCCAGTTGCTGGCCCGCGCTTGGCTCTCCAACCAACATCGCGGCCGCGCGGAAATCGCGCCCGAGTGGTTCGACGAGCCGGGCGTTGAGAACGCGCCGCTGGCCACCGGTCTGCTGGCGCTCTCGGGCGCCATGGCGGGCGATATCGGCATGACGCTGGCCAATGGAAACGATGCGCTGGCGCGCAAGCTCGCGACGAACTGGTCGCGCGTGTTTCCGGGCGCTTTCTACATCGAACTGCAGCGCGCCGGGCACGCCGGTACCGAGGCCTATATTCAGCAGGCCGTGAAGCTGGCCTCGGCCATGCAGTTGCCGGTGGTGGCCACGCATCCGGTGCAGTTCATGACGCCGGACGATTTCACGGCCCACGAAGCGCGCACCTGCATTGCAGAGGGCGAACTGCTTGCCAATCCGCGCCGCGCCCGTCGTTTCACGACCGAACAGTATTTCAAGACGCAGGACGAGATGTGCGCGCTGTTTGCCGACATCCCGTCCGCGCTGGCCAACTCGGTGCAGATCGCGCAGCGCTGCAACCTCAAGCTGGAACTGGGCAAGCCCAAGCTGCCGCTGTTCCCGACGCCCGATGGCATGTCGCTGGATGACTACCTCGTCCAGCTCGCCAAGGAAGGGCTGGAAAAGCGCATGGAAGTGCTGTTTCCCGACGAGGCGGTGCGCGAATCCAAGCGCGCTGAGTACTACGCCCGCCTGGAGTTCGAGACCGGCACCATCATCAAGATGGGCTTCCCCGGCTATTTCCTCATCGTTGCGGACTTCATCAACTGGGCGAAGAACAATGGCGTGCCAGTGGGGCCGGGCCGGGGTTCGGGCGCCGGCTCTCTGGTGGCGTACGCGCTGGGTATTACCGATCTGGACCCGCTCAAATACAACCTGCTGTTCGAGCGTTTCCTGAATCCGGAACGTGTGTCGATGCCCGACTTCGACATCGATTTCTGCCAGCACGGCCGCGACCGCGTCATCCAGTACGTGAAGGAAAAGTACGGCAAGGACGCCGTCTCGCAGATCGCCACCTTCGGCACCATGGCCGCCAAGGCCGCGGTGCGCGACGTGGGCCGCGTGCTCGATCTCGGCTACAACTTCGTTGATGGCGTGGCCAAGCTGATCCCGTTCAAGCCGGGCAAGCTCGTCACACTGGAAGAAGCCAAGAAGGAAGAGCCGCTGCTGGCCGAGCGCGAAGCCAACGAAGAAGAGGTCAAGCAGCTCCTGGAACTCGCCCAACGCGTAGAAGGCATGACGCGTAACGTCGGCATGCACGCGGGCGGTGTGCTGATCGCCCCGGGCAAGTTGACCGACTTCTGCCCGCTCTACACGCAAGGCGGTGAAGATGCCGGCGTCGTCAGTCAGTACGACAAAGATGATGTGGAAGCTGTCGGCCTGGTCAAGTTCGACTTCTTGGGCCTGACCACACTCACGATCCTTGACTGGGCCGAGCGCTACATCCGCATGCTCGATCCGTCCAAGGCGGATTGGAACTGCAGCCACATTCCGCTGACGGACAAGAAGGCGTTCGACATCCTGAAGACGGCCAACACGGTCGCCGTGTTCCAGCTGGAAAGCCGCGGCATGCAGGGCATGCTGAAGGACGCCAAGCCTGACCGCTTTGAGGACATCATCGCCCTCGTGGCGCTGTATCGCCCGGGCCCGATGGACCTGATCCCCAGCTTCTGCGCACGTAAGCACGGCCGCGAGAAGGTGGAGTACCCCGATCCGCGCGTCGAGCCGGTGCTCAAGGAGACCTACGGCATCATGGTCTACCAGGAGCAGGTGATGCAGATGGCGCAGATCGTGGGCGGTTACTCGCTCGGCGGCGCCGACTTGCTGCGCCGAGCGATGGGTAAGAAGAAGGCCGAAGAAATGGCCGAGCACCGCGCGCTGTTCCGTGCGGGCGCAGCCAAGGACGGGCTCTCCACCGAAAAGGCCGATGAAATCTTCGACCTGATGGAGAAGTTCGCGGGCTACGGCTTCAACAAGTCGCACGCGGCCGCGTATGCGCTGCTGGCGTATTACACGGCGTGGCTCAAGGCGCATCACCCGGCCGAATTCATGGCAGCCAACATGTCGCTGGCCATGGACGACACCGACAAGGTGAAGATCCTCTACGACGATGCCCGAGGCAAGAACGGACTGACCGTGCTGCCGCCGGATATCAACGCAAGCCAGTATCGTTTTGCACCGACCGACGCCAAGACCATCCGCTACGGCCTGGGCGGCGTGAAGGGCAGCGGCCAGGGCGCGATTGAGGACATCCTGCGGGCACGCGAAGACGGCCCGTTCAAGGACTTGTTTGACTTCTGCGAACGCGTCGACCGCCGCCAGGTCAATCGCCGCACGATCGAAGCGCTGGTGCGCGCCGGCGCCTTCGACAGCCTCAACGCCAACCGCGCGCAGCTGCTCGCTTCGATCGGCTTGGCCATGGAAGCCGCAGAGCAGAAGGCAGCCGCTGCCAACCAGGTGTCGCTGTTCGATCTGATGAGCGGCGACGATGCCGAGCAGCATCGCCCTGAACTCGTCGACGAACCGGCCTGGACCACCAAGCGCAAGCTGCAGGAAGAAAAGCAGGCGCTGGGTTTTTACCTTTCTGGTCACCTGTTCGATGAATGCCGTGACGAGGTGCGCCGCTTCGCACGCACGACGCTGGCCGATCTGGCGCGCGAAGTGACCGACAAGGGCAACGGGGGCGGCTACGGCAACCGCGATGCGCGCAACAAGACCGTGGCCGGCGTGATCGTAGGCCAGCGCACCCAGATGACGCAGCGCGGCAAGATGCTGATCGTGATGCTCGACGACGGCTCCGCCAGCGAAGCCACCGAGGTGACGGTCTTCAACGAAGTTTTCGAGGCCAACCGCGCGCTGTTCAAGGAAGACGAAGTGCTGATCGTTCAGGGCAGCGCCCGCCATGACATGTTCACTGGCGGCGTGCGCGTGACAGCCGAGTCGGTCATGGACATGACGCAGGCGCGCGCCAAGTTCGCGCGGGCGATCCGGCTGTCGATGAATGGCGATTCAACGGCGGCCAAGCTGCGTGATCTGCTCTCGCCGCATGTGGCGGCCGATGGCAATGGCGTCTCGGTACGCATCAACTACGTTTGTGAGCAGGCACGCTGCGAAGCGGTGCTCGGCGATGCGTGGCGCATTGTTCCGAGCGAAGCGGCGATCGCCGCGCTGCGTCAGGCGCTCAATGCCGAGAACGTGGCAACGGTGTACGAGTAGTTCGAAGATGGCGCGGGGGGCGCCATCGCCGGGCGTAGGCTCGGCACGACTGCGGTCTCAATACGATTATTACTAAAGCATCCATGAACGTCGGAATCTCGTGCAACGCGCTGGGCTACAGCGGTGGCAGCGAGCGCTACGCGATGGACCTGGTGCGCGGCCTGCATGAGCGCGCCATCCGTCCCGTGTTCTTCGCCAAGATGGTGGACAAGGCGCTTCCTGAATATCGCCAGGTCAAGGCTGTTGCATTGCCAACGCGCAAGCTGCCCGGCAAATTGAATGACCACGCGTTCGGCTGGCTCGTGCGCCATCTGGCCAAGCGCGAGCACATCGATCTGATGATCGGCTGCAATCGCACGGGCGCTTCGGATATCGCTATTTGTGGCGGCACGCACGTCGGCTATCTCAAGAGCTTTTCAAAAAAGGCGGCCTTCTGGGATCGCCAGCAGATCGCGCTGGAGCGCCGAGACTATGTGCGCTCGCACGTCGTCGTTGCGCACTCGCGACTGATGGCGCAGGAAGTGCTCGACTACTACGACATTCCCGCTGCCAAGGTAAAGACGGTGTACCCCCCGGTGAGTGAGACGAAGTTCTCGCCGGTGGATGACGCAGAGCGCCAGCGCCTGCGCGATGAGCTTGGCTTCGCGAAGGATCGGGTCACGTTTGTGTTCCCGTCGTCGAGCCACAAGCGCAAGGGCTATCCGCTGCTGGAGGCGTTCTTCTCCAAGACGGATCTGCCGGTGCAACTGGTGGTCATCGGGCGCCCGGTGTCCTCGTCCTCGCCCAACATCCGCTACCTGGGATACCGCAAGGACATCGAGAACGTCTACCGCGCAGCGGACTACACGATCCTCGCTTCGCACTACGAGCCGTTCGGGCTGATTGGGGTGGAGTCCGTGCTGTGCGGCACGCCTGCCGTACTGGCAGCCAATATCGCTTGCACCGAGGTGATCTCGGTCGAAGGAGCACCCACCTTCGACCTGGATGATCCAGCCACGCTGGCGCGCACGATTGAGGCAGCTGTTGCCCGTGCGCAGGCTGGGCAGGCGCGCTTGGCGAATCCGCGTGAGCACCTGCGCTATGACCCGAGCATCGCTGCGCACATCGACGCGCTCCTGGCGCTTGCACCTGGCGCGGGGACGTTGCGATGAGCAGCTTGATGCAACGAGGCCGGACGCTGATAGCAAGCGCACCGGCGGCGCTGACCGTGTTTGGAATCGCCATCCTCCCGGCTTTCATGCTGTCTGTGCGCGGCGCTGCCTTCCTGTCGTTTTCGCTGCTGCTGGTCGCCGCGTTCGGGTGGATGCTGTCCGCGCCTGCGGCGGTCATGAGCCGACTGCGAGCGATGTGGCGTGAACATCGTTGGTTGATTGTGGCGATGGCGGCCATGCCGACCGCGATGCTGATCAGTGCGCAGTTGAACCCTGCCGCGCCGCGCAATGTGCCGTTTGCCTATGGGCGGCTCTGGCTGTTCGGCTTGGCGCTGTTTGCGCTGTTGCAATTGCGGCCTAAGCAGTTGGAGAGCGTGCAGTGGGGCTGCGTTGCGGGCGCGCTTGCCTCAGCTGTGTGGGCTTATCTCGAATTGCGGGCGGGACGAGTTGGCATGGTCGGGGCGTTCTCCAATGCCATTCCGTTTGGCAACCTTTCGCTTCTGATGGCGTTGTTCGCCCTCATGTCAATTGGTTGGACGGAAGATGACGGCTGGGCCCTGATTGCGCTGCGTCTGTTAGCTGGCTGTGCCGGGCTCTATGCATCGTATCTGTCGCAGGCGCGGGGCGGATGGATTGCAATCCCCGTACTGCTGTTGATCGCCGTGGCGACGCTGCGGCATGTGAGCTGGAAAAAGCGATTGACGGCCTTGTTGCTGTTCTTCGTGTTCCTGATTGCCGTATGCGTATCGTCCAGTGTGGTCCGTACCCGCTTCGACCAGGCCATGGAAGACATCCACGCCTATCAGGCCGGCCAGACCAACACGTCAGTTGGCATCCGTTTCCAGCTGTGGAAAGCCGCCACGCTGATGTTGACGCGCCACCCATTAGCCGGGGTGGGGCGAGGCCAATTCGGGCCCGCTCTCAAGGCGATTCACGCCGAGGGCCTGATCACGCAGGAAGCGACGGCCTTCGAGCATGCCCACAATGAGTTTCTATACAATGGCGCCACGCTTGGCGTGCTGGGCATCGGCGCATTGCTGGCGTTGTACCTGGTGCCCGCCGCCTACTTTCTGCGCGCCGCGCTGTGCGACGACCGCGTCTTGCGGACGACGGGCGCGATGGGTCTCACGCTCTGTGTCGGCTTTCTACTGTTTGGGCTGACCGAAGTGATGCTGATCATCGCGCAGACCGTCGTGTTCTATAGCGTGATGGTGGCCGTGTTCACCGCGCATATTCACCGGCGCCGGCAGCAGCTTGGCGCCGCTCCTGTTTTCTGAGACTGTTTTCGCATGCCTGCATCCAATCGAGCCACGCTCGCCGTCATCATCGTCGCCAAGAACGAAGCCGCCGATATCGGCGACTGCATCCGCTCGGTGCGCGACTGGGCGGATGATGTCATCGTCTTCGACTCGGGCAGCACGGACGGCACGCAGGACATCTGTCGCCAACTCGGTGCGCGCGTGTTCGAGACCGACTGGCCCGGCTACGGCGAGCAGTCCAACCGCGCGTTGCGCGAAGCCCGCACTGACTGGGTGCTCTCACTGGATGCCGACGAGCGCATCAGTCCCGAGTTGCGGGCCGAGATGATCGCCGTACTGGAATCGGGCAGTCCGCACACTGTCTACTCCATGCCGCGCAGCTCGAGTTTTTGTGGCCGCTTCATGAAGCATTCGGGCTGGTGGCCGGACCGCATTCGTCGCTTCTTCAAGCGCGAGCAGGTGACGTTCTTCGATGCGCCGGTGCACTCGCACCTTGTCTTCGAGGGTACGGTGGGCGATTTCCGCGCCCCGATCATCCATTATTCGATTCCCGACCTGAAGGCTGCGCTCGACAAGGCCAACGATTATTCGACCGCAGGTGCGGCCGCGGCTTATGCCAAGGGCAAGCGCGCGTCGTTGGGCAGTGCCATCGGCCACGGGCTATGGGCATTCATCCGTACGTACATCATCCAGCGGGGTTTCCTCGATGGCGCCGAGGGCTTCATGCTGGCCGTGTCGAACGCCGAGGGCACGTATTACCGCTACGTCAAGCTGATGATGCTGCATCGTTATGGCAAGCTCTGAGTCGCCGCGTCGCATCGCCCTCATCGTTACGACGTATAACCGCCCGGACGCGCTGGTTCGCGTACTGGCCGGCTGCAGCGCACAGACCGATCGCGCATTCGATGTCATCGTCGCCGACGACGGTTCGCGCGATGACACACGCTTTGCCATCGAAGCCGCCGCCAAGACCGCGCCGTATCCGCTGCGCCATGTCTGGCATCCCGACGACGGCTTCCGTGCCGGTGAGATCCGCAACCGCGGCGTGCTGGCGACGGACGCCGACTACCTCGTTTTTCTCGATGGCGATTGCGTGCCGCGTCCGGATTTTGTGGCGCGGCACCGCGCATTGGCCGAGCGGGGGCGCCTGCTGTCCGGCAGCCGCATCCTGCTGAATGAGGCGATGACGCGCGAGGTCGTCGCCCAGCAGATCGACATCCACCTGAAGGATCGCGCGTATTGGTTTGCCGCCTGGCGCGCCGGCCGCGTCAACAAATTCGTGCCGCTATTGGTGCCGGGCTTACCGGTGCCGCGTACCCTCAAGGACACCAGCCTGCGCGGCATCAAGAGCTGCAACCTTGGCGTGTGGCGCAGCGATTTCGAGCGCGTGAACGGTTTCGATCAGAGCTTCGTCGGATGGGGCCATGAAGACGCCGATCTGGCGGTTCGCCTTTATAACGCCGGCGTGCGGCGCAAGCGCGGTTTTTGCGCGACCGAAGTCTTCCACCTATGGCATCGCGAGCAATCGCGCGAGCAGGAAAGCCCCAACTATCAACGCATGATGGCTCGGCGCAATACCGACATCATCCGCGCAGACGTCGGGCTTGCAGAACTGCGAGAGCAGGGCGCCTGAACGAGCGCCGTCTGCTCACCAGGTCTTCTTCTGCTTAACGATGCCGAGAAACGGCCGCACGAAAATCTGATAGAGGAACTTGCGCACGAAGATCTGGCGCAGATGATGGCCGAGCCCCAGGCGGTCGTCGGCTTCGCGGCTTTTGATGGCGCGATCGGCTTCCAGGTTTGAGCCGCTATCGAAGTCCTGCACGCCAATCACATAAGGTACGACCGCACGCATCTGCACGATGCCTTCGCGCTCAAACTTGTACCAATAGTCTGCGGCCAGCCACACGGGATAGAGCTGCTCGACCATGCGCTTGGCCGCGGCGCGCGTGACGAAATAACCATGCGCGAGCCACTGGTAGTTGGCAAGTTTGACCGTGCGGTGGTCCGCTGTCAGCGGTCGCGCGCTGCGCTTGTAGTAACGGTCGATGTGCGTGAGCAGCGTGACGACGGGTTCGTCGGGTGACACGCTCTGTGCCAGCGCGTCGAGCACGGCGGGCACATCCGGCCCGAGTTTCGCGTCGTCTTCCAGAATGAGCGCGTAGGGCAGGTTCTGCTCGATCATTGCCCGGTAGACGCCGAGGTGGCTCAGCGCGCAGCCGACTTCGCCGACGGTCAATTCGCGGCTTTGGCTCGTAGCGCGTGCATGGTCATAGTGGCGCGCAAGTTCGTCGGCGGGAAGTGTCTTGCCGTACACACCGGGGAAGCGTTGATGCGGCAGGCCCAACGCATCGAGTTGTCGTTCCAGGGCCTCGCGGCGCCCGGCGTCGTGGTCGAGATTGATGAAAAACGTGGGAACGCGCGAACTCATTGCGGAAGCGTCAGGTGATGCGTCGGCCAGTCTGGACCGGGCATTGCGCAGCAGGATGGGCCGGGTGGTGGATTGCCGCTAAAATGCCGGGTCGCCCGTCTGTCGGATGACAGCCGCTGCAACGCACTTTATGGCGGCCATGCGATCGCCATGCGACGCAAGCTGCCCACCCTCATTTGAAAACGCCGTGAGTATACAAGCAAAGTCTGATCACCCAGCGCCCGCCAAGCCGATGCTCAAGCGGTTGTGGGGCTACCTTCGCCCCGAATTGACCGCCTTCATCCTGGCAATGGTCGCCATGGGTGTGGTGGCGGCCACGGAGGGGATCATCCCCAAGGTCGTGAAGGATCTGCTGGATCAGGGTTTCGGCGGTGAGTACGCCGGCAAGCTGTGGCAGGTGCCGGCCATGCTGGTGGGTATTGCGGTGGTGCGCGGCATCGCGCAATTTGCGTCGACGTATCTGTTGAGCCTCGTATCGAACAAGGTGCTGCTGAATCTGCGGATGAAGATGTTCGAGCGCCTGCTGCAGGCGCCGGCCTCGTACTATCAGCGCAATACGGCCGCGTCGATCATCAACGCGGTCATCTTTGAAGTGAACCAGGTGCTGCAGGTGCTGACCGGCGTGTTCATCACGCTGGTGCGCGACTCGATGACGGTGCTGGCGCTGCTGATCTTCCTCTTCTATACCAACTGGCGTCTGACGCTGGTGGTGGCGGTGATCCTGCCGATCATCGGGCTGCTGATGTCGCGTATCAACCGCCGCCTGCGCTCGCTCAACCGCGAAAGCCAGAACTTGACCAACCAGGCCGCCTATGTGGTCGAAGAGGCCGTGGGCGGCTACAAGGTCGTCAAGCTGCATGGCGGCGAGGCGTATGAATCGCTGCGCTTCAATGCCATGACGAACCGCCTCCGTGGTTACGCCATGCGCGTGGCCGTGGCCGGCGGCCTGAACCAGCCGGTGACGCAGTTCCTGGCAGCGCTGGCGCTGTCTGTCATCCTGGCCATTGCCATGATGCAGGCGCAGGCCAATCAGACCACGGTCGGCGGCTTTACCGGCTTTGTGATGGCGATGCTGCTGCTGATCTCGCCGCTCAAGCACTTGACCGACGTGAATCAGCCGCTGCAGCGCGGCCTGACCGCCGCCGAATTCATCTTTGGCCTGATCGACACGCCGATCGAACCGCAAGAAGGCGGCAAGAAGATCGATCGTGCCCGGGGCGATGTCCGCTTCGACAACGTCACGTTCCGCTATGGGGAAGATGGCCGGGCGGCGCTCGATAATGTCAACCTGCACGTCAAGCCGGGCGAGGTCGTTGCGCTGGTCGGGCCATCTGGCAGCGGCAAGACCACGCTGGTGAACCTGCTGCCGCGCTTCTTCGATCCGACCTCGGGCACGATCTCGCTCGACGGCGATGCGCTGGCGGATTTGGCGCTGCACGACCTGCGCCGGCAGATCGCCTTCGTGAGCCAGGATGTGGTGCTGTTCAATGACACCATCGCCGCCAACGTGGCCTATGGCGCGCGCGACGCCTCCGAGATCGACATGGCCCGCGTGCGCCGTGCACTCGAAGCGGCTTACCTGACCGATGTGGTGGACAACCTGCCCGAGGGCATCGATACCAATGTTGGCGACAACGGCTCGAAGCTGTCCGGTGGGCAGCGCCAGCGCCTGGCGATTGCACGTGCGATCTACAAGGACGCGCCGATCCTGATCCTGGACGAAGCGACGTCCGCGCTGGATTCGGAGTCCGAACGCCAGGTGCAGGCCGCGCTCGAACGGCTGATGGAGGGCCGGACGACGCTGGTGATCGCGCACCGCCTGTCGACCATCGAAAATGCCGATCGGATCATCGTGCTCGAGCACGGCAAGATTGCCGAAGCCGGCACGCACCGCGAACTCATCGAGCGCGATGGGTTGTATGCTGGACTCCATCGCATCCAGTTCGCTACCCAGTAAGCCCTTCCTCTCGGGCGGCGTGCTCAGGATGCTCACATCAAAGGAGACATCGTGACGACCACCACGCCGCCCATCAGCCGGTTCCCCGTTCCTTCACTGGCCGACATTCCCGAAGACATCCGCGCGCGCATCCTGGAGGTGCAGGAGAAGAGCGGCTTTGTGCCGAACGTCTTCCTTGCGCTGTCGCATCGGCCCGACGAGTGCCGTGCCTTCTTCGCGTACCACGATGCGCTGATGCTGCGGGAAGGCAGCAGCCTCACCAAGGGCGAGCGCGAGATGATCGTCGTCGCCACCTCCGCTGCCAACCAGTGCCTGTATTGCGTGGTCGCGCACGGCGCCATCCTGCGCATTTACGAGAAGAATCCGCTGGTGGCCGACCAGGTGGCCGTCAATTACCGCAAGGCCGACATCACGCCGCGCCAGCGCGCCATGCTCGACTTTGCGATGAAGGTTTGCACCGCATCGCACACCGTCAACGACGCCGACTATGAAGCGCTGCGCGCGCACGGCTTCGATGATGAGGACATCTGGGACATCGCCGGCATCACCGCCTTCTTCGGCCTGTCGAATCGCATGGCGAATGTGATTTCGATGCGGCCGAACGAGGAGTTCTTCCTGCTAGGCCGTCTGCCGCGCGAGAAGAAGGCGTAGCCCAGCGCCGCTGGCCGGGTGTGGCGCTACATCAAGATGATGTCGTACTGCTCCTGGCTCGCCGCCGACGATTCCACCTGCAACGAAATCGGCTTGCCGATGAAATCCCCCAGCATCGCAAGGTGCTGGCTTTCTTCTTCCAGGAACAGGTCAATCACTGACTGCGACGCCAGGATGCGGAATTCGCGCGGATTGAACTGTCGCGACTCGCGCATGATCTCGCGCAGGATGTCGTAGCACACGGTGCGCGGTGTCTTGACCTGACCCTTGCCCTGGCACACCGGGCACTGCTCGCACAGCACGTGCGCAAGCGATTCCCGAGTGCGCTTGCGTGTCATCTCAACCAGCCCCAGCTGCGAGAAGCTGTTGACCGTGATGCGCGTGCGGTCGCGCGACAGCGCCTTGCGCAGTTCGGCGAGCACCGCATCGCGATGCTCGGCCGACTCCATGTCGATGAAGTCGATGATGATGATGCCGCCCAGATTGCGCAGCCGCAGTTGCCGCGCAATGGTGTGCGCGGCTTCCAGGTTGGTCTTGAAGATCGTGTCGTCGAAGTTGCGCGCGCCCACGTAGCCGCCGGTGTTGACGTCGATGGTCGTCATCGCCTCGGTCTGGTCGATCATCAGGTAGCCGCCCGATTTCAGGTCGACCCGGCGCGACAGCGCGCGCTCGACTTCCGCCTCGATGTTGTACAGGTCGAAGATTGGCCGTTCGCCGGTGTAATGCGTCAGGCGCTCGACCACGGCCGGCGTGTACTCCTGCGCAAACTCGACGAGCTTCTGATGGTTCTCGCGCGAATCGACCTGGATGCTGCGCGTTTCGTCCGTCACGAAATCGCGCAGCACGCGCTGGGCGAGGTTCAGGTCCTGGTACAGGATCGAGGGGGCGGGCAGGGTGGTTGCATTGTGGCGGATGGTCGCCCAGATCTTGCGCAGGTAAGCGACGTCGTTGGCGAGTTCTTCGTCGGTCGACTCTTCGGCGATCGTGCGCACGATGAAACCGCCGCGCTCATCGGTGGGCACCATGGCGGTCACGCGTGCGCGCAGCGCTTCACGCTCGGCCTCGTTGCCGATCTTCTGCGAGATGCCGATGTGCGGGTCTTGCGGGAGATAGACCAGCGTCCGGCCGGCAATGCTGACCTGCGTGGACAGCCGCGCCCCCTTGGTGCCAATCGGATCCTTGATGACCTGCACCATCAACGCCTGGCCTTCGAAGAGCGTCTTCTCGATGGCGACTTGCGGTGTGGGCGGCGCGTCCTTCGCGTCGCGCGGGTGCCAAATGTCAGCCACATGCAAGAACGCCGCACGCTCCAGCCCGATATCGATAAAGGCCGACTGCATGCCAGGCAGCACGCGCACCACCTTGCCAAGGTAAATGTTGCCGACCAGGCCGCGCGTCAGCGTGCGCTCGATGTGAAGCTCCTGAACGGCGGCTTGCTGGACGATAGCCACGCGCGTTTCTTGCGGCGTGATATTGACGAGAATGTCTTCGGACATGGAGAGGTACCAGGAGAGCGGGTTTCAGCACCCGCCTCTGGGCCGGACAGGGTTGCCCGAAGCGTGTCTTGAAACCGGCCCTCGCACGCTGTCCGGCGCGTGCATCGGGGCCGGTCAGAGAGCGCGAGTTACAGCGTGATTCACAGCGTGATGCCCGCCTGTGCGAGCAGTGCGGCGGTCTCGAACAGGGGTAGACCCATGATACCCGAATAGCTTCCCGAAATATGGGCCACAAAGGCGGCTGCGCGCCCCTGGATGCCGTACGCGCCCGCCTTGCCAAAGGGCTCGCCGCTGGCGATGTAGCGGGCGATGTCGTTGTCCGTCAGCACGGCAAAGCGCACGTCCGAAACGGACAGCGCGTGCATCGGCGTGCCGTCGGCCTTGACGACGGTGACGGCGGTCAGCACGCGGTGTTCGCGCCCTGACATGCCGCGCAGCATGCGGTGGGCGTCGGCTGCGTCAGTAGGTTTGCCGAGGATCTCGCCGCCCAGGCACACCGTCGTGTCAGACGTGAGGATCGGCAAAGCGGGGAGGTTACGTGCAGTGCGGCGACGCACAGCTGCCTGAGCCTTCAATGCGCAGACACGTTGAACGTAGTCGTCGGGCGTCTCGCCGGGGAGCTCGGCTTCCAGCCCTTCCGCATCTTCATCGTCGCTGGCGAGCAGCAGCGCGAAGCGCGCGCCGATCTGGCGCAGCAGTTCCTGTCGGCGCGGGCTTTGCGAGGCGAGATAGAGGTGAGGCGCGCCGTGTGCATCCATGGTCATACGCGGTGGTACGGGTGGTTCTGCGTGATGCTCCATGCGCGGTAGAGTTGCTCGGCCAGCAGCACACGCACCATGCCGTGGGGCAGCGTCAGGCTCGACAGGCGGATCAGCGTACGGGCTTTTGCCTTGAGTGCCGGGTCCAGCCCATCCGCGCCGCCGATCACGAACGCGATATCACCACCTTCCTGTTGCCATCCGGTGAGCGATTCAGCCAGCGCGACGGTGGTGAGGTCCTTTCCGCGCTCATCCAGCGCGATCATGCGGCAGCCTTTGGGCAGCGCGGCTTCAATGCGCGCGGCTTCCAGCTGCATGACGGTGGCGGCGGTGCGGCTGCCCGAGCGTTGCTCGGGCTTGATCTCGCGCAGTTCGATGCGCAGTTCGGGCGGCATGCGCTTGGCATATTCAGAGAAGCCTTCCTCGATCCAGGACGGCATCTTGTGCCCGACGGCAACGATCAGCAACTGCATGGTGAGACGGTCTGCCAGACGTTACGCCGCGCGCTTCTTGGCTGGCGCGCGCTTGGTGGCCGTCTTTGCGGCCGTCTTCGTGGCGGGCTTGCCTGTGCCGGGTGCGCGCTTGGTGGCCGGCTTCCTGGGGGCGGTCTTGGCAGGAGCCTTCTTGGCCGGTGCGGCGGCCTTGGTCGGGCGCTCACCAGCCAGCTTCGGCTTGGTGGTCCGGCGCTTGGCGGGCGTGACCTCTTCGGCCTCGTCTTCCTCGTCGTCGTAACCTTCACTGGCCTTGGGCAGGCCGCGCTTGCCGGTGCCGCCGAGTTCGATGCGCACCGGCTTGTCACCCCAGATCTCTTCGAGGTTGTAGTACAGGCGCAGCTGCGGCTGCATGATGTGGACCACGGCGTCGCCGCAGTCGACCAGCACCCATTCGCCCACGTCTTCGCCTTCCACGGCGATGATGTGGCCGCCGGCTTCCTTGACGGCGTCACGCACGGAGGCGGCGAGGGCCTTGGTCTGGCGGTTGGAGGTGCCGCTGGCAATGACCGTGCGGTCGAACAGTTCGGTCAGGTGCGTCGTATTGAAGACCTTGATGTCTTGCGCCTTGACGTCTTCGAGCGCGTCGACGATCACGCGTTGTAGTTTGCGAATATCCATACTGAGTGAGAAGAACGTTTAAAAGGCGAGAAAAAGGTCAAAAAAGCGCGTGAAGGTGGTCAATCACGCGGTCAGGCACTGACCGTGCCATTGGCACGGCGGTACAGCGAATGCGATTGGATCAGGTCGGCCACGCCGGCGGGCAGGTCGGTGTCACAGCGCGCGCCGGTGGCCAGCTGCTGGCGCAGGCGGGTGGATGACAGGTCGACGGCCAGGGTCTGGTCGATCCACATATGGCCGGCGGGTGCGCATTGTATCAATGCTGTGTCGCCTCGGCGCACATCGAGCTCGCGCTGTACCGGCACATGCAGTGCCTGGAGGTCGAAACCCGGGCGTGTGGCGACGCACAAGTGGACGTATTCGAACAGGTCTTGCCAGCCGTGCCAGGTGTCCAGGCCGACGAGCTGGTCGGCGCCCATCAGCCACGCCATGGAGGTGTCCGGGCCGTAGACGCCGCGCAATTCGCGCACGGTGTCAATGGTGTAGCTGGGGCCGTGGCGATCGACTTCCATGCCGCTCACATGGACACGGGCGCGGCCGCCGCGTACCGCTTTGGCGGCCAGTTCGGTCATGGCGAAGCGCAGCGGAGCGGGTGTGATGTCGGCGGCCTTCTGCCACGACACGCCGGTCGGAATCCACAGCAGCTCATCGAGGTCGAGGCGGGCAATGCACAGTTCGGCCAGGGCGATGTGGCCGACGTGTGGCGGATCGAACGTGCCGCCCAGCAAGCCAAGCCGGTAGGGGCGATCGAGAGTGGGGCGCACGAACGTGGGAAGCGTCATACCCAGTCGCGCGCCGGCAGGAAATCGGTGTATAGCGCGGCCTCCGGCGAGCCCGGTTCCGGCTGCCAGTCGTAGCGCCAGTTGGCCACCGGCGGCATCGACATGAGGATCGATTCCGCGCGGCCGCCGCTTTGCAGGCCGAACAGCGTGCCGCGGTCGAATACCAGATTGAACTCGACATAGCGGCCACGGCGATAGGCCTGGAAGGCGCGTTCGCGCTCACCATAGGCCGTCGCGTGGCGTTGTTCGGCGATGGGCAGCCACGCAGGCAGGAAGGCGTCGCCGACGGAGCGCATCATCTCGAAGCTGCGCTCGAAGCCCAGCTCCGCAAAGTCGTCGAAGAAGATGCCGCCGATGCCGCGCGCTTCCTTGCGGTGCTTCAGATAGAAATAGTCGTCGCACCATTGCTTGAAGCGCGGGTACAACTCGTCGCCATAGGGGGCAAGGGCGCCCTGGCAGGTGCGGTGGAAATGCGAGGCGTCTTCGGTGAAGCCGTAATAGGGCGTGAGGTCCATGCCGCCGCCGAACCACCAGACGGGGGCGGCATCGGAGCGCACGGCGACGAAGCAGCGCACATTCATGTGCACCGTCGGCACGTAGGGGTTGCGCGGATGGAAGACCAGCGACACGCCCATCGCCTCGAAACCCCGCCCGGCCAGTTCGGGCCGGTTGGCGGTCGCCGACGGGGGCAGGGTGTCGCCCATCACGTGCGAAAAACCGACGCCGCCGCGCTCGAGCAGCGCGCCGCCTTCCAGGATGCGGGTGCGGCCGCTGCCGCGCAGGCGCTCGGTGGGCGGCTTCTCCCATGCGTCGGTGACGAACGTGCCGCCGTCCAGCGCGCTGGCGGCAGTGGTGATGCGGTCCTGCAGGTCCAGCAGGTAGGCGCGGACGGCTTGGGTATCCATGCGATCAGAAGGGGGCTGCTCGTAGCGGCGAGTCGGGCCGAGTCATACGGTTGTCACCATTGTAGCGGGCGGGCCGCGGGGGCAAGTTGGGGATCACCCGGGGTGACGGATGCCGCGCCTGCCCCATCGTGGGGCATCAGCGCGGCGGGCTGTCGCTCAATGGCGGATGGCGCGATGTCCGATATCGGTACGGTACTGGGCGCCGTCAAAGTGGATCTGCTCGATGGCGTTGTACGCGGCACGCTGGGCTGCCTTGACGGTATCGGCCAGGCCCACCACGCACAGCACCCGGCCGCCGTTGGTGGTCAGCACGCCGTCCTTGAGCGTGGTGCCGGCATGGAAGGTGACGCTGTCTTCGGTTTCCTTCGGGATGCCGGTGATGACGTCGCCCTTGCGCGGCGTGTCCGGATAGTTGTGGGCAGCCATCACCACGCCCAGCGCGGTGCGGCGGTCCCAATCCAGCTCCATGCCGTCGAGCTTGCCGTCGATGGCACGGTCGAGCACGTCGTACAGGTCGGTCTTCATGCGCGCCATGATGGGTTGCGTTTCCGGATCGCCCATGCGGCAGTTGAATTCGAGCGTCTTGGGATTGCCTTCGGCGTCGATCATCAGGCCGGCATACAGGAAACCGGTGTACGGAATGCCGTCCTTCTCCATGCCGCGGATGGTCGGCATGATGATCTCGCGCAGCGCGCGGGCGTGCAGCGTGGGCGTGACCACCGGGGCGGGCGAGTAGGCGCCCATGCCGCCCGTGTTGGGGCCGGCGTCGCCGTCGAGCAGGCGCTTGTGGTCCTGGCTGGTGGCCAGTGCCACGACGTTCTTGCCGTCGCACACGACGATGAAGCTGGCTTCTTCGCCGGCCAAAAATTCTTCGATCACCACGCGCGCACCGGCGTCGCCCAGGCGGTTGTCGGCCAGCATCATGTCGATGGCGCTGTGCGCTTCTTCAGCCGTCATCGCCACGACCACGCCCTTGCCTGCGGCCAAGCCATCGGCCTTGACGACGATCGGGGCGCCTTCCTGGTCAACGTACGCATGTGCCTGCGCAGCATCGCTAAAGGTCTGGTACTTGGCGGTCGGAATGCCGTGACGATGCATGAATGCCTTGGCGAAATCCTTCGACGATTCGAGCTGCGCGGCGGCCTTGGTCGGCCCGAAGATGCGCAGGCCCTTGGCGCGGAACAGGTCGACGATGCCGGCGGCCAGCGGCGCTTCCGGGCCGACCACCGTGAAGTGGATGCCCTCGCGCTCGGCAAAGGCGGCCAGCACTTCCGGATCCGTGATCGGGAGGTTCTGCAGGCGTTTGTCGAGCGCCGTGCCGCCGTTGCCCGGGGCCACGTACACCACCTGTACCTTGGGCGAGCGCGCCAGCTTCCATGCCAGGGCGTGCTCTCGACCGCCCGAACCGACCACCATCACTTTCATGCTGTACCTACCTGAAATTGCAAAATCCGATTCGAAATCTGGAAAACAAAAACGGCGATCGTGAGGTCGATCGCCGTTATGCGCGTGTCCGGGGCTTACTCCCCGATGACCGCGTTGGTGAAGACTTCCTGCACGTCGTCCAGGTTTTCCAGGACGTCGAGCAGCTTCTGCATCTTGACCGCGTCTTCGCCGGTGAACACGACTTCGGTCTGCGGCTTCATGATGACTTCGGCCAGTTCGGCCTTGAAGCCGGCGGCTTCCAGCGCGGTCTTGACCTTGGCGAAATCGTGGGGCGGGCAAATGACTTCGAGCGAGCCGTCGTCGTGCGTGATGACGTCATCGGCGCCGGCTTCGAGCGCGGCGTCCATCAGCTTGTCTTCGGGCGTGCCGGGGGCAAAGATGAACTGGCCGATGTGGTCGAACAGGAACGCGACGGAGCCCGATGTGCCCATGTTGCCGCCGTACTTGTCGAACCCGTGACGGACTTCGGCCACGGTGCGCGTGCGGTTGTCGGTCAGGCAGTCGACGATCACGGCGGCGCCGTTGATGCCGTAGCCTTCGTAGCGGATTTCTTCGTAGTTTGCGCCTTCCAGGCCACCCACGCCGCGCTGGATGGCGCGGTTGATGTTGTCCTTGGGCATGTTCGCGTCGGTGGCCTTGTCCATGGCCAAGCGCAGGCGCGGGTTGGAGTCGGCATCGCCGCCGCCCAGACGGGCCGCCACGGTGATTTCCTTGATCAGGCGCGTCCAAATCTTGCCGCGCTTGGCGTCGGCAGCGGCTTTCTTATGCTTGATGTTGGCCCATTTGGAATGACCGGCCATGAAACTCTCCGAGCGGAATGCAGTGGAATCTGGCGCCCAGATGGCGGTTTGACGCCACCTGCACGCTCTATAATCGGTCGCGGATTTTAGCATGCTGCACACGCCCGCCGCCCCGTCCGTCTGGTCGAGTGGCCGGTGTGTTGCCCCCCCAGATTGATCCTCGTCCAAACGCCATGACCGATCCCATCCTGATTGCCAAGAACGCCAAAGCGGAGTTGGTGCTGTTGCCCCAGCTCGCCAACCGGCATGGCTTGATCACCGGCGCCACCGGCACCGGCAAGACCGTCACCCTGCAAACGATCGCCCAGGGCCTGTCGAAGATTGGCGTACCGGTTTTCCTGGCTGATGTGAAAGGTGATCTGGCCGGCATTTCGCAGGCCGGCCAACCGAACGACAAGCTCAAGGCTCGCCTGCAGGAGCGCGGCCTGGAAGAGCCGCAATGGGCTTGTTGCCCCGTCACGCTATGGGATGTGTATGGCGAGCGCGGCCACCCCGTGCGCGCCACCGTGTCCGACATGGGCCCGCTGATGCTCTCGCGCATGCTGGAGCTGAACGACATCCAGACCGGTGTGCTGAATCTCGTCTTCAAGATTGCGGACGACTCGGGCCTTGCGCTGCTTGACATGAAAGACCTGCGCGCGATGCTCCAGCACGTTGGCGAGCATTCTTCGGACTACACGAACAAGTACGGAAACATCTCATCGGCCAGCATCGGGGCCATTCAGCGCAACCTGATCGCGCTGGAAGAGCAGGGCGCAGACCAGTTCTTCGGCGAGCCCATGCTCGATATCAATGACCTGATGCAGACCGTGCGCGGCCAGGGCGTGATCAACATCCTGGCGGCCGACAAGCTGCTCAACGCGCCCAAGTTGTACGCGACGTTCCTGCTGTGGTTGCTCTCCGAACTGTTCGAGCATCTGCCGGAGGTGGGCGACGTGGACAAGCCCAAGCTCGCCTTCTTCTTTGACGAGGCGCACCTGTTGTTCAACGATGCGCCGCCGTCGCTGCTGCAGAAGGTGGAGCAGGTGGTGCGGCTGATCCGCTCGAAGGGCGTGGGCGTGTACTTCGTGACGCAAAACCCGGCCGACGTGCCGGACACGGTGCTCGGCCAGCTCGGCAACCGCGTGCAGCACGCGCTCCGGGCGTTCACACCGCGCGACCAGAAGGCCGTGAAGGCCGCGGCCACCACGATGCGCGCGAACCCGGAGTTCAGCATCGAAGAGGCCATCGGCGAACTGGCCGTGGGCGAGGCGCTGATTTCCATGCTGGACGAGGGCGGTCGCCCGGAGATCACGCAGCGTGCGTTTGTCGTCCCGCCCGCGTCGCGCATCGGCCCGATCTCGGACGACGAGCGCCGCGAGCTGATGACGAATTCGCTGGTGGCCGGCCGCTACGACACGGCAATCGACCGCGAATCGGCGTACGAAATCCTGAACGGCCGCGTGGCGAAGGGCGGGGCGACATCGGCGCCTGCACCGGGTTCCATCGGCACGGATTTCGGGGCATCGACTGGTTCAGCACCCGCATCGGCGCCCGCGCCCGCGCCACAGGAGAGCGGCGGCTGGCTGGGCGATGTCGGCTCGATCCTCACAAAGGGTACGGGCCGCAGCGGCCGTGGCGATTCGATTGTCGAAACGTTGGCCAAGTCGACGATGCGCACCATCGGTTCAACCGTCGGGCGCGAAATCGTGCGCGGCGTGCTGGGCAGCATTCTGGGCGGATCGAAGAGGCGCTGAGCGCTTCCGACGTACCAAAGACAACAGCCGGCATTGCCGGCTGTTTTTGTTTGCGCTGAGAATGCGCGATCAGTTTTTCGTGCCGAACAGGCGGTCGCCCGCATCGCCCAGGCCCGGGATGATGTAGGCGTTTTCATCCAGGTGCGAATCGAGCGACGCCACAAACAGCTTCACGCCCGGATGCGCCTTCTGGAACACCTCCACGCCTTCGGGCGCCGCCACGAGTGCCAGGAACAGGATGTTCTCGTCGGGCACGCCGCGTTTCTTCATCACGTCGACCGCGTGGACGGCCGAGTAACCGGTGGCGACCATCGGATCGCACAGGATGAAGGTGCGGTCTTCCAGGTCGGGCAGCCGCACGAGGTATTCCACCGGACGGTGTTGGTCATCGCGGTACACGCCGATATGACCGATACGCGCCGACGGAATCAGCTCCACCAGCCCGTCGCTCATGCCCACGCCTGCACGCAGCACTGGCACCACGGCCAGCTTGCGGCCCGCGATGACGGGCGCTTCCATCGGGCCCATCGGCGTGTCGATGTGGCGGCTGGTCAGCGGCAGGTTGCGCGTGATCTCATAGCCCATCAGCAGTGTGATCTCACGCAGCAGCTCGCGGAACGTGCGCGTGGACGTGTCCTTGTCGCGCATGTGCGTGAGCTTGTGCTGGATCAGCGGGTGATTGAGGATGGACAGGTTCGGAAAGCGCGGATCTTGTTTCATGGCGGCAACGGATTCTCAGATGGGGCGCATTGTACCGGCGCGCCCCGGGTCGATTTTGGAAGCGCTCAACGGCGGCCGCGCATCAGGATCACATACACCACGGCGGAAATCGCCAGGCCCACGAACCACGCATACGTGTACAGCGCTTCGAATACGCCGGGCACGCTGGCGACGAATCCCGCCTGCTTGAAGAAGCCCGGCAGATTGGGCAGCACGCCGATGACCAGCGCGGCGATAGCGCGGCCGTTCCAGCCGTTGCCGTAACCGTACGGGCCGTCTACGCGGAATAGCTCGCCGGTCTTGAGCACGGTGCGGCGCACCAGAAAGTAGTCGACCATCATGATCCCGGCCACGGGGCCGAGCAGCGCGCCATAGCCGACCAGCCACGTGAAGATGTAGCCCTTGGTGGTTTCCAGGATCTTCCACGGCATTATCGCCAGGCCGATGCCTGCCGTGATGTAGCCGCCGGTTCGGAACGAGATGCGATGCGGCGCCAGGTTCGAGAAGTCATACGCCGGCGAGACCACGTTGGCGGCGATGTTCGTCATCAGCGTGGCGGTGATCAGCGCCAGCAGGGCCACGATGACCGACGGGCCGGTCATCTTGCCGGCCAGCGTGACCGGATCCCAGATGGCCTGACCGTAGATGACCACCGTGGACGACGTGACCAGCACGGCCACCAGGGCCAGCAGCCCCATCGGCAGCGGCAGGCCGACTGCCTGCCCGACAAGCTGATCGCGCTGGCTGCGCGCGAAGCGGGTGAAGTCGGGAATGTTCAGCGCCAGCGTGGCCCAGTAGCCGACCATGGCGGTGAGCGACGGCCAAAAGAAGCCCCAGAACTCGCCGGCGCGCTTGCCGCCCGCCGCAAACGCCGACGGCGCCGACAGCATCGGGCCAAAGCCGCCCGCATTGGTATACGCCCACCAGACCAGGCCCAGCGCGGCCAGAATCAGCAGCGGGGTGGCCAGCGCCTGGAAGCGCTTGATCGATTCGAGCCCCTTGGTGATCAGCCAGATGTGCAGCGCCCAGAACAGCAGGAAGCAGAATCCCTGGCCCGGGTTGATGCCCAGCCCCGGAATATTGCTGCCGACCAGCATGTTGTCCGTGACGACGTTGAGGATCGTGTAGATCGCCTGGCTGCCCAGCCACGTCTGGATGCCGAACCAGCCGCACGCCACGATGGCCCGCAGAATGGCCGGCAACTGCGCACCGCGCACGCCGAACGAGGCCCGCACCAGCACAGGGAAGGGAATGCCGTACTTGGTACCCGCGTGCCCCACCAGCACCATCGGCACGAGCACGATCAGGTTGCCGAGGAACACCGTCAGCACGGCCTGCCACCAGTTCATGCCCTCACTCATCAGGCCCGAAGCCAACATATAGGCCGGCACCGACACCACCATCGACACCCACAGCGCGGCGTAGTTGGTGGCCGTCCAGGTGCGGGCGGCGGGCGGGGTGGGGTTGAGGTCTTCGTTCCAGAGGGTCGGGTCGGGTGCCCCGGCGGCGTCCGCAGAGAATGCGGCAGAGGTGGTTTGGCTCATGTCGATGTGGGATCCGTTGTCGTTGTAGATGTTCGGAATGCAGGCGCGATTGTACGGCGGTCACCAGCGTGCCCAAGCGAAAGCTGTGCCAAGTGCAGCGCACCCCGCGCCGGAACGTTTTGTTGAATTCCAATACAATCGACGACGCTCTCCAACACCGCCCGCATCTCTCTCTCGCCCCGTTGTGACCACAGCGTCTTCTGCGTCTACCACGCCCGTAAGAACTACCGACACCGGCGGTCTGCTGCTTGCGTCCGCGGGCGCCGTGCTGTTCTCCGCCAAGGCCATCGTCGCCAAGCTGATGTACCGCTATCAGGTGGATGCCGTCATGGTCATCACCCTGCGCATGCTCCTGGCCGCACCGCTGTTCATGGCGATGGGGTGGTGGCAGTCGCGCCGTGCGCAGCCCCTGGCCGTGGCAGACCGCTGGCGCATCGTCGGCTTGGGCCTCATCGGCTATTACCTCTCCAGCTTTCTCGACTTCCTCGGCCTGCAATACATCACGGCAGGGCTGGAGCGGCTGATTCTGTTTCTGACACCGTCGTTCGTGCTGCTGATTACGTCGACGGTATTCAAGCGGCGCATTACAGGCTTGCAGTGGGTGTCGCTGGCGCTGGCCTATGCCGGCATCGTGCTGGTGTTCGCGCACGACCTAAACCTGGGCGGTAACAACGTCTGGCTGGGCGGCGGATTGGTGCTCGCCAGCGCCGTCAGCTACGGTATCTATCTGCTGGCCAGCGGTGAGCTGGTCAAACGCGTGGGATCGATGCGGCTCGTCGCCTATGCGATGTGCGTGTCGACCGCGGCCTGTATCGTCCAGTTTCTGGTACTGCGGCCGGTGTCGGCGCTGGTGTTGCCTTGGCAGGTGTACGGGCTGTCGACCATCAACTCGGTGTTCTGTACGGTGGCGCCGGTCACGATGACGATGATGGCGGTGGCGCGCGTGGGTGCGCCCGTGGCGTCGCAGGCAGGCATGATCGGGCCGGTGTCGACACTGCTGCTGGGCTGGTGGCTGCTGGGCGAGCCGATCACGATTTGGCAGATTGCCGGCAGCGCGCTGGTGCTTGCCGGTATGGCGCTGCTGTCACGCCGTCGCGGCTGACGGGCGGCCAATCCAAATAGCAATCACAAGGAGTCAGACAAGATGGACTTGGGGCTGAAAGGCAAGCGTGCGCTGGTGTGTGGCGCAAGCAAGGGATTGGGCTTTGCGTGCGCCGATGCGCTGGCTGCCGAAGGCGTGGACGTGGTGATCGTCGCGCGCGGTGCCGAAGCGTTGTCGGCAGCGGCCGAGCGCATCCGCACGGCGCACGGCGTGCGCGTGGAAGCAGTGGCGACCGACATCACCACGCCGGAAGGCCGTGCCGAAGCGCTGCTCGCATGCGAGCGTCTGGGCGGCTCGCCCGACATCCTCATCAACAACGCAGGCGGCCCGCCGCCGGGCAACTTCCGCGATTGGGACCGCGACGTATGGAATGCCGCGCTCAACGCCAACATGCTCACGCCGATCGACCTCATCAAAGCCACCGTCGACAAGATGATCGAGCGCCGCTGGGGCCGCATCGTCAATATCACCAGCGGTGCCGTCAAGGCGCCGATCGACGTGCTGGGTTTGTCCAACGGCGCGCGCTCCGGCCTGACCGGCTTCGTTGCCGGCCTGGCGCGTGAAGTCGCCAAGCACGGCGTGACCATCAACAACCTGCTGCCGGGCCAGTTCGAGACCGACCGCCTGACCAAGACGCTGGAGGCAGGCGCCAAGGCTGCCGGCATCAGCGCAGAAGAGAATTTCGACCGCAAGCGGCAGGGCAATCCGGCTCGACGCTTTGGCCAACCGGCCGAATTTGGCGCCGTCTGTGCCTTCCTGTGTAGCCAGCATGCCGGCTACCTGAACGCGCAAAACATCCTGCTGGATGGCGGCAGCTTCCCTGGCACCTTTTAAGCCAATCGACATGACCACCCTTACGCCCGCTACGCCCGAAAGCGCAGTTCGCAAACGCCGCGTCGCCCTGATCGCACACGACCACAAGAAAGACGACATGGTCGCTTTCGCCCAAACGCACCAGGCCTTCCTGTCGCAATGCGACTTGCTGGCGACCGGCACCACGGGTGGCCGCCTGGAGAAGGAAGTCGGCCTGACCGTGCAGCGCATGCTGTCCGGCCCGTGGGGCGGCGACTTGCAGATTGGCGCGCAGTTGGCCGAAGGCCGTGTCGACGCCGTCATCTTCCTGCGCGACCCGATGACGCCGCAGCCGCACGAACCCGACATCAACGCGCTGGTCCGCGCCTGCGACGTCCACAACATCCCCTGCGCCACCAACCTCGCAACCGCCGACCTGGTGATGTCTGCCTTGCAACGGGTGGCGCCCGATCCGAAGGAGATCCACGCATGACACAAGCGAAAGCCATCCGCATCTTTGAAACCGGCGGCCCCGAAGTGATGCAGTACGTCGATGTCGACGTGCCCGCGCCCGGCCCCGGCGAGGCCACCATCAAGCAGCACGCCATCGGCCTGAACTACATCGACGTCTATTTCCGCACCGGGCTGTATCCCCAGCCCCTGCCTGGCGGCATCGGCATGGAAGCCGCGGGTGTGGTCGAAGCCGTGGGCCAGGGCGTGACGCACGTCAAGCCGGGCGACCGCGTGGCCTACGCCGGCCGTCCGACCGGCGCCTACGCTGCGTTGCGC
This sequence comes from Ralstonia pickettii, assembly GCF_001699815.1. Taxonomy (GTDB): domain Bacteria; phylum Pseudomonadota; class Gammaproteobacteria; order Burkholderiales; family Burkholderiaceae; genus Ralstonia; species Ralstonia thomasii. Next base: position 381,124 of record NZ_MCGB01000057.1, on the reverse strand, counting down.
ACGATGCCGGCCGACATTCTCGTGCGCCTGCCCGATGCGATCGACTTTGAAACCGGCGCAGCGATGATGCTGCAGGGCATGACCGCGCAATACCTGATCCGAGACAGCTATCGCGTGCAGCCCGGCGATACGGTGCTGTTTCACGCAGCCGCTGGCGGTGTGGGGTTGATTGCGTGCCAGTGGCTCAAGGCGCTCGGCGCCACGGTGATTGGCACCGTTGGCAGCGATGCCAAGGCTGAACTTGCCTGCGCGCACGGTTGCGACCACACCATCGTCTACACCCGTGAGAACTTTACCGAACGCGTGCGCGAAATCACTGGCGGCAAGGGCGTGCCGGTGGTCTACGACGGCATTGGCAAAGACACGTTCACGGGCTCGCTGGATTGCCTCGCACCGCGCGGGATGATGGTCACCTACGGCAACGCATCTGGCCCAGTGCCACCGGTTGACCTCAGCGTGCTGAGCGCAAAAGGCTCGCTCAAGATCACGCGCCCGACGCTGATGACTTACACGGCACGGCGCGAGCTGCTGGAACCGATGGCGGCAGAGTTGTTTGATGTGGTGAGCAGCGGCAAGGTCAAGATCGAGATTCACCAGCGCTACGATCTGCAGAACGCGGCGCAGGCGCACCGCGATCTGGAAGCGCGCAAGACGACCGGGTCGACGATCCTCTTGCCATAAGTCGAGGCGTTACCGCCCGGAGGGCTTCACACGCCGGGCGGCAGCAAAGCGCGCATCCTCGCGCACGCGGTCGGGCAGGCCGCGCAGCAGCATGTGCAGCGCAAAGGGCACCAGCACGATGTCGTCCACCCAGCCGATCACGGGAATGACGTCCGGGATCAGGTCGACGGGCGATACCACATACCCCACCAGCAGCAGCGCAGCCGGCGCGAGCCACCACGGCTTGTCCGGATGGCGCAGCGCAAACCACAGCAGGCGCACGTCGTTGCGCACCACGCTCCACAGGCGGAAAAGTCGTCCGAACATCGTGGGCTCCTTGATGAAAAGCCGGCGTCACATGAGTCCGTTTGGCCGGCGGATCATCGTATCAGCTTGGGGAAACGGTCCGGTTTTCAAGAAGAGGCGCGATCGTCCATGAAAAAAGCCGGCCCTCTCGCGAGACGCCGGCTTTTGCCGAGACGGGTACGACTTAGCCTGGAATCTTGCCTTCCACGCCTTCCACGTAGAACTTGATGCCGTGCAGGAAGCCGTCGTCGGCGACCTTGTCGACGGGCAGGACTTCCTTGCCGGTGTTGTCCTTGAGCGGGCCCTTCCAGATCGGAGCCGAGCCGTCGATGATGCCCTTCTTGCGTGTCTCGACCAGCGTCTTCACGTCTTCCGGCACCACGGCGTTGTATGCGCCGAGGTCGATCGCACCTTCCTTCAGGCCCCACCACACGGTTTCCGGCTTCCACTTGTTTTCAAGCACATCACCGATGACCTTGGTGTAGTACACGCCCCATTTGTTGATCGAAGCCGCCAGGTGGGCCTTCTCGCCAAACTTGGTCATGTCGCTGTCCCAGCCGATCGCGTAGACGCCTTTCTCCTGCGCGGTCTGCACGACGGCGGCGGAGTCGGTGTTCTGCATCAGCACGTCGACGCCCTGGCCGATGAGGGTGGTGGCCGCTTCGCGCTCCTTGCCCGGATCGAACCACTTGTTGACCCACACCACGCGGGTGGTGGCCTTCGGGTTGACGCTGCGTGCGCCCAGCGTGAACGAATCGATGTTGCGGATCACCTCGGGGATGGGCACCGATCCCACTACGCCCAGCTTGCCCGACTTGCTCATCTTGCCGGCCACCACGCCTGCCAGATAGGCGCCTTCATATGTGCGCACGTCGTACTGGCCGAGGTTGTCGGCGGTCTTGAAACCGGTGGCGTGCTCGAACTTCACATCCGGGAATTCCTTGGCGACCTTGAGCATCGATTCCATGAAACCAAAGCTCGTGCCGAAGATGACCTTGTTGCCTTGCGTGGCCAGGTCGCGGAACACGCGCTCGGCGTCCGCAGCGCTTTCGGGCACGCTTTCGACGAAGCTGGTCTTCACCTTGTCGCCGAACTTGGCTTCGACTTCCTTGCGGCCGTCGTCGTGGGCGTGCGTCCAGCCTGCGTCGCCCACCGGGCCGACGTAGACGAACGCGATCTTCAGCGGTTCATTGGCCGGCGCCGGTGCGGCAGCGGCGGGGGCCGATGATGCGGCCGGCGCGGCATTGCCGCTAGCGTTGTCGTTGGACTTGCCGCAACCCCAGAGGGTCAGGGCAGCGCCGGCGGCCAGGGCGGCCAGCGTGATCCTGCGGGTAACGTTCATCGATTTCTCCTGTTGTGTGGCTCGTTGACTGTGTTGAGGCAAATAAAAGCGGAATGCAGAAGCTGACGCTGCATGCAGTTTAGGCAGCCCCCGGGCGGAACGGCTTGCCGAGCGATGCGGGCATGTTCAGGCGGATCCAATCCGGATTGCGCGAGATGATGGCCAGCACGACGATGGTGGCGGCAAACGGCGCCATCGACAGAATCTGCGACGGCACCGACACGCCCATCCCTTGCAGGTGAAATTGCAGGATCGTCACGCCGCCGAAGAGCAGCGCACCGAACAGAATGCGTAGCGGGCGCCAAGTGGCAAAGGTGGTCAGCGCGAGGGCAATCCAGCCGCGGCCGGCGACCATGTTCTCGACCCACATCGGCGTGTAGACCAGCGATAGGTAGGCACCTGCCAGCCCGCAGCACGCGCCGCCAAACAACAGCGCGCCAAAGCGGACGGTGCGTACCGGATAGCCGAGCGCGTGAGCCGACTCCGGCGATTCCCCAATCGCCCGCAGCGTGAGGCCAGCCCGCGTCTTGAACAGGAACCACGCAATCGCGCCGCACAGCAGCAGGCTGAAATAGACCATCCAGTGGTGCGCGAACAGGGCGGGGCCGACAAACGGAATCGACTCCAACCCGGGGATGCCGTGCGCCTGCGCCGGCAGCGACATGCCGACAAAGCGCTGGCCCATGAAGGCCGACAGGCCGGTGCCGAAAATCGACAGGGCGAGGCCCGTGGCGACCTGGTTGGTGACGAGCACCAGCGCCAGCCAGGCGAAGAGGGCGGCCATCACCATGCCGGCAAGCGCGCCGGCGGCAAAACCCAGCAGCGGAATCTGCGTCTGGTAGCCGACCATGAAGCCGACCACGGCGGCCACCAGCATCATCCCTTCGGCGCCGAGGTTGAGCACGCCGGAGCGCTCGTTCATCAAGAGGCCCAGGGCGGCCAGCAACAGCGGGGTGCCGGCGTTGATCGACGCGGCGATCAGGGGAGCGAGACTTTCCATGTATGCGGCCCGATCAGTGATGTGCGCGCCAGCGCAGGCGGTATTCGATGAGCGTGTCGCAGGCGAGCAGGAAGAACAGCAGCATCCCCTGGAACACTCCGGTAATGGCCGACGGCAGGCCCAGGCGCGATTGCGCAAGCTCGCCGCCGATGTAGAACAGCGACATCACGATCGCACCCAGCACGGTGCCCACCGGATTCAGGCGCCCGACGAACGCCACCACGATGGCGGCAAAGCCGTAGCCGGGGGAAATGGACGGCAGCAGTTGCCCGATCGGCCCCGTGACCTCGAAGGCGCCGGCAACGCCTGCCAGGCCGCCCGACACCAGCAGCGCCGTCCACAGCGCCGCGCGCGACGAGAAGCCCGCATAGCGCGCGGCTTGCGGGGCCAGGCCACCGACTTGAAGGCGATAGCCCGCAAAGCTGCGGAAGACAAACAACGTCATCGCCGCCGTCATCACGAGCATGAACAGGAAGCCAACGTGCAGGCGCGTGCCGGCCACGAGCGTCGGCAGAACGAACGCGCTGTCGAACACGATCGATTGCGGGAAGTTCATGCCGTTCGGGTCCTTCAACGGCCCGTTGACCACGTACAGCAGCAGCAACTGCGCGATGTACGTGAGCATGAGCGAGACGAGGATCTCGTTGGCATGAAAGCGATCGCGCAGCAGCGCCGTGATCGCTGCCCACAGCGCGCCGCCGATGAGGCCAGCAACGAGGGCCAGCACCAGCGCAAAGCCGCCCGGGATGGCGGGTGTCGGCGTATCGAAGTAGACGATCGTAGCCGCGGCGAAAATGCCGCCCAAGATCAGTTGCCCCTCCGCGCCGATGTTCCACACGTTGGTGCGATAGCACACCGACAAGCCCAGCGCGCACAGCACCAGCGGCACGGTCTTGAGCAGCACTTCGCCAATCGCCCGCTTGCTGACCAGCGGTTCGACCAGGAACACGCGCAGGCCGGCCACGGGGTCTTTGCCAAGCAGCGCGAACAGCAGCAGGCCGAACACCATCGTCAACACCAGCGCGATGAGCGGCGAGGCATAGGCCATGGTGCGCGACGGGATCGCCCGCAGCTCCAGCGAAACCGGCAGCGCCAGGCGGCTGCCATGCATGACGTCAGCCATGGGCCACCTCCGAGGTCGCTGCCGCCGAAGCCGGGGCTTTGTCCCACATGCCGCTCATCCACAGACCAATCTGTTCGCGGTTGGTGGCGTGCGTGGGCGTGGAGGGCGAGAGGCGCCCGTTGGCGATCACGTGCAGGCGATCGCAAAGCGCGAAGAGTTCGTCGAGTTCTTCCGACACGATCAGGATGGCGCAGCCCCCCGCCTTGAGCGCGAGGATTTCGTTGTGAATCTGCGCCGCCGCACCCACGTCGACGCCCCAGGTGGGTTGCGCGACGATGAGCACACGCGGCGCGCATTCGATTTCGCGGCCGACGATGAATTTCTGCAGGTTGCCGCCCGACAGGCTCTTGGCCGATGCTTCCGGGCCGGCGGCCTTGACGCCAAAGCGTCGGATGATGCCGGCAGCCAGCTTGGCGGCGGCCTTCTTGTCGATGAGCCCCCCACGCACCTGCGGCGCACGCTGATGCGTCAGCAGCGTATTTGCGGCCAGCGACAGCGACGGCACGGCGCCGCGCCCCAGGCGCTCTTCCGGCACGAACGACAGCCCGCGCTTGCGGCGCGCCCGCGGGTCCAGCTTGGCGACTGGCTCGTTGCCGATGCTGATGGTCTGCGCCGACGCACGCGTGTCTTCGCCGGACAGGGCTGCCAGCAGTTCCTGCTGCCCGTTGCCCGATACGCCTGCGATGCCGACGATCTCGCCGCTGCGCAATTGCAGCGCGATGTCACGCAGCTCCGTCGCAAAGGCATGGGCCTTGGGCAGCGACAGTCCGGCCACCTCCATGCGCACGTCGCCCGGTGTGGTCTGCGGTCGCAATTCGCGCGGAGGCTCGCCGCCGATCATCATGCGCGACAGCGACGCCGCCGTTTCCTGGCGCGGGTCGCATACGCCCGTGACCTTGCCCATGCGCATTACCGTGGCGGTGTGGCACAGGGCCTGGATCTCGTCGAGCTTGTGGCTGATGTAGAGGATGCTCGTGCCTTCTACCGCCAACTGGCGCAGCGTCACGAACAGCTTCTCGACGGCCTGCGGCGTCAGCACCGAGGTGGGTTCGTCAAGAATCAGCAGGCGCGGCTTGGTGAGCAGCGCCCGCACGATTTCCACGCGCTGGCGCTCGCCCACGGAAAGCGTATGCACATGGCGATGCGGCTCCAGCGGCAAGCCGTATTTCTCGCCCGTGCTGCGCACCTGATCAGCCACGTCGCGCAGATCCGTGCCCGAGGGCAGGCCGAGCAGGATGTTCTCTGCCACCGTGAGCGTGTCGAACAGCGAGAAGTGCTGGAACACCATGGCGATGCCAAGTGCGCGCGCCTGGTGCGGATTGGCGATCTCGACGCGCTGGCCGTCGAGCAGCATCTCACCGGCGTCAGGCTGCACGGCGCCGAAGATCATCTTCATCAGCGTCGACTTGCCGGCGCCGTTTTCGCCCAGTACGGCGTGGATCTCGCCCGGCGCGACGGTCAGGCTCACGCCGTCGTTGGCGACCACGCTTGGGTAGCGCTTGGTCATGCCCGTCAGCGACAGGCGTGGTGGGAGTTGTGTCACAACAGGTTGGCTCGTGGTTTCCGTGCCGCTCACCGTGCCGGTACGCAGCGGAGGCGGTCTCGTTTTTGGGTGTTGACGACACTTCACTGCAGGCAACGCCAACGCAGATTCGCGCCGACGCATCGCAGCAATCATCATGGTTGGGTGATGCCTGCCATCAACCGCGAATTATATCGTTCGGCTCCATGCCGAACGGCGATTTCGGCCGGCTTGGGACTGCCTCGTACGAGGGGTGGCGGAGTGCAAATCCCGTGCCGGCCCGATCGCGGCGATTTGTGGGGTCCAGCTTGTCATGCCGATGTATGCAGGTGGCACGTGCAGCCCTCGGGTGGGGCGCGCATGCCGTCGTGCACCTGACCAGTGCGCGCGCGTGGCTCGCCGCTTTGCGCTACAGTTCCCGGTTTACTCCGGCGCGGGCCTCCCGTCTGCCGCCGCGTCAAGTTCTCCCTTCATGACTGCTCCCGCTCCTGCACGATCCCGCATGCCCGGCCCGATCCCCGGCTGGCTCCTGCTGCTTGGCGCGCTCACGGCCATCGGCCCGCTGTCGGTGGACATGTACCTGCCGAGCCTGCCGACCATCGCGCGCGATCTGAATACGTCGTCGGCCGCGGCGGGGCTCACGCTGACTGTGTTCCTGATCAGCCTGGCGATCGGCCAGCTCATCTACGGCCCAGCCAGCGATCGGTTTGGCCGCAAGCCGCCGCTCTATATCGGTCTGGCGATGTACGTGGCGGCGTCCATCGGTTGCGCGTTCGCCAAAGACGCCACGATGCTGGCCGTGCTGCGCGGCGTGCAGGGGTTTGGCGGCTGCGCGGGCATGGTCATCGCACGCGCTGCCGTGCGTGATCGCATGGACCCGGCCGGCGCCGCGCAGGCGTATTCGACGCTGATGCTGGTGATGGGTGTAGCGCCCATCCTCGCGCCGATGATTGGCGGCGCAGTGCTGCAGTTCACAACGTGGCGGGTCATCTTTGCTCTGCTGACGGCATTTGGCGTGCTGTCGCTGGTCGCGGTGCATTACCTGATGCGCGAGTCGCTGGCGCCCGAGCAGGCGCGCAGGCTGGCAGTCCGCCACGTGCTGCGCGACTACTGGGAACTCCTGCGCGATCACCACTACGCTGCCTATATGTGGTGCGGCGCCGTGTTTCTGTCGGGCATGTTCGCGTACATCACCGTGTCGTCGTTCGTGCTGATCGACGGTTATGGGCTGACGCCGTCGCAGTACGCCTGGGTGTTCGGCAGCAACGCCGCCGGGATGATCGCGGCCTCGCGCGTGAATGTGCGGCTGGTGCGCAAGTATTCGCCGGCGCGCGTGCTGCGACGGGCGCTGTGGGTGCCGGCCATCACCAGCGTGCTGGCTGCCGCTGCCGCCGCGGCCGGTTTTACGCCGCTGCCGCTCGTGCTGGCGGCGCTGTTCTGCTACATCGCCTCGATCGGCTGCATCTCTCCCAACACCGGCGCGCTGGCAATGGCGGGGCAGGGTGCGCGTGCGGGTACGGGCTCGGCGCTCATGGGCGCCATGCAATTTGGCCTCGGCATGGTGACCGGTACGGTGGTTGCCGCCGTCGGCCAGACGGCGCTGCCGCTGCTGGGCATGATGGCTGTCTGCGCCGTCGCCGCACTCGTTCTGGGTCTGCGCATCACGCGCGAAGAGCCCGCCGCCTGACCCTCAGTTCCGGTCTCGATCTACGCCTCTTGTTCTGGGGGCGTCTTCCTCCTTTCATATGACTTTGGCATAACATGCCTGTCACGCTAACCGCGTCCGGCACCTATGATGAGTGCAGCCGGACCGCGTTCAGCAGCGACTTGGCCCTGAACGACTAAGGGTTACTTCTTATACAGAATTTATCGACAATTTATTAACGTATCGCTTTCGTTTTCAAACGCGCGTCGTTTTGCAGGGATCTTCCCGCCAACGGCGCACACGAGACGGGGGTTAAGTTGCAGTGCACGATTCACCGGCTGGGCGAACTCGCGCTGTTGTGCGAAGTGCCGCCACCGGCCACCCTGAATTGCCAGCAGCGCATCTGGGCCATGGCTTCGCGCGCGTCCAATTGGGCGGGCGTGGTCGACGTGGTGCCCGGCATGAACAACCTCACGCTCGTGTTCGGTCCACTGGCCGATGCGCAGCGATTGACCACGCAGCTGCGTGAGGCCTGGGAAGAGAGCCAGGCGTTGGTGGCCGACGGCAAACTCGTCGACATCGAAGTCGCCTATGGCGGTGACGAAGGCCCCGACCTGCGCGAAGTCGCCAAGCACACCGGCCTCAGCACGGCCGAAGTCGTGCGCCGTCACACCGCGCCGGAATACATCGTCTATTTCCTGGGCTTCCAGCCCGGCTTTGCCTACATGGGCGGGCTCGACAAGTCACTCGCCACGCCGCGTCGCGCCGAGCCGCGCATGGCCGTGCCGGCCGGTTCGGTCGGCATCGGCGGCGAGCAGACCGGCATCTACCCGGCCGCATCCCCCGGTGGCTGGCAACTGCTTGGCCGCACAGACGCGGCGCTCTTCATGCCGCAGCGTAATCCCCCCACGCTGCTGGCGCCCGGAGACCGCATCCGCTTTGTTGCCTCGAAGGTGCGCGCATGAGTTCGAAACCCCAACCCATGATCGAGATCGTGCGGGCCGGCGTGCTGGCGTCCGTGCAGGACCTGGGCCGCACCGGCTATCGCCGTTTTGGCGTGTGCACGTCGGGCGCGCTGGATCCGCTGTCGCTGTATGTGGGCAACCGCTTGGTTGGCAACCGCAGCGATGCGGCGGGCATCGAGTTCACGCTGGGCAACGCCACGCTGCGCTTCCACGCCAATGGCCTGATCGCGCTGACGGGCGCCGATTGCCGCGCCACGCTCGACGGCGCACCGGTGCATGCTTGGCGCGCCATCCCCGTGCAACGCGGGCAGATGCTGACATTGCGCGTGGCGCAGGGCGGGGTGCGTGCGTATCTCTGCGTGGCCGGCGGCATCGATGTGCCCGAGATGATGGGCTCGCGCAGCACCGATCTGAAAGCCGGCTTTGGTGGTTTCGAAGGGCGCCCGTTGAAAGACGGCGACAGGCTGCCCGTGCTGCCTGCCGACACAACGTACGCCCCCGACATCAGCGGCGATACCGTTGCCGTGAAGGCCGCCCGCTGGACGTTCGACCGCGCGCAGAAGGACACGCCGGTCATGCGCGTGCTGCCCGGTCCTGAATACGACGATTTCGTTGCCGACGCGCAAGCCGCATTCTGGGAATCGGACTGGACGCTCACCCCCAACAGCAACCGGATGGGTTTTCGCCTGCAGGGGCCGGAACTCAAGCGCAAAAAGCAGCGCAGCGGCGATCTGCTCTCGCACGGCGTGGTGCCGGGCGTGATCCAGGTGCCGCCGTCTGGCCAGCCCATTGTGTTGATGGCCGATGCGCAAACCACGGGCGGCTATCCGAAGATCGGCTCCGTCATCCTGGCCGACCAATGGCGCCTGGCGCAGATTCCGCTCGGCACGCGCGTGCGCTTCGAGCGTGTCACGCTGGAAGAGGCCGAAGCCGCCCGCGCCGACGTGGCACGGTATCTGCAGCAAATCGAAACCGCACTGGATTGGCAGCGCCAAGGCATTCTGTCGAGCGCGCATCGCACCGCCAAGACGCGACTGAACGCCTGATGCACCGGAAGACAACACCATGACCGCAATTGATCTGAATGCCGACCTCGGCGAAGGCTGCGATACCGACGAGGCGCTCCTCGCACTGGTGAGTTCCGCCAACATCGCCTGCGGCTGGCACGCCGGCGACGTCAACACGATGCGCCAGACCGTGGGCTGGGCGCTGCGCCAGGGCGTGTCGATTGGCGCGCATCCGAGCTTTCCCGATCGCGAAAACTTTGGCCGCACTGAGATGCATCTGCAGCCCGATGAAATCTACGCGGGCGTGCTGTTCCAGATTGGTGGGCTGTCAGCCATCGTGCGTGCGCAGGGCGGCAAGCTGGCGCACGTGAAGGCGCACGGCGCGCTGTACAACCAGGCTTCGCGCGACCGGCCGCTGGCCATGGCCATCGTGCACGCGATCCGCGATTTCGATCCGTCGCTGGTGGTGTTTGGCCTGGCGGGAGGTGAACTGGTCAAGGCCGCGCGTGAACTTGGCCTGCAGGCCAAGGAAGAGGTGTTTGCCGATCGCGGTTACAACGCAGACGGCTCGCTCGTCAAACGCGGTACGCCGGGCGCCCTGATCGACAGCGAAGATGCCGCGCTGGACCAGACGCTGACGATGGTGCGCGAGCAGCGCGTGAAGGCCATCGACGGCACGTGGGTTCCGATCCGCGCGGAAACGGTTTGTCTGCACGGCGACGGCGCGCATGCGCTGGCGTTCGCGCGACGCATTCGGGAACGGCTTGGCAGCGAAGGCATCGCTGTTCGCGCCGGCGCCTGAGCCACGGCCCCGTCCTTCCAGCGGGGCTTTTTATCAACTTGGGGGGAAGCACCACATGGGTACGGCAGTGAATCTATGGCCGCTGATCGGGGTGGTCGTCATCATCGCGGGGTTCATCCTGCGATTCAATCCGATGCTGGTGGTGGCCGTGGCCGCCATCGCCACCGGTTTTGCGGCATCGATGTCCATCGAGCAGATCCTGACGGCGATCGGGACGGGCATCATCAAGACGCGGACGTTGCCGCTGATCATCCTGCTGCCACTCGCGGTGGTGGGTCTGCTCGAACGCCACGGCTTGCGTGAACACGCGCAGAACTGGATCGCGCGCATTCAATCGGCCACCGTTGGCCGTCTGCTGATCGTCTACCTCGCCGTGCGCGAGCTGACGGCAGCTGCCGGTCTGACGAGCCTCGGCGGTCATCCGCAGATGGTGCGTCCGCTGCTGGCCCCGATGGCCGAAGGCGCCGCCGAGAACCGTTTCGGCAAGCTGCCGGCGCCGGTGCGTGAACGCCTGCTGGCCTTCTGCGCCGCCACCGACAACGTGGGCCTGTTCTTCGGCGAAGACATCTTCGTGGCCTTCGGCGCCATCGCGCTGATGCACACGTTCCTGCTCGGCTCGGGCATCGACGTGGAACCGCTGCGTATCGCTGTGTGGGGCATCCCGACGGCGGTCTGCGCGTTCCTGATCCACTCGGTGCGCCTCAAGCGCCTGGACGGCTGGCTTGCCCGCGAGATGGGTAACCAGCGGGGCGCCGCCGGCAATACCAACACGGCCGCGGCCAAGCAGGGGTAAGCCATGATTCTGTCGATCAACTATCTGTACTGGCTGGCCGGGATCATCCTGACGATCACCGCGCTGATGACCTTTGCCGACAAGAACCACCCGCGTCGCTGGACCACGGGCCTGTTCTGGGCGATCTTCGCCGTCATCTTCCTTGTTGGCGACAAGATCCCACCGATCGTGGTTGGTGTGGGTGCCGTGGTGATGGCACTGCTGGCCGGCACCGGCGGCGTGACGCTGGGCAAGCACGGTGAACTGCCGGCAGAAGAGCGCCGCGCATCGGCCAAGCGCCTGGGCAACCGTCTGTTCATTCCGGCGCTGACCATTCCGCTGGTCACCGTCATCGGCAGCGTGTTCCTGAAGGACGTGAAGATCGGTGGCGACCTGCTGCTCGATCCGAAGAACCAGACCTTCGTCTCACTGGGCCTGGGCTGCATCATCTCGCTCGCGCTGGCGTGCTGGCTGACCCGCGACACGCCGGTGCAGGCCATGCGTGAGTCGCGTCGGCTGACGGAGTCGCTCGGCTGGGCGCTGGTGCTGCCGCAGATGCTGGCCATGCTCGGCCTGGTCTTCGCCGATGCCGGCGTGGGCAAGGCCGTGGCGCACCTGACCACCGCCTACATCAACATGGACTATCGACTGGTCGCGGTGGTCGTCTATTGCGTGGGCATGGCGCTCTTCACCGTCATCATGGGCAACGGCTTTGCGGCCTTCCCGGTCATGACAGGCGGCGTGGGCGTGCCGATCCTGGTGGGCGTGTTCCATGCCAATCCGGCGGTGATGGCGGCTATCGGCATGTTCTCGGGCTACTGCGGCACGCTGATGACCCCGATGGCGGCGAACTTCAATATCGTGCCTGCCGCGCTGTTGGAGTTGTCCGATAAGAACGCTGTGATCAAAGCGCAAGTCCCGACCGCGCTACTGTTGCTTGCAGCCAATATCGTGCTCTTGTACTTCCTGATGCTCCACTAATCGTGTTTAATGCGTCGCGTGCGGTGTGCGTCACGCTGGCGGTTCTTAGCCGGCGGACGCCACCCAGCGCGATCGCTGCCCGGGAGACAAGGGCATGCAGTCGTGTCGACCTCGCATCGTGCTCTTTCTCCGGGGGGATTCATGAGCAGCCAGATGACGAGCGGCCGTTCCATGTCGGGACGCCGCTTTTTTTGTGTTCTCGCAGCCAGCGCGCTGTCGTTGATTTCCGCCGCGCAAGCCAGCGCGGAAACGCTCCGAGTGGCCACGCCGTATCCGGCCGTCAATTTCCATACGCAAAACCTGCAGGCCTTTGCCACCGCAGTCAGCAGCGCCACCAATGGCGGGCTCAAGCTCGAGGTCTATCCGAACGGCACGCTGCTCAAGCCGGCCGCCATCTTTGACGGCGTCAAGGACGGCAAGGCGGAAGCGGGCGAAGTGATGCTCTCGACGCTGGCTCAGCGCGATCCGCTTTTCGGCGTGGATTCGATTCCCTTCGTGGTGTCGGGCTACAACGATGCGCGCCTGCTGTGGGATGCCTCGCGCAGCCACATCGAAGCGTTGATGAAGGCCAATGGTTTGCGCCTGCTGTACGCCGTGCCCTGGCCGCCGCAGAACCTGTATTCCGAAACACCGATCGCCCGTTTGTCCGACCTGAAGGGACATCGTTTGCGCACCTATAACGCGGCGCAAAAGCGCATTGCCGAGCTGTACGGCGCACAGGCCGTGCAGGTGGAAGCCGCTGATCTGACTGCCGCGATTGCCGGCGGCCGGATCGACACGATGGTCACCTCGCCGTCCACTGGTCTGGAGACGAAGGCTGGCCAGCGCATGACCTATTACTACAAGGTCAACGCGTGGATCCCAAAGAACGCCGTGTTCGTGAATGAGGCGCGCTTCGCCAAGCTCCCGCCCGCGACGCAGCAGACCGTGCTCAAACTCGCCAAGGATTACGAGGCGCGCGGTTGGGATTCCAGCCGCCAGACCTACGAGCGCGACGAAGCCGAACTCGCCAAGACCGGCGTGCGCGTGCTCAATCCCGACGTGACGCTGCAGGGCGACATGCGCCGCCTGGGCGAGCGTCTGACGCGCGAATGGCTGCACACGGCGGGCACGGAAGAAGTCGACATCCTGTTGAACTTCGAGAACAAGCGCAGCAAGGCAAACTGACGCCGCAACGCGCTCGGGCATGATGTTCGACGGACGTTTATCATCGTTTTTGTCTTACGCAGCAAGCAGGAGAACATCATGCCTACCGTCCTCGTCACCGGTTTCGACCCGTTCGAGAACGAACCCATCAATCCGTCGTGGGAAGCCGTGCGCACCCTCGATGGCCAGGGAATCGCCGGCGCCGAGATCGTCGCGCGACAGTTGCCGACCATCTTCGGCGAATCCAACAAAGTGCTCGGCAAGTTGCTGCAGACGCTGCAGCCGGAGGTGGTGATTGCCGTGGGGCAGGCTGGCGGCCGAGCCGAGATGGCCATCGAGCGCATCGCCATCAATGTTGACGACGCACGCATTGCCGACAACGCCGGCAAGCAACCGATCGATATCGCCATCGCAAGTGACGGTCCGGCCGCGTATTTTTCAACGCTGCCGATCAAGGCCATCGTGCGCGAACTGCGTGCGGGTGGCGTTCCTGCGTCGGTCTCGCAGACGGCGGGTACCTTCGTCTGCAACCACGTTTTCTATGGGCTGATGCATGCCATCTCCCGCCACAAGCTGCCCACGCGCGGCGGCTTCATCCACATCCCGTATCTGCCGTCGCAGGCCGCCAAGCACCCGGGGCAACCGAGCATGGCGCACGACACCATCGTCACCGGTCTGCGCATCGCCATCGAGACAACGCTGCGCACGCTGCACGATGTACGCGAAACCGGCGGCCAGTTGCACTGAGCCGGCGTGGCGGCACGCGCTCCGGTCAGTCCGTGAAGCGCGTATGCCGTTGCAGTTCGATATGCACCGGCGCGCCCGGCGCCGCATAGCCTGAAGCGATTGGCGCCGTGTCGATCGGTGCCGACTCGAATTCGATGAACGCAGATTCCTCGTCGAGCAGTGTGGCCGGCCGTTCCAACTCGTGTGTCGGTGCTGGCTCGACGGCCCGCACAAGCATGCGCGTCCGGATCGATTTCGCCGGCAATTGCGTCACCACCGGCGATGCAGCAGCGATGACCGGCCTAGTGACTTCCGCACCGTCCAACGTCGTGTCGGGAGCACGCGCGACCGCCGTTGCGGCTGCGATAGCGGTTTCGGATTCCTCGGGCTCTTGGGTTTGCGCTGACGCGACGGGCTCGGCAGGAGGGTTCTCGAGCAGAACGATCGGTGTGGTCGGCTGGGCGATGGCGGCCACGGTTGCTTGATCAAACTCTGCGGCTGGCTGGCGATGCTGCCCGGTCTGCCAGCCAAGCAGCGCGGCCGCCAGCGTGCATGCCATGCCAACCGACAGCGCGGTCATGCGTTGAGGCCACTGCCTATGGCGGGCTGTACCGGCGCTACCGCACGTGTGGGCTGCTGGATCGATCGACGCGCTGACCTGTGTTGCGGCGCCGGGCTGCGCGCTGTCGAGTGCAGGCCCGAAAGGCGGCGGCATACGCACCAAGCCCGGTAGGCGCAGGTGTCCGTCGATGATGAAGTTGGGGGATTCCAAATCCGTCTCCGCTGATGGCCGCAGCGCGCATCCAAGCCGGCTGCGCAAGCAGGCGCCATGCTAAGCGGCAGATGGACGGTGGTCGATCAGATTGCTCTTAAGTCGATGCGCGTTGCATCGAAGGCGGAGAGGTCGCTGGCCTGCCGCAGTTGCGCCAGGCCAGGAAGGTGAATGTCAAAGCCCTTGACGAGACGTTTAAGGCGCGGGCGACCAGTGCGGATCGTTGAGCTGTTTTTCCAGCAAGCGGATCTGCTGCTGCAGCGATTCAACCTGGGTCTGATACGCGCGGCGCTCGATGTCCAGCGCCTTCGTCTCCTGACGCATGGTCTGCTGTTCAGTCAGCATTTTCTGGCGCTGCGCCTGCATGATGCGCACTTCCTGGCTCAGGGATGCGGCGCGCTGCTGAGCTGCCTGGGCTTCGCGCTCCAGTTGCGCCTTCTGGCCCGCCGTGACGGCGCGGCGCAGATCATCTTCGGCCCACGTCCGGGTCTGACCGGTCAGCGTCTCGTATGCGCCTTCGGCTGGAGCGACCGACGCAAACTTGTACACACGCCACAGTTCCTTGCGATACGACAGGGCGACGTACGCTGTGGTGTCTTCGTTGACCAGCAGCAGGCTCGTGCCGTAGTCGCCGTTGTAAGTCGTGCGCAGTTCGGTCAGGCGCTTCTGCGCCAGCAACTGCTGCAGTTCAGCGACGGTGCCGCCCGATGCAGCCGTGGACACTGCAGGGGCTTGCGGCGCACTGGCTTGCGCGTGGACGAGGCCGGCGCCCGCAACCGAAGCTGCGGCAACGAACGTGAGAACGGTTCGGCGGAGTACGAGAGACATCGCAAAGTTCAGAAATCGGAGGCGACGCGACTATATCAGCTTTGTGCGCCCGGCCCCGCAGCGAGCGTACCGATTTGACCTTCCGTCGCCTTTGAATCATGGCGGCGTCGCGCCTCGGCCACGATGGACTGCCATTCGGTGAAAGAAACGCGCTCGCGAAACATTTCGATCAGGAAGTCGCCAACGTCCTGATGCCGCTTTGACGTGCCAAGCGCGGCTTTCAAGCGCCGCAGCGCTCTCTGCAAACGCGTGACGCGGGCCCGTGCGTTGGCCTGTTGCAATGAGCCGATGGGAAATGTTCTTACGGATGCTTCGGCCGCTGCCAACGCTCGCACGAGGTCGGCGCGTTGCTGTTGAAGCGGCTCGGCCACGTCGTTTTGACTACCGAGGGTATCTGGGAAAGGAGATTGTGTGTCCTCGAGGCGACCAAAGGCGTGGCGCATTTCGATGCTCCTGTATCGGGTTTAGGTACCCGAACCCCGACGCCAATCGGGGTGGCCGGGCACAAGGCAAGGTTGGCGTACCGGCGATACAGGAAACCGGCGAGCGCGAGCGCTCCCTCACCAAGGCCCGGCCATAGGAGGCGCTTGATGAACGGGCGTAAAAAAACCGCCGGCCGGCGGTTACCCGCCTGTATCTGCTCTCGGACGCCAATCCGAGGTCACGTTGTGTGCGTGACGGGCGGCAGTATAGCCCAGGGCGCGCGCGCTATTTGTGCCAGATGGTGATGCGACGATGCCGTGATACAGGGCGGGTATCAGCGGCTTCGCATCTCTTTGAGCCACAGGCTCATCAGCCCAGCGCGGCCACGCACGCCGAACTTGCGATAGACGCTCGTAATGTAAGAGTGCGTGGTCGACGTGGCCAGACCGAGCTGTTCCGCAATCTGCTTTTCTGCGGCTTCAGTCAACAGCAACTGCAACACCCTGGATTCGTGAGGCGCCAGACGCGCCTGCAGTTGCGCCAGCGGACTGGGCTCCGCCAGCGTCCTCAATGCGGTGACATTGCGCGCCACGCCAATGCGCAGTCGATGCTCCACGTTCCACTGTGCCGACCATGACAAATGGACATCGGTGCCCGACTGGTGCCGATAGCGATTCTCGAATCCGCTGCACTTCACTCCCGCCTGAACCCGACCCGCTTGCTTTTGCGTTCTGTCGCGGTCGTCCGGCGCCACGAGTTCGAGCATGGTTTGCCCCAGCAGCTCGGATGGCCGATAACCAAGAATGTCTTCCCACGCTGCATTGGCGTGACGAATCCGCCCACGCTCGTCGACCAGAAAGACGCCGTCTGGAAGACTATTGGCCAAAGCAATCGCGCTTACATCCTTGAGGACTTCCATGGTCGGCTGCAGTGGGTTGCAATACAAAGAACCGATGGCCAGGCGCCGAGGAGCATTACCAGGTGCGGTCGCCGTCTTCAGGCAGCGACAAGCGGTTGCACAAGGTTGTGATTACCGCGACTTTGCCCCATTGCCCGCGTGCTGGCTCGCGTGAACGGCGTGCCGGCACGTTCTTACCCTCTAATTAGCAGGGTGCCAGCCAGAATAGCGTCTGTTATCGTTCTCGACAATATTCGGCATCGGCATCACGCCTAATAAAAAAGTTCAGCGCCCGCGCGGTTCCATGGAGCCGACGCAGGGCGAGCAACGGGGAAAACAGCAGGTCGCTTGGCCTAGTCAGGCCAGGTCAGCTTCGGAGGAATGGGGTGAGCGGATTCACCCTGTTTTTTCGAGTTGGCATTTCGGCGATATTGCTCGGCGTTGATGCGCGGGTGATCACCAATAAGATGATTGGTGAACACCACATAATAACGAGTCACACCGACTTCGAAGAACGGGGAGTGTCTTTACGCGCTCGACCTGCCTCAAGCCCCCTCGGGGCTTGGGGTGGTGCTCGTGTCCCTGCTTTGCCAACGGGGCATGACGGAGCGCTGCCAGGTTATTTCATTCCATAAAACAATAAAAAATAAAACTATTTTGATTTAACGCTCAAATCATATGGATTTGATTTGCAAGGTCAGGTTGTACCAAGATCGCGGTAATTGTTTTGCGGTGTTGGTAGCGCCGGGCGCGATGTGCTCCAGCACCGGGCGAAACGTCGCCGAAGCGTTAGCAAATCTGGGTCGCTCCATGGCCGAGAATCCTCTTCCTCAATCGGTAGATCTTCCGATCAAGCCGAAAGAGCGCAAGAAGAGAAGTCCGGCAGGAGGACTGCCGTCGGATCCTCGTGAAGTTTCCCGCGCTGTCCCACTCGTTAAACGCCTCCTTGAAGAGCGTTTCGGGAAGACCACTCTGCGTGGGCTCTCGGAAAAACTGGGTTTGGACGACGTCACGCCGCAATTGCTGTCGTCTTCCATCGCGGGCAATGGAGCGAAGCGCGTTCGCCTCGCCATTGCCGAGGCGCTGGGAGAAGACGCCGATGCGCTTTGGCCCACGGCGCGGCACTGACAAAACGGCACGGGCTGGAATAGAAATCGGCCCCATGCCGTTGCGACGTTGCTATTGGGGTGCGCGGAAGAGTGCGGGAGAAATCTGGAGCGCCTTGGAACCAGGGGCTGGCGGAAGCGGTGAGATTCGAACTCACGGATGGGTCACCCCATCGGCAGTTTTCAAGACTGCTGCCTTAAACCACTCGGCCACGCTTCCTTCGTACTGCGCTGCTCGTTGCGAGCAAGGGCGCCATTGTAACGGTACCTGGCGCAACTTGGCACCGGGTACCGTCAGTTTTCGTCGTCGGCCAAGAACAATTCCTGCAAATCGTTGAGGAATCGCTGTCCCAGTTCGGTCGGGCGGATGGCGACATGGTCGCGCGTCAGCAGGCCGCGCTGCTCGGCGGCGTCGAGTTGTCGCTCAATGGAGCGCAGCGGCAGGCCCGTGCGTTCCTGGAACAGCGTGACGGGAAAACCGTCCGTCAGTCGCAGCGCATTGAGCATGAACTCGAACGGCAGGTCGGCAGCGTCGACTTCGCGCTGCTCCTGCATGACGGCCGCACCGCCCGCAGTCTCGGCCTGGCGCAGATACGTGTCCGGATGCTTGTGCCGCATCTCGCGGATGACCCGGTGCGGAAAACTGAGCTTGCCGTGTGCGCCCGGGCCAATGCCGAGGTAATCGCCGAATTGCCAGTAGTTCAGGTTGTGCTTGCAGCGCTTGCCGGCCTTGGCGTATGCCGACACCTCGTAGTGCTCGTAGCCTGCCGCTGCCAACCGCGCGTGAATCCAGTCCTGCATTGCAAACGCCGCGTCGTCATCCGGCAGCGCGGGCGGGTACTTGGCGAAGTAGGTGTTCGGCTCCAGCGTCAGGTGGTACAGCGACACGTGATTCGTATCGAACGACAACGCGGCCTCAACATCGGCCTCGCACTCGGCAAGTGTCTGGCCCGGCAGCGCGAACATCAGGTCGAGGTTGATGTTGTCGAAATGCGCGCGGGCCATGTCGATGGCGGCGCGCGCTTCAGCGGCGCTGTGGATGCGGCCTAGCGCCTGCAGGTATGCGTCGTTGAAGCTCTGGATGCCGATCGACAGGCGGTTCACGCCGCTGGCGCGGTAGCTACGGAAGCGTTCTGCCTCGAACGTGCCCGGGTTGGCCTCCATCGTGATCTCGGCGTCGGCGTCAACTGGCAGCAGCATGCGGATGTCCGACAGCAAGCGGTCCAGCCCTTGCGCCGACAACAAGCTCGGCGTACCGCCCCCGATGAAGATCGTGTGCACATGCCGGCCCCACACCATCGGCAGCGCGGCTTCCAGGTCTTGCCGCACGGCAGCCAGAAAGCGCTCTTCCGGGATGCCCTGTTCCGGCTCCGCATGCGAGTTGAAATCGCAGTACGGACACTTGCGTACGCACCACGGCACGTGCACGTACAAGGACAGCGGCGGCGAAGCGGGCAAGTTGATCTTGCCCGGCTGCAGGAAGACGGAGGTGACCTTGTCACCGGTCTCAGCGGCAGTCGCGGCAGGCGTCTTGGCTGCGCCGGCGGGGTAAATCGGGATCATCGGAACGTCAGGCGTTTTCAAAGGTGCGCAGCCGTTCGACGAGCTGCGCGAGGGCTTGTGCACGATGGCTCACGCTGTTCTTCTCGGCCTTGGTCAGTTCGGCGGCGGTCTTGCCGAGATTGGGCAGCAGGAAGTGTGGGTCGTAGCCGAAGCCGCCGTCGCCGCGCGGTGTGTCGATCACCTCGCCAAACCAGTTGCCTTCGGCAATGATCGGCTGCGGGTCATCGGCATGGCGCACGTAGACAAGCACGCAAACATAGTGTGCTCCGCGATCCGCTTTGCCGACCAGTTCGCGGACGAGGCGGGCGTTGTTGGCGGCGTCCGATTTGGGCTCGCCCACCAGTTGCGCATAGCGCGCGGAATACACGCCCGGCGCGCCGCCCAACGCATGCACGCAGATGCCGGAGTCGTCTGCCAACGCAGGCAGGCCCGACGCACGGCTCGCGTGGCGCGCCTTGGTGAGCGCGTTTTCAACGAACGTCGCATAGGGCTCTTCCGCCTCGGGAATGCCGAGCGCGCCTTGCGGCGTCACGTCGAACCCGAGGGTGCCCAGCAGCGTGTTGAACTCGGCCAGCTTGCCGGCGTTGTTTGATGCGAGAACGATCTTGCGCATGGCCGTGTCGATCACAGGCCCAGCGCCTGCTTCTGCAGGCTGATCAGCGTGCGGATGCCTTGATCGGCCAAGCCCAGCATTGCATCCATTTCGGCACGCGAGAACGGCGTGCCTTCCGCGGTGCCTTGCACTTCCACAAAGCCGCCACTGCCGGTCATGACGACGTTCATGTCGGTATCGCAGGCGGAGTCTTCGGGGTAGTCCAGATCGAGCACCGGTACGCCGTCGACCACCCCGACCGA
Source organism: Ralstonia pickettii (assembly GCF_001699815.1). Taxonomy (GTDB): domain Bacteria; phylum Pseudomonadota; class Gammaproteobacteria; order Burkholderiales; family Burkholderiaceae; genus Ralstonia; species Ralstonia thomasii. Next base: position 360,682 of record NZ_MCGB01000057.1, on the reverse strand, counting down.
TACGGCTGCCACGAAGTCGCGGACCGGGTCGCCCACCAACTGGCCCTTTTCGCGCATGACCGAGACAGCGTCGTATGCCGCGACGAACGCGCCGGTAATGCTGGCCGTGCGCGTGCCGCCATCGGCCTGCAGCACGTCGCAGTCGAGATGCAGCGTGTGCTCGCCCAGCGCGCGCAGATCGAACACTGTACGCATCGCGCGGCCGATCAGGCGCTGGATTTCCTGCGTGCGGCCGCTCTGCTTGCCGCGTGCGGCCTCGCGGTCGGAGCGCGTGTGCGTCGAGCGCGGCAGCATGCCGTATTCGGCTGTCACCCAGCCCTCGCCGCTGCCCTTCTTGTGCGGCGGCACCTTGGGCAGCACGCTGGCCGTGCAGAGCACTTGCGTGTCGCCAAAGCACACCAGCACCGAGCCTTCGGCATGGCGCGTGAACTTGCGGGTGAGGGTGACAGGGCGGAGTTGGTCGGGCTGGCGGCCGCTGGGTCGCATGTGGGGTCTCGCTTAAGAAACGGATAGCCCAACATGATACCGGCCCGCGCTGCGCTTGGCAGGGCGGGCCGGAGGAGGGGGTCTGCGCTGTGGCGCTTAGCGCGTCAGATTGCTGGTCTTGTCGATGGCGGCGCGGATTTCAGCGATGGAGCGCTCGATTTCCTCTTCCGACATCAGCCCCGATTCGCTTTGCGGCGCGTCCAGGATGGACGTGGTGAAGGCGTTTAGCGGGAGGGTGTCAGTCTGCACCGAATCCTGCGTAGTGGTCACAGCGTCCAGCTCCCACATCATGGAGATGGCGGTGGTGTTGTCTGCCGAGTCGCCGGCATTGCGCAATGCGCGGGCAATCAGCTCAGGAATCGCCTGCGTGACCGAGAAGCTTGTGCAGGTGTCGATCAGTTCGTCTTCCTGCACGCTGCCCCACAGTCCGTCGGAGCACAGCATGGCGACGTCGCCTGGCTCAAGGTTCACCGGCCCGCCGATGTCGATCAGCGGCAGATTGGGCGAGCCCAGGCAGTTGTAGATCTTGTTGCGCTCGGGGTGGTTCGCGACCTGCATCGGCAGTACACGGTCTTGTTGCAGCAGGTTCTCGATCTTGGAGTGATCGCGCGTGCGCGTCACCAGTTCACCTTTGCGCATCAAATACATGCGCGAATCGCCGGCGTGCGCCCAGTGCAGCGAGCCGCGCTGGGCGAGCGCGCAGACGATTGTCGTGCGCGGCGCATCCGGCAGGCCGTTCGTCTCGGCATAGCGGTGGATGTCGCGGTGCGCGAGCATGATGCTCTCGTGCAGGAAATCACGCGGATTGCGGATCGACGGACGTGCGTGGCGCTGGAACTGGCGCGCCATGGTCTGCAGCGCCTGCTGGGCAGCAACTTCGCCCAGCGAATGCCCGCCCAGGCCGTCGCAGAGCACCATCAACATGGCGTCGCGCGTGAAGCAGTAGCCCATGCGGTCCTGGTTGACGCGTCGCGCGCCTTTCTTGCTTTCCTGATAAACCGAGAATCGCATTGCGGCTAGATGAGTATTCGGTGAGGGGATGCGGTGCAGCGGCTAGTCCCGCCGAGTGTTGCACCTTTTGGAATCATACTCCGCCTATGGGTGGCGGCTTGGCGGTCAACTGTCCCGGCGGCGCAACAGCCGGCTCATGAAACGCGTTGTCAACGCCTCTTTTTCTTCCGGCACCGGGCCACCCTGTGTGATGGCGGTCAACGCTTGCAACTCGGTCAGCGCGTTGCTTTCTTCACGCAGCACCTTTTGCAGGCGGAACACGCTCTGCGGGCGCTCTTCAGGCTTCATCTTCAGGCACCAGCCAACCAGATCGATCAGGCTGGCTGTGTAGACCTTGCGCAGGCGCTCCAGGCCTTCTTCCAGCTTGTCGTCTTTCTCGCGCTGCGTGGCTTCCTGGGGCGGCGTGCCGGCCATGCAGGCATAGATGGTGGCGCCGATGCTATAGATGTCCGTCCACGGGCCCAGCTCGTTGTGCTTGCGGTACAGCTCCGGTGCGGCAAAGCCCGGCGTGTACATCGGCTGGAAGCGCGAGGCTTCGGCGGTGAGCGTCTGCCGTGCAGCGCCGAAATCGAGCAGGATCGGCGAAAAATCTTCGCGCAGGTAGATATTGCCGGGCTTGATATCGAGGTGCAGCAGCTTGTGGATGTGGACTTCGCGCAGCCCGCTCATCAGGTCATGGAAGACCTGGCGGATGAAGCGCTCGCGCAGCATCTTCAGCTTGCCTTGCTGGCGCGCGGTGAGGATGTGTTCCTGCAGCGTTTTACCCTGCTCATACGTCATCACCATATAGACGGTGCCGTTTTCCCGAAAGAAATTGAGCACGCGCACGATGGCAGGGTGGGAAATCTTGGCCAGTGACCGGCCTTCTTCAAAAAAGTACTTGAGCCCCAGGCGGAACGCACTCGCGCTTTCTTCGGGCACGACAGGAATCAATTCGCCGGGCGCGCGACGGGCCAGCGAAGACGGCAGGTATTCCTTCACAGCCACCGGCGTCCCATGTTCGTCGGTGGCGAGATAGACGAAGCTGAACCCCCCGCTGGCCAACTTCTTTACAATACGATAATTGGACAGCAAGGTGCCGACCGGCAACGGTGCACTGCGTGGCTGTCCTGAGCCTTTTGACTCTGTCATGGGTTTGTGTGGCGAAATGGCTGTCGGATTCTCCCTGACCAGTCCACACGTTGTAAAGCGACAAAAGGTGGGGGATTCCCCGCCAATTCCGGGCGTTAAATAACCGCCGCCGGATTTTCCGACTCGATCAAGAACAACACACCACGATTCCATGATCCACAGCATGACCGGCTACGGCGTTGCCACACGCCAGGCAGCCTTTACCGATGCCCATGGCGCACCCAGCGGGAGCGTCGCCACCGTCTCGGTCGAGTTCCGCACCGTGAACTCGCGCTTCCTCGATCTGCTGTTCCGCGCGCCGGAAGAGTGCCGTGCCTTCGAGCCGGCCCTGCGCGAAATGCTGATGGGCGCACTGTCGCGCGGCAAGCTGGAGTGCCGGATCAACCTGCAGCGCCAGGAAGCCGCCAGCGATGTCGCAGCGCTCAATGTGGAACTGCTGCAACAACTGGCCAAGCTTGAGCAGGCGGTCACGCCCCACCTGCCGGCATCGGGTTCGCTGCGCATGGGTGAAATCCTACGCTGGCCCGGCGTGCTGGCCGAGCCCCAACTGACACAGGACGCGTTGCGCGACGCCGTGATCGAGGCCGCCAAAGAGGCGCTCAAGCAACTTCTGGAATCGCGCCGTCGCGAAGGCGATGCGCTCAAGGCCGTGCTGCTCGACCGTGCTGACGCAATGCTCGCCATCGTCGACAAGCTCACGCCGATGGTGCCGGTCCTGATCCAGCAGCATCAGGACAAGCTGACCGAACGCCTGCGCGAGGCGTTTGGCCTGGCCGCGCCCGAAGGCACGCCGGCACTGACGCGCGACGAGCTGTCGGAGCGCATCCGCCAGGAAGCTACCGTCTACGGCATCCGCATCGACATCGCCGAAGAACTTTCGCGCCTCCAGGCGCACCTGCGCGAGACGCGCCACATCCTGGAGAAGGGCGGCCAGATCGGCAAGCGCCTCGATTTCATGATGCAGGAGTTGAACCGCGAGGCGAATACGCTCGGCTCGAAGGCCGCCGCCAAGGAACTGGCCGATGCATCGATGGAACTCAAGCTGCTCATCGAGCAGATGCGCGAGCAGGTCCAGAACCTCGAATAACTTGAAACGATAGAACCAGAACATGCCATCCTCTCAAGCGCACTCTGCCGTTGATACGCCCATCGAGAATCATTTTCCCGGCAGCCTGTTCATGGTCGTGGCACCGTCCGGCGCCGGCAAGTCGACGCTGGTGAATGCGCTGCTGGCGCAGGATTCGTCGATTCGCCTGTCGGTCTCAGCTACGACGCGCAAGCCGCGTCCGGGCGAGCAGCACGGCCGCGAGTACAACTTCATGACCGTCGAGGAGTTCAAGGCTTGTCGTGATCGCGGCGAGTTTCTCGAATGGGCCGAGGTACACGGCAACTACTACGCCACTTCGCGCGTGTGGATCGAAGAACAGATGCGCGCCGGCACCGACGTGCTGCTCGAGATCGACTGGCAGGGCGCTCAACAGGTGCATCAGCGTTTTTCCAATGCCGTCGAAATCTTCATCCTGCCGCCGTCGCTCCCTGCGCTGGAAGAACGTCTGAAGAAGCGCGGTCAGGACGAGCCGAATGTGATCGTGCGCCGCCTGCTGGCGGCGGGCTCCGAGATGGCGCACGCGCCCGAGGCCGACTACGTGATCATCAACGAAGTGTTCGATACCGCATTGGCCGAACTGCGCACCGTGGTGCAGGCCACGCGCCTGCGCTTCGGTGCCCAGAAGGCGCGCCACGGCGAGTTGTTCGTCGAGCTGGGCATTCACTGAGCACGCAGCGCAATCACGTTTTCCAGCGCGATTGCGAAAGTGTGGTAGCGCCTGCGCCCAAGAGCTGTCCGAAGGGAGTGCTGCGCTGCTGCTAAAATATCGAGATCAACTAGATTTGCCACCAGGTGGAGTTTTCATGGCGCGTATTACCGTCGAAGATTGCTTGAAACAGATTCCGAATCGCTTCGAACTGGCATTGGCCGCAACGTACCGCGCCCGTCAGTTGGTGCAGGGCCACACGCCCAAGGTCGATGCCAAGGACAAGCCAACCGTGACCGCATTGCGCGAAATCGCATCGGGCCAGGTTGGCATCGAGATGCTCAAGAAGGTTCCGTCCTGAGCTGACACGCGTTACCTGGCATTACCTGGCGTGGTACGCTGCCTCGGTCACTGATCGTTCTTGCGATCTTTCGTGGATGTGAAAGCCGCGAACGCACTAGACCTCCGGCATGCCTACCTCGCCTGTTTCTTCTTCGCCCAGGACCCAACATTCCGCCACGCACGAACACAACGTGCCGTCGGTGGAATCGTCCGCGAGGTCGTCCGGTCCTGAGCCGGGCGCTTCCACGGTCCCTTCCGGGTCTTCCACCGCTTCCATCGTTTCCATGCCGTCATCCGCTTCCGGCTCCGGCCCCGCGTCGCCTCGTACGGGTGCGCCGAACTTGCCTGATCCGCGTGGCGCCGACCTGGTAGGGGAGCGGGCAGCCCTGCCGCCCAAATCGCATAAGGGCGCAAGCGCCGACGCCGCTGGCTCGACAGCCAAGCCGGAGGGCGCCGACACGCTCTTCATTGATGCGGTGCTCGAGCAGACCTATCGGCATCTTTTCGGCCCGACCTCGCAGCCGGCGGCACCGCCTCGCCAACAGGTCGTCTCCATTTCGGGGCTGACCGAAAAGCTGTCGTATCTGAAGCCGGCGGATCTCAAGCTGGTGAAGGAAGCCTTCCACTTTTCCGATGAGGCGCACCTCGGGCAGTACCGCCAAAGCGGCGAGCCGTACATCACGCATCCCGTGGCCGTGGCAGAGATCTGCGCGGGCTGGAAGCTGGATGTGCAATCGATCATGGCGGCGCTGCTGCACGACGTGATCGAAGACCAGGGCGTGACCAAGAGCGAGCTTGCCGAGAAGTTCGGCCCCAAAGTCGCAGAGCTGGTCGACGGCCTGACCAAGTTGGACAAGCTTGAATTCCAGAGCCGCGAACAGGCGCAAGCCGAGAGCTTCCGCAAGATGCTGCTCGCGATGGCGCGCGATGTGCGCGTGATTCTCGTCAAGCTCGCCGATCGTACGCACAACATGCGCACGCTCGACCACGTGCCGCCGGAGAAGCGCCGCCGCATTGCCGGCGAGACGATGGAGATTTACGCGCCGATCGCGCACCGCCTCGGCCTGAATACGACATACCGGGAGCTGCAGGAACTGAGCTTCCGTATCGGCTCGCCGTTCCGGTATGCCACGCTCGAGAAGGCGGTGAAGGCGGCGCGCGGCAATCGGCGCGAGGTCGTGAGCCGCATTCTGGAAACGGCCCAGCGCGCGCTGACCGACGCGGGCATCCCGGCCGAAATGACCGGGCGCGAAAAAACCCTGTACAGCATTTACCGCAAGATGCACGACAAGCAGTTGTCGTTCTCGCAGGTGCTGGATGTGTATGGTTTTCGCGTGGTGGTCGACACGCAGATGCAGTGCTACATGACGATGGGTGCGCTGCACAGCCTGTACAAGCCGATGCCCGGCAAGTTCAAAGACTACATTGCCATCCCCAAGATCAACGGTTATCAGTCGCTGCACACGACGCTGGTGGGCCCGTTCGGCACACCGGTCGAGTTCCAGATCCGGACGCGTGAGATGAACCAGATTGCGGAAGCCGGCGTGGCCGCACACTGGATGTACAAGCAGCACCACGACGAGCCCGATCGCGCGCAGCAGCAAGCGCATCAGTGGCTGCAGTCGCTGCTCGACATCCAAAGCCAGACGGGGGATTCGCAGGAGTTTCTGGAGCACGTCAAGATCGACCTGTTCCCGGATGCGGTCTACGTGTTCACGCCCAAGGGCGAGATCCGCGCGCTGCCGCGCGGTGCTACGGCGCTGGACTTCGCCTACGCTGTGCACAGCGATCTGGGCAACCAGTGTGTGGCGGTCAAGATCAACAACGAACTGCTGCCGTTGCGTACGGAGCTGAAAAACGGCGACATCGTCGAGGTGGTGACGGCGCCGTATTCAAAGCCGAACCCCGCATGGCTCACGTTCGTGCGCACAGGCAAGGCGCGCGCGGCGATCCGGCATTTCCTCAAGACGGCCAAGCTGGATGAGGCGATTCAACTGGGCGAGCGTTTGCTCGAACAGGCGCTGCGTCAGATCGGCATCGACATGAAGGCCGTGTCCGCCCAGGTATGGGAGCGCGTCGTGCAGTGGACGGGCAACAAGGCGCGTGAAGACGTTTTTGCGGATCTCGCGCTCGGCCGCCGGGTGGCCGCCGTGGTTGCGCGCCGTCTCGAAATTCTTCTGCAAGAAGGCGGTCACGACGGCGATGAAGCCTTGATGGCGGCCGTGCATACCTTCGCTGGCGACGAGGCCCCTGCCGTCACCGTGAGTGGCGACGAAGGCATGGCAATGGTGTTCTCTTCGTGCTGCCGCCCGATTCCCGGTGACCCGATCGTCGGCTATATCGGCAAGGGCGAAGGCTTGCAGATCCACGTGCAGGAATGCCGCGTGGCCAAACGTCTGCATGGCAAGGATCCCGAGCATTGGATTGACGTCATGTGGGCGGAGCACACGACACGCGCGTTCGATGTGTCGATCAAGGTGCTGGTGCGCAATACGAAGGGCATTCTGGCGCGTGTCGCCGCCGACCTGACGTCGGCTGACGCCAACGTGGCGCACGTGTCGATGGAGCAAGAGGGCGATCAGGAAGCGACGTACATGACGTTCCTGATCCAGGTGCATGATCGCGTGCACTTGGCCGATGTGATGCGCGCGCTGCGGCGCAACCCGGATGTGATTCGTATTGCGCGAGATCGCGGTGGAGATTGACGCTCCGAGCGGAAACAAAAAAAGGCGAGGCCACATGGCTTCGCCTTTTTTGGTTGTGGCCTGCTAGAGCACACACAAGAGCGCTTTGGCACGACCGGCGCGGACAAATGAAAGGGGCTTCCATTTTTGGAAGCCCCTTTCATTCTCGTATTAGGTTGGCGCGGCTGGCAGGATTCGAACCCACGACCCCTTGGTTCGTAGCCAAGTACTCTATCCAACTGAGCTACAGCCGCAACCGAGAAATGAGATTATACAGAGATTTTTTGCCGTGTGAACCCCCTTCTTCACTTTTTCTTCGAGAGGGGCCAACTTTCTATAATGGAGCCTTGATCCACCGTGGCTTCTTCCATCATGAACAAGGCTTTCGTCCGGGAAGATTCCGGCGACGATGAAGACGATCTGCCCGAGGGCGCTGCGCCCTTGCCGCCGGGTTCCAAGAACTACATCACGCCGGCGGGCTACGAGCGCCTGCGCACCGAGCTGATGCACCTGATCGACACCGAGCGGCCCGAAGTGGTTGGCATCGTGTCGTGGGCGGCATCCAATGGTGATCGCTCCGAAAACGGCGACTACCTTTACGGCAAGAAGCGCCTGCGTGAGATCGATCGTCGCATCCGCTTTCTCACGCGCCGTATCGAGAAGGCCGAGGTTGTCGACGCCAGCTTGCAGGGCGACAACGATCAGATCTTCTTTGGCGCGACGGTTACCTACGCCAACCAGCGTGGTGAAGAGAAGACGATCACCATCGTCGGCATGGACGAGGTGGATCTGGACATCGGGCACGTGAGCTGGATCTCGCCGATTGCGCGTGCGCTCATCAAGGCGCGCGTGGGCGATACGGTGCCGCTGCGCACGCCCACAGGTGTCGAGCAGATCGACATCCTCGAAGTCAAATATCCGCCGCGCACCGCCTGAGCGTTGTGCTCAGGCCGGGTGCCCCAGGCAGTAAGCACCGAAGGCGATGACAGAGCAGGCCGACAGGCGCCGCGCCGTGAGCGACTCCTTCAGGAACAGCCGGCCGAGCAACGCGGCAAACACCACCGATGTTTCGCGCAAGGCCGACACGGGCCCCATCGGCGCGAGTGTCACAGCCCAGATGACGATGCCGTAGGCGATGAGCGAGACTACGCCGCCACCAAACGTCTTGAGCGTGTTGGCGTCGCGCAGGTCGATGTTCAACGGGCCTTTCCACACGCGATAGAGCAGCACCATCGGCAGTCCGTCGAGCATGAACAACCATGCCGAGTACGCATTCGCATTGCCGGCTGCCCTTGCGCCGATGCCGTCGCACACCGTGTAGCACGCGATGAATACGCCCGTGGTGAGCGCCGCCAGCGTCGAGCCAAGGTCGGCCTTGCGGCCGCGCGCCAGACTGAGAATGCCGCCGCTCACCAGCACCACGCCCGCGAGCGTAATCACGCCCGGCATTTCGCCCGCGAAGAGCGAGGCGCCCACCGTTACCAGCAGCGGCGATGACCCGCGCGCGATCGGGTACACCTGCCCGAACTCGCCAAACCGATACGCGCGCGCGAGGAACACGTTGTAGCCGACGTGCAGCACCGCGGATAGCGCCACATACGGCCACGCGGCCGGTGCGGGCAATGGCAATGCAATCGCCATCGGTAGTGCTGCCACGCCTGAAGCCAGTGTCATCAGCGTGATGGCGCGCAGGCGGTCCGAGCCGCTTTTCAGCAATGCATTCCATGAGGCGTGGAGCAGGGCGGCGCAGAGAACCAGGGCGATAACGGCGGGGGTCACGATGACGTGGTGCGCGAAGTGAGGATCGGGTCGATTTTTCTCACCCGATGTAGTGTCGGCGAGAGCCAGAAGGCGCCAGCGTAGTCCCAGGAAGTGTGATCAACAATCGATATATACTGACCTGATCTGTGCGAAAAAATCACGCGATATGCGCAAGCTGCCTCCTCTGAATGCCTTGCGCGCCTTTGAATCGGCGGCGCGCCATCTGAGTTTCACGCGTGCGGGCGACGAGCTGAACGTCACGCATGGCGCGATCAGCCGCCAGGTTCAGGCACTCGAGGCGTGGCTCGGCGTGTCGCTCTTTCGCAGGCTGAATCGGCGGGTGGAACTGACTGATGCGGGTCAGCGCTACCTGTCGGAGATTGGCGTAGCACTTGACCGCATCAGCACGTCCAGCCAGGCGCTGCGCGACCGCGACGCGGCGCGCATCCTCCGCGTGAACAGCATCCCGACGTTCACCATGCGCTGGCTGATTCCGCGGCTCTCCACGTTCCAGATGCGCTTTCCGCGCGTGGAGGTGCGGTTGACCACCTCCATCGAAGAGATCGAGGACTTGCCCGACCATTTCGACGTGATCATTCGTGGCGGGCCGGAGATTCATGCGGGGTTTCGATCGGGACGCTTTCTGGACGAGAGCCGCTTTCCGGTGTGCAGCCCTGTGTTGCTGGAGCGCTTGCCGTTGTCGACGCCGTCGGAGTTGCGGCATCACACGCTGCTGCATTCGGACACGCTGCCCTCCGTGTGGCCAAGCTGGCTGGTGCTGGCCGGCGTACCAAACCTGCGGCCTGCGCATGCGCTCACGTTCGAGCATTTCTATCTGTCCATTCAAGCCGCCATCGATGGTTTGGGTGTCGCGATGGGGCCATCGGCGCTTATCACGGATGATCTCGAGGAGGGGCGTCTTGTGGCACCGTTCCCCAATCTCGCGCTGGGCGCGCGCAGCTACTACTGGTACAGCCCTGCGCGCAATCTCGGTGACGAAGTGGTGCAGGCTTTTTGCGCGTGGCTCGGCGAGGACCGGCCACAACGTCACGCAAACGTGAACACATTTCCGATCCCCGGTAACGGAGGTAACGCCGCGTAACACCCTAGAGGCGGAGGCGAAACGCGATGCTACGATGCCCCCAAGCTTGATTGCTTTGGAAAGGAGGTCCCCACATGAAGAAGAACGCGTGGATTCTCGCCGCATGCCTGGCCGCTGCCGGTGTGGCAGGTTCGATCGCCTTGCCGGCGCAGGCGCAGGTGTCGATCGGTGTGCAGATCGGTCCGAGCTACGCGCCGCCACCGCCCCAGTATGAGCCGGTGCCGGTCTTGCAGCCGGGCTACGTATGGGTGCCGGGTTATTGGCAATGGCGCGATGGCCGCTATGTCTGGCGTCGCGGCTATGGTGAACACGGCCGCCCGGGTTATCACTGGCGCGAGCCGCGTTGGGAGCAGGGTCCGCACGGCTGGCAGATGCATGACGGTGGCTGGGACCGCGGCGACGACGGTCGCTGGCGTGGCGGTGATCGGGATCGCGACTGGGATCACGGTCGCCGCGACCGCGACGACCGCTACCACTGCCCCCCGGGCCACGCACGCAAGGGCGAATGCTGATGATGCAACGACAGGCCGGTCATGTACCGGTCTGTTTTTTGCAAGCGAGTCTGTCGACGCCGCAACCCCTGAAAGCGAGGCCGCGGCGCCTTCCGGGAGGCCACATGACAATGGAATCGAATTGGCGCACCGAACTGTACAAAGACTTTGACGTCTACGTACTGGCCATTCCGCGTGCTGAGCGCAAATCGGACAAGAGCGGGCAGGGACCCACGCAGTGGGATTTTGTCGTGCGCATCTGCGAGTCCGGCGCGGACCCGACGGCCGTCGAAACGCTCGTCGCCCATTCGCACGACGAGCGCCCGCTGCCCACGCGTGAAGCCGCCGAAGACGCCGGGCTCACGCGCGGCTATGGCTTGATCGATCAATTGCTGGGGCGCAACGCCGTGCAGCAGTCGATCGATCTCTAACGTCCGCTTACGCCGCGAGCGCTGTATCGCGAATGTGCCGGCGTGCGAATTGCCACCACAGCCAGGTCGCGTCCGGGCCCGGCGCGTGGAAGGCGTAGCGCGGGTCGCCGCCGCTCCAGGCGTGGCCCGTGGCGGTGAGTTGGCACAGGCTGACGATGCATTCGCCGTCGCGTATGTCGTTGCGCAGGACATAGCCTTCGCCGCGCGTGGTTTCGCGTGAGACGTTGCGCCCATCGCCCAGATGATTCAGCGCGCGGAACTGCGCGGCTAACTGCGCTTGGTTGGTGGGGTTGACGGCCTCATCGCGCAGACCGTGCAACAGCATCGTTGGCATGCCGGGATAGGCGGCCACGTTTACCACGCTGGAGAGCGCATCGACGGCGTCGACGCGTGCCCCGCGGCGCATCAGGTTCAATGCAGACGCCGGCGAGCGTGCCACGCCCAAGGCCGGGCCCGAATGTAGCGCCAACGCGGCAAACAACTTCGGATGACGCAATGCCATCAGGCCGGCCAATCCCGCGCCGGCCGACAACCCTGCCAGATACACGCGCGAGGGGTCTGCGCCAGTTTGTGCCAGGGTTTGTTCGATCAGTTGGGCAATGCCGTCGGCCTCGCGCGCGCCAGCGTGCTCCGGGTCATACCAGTGCCAGCAGCATTGCGGATGCGCGCGGCGCGGCTGCTCCGGATACAGCACGATAAAGCCCTCGCGGTCTGCCAGTGCGTTCATGCGCGTGCCATGCGCCAGCACTTCCGCCGATTGTTTGCAGCCATGCAGCATCACCATCAGTGCCGGGGGCTTGCTGCCGCGTGTGGGCGGTGTGTAGAGCCAGTATTCCGGCCGGCGCGCCACCACGGCGGGCGACTCGGGTTCGTAGATGAACTGTTCGCGGACGAAGGTGCCCTGGGTGGGCGTGGGGCGTACGCGGCGCAGGCTCTCGCCGCGTGTGGTTGGCTTGAGCGGCTTAACCGGTTTAGGCGGCCATGACGGGCGCCCAAAGCCCGGTGTGGTCAAGGCGTCGACCAGGCGGGTGATGGATTTCATCCAATTACGGTGCATGGCGGAGGCAAAGTTGCTCGGATGAGGACGATGGTGCGCGTGCTCTCCGAGAGGTCGCAAGGGGTTTCGGTATTGGTAGGACAGTGTGCCAGCGAGTTTGTTGCAATGCAGCATTGAAAGTGGGCGAAGCGCCGCATTGGCGCCTGGTCTTGGCGCAAAGTTTGCAATTGCGCGCGACTGTCATGGAGACACCGTTGGCAAGCGGCTACACTGCCGCGACAGGCGCGCTCCGCTGTGGCCCGCCTCTCTGCGTTCCCGTTCCCCGTTGTGTACTTATGGAGGTCGTTATGGGTTTTTTTGACTTCATCAAAGAGGCTGGCGAGAAGCTCTTCCACGGCAGCGCTGCAGCCGCGCCGGCCGATGCGTCGGCGGATGCCGATGCCGCCAAGGCAGCCGACGATGCAAAGGGCCAAGCCATCCAGGACTACATCGCGCAGCAGGGCCTGAGCGCCACAGCGCTGTCGGTGCAGGTGGAAGGCGATGCTGCCAAGGTGTTTGGCGTAGCGCCGGATCAAGCCACGCGCGAGAAAATCATCCTGTGCTGCGGCAACGTCGAGGGGATCAAGTCGGTGGATGACCAGATGTCGGTCAACACCGAGTCGGAAGAATCGCAATGGCACACCGTGGAGCGCGGCGATACGCTTTCGGCCATCGCCAAGAAGTTCTACGGCGATGCGAACAAGTACCCGGCCATCTTCGAAGCCAACAAGCCGATGCTGTCGAATCCGGACAAGATCTATCCGGGGCAGAAGCTGCGCATTCCGGCGGCTTGATTTGGCTTGCTTTGTTTCGGAGGCGCAAAGCAAAAAGCCCAGTCGATGAAGACTGGGCTTTTTTTATTCTGGTGCCGCTGACCGGAATCGAACTGGTGACCTTCGCATTACGAATGCGCTGCTCTACCGACTGAGCTACAGCGGCGTCGGAAACAACGATTCTAACAGAACTTTTTGTCGCTCTGCAAGGCCCGCTGGAACAACGGCCTTATATGACGTTGTTACGGCGTTTGCTTGGCCTCGAGGTGATATTGCGTGACACGATCCACCTCGTTTTTCGATCCCAGGACCACCGCCACGCGCTGGTGCAGCTTTTCGGGCTGGATATCCAGAATGCGTTGTTCGCCGTTGGTAGCCGCGCCGCCGGCCTGTTCCACCAGGAAGGCCATCGGATTGGCTTCGTACATCAGGCGCAGCTTGCCGGCCTTGCCCGGCTCGCGCTTGTCCCAGGGGTACATGAAGATGCCGCCGCGCGTGAGGATGCGATGCACGTCGGCCACCATCGAGGCGATCCAGCGCATGTTGAAATCCTTGCCGCGCGGGCCTTCGGTGCCGGCCAGGCATTCGTCGATGTAGCGGCGCACGGGCGGGGCCCAGTGGCGCATGTTCGACATGTTGATGGCGAATTCCTTCGTGTCGACCGGAATCTTCACGTCGCGGTGGGTCAGCACGAAGCTGCCGACTTCACGGTCGAGCGTGAACATGTGCACGCCGTTGCCGACGGTCAGCACCAGCGTGGTCTGCGGGCCGTACACGGCATAGCCGGCGGCGACCTGCTTGGAGCCGGGCTGCATGAAATCGGCTTCCGTCACGGCTTCGCCGGCCTTGGGCATGTGCAGCACCGAGAAGATGGTGCCGATCGACACATTCACGTCGATGTTGGACGAGCCGTCGAGCGGATCGAACAGCAGCAGGTATTCGCCCTTCGGATAGCGATGCGGAATCTCATAGAACGATTCCATCTCTTCCGAGGCCATGGCGGCCAGGTTGCCGCCGTACTCGTTGGCTTCGAGCAGGACTTCGTTGGCGATCACATCCAGCTTCTGCTGGGTTTCGCCTTGCACGTTGCCGGTGCCGGCCGAGCCGAGCACGCCGGCAAGGGCCCCCTTGTTGACGCTGTGCGAGATCGCCTTGCAGGCGCGGGCCACGACTTCGAGCAGCAGACGCAACTCGGCCGGGATGGTGTTGTGCTCGCGCTGCTCTTCGATCAGGTAGCGGGTGAGGTTGATGCGCTTCATGGGTTCTCCTGAGACGGGCGCGATTTTACGATACAAGCGGTGACATTCAGGCCAGCGCCTTGCCAACGATCTCGCGCACATCGCGCGAGAGGCTCGGATGTGCCGCCACGCGCTTGAGCGCGTCCTGCATGGCGTCGCGCAGCGCGGGCACGTACTTGCGCCAGCGGTCCAGCGCGCGGGCCAGGCGGGCAGAGACCTGCGGGTTGATGGCGTCGAGCGCCAGCACCTGCTCGGCCCAGAACGCATAGCCCGACCCATCGGCGGCGTGGAACTGCGCTGGGTTGCCCGAGCAGAAGCTGAAGATGAGCGAACGCGCTCGGTTCGGGTTGCGCAGCGTAAAGGCCGGATGAGTCATCAGGGCTCGAACGGTTTCCAGCGTTGGCTTGCCGGTGGTGCCCGGCTGCATGGCTTGCAGCGAGAACCACTTGTCGATGACCAGGGCGTCGTCGGCGAAGCGCGTGTAGAAATCGGCCAGTGCGGCTTCCCGGCCAGGGGCGTAGCTGTTGACCATCGCCGAGAGGGCGCCCATGCGGTCGGTCATGTTGGTGGCGCCGGCATATTGCCGTTCGGCCAGGGCCAGCGCTTCGGGGGCTTCGGTTTCCACCACATAACCGAGGGCGATGTTCTTGAGCGCACGCTTGCCTGCAGACACGGCATCGGGCGAGTAGGCGCCTTCGGTCTGGTTGTCCTGATAGGCGCGCAGCAGTTCCGCATTGAGCTGTTCCGCCAGGGTGCGGCGCAACGTCCGGCGCGCGGTGTGGATGGCGGCCGGGTCGGCTACGTCCATGCGCTCGGCCAGGTAACTCTCGGCCGGCAGGATCAGCATCTGCTCGCGGAAGGCCGGATCAAGCGAGGTGTCGGCGACCACGGCGCGCAGGGCTTCGACCAGCGCCGGATCCACCACCGGCGCGCGGCCGTGCTGGATGTCGGTCACCATGCGCAGCAGGGTGTCGGTGGCCAGGCGCTGGCCGGCTTCCCAGCGGTTGAACGGGTCGGAATCGTGCGCGAGCTGGAACGTAAGCTGCTCGGTCGTATAGCCGTATTCCACGATCACCGGCGCCGAGAAATTGCGCAGCAGCGAGGGCAACGGCGCTTCGGCCACGTCTTCGAAGACGAAGGTCTGCTTGGTTTCAGTGAAGTCCAGTACGCGCGTGGTTATGGGCGAGGGCGATGCGGCCTCGCCACGCAAGCGCAGCGGCAAGTCACGGCCCTGCTTGTCGATCAGGCCCACCGCAAACGGAATGTGGAACGGCTGCTTCTGGATGCCGCTGGTGGTCTCGATGCCGACTGGCTCACAGCGTTGCCGCAGCGTGAGCGTGTACGTGTGCGTGGCCGCATCGTGGTGGCCCTCAACAGCAACGACCGGCGTGCCGGCCTGGCTGTACCAGCGGCCGAATTGCGTGAGGTCGCGGCCGTTGGCATCGGCCATGGCCGCGCGGAAGTCGTCGCAGGTGACTGCCTGGCCATCGTGGCGCTGGAAGTACAGGTCCATGCCCTTGCGGAAGCCGTCGCGGCCCAGCAGCGTCTGGTACATGCGCACGACTTCGGCGCCTTTTTCGTACACCGTGACGGTGTAGAAGTTGTTGATTTCTTCGTAACTGTCGGGCCGTACCGGGTGGGCCATCGGGCCAGCGTCTTCAGGGAACTGCGCCTGGCGGAGCAGCCGCACGTCTTCGATGCGCTTGACGGCGCGTGCGCTGGCAGCGGCGGATTCGTTGCCGGCCAGCGCGGCCATGTCAGCGGAGAACTCCTGATCGCGGAACACCGTCAGGCCTTCCTTCAGACTCAACTGGAACCAGTCGCGGCAAGTGACGCGGTTGCCCGTCCAGTTGTGGAAGTATTCGTGGCCGACCACCGATTCGATGTTGGCGAAATCCACATCGGTTGCCGTCTCGGCGTTGGCCAGCACGTACTTCGTGTTGAAGATGTTCAGGCCCTTGTTTTCCATCGCGCCCATGTTGAAGTCGCCCACGGCGACGATCATGAAGCGGTCGAGATCCAGCTCCAGGCCGAAGCGGCATTCGTCCCAATGGATCGAGTGGATGAGCGAATCCATCGCGTGGCGGGTCTTGCCCAGGTCTTGCGCCTCCACCCACACCTGCAGCAGCTTCTCTTTGCCCGAGGCCGATCGGATGCGTTCTTCAATGCATTCGAGCTTGCCCGCCACCAGCGCGAACAGGTACGACGGTTTCTTGAACGGGTCGTGCCACACGGCTTCGTGGCGGCCGTCCGGCAGGTCGCGCTCCGACACGAGGTTGCCGTTGGACAGCAGCACGGGGTAATCCGCTTTCGATGCGCGCAGCGTGACGGTGTAGACGGTCATCACGTCCGGGCGGTCGAGGAAGTAGGTGATCTTGCGGAAGCCCTCGGCCTCGCACTGCGTGAAGAAGTTGCCGTTGGAAACGTACAGGCCCATCAGCGAGGAGTTCGCTGCGGGATTGCAGTAGGTGGTGAGTTCCAGCGTGAAGCTGGTGCCAACATCGGCCGGTACGGCTTCGATGGTGAGCGTGTCGTCGGAGGCCTGCAGGCCGGACAGCGCTTTGCCGTCGACCGTCGCGCCCGCCAGCTCGAGCCCTTCACCCGCCAGCACGAGCGGCTTGCCGGCATCCGTGCGCGTCATGCGCATGCGGTTGACGACGCGGGTGCGCTCGGGCACGAGATCGATCTCCAGGGCCACTTCGTCAATGCGGAAAGCGGGCGCGGTGTAGTCCTTGCGGTAAATCGTGACGGCGGTATCGGTGCGCAACATCGGTAACATCCTCGTAGAGGTACGCAAAAGGCCATTGTACTCAGGCGCTTGGAGGGAATCTTCCGCGGCGGGCGTCACTCTGAGTATCAGACCGCGTGCGGCCAGTTTCCGGGCACGCGGCCATCTGTCTGATTGAGAGTAGGGGGATTTTCATGTGGAAATGGATCAAGTCATCGGGCATCGGGCCGATGGCCGGTGCGCTGATGGCGGCCAGCCTGCTGGCGGGCTGTGCGAGCACGGTCACCAGCCAGGTGACGGCGTTCCGGCAACCCGGCTGGACCGACAACCCGCCGCGCACCTATGCCTTCGAGCACACCGCAGCGCAGCAAAATGACCTGGAACGCCAGACCTACGAGGCCTGGACATCAGACCAGCTTGCTGCCCACGGCTTTACCAGCGTGCCGCGTGCCAGCGCGCGCTATGTGGTGCGCCTGGACTACTCGACCGCCACGCGCCTCGTGCAGGTGCGCCAGCCCGTGTATCCGGACCCGTATTGGGGTCCGGGGCCCTGGGGGCCATGGCGCAGCCCTTGGGGGCCTTGGGGCCCGTGGGGGCCGCAATATGTGGATACCAACGTGCAGGTGCCGTTCTACGCCTATCACGTGGAAATTGACGAGGCAGCCACCGGTAAGCGTGTTTATCAGGTGACGGCGCAAACGCAGGGTGGGGATGGATCGCTGACGGCGGTGATGCCTTACCTGGTACGCAGCGCCTTTGCCAATTTCCCGGCGCCGAACGCGCAGCCCATCCTCGTAGAGTTGCCTGTTGATCCATCGGTGAAACCGGCGGCCAAACCAGCTTCCGGGCCGGCACCCAAGTAGTGCGCCAGGGTGGGTTTTGGCTGGCGGTCTACGTTAGAATGCATGACCTAATCTGTAGGCCGCCAGCCGTACTCCGCTTGAGCGTTGTCAATTCATCCCGTCTCGCGCCGACCGCCACCCCTGGCCGGCGCTGCCTCCGCGCCGTCGCTACCCTTCTGACGGTGCCCCACAACGCGTGCGGCCTCACCCCCGGTTTCTCTCTGTTCCCACTGTTTTTTGCCACTTCGTCTCAGGGAGTTTCTGCCTGAGCGCATGTGCGCCTCGTCTGCGGAACTCCCCATCAGGATGCATTGCTATGAACGACAAGCTTCACGACGCCTCGCCGGATTCCCAAGACCAAGGCGCCGAGGCCGAACTGCGCCGCGCAGCGTTTGAATATCACCGCGCCCCCACGCGCGGCAAGATTGAGGTTCGCCCGACCAAGGCGCTGATCAACCAGCGTGATCTTTCGCTGGCGTATTCGCCGGGCGTGGCATATCCGTGTACCGCGATCGAGCAAGACCCGTCGCTGGCGGCGGAGTACACGTCGCGCGGCAACCTGGTCGGCGTGATCACCAACGGCACCGCGGTGCTGGGTCTGGGCGACATCGGCCCGCTGGCCAGCAAGCCCGTCATGGAAGGCAAGGGCTGCCTGTTCAAGAAGTTTGCCGGCGTGGACGTGTTCGATATCGAACTGGCCGAGCGCGATCCGGACAAGCTCGTTGACATCATCGCCTCGCTGGAGCCGACGCTGGGCGGGATCAACCTCGAAGACATCAAGGCGCCGGAGTGCTTCTACATCGAGCAGAAGCTGCGTGACCGCCTGAATATTCCCGTTTTCCACGATGACCAGCACGGCACGGCGATCATCTCGTCGGCTGCCCTGCTCAACGGCCTGAAGGTCGTCGGCAAGGACATCGGCAATGTGAAGGTGGCCGTGTCGGGTGCGGGCGCCGCGGCCATCGCCTGCCTGGACGTGATGGTCGGCCTGGGCGTCAAGCGCGAGAACGTCTACGTAGTCGACTCCAAGGGCGTGATCTACGCCGGCCGCGACGCCAAGATGGAGCCGAACAAGGCGCGCTATGCGCAAGACACGTCGGCCCGTACGCTGGCCGACATCGTGCGCGATGCAGACGTGTTCTTGGGTTGCTCGGCCGCCGGCGTGCTGACCGCCGACATGGTCAAGACCATGGCGCCGAAGCCGATCATCCTGGCGCTGGCCAATCCCGAGCCGGAAATCCGCCCGGAAGTGGCCAAAGCCGCGCGCCCGGACTGCATCATCGCTACGGGCCGCTCGGACTACCCGAACCAGGTCAACAACGTGCTGTGCTTCCCGTATATCTTCCGCGGTGCGCTCGATTGCGGCGCCACCAAGATCACGGAAGAGATGAAGCTGGCATGCGTGAAGGCCATTGCCGAGCTGGCAGAAGCCGAAACGAACGATGCCGTGGCGCAGGCTTATGCCGGCCAGGACCTGACCTTCGGCCCGGATTACATCATCCCGAAGCCGTTCGATTCGCGCCTGATCGAGAAGATCGCGCCGGCCGTCGCCAAGGCCGCGGAAGAGTCTGGCGTGGCCACGCGCCCGATCAAGGATCTGGACGCCTATCGCGCCCAGCTGAGCGACTTCGTGTACCACACGGGCCTGACCATGCGCCCGGTGTTCTCGGCCGCCAAGGCCAACCCGAAGCGCGTCGTCTACGCCGAAGGTGAAGAAGAGCGCGTGCTGCGCGCGGTGCAGACGGTGGTGGACGAAGGCCTGGCCAAGCCGATCCTGATCGGCCGTCCGCACGTGATCGAAATGCGCATCCAGAAGGCCGGCCTGCGCCTGAAGCCGGGGGTGCATTTCGAGCTGGTCGATCCGGAAGACGACCGCCGCTATCACCAGTACCACACCGCTTACCACGAGCTGATGGGCCGCAACGGCGTGACGCCGGACATGGCGAAGTCGGCGCTGCGCCGTTCGAACACGCTGATCGGTGCACTGCTGGTGCGCCTGGGTGATGCCGATGCGCTGCTGTGCGGCACGGTTGGCCGCTTCGACGCCCACCTGGAACACGTGCGTGACGTGATCGGCCTGGCCCCGAATGCCAAGGTGTTCGCCGCCATGAACGGCCTGATGCTGGAGAAGCACACGCTGTTCATCACCGATACGTTCGTCAACGAGCTGCCGAGCGCAGAAGAGCTGGCCGACATCACCAAGCTGGCGGCAGAAGAAGTGCGCCGTTTCGGCCAGGAGCCGAAGGTGGCGATGCTGTCGCACTCGATGTTCGGCTCGTCGAAAAACGCATCGGCCCGCCGCATGCGCGCTGCGTATGACCTGCTGAAGGTGGAAGCGCCCGACCTGCAGGTGGAAGGCGAGATCCAGGGTGACGCGGCACTGTCGGAAGACATCCGCCATCATTTCCTGCCGAAGAGCGCGTTCTCGGGTAGCGCAAACCTGCTGGTGATGCCGTCGCTCGACGCCGCCAACATCGCGTTCAACCTGCTCAAGATCACGGGCGGGCAGGGCGTGACGGTGGGCCCGATCCTGCTGGGCGCGGCCAAGCCGGTGCACATCCTGAACCCGTCGGCCACGTCGCGCCGCATCGTCAACATGACGGCGCTGGCGGTGGCAGACGTGTCGGCTACGCGTTGATTGGTTGATCCAACTGTTGGGCCGCTGAAGGTTGGCGGCCCAAAAGAAAACGGCGCCTGGGGAAAGTCCAGGCGCCGTTTTTCTTTGCTGCCGACTGCTTAGAACTTCGCGCGGATGCCCACGCCGAAGGTGTCTGCCGAGCTGAGGCTCGTCACCTTGTCGCGCATGTACGCGGCGTACACGTCAGTGCGCTTGGACAGCGAATAGTCGTAACCGACCGCCCACGTGTTGCGCTTCACGTCAGCCGCACCCGAAGTTTTGGTGTACGCGTACGACGCCAGGATGCTGCCCGGGCCCACCGGCACCGACATGCCCAGTTGGCCGCCGTTGCTCTTCGCGTCCCCCGAGTTGATGGCGTTCTTGATGTACTGGTACTGGCCGTAGACCTTGGCCACGCCAAAGTCGTACGTGGCACCGAGCTGCGCGGCCGTCTGACGCGAGAAGCCTGCCACCAGTGCGTTCAGGTCACCCGGGGCGGAGTCGAAGCGCACCTGCTGGAAAGCCGCCGTGGCTGCGAAGTTGCCATGGAAGTACAGGAAGTTGCCGCCCCACTTGTTCTGGCCGTTGTGGCCGGCTTGCTCGCCCGCGCCGTAGATGAAGTTGGCGGTCAGACCGTTGAAGTCCGGCGTCGAATACATGATCGCGTTGTTCCAGCCCGAATCGCCCACCAGACCCGAGATACCGCCGGGGCCGCGCAGGCCGTTGCCGAGGTACGTGTGGAACACCATCGGCGAGAACGTGTACGAATCGATGAACGGGTTGAACAGGATCGTCGATACGAAATACGGCGGCGTCAGGCGGCCGAGCTTGATCGAACCCCACGTGCTCGATTGCAGGCCGACGAACGAGTTGCGGGCGAAGAACGTATCGCCGTCAAAGCGCCCGTACTTGCCGGTGTCCGGGCGGAAGAACGCTTCCAGCGTGAAGATCGCCTTCAAGCCATTGCCCAGATCTTCGCTGCCCTTCATGCCCCAGTACGAGGTCGACATACCGCCCGAGTTGACGCCCCAGGCGCGATCCGATGCGCCCAGGGTCTTGGTGGCGCCCGCCCAGGCATCCACCTGGCCGTACAGCGTGACGGACGACTGCGCCTGCGCACCGGCACTTGCTGCCCCCAGTGCCGATGCCACTGCCAGCGCGGCCATGCCACGCTTGAATTTCGACTGCATTGCTACCTCCTTTGTTGTTGAAAGTCACTGCAGGTTGCGCTGCATTCTTTGATGCAGTCACAGGCCGGCTGGTCAGGCTCCATGCCGGACGGTGTCCCATGCCCCATGACACCGCGCCCACAGCGTTGTTTTTTGCTGCTGAACCTGAGAAATCAGTTGGCGGCGATCAAATCGGCCAGACGGAAACCCGCGATGCGATGAATCTGTTCGAGCGATGCACGCAGCTCGGTATCGCGGTCGTTTTCCACGCGCTCGCTGAAGTTGTCGATGATGCCGTGGCGGTCATAGCTGCGCACCGCCAGGATGAACGGAAAGCCGAACTTCTCGTTGTACTGCGCGTTGAGGGCCTGCAGGCGTGCAAACTCTTCCGGCGAGCACTGGTTCAGGCCCGCACCACTTTGCTCGCGCGTCGACTCGGCGGTCAGTTCACCGCGCACGGCCGCCTTGCCCGCCAGCTCGGGGTGAGCGCGCACGAGCTTGAGCTGCGGCTCAATGCCGGCGGTGTCCACGGCATTGCGCATGGCAGCCGCGAGCGCTCGGCCGAGGCGAACGGGCGCTGCGTGGCGGCCTGTTCGGCAACCCACGGGGAGTGCTCGTAGACGCCGCCGAGGACTTGCACGAACTGCGACGCGTCCATGCCGTTGAGTTGCGAGAGGGTGTAGGTGGTCTGGCTCATGCTGTGGTGCTCAAAACGGGTTGCTTGGCATACGGATGGTTCTGGATCCAGTGCTGCGCGATGTCGATACGGCGGCAGATCCAGACCTTGTCGTGCGATTGCACGTAGTCGAGGAAGCGCTGCAGCGCGCGGAAGCGCGCCGGGCGCCCCAGCAGGCGGCAGTGCATGCCGATCGACAGCATCTTCGGCTGCGCAAGGCCGTTGGGATCGCCTTCTTCGTACAGCACGTCGAAGGCGTCCTTCAGGTACTGGTAGAAGTGGTCGGCCGTGTTGAAGCCTTGCGGGCTGGCAAAGCGCATGTCGTTGGTGTCGAGCGTGTACGGCACCACCAGGTGCGGCTTGTGCTCGCCGGACGAGGTTTCGACTTCGGTCCAGAAGGGGAGGTCGTCGCCGTAGTAGTCGGCGTCGTACGCAAAGCCGCCGTGCTCGACGACCAGGCGCCGCGTGTTGGGGCTGTCGCGGCCGGTGTACCAGCCCAGCGGCGCATTGCCAGTCAACTCGCGGATGATCTCGACGCCGATGCGCATGTGCTCGCGCTCGGTAGCTTCGTCGATGTTCTGATAGTGAATCCAGCGCCAGCCGTGACAGGCGATTTCGTGGCCCAGATCAACGAAGGCTTGCGTCACGTCCGGATGGCGCTGCAGGGCCATCGACACACCGAAGATCGTCAACGGCAGGCCGCGCTTTTCAAACTCGCGCAGGATGCGCCACACGCCCGCGCGCGATCCGTATTCGTAGATCCCCTCCATGCTCATGTGGCGGGCCGGGTAGGCCGCGGCGCCGATGATCTCAGAGAGGAACTGCTCGGAGCCGGCATCGCCGTGCAAGACGCAGTTTTCACCGCCTTCCTCGTAGTTGAGGACGAACTGCAGGGCGACGCGCGCGCCGCCCGGCCAATTGGCGTTCGGCGGGTTCTTGCCGTAACCGATGAGATCGCGCGGATAGTTATTGTTTGTCATGGTTTTTTCATGTCGAGGAGACTTCATACAACACCGGTCAGACAGTGGAATGCGGCTTTCCAAATTCACGACATCACAGCGGCGTCATGAACGAGGCAAGGCGCCATCGCGTCAGGCCGGGACTGCCCGGGCAGCCTGCGCGAGTTCCAGCGCGAGCCTCCGGTGAACCGTGAGATGGGCGTCGAGTTCCAGCGTGGTCAGGCGGCCGTCTTCGACGACTACGCGCCCATTGATCACGCTGTGCGCCACGTTGGACGGGGCGCAGAACACCAGCGCCGCGACCGGGTCGTGGTCGGCGCCGGCAAAACCGACCTGGTGACGATCGAAGCTGACAAAGTCGGCCGACATGCCGGGTGCAAGCGCGCCGATGTCGTCGCGGTTGAGCACGCGCGCGCCGCCGAGCGTGGCGATCTCCAGCGCCTCGCGCGCGCTCATCGCCGCGGGACCAAAGCCGACGCGTGCGAGCAGCATGGCCTGCCGCGTTTCGCCGAGCATGTGCGCCCCATCGTTCGACGCGCTGCCATCCACGCCAAGGCCGACTGGCACGCCGGCATCGCGCATGGTGCGGATCGGGGCGATGCCGGAAGCCAGGCGCATGTTCGAGCACGGGCAATGCGCGACGCCAGTGCCGGTGCGTGCAAACACGTCGATGCCGTGCGCGTCGAGCTTCACGCAGTGCGCATGCCAGACATCGCGGCCGACCCAGCCGAGGTCTTCTGCGTACTCGGCCGGCGTCATGCCGAACTTCTCGCGCGAGTAAGCGATGTCGTTATCGTTCTCGGCCAGGTGGGTGTGCATCGACACACCGTAGCTGCGCGCGAGCTTGGCCGATTCGCGCATCAGGTCACGCGAGACGGAGAAGGGCGAGCACGGCGCCACCACCACGCGCAGCATCGAATGGCGATCGGCGTTGTGCCACGTTTCGATCAGGCGCTGCGTTTCCTTCAGGATGGCTTCTTCGCCTTCGACCACGCGGTCCGGCGGCAAACCGCCCTGGCTGCGGCCGACGCTCATGCTGCCGCGCGCCGCGTGAAAGCGCATGCCGATCTGCTGTGCGGCTTCGATGGAATCGTCGAGCCGGCTGCCGTTCGGATAGAGGTACAGATGATCACTGGAGGTCGTGCAACCCGAGAGCAGGAGTTCCGCCATCGCCGTGAGCGTAGACACGCGCACCATCTCGGGCGTGAGGCCGGCCCACACCGGATACAGGTTGGTCAGCCAGCCGAACAGTTCGGCGTCCTGCGCGGCGGGCAGGGCACGCGTCAGGCTCTGATACATGTGATGGTGCGTGTTGACGAAGCCCGGCGTGACCACGTGGTCGCGCAGTTCCATCACACGTACGTTGGGTTGCCCGATGGCCTCGCGGTACTGCGACGGCAGATCGGCCGAGGCGCCAACCCATTCGACTACGCCACCGCGCGCAACCAGGGCGCCGTCGGCGATCTCGCGGCGTTGCGCATCCATGGTGACCAGCACGTCCGCATGACGGGCGATCAGAAGCGGGTCGTTGTGCGCGACAGTGGCGTTCATGCAATTACTCCGTGCCGTGGGTGTTGGCGGCAGCGTCGCGCATGGCGTGCTCGGCCGACTGCATGCCGTTGTAGTACAGGTTAAGGATGACCGCGACCAGCGTGCCCAGCACGATGCCGCTGTGCGTAACGGGCTCCAGCCAATGCGGCAGGTACTGGAAGAAGGTCGGGGCCAGCGTCGGGATCATGCCGAAGCCGATCGAGATCGCCACGATGAACAGGTTGTGGCGGTACTTGTTGAAATCGATCGAGCCGAGAATGCGCACACCCGTGGCGGCAACCATGCCGAACATCACGATGCCCGCCCCGCCCAGCACGAACGAAGGGACCGATGCCACGATGTGCGCCATCTTCGGGAACAGGCCCAGCGCGATGAGGATCACGCCGCCCATGGCTGCCACGAAGCGCGACCGCACACCCGTCACCGTCACCAGCCCAACGTTCTGCGAGAACGACGTGTACGGGAACGTGTTGAACACACCGCCGATCACAGTGCCCAGACCGTCGGCGCGCAGGCCGCGCGTGAGGTCATCGGTGGAGAGCTTCTTGCCGGTGATTTCTGCCAGCGCCAGGAACATGCCGGTCGATTCCACCAGGGTGATCATCATCACGATGCACATCGAAGCGATGGCGCCGAAGTGGAAGGTCGGCATGCCGAAGTGCAGCGGCGTGATCACGGCCACCCAGTCGGCTTCGGTAATGCCGGCAAAGCTGACCTTGCCGAATGCCATGGCGATGAACGTGCCAATCACGATGCCCAGCAGCACCGCGATGTTGCCGATCAGGCCGCGGCCGTACTTCGTCAGCAACAGGATGATCACGAGCACTGCCAGCGCGATGCCCAGGCCGCTCAGGTCGCCGTAGGCCGGATTCGGCACGGTCTTGAGCACGCCGTCCACCATGGTTTTCATGGTCGGCTGGCCGCCGGCAGCCCAGTTGATGCCCACGCCCATCAGCGACATGCCGATCAGCGTGATGACGGTGCCCGTCACGACAGGCGGGAAGAGTCCAAGCACACGCCCCATGAGCGGCGCGACGATGATGCCGAACAACCCCGCCGCGATCACCGCGCCGTAGATGCCGAGCAGGCCGATGCTCGGGTCCGTGCCGATGGCGATCATCGGGCCCACCGATGCGAAGGTCACGCCCATCATGACCGGCATGCGAATGCCGAACTTCCAAATACCGAAGGCCTGGATGAGGGTGGCAAGGCCGGCGGCAAAGAGATCCGCGTTGATCAGGAAAGCGAGCTGTTCCTTGGGCAGATGCAGTGCACCGCCCACAATCAGAGGCACTGCCACGGTGCCTGCATACATCACCAATACATGTTGCAGACCCAATGCGAGCAGGCGTCCGTACGCCACGCGCTCATTGGTCAGATCCGCCGTGGGGGCGGCGATGGTGCTGCTTGCCATAAAGGTCTCCTTTGGGTGGTAAGCCGGACGGCGTCCGGCTTGGAGCCTGCCCACGTTCCTGCTGCGCGCCCCGATTCTGGCCTTGTGACACGTCCCGTCCTGATGTCGGGCGGTGTATCCCGGGGCCAACCTTCGGCAGGTCGCTACGGATCGTGGACAGGTTCTTGGACGGCCGGCCTCTGTCGTGCCAGCTCGCCCGATACAGCTGAACCGGTCCTAGACTTTGTCCTTCCCGCCGCGTGGGCCCAATACCGAACGCAAATCGAAATCAGCGGGCGCTTCGGGGCGCACGCGATCGGCGCAGCATTGCAAGTGCTGGGCCATGTGGGCCTGGGCAGCGCTGGCGTCGCCACGCTCCAGTGCATTGAGGATGTCGAGGTGTTCGTCGAACGAGCAGGCGTTGTTGCCCGGGGCCTCGACGCTGGCGATCATCAGGGTGGTGCGCGACACCAGCCGGCGCATCATCTCGACCACCAGCGGGTTGCCGGACTGCTCGGCCAGCGCTACGTGAAATTCTGCAGACAGGCGAATCCAGCGCGGGCGGTCCTGCGTGACAAACGCCTGGCGTTCCTGTTTGACGAGTTCCAGCAGCGGGGCGATGGCTGCCTTGGGATTGCTGCTATGGCCGACCTTGTCGAGCACCGCACGCTCCAGGATCTGACGCAGCTCGAACATGGCGTGGGCTTCGTCGATGGAGGGCGCCGCGATGAACGCGCCGCGATTCGGCTCGAGGTCAACCAGGCCGTCAGCGGCCAGTTGGGAGAAGACCTTGCGCACCGTATGACGCGCGGTGGCATAGATTTCGCACAGCGCATGCTCCGTCAGCTTGGTGCGCGGGGGCAGGCGGTGCTCCATGATCGCGTCGTAGATCTCGTGATACATCCGTTCTTCGACCGACATGCGTGTTGCCCCCGATGCCTTGACGCCCGACTTCAACGTCGCTTCCGTGGAGACCAGCTTGAGATTCTTGGACATGGCAGATCCGCCTTTGAGTAACGCGCCGCAGCATAGGCCACTGCGAAAACCTGTTGACAATTATTCGTGGCAGCCTTCAATATTGTCAACAAAATGCGTTCGGGAATCCGACAAACTAGGGAAATCCCTGTTTCAACCGAGTCTAGCGACACGACAGAAGCAAGGCGTCGGACCCAGGACGAGCGACGGCTTTGCCGGTTTGGCATGCACCCTCCCAACATGGGCGGCAGGCGTAAACCGGCTGGACGCGCGCCGGGATGCGTGCACAGCACGTACCGAGCGGGCCCCGACGCCAGCCCTTGTCACACAAGGGTTTGGCGCGAGGTGCAAGTGGAGGCAGCGGCGCTTCTGAAAATTCGAACTACAGAGGAAGACAAATGGGACGCTTGACCACCCATGTGCTCGACACCGCTGCAGGCACGCCGGGCCAAAACCTGGCGATCGCACTGTTCAAAATTGTCGACAATCAGCGGCAACCGATCAAGTCGGTCCGCACCAATCACGATGGCCGTTGCGATGCGCCGCTGCTTGAAGGCGACGCGTTGCAAACCGGCGTGTACGAGCTGGACTTCGGCGTGGGCGAGTACTACCGCGCCGCCGGCGTCAAACTCCCCGATCCCGCGTTCCTGGACGTGGTGACGCTGCGCTTCGGCGTGGCCGACACCAGTGCGCACTACCACGTGCCGCTGCTGGTGTCGCCGTGGTCGTATTCGACCTATCGCGGTAGCTAACAGGGCAGGGAGTCATCATGGAAGGCTATATCCTCGACTGGGCCAACTTGCTCTTGCGTTGGCTGCACGTGATCGTCGCGATCGCGTGGATCGGGTCGTCGTTCTACTTCGTCTGGCTCGATAACAGCCTGACCAAGCCGACCGCGCCGGACCTGAAGGACAAGGGCGTCGACGGCGAGCTGTGGGCCGTGCACGGCGGCGGGTTCTACAACCCGCAGAAGTACCTGCTGGCGCCGAAGCAGCTGCCCGATCATCTGCACTGGTTCTACTGGGAGTCGTATTCGACCTGGATGTCGGGCTTCGCCCTGCTGACGGTGGTGTACCTGTTCAACGCCAACGTCTACATGATCGATCGCAGCGTGTTCGACATGACCGCGACGACGGCGGTGCTGCTGGCGCTGGGCTTCCTGGTGGTCGGCTGGCTCGTATACGACACGATCTGTCGCGTGTTCGGCAAGAACGACCGCGTGGTCGGCATTCTCGTGGCGATCTACGTGGTGATCGCGGCGTTTGCAGCGTGCCACCTGTTCTCGGGCCGCGCAGCATTCCTGCTGATCGGCGCGATGATCGCAACGATCATGAGCGCCAACGTGTTCTTCTGGATCATCCCGGGGCAACGCAAGGTGGTCGCCTCGCTCAAGGCTGGCGAAAAGCCGGACCCAATCCACGGCAAGCGCGGCAAGCAGCGCAGCGTGCACAACACGTATTTCACGCTGCCGGTGCTGTTCGCGATGCTGTCGAACCACTACAGCATGACGTACGCCGCCAACTACAACTGGGTTGTGCTCGTGCTGATCATGCTGGCCGGCGTGCTGATCCGTCAGTTCTTCATCCTGAAGCACAAGGGCGTCGTGAACTGGGGTTATCCGGCAGCTGGCGTGGCTGTGCTGCTGGGTGTGGCCGTGTGGCTCGCTCCGGTGTCGCGTTCGGTAGCTCCGGCAGCGGAAACCGCGGCAGCAACGGCGCCCGCAACAGCGGCAGAAGGCGGTGCTGCGGCTCCAGCGGCCGCCGGTGGCGGTTCGGACTTCGCCAAAGTACAGGCAGTCGTTACCGCACGGTGCTACCAATGTCACTCGGCGCATCCTACCCTGATGCCTTCACCGGCTAAGGGCGTGTTGCTCGATACGCCGGAAGAACTGGGCAAGCATGCACAGCTCGTCTACCAGCAGGTCGTCCAGCAGAAGCTGATGCCGTTGGGCAACGTGACGCAAATCACCGACGACGAGCGCACGATCATCGCCAAGTGGTTCGAAGGCGGCGCCAAGACGAACTGAGGCGCACGCTGAGCAACAACAGAACGGTTTATCGGAGCATGCCATTCGTTCCCTAGCGGGTGGCATGACCGGTGAGGGTTGAACGGGGCTGCGGCCCCGTTTTTTTTCTCGCCTTGAGAATGCGAGCCTTTGCATGCAGCAGCGCCTACCAGCTGATTTCGGGCAGGTGTGGTGTCGTTGCGCGATAATGCGCGCCTCGTGCACCACCGCACAAATTCCACGGGACAAAGCACTGCACGGGCATGCATAGCCAAATTCTGATTTGTTCCGTGCTGTATTGCCTCAATAGGAAGCGGCCCACTAGACTTGTCGGTGCCGCTTTCGTGCCATGAGAGAAAGCGGCCGAGGACTGGAACCCTCGGTAGCAACCGGCAAGGACTGAGCACAAGTCCTTGTCGTCATTCTCCCGTGGCCGCTTCCCCTTATGGGCGAGCTTGGCAGGGACGGCTTCGTGCCGATCGAGAGTTGCTACTCGGGTTCCAACCTTGTCAATGCTCGCCCACCCGTTCACCACGGGTGGCGCGTTTCCTTCAGCTCGACGGAGACCTCGCCATTACGGATTTCCAAGCCCTCCCCGATATTCGCCGCTATCAAGCGCATGCTGATTTGTTCGACAAGCTTTCGAAGCTGCGAACGTTCTTGAGCATGCTGCACGCGACTGGATTCGAACATTTTCGTGCGATAGACGAGACGCGGCAGGCGGAATACCTGTGGACGTGTCTGGACTTTGCAGAAGAGGCATATCGACGCTAACAGTTTGGGATGGAATCGATGTGTCGGAGGGAGTCAGTTGAGCCTTGGTGTGTGACAACTTTTGACGCGGTTGCGCGCCATTCTCATTCGATTTCACGACAAAGAGCGCTACCGTCATAGCCACTCATAACACCACGCACGTCACTACGACATTGGCGTGTCACGCACGAGGAGCACAGAGATGGGCGCAGCAGAACGCATGTCCAACAAAATCGGCAACCACCGCACAGTCAAAGCGAGCAGCAACGCGATCCCTGACCTACTGGGGCAGCCACAGTTGGAATTCGTGCGCGTCTCGGGCCGCGAAGCGCTGAGCGAGTTGTTCACCTACACAGTGGATCTGCGCCCCGTTTCGTTGGCAGCCGATCAGTCCATGCTCGAATCAGATCTAGACGCTGCCATTGGCCACGAGATGACCTTGTCCATCGAACTGGACGGCATGGGCACCGGCCTGCTTGGTGGTGTTGGTGCGGGTGTGCGAGAAATCACCGGCCTGATCACCGCCGTCGAACTGATCGGCGGCGTGGACAACAATCGTCTCTACCGCTACACCTTGCGCCCCTGGTTTTGGTTGGCCAGTCAGACCTCTGATTACAAAGCGTTCCAAAACAAGTCTGTCATCGACATCCTCGACGAAGTGCTGGCCGATTACCCGTATTCGGTGGACAAGCGTCTGGACACCAGTGTCTTCCCCAAGCTCATCTGGGAAGTCCAGCACGGCGAGACCGACGCTCACTTCATCCAACGTCTCACCGAAGAATGGGGTATCAGCTATTTCTTCGAACACGATGGCAGCCACCACCGGCTCGTGCTCGTCTCCGAATCCGGCGCCTGGCGCAAATTCCCCAGCGGGGCATATCACGCGCTGTCGATCTACCCGCAAGGTTTCAAGATCGACCAGGAGCACCTGACACGTTTCGAGCCCATCAACCGTCTGCGTACCGGCAAGGTTACGTTCAAGGATTACGACCCACGCCAGCCCAAAGCCGACCTCACCACCAGTGACAGCCTGCCGCGCGACACGCTGTTTTCCGAGTTCGAACGCTACGAATACGAACCCGGCCTCTATGACAGCCGAGATGTCGGCAACTTGCACGCTCGCATTCATACGGAAGAGCGGCGCGCCAAGGGGCGACGCATGCGTGGTGTCGGCAACCTGCGCGGCGTCGCCGCCGGCAACACCTACCACATCACCAATCACGACCATGACGCGCTGAACCGCGAAGTCCTGATTGTGAGCACGGACCTGATGTTGGAAGACGTGGGCATCCACAGTGGCGGCACCCAGCAATACACCTGCCGCGTCAGCTTCGAAGCTCACCCCACGGACGAAGTCTTCCGTCCAGAACGGATCGCCCACAAGCGTCGCGTTCAAGGTATCCAGCGCGCCGTCGTCACCGGTCCCGAGAACCAAGAGATTTGGACCAACGACCACGGCTGCGTCAAAATCCAGTTCGAATGGGACCGCTACGGCCAGCACGACGAGAATTCCTCGCCCTGGATCCGCGTGTCCAATGGCTGGTCCGGCGATCAATTCGGCACCATGCAAATTCCTCGTATTGGTCAGGAGGTCCTGGTCGACTATCTGAACGGCGATCCGAACACGCCGATCATCGTTGGTCGCGTACCCAACCAGCTCAACACACCGCCGTGGGCGCTGCCGACGCAGCATGCGTTGTCCGGCATTGCCAGCAAGGAACTCTTCGGGCGGCGGCGTAACCATCTTCTGATGGATGACACCCAAGGGCAGATTCAGGCCCAACTGTCGTCAGACCACCAGACATCCCAGCTCAACCTGGGCTACTTGACCGGTGTGCCGGGGCAGCCTGGGCGCAAAGACCCGCGTGGCGAAGGTTTTGATCTGCGTACTGATGGGCAGGGCAGTGTGCGAGGCGCCAAGGGCCTGTTCTTTACCGCAGAAGGGCAAATCGCTGCCGTGGGTGGCCACTTCACGCGAGAGGAATTCATCCGCTGCATGCGCGCAGCGCTTGAGACCGCCGAATCGTTCGGCAACTACAGCAGTCAGCACGAAGCGCTCAAGAGCGACACCGATCCGCAATCCAAGCTAACCCAAGCCATCGAGGACTGGGACGCTGGCGCCAACAACCATAAGGACGCCCCGGGGCAAGGTGGACAACCCATCATTGGCGCCTACGCGCCGGCGGGCATGGCGTTCGCCACACCCGAGACGCTGACCAGCTACGCCGGCAAGCACGTCGACACGATCTCCAAACTCAACCAGCAACACACGGCAGGTCAGCAATACATTGTCAACGCTGGCACTGGCATCAGCCAGTTCGCCCACAGTGGTGATTGGAAGGCCACCGCCCACCAAGGCCAGCTCGTGCTACAGGCGCAGAGCAAGAACATGGCGCTCAACGCCAAGACGGATGTGGTGATTACCACCACCGACGGCACCATCGTGCTCAATGGCAAGACCGGTATCACCTTCATGAGTGGCAATGCCGGCATCCGCATCGCGGATGGGTGCGTGGATATCTTTGGACCGACGCGCGTGCATGCGCATACCGCCGACTTTGATGCGCCAGGGCCGCAGGGGATTGATGGGGCATTACCGCAGTTCGACTCAGGGGATACGGGGCGCAAGTTCCGGCTGATTCGTCCCGCAGACAATGAACCCGTAGCGAACCGGTCGTATGAAATCGTCAAGAGAGACGGCAGCGTTATCAGGGGAGTCAGTAACGCCCTGGGAGAAACCGACCTGCATGAATCTCAGGCAGCAGACGTGCTGGCAATCAAGTTTGGCTAACCGCTCTCATCAATCGGACAGGACGCATCAATGACTGATTCAATCGAATCTTTTTCAGGCGGCCCGCGCGCAGAAGCCCTCTGCCTGCCGGGCAATCCATGCCTAGATGTGGATGAGCCCTTGCCACTGCCGGGCGTCATCGTCTTTGTACACGGCGTCAACTCCATGGGCGAATGGTTTGACACCGCAGAGGAGGGGCTCTGCAAGGGCCTGAACGCGCGCCTGCAACGCGAGGACGATCATGTCTTTCGCGTCAAGGGTAGCGGGCAACTCAGGCCCGTCACCTACATGAGCGAATTGACTGAGGATGGCTACATCCAGCGTGACCTCAAGTCGGCAACGTTTGTCAAAGACGCAGGCTACAGCCCCGTCATTCGGTTCCGCTGGGGCTACAAGTCCAGTGTCGATGAACTCAATGCCGTGGGCGGCAACATTCTGCTCGATGAGAAGAACGCCTGGGGCGGCGGCCCCTTCGTGAACGGCTGCTCGGCCTTGCCCGACATGTTCAACAAAGGCACCGATGCGGAACTCGTTTTTGGCGCACTGTCCCTGACCCACCTTCAAACCAGTGACCGGCAGGTCTACAGTGCTCCGGCCCGTCATTACCAGGCCTTCGCCGCCTGGCGACTGGCCAAGCTGGTGAGCCGCATCCGCGAGGTGCATAGGACGCTGAAGCGCGATGGTGTCACTGACAAGGATTGTCCCATTACCGTGGTCTGCCATAGCCAAGGCAACATGATAGGCATCGGCTCGGCGTACTTTGGCGCCCATCACGCCGAATTCAACGGTGAAGGCAAGTGCAACGGTGTCGCCGACAACTACGTCCTCGCCTGTGCGCCCTACAGCCTGCGCAAGAGCTGGATCGACAACGTCTCCCAATACGATTCAAAAAACGAAGCGGGTCGTGTCACCTATGAAGCCCGCGCCAAGGGCCTCAGGAACTTCTTCGACATCGTGCGGGGCTTCGGCAAGGAGCGAGCGCAGCACTACGATGCCGACTTCGTAACCCAGCACGCCTTCAACCACAAGCCTCGGAATGGCGACGCTGCCTGCACCGCCGAGCAAGATTGCAAGGGGCGCGACACGCGCGCCCGCGTCTTCTTGTACTGCAGCCCGCATGATCGGGTCATCTCCGTTGCCGCCGTGCGTGGTATGGGCTGGCTAGGTTTAAACAAGGAAGATGTGGAGGCCACCGGAGCTGACGGTGTGCTCTACCAACGTGTCTGGGCCGAGGCCAAGCCGGGGGTGCCGTACAAGGTGGGCGGCACCCCTGGTACTGACTACCACTACTGGAATGACACCATTGGCGCCAATCCCGAGACCAGCATCTTCTGGACTCCGGATTCCGAACGCGTGAGCGTTCAATTCAAGAAAATCTGGGGTGACGATCGAAAGGGTTTTTGGGGCAAGTTCTTTGGCTCGACCATCGGCATATTCATGGGAGCGGGCGCTGCAATTGCCAATCAGGTGAGCAATGTCGCCAAGGTCAATGGCGTGCCCGACAAGGACTGGGCCGTGCGTGTCAACGCGCCGGCCATCTCCAGCGGCGGCATCGTGCCGCGGGCTGTCTACCTGGCGCGCAGCGACGGCAGCACGCTGCCGACCGAGCAATGCTACGTCGACGGCGTCCACACGCTGGGCCCCTTCAATGTCCACTACGAATCCGCTCGTGATGCGCTCAATCCGGCGCGTCAAGTCCCCCAGGGCACTGAGGACCCTTACGCCCATCAACGCACGACCGGACACGGCAGCACTGCCAGCGAAGCCGCCATGCGCTACGACCAGAACGCCGGCATTCGCCAGCGCGCGCGGCGCAATGCCTACGACGAAAGGGGCCAACTCCAGAGCGGAGCCACCTTCGATAAAAACGACATTGCTCTGATGAACGACGAGAACCATCACAAGATTCGCGGCACCGAGTTTGGCAAGTTCGAGGAGCAGGCGCGCGCGGCGCAGTTGAAGGAAGGCGACCGCCAGCAGCCCACCAACCACTCCACCATCCTCACCAACCCGGCGCACAGTGAACACGTGCTGGCGTATGACGTGGATGTGGGCCTGTGTCTGTTCAACGCCAATCACATGGCTCAGTTCCGCAGGATGGCGGATTGGCGCTGGTGTGAGCCGCAGTCTGAGGGGGGCGAGGTATATCCGGCGGGGCGGGAGCCCGCGAAGGATATTGAGTTTGAGTACTACAACTCCGAGAAAGCCACGTATGACAGCAAGAAGCTGGAAGACCACGACATGTTCGTCGAAGCCAAGGGCGGCGTCACGGCGATCGGGATCCCCGGCGAGCGCAACCCGGGGCGCATGTACTCCCACCACACGCCGGACGACACCGGTACCCCCTATGCCTGAGGGAGCTGCCATGCCCAACTTGTCTTGTTTGAGCCCATGCAGGCGCGCGCTGAAGGCCACGCGCGTGCTGGCCGCCGCCTGCCTGCTGTTGACCGTTAGTTATTCTGGAGTGTCGATGTCCGCCAACGATTCGTATTCCCGCAAGCCCGTGGCCTGGCCGCGTATGCAGGCCGCCGCGCAGGCCGACCCGAAAGCCCCCGCTGCCGTGCTGTTGGGCGTGCAATGGATCAACCCGCTGATGTGGCGGGACTACCCCACCCAATGGAACTTACTTTGGGCGCAGGGCCTGGCCCAGCCCAACGCCAATGATCGCGATGCAGCAAGATTCAAGCTTGGGGATGCGGTAGGGGAATTAACGCTCGGGCTAGAGCGCAAGAAGCGTCTAGATGACTACCCGCAGATCAAGCGCGACAGGTTCTGGGGAGCCTATAGCAAGCTGTTGAGTGTTCCTCTGAGCACTTTCAGTTATCGCTACTTCAACTCGGGTTTCTACTCGATGGAGCAGGGTACCGACCGGCCCGACTTCATGGATGCCATCGTGTTCGCGGGTATGCCGCGCGAGTGGATCGGTACGCCCACGTACCTGAAGAACTATGCCCTTGGCGATGATTGGAGCGTGGATGAACTGCTGAAAGAGCAGGCCGCCATGGGCATGCCCGCGCCCAGCTATCTGGCCTACGACGCCGCACATTCCGAGCAACGCATGCAGGACTACTGGGTCAAGCTGCACAAAGACCCGAAGACCGGCGAAACCGTGCGCGGCCTGCGTACTCGTGAACCAATGATCGTTGGCGAGTCCATTCTGTCGTTGCAAGGTGCACGGAGACTGATGTTCGACAAGGTGGCCGATGCCGCCTTCGCCAAAAGCATGAAGTACAACCCCAGCGGCAAGCTGCCACAGGTGGTGCTCAAGGCTGGCGACGAGACCGTGGGCTTCTACGATCTGCAAGAGGCGCTCAAATTCCTGGCCGATAACCCCAACAAGCTGGTGTGGGTGTGGAACATGGATGCGCCCAACTACCCGATGGGCGAGCAGACCAACGAAAACACCGCCCTCCTCATCCTCGGCCACCCCAGCGCCAACTGGGGCTACGCGCCGCTCGCGTCCATCTACACGCCGCAGCATCACGAAGGCGGCATCGGCGCCAAGGCCGCCAACCCGGGTGGCCCGTGGAGCCCGTTGATGAAGACGCTGCAAGAACAGGCCTCCCAGGATCACCCGGTCGAACGTGTCTACCACGACGTGCACAAGCACACCACCAACGTGAATGCCTTGATGGGGCCGCTGCACGCCGCCGTCCACCAGCAATGGCCGGATCTGGACCAAATCGGCAATTTCTACAGCGTGTCCCAAGTCATGGAAGGCCCGGTGCGTGCCGCCAGCTTCGCGGTCAACGCCGCGTTTGCCGCTGCCTACGCCAACCAAAGCGGCAAGAGTGCCGTCGTCACCAGCGTGGCCGATGCCAAAGACAGCTGGGCGGTACTGATCGGCCCCCCGCCGGGCTGGCAGCCGACGCCGCCAATTACGAAATGGGACCGTGCGCGGGGTGAGGGCCGTGCGTACTGGCCGTGGTTTGGCAAACAAACGGGTGACCGAAAATCCTGAGTTTGCCAATCAAACTAGCCTGGAAGTATGAGGCGCTGACTGGTTATTTACTCACGCCAAGCAGCGCCA
This sequence comes from Ralstonia pickettii, assembly GCF_001699815.1. GTDB lineage: Bacteria > Pseudomonadota > Gammaproteobacteria > Burkholderiales > Burkholderiaceae > Ralstonia > Ralstonia thomasii. Next base: position 323,953 of record NZ_MCGB01000057.1, on the reverse strand, counting down.
GCACACCCAGCACCAGGAAGATCAGCGCAGCAATCCGATGCACCAGCTTGATCGGCATGCGCGACGCAAACTTGTTGCCCATCAGCACGGCCGGCACATTGGCCAGCAGCATGCCGACGGTGGTGCCCGCCACGACAGAAAGCACGTCGTTAAAGCGGGCGGCCAGTGCAACGGTCGCGATCTGCGTCTTGTCCCCCATCTCGGCAAAGAAGAACGCAACGATGGTGGTCCCCAGGATGCCCAGACCGCGCTGCGTCGTGGAGGGCGCTTCGTCGTCGTCGAGCTTGTCCGGAATCAGCATCCACCCGGCCATGGCGATAAAGCCCACGCCTAGGATCCAGCGCAGCACGTTTTCGCCGAGCACATGCGTGATCCAGCCACCGACAGCGCCGGCCAGTGCGTGGTTGACGAGGGTGGAGATGAAGATGCCGAGAATGATCGGCACCGGCTTGCGAAAACGCGCGGCCAGCAGGATCGACAGCAATTGCGTCTTGTCGCCGATTTCAGCGAGCGCGACGATGCCGGTGGAGACGAGAAAGGCTTCCATGTTGTTGTGGTGTCCGGGCCGTATGCGAACCAATGACGCGCCACTGCCGGCCCTGTCCGCAGTGGGTTGTCATCGGTCTCGCCAGGCGCGTCACCGGGTGCCGGGGTGGCACCCTGAGTGCGGCTGACCACGCCATAACCACCTGTCGTTGCGACGGCGGTCAAGTCTGTTGACGTGGCCCCCGGGGTATCGACCCCAGGCGGCTACTCCCCAATAGAAGCGAGGATTATAAATGGATCAGGCGTTGGCGCCAACCGCGAATTTGGCGGGCTCGCCCTGGATGTATGTGGCAGCCACGGCGCGATCCTCGCCCAGCAGCGCCAATGAGAACAGCAGTTCCTCCAGCGTTTCCGAGCGCGCATTGCGGCGGGCCAGCAGCGGCGTGGCTGCCGGGTCCAGCACGATGAAGTCGGCTTCCGCGCCCGGCACGAAGCTGCCGATGCGGTCTTCCCAGCCCAGAGCCTCAGCGGCGCCGCGCGTGGCCAGGTAGAACATCCGCAGCGCAGTCAGGTGATAACCGCCCATGCGCGCGACCTTATGCGCCGTGCCCATCGTGCGGAGCATCGAGAACGAGCTGCCGCCGCCCACGTCGGTCGCCAGCGTGAGTGCCAGGCGGTGTGCGTCGTTCTTGTGGAAGTTGTACAGGCCGCTGCCCAGGAACAGGTTGGAGGTGGGGCAGTGCGCGACGGCTGCGCCGGATTCGGCTATGCGCTGGCGGTCACCGTCGTCCAGCCAGATGGCGTGGCCGTAAAAGGCGCCTTTGCGCAGCAGGCCGTAGCGGTCGTAGACGTCCAGATAGCTGCGCGCGTCTGGGAACAGGTCAGCCACCCATTTCACTTCGTCGGGGTTCTCGGCGACGTGCGTCTGGATGAAGACGTCCTTGTATTGCTTGGCGAGTTCGGCGCAGGCCTGCAGCTGGGCTTCGCTCGACGTGGGCGCGAATCGCGGCGTGATGGCGTAAGCCAGGCGGTCCTTGCCGTGCCAGCGCGAGATCAGGTCAGCCGTGTCGCGCGCGCCGGATTCCGCCGTGTCGCGCAGGTATTCCGGGCAGTTGCGGTCCATCATCACCTTGCCCGTGATCATGCGCATGCCGCGTTGCTGGGCTTGCGTGAACAGCGTCTCGGCAGACCCGCGATGCACGGTGCTCCACACCATCGCGCTGGTCGTGCCGTTGCGCAGCAGTTCGTCGAGGAAGAACGAGGCGACGCCGGCGGCGTACTGCTCGCTTTCGAAGCGGCGCTCTTCCGGGAAGGTGTACGTCTCCAGCCAATGCAGCAGACCCGGCGACGGCGACGCGATGATGTCCGTCTGGGGGAAGTGGATATGAGTGTCGATGAAGCCCGGGACGATCAGCTTGCCGCTGTAGTCGTGCAATTGCGCGCCGGCCGGCAGGTCTTCACGTAGCGCGGCATAGTCGCCGGCCTTGATCACCTTGCCGCCCAAGACCACGAGCAGGCCGTCTTCCCAGTACTCATAGGCATCGCGCTCGCGATACTGCGGATCGTGCAGGAAATGCAGCACGCGGCCGCGGTAGGCGTGAACGGTGTTGGAAGTCGGAGGCATCGTGGTCATATCGTCTCGTGGATTTTTAGTGTGCGGCTTTCCAGTGGTCGTCGACCTTGGCGAGCCACAGGGCTTTGTCCTGTTCGGGCAGGAATGACGCCTCGAAGCTGTTGCGCGCGAGCGCGTGGGCATCGGCTGCAGACAGGTCGAGGGCGTTGAACGTGGCGAGCCAGTTGGTGTTCATGTAGCCGCCAAAGTAGGCCGGATCGTCGGAATGCAGCGTCACAGCGCAGCCGGCGTCCAGCAGTTGCTTGAGCGAGTGGTCGCGCAGGTCGGGGTAGACCTTCAGTTTTTCGTTCGACAGCGGGCAGACCGTCAGCGCGATGCGTTCGGCCGCGAGGCGCTTGACGAGCGCGGCATCGTCGATGGCGCGTACGCCGTGATCGATGCGCTCCACCTTGAGGATGTCGAGGGCGTCGATCACGTATTGCGCCGGGCCTTCTTCACCAGCGTGGGCGACCAGGCGCAGGCCGAGTTCCTTGCAGCGTGCGAATACGCGTGCGAACTTCTCCGGCGGGTTGCCGCGCTCGGACGAATCCAGCCCCACGCCGATGATGCGGTTGGCCGGATCCTGGATATAGGGCAGGGCCGCTTCGAGCGTGTCGAAAGCGTCTTCCTCGCTCAGATGGCGCAGGAAGCAGAGGATCAGCGCGCTCGAAAAACCATGCTCGCGCTCGGCGTCATCCAACGCGCGGACGATACCGTGAATGACCACATGCATGGGCACGTTGCGCGCGGTGTGCGTCTGCGGGTCGAAGAAGATTTCGGCGTGGTGGACGTTGTCGGCCAGCGCACGTGCCACGTATGCGGCGGTCATGTCGTAGAAATCCTGCTCGGTGAGCAGCACGCTGGCGCCGGCGTAGTACAGGTCGAGGAACGATTGCAGATCGTCAAAGGCGTAGGCTGCTCGCACTTCTTCCACGGACGCATACGGCAGCTTCACGCCGTTGCGCTCGGCCAGCGCGAACATCAGTTCAGGTTCGAGCGAGCCTTCGATGTGGATGTGCAGTTCAGCTTTGGGGCTGGTGGCGATGCGTTCTGCAAGCGCGGAGGAAATCGGCATGATCAGACAGGCGTGGGGACTCGGTAAGGGACCGCCGCGCCGCTGCTCGCGCTGGTGAGCGCATGCTGTTGCAGCTCTCGCACCTGCAGCAGTTGCGCGACGACGGATACCGCAATGATATCCGGCGCCTTGTCCACGATGCCCGCCACGCCAATCGGGCACACCATTTCCGGCAGGCGGGCCGGGTTCACGCCGTGCTCGACCATGCGGTGCTCGAAACGCGCGCGCTTCGTCTTGGAACCGATCAGGCCGAAGTAGGCAAAGTCCGTGCGGCGCATGATGCGTTCGCACAGCGCGAGATCCAACGCATGGTTGTGCGTCATGACCAGGAAGTAGCTGCCCGCGGGCGCGTGGTCGATCACGGCTTCCGGCGTATCGGTGGATTCGATGACGACGTTCGGCGGCACTTCCGTGGGAAACGGGAACATCGCATCCCGCTCGTCAACCCACGTGACGCGACAGGGCAGATGCGCCAGTGCGCGCACGATGGCGTGGCCGACGTGGCCCGCGCCACACAGTACGATCGACATGTCGGGCGGCAGCACGGTTTGGGTGAAGCCGCTGGCGTCGAGTTGCACGCCGGCTGCGGCTGCGTCGCCCACGCTCGCTTCAACCGCGACCGCCGGATCGGCGGAGACGATACGGCGCAGGCTGCGGCGTTGGCGCATGGCGTCGTCGGCCAGCGCGATCCACTTCACATCACGCGTGTCGAGTCGTTCAAGCGACAGCCGCACCACGCCGCCGCAGCATTGGCCGAGCGCAGGGCCGAGCGGAATGCGCACGAACTGGCGGCGCGCTTCGCCGGTGGCCTCGGGCGCGTCCATCATCGTCTGGGCGATTTCCATCGCGCGCCATTCGAGATGGCCGCCGCCGATGGTGCCGAAGAAGCCGTCGGTGCATACCAGCATCAGCGTGCCTGGTTCGCGTGGAGCAGAGCCCTGCACGTCCGTTACCGTGACCAGCACGCACGGCTGCGCCGCTTGCACGGTGGCGAGCACGTCGGCGAAGCGGAATGGACGCAGTTGCGTGTGGTCCATGGTCTGTTCTCCGAACTCAGGCGGACAGCGGGGCGCTGCGGATAGCATCCACGGCCTTGAGGATTTCTTCGCTGGTGGCCGGTGCGTTCAGCGGCGGATTCGTCCGGCCGTCGCCCACGGCGGCCACCGCATCGCGAATGGCGAAGAACACCGAGAACGGCAGCAGCAGCGGCGGTTCGCCAAGTGCCTTGGAGCGGTGGATGCTGTCTTCCACGTTGGCGTTGTTGAACAGATTCACGCGGAAGTCCGGCGGGCAGTCGTTGACCGTCGGGATCTTGTAGGTGGACGGCGCGTGCGTCATCAGCTTGCCGTTCTTGTTCCACCACAGCTCTTCGGTCGTGAGCCAGCCCATGCCCTGGATGAACGCGCCTTCCACCTGGCCGATGTCGATGGCCGGGTTGATCGAGCGGCCGGCGTCGTGCAGCACGTCGGCGCGCAGCAGGCGCCATTCGCCGGTCAGCGTATCGACCACCACTTCCGACACGGCTGCGCCATACGCGTAGTAGTAGAACGGGCGGCCCTTGAGCTTGGATTGATCCCAGTGCAGCTTGGGCGTGGCGTAGAAGCCGTCGGACCACAACTGCACGCGGGCAACGTAGGCTTTGCCGATCAGCTCGTCGAAGGGCACGCGGCGCGTACCGATTTCCAGATGGTCGCCCACGATCGCCACCGTCTCGATGGGCGCTTCGTAATGCTCGGCCGCAAACGCGATCAGGCGCTGGCGGATCTGGCGTGCGGCGTCTTGTGCAGCCTTGCCGTTCAGGTCGCTGCCTGTGGATGCCGCCGTGGCGGAGGTGTTTGCCACCTTGCTGGTGTCGGTCGCCGTGACGCGGATGCGCGTGAACGACACGCCCAGTTCGTGTGCCACGACCTGCGCGACCTTCGTGTTCAGGCCCTGGCCCATTTCGGTGCCGCCGTGGTTCACGAGGATCGAGCCGTCGTTGTAGACGTGCACAAGGGCGCCGGCCTGGTTGAAGTGCTTCACGTTGAACGAGATGCCGAACTTCACCGGCGTCAGCGCAAGGCCACGCTTGAGCACCGGGCTGGTCGCATTGAACGCGCGAATCGCTTCTCGGCGGGCGCGATAGTCGGACGTCGCTTCCAGCTCGTCCAGCAGTTCATGGATGACGTTGTCCTCCACCGTCTGGCCGTATGGCGTGACGTTGTTCTTGTCCTTGCCGTACAGATTGGCGCGGCGTACGTCGAGCGCATCCTTGCCGACCGAGCGCGCGATGTTGTCCATGATGTACTCGATGGCAAACGCGCCCTGCGGGCCGCCAAAGCCTCGGAACGCGGTGTTCGACTGCGTGTTGGTGCGCGCGCAGAAGCCGTCGATTTCCACCTCAGGCAGCCAGTAGGCGTTGTCGAAGTGGCAGATGGCGCGCGTCATCACCGGGCCCGACAGGTCGGCCGAGAAACCGGCGCGCGAGGTCATGTCGACCTTGACGCCCTGGATGCGCCCATCGTCGTCGTAGCCGGCTTCGTAGGCAAAGCGGAAGTCATGCCGCTTGCCGGTGATCATCATGTCGTCGTCGCGGTCCGGACGCAGCTTGACGGGGCAGGCGAGTTTCCATGCCGCCAGCGAAGCGCAGCAGGCGAACAGGCCCGATTGCGACTCCTTCCCGCCGAAACCGCCGCCCATGCGACGGCATTCAACCAGCACCTGGTTGGCGTGCCAGCCCAGCATGTGCGACACCATGTGCTGCATCTCGGTCGGATGCTGCGTCGAGCACCAAACGTGCATGCCGTTGTCTTCCTTCGGCACCGCGTACGAGATCTGGCTTTCGAGGTAGAACTGCTCCTGGCCGCCCAATGACATCTTGCCGGCTTCGGAGTGCGGCGCGGCAGCGATGCGCTCGGCGGGTTCGCCGCGCTTGAGGTGCATCGGCGGCAGCACGGACTTGCCGGCAGCGCGTGCCTCTTCAGGCGTCAGCAGCGGGGGCAGCACTTCGTATTCGATATTGCCCAGACGCGCTGCACGGCGCGCCGCATCGTGCGACGTGGCCACCACGATGAACATCGGCTGGCCGATAAAGTGCACCGTGTCGATCGCCAGGATGGGATCGTCATGGATGATCGGGCCGCAATCGTTCGTGCCCGGAATGTCGGCTGACGTGAATACCGCCACGACGCCCGGCGCAGCCTTCACGCGTTCCAGATCCATGTTGACGATGCGCGCATGCGCCTGCGTGCTCATGCCGAGCGCCGCGTGCAGCGTGCCGGCCAGCTCGGGGATGTCGTCGGTGTAGGTGGCGGTGCCAGCAACATGCAGGTGCGCAGATTCGTGCGGGCGCGAAATGCCCACCACAGCACCGCGCTGATCAGGCATGGCGGCAGCAATATCGGCTTCCGCCAGCAGGAAGGCTTCGGTTTGCTTGTTCATGTTCTTAGGCTGCCGTGAGGGTATTCAATTCGACTGCGCGCACATTGATCTGTTGGGGCCCGAGCGGCGCATCGGTGCGGGTTTCCAGCCAGAAGCGGTACACCGTGTTGGCAGCCGATACGCGGCGGTAGTTGTCGGTGGCGCGCATGTCGGTCAGCGGGGTGTAGTCACGCGACATGGCTGCCATGGCAGCACGCACCGTCGCTTCGTTCCACGGCTGGCCAACGATGGCGTTTTCCGTCTCCGTCGCGCGCTTGGACGTTGCCGCCATGCCGCCGTAAGCGATGCGTGCGCTGCGCACCATGTCACCGTCCAGCTCGATGGCCAACGCCGCGCACACGGCGGAAATGTCTTCGTCGAAGCGCTTCGAGAGCTTGTACGTACGGAAGCGCAGAGCATCGCGGCCCTCACGTGCGGGGATGCGCAGGCCCGCAACGAACTCGCCTTCTTCCATCGCGTTCTTCTGGTAGGCGAGGTAGAGGTCTTCGAGCGGCAACTCGCGGCGGACTTCGCCACGCTGCAGGACGACGCGCGTGCCGATGGCAATGAGCGCGGGTGCCGAGTCACCGATCGGCGAGCCGTTTGCGACGTTGCCGCCCAGTGTCCCGGCATTGCGGATCGGCAGCGAGGCAAAGCGCTTCCACAGCTCGGTCAGCTCCGGGTAGTCCGCGGCCAGGAATTCGTAGGCCTTTTCCAGCGAGACGGCAGCGCCGATCTCGATCCAGCCGTCACGCTTTTGCAGTGCGTACAGGTCGGCCACCTGGCCGATGTACAGGATGTCGCCCAGGTCGCGGAACTGCTTGGTGACCCACAGGCCGACGTCGGTGCTGCCGGCCAGGATGCGGATGTTCGGATGCGCGGCCTTGATGGCGGCAAAAGCTGATGCGGTGCGCGGTGCGTAGAAGCGCGGCGCATTCTCGGTGCCGACGGGCCCATAGCTGAAGGTGTCGTTGCGCTGCAGCTTGCGCAGCGTGTCGGCCAGTTGCGTGCGATCGATGCCTGCCGGCGCGGGCAGTTCGAACATGCGTTCGCCCGCGGCGATGATGGGGCGGTATCCGGTGCAGCGGCACAGGTTGCCAGTGAGCGAATCGCAGATGGTCTGGCGCGAGGGGATTGGCGCCTGGCTGCCGGTGTTTTCGTACAGGGCGTAAAGCGACATCACGAAGCCCGGCGTGCAGAAGCCGCACTGGGATCCGTGGCACTCCACCATGGCCTCTTGCACCGGGTGCAGCGTGCCGTCCTTGCCGCGCACGTCTTCCACGGTGAACAGCGCCTTGCCGTCAAGCGTAGGCAGGAACTGGATGCATGCGTTGACGGCCTTCAGTCCGACGCTGCCATCTTCCTGCAGTTCGCCGAGCACGACGGTACAAGCACCGCAATCGCCCTCGGCGCACCCTTCCTTGGTGCCAGTGCAGTGCGCGTCTTCACGCAGGTATTGAAGCACCGTCCGGGTGATCGGGGCGTCCGTGACGGTGCGGACCTGGCCGCGGTGGAAGAAGCGGATGGGCTGAGTCTCCATGGGGGTTCTACGCCTGTTTGTGTGTGTAACGGAACCATAGCACCGGGCCAGGAATGCAATATTTGGCCCATGTGATAACCCGCATCGGAAAGCCAAAATCCGGGGTATACCCGCCGGTAGCGGTCTGGCGGCGCGGCGTGCAGGTGACATACACTGACAGCGTCCTCAAGCACGTTTTTTAGAAGGGTCGGCGCAGCCGTTACCCGCCTCCAGATGCACGGCAAAGATCACCTCGATACCTATCTCCTGCGCGTTCTCTACACGCTGCTCACCGAGCAGAGCGTGACCCGTACGGCGGTCAAGCTTGGCCAGTCACAGCCGGCCATCAGCAACACGCTCAAGCGCCTGCGCGAGATCACCGGCGACGCCATTCTGGTGCGCGGCAAGAACGGCATGGTGCCGACCGAGCGGGGGCATGACTTGCTGTCGCTGGCCCAGCAAAGCCTGGAGGCGATGGAGCGCATCGCCCGACCTTCGCAGGATTTCGATCCCGGCAACACGACGCGCACGTTCCACCTGGGTGCACCGGACTATCTTGATGCCTTTTTCCTGCCCAACATCGTCGAGCGCCTACGCAAGCAGGCGCCGCACGCCAAGTTGGTGGTGCATCCGCTCAATGCCGGGGTCGACTACCTGGCCGCCCTGGAGCAAGGCGGCATGGACCTGGTGATCGGCAACTGGCTTTCACCGCCCGAACATCTGCACATTTCACCGCTGTTCGACGATGAAGTCGTCTGCATGCTGGGCGCACAGCACCCGCTGGCGCGCAAGGGCATCTCGCTCAAGCACTATGTGGAGATGCCCCATCTGGCGCCTGCGCCATATGCCGTCATGCAGCGCAGCATGATCGATCAGGCTCTTGCGGAGCAGGGGCTCAAGCGGCAGATCCAGGTGTCGCTGCCGTATTTCGGGCTGGTGCCATATGTGCTGATGCGCACCGATCTGGTGTTCACCACCGGCCGCCAGTTCGCCGCGCACTGCGCCCAGTATTTGCCGATCCGCATCCTGCCGACACCCATGGCATTTCCCAAGATGCGCTTCTATCAGCTCTGGCACGAGCGCAGCCACGCGGCGCCCGATGTGATGTGGCTGCGCCGCATGATCGGCGAAGTGGCGGCCGAGTTACCGCAGCATCCGCAGTTGGAATCGGCGGTGGCCTGAACTGAACCGCCGTCGTCCTGCCCTGCGGCGGGGCAGGCAGGAAGCTATTTTCCGGTTGCGACCGCCTTCCCGTAGTCCGGGAAGAACACCTGCTCTCCGTTGACCTTGAAGTCGGCAATGACCTGCTGACCGGCGGGTGACGTGATCCATTCGATCAGCTTGGTTGCATCGGTGTAGTTGACGCTCGGGTATCTCTTCGGGTTGACCGCGATGATGCCGTAGGGGTTGAACATGCGCGGGTCGCCGGCCAACACGATGTCGAGACCCGTTTTGGCACGGTAGGCGCCGTAGGTCGCGCGGTCGGACAGCGTGTAGGCGTTCATCTGCGCGGCCATGTTCAGCACTTCGCCCATTCCGAGCCCTGCGCTCACGTACCACGGCTTGCCATTCGGGGCGATGTTGGCGGTCTTCCAGTAGGCCTTTTCCATGACATCGGTGCCGGAGTTGTCGCCGCGCGAGATGAACTTGGCGCCGGCTTTCTCGCCAGCCGCAGCGATGGTCTCCATCCCCTGAATGACGTTCTTCTGGCCGCGCACGTGAGCCGGGTCCGTGTCTGGGCCGACGAGGATGAAATCGTTGTACATCACGTCGCGGCGGTCGATGCCACCCCCTGAGGCGACGAAGGCGTCTTCCAGTGGGCGGGCGTGCACCAGCACCACATCCACATCCCCCGATTCCCCCAACTTGACCGCCTTGCCAGTGCCAACGGCAATCACCTGCACATGCACGCCGGTGGCGGCCTCAAATTTGGGCAACAGGACCTTCAGCAGACCGGAATTCTCTGTGCTGGTGGTGGTAGCCATACGGAGATCACTAGCATATGCGGCAGTGGCAACCGCGAGCGTCAGGCAGATGAGAGCAGATAGCCGAAGGGCTTTGGACAATCGGGGCATGTTGTGGGGGCTAGCGCGAAGGCGTGGACGCTTTATGTCGGATGCTGCATGATGGCGGCAACGTCGGGGGCAGCCAGCGACCACGAGATGCCCGCCCCGCAACGAGCAGAATTGTTCTCCCGGGGTACGGCGGAAGTAAATAGGAAACCATAAACATAATGACATTCCAGTTCGAGGTATTTCCGGTGGTGGGGCCGGACGACAACCCGCGTGCGAACGGCAAGGTGTTCCAGTTACTGCGGGCGGTGCGAGAGACGGGGTCGCTACACCGCGCGGCGAAACAGGTGGGGCTGTCATACCGGCACGCCTGGGGCGTGATGCGGTCGTGGGAGGAGATGCTTGGCCGCGCGCTGCTCGACATGGAGCGGGGCCGGGGCGCCTCCCTCACGCTTTTTGGTGAGCGCATGCTGCGCGCCGAGATGCGCCTGCGCGAGCAGCTCGATCCGGCACTGCATCAGGCCATGAGCCAATTCCTGTCCGAGCTGGAAGACGCCTCGCAGTCGCAGGCGCGCATCCGCTTCTCGGGCAGCCATGACCCGGCCGTGGAACTGCTGGCCGAGACGTTTGCGCGGCAAAGCCCCGGCGCGCACATCGATACCGTGTTCTGCAGCGCCGTTGAAGGGCTGATCTGCCTGCAGGAAAAGCAATGCGAGGTAGCCGGCTTCTATGTGGCGCCGCAGCAAGGCGCGGGCTCGATCGCGCACCAGACCTTGCGCAAGTGGCTTCGCCCGACCGCCGTGCGCCTGATCGCCCTGGCCGATCGCGAGCAGGGACTGATGATGTCGGCGGAATGGGCGGGGCGGGTGCAGTCGCTGGGGGATCTGGCGCGCACGCAGGCGCGCTTCATTAACCGCCAGCGCAGTTCGGGCACGCGTTTGCTGTTCGATCAGTTGCTGGTGGCGGCCGGGCTGTATCCCGACCAGATCCACGGGTACGACGAGCAGGAATTCTCCAGCGACAAGATCGCCGTGGCCGTGCAGGAAGGGCGGGCGGACGTCGGCTTCGGCCTGCGCCCTGGCGCCGAAGCGCACGGTCTGCATTTTGTGCCGCTGACGCGCGAAACGTACTACCTGGCGGTGCGCCGCAACGACGCACTGTCGCCCTGGGTGCGCGAGCTGATCGAGCGCATCGGGCAGCCGGCCTTCCGCGAAGGTCTGGGCCATCTCGCCGGCTACCGGCCGACCGAGCACGTTTCGCTGCTGACCGCAGAGCAGGCGCTGCCCTGGCACGCTGACGAGGCCCGCGCGCTCGCCCGCTGAAGTCGTGCGAACATGGCGGGGTTTGCGCCATCGGGCGCCTCGTCCATGTTCTGCCCATGTCACGTTTCTCCGTCTGGACCCAAGCCGTGCGCATGCTGCGCCGCGACTGGCGCGCCGGTGAACTGAACCTTCTGCTCGTCGCCCTGGTGCTGGCTGTGGCCGCGCTGGCGTCCGTCAGTTTCCTGGCCGACCGCATGCATGCCGGCCTGGAGCGTGATGCGCGTCAGCTGATCGGCGCGGATGTGCTTGTCGTGTCCGACCAGCCGCTGCCGCCCGACATCGAGGCGCATGCGCATGCGAGCGGCCTGCGGGTCACGCATACCGCCACCTTCCCCAGCATGGCGAGCACGTTGACCAGGGGCGCATCGGGCGAGCCCGCTTCGCAACTCGCTGCCATCAAGGCCGTCGACATGGGCTACCCGCTGCGCGGCACCCTCAAGGTGGGCGATGACGGGCGAGATACCGTGGGCGCGCCAATCCAGGGCATTCCCGCCGCAGGCACGGTGTGGGTGGACGCGCCGCTGCTAGAAGCGCTCGGCATTCGCGTGGGCGATGCGATACGTCTCGGCACGCGCACCTTCAAGATCGCGCATGTCATTACCCAGGAACTCGATCGCGGCGCGGGCTTCATGAATTTCGCGCCTCGGGTGATGCTGCCGATGTCGGACCTCGGTTCGACGGGCCTCGTCACCTACGGCAGCCGTGTCACGTATCGCCTGCTGGTGGCGGGTCCGGATGCCGCTGCCGGCACGTTCCACACCTGGGCCGAGAACGAAGCGAAGACGCGCCAGTTGCGTGGCGTGCGCGTTGAATCGTTGCAGAACGGCCAGCCGCAGATGCGCGAAACGCTGGACCGCGCCGAGCGCTTCCTCTCTCTCGTCGCCTTGCTGGCGGCCATGATTGCCGCAGTGGCGATTACGATGGCCGCGCGCCGCTACACCGCGCGCCATACCGATGCGGTGGCCGTCATCAAATGCCTTGGACTCAAGCAACGGCAGATTCTCGGCACGTTCGCACTGGAGTTCTTGCTGATCGGCGTGATGGGTTCGGCGGTGGGCGTGGCGCTGGGTTATGGCGCGCACTGGTTATTACTGGCGTCGCTCGGCGACCTGGTCACGGTGCCATTGCCCGCGCCATCCGCCTGGCCTGCGATCGTGGGCGTGACGGCGGGGCTGGTGCTGCTCATCGGCTTTGCGGTGCCGCCGTTGCTGGGCCTTGTGCGCGTGGCGCCGCTGCGCGTGCTCCGGCGCGATGTGGCGGAGCGCGCGGTTGCCGCATGGATCGGCTATGCGCTGGGTGCGGCGGCGTTCTTTGCGCTGCTGGTCGTGTCTGCGCGCGACGTGAAGCTTGGCGCGCTGACCGCTGCCGGGTTTGCCGGCGCCATCGTCGTCTTTGCGCTGCTGGCTGCAGGCGGGTTGCGCGCGCTGGCGGTGTCTTTGGGGCGTGGTCGAGCGCTCAGTGTGGGTTGGCGCTTTGCGCTCGCCGTGCTGGAGCGCCGTCGTGGCGTGAGCGTGCTGCAGACCGTGGCACTTGCGGTCGGTTTGATGGCGCTGCTATTGCTTGCCATGACGCGCAATGATCTGATCCGCTCGTGGCACAACGCCACCCCGGCCGATGCGCCCAACCGGTTCATCATCAATATCCAGCCCGATCAGATGCAGGCGGTGGCCCAGGCCCTCGCCCAAGCCGGCGTGGCGGACCCAACGCTCTACCCGATGGTGCGCGGGCGCCTGACGCAGGTGAATGGTCAGGTGATCGACCGCCAGACCTATGCCGAATCGCGCGCCCGCAATTTGGTCGAACGCGAATTCAACCTGTCGTACGCGACCACGCAGCCGCCTGAAAATCGCATCGTTTCCGGCCAATGGTTCAGTGGACAAAAGCCCGAGGCCTCGGTGGAAGAGGGCATTGCCAAGACGCTCAATCTCCATCTGGGTGACGTGCTGCGCTTCGACGTCGCCGGGCAGACCGTGGATGCGCCCATCACGTCATTGCGCAAGCTCGACTGGAGTTCGATGCGCGTGAATTTCTTCGTGATCCTGCCGCCCGTGGCGCTGCACGATATGCCGCAGACGTACGTGACCGCGTTCCGCATTCCCGCCGGGCAGGCCGATCTGCCGGCAAAGCTTGTGCGCGAGTTTCCGAACCTCACGGTGGTCGATACCGAACTGATCCTGCAGCAGGTGCAGGGCGTGCTGGACCAGGTGACGGCGGCGGTGGAATTCCTCTTCGTCTTTACGCTGGCGGCGGGTGTGCTCGTGTTGTATGCAGCGCTCTCCGGCTCGCGCGACGAGCGCTTGCGCGATGCCGGCGTGCTGCGCGCGCTGGGTGCGGGCTCCAGCGTGGTGCGGCAGACGCAGTACGCAGAAGTGCTGATCGTTGGCGGCCTCGCTGGGCTGATGGCCGGCGTGGGCGCGATCGCCATCGGCTGGGTGCTGTCGGCGTATGTGTTCGATTTTCCGTATCGTTTCAACCCGGCAATCCTGCCGGTGGGCATCGTGAGCGGCATGGCGTGCGCCTTTGTTGGCGGCTGGTTGGGCTTGCGCGACGTGCTGCGTCGCCCGGCCATGGCAACGCTTCGTGACGCGTGACGACGCCTGGATTTTTCTTGATGTGACTGACGCTGTATGACTGACGCAACTTCCGGCCAGGAATCCCTGGCGTTCGACCTCATTGGCGGCGAAGCGCGTGTGCGCGAACTCGTTGACCGCTTCTACGACCTGATGGACCTGGAGCCCGAGTTTGCCGTGCTGCGCGCGCTGCATCCGCAAAGCCTGGATGGTTCGCGCGACAAGCTGTTCTGGTTCCTGTGCGGCTGGCTGGGCGGCCCGAATCATTTCATCGAGCGGTTTGGTCACCCGCGCTTGCGCGCGCGCCATCTGCCGTTCGAGATCGGCACGCAGGAGCGCGATCAATGGATGCGCTGCATGGCGCTCGCCATGCAGGACATTGGCCTGGACGAAGCCCTGCAGATGCGCCTGATGCAGGCGTTCTGGCAGACCGCCGACTGGATGCGCAACGTGCAGCGCTAGGGTGGCGCGCTAAACCGCACCTCACAAGAACACATTCAAGGAGACCCCGATGATCGGTTTGCCCACCGCCGACGATGTGCTCGCGTTCTGGTTCGGCAACGCGCCGCTGCTCGACGCAAGGCCGGAATGGTTCACCAAATCCGACGCGTTCGATGCCGAGATCCGCGCGCGCTTCCTGCCGCTGTGGGAGGCGCTTTCCACGGGCGACGCCGACACCTGGATGGACACGCCGCTCGAAGCCATCGCGCGCATCGTCGTGCTCGACCAGTTCTCGCGCAACATGTTTCGCGGCACCGCCCGCGCGTTTGCCAGCGATGCGGCTGCGTTGCACACCGCGCAGATCGTCGTGGCCGCAGGATGGGACGCGCAATTGCCAACGCGCCATCACCGCGTGTTCTGCTACCTGCCGTTCGAGCACAGCGAGGCGCTGTCTGCGCAGGACGAGTCGATTCGCCTCTATACGCGCCTGCATGATCAGGAAGGCGACGCGGACTCGCTCATCTGGGCGCAGAAGCACCGCGAGATCGTCGCGCGCTTCGGGCGCTTTCCGCATCGCAACGAAGCGCTCGGGCGCGTTTCCACGCCCGAGGAAGTTGTGTTTCTGATGCAGCCGGGGTCGTCGTTCTAGGCTGACGGCGCTTTTCCCGCTTAGCGGCTCAGCACCGAATACATCAGCGTTCCCGAGAAAGTGAGCAGGACCAGTGCTGCGCCGCGCAACAGTTTAGGCGTATGAGACGCCCATGAGCGCCGCGCCGTGAGGAGCATACCCAGATACGACCAGCCGATGGCAATGGGCACCAGCACGACCAGGAACGTGGCCATGGTCCGCCCAAAATCGGCTGCGGTCTGGAATGCCGCAAGTGGAAAGAACGTGCTTCCAAACAGCAGCGCTTTCGGGTTCATCAGCGTGGTGACGAACATGTCGCGCAAGCCCACCGGATTTGCCGCAACGTGCTGCAGCGCACCGCTTTGTCGCCAGATCCTTGCGGCCAGGTAGAGGATGTAAGCAGAACTCAGCAGCTTAACGATGGCCGGTAGCGACGGCCGGCTGACCGACAGGGCGCTCAGGAAGAATCCCCACAGCGAGATTGACGTGACATAGCCCAGCGCCTCGGCGGCAATGAGCGGGCTCGTCTGCCGCACGCCCACTTTGAGGCCGGACGAGAGCAGCAGCGTGTTCGTGGGCCCCGGCATGATCAGCACCAGGGCCACATACAGCGCCATCGTCAGCAACGGATCCTGCATGAAGCCCTACGTGCGCTCGCGACGTTCAGACCACTTGTCGACCGTCTCGCGCGGCGCACGCGCCAGCATGTCGATCAACGCGGCAGGATCGTTGCTCACGTGCAGCAGATCAGCGTGGTGGCGCTTGAGGAAGCCTTCCTGCACGGCATGGTCGATGAAGGCGAGCAGCTTGTCGTAAAAACCCGCCACGTTCAGCAGGCCGATTGGCTTGTTGTGATAGCCGAGCTGCAGCCACGTGAACGTCTCGAACAGCTCTTCGTAGGTGCCGACGCCGCCGGGCATGGCGATGAAGGCGTCTGCACGGTCGGCCATCATCTGTTTGCGCTGGTGCATGCTGTCGACGATGTGCAGTTCGGTCAACTCCTTATGCCCGACCTCCTTGCGCACCAGCGATTTCGGGATGATGCCGATGACCGGGCTGCCGCCGTGCAGCACCGCGTCGGCCACCACGCCCATCAGGCCGACGTTGCCGCCGCCGTAGACGAGCGTGAGGTCGCGCTTGACCATCTCATTGCCGAGCGCGATGGCGTTGGCTTTGTATTCCGGGCGCTCACCCGGGCTGGAACCGCAATAGACGCAGATCGATTTCATTGAGCAGGAGTGGTGGTGCCGGGGTTGCCAATGGGCGGATCGTTGCTGCGGCTGACCGCCAGCAAATCAAACGCTCGCCGCGGCTTGCCGCGCAGGTAAGGCGCGAGGATCGACAGGATGTGGTAGCTCACGCCGTGCAGGTGGTCACGGATAGCGTTCGGGTCGTTGTACTGGCGCGGGTGCTGTACGAACTGGAACGACAGCCAGTAGGTGGCGATCACGACGATGTTGGTACAGATGACGTCGACTTGCTCGGCCGTGGCTTCCATCTCGCCGTCTTCGATGAACTGGTGGCAGATGTCCATGGCGAAGTGGCGCTTCTGCTCGACGATGCGCTTGAAGTTCAGCTCGAGCATGCGGTTGCGCGCGAGCAGATCGTTGATGTCGCGGTACAGGAAGCGGTAGTTCCATAGAAACTCCGACATGTACTGCAGGTAGCCCCACGTTTCGTCGAGTGTGGCCTTGTGGTCATCCGGCAGCTTCAGGCGACGGGCGATCTCCTGCTCGAACTGCACGAAGATCGAGTTGATGATGTCGTCCTTGTTGCGGAAGTGGTAGTACAGGTTGCCCGGGCTGATCTCCAGCTCTTCGGCGATCGTCGTGGTGGTGACGTTGGGCTCGCCCAGTTCGTTGAACAGGCGCAGCGACACTTCGAGAATGCGATCGCGCGTGCGGCGCGGGCCGGTGGAATGCTGCTTGGTTTCCATTGAACTGCCAAGGCCGGTGGCCCTGTCTCCGTGGCGTATTGGTGCCCGGATTATAAGAGATCGTGCTTGTGCAACGACCCCCACATGCTGTGGGGCAGGCATTACCAAACGTTGTCGCCGGCTTTTCGCTGGTGTTCCTAATGCAACAGCGACGCCACCCACGGCCAGGCGATCGCCACCCAAGTCCCCACGCACAGCAGCAGGGCGAGCATGACGGCCGCGCTGCCGAAATCCTTGGCGCGCTTGGACAGCCCGTGCTGCTCCAGCGAGATGCGGTCAACGGCCGCTTCCACGCTCGAATTGAGCAGTTCGACAATGAGCACCAGCACCAGCGTGCCGAGCATCAGAATGCGCTCGACCACCGTGGCGGGAATCACGAACGCGCATGGCAGCAGGATGGCGCACAGCGTCAACTCCTGGCGGAACGCGCTTTCCTCGTCGATGGCGAAGCGGATGCCGCTGATGGAATTCTTGAGCGCAAACCACGCCCGCGTGATGCCGCGATTGCCCTTATGCGGGTTGTCGGCCGGCGAGTACGCACCGGCCGCGGGCGGTGCGGGCGGATTTTCCAGTCGCTTGTCCGGCGGGGTGGTGGGCTTCATGGAATGCAAGGCTCAGGCACCCGCGGCGGTAGTTGGCTCGGCGGCCTTGGTATTGCCGGCGGGTGCAGCGGGCATTGGCCGCAGGTGCGCAAGGAATTGCTCCGAGGCGGCACGCCACGAAAACTTCTCGGCATGAGAACGTGCGGTGACGCGGTCGATGCGCAGCGCTTCCAGGCAGGCTTCGCGCAGGTCTTCGCGCAGCGCGCCGGCCGGCGAATCGCCCAGCACGTCGATCGGCCCCGTCACCGGATACGCGGCCACCGGCAGGCCGCTGGCCAGCGCTTCCAGCAGGACCAGGCCGAACGTGTCGGTGCGGCTCGGGAAGACGAACACATCGGCCGAGGCGTACACCTTGGCCAGCTCCGGTTGCTTGAGCACGCCGAGGTAGCTGACGTTCGGGTACTTCGTCTTCAGACCGGCCAGAGCGGGGCCTTCGCCCACCACCCATTTGGAGCCCGGCAGATCGAGTTCCAGGAAGGCTTCGACGTTCTTTTCCACCGCCACTCGGCCGACGTACAGGAAGATCGGATGGGCGGTGTTGAGCACGTTGCTGCGCTGGGCGGTGAAGATGTCCAGATCCACGCCGCGCGTCCACAGCACGCCGTTGGTGATGCCGTAGTCAGCAAGGTCTTTCAGCACCACGGGCGTCGGCGCCATCACGGCCTGCGCGGGGCTGTGGAACCAGCGCAGAAAGCGATACGTCCACGCCAGCGGAATGCCGAAGCGCGCCTGCACGTACTCCGGAAAGCGCGTGTGGTATGCCGTCGTGTAGGGCAGCTTATGGCGCAGCGCGTAGGCGCGTGCAGCCAGGCCCAGCGGGCCTTCGGTGGCGATGTGCAAGGCCTGCGGGGCGAACTTTTCGATGCGCTCGCGCACGCGCTTGGAGGGCAGGATCGACAGGCGGATTTCCGGATACGTCGGGCACGGCACCGTCTTGAATTCCAGCGGCGTGATCATGTCGACGATGTGCCCCATGGCCTCCAGCTCGCGGCGCGTCTGGGTGAGGGTGCGGACGACGCCGTTGACCTGCGGTTCCCAGGCATCGGTGACGATCATGACTTTCACGGGCTCTCCTTGGGGGGTAGGTTGGACGGCGACGGGTTGCACGAGGTCGATGCTGGTGTGGGTCATATGGGCTTCCATCAGGCGGCGGCCGCAGCGGCACGGCGTGCGCGGCGGGAAGTGCGCGGCGCATCGAGCAGATGCGTCCAGTAGACGATCTGCAGTTCGCCTTCCATGGTTTCGACCAAGGCAGAGAGGCTCTCCACCCAGTCGCCGTCATTGCAGTAGAGCTGGCCGTCGATCTCGCGGATCTCGGCCTTGTGGATATGCCCGCAGACCACGCCGTCGCAGCCGCGGCGGCGCGCTTCGTCCGTCATCACACGCTCGAACGAATTGATGAAGTTGACCGCGTTCTTGACCTGGTGCTTGAGATATTGCGACAGCGACCAGTACGGAAAACCGAACCGCACGCGGATGCGGTTGAAGTGCCGGTTCATCGCGAGGATGAAGGTGTAGAGCGAGTCGCCGACGTAGGCCAGCCAGCGCGCGTGCTGCATCACGCCGTCGAACAGGTCGCCGTGCACGACCCACAGGCGCTTGCCCGTGGCGGTCACGTGCACAGCGTCTTCAGCGACTTCGATGTCGCCAAAGTTCAGGCCGTGGAACTGGCGCGCCATCTCGTCGTGGTTGCCTGGGATGAAGACGACGCGTGTGCCTTTGCGCGCGCGGCGCAGGACCTTCTGCACCACATCGTTGTGTGCCTGCGGCCAGTACCAGCCCTTGCGCAGTTGCCAGCCGTCGACGATGTCGCCCACCAGGTACAGCGTGTCCGATTTGTGGTGCTTGAGAAAGTCGAGCAGATAGTCGGCCTGGCAGCCCGGCGTGCCGAGGTGGATGTCCGACAGCCAGATCGTGCGGTAGTGCTGGATTTTCTCGGCGGGCGGGTCAGTGTCGGTGTCAGCCGATCGATCGGGCGCCGAGGTCGAAGCCGGCGTGGCGACCGGTGCTTCATGCTCGCGGACATCGCCCCGACCTGCTGGTACAGCGGAGCCCAGCGCACCCGCGGCGGTGAGTCCGGCGGCCATTTGCATCAGTGGCGGTGGAGCGTTCCAGTCGGAACCGGTGAGGGGAGCAGCGCGAAAGCGTTGCGCGAGGCGGCGGAGGAAACCAGGGCGCGATGGCAGATTTGGCAGGACCATGTCGGCAACAGAGGCTGCGTTGGACGGATTTCGCCATCGCTGCATGAAAAAGCCGTGTCAGAAACATGACCGTCACATGACGTGATTGCCGGTAAGGGAAGGGGATGCGCCCAAGAAGCGCGCCGGGCGGGCGTTTCAAGCAGAAGGGGTAGCAGAGACGCCTTCGACGCGGGCGAGTTCTGCCAGCACGGCATCACGCACGCGTGCGTCGCATAACAGCGACACATGGCCGATGCCCGCGAATGGGATGTGCCGCGCGCCTTCCAGCCAGGATGCACCAGCCGGGCCGACGATGGAGTCGTGCCACGAGAAAATCGACGTGATGCGTGCTCGGGAGGCCGGCATTTCGGATGCCGCAAGCTGGCGCAGCCAAGGGCTCGCCCAAGCCATCTGGCGCACATTGTGGCCGCGTCCCGTACGCGCCATTGCCGTGCCCCGATGCGGCGTGCCGAGCGTGATGACGTGGGCGACAGGGCAGGGCTGCGACTGGCGCAGCAGAGCACGTGCGGCAAGCCCGCCCATACTGTGGCAGAGCAGAACGGGCGCACGGCCGTGCATGCGCGTCAGGCGCGCGACGGCGGCCGCCATGTCCCGGGCGTAGTCGTCGATGTCACCCAGCAGCGGCATGAGATCGATGGCGTCGGTCGGGTATCCGGCTGCCGCTACATGCTGCTGCATCGGCAACCATACCGCGCGATTGCAGCCATAGCCATGGATCATCAGCACGGGCACGCGCTTGCCATCACCCGCCGGTGTATCGAACGCGGCGCGCGCTCGGAACGGTTGCAGCACGTTGAACATCCACGCCACGGATACACATTCGCGCAACCAACATGCGATGAAGCCGGTGATGCCGATGCGGTGTTCGCGCGGCACGGGTATGCGGTCCCATACGGGGTCGTCCGGTATCGCGGTGCCCAGGCTCTTCAGTGACACCAGGAACGCCCACCCGACCGAAAGGAGATATCCCAGCACCAGCGCCGCGCCCGCGAGCAAACTTGCAGCCGGCCAACTCCATCCGCCCCAGCGATGTGCCGCCCAGCCAACCGCCAGCGTCGCCGCACATTGCAGCGCCACGGCAATGCGGCGCGCGGTAGCCGCGGTCAGGAAGGCGAGGGGAACAGGGGAGGTGGGCAGATCGGCGCGCGTCATGGAGGAGGTGGCCGCCGAGCGTGAAGTCAATCAGTCGCGCACCAGCCGCGTGCCGGCCAGGCGATCGTGCAGGAACTGGCGCTGCGGATCGAGCCACGCCAGCGCAACCCAGGCCAGCAGGCACGCCAGAGCGACACCGGCGCCGGCCCAGCGGGACGCTCCACTCAGGTGGATCATGCCGACTGCCGCAGCCACCCATACCCACGCCAGCAGATAGCGCGCAACGGCGCGGCCGAGCGAAATACGCGATCCATCGGCGTTGACCACGCGCATGCGCCACGTCTGCATCGCCAGTGTCTGGCCACGCTTGCGCCAGAACCACACGAAGTACAGACCGAGCGACAGAAAGCCCCACACCTGCAGCCCTACATCGCCGGTGCGCGCCAGCGGCGGCGCGATCAGGCGCAGCAACAGAAAGACAGCCGTGGCGCCAAACATCACACCAAACAGCAGCAGGCCTTCGTACAGCATCGCGGCAAGACGGCGGCGCAGCGTGGGCGCGGCGAGCGGATCAGGCGCCGCAACGGGTGAAGACGTGGAAACGGAGGTGGCCATCGAACAGAGTGTGAGCGCCGTGAGCGCAATCCATCATGTGCCGGCGCGGAGGTCGAGCGGCACGTGGTTCGGATTATGCCAAAGGGTTTGCCGGCCTCAGCCGCCCAGCACCGTCGAGGGCGGCGGGTTGCCCGATTCTCCACCGGTGGTCGCGGGTGGTGCAACAGGGTGCACCGGCGTGAGCGGTGCGCTGGCAGGGGCAGGTGCGGCAGCGGCAGGTGCGGCAGCGGCAGGTTCGGGCGCAGGGGTTGCGGCCGGCGTGGATGCCGTGGCGGTCGTCTTGTACGTCGGCGCGGATTTGGTCGTACCAGGCTTGGTGCGCGCACCGTGATGAATCGATTTGGCCGCGTCCTTCGCCAGGCCCGCGCCGCCCGGCAGTGCCGTCACTGCGGAAGGGTGCTTTTGCGCCTTGGCCGCGGCAACCAGCGCCTTCTTCTGCTCTTCGGTCAGTTGCTGGTAGCTCTGCCAGGCCTCGCTCTTCTTCTGCACTGGCAGCGACTTGGTGGTCTGGAAATTCTCACGCGCGCGGTGGCGTTGCTCCGGCGTGAGCTTGACCCAATCCGCCATGCGCGTTTGCAGGCGCTGCTGCTGAACCGGCGTGTACTTCGGATACGCCTGGGCGATCTGCAGCCACTTCTTGCGGGCCAATTCCGGCATGCCGTTCCACTCTGGTGCCAGCGGCGCGAAGATGCGCTGCTGAACAATGGTCAGCTCGGCCCAGTTCGGATGGACGGCGGGCAGCGGGTTGGTCGCCGGCGGCGTCGGCAGATCCACCGGCGCATTGACTGTCACGCCAGGCGCCGCTGCGGATGCCGAAGCGGCCGGAACCTGCCCCGCCGCAAGTCCCGCCATCAGGCCGGCAGCGCCGATCAACGCGACGATGCCGGCGCGCAGGCGCACGGTCCTTGCGCCTCGCGGTGGTTGGCCGTGGGTGTGCTGGAAGTTGCTCATCGATCAGCCTTTCACTGATCGTGCTTGAGGTACTGATGAAAGCCTTGATCGGCGTAAGCAGCCAGCGGGAGATCGTCGAGCAGCATTGCGGCATCGACCTCCGCGAGTTCGTCCACGCGTTGCTGCTGTTGCCACTGATAGATGCCCGCGAGCCCCGCCACCAGCGCGATGGTCGGCCACAGCAGGCCAAGGCGACGCAGGATTGCAGCGGCACGTTGCAGCGGAGACGGTGCTTCGCCTTCCATCTCGAAGGACACCGAGCCGCCTCCCGGCATCGCCAAGGCAGGCGAGTGCACCGTGCTCGGCGCTTCCGCTTTTTTTTGCGCAAGCGCCATCCGGCGCGCCGCTGCGAGGCGGTCGCGCACGTCGGGCGGCAACTGTCCGGCCGACTCGTTCAGAGCGGTTCGGACGGCATGCACAAAACGGCGTTCTCGGAGTTCTACCTTGTTCATAGTCGGATCCCTCGCGCCCGCAGCGCTTGGGCCAGGGCGTGTGTTGCCCGCGAGCAGTGTGTCTTTACACTGCCCTCGGAACAGCCCATCGCCTGGGCTGTCTCGGCAACATCCATGTCCTCCCAATAACGCATCAGGAAGGCCTCCCGTTGACGTGTGGGGAGTTTCTCGATTTCGCGTTCCAGAATCTCGAGCATCTGCGAACGCTCGACCTTGTCGGCGCTGCTTTCCGCCGCTGTGGTGCCGGCTTCGCTTTCAATCAGTTCAAGCGGATCGGTGTCGTCGCCTTCGGCGTCCGAGCGGAAGCTGGAGAACAGGCTGACCCACGTGTTGCGCACCTTGGTGCGGCGAAACCAGTCGTGAATCGTGTTCTGCAGAATGCGCTGAAACAGCAGGGGCAGTTCAGCCCCGGGCTTGTCGCCGTATTTCTCGGCCAGCTTGATCATGGCGTCCTGCACGATATCGAGCGCGGCATCGTCGTCGCGCACCGCGAAGACCGCCTGCTTGAAGGCGCGTTTCTCGACGCTTAGGAGAAAGGCCGACAGTTCCTGTTCAGAGGCCATACAACGGCGGGTGCGAATCCTGTGAGGCAGCCGCGCGAAAATTCACATTCTCAAGAAGTGATGATCACGCCGCGTGGCGTCAACGGCCTTGGCCGTAAAAAATGTTGCGATGCTAGCAAAAATGCGGCCCCGCGGACAGTCCGACTGGGGGGCGGGCCGCCGGGAGTGGGGAATCGCGCCGGCGCTGGACCGTCATGCGGCATTGCAGTATCATCCTTGGTTCACAACATCTGTGGTTTGTCTCATCTGGCCGCCCATCAGGCGGACCATCCATGCAGACGCGCACCGCTCAAATCCGCGCCACAAGCCCGGTAGAGAGCATCCAAACAATTTTTTGCCGAAAATTGCAAAGGACTGACATGAATATGCCAAGCGCGGAATTTTCCCACGCCAATAGCGGTTCACCTGCCGACATGATGGGGGCTGACATCCTCGTCAATGCGCTCGCGGCAGAGGGCGTCGAGTTCGTCTGGGGTTACCCCGGCGGCGCGGTGCTCTATATCTACGACGCGTTCTACAAGCAAAACAAGATCGAACACATCCTGGTGCGCCATGAACAGGCGGCAGTCCATGCGGCTGACGGCTATGCGCGTGCCACGGGCAAGGTCGGTGTCGCCCTTGTGACGTCCGGCCCGGGCGTGACCAATGCCGTGACAGGCATCGCCACTGCTTACCTGGATTCGATCCCGATGGTGATCATCACCGGCAACGTGCCGACGCACGCCATCGGCCAGGACGCCTTCCAGGAGTGCGATACCGTCGGCATTACCCGCCCGATCGTCAAGCACAACTTCCTGGTCAAGGACGTGCGCAACCTCGCCTCGACCATCAAGAAGGCGTTCTACATCGCCGCAACGGGCCGTCCGGGTCCGGTGGTGGTGGATATCCCCAAGGACGTCTCGCGCGAACTCTGCAAGTACGAGTACCCGAAGACCATCGAGATGCGCTCGTACAGCCCGGTCAACAAGGGGCATTCGGGGCAGATTCGGAAGGCAGTGAGCCTGCTGCTGCAGGCCGAGCGTCCGTACATCTATTCGGGTGGCGGCGTGGTGCTTGCCGAGGCCAGCGAAGAGCTGCGCCAGCTGGCTGCGCTGACGGGCTACCCCGTGACGAACACGCTGATGGGCCTGGGTGCGTTCCCCGGCACCAGCAAGCAGTTCGTGGGCATGCTCGGCATGCACGGCACGTACGAAGCCAACATGGCGATGCAGAACTGCGACGTTCTGATTGCCATCGGCGCGCGATTCGATGATCGCGTGATCGGCAGCCCGGCGCACTTCACCTCGCAGCCGCGCAAGATCATCCACATCGACATCGATCCGTCCTCCATTTCGAAGCGGGTGAAGGTCGACATCCCCATCGTCGGCAACGTCAAGGACGTGCTGCAGGAGATGATTGCCCAGATCCAGTCTGGCGAAGCCAAGCCGAACAAGACGGCGCTGGCCAAGTGGTGGGAGCAGATCGAGCAGTGGCGCAGTGTCGATTGCCTGAAATACGACCGCACCTCCGAGATCATCAAGCCGCAGTATGTGGTCGAGAAGATCTGGGAACTGACCAATGGCGATGCATTCATCTGCTCGACGTCGGTCAGCATCAGATGTGGGCTGCGCAGTTCTACAAGTTCAACGAGCCGCGTCGCTGGATCAACTCTGGCGGCCTGGGCACGATGGGCGTGGGGCTGCCGTACGCGATGGGCATCAAGAAAGCGTTCCCGGACAAGGAGGTCGTCACCATCACCGGTGAAGGCTCGATCCAGATGTGTATCCAGGAACTGTCGACGTGCCTGCAGTACGACACGCCGGTGAAGATCTGCTCGCTCAACAACGGTTATCTGGGCATGGTGCGCCAGTGGCAGGAAATCGAATACGACAACCGCTACTCGCATTCCTACATGCAGGCGCTGCCGGACTTCGTGAAGTTGGCTGAATCGTATGGCCACGTCGGCATGCGCATCGAGAAGACGTCTGACGTCGAGCCCGCGCTGCGCGAAGCCTTCCGACTCAAGGATCGCACCGTGTTCCTCGACTTCCAGACCGACCCGACAGAAAACGTCTGGCCGATGGTTCAGGCAGGCAAGGGTATTTCTGAAATGCTGCTCGGCGCGGAGGACCTCTAATGCGCCACATCATTTCCGTCCTGCTGGAAAACGAACCGGGCGCGCTGTCGCGCGTGGTGGGCCTGTTCTCGGCGCGCGGCTACAACATCGAGACGCTGACGGTCGCCCCGACTGAAGACGCCTCGCTGTCGCGCATGACGATCGTCACGACCGGTTCGGACGACATCATCGAGCAGATCACCAAGCACCTGAACCGCCTGGTGGAAGTCGTCAAGGTCGTCGACCTGACCGAAGGTGCGCACATCGAGCGCGAGCTGATGCTTGTGAAGGTGCGCGCGGTCGGCAAGGAGCGTGAGGAGATGAAGCGTACCGCGGACATCTTCCGCGGCCGCATCATCGACGTGACCGAGAAGACCTACACGATCGAGCTGACCGGCAACGGCAGCAAGCTCGACGCGTTTCTCGATGCCATCGATCGCACTGCAATTCTTGAGACCGTTCGTACGGGCGGCTCGGGCATCGGCCGCGGCGAGCGCATTCTGAAGGTTTGAACCGGCGCGTGCACCAGCGTGTAACAGCGGCCGGACCCCATCGATATTGAAGTATTTGAAAATTAGGACATCAACATGAAAGTGTTTTACGACAAGGACGCCGACCTCTCCCTGATCAAGGGCAAGAACGTCACCATCATCGGCTATGGCTCGCAAGGTCACGCCCACGCCCTGAACCTGAACGACTCGGGCGTGAAGGTGACGGTCGGTCTGCGCAAGAACGGCGCGTCGTGGAACAAGGCCGTCAACGCCGGCCTGCAGGTCAAGGAAGTGGCCGAGGCAGTGAAGGAAGCCGACGTCGTCATGATCCTGTTGCCGGACGAGCAGATTGCCGACGTGTACAAGAATGAAGTGCACGGCAACATCAAGCAAGGCGCCGCACTGGCATTCGCCCACGGCTTCAACGTGCACTACGGTGCCGTGATCCCGCGCGCAGACCTGGACGTCATCATGATCGCCCCGAAGGCCCCCGGCCACACCGTGCGCGGCACGTACACGCAAGGTGGCGGCGTGCCGCACCTGATCGCCGTGCACCAGGACAAGTCGGGCGCCGCACGTGATATCGCCCTGTCGTACGCCACTGCCAACGGCGGCGGCCGCGCCGGCATCATCGAGACGAACTTCCGCGAAGAAACCGAAACCGACCTGTTCGGCGAACAGGCCGTGCTGTGCGGCGGTACCGTCGAACTGATCAAGGCAGGTTTCGAGACGCTGGTGGAAGCCGGTTACGCGCCGGAAATGGCGTACTTCGAGTGCCTGCACGAGCTGAAGCTGATCGTCGACCTGATCTATGAAGGCGGCATCGCCAACATGAACTACTCGATCTCGAACAACGCCGAATACGGCGAATACGTCACCGGCCCGCGCGTTGTGACGGAAGAGACCAAGAAGGCCATGAAGCAATGCCTGAAGGACATCCAGACTGGCGAATACGCCAAGAGCTTCCT
This sequence comes from Ralstonia pickettii, assembly GCF_001699815.1. Taxonomy (GTDB): domain Bacteria; phylum Pseudomonadota; class Gammaproteobacteria; order Burkholderiales; family Burkholderiaceae; genus Ralstonia; species Ralstonia thomasii. The sequence continues at coordinate 296,923 of NZ_MCGB01000057.1, read as the reverse complement.
GTTGGAGTACAAGGCAGGCCAGCCGACGCTGATCTCGCGCCGCCGCCTGACCGAAGAGCACCAGATCGAGCAAGTTGGCGCCAAGCTGCGCGCGATGATGCCGTGGATCGCCAAGAATAAGCTGGTCGACCAGACGAAGAACTGATCGAGCGCATCTTGTGCGAGAAAGCCAGCCTTCGGGCTGGCTTTTTTTATGCTGTTTCCAGGGAGGCAAACAGTGTTTCAAGTGATGGCGCGGCCCCGTGTCGGCTAGAATGCCGCATTTCCTTCAAGACGCTGTCGAGGTCTGATTTGAACAACACGTATCCGCATCCCATCATCGCCCGCGAGGGTTGGCCGTACCTGGGCGGGATTTTCATCGTCACGCTCATTGTGCAGGCTGCCGCCGGCTTTGGCTGGGCATGGCCGTTCTGGGTGCTGACGCTGTTTGTGCTGCAGTTTTTCCGCGATCCCGCGCGCGCTGTGCCAACGCAGGCCAATGCGATTTTGTCGCCGGCCGATGGTCGCATCGTCGCCGTCGAGCAGGTGCGCGACCCGTACGCTGATCGCGACTCGCTGAAGATCAGCGTGTTCATGAACGTGTTCAATGTGCACTCGAACCGCGCGCCGGTCGATGGCACGGTGCAGCAGGTGCAGTACTTCCCGGGCAAGTTCGTCAATGCGGACCTGGATAAGGCGTCGCTGGAAAACGAGCGCAACGCCATCGTGCTGCGCCGCGCTGATGGTCAGCTCGTCACTTCAGTGCAGGTGGCAGGATTGATCGCGCGGCGCATCCTTTGCTATACCAAGGCAGGCGAAGTACTCACGCGTGGCCAGCGCTACGGTTTCATCCGCTTTGGCTCGCGCGTTGACGTGTACCTGCCGCTGACGGCGCGTCCACGCGTGACCATCGGCGAGAAGGTATCCGCCACGCTTACGGTGCTTGCTGAGCTGGACTGATCCGGAGGTCGCCATGCCCGCGTTCAACCGACGCAAGAAGCGTTTTACCGCCGGCAACGTGACGCACCTGCGTCCGCTGCGGCACAACCAGCCGCGCTCGGATGACGACGATCTGGAGATCGTGCGTCCGCGCCGCAGAGGCATCTATCTGCTACCCAACGCGTTCACGACGGCCGCGCTGTTCGCCGGCTTCTTCGCCATCGTGCAGGCGATGAACCTGAACTTTGAGACGGCCGCGATCGCCATCTTTGCGGCGATGGTGCTCGATGGCATGGACGGCCGCGTCGCCCGCATCACCAATACCCAGAGCGCGTTCGGCGAGCAATACGACTCGCTGTCGGACATGGTGTCCTTCGGCGTAGCGCCGGCGTTGGTCATGTATGAATGGATCCTGCGCGATCTGGGCAAGTGGGGCTGGCTCGCTGCGTTCGTGTATTGCGCCGGCGCTGCATTGCGTCTCGCGCGCTTCAACACGAACATCGGATCGGTCGACAAGCGCTTCTTCCAGGGCATGCCTAGCCCGGCCGCCGCTGCGCTCATCGCAGGTTTTGTCTGGCTGGCGATCGACAACAAGCTGCCGGTCAAAGAGCTGTGGATGCCGTGGGTAGCCTTCGGGCTGACGCTGTATGCAGGGCTGTCGATGGTGTCGAACGCGCCGTTTTACAGCGGCAAGGCGCTCGATGTTCGCCACCGCGTACCGTTCGGCGTGATGGTGCTCGTGCTTGTGTTATTCGTCGTGATATCCAGCGATCCGCCGGTGGCGTTGTTCGGCCTGTTTGTTGGCTACGCGGTGTCGGGCTACCTGCTGTGGGGGTGGCGCGCGCTGCATGGGCAACAAGGTAGCCCCCGTTTGCCAAAGCAGGCATCGGACGAAGCACATGAGTGACCCATGCGCTGCACCATTGTGCGCTTGCGTCAATTTTTGAATTCGTCTATAGTCATTCGTATGCTTTCGCGCCCGATTTCCATTCTGATTACGCTAGTCTCGATTGATGGCCTACTAGGTCGTCAGGTCGGGACACGCGCATAGGAAATCGCAAGACAAGGCAAGCAAAAACCGCCAAGTTTTCGCGAACCAGAATTCACAGCGCCCCGGCCTGCAACCATGCACGCCGGGGCGTTTTGCATTCTGCGCCGCAAAAAACCATTCGAGACACCCACTAAGACCGACGCCAAAAACGTCACCCCACCAAGGAGCCGCCATGAGCGACAAACTGATCATTTTCGATACCACCTTGCGCGACGGCGAGCAGTCCCCCGGGGCGTCGATGACCAAGGAAGAGAAGATCCGCATCGCCAAGCAGCTGGAGCGGCTCAAGGTGGACGTGATCGAGGCCGGTTTTGCGGCCAGCTCCAATGGTGACTTCGAGGCGATCCGCGCGATTGCGCAGTCGGTCAAGGATTCGCGCATTTGCTCGCTGGCCCGTGCGAACGACCGTGATATTTCCCGCGCTGCCGAGGCGCTCAAGCCGGCGGGGCAGTTCCGCATCCACACGTTCATCGCCACATCGGCGCTGCACATGGAAAAGAAGCTGCGCATGTCGCCGGATCAGGTGTACGAGCAGGCGCGCCTGGCGGTGCGTTTCGCGCGCCAGTTCACCGATGACATCGAGTTCTCGCCGGAAGATGGCAGCCGCTCCGATATGGATTTCCTCTGCCGCGTGCTGGAAGGCGTGATCGCCGAGGGCGCCACCACCATCAACCTGCCGGATACGGTGGGCTACGCGGTGCCGGAAGGTTATGCCGCCCTGATCCGCTCGGTGCGCGAGCGCATCCCGAATTCCGACAAGGCGGTCTGGTCGGTGCATTGCCATAACGACCTGGGCATGGCGGTCGCCAACTCCCTGGCCGCTGTCAAACTGGGCGGCGCACGCCAGATTGAATGCACGATCAACGGCCTGGGCGAGCGCGCCGGCAACACCAGCCTCGAAGAGGTGGTGATGGCCGTGAAGACGCGCCGCGACTACTTCAATCTCGACGTGGGTGTCGATACCACGCAGATCGTGCCGGCTTCCAAGCTGGTCTCGCAGATCACCGGTTTCGTTGTGCAGCCGAACAAGGCTGTCGTGGGCGCCAACGCTTTCGCGCACGCTTCGGGCATCCACCAGGATGGCGTGCTCAAGGCGCGCGACACGTACGAAATCATGCGTGCCGAAGACGTGGGCTGGACGGCCAACAAGATCGTCCTGGGCAAACTCTCGGGCCGCAACGCGTTCAAGCAGCGTCTGCAGGAACTGGGCATTGAACTGGATTCGGAAGCCGAACTGAACGCTGCCTTCACCCGCTTCAAGGAGCTGGCCGATCAGAAGGCTGAGATCTTCGACGAAGACATCGTCGCCATCGTCTCGAACGAAGCGCAGCACAGCGAGGGCGAGCACTTCCGTTTCGTGTCGCTGGCCCAGCGTTCGGAAACCGGCGAGCGTCCGCACGCGCGCATCGTCTTCGTCGCGGATGGCAAGGAAGTGACGGGTGAAGCGGAGGGCAATGGCCCGGTTGACGCCACGCTCAATGCGATTGAGAGCAAGGTCGCCAGCGGCGCCGAGCAACTGCTGTATTCGGTCAACGCCATCACGACGGGCACGCAGGCGCAGGGCGAAGTGACGGTGCGCCTGTCCAAGTCGGGCCGTATCGTCAACGGTGTGGGTACTGACCCGGACATCGTTGCGGCTTCGGCCAAGGCTTACCTTGCCGCTCTGAACAAGCTGCAGGACAAGAGCAGCGAAAAACTCAACCCGCAGATCTGATCGCGGGTTTCATGAACACAGGCAGGAGTCAGCCCAGACCCCAACACGATCACCACTGAGCGCGCACCCGGCTATCCACCGGAACGCGAAGCGGGTGCGGCGGCACCGGACACGTCAGGAGCGTGCACCATGCCGGCCGTCTTTGAGAGCGATGTCTGTGCGATCCACGACATGGCCGACCCGAACGTCCACGCCAGGCGATGCGCCTCGCGTGGAAGTTGCCGTTCTGGCGGTTAACGCTGGTTCACCGGCTTGAATCGTGATCGTGGTCGTACATCGGGTCGGGGCTGACCTGCGTGAGCCGCACGACGCCGTCGCGGTCAAAATAGAAGTTCATCAGCGAGGGCCAGACGCCTTCGTGCCTAAAGCGATAGGACCACACCTGTCGATCCATCAGCCGGAAATAGGCGGTCTCCTCGGGCTTGCCGAACGTCTGCAGCACATCATTCTGCGTCGCCGTGCCGACACGGATCTGCGCAAAATCCATCGTGGTCAGAATCTGCCGGAACGAGACGAGCTTGCCGCTCGCGTCGAAATCAGCGGCATAGGTGAATTGCCCATAGGGCTGCGTCGGATATAGCCAGCGCATGCCGCCATCGGCTCGCGGATACCGCTCGGGTGGTTTGCCAAAGCGTGCTTCCACGGCAGAAGCGGGTTGGCCGATCAGCGCTTCGCCCGTTTGTAAGGGCGCCAGCATGGTACACGCGCACGTTGATGTCAGCGCTGCGGCGAGCAGTGCCGCGCACTGCCATGTCGATCGAATGTTCACAAATAGTCTCCCGATGCCTTCAGTGTAGGAGGCCGTGCGGTCTCTGCCGGCTTGTGGGCTTGTGCCGACATGCGGCGGCGCTTTACCATCCGCGCTTCACGGAGATTTGCCATGGTGTTTCGTTGGTTTGTGACCGCGCTGGCGGCTGTGGGGTTGTGCGGCGCGGCAAGTGCCCAGCCCGAAGGCGCGCCGATCCGGCTGGCCCTGATTGAAGGGCTTTCGGGCCCGTTTGCCAATGCGGGCGAGGCAGTGGAGCGCAATCTGCGCATGGCCATCGAAGGCGTAAATGCACGCGGTGGTGTGAAGCTGCCTGATGGCCACCATCCGCTTGCGCTTGTGCGCTTCGATAGCAAGAACACCGTCGACGAATCGTTGCTGCAACTGCAGGCCGCCACGGATGCGGGTATCCGCTTCGTGCTGCAGGGCAACAGTTCTGCGGCAGCGGCTGCATTGTCGACGTCGATCTCGCGCTACAACGACCGCCATCCGGATGCGCGCGTGCTGTTCCTGAACTACGCTGCCGTCGATCCGGCGCTGACCAATGAGGGATGCAGCTTCTGGCATTTCCGCTTCGATGCGTCGGCCGACATGCGCATGCACGCGCTGACGGAAGTGATCCGCGATGACAAGGCGATCAAAAGGGTCTACCTGATTGGGCAGGACTACACGTTCGGCCGCCAGGTGGCGCAATCGGCGCGCCAGCAGTTGCGCGAAAAGCGACCGGACATCGCGATCGTTGGCGAGGTGCTGCACCCGATCGGCAAGGTGAAGGACTTTGCGCCGTATGTGGCGCGTATTGCCGCGTCGGGTGCGGATACGGTCATCACCGGCAACTGGGGGAACGATCTGACGCTGCTCGTCAAGGCCGCGCGAGATGCCGGGCTCAAGGCGCGCTTCTTTACCTTTTATGGCAACTCGCTTGGTGCACCAGGCGCGATGGGCGAAGCCGGCGTCGGCCGTGTGGTGGCCGTGGCGGAGTGGCATCCGAACCTGGGCGGTGCCAAGTCCGATGCGTTCTACAAGGCCTTCCGTGCGCGTTATCCGGCACCCGCCGACGATTACCCATTGCTGCGCGACCAGATGTTGATCGACATGCTGGCCGCCGCCATCGAGCGTGCCGAGACCACGGAAGCTGCCGCCGTGGCGCGTGCGCTAGAACGCGCATCGTTCGACAACGGCTTCCACCGCATTACGCTGCGAGCGGAGGACCATCAAGCCATTCAGCCGCTCGTCGTCGCGCAGATGGAGCGGGCGGGCATGCCCGGTGCGCTGTTTGATATCGAGGGCTCGGGCTATGGTTTTCGTACGCTAAAAGTGATTCAAGGGGCGCAAACCGCATTGCCCACGACCTGCAAAATGGTGCGCTATTAAGCAGGGCGGCACAGCACTGTCGTCATGGCGCGGTTCTGCGCTATAATCGCGGTCTTGCTGTCCAGACCGATTTTGGATGGGCAGCAAGATCATTGTTCAACACGGCACCAACGGCGGCGATTCAGGCGCTGCAGTGTCCGCAAGTCAAAGGAATCAAAATGTCCGTCGCTGACATCAAAAAGCAAGACATCGTCAAAGATAACGGCCGCAGCGCCAACGATACGGGTAGCCCGGAAGTGCAAGTTGCACTGCTGACTGCTCGCATCAACGAACTGCAGCCGCACTTCAAGGCGCACATGAAGGATCACCACAGCCGTCGCGGCCTGCTCCGCATGGTGAGCCGTCGTCGCCGCCTGCTGGACTACCTCAAGAGCAAGGACGCTGACCGTTACACCGCCCTGGTTGCGAAGCTGGGTCTGCGTAAGTAATGGTGGGTATCACGCACTGCGCGTGATGAAAAGTGCCTGCGTCAGCGTGCTGATGCAGGCATTTTGTTTTTGGCGGCTGCGTTTGTGGCCGCGCCGGGCAACCGGTGAGTGATGGCAGTCGGCCAGTTCAAGATGAAGCGGCTGCCAAGGACCGGGGGCGGCAGGAAGCAGGGCCTTGTGTCATTCCAGCGCGGCATTGATGCCAGCGCTGCGCTGGAATGGCATAAAACACACCTCTGCAACCGCACCGTCTTACGGAACGTATTTGTCGCGGTGAAGCGCAATGAAGCGCGCCGCGAATACCGAACAGGAGATGCTATGACCATGTTCAATAAGGTCGTCAAAGAATTCCAATGGGGCGGCCACAAGGTCCGCATGGAAACGGGTGAGATCGCCCGCCAGGCGAGCGGCGCTGTGCTGCTCGACATGGACGACACCGTCGTGCTCGCTACCGTGGTGGGCGCCAAGAACCCGAAGCCGGGTCAGGACTTCTTCCCGCTGACTGTCGATTACCTCGAGAAGACCTACGCCGCTGGCAAGATCCCGGGTGGCTTCTTCAAGCGCGAAGGCCGTCCGTCGGAAAACGAAACGCTGACCTCGCGCCTGATCGATCGCCCGCTGCGTCCGCTGTTCCCGGAAGGCTTCTACAACGAAGTCCAGGTCGTTATCCACGTGCTGTCGATCAACCCGGAAGTGCCGGCTGACATCCCGGCGCTGGTTGCTGCTTCGGCTGCACTGGCTGTGTCGGGTCTGCCGTTCAACGGCCCGGTGGGCGCTGCCCGCGTGGGTTACAAGGATGGCCAGTACCTGCTGAACCCGAACCGCGCACAACTGGCGCACTCGGATCTGGACCTGGTTGTTGCCGGTACCGAGCGTGCCGTGCTGATGGTCGAATCCGAAGCGCAGCAGCTGTCGGAAGAGATCATGCTGGGTGCCGTGGTGTACGGCCATGAGCAGATGCAGATCGCCATCAACGCGATCCACGACCTGGTGCGCGACGGCGGCAAGCCTGAGTGGGATTGGCAAGCTGCGCCGAAGAACGAAGCGTTGGTCGCAAAGGTGTCCGAACTGGGCCTGGCCGATCTGCAAGCTGCTTACCAGCTGCGCCAGAAGTCGGCCCGCAGCCAGAAGTTGAAGGAAGTCTACAAGTCGGTTGCGGCCAAGCTGGCCGAAGCCGGCGTGGAAGCCGATGGCGTGGAAGTCGACAACATCCTGTTCGAGCTCGAATCGAAGATCGTGCGCGGCCAGATCCTGAATGGCGAACCGCGTATCGACGGCCGCGACACCCGCACGGTGCGCCCGATCGAGATCCGTTCGTCGGTGCTGCCGCGTGCGCACGGCTCGTCGCTGTTCACGCGTGGTGAAACGCAAGCGCTGGTGGTGGCCGCTCTGGGCACCAAGAGCGACGAGCAGATCATCGACGCGCTGCAAGGCGAGTACCGTGATCGCTTCATGCTCCACTACAACATGCCGCCGTTCGCCACGGGCGAAACTGGCCGCGTGGGCAGCCCGAAGCGCCGCGAAGTCGGCCATGGCCGTTTGGCCAAGCGCGCACTGATTCCGGTGCTGCCGCCCGCCGACGAATTCGGCTACACGATCCGTCTGGTGTCGGAAATCACCGAGTCGAATGGCTCGTCGTCGATGGCTTCGGTGTGCGGCGGCTCGCTGGCACTGATGGACGCTGGCGTGCCCATCAAAGCGCACGTTGCTGGCGTGGCCATGGGCCTGATCCTGGAAGACAACAAGTTCGCCGTGCTGACCGACATCCTGGGTGACGAAGATCACCTGGGTGACATGGACTTCAAGGTCGCTGGTACCGACGCTGGTATCACCGCACTGCAGATGGACATCAAGGTGCAGGGCATCACCAAGGAAATCATGCAGGTGGCACTGGCGCAAGCCAAGGAAGGCCGTCTGCACATCCTGGGCAAGATGCAGGCTGCCATGGGCGGCGCACGCACCGAGCTGTCGGAGCACGCACCGCGCATGATCACGGTCAAGATCAACCCGGAGAAGATCCGCGACGTGATTGGCAAGGGTGGTTCGACCATCCAGGCGCTGACCAAGGAAACCGGCTGCACGATCGACATCGGGGAAGACGGCACGATCACCATCGCGTCGACCTCGTCGGAAGGCATGGCAGAAGCCAAGCGCCGCATCGAAGGCATCACGGCAGAAGCCGAAGTGGGCAAGATCTACAACGGTACCGTGCTCAAACTGCTGGACTTCGGCGCGATCGTGAACATCCTGCCGGGCAAGGACGGTCTGCTGCACATCTCGGAAATCGCCAACGAGCGCGTGAACCAGGTTTCCGACTATGTGAAGGAAGGCCAGGCTGTGCGCGTGAAGCTGCTGAGCACCGATGAAAAGGGTCGCATGCGCCTGTCGATCAAGGCCGCCAAGGCCGAAGAGGGCGACGTGCCGGTCGCTGCACCGCAAGCACCGGGTGCTGGCGACGCTGCCTCGCAACAACAGCAGCAACAACAGCAGTAAGCGAGCGATTTTCGCCAAGAAAAACGGCTGGACGATGTCCAGCCGTTTTTTTGTTTACACTGCGTCGCGAGTTCTTCCTGTTGTCCCTTCGCGCCCCATCATGAGCCGCCTGTTCGAGCAAAACCGCATCGCCATCGTCTGGGATTTCGACAAGACACTGATCCCGCGCTACATGCAAGTGCCGCTGTTCGATCGCTTCAATATCGCCGAGCAGGGTTTCTGGGACGAAGTGGCTGCAGGCTCGCGCGAAATTGAATCGCGCGGTCAGAAGGTCAACCAGGAAACGTTCTACCTCAATGTGCTGCTGCGCCATGTGCGCGACGGCCGCATGGGCGGGCTCGACAATGCAACGCTGCGCGAACTGGGCGCCGAACTCGAATTCTTCCCCGGCGTGACTGATTTCTTCGAGCGCAGCAAGGCGTGGGTGCGCGACAACGCAACCTACCAGGCGTTCGACATCAAGCTCGAACACTACATCGTCAGCACGGGCCTGACAGAGATGATCAAGGGCTCGCCCATCGCCCCGTACATCGACGGCGTGTGGGGCTGCGAATTTCTGGAGGCGTCCGACTCGAACGCGGATGGCCGGCCGGTCATTGCGGAAGTCATCTACGCCATCGATAACACCACCAAGACGCGTGCGCTGTTTGAGATCAACAAGGGCGTCAATAAGCACCCGGAAGCGGTAAGTGTGAACTCGTCGATTGCCGAGGACGAGCGCCGCGTGCCCTTCGCCAACATGATCTACGTCGCCGATGGGCCGAGTGATATTCCGGCGTTTTCGGTCGCCCGCAAGGGCGGCGGCCGCACCTATGCGGTCTACAACCCGGAGAGCCCTCGCTCATTCGAGCAGGCTGACAACTTGCGTGCCGATGATCGCGTCGACATGCTCGGCCCGGCCGACTATCGCGCCGGCTCGCCGACGGAGATGTGGCTCAAGTTGCATATCGGCAAGATCGCCGACGGCATCGTCCACGGCAAACAAGAAATCATGCGCGAAACCACGCGCGGCATTCCGCAGCACTTTGTTGAACCGAGGCGTAGCGTCTCGTAACCCGCGCACTGCGCCGTAACCCTCTCGATCCGATTCTCATGAAAGCGATTGAAATCACCCAGTACGGTGGCCCTGAAGTCTTGAAGCTTGGCGAGCGCCCGATGCCGGAGGCCAAGGCCGGCGAGGTTCTGATCCGCGTGCGTGCAGCGGGCGTGAACCGGCCCGATGTGTTCCAGCGCACGGGCAACTATCCGGTGCCGCCCGGTGCCTCGGATATTCCGGGGCTCGAAGTTGCAGGCGAGATAGTCAGCGGTGATCTGGCGCACGCCGACAATCGCTACGGCCTGAAGGTAGGCGATCGCGTCTGCGCGCTGGTGCAAGGCGGCGGTTATGCGGAGTTCTGCACGGCGCCGTTGGGCCAGGTGCTGCCTGTGCCGGCCGGCTTGTCCGATGTCGAAGCCGCTGCATTGCCAGAAAACTATTTCACCGTGTGGTCGAACGTGTTCGACCGAGGCCTGCTGGGGCGGGGCGCGCACGGCGCCGATGAAACGCTGCTCGTGCAGGGCGGCTCCAGCGGCATCGGCACGACGGCGATTCAGATCGCGTCTGCATTGGGTCACCGCGTGTTCGCCACGGCCGGTAGCGCCGAAAAGTGTGACGCCTGCGTCGAGCTCGGGGCCACGCGCGCCATCAACTACAAGACCGAGGATTTCGTTGAAATCGTCAAGGCCGAGACAGGGCGCGGCGCCGATGTGGTGCTCGACATGGTCGGCGGCAGTTATGTCGCGCGCGAAATCGCCTGCACCGCCGACGATGGCCGCATCGTCCTGATCGCGTTGCTGGGCGGCGCCAAGGCCGAGGTGCCGCTGGGCGACATCCTGCGTCGGCGCATTACCTTGACGGGCTCGACGCTGCGCCCGCGTCCGGTTGCATTCAAGGCGGCCATCGCGGCCAATCTGTATGAAACGGTCTGGCCGTTGCTTGCGTCTGTGCGCATCAAGCCGGTCGTCCATGAGGTCATGCCGGCCGCACAGGCCGCGCAGGCGCATGCTTTGATGGAATCGAGCGCGCATATCGGCAAGATCATGTTGGTTTGGGATTGACGCCAGGACGCCAAAATTGACCCCGTTTTTGACGCCGCGGTAGAATGCTGGGTTTATTTGACAGTCGACCGGGCAAAACGTGAACGCAAGACCGAAGCTGGTGGTGGGCAACTGGAAGCTGCATGGCAGTCTGAGCACGAACGCCGCGCTGCTTGAACAGATCAAAGCGGCAGGCAAAACCAACGCCACGCTGGCCGTGTGTGTGCCGTTCCCGTACCTGGCCCAGTGCCAGTCCTTGCTCGCCGGTTCTGCAGTCGGCTGGGGCGCGCAGGATGTGTCGGCTGAAACGCGGGGCGCCTTTACCGGCGAAGTGGCGGCGTCGATGCTGTCGGAGTTTGGCTGCGGCTACGCGATCGTCGGTCACTCCGAGCGTCGCTCGTACCATGGCGAAACCGATGCGCAAGTGGCGACCAAGGCGCTGCGTGCACTGGAACATGGCATTACCCCGATCGTCTGTGTGGGCGAAACGCTCGCGCAACGTGAAGCAGGTGAGACCGAGCAGGTGGTCGCCCGCCAACTCGATGCAGTTCTCGAAGCGCTGTCGGTCGAGCAACTTGGTCGTATCGTCGTGGCGTATGAGCCGGTTTGGGCCATTGGCACGGGCAAGACCGCGACGAGCGAGCAGGCGCAGGCTGTGCACGCGTTTCTGCGCGCACGTGTTGCTGCCCGCGACGCTGGCGTGGCGCAGCGTCTGTCAATTCTGTACGGTGGCAGCGTCAAGCCCGACAATGCCGGCGAATTGTTTGCAATGGCGGACATCGATGGCGGCCTGATCGGCGGCGCATCGTTGAAGGCAGAAGATTTCCTGGCGATCGGGCGCGCATAAACAACCGATCGAGTCGCGATGTCACCCATGTGCGGCTGCAACATATTATTGAGAGAAACGAAATGGCAATTCTGAAGACTCTGCTGCTGGTGGCGCAAATTCTGAGCGCGCTCGGCGTGATCGGCCTGGTGCTGCTGCAACACGGCAAGGGCGCGGACGTTGGGGCGGCATTTGGGTCGGGCGCGTCGGGCAGCTTGTTTGGTGCCACCGGTTCGGCCAACTTCCTGTCGCGTACGACGGCCGTGCTGGCCACCGTGTTCTTCGTTGCCACGCTTGCGCTGACGCTGATCGGCACCAACAAGGGCGGCGTGTCGGCGGGTGTGATGGGTTCGGTCGCGCCTGTTGCGTCCACGGCATCGGCACCCGCGGCCTCGGCTCCTGCCGCTGCTTCGGGCGCAGCTTCCGCGCCCGCTGTGCCGAAGTAATTTGATGCAACGATCGTGGCGTGCCGTTGAGGTTTTTCGGCGCGTTGCGAGGGATAAGATTTTTGTTTGTGCATTGAACAAAAGCGTTGCTTTGCGGTAGAATGCAAGGCTTGGAACAATACGGGAAACGGCAAGGGCGTTAAGTCTTAACCGCGTTCCTGATAGAGTTTCTTCCCCCAGCCGACGTGGTGAAATTGGTAGACACGCTATCTTGAGGGGGTAGTGGCGAAAGCTGTGCGAGTTCGAGTCTCGCCGTCGGCACCAATCAAATTCGGGGTCTGTTCAACGGGATGTTCCGCGCAGGCCCCTCCGCAAGACGACGTGCAGTCGAGGCGTCGTAAGGCTGCGGACCCGGCGCCTTCGATGGGGCGACAAGGCGCCGCCTGCGGGCAGTGCTGTTGCAACCATTCAAAAAGGCGGGCGTCCCTTGAACCTCGAAGCCTATTTCCCCGTACTGTTGTTCATCGTTGTCGGTGTTGGCCTCGGCCTTGCTCTGATGACCATCGGCCGAGTCCTCGGTCCGAACAATCCCGATCCTGACAAGCTCTCGCCGTACGAGTGCGGCTTCGAGGCATTCGAAGACGCGCGCATGAAGTTCGACGTGCGCTATTACCTCATCGCCATCCTGTTCATTCTGTTCGATCTGGAGACCGCGTTCCTCTTCCCCTGGGGCGTGGCGCTGCGTGAGATCGGCTGGCCGGGGTTCTTTGCGATGGGCGTGTTTCTTCTCGAGTTTCTCGTGGGCTTCGTCTACATCTGGAAAAAAGGCGCGCTCGATTGGGAGTGATGTGAAATGGCGATCGAAGGCGTACTCAACGAAGGCTTTGTCACGACAACCGCTGACAAGCTGATCAACTGGACCCGTACCGGGTCACTCTGGCCGATGACGTTCGGCCTGGCCTGCTGTGCTGTGGAAATGATGCATGCGGGCGCATCGCGTTATGACCTGGACCGTTTCGGCGTGGTGTTCCGCCCGTCGCCGCGTCAGTCTGACGTGATGATCGTGGCCGGCACGCTGTGCAACAAGATGGCGCCCGCGCTGCGCAAGGTGTACGACCAGATGGCCGAGCCTCGCTGGGTCATCTCGATGGGTTCGTGCGCGAACGGCGGCGGTTACTACCACTACTCGTATTCTGTCGTGCGCGGCTGCGATCGCATCGTGCCGGTCGACGTGTACGTGCCGGGCTGCCCGCCGACGGCCGAAGCACTGATCTACGGCATCATTCAGCTGCAGGCCAAGATCCGTCGCACCAACACCATCGCGCGCAAGGCCTGACATGACCGACAAGCTTGCCACCCTGAAGGCCGCGCTGGAAAAGGCGCTGGGCAATCGCGTTCAAAGCCTGACCGAGTCGGTCGGTGAACTCACCCTCGTGGTGAAGGCTGCCGATTACCTCGACGCCATGCGCACGCTGCGCGACGACGCTTCGCTCAAATTTGAACAGCTGATGGACTTGTGCGGCGTCGACTACGCCGACTACGGCGACGGTGCCTGGAACGGCCCGCGTTTCGCTGCGGTGTCGCATCTGCTGTCGATCACGCACAACTGGCGCGTTCGCGTGCGCGTGTTTGCGCCGGACGATGACCTGCCCGTGGTGTCGTCGGTGACCACGATCTGGAATTCCGCTGACTGGTTCGAGCGCGAAGCGTTCGACCTTTACGGTCTTGTGTTCGAAGGCCATCCGGACCTGCGCCGCATCCTGACCGACTACGGCTTCATTGGCCACCCGTTCCGCAAGGACTTCCCCGTGTCGGGTTACGTTGAAATGCGTTACGACCCGGTGCAGCGCCGCGTGGTCTACCAGCCGGTCACCATCGAGCCGCGCGAGATTACGCCGCGTGTGATCCGTGAGGATCAATACGGTGGTCTGAAGCACTGAAGGGCGCCCGAACATGGCAGATATCAAGAACTACACCCTGAACTTCGGTCCGCAACACCCGGCAGCACACGGCGTGCTGCGCCTGGTGCTTGAGTTGGACGGTGAAGTCATTCAACGTGCCGACCCGCACATCGGGCTGCTGCACCGCGCGACTGAAAAGCTCGCTGAGCAGAAGACGTGGATTCAGAGCGTGCCGTACATGGACCGCCTCGACTACGTGTCGATGATGGTCAACGAGCACGCCTACGTGATGGCAATCGAGCGGCTGCTGGGTCTCGAAGTGCCGCTGCGTGCGCAGTACATCCGCGTCATGTTCGACGAAATCACGCGGATCATGAACCACCTGATGTGGATTGGTTCGCACGCGCTGGACGTTGGCGCCATGGCGGTGTTCCTGTACGCCTTCCGCGAGCGTGAAGACCTGTTCGATATGTATGAGGCGGTGTCGGGCGCGCGCATGCACGCCGCCTACTACCGTCCGGGCGGCGTCTATCGCGACCTGCCTGACACGATGCCGCAATACAAGGCGTCCAAGGTGCGCAACGAGAAGGCGCTGGCCGCCCTGAACCAAACGCGTTCGGGTTCGCTGCTTGATTTCATTGAAGACTTCACCAACCGCTTCCCGAAGTACGTTGACGAGTACGAGACGCTGCTGACCGACAACCGGATTTGGAAGCAACGTCTCGTTGGTATCGGCGTGGTGAGCCCGGAGCGTGCGCTTAACAAAGGTTTCTCCGGTGCGATGCTGCGTGGTTCGGGCATCGAATGGGATGTGCGCAAGAAGCAGCCGTATGAGGTGTACGACCGCATCGATTTCGACATCCCGGTTGGCGTGAACGGCGATTGCTACGACCGTTATCTGGTGCGCGTGGAAGAAATGCGCCAGAGCAATCGCATCATTCGCCAGTGCATCGAGTGGCTGCGCAAAAACCCGGGCCCTGTGATCACCGATAACCACAAGGTGGCGCCGCCGTCGCGTGTGGACATGAAGACCAACATGGAAGAGCTGATTCACCACTTCAAGCTCTTCACGGAAGGTATGCATGTGCCCGAAGGCGAGGCGTATGCCGCTGTTGAGCACCCGAAGGGCGAGTTCGGCATCTATGCAATCTCCGACGGCGCCAACAAGCCGTACCGCTTGAAGATCCGCGCACCGGGCTTCGTTCATCTGGCCGCGCTTGACGAAATGGCGAAGGGTCACATGATTGCCGATGCGGTGACGATCATCGGTACGCAAGACATCGTGTTTGGCGAGATCGATCGCTGAACCCGCAGGAAACAACGGTTTGACGCGCAGGCAAGCGCGGCTGTGAAACGAGGACGCACGCCGGGGTAAGGTAGTTAGGTAACACGCCCCGCGTCCCGCACCAATCGCAACGAACATGCTATCAGCAGAAGCTCTCAAGGAAATCGACCGGGCGGTCGCGAAATATCCCGCCGACCAGAAGCAGTCCGCCGTGATGGCGGCGCTGGCGGTCGCGCAGAGCGAGAAAGGCTGGGTCTCGCCCGAAGTCATGCAGTTCGTGGCCGAGTACCTCGAAATGCCGCCGGTGTGGGTCGAGGAAGTGGCGACGTTCTACAACATGTACGACACCAAGCCGGTGGGCCGCTTCAAGCTGTCGGTGTGCACGAATCTGCCGTGCGCGCTGTCGGGCGGCGAGCGTGCTGCCGACTACCTGAAGAAGAAGCTGGGCATCGGTTTCAACGAGACCACCGCCGACGGCACCTTCACGCTGAAGGAAGGCGAGTGCATGGGCGCGTGCGGTGATGCGCCGGTCATGATCGTCAACAACACCCACATGTGCAGCTTCATGAGCAACGAGAAGCTCGACGCGCTGATCGCCGACCTCCAGTCGAAGGCGCCGACCAACGGAGCAGGCAAGTAAATGACCTCTCTGCACGATCGACATATCCAGCCGTTGATTCTTGCCGGCCTGAACGGCGACAACTGGCACCTCGAAGATTACGTCAAGCGTGGCGGCTATCAACAGCTCAAGCGCATCCTCACCGAGAAGATCACCCCAGAGCAGGTCATTGCCGACGTGAAGGCGTCGGGCCTGCGTGGCCGGGGCGGTGCGGGCTTCCCGACCGGTCTGAAGTGGAGTTTCATGCCGCGCCAGTTCCCGGGCCAGAAGTATCTAGTCTGCAACACGGACGAAGGCGAGCCGGGGACGTTCAAGGATCGCGACATCATCCGTTACAACCCGCACGCGCTGATCGAAGGCATGGCCATCGGCGGCTACGCGATGGGCATCACCGTTGGCTACAACTACATCCACGGCGAGATCTGGAACGAATACAAGATCTTCGAGCAGGCCCTAGAAGAGGCGCGCGCTGCAGGCTTCCTCGGTGACAACATCCTGGGGTCCGGCTTCAACTTCCAGCTGCATGCGCACCATGGCTATGGCGCGTACATCTGCGGCGAAGAGACCGCGCTGCTCGAGTCGCTGGAAGGCAAGAAGGGCCAGCCGCGCTTCAAGCCGCCGTTCCCGGCAAGCTTTGGCCTGTACGGCAAGCCGACCACCATCAACAACACCGAAACCTTTGCCGCGGTGCCGTTCCTGCTCGCGATCGGTCCGGACAACTACCTGAAGATGGGCAAGCCGAACAACGGTGGCTCGAAGATCTTCTCTGTGTCCGGCGACGTGGAGCGTCCGGGCAACTACGAGATTCCGCTCGGCACGCCGTTCTCCAAGCTGCTGGAGCTGGCCGGTGGCATGCGCGGTGGCAAGAAACTCAAGGCGGTCATCCCGGGTGGTTCGTCGGCGCCCGTGGTGCCGGCCGACCTGATGATGGCCTCCGACATGGACTACGACTCGATCGCCAAGGCTGGTTCGATGCTGGGCTCGGGTGCAGTGATCGTGATGGACGAAACGCGTTGCATGGTGAAGTCGCTGCTGCGCCTGTCGTACTTCTATTTCGAAGAGTCGTGCGGCCAGTGCACACCGTGCCGCGAAGGCACGGGCTGGCTGTACCGCGTGGTCGACCGCATCGAGCACGGCAAGGGCCGCCAGGAAGACCTGGACCTGCTGAACAACGTGGCCGAAAACATCATGGGCCGGACCATCTGCGCACTCGGCGATGCCGCTGCGATGCCGGTCCGCGGCATGCTCAAGCACTACTGGGATGAGTTCGCGTATCACGTCGAACACAAGCAGTGCATGGTGCCCACCTACATTTAAGCGTGGCAGAACATGGTTGAAATCGAAATCGATGGCAAGAAGGTCGAGGTTGCCGAAGGCAGCCTGGTGATGGAGGCGGCTCGCCAGACGGGCACCTACATTCCTCACTTCTGCTATCACCGCAAACTGTCGGTCGCGGCCAACTGCCGGATGTGCCTGGTCGAGGTCGAGAAGGCGCCCAAGGCGCTGCCGGCCTGCGCCACGCCCGTCACCGCGGGCATGAAGGTCTTCACAAATTCCGAGAAGGCAGTGAAGGCGCAGAAGTCCGTGATGGAGTTCCTGCTGATCAACCACCCGCTGGATTGCCCGATCTGTGACCAGGGCGGCGAGTGCCAGTTGCAGGACTTGGCCGTGGGCTACGGCAAGTCTGAATCGCGCTACCAGGAAGAGAAGCGTGTGGTGTTCCACAAGAATGTGGGCCCGCTGATCTCTATGGAAGAAATGACGCGCTGCATTCACTGTACGCGCTGCGTCCGTTTCGGCCAGGAAATTGCCGGCGTGATGGAACTGGGCATGCTCAACCGCGGCGAGCATTCCGAGATCACGACGTTCGTCGGTCAGACCGTTGACTCCGAGTTGTCGGGCAACATGATCGACCTGTGCCCCGTTGGTGCGCTGACCAGCAAGCCGTTCCGCTATTCGGCCCGTACGTGGGAACTGGCACGCCGCAAGTCGGTGTCGCCGCACGATGGCCTGGGCGCCAACGTGATCGTCCAGACGAAGAATCAGCGTGTGATGCGCGTTCTGCCGCTGGACAACGAAGCCATCAACGAATGCTGGCTGTCCGATAAGGACCGTTTCGCCTATGAAGGCGTGAATAGCGACGACCGCCTGACCCAGCCGATGCTCAAGCAAGGCGGTCAGTGGAAGGCGGTCGACTGGACCACCGCGCTGGAATACGTGGCCAACGGCCTCAACGAAATCAAGCGTGATCACGGCGCAGAGCAGATTGGTGCATTGGCCAGCCCGCACAGCACGCTGGAAGAGCTGTTCCTGTTGCAAAAACTGGTGCGCGGCATTGGCAGCGACAACGTCGACTTCCGTCTGCGTCAGTCCGATTTCTCGGTCAAGCCGACGGGCGCTCCGTGGCTCGGCATGCCGATCGCCGACGTGTCGCTGCTGCAGCGTACGCTGGTCGTAGGCTCTTTCCTGCGCAAGGATCACCCGCTGCTGGCCGCGCGTCTGCGTCAGGCAGGCAAGAAGGGTGCGCAACTGAGCGTGATCGGCGCAGGTGGCGAAGATTTGCTGATGCCTGCTACGCAGTTGCTGGGCGCGCCGTCGCAATGGCTGTCGCTGCTGTCGCAAGTTGCGGTGGCGGTGGCGGCTGCCAACAACGTTGCCCGCCCGGGTGGCACCGATAGCATCGAAGCCGGTGACGTTGCCAAGCGCATCGCTGCGAGCCTTGCGTCGGGAGAGCGTAAGGCTGTGTTCCTCGGTAACGCTGCTGTGGCGCATCCGCAGTTCTCGCAACTGCATGCGCTGGCCCAGTGGGTGGCGCAGCAGACCGGCGCGACGCTGGGTTTCCTGACGGAAGCGGCCAACACCGTGGGCGGCTACGTTGCCGGTGCGTTGCCGCAAGGCAATGGTCTGGACGCCGCCGCCATGCTGGCGCAACCGCGTCGTGCTTACGTGCTGCTGGGTGCCGAGCCGGAATTCGATACCGCGAACCCTGGGCAGGCCCGTGCGGCACTGGACCAGGCTGACACGGTGATCGTGCTGGCGCCGTTTGCCTCCCGCGCTGCACTCGAGTACGCCGACGTGCTGCTGCCGACGGCGCCGTTCACGGAAACCTCGGGCACCTTTGTGAACTGCGAAGGTCTGCCGCAAAGCTTCAACGGCGTTGTGCGCAGCCTGGGCGATTCGCGTCCGGCGTGGAAGGTCCTGCGCGTGCTGGGCAACCTGCTGAACGTGTCGGGCTTCGAATACGACAGCTCCGAAGTGGTGCGCGACGAAGTACTGGCCAAGCCGGTCACCGCCCGTTTGTCGAACACGACGACGGCGCTGACCGCTGCTCCGGCCGCCGCCGCAGCAGGCCTCGAACGTCTGGCCGATGTGCCGATCTACCACGCTGATCCGATCGTGCGCCGCGCTGGTTCTCTGCAACTGACGGCTGCGGCACGCGCGGCCGTGCGCGCTGGCGTGCCGGCCGATCTCTACGCACAACTGGGCTTGGCCAATGGTGACGCCGTGCGCGTGACGCAAGGGCAGCGCAGCGTGGTGCTGCCGGCCGTGCTGGACAAGTCGCTGGCTTCCGGCGTGATCCGTGTGCCCGCCGCTACCGAGGCGTCGGCTCAGCTGGGTGCCATGTTCGGGGCGGTAAGCGTTGAGAAGGTTGAATCGTCCGCGCTGGCGGCTACGGTGTAAGGGTCAACATGATCGAGTCGATTACTTCTTTCGGTACCGCCACCTTCGGTGGCTGGTGGCCGCTGGTCTGGACGCTGGTCCGTGCGGTCTGCATCATTCTGCCGCTGCTGCTGTGCGTGGCTTACCTGATCCTGTGGGAGCGCAAGCTCATCGGCTGGATGCACGTGCGTCTGGGCCCGAACCGCGTGGGCCCGATGGGCCTGCTGCAGCCGATTGCCGACGTGCTCAAGCTGCTGCTCAAGGAAGTCATGGTGCCGAGCGCGGTCAGCCGTGGCATGTACATCATCGCGCCGCTGATGGTGCTGATGCCCGCCGTGGCGATCTGGGCGGTGATTCCGTTCCAGGCCGAGGCGATGGTGTCGAACATCAACGCTGGCCTGCTGTACGTGATGGCGATCAGCTCGGTGGGCGTATACGGCGTGATTCTGGCGGGCTGGGCTTCGAACTCGAAGTACGCGTTCCTGGGTGCGATGCGTGCTTCGGCACAAATGATTTCGTACGAAATCGCCATGGGCTTCGCGCTCGTGACCGTGCTGATGGTAACGGGCAGCCTGAACCTGTCGGACATCGTCAACTCGCAGAACCGCGGTTTCTTTGCAGGTCACGGTATCAACATCCTGTCGTGGAACTGGCTGCCGCTGCTGCCGATGTTCGGCGTCTACTTCATCTCGGGTGTAGCTGAAACGAACCGCCATCCGTTTGACGTGGTGGAAGGTGAATCCGAAATCGTGGCCGGCCACATGATCGAATACTCGGGCATGGCGTTCGCGCTGTTCTTCCTGGCCGAGTACATCAACATGATCGTGATCTCGGCGCTGACGGCGACGCTGTTCCTGGGCGGCTGGGCTTCGCCGATCGACGCACCGGTCCTCAACTGGATTCCGGGCTTCTTCTGGCTGCTGATCAAGGTTTTCCTGCTGCTGTCGGTCTTCATCTGGCTGCGTGCATCGTTCCCGCGTTATCGCTATGACCAGATCATGCGTCTGGGCTGGAAGATCTTCATTCCGCTCACTGTGGGCTGGCTTGTCGTCGTCGCCATCTGGTTGGTGTCGCCGTGGAACATCTGGAAGTAACGGGACAATAGGAAGGCACCATGTTGCTTGCCATCAAGGAATTCTTTAACAGCCTGCTCCTGAAGGAACTCTTCAAGGGGCTGGCTCTGACCGGGCGCTATCTGTTTGCGCGCAAGATCACTGTTCTCTTTCCGGAAGAGAAGACGCCGCTGTCGCCGCGCTTCCGCGGCCTGCATGCACTGCGTCGCTATCCGAATGGCGAAGAACGCTGCATCGCTTGCAAGCTGTGTGAAGCCGTGTGCCCGGCCCTGGCCATCACGATCGAATCGGATCAGCGCGACGACGGCACTCGCCGCACCACGCGCTACGACATCGACCTGACCAAGTGTATTTTCTGCGGCTTCTGTGAAGAGGCTTGCCCGGTGGACGCCATCGTCGAGACGCACATCCTGGAATACCACGGTGAAAAGCGCGGCGACCTGTATTTCACCAAAGACATGCTGCTGGCCGTGGGTGATCGCTTCGAGCCGGAAATTGCGGCCAACAAGGCGGCCGACGCGAAGTACCGCTGAGTCAGGACGTCCGCCGTGCAGTTGGCGGGCGGTGCAGTTGACATCCCGGTTGGACAACGGCTCCTCGAGAGCCAACCAGTTGCGGTGGCGTCACGCCATCGCGGCTTTGGATAAGCGCGTGCCGCAAAACGGCCCGTGCCAGGATCATGGAAATCACGACGATCATCTTCTACTGTTTCGCGCTCGTGCTGGTGCTCGCAGCGCTGAAGGTCATCACCGCGAAGAACCCGGTGCACGCGGCGCTGTTCCTCGTGCTCTCGTTCTTCACCGCGGCGGCGATCTGGATGCTGCTCAAGGCGGAGTTTCTCGCCATCACGCTGGTGCTGGTCTACGTTGGGGCAGTGATGGTGCTGTTCCTGTTCGTGGTGATGATGATCGATATCGACATCGAACACCTGCGACGCGATTTCTGGACCTACGTACCGATGGCAGCCTTCGTGGGCGTGGTCATCATCCTGGAAATGGCTGTCGTGCTGACCAAGACCTTCATGGGGCGCGTACAGCCCGTGCAGGAGCTGCCGAAGGGCTTCACCGGCCCGAACACACAGGCGCTCGGGAAGCTCATCTATACCGATTACATCTACGCCTTTGAAGTGGCTGGCGCGGTGCTGCTGCTGGCGATTGTCGCGGCCGTGGCTCTGACCGCTCGCCGCCGCAAGGACACCAAGGCACAGAACGTGTCTGATCAAATCCGCGTGAAGCGCAAGGACCGCGTGCGTCTGGTCTCGATGCCGGCGGAAAAATCGGCTGGCGCAGCTTCGGCTGAATCCAACAGCTGAGCCCCGGGAGAACCCATATGTCTTCGCTATCCCTTGCCCATTACCTCGTGCTCGGCGCGGTGCTGTTTGCCATCAGCATCGTCGGCATCTTCCTGAACCGCAAGAACGTCATCGTGCTGCTGATGGCGATCGAACTGATGCTGCTGGCGGTCAACCTGAACTTCGTCGCGTTCTCCCATTACCTGGGCGATCTGGCGGGGCAGGTGTTCGTGTTTTTCATCCTGACGGTGGCCGCGGCGGAATCCGCGATCGGTCTCGCCATCCTGGTGGTGCTGTTCCGTAATCTGGACACCATCAACGTCGACGATCTGGACAGCCTCAAGGGCTGACCTCCGCATCCACCTAAAAGAAGCGTTCCATGGCTACCACGCTCAATCCCAACCTGCTGCTGGCGATCCCGCTCGCGCCGCTGGCCGGCGCGGCGATCGCCGGGCTGTTCGGCACCAAGTTCTTTGGCGAGAAGATCGGCCGCACGGCATCCCACAGCGTCACCATCCTCGGTGTCGCGATCGCCTTCATTCTGTCAGCGCTGACGCTGTCCGACGTCATCAATGGCGCCGGTTACAACGGCACCGTCTATGGATGGATGACGGTTGGCTCGCTGAAGATGGAAATCGGCTTCCTCATCGATTCGCTCACGGCGATGATGATGTGCGTGGTGACCTTCGTCTCGCTGATGGTGCATATCTACACCATTGGCTACATGGCGGAAGACGACGGCTATAACCGTTTCTTCGCGTACATCTCGCTGTTCACCTTTTCGATGTTGATGCTCGTGATGAGCAACAATTTCCTGCAGCTGTTCTTCGGCTGGGAGGCGGTGGGTTTGGTGTCGTACCTGCTGATCGGCTTCTGGTTCAAGCGTCCGACGGCCATCTACGCCAACATGAAAGCGTTCCTGGTCAACCGCGTGGGTGACTTCGGCTTCGTGCTCGGTATCGGCCTGTTGCTGGCGTACAGCGGTAGCCTGAGCTACGCCGATGTGTTCGCTGCCCGCGACAACCTGGCCACGATTGGCTTCCCGGGTACTGACTGGCACATGCTGACGGTCGCTTGTATCTGCTTGTTTATCGGCGCGATGGGTAAATCGGCGCAGTTCCCGCTGCACGTGTGGCTGCCGGACTCGATGGAAGGCCCGACCCCGATCTCCGCACTGATTCACGCGGCCACCATGGTGACCGCCGGTATCTTCATGGTCGCGCGCATGTCGCCGCTGTTCGAACTGTCGGACACCGCGCTGTCGTTCGTGCTGATCATCGGCGCCATTACCGCGCTGTTCATGGGCTTCCTGGGCATCATCCAGACCGATATCAAGCGTGTGGTGGCGTACTCGACGCTGTCTCAACTCGGTTACATGACCGTCGCGCTGGGCGCGTCGGCTTACCAAGTCGCGGTGTTCCACCTGATGACGCACGCGTTCTTCAAGGCGCTGCTGTTCCTCGGCGCGGGCTCGGTCATCATCGGCATGCACCACGATCAGGACATGCGCAACATGGGCGGCTTGCGCAAGTACATGCCGGTCACGTGGCTGACATCGCTGGTGGGGTCGCTGGCGCTGATTGGCACGCCGTTCTTTGCAGGTTTCTACTCGAAGGACTCGATCATCGAAGCGGTGCGCGAATCGCACCTGCCGGGCGCCAGCTTTGCCTACTGGGCTGTGCTGGCTGGCGTGTTCGTGACCGCGTTCTACTCGTTCCGCATGTATTTCCTGGTGTTCCACGGTGAAGAGCGTTTCGGCAAGGAACACTCGCATCACGAAGGCAATCACGTGGACGAAGAGGAAACCGCTGACCATCACCACGGCCTGGCTCCGGGTCAGAAGCCGCACGAGTCGCCGTGGGTGGTGACGGTCCCCCTGGTGCTGCTCGCGATTCCTTCGGTCATCATCGGTGCGATGGCAATCCAGCCGATGCTGTTCGGCGAGTTCTTCAAGCACGGTGTTGTGTTCTCGGAGGTCATCTTCAATGCTGACAACCACGAAGCAATGAAGGTGCTGGCCGAAGACTTCCACGGTTGGGTCGAGATGGCGCTGCACGGCTTTACGTCGGCACCGTTCATCCTGCTGCTGGCGGGTGTGGTGCTGTCGTGGTTCTTCTACTTGAAGCGCCCGGATATTCCGGCAGCAATCGCCAAGCGGTTCTCCGGCGTCTACAAGCTGCTGGACAACAAGTACTACATGGACAAGATCAACGAGATCGTCTTTGCCAACGGTGCGGTCAAGTTTGGCCGTGGCCTGTGGAAGGGCGGCGATCAAGGTGTGATCGACGGTGTTGTCGTCAACGGCAGCGCGCGTCTGGTGGGCTGGTTCGCGACCGTCGTGCGCCTGCTCCAGTCCGGCTTCATCTATGACTATGCGTTCGCGATGATCATCGGCACGGTTGGGCTGCTGACGTATTTCGTGTTTCTGGCAGGCAAATAAGGGATTACAAAAATGGTTCTGTCTTTTGCGATCTGGCTGCCGATCTTCTTCGGCGTGCTGGTGCTGGCCTCGGGCTCAGACCGCAATCCCGGTTATGTCCGCTGGATGTCGCTGATCGGCTCCGTAATCAGCTTCGTGATGACGCTCCCGCTCATCACGCGTTTCGACAAGACGACGGCTGCGATGCAGTTCGTTGAGAAATCGTCGTGGATCGAGCGCTTCCACATCAGCTACTACCTTGGAGTCGACGGCATTTCGATGTGGTTCGTGGTGCTGACCGCGTTCATCACCGTCATCGTCGTCATTGCCGCCTGGGAAGTCATCACCGAGCGCGTGGCGCAATACATGGCCGCGTTCCTGATCCTGTCCGGTCTGATGATCGGCGTGTTTGCGTCGCTCGACGGTCTGCTGTTCTACGTGTTCTTCGAAGCCACGCTGATCCCGATGTACATCATCATCGGTGTGTGGGGCGGCCCGAACCGCGTCTACGCGGCATTCAAGTTCTTCCTGTACACGCTGCTTGGTTCGTTGCTGACGCTGGTTGCGCTGTTGTATCTGTATTTCCACAGCGGCACGTTCGAAATCCTGCAGTGGCATCAGGTCAAGCTGTCGATGAACGAGCAGGTCCTGATCTTCCTCGCGTTTTTCATGGCCTTTGCCGTGAAAGTGCCGATGTGGCCGGTGCACACCTGGCTGCCGGACGCCCACGTGGAAGCCCCGACCGGCGGCTCCGTTGTGCTGGCTGCCATCATGCTGAAGCTGGGCGCCTACGGTTTCCTGCGGTTCTCCCTGCCGATCGCGCCGGACGCCAGCCACAGCCTGTCCGCGTTCATCATCGCGATCTCGCTGGTTGCCGTGATCTACATCGGTCTGGTGGCGCTGGTGCAGGCCGACATGAAGAAGCTGGTCGCGTATTCGTCGATCGCGCACATGGGCTTCGTCACGCTGGGCTTCTTCATCTTCAACGAGATCGGTGTGGAGGGCGGTATCGTCCAGATGATCTCGCACGGCTTCATCTCAGGCGCAATGTTCCTGTGTATTGGCGTGTTGTATGACCGCGTGCATTCGCGTCAGATTGCCGATTACGGCGGTGTGGTGAACACGATGCCGAAGTTTGCGGCGCTGTCGGTCTTCTTTGCGATGGCCAACTGCGGCCTGCCGGCAACCTCCGGTTTCGTCGGCGAATTCATGGTGATCCTGGGTTCCGTCAAGTTCAACTTCTGGATTGGCTTGTTGGCCGCCACGGCGCTGATCTTTGGCGCAGCGTATTCGCTGTGGATGGTCAAGCGCGTGATCTTCGGTGATGTGACGCACAAGCATGTGGCCGAGCTGAAGGACCTGAATTGCCGCGAGTTCTTCATGCTGGGCGTGCTCGCGATCGCCACCCTGTACATGGGCCTGTATCCGAAGCCCTTCACCGATGTCATGCATGCGTCCGTGGTCAATCTGCTGACCCACGTGGCTCAGTCGAAGCTGTAAGCAGCGAGAAGAAACTATGCAATCGTCCTCCTCTATTGCGGCTTTTGCCCCAATCGTTTTTCTCGCGCTGGGCATTGGTGCCGTCAACTGGATTGACTTGGCACGCGGCCAGAAACGAAGCAGCGTGGCCTATCCGGTTTCGTTGGTGATTACGCTGGTGCTGGCGGTGTGGTTTGCGCTGAACGCTGCGAACGGTGAGACGCACTACGTCTTCGGCAACATGGCGGTGATCGATCCGATGGCCAACGTGCTGGCGTCGTTCTGTGCGCTGACGCTGTTTGCCACGCTGGTGTACACGCGCCGCTATCTGGCCGACCGTGACATGTATGCGGGTGAGTTCTACATGTTCGCCCTGTTCACACTGGGCGGCCAGGTGGTGATGATCACCGGCAACAACTTCCTCGTGCTCTATCTGGGCCTTGAATTGTTGTCGCTGGCGTCGTACACACTGGTTGCGCTGCGTCGCCGTTCGAACGTGTCGTCCGAATCGGCCATGAAGTATTTCATCCTGGGTGCGCTGGCCTCGGGCCTGCTGCTGTATGGCATGTCGATGCTGTATGGCGCCACCGGCTCGCTGGAACTGGGCAAGGTGTTTGACGCCATCAAGAACGGCGAGATCAACAAGACGATTCTCGTGTTCGGCGTAGTGTTCATCGTTGCCGGGCTCGGCTTCAAGCTGGGTGTGGCACCGTTCCACATGTGGGTGCCGGACGTGTACCAAGGCTCGCCGACGGCCGTGACGTTGCTGATTGCCGGCGCCCCGAAGGTTGCTGCGTTCGCGATGACGCTGCGCATTCTGGTTGAAGGCCTGCTGCCGCTGGCGTTCGACTGGCAGAACATGCTGATTGTGCTGGCCGTTGTGTCGCTGGCCATCGGCAATATCACCGGCGTTGTGCAAACCAACTTCAAGCGTCTGCTGGGCTACTCGACCGTCTCGCATATGGGCTTCCTGCTGCTGGGCCTCGTGTCGGGCGTCAGTTCCGGCAAGCCGGATCTGACGGCACAGGCCTACAGTGCGTCGATGTTCTACGCCATCACCTACGTACTGACTGCGCTGGGCGCGTTCGGCATCATCCTGCTGCTGGCGCGCAAAGGCTACGAGGCGGAAGAGATTGCCGACCTCAAGGGCTTGTCGAAGAAGAGCCCGTGGTTTGCCCTGCTGATGCTGTTCATCATGATGTCGCTGGCAGGCCTGCCGCCGACGGTTGGCTTCTACGCCAAGCTGTCGGTCCTGGGTGCGGTGGTCGATGCCGGTATGCCGTGGCTGGCCGTTGTGGCGGTGCTGTTTTCGTTGGTGGGTGCGTTCTACTACCTGCGTGTCATCAAGGTCATGTACTTCGATGTGCCGGCTGACGAAGGCCCCGTTGAAGCCTCCTTCGGCCTGCGCTCGCTGCTGTCGGTCAATGGCTTGCTGGTGCTGTTGCTGGGTATCTTCCCGGCTGGCCTGATGGCCGTGTGCTATCAGGCCATCCGCCTGACGCTGGCTTCGTAAAACGCGGAGCGCCATGAACACATCGACGGGCGGTCTATTTGTCATCGTGTTGGCACTGATTTGTGCCAACCTGCCGTTCGTCAATCAACGCGTGCTGGCGCTGGTGCCGGCACGCTGGCCGCGCAAGCCGTTCTGGCTGCGCGGCGCCGAGCTGGTTGCCATGTATGTTGTGGTGGGGCTCATCGGCTTCGGTATCGAATCGAGCCAGGGTAATGCGTTTCCCCAGGGTTGGCAGTTCTACGCGATCACCGCTTGCCTGATGCTGGTGTTCGCGTTTCCGGGCTTTACGTGGCAATACCTGGTTCGCCATCCCCGCGATTCCCGTTAATTCCCGCCGGGCAGGTTCCCGCTGTCTCGGCATGAGAGAGCGCCATGTCCGATCACACCCCTCTGAACGAAGCCCCTGATGCGACGCAGGACCCCGACGCCGGTCTGCGCGAGACGCAAGTTGCATCCGCGCTGATGCACCAGGGTAAATTTCTCACGCTCAAGCACGACATCGTCCGCCTGCCGGACGGCCGCAACGCCAGCCGCGAATATCTCATCCACCCAGGCGCGGTAATGATGATCCCGTTGTTCGACGACGGTACGGTGCTGATGGAGCGTCAGTTCCGCTACCCGGTTGGCAAGGTGATGATTGAATTCCCCGCCGGCAAGCTGGATCCGCAGGAAGGCGCGCTCACATGCGGCAAGCGCGAACTGCGCGAGGAAACCGGCTACACGGCCGAGCGCTGGGAGTACCTCACGCGCATTCACCCCGTCATTTCGTATTCCACCGAGTTCATCGACATCTATCTCGCGCGCGATCTCAAGCAGGGCGCGGCAATGCTGGATGAAGGCGAATTTCTCGAGACCTTCGTCACGCCGGCCGGCCAACTGATCGATTGGGTGCGCGAAGGCAAGATTTCCGACGTGAAGACCATCATCGGCACGTTCTGGCTCGAGAAGATTCTGTCCGGAGCATGGACGCCAGGTGCCGTCTGAGCCGCTTGTGATCCTCGCTTGATCAGACCGTTTTCCTATTGCCGCTATCATGGCGAACGGTCGTGCGAAAAAATTAGCACGACCGTTCACAAATTTTCGAATCGGGGATACACTCGTCCCCATGCGCTGGACCGATCATGAAAGTGCTGGACCTCCGTTGTGCCAATGACCACCGCTTCGAAGGCTGGTTCGGCTCCGATGCCGACTTGCAATCGCAGCAAAAGCGCGGGCTATTG
This sequence comes from Ralstonia pickettii, assembly GCF_001699815.1. GTDB lineage: Bacteria > Pseudomonadota > Gammaproteobacteria > Burkholderiales > Burkholderiaceae > Ralstonia > Ralstonia thomasii. Next base: position 268,431 of record NZ_MCGB01000057.1, on the reverse strand, counting down.
ACGTGCCCAGTTTGCGGTCACAACGAGGTTGAGCGCTTGCCGAGTGCGCCGCGCCTGAACCTGTCGTCGTCTCGTGCGGAGACCGCCCAGAAGGGCGGGGCCGGCAAGGCGGTCGAGGGCGAGGGCGGTTCGCCCGCAGCCCTGCAACAGCTCTACCTGAAAGCCGTGCGCCATGTCCTTGCCAATACCGAGGACGTCGGCGAGCGGTTTGCAGAAGAGGCGCGCCGCATGCATTACAACGAGGCGCCGGAGCGGGGCATTCGCGGGACGACATCTCGGGAGGAAGCGCAGGAACTGGCGGAGGAAGGCATCGACGTGATGCCGCTGCTGGTGCCCGACGCGCTCAAGCAGCCCGTGCACTAGCAGCCCCGATTCAGGTCCGCGCCGGTCCGACAGAACGTTCTCCACCGATTTGCCACGGTGGGGAGCCAACCACAGGAGACAGGCATGGATCTGAACTACTCGGCGGCCGATGATGCGTTCCGCCAGGAAGTCCGCAGCTGGCTGGAAGCCAATCTGCCCAAGGACATCCAGGACAAGGTGTTGAACCACCGGCGCCTGAACCGCGAAGATTTCGTTCGCTGGCACAAGGCGCTCGCGGGCAAGGGCTGGTCGGTGCCGCATTGGCCGGTCGAGTGGGGCGGTACCGGCTGGTCCCCCATCCAAAAGCACATCTGGGACGAAGAGTGCGCGCGGGTCGGCGCGCCCGGCGTTCTGCCGTTCGGCGTCAGCATGGTCGCGCCCGTCATCATGAAGTACGGCAATGAAGCGCAGAAGCGCTACTTCCTGCCGCGCATCGTTGATTGCACCGATTGGTGGTGCCAGGGCTATTCGGAGCCGGGGTCCGGTTCCGATCTGGCCTCGGTGAAGACGCGTGCCGTGCGCGAAGGCGATCACTACATCGTCAACGGCCAGAAGACGTGGACCACGCTCGGCCAACACGCCGACATGATCTTCTGTCTGGTCCGCACGGATCCGGACGCGAAGAAGCAAGAGGGTATTTCGTTCCTGTTGATCGATATGAAGACGCCAGGAATCACCGTGCGCCCGATCATCATGCTCGACGAAGAGCACGAGGTGAACGAAGTCTTCTTCGACAACGTGAAGGTGCCGGTTCAAAACCTGATCGGTGATGAGAACCGCGGCTGGACGTACGCCAAGTACCTGCTCGGCCACGAGCGCACGGGCATTGCGCGTGTGGGCAATTCCAAGCGCGAACTGGCGTTTCTCAAGCGTGTCGCCCAGCAACACCAGAAGAACGGCAAGCCGCTGCTGCAGGATCCGGTATTCGGTGCCAAGGTAGCCTCGCTGGAAATCGAACTGCTGGCGCTGGAGATGACGGTGCTGCGTGTGGTGTCGAGCGAGAACGCCGGCAAGGGCCCGGGCCCCGAGGCGTCGCTGCTCAAGATCAAGGGCACGCAGATCCAGCAGATGCTGACCGAGTTGATGGTCGAGGCCGCGGGGCCGTACGCCCAGCCGTTCGATCCGAGCTACCTCGAAGGCGACACCTTGCAGGCCGTGACGGGCGACAACGACGCCGCACCGCTCGCGCCGTACTACTTCAACTATCGCAAGACCTCGATCTACGGCGGGTCGAACGAGATCCAGCGCAACATCATCTCGCAGATGATCCTTGGCGTCTGACCAGAACGGCGACAGAACACATAGCGGAGACAAACATGGATTTCTCGTTCACCGACGAACAGAAGCAACTTGCCGATGCGGTGCGCCGCTTCATTGAGAAGGATTACGGCTTTGAAGCGCGCAACAAGGTGGTGTATTCGCCGGAAGGTGTGTCGCAGAGCCATTGGGATGCACTGGCAGAACTGGGCCTGACCGCGCTGCCAGTGCCCGAAGCACAAGGCGGTTTTGACGGCCGTGCGATGGACTTGCTGGTGGTGATGCAGGAACTGGGCCGCGGCCTGGTCGTGGAGCCGTATCAGGCCACCGTGCTGGGTGCCCAGGCGCTGAAGCTCGCGGGCGGCCAGGAAGGGTTGCTGGAAGAAGTCGCTGGCGGCGCCGTGAAGCTGGCCATTGCCTTTGGCGAGCGCCAATCGCGTTACGAGCTTTTCAATGTCACCACGCGTGCTGCGCAGCAGGGCAGCGGCTGGACGCTCACCGGCGAGAAGGCGGTTGTGGTGCATGGCGCGCAGGCAGACAAGCTGATCGTCTCGGCGCGCACGGGCGGCGAAGCGCGTGATACGTCGGGCCTGTCGCTGTTCGTGGTCGACCGTGATGCCGCCGGCGTGACGGTCAAGGATTACCGCACGATCGACAACCTGCACGCTGCGGATATCCGCTTCGACAACGCGCCGGCAACGCTGCTGGGCAAGGCCGGCGAAGCGTGGGAGACCATCGACGCCGTAGCCGATCTTGGCTGCGTGCTGTTGTGCGCAGAAGCGATCGGCCTGATCGATGCGCTGAACGCCGCAACGCTGGAGTACACCAAGACCCGCCAGCAGTTTGGCGTGCCCATCGCGCGCTTCCAGGCGCTGCAGCATCGCATGGTCGACATGTTCATCCATGGCGAGCAGGCGCGTTCGATCACGTATCTTGCCGCTGCGCATTTTGAAGATGGCGATGTCGAGGCGCGCCGCCGCTATGTGTCTGCTGCCAAGGCACGTGTCGGCCAGGCGGCGCGTGACGTTGGCCAGGAAGCGGTGCAACTGCACGGCGGCATGGGCGTGACGAACGAACTGCCCGCCGCGCACATGTTCAAGCGGCTGACGATGATCAACACGACGCTGGGCGACGTGGATCATCACCTCGCACGCTTCACATCGCTGCCCGGCTTCCAGCAGGCGGCGTAACGGCAAACCTGAACGCCCCGCATTCGTGCGGGGCGTTGTCATTTGGAGGAGACGACATGGCAGAGAACGAAAGGGCAGAGGCCACACGATCGTACGAGTTCTACTTCGACGATTTTGAAGTCGGGCGCACGCTGCAGATGGGTTCCTACACCGTCACCGAAGACGAGATTCTGACCTTCGCGCGGCAGTACGATCCGCAGCCATTCCACATCGATGCAGAGGCCGCCAAGCACAGCATCTACGGCGGCATTATTTCGAGCGGCTGGATGACCTGCTCGATCATGATGCGGCTGATGGTCACCGGCTTCCTCGGCAAGGCAGCCAGCATGGGTTCCCCAGGCGTGGATGAAATCCGCTGGATGAAGCCGGTGTATCCGGGCGATACGCTGTCGGTGTCGAGCACCTGCATGGAAGTGCGTCCGTCGCAGTCAAAGCCGGACCGCGGCGTGGCCGTCAACCGCTGGGAGGCTCGCAACCAGCGCGGAGAACTTGTGTGCACGGTCACGGGCATGGGCTTGTTTGGCCGCCGCCCGAAGGCTTGATGACACGTCATCGCATCACAACAAGGAGACAACGCAGATGCGCATCATCGAATCGCTCGACGAGCTGAAAGGTTTGATCGGCCAGGAAGTTGCCGTGAGTGACTGGACCGAGATCACGCAGCAACAGGTGAACCTCTTTGCCGAGGCCACGGGCGATCACCAGTGGATTCACGTGGACGTGGAGCGCGCCAGGCGCGAGTCGCCGTTTGGCGCACCGGTGGCACACGGTTTTCTGACGCTGTCGCTGCTGCCGATGCTGATGGCCAACGCGATCGAGATGTCCGACGTGAAAATGGGCGTGAACTACGGCCTGAACAAGGTTCGCTTTACGGCGCCCGTGCCGGTGGGCAGCCGTGTACGCGCGCGAGTCAAGCTGTTGGAGATGGAAGCGCTGCCGCCGTTGCCGAATGCACCCACGTTGACCGGCGCGCAGATGACCTGGGCCGTCACCATCGAGCGCGAGGGGCAGGAGCGCCCGGTGTGTGTCGCCGAATCGATTTCGCGCCGCTATTCCTGAGTCTGGCTTTTTTCAAGTTCCCGAGGCCGGCGCGATGCCGGCCTTTCTTTTTGTATCGCCCGTCCTTGCGCTCCGCTTGTCTTGTGCTTGTCTTCCTGCGCCCCAAGCGGGCGCATTCCGACGAACAGATGCGCAGAGTTGGCGCGGTTCCAGCACCGTTTTGGCGCGTATTTCCCTTCGAATGAGCCAAATGCGATGGCACGGTAGTTGCACTTTTGGGCCCCGGGAGTCGTTCTCGCCACCAATAAACCCAAGGAGCCGCAATGAAACGTCGTGAGCTGTTGAAGCTGTCTGCCGTCGCCGCCGCAACGCTGTTGTCCGTGTCAAGCCTCGCGTTTGCTCAGGCAAAAGAACCGATCAAGGTCGGCGTCCTGCATTCGCTGTCGGGCACGATGGCCATCTCCGAGACGTCGCTGAAAGACGTCGCGCTGATGACGATCGACGAGATCAACAAGAGCGGCGGCGTACTGGGCCGCAAGCTGGAACCGGTGGTGGTGGATCCGGCATCGAACTGGCCGCTGTTTGCCGAGAAGGCGCGCGGGCTGCTGACGCAGGACAAGGTGGCGGTGACGTTCGGCTGCTGGACGTCGGTGTCGCGCAAGTCGGTGCTGCCGGTCTATGAAGAGCTGAATGGCCTGCTGTTCTACCCGGTGCAGTACGAAGGCGAAGAGATGTCGAAGAACGTCTTCTACACCGGCGCGGCACCCAACCAGCAGGCCATTCCGGCCGTGGAATACCTGATGAGCAAGGAAGGCGGCGGCGCCAAGCGCTTCTTCCTGCTCGGTACCGATTACGTCTACCCGCGCACGACCAACAAGATCCTGCGTGCGTTCCTGCACAGCAAGGGCGTGAAGGACAGCGACATCGAAGAGGTCTACACGCCGTTCGGCCACTCCGACTATCAGACCATTGTCGCCAACATCAAGAAGTTCGCGCAGGGCGGCAAGACGGCCGTGGTGTCGACCATCAACGGCGACTCTAACGTGCCGTTCTACAAGGAACTCGGCAACGCGGGCCTGAAGGCCAAGGACGTACCGGTGGTGGCCTTCTCGGTGGGTGAAGAAGAACTGCGCGGCATCGACACCAAGCCCCTGGTGGGCCATCTGGCCGCATGGAACTACTTCATGTCGGTCAAGAACCCGGTCAACGACGACTTCAAGAAGAAGTGGGCTGCATGGGTCAAGGCCAACAACCTGCCCGGCGGCGACAAGCGCGTCACCAACGACCCGATGGAAGCCACCTACGTCGGCATCATGATGTGGAAGCAGGCTGTCGAGAAAGCCGGTTCGACCGACGTGGACAAGGTCCGCAAGGCGATGTACGGCCAGCAGTTCAAGGCACCGTCGGGCTTCACGCTGGTGATGAACAACAACCATCACCTGAGCAAGCCGGTCATGATCGGCGAGGTGCGTGGCGACGGCCAGTTCAACGTCGTGTGGAAGACGCCGACGGTGATCCGCGCCAAGCCGTGGAGCCCGTACATCTCGGGCAACGAGGGCAAGCCTGACGAAGTGAAGTAATCAGGCGGACCGGCGGCGCATACAGCGCGGCCGGTCCTTTGAACGACGCTGCACGACGTGGCGGACGGCCCCAACACCGGCCGCCACGCATCGGATTGCCATGATGCGCTTGTCCCGCTGGTTGTTTCATTCCCTTGCCGCACTGCTGTGCGCCTTCTGTCTGGCTGCGATGCCCCAAACCTCTGCGTGGGCTGCCGGACAACCCCTGACCCAGGCCGATCTCAAGCCGCTGGCCGAAGACGACTTCGACGCTAAGGTCAAGACGCTCAACGCGCTGACCGCCGCCCCGGCTGAACAAGCCGGGCCGATCCTGCAAGCTCTGCAGAATGACGCGCTGTTCTTCGCGCCCGCCGTCGGCATGGTGCGTCAGGACGGCGAGAAATACCTGGACGCAATCACTGGCCAGCCCGTCACCGTCAAGGCCGACGACCTGCAATCCCTCACACTGAACAATGCCCTGCGTGCCCAAGTGGACAGCGCGGCGAGCGGCTTCGTGCTGCAATCGCCCGATCGTGCCGTGCGCGCACAAGCGGTCGACACCTTGCTGGCGCATCTCGAGACAGCATCGCGGCCGATTGTCGATGCCGCTCGCAAGCACGAAACTGACACTGCTCTGCGCGCCAAGCTCGACCTGCTGTGGGCCAACCTGGCACTGGACGACGGCACGCATGCCGAGAAGCTCGAAGCGCTCAAGCTGCTTGCGGGCGATACCAATCCGCAGACGCGCCAGCGCATCGCCCCGTTGCTTGCCAAGGACAGCGGCGCCGACGATGAACTGCGCGCCGCGGCCCAACAGGCGCTCGACGGCCTCGCCGCGCAGCAACGCAAGGCCGAGCTGGTCGGCAACCTGTTTGCGGGGCTGAGCCTCGGTTCGGTGCTGCTGCTGGCGGCGCTCGGGCTGGCCATCACCTACGGGCTCATCGGCGTCATCAACATGGCGCACGGTGAGTTCCTGATGATCGGTGCGTACGCCACCTACGTGGTGCAGACCATCTTCCGCACCTACTTCCCCAGCGCATTCGACTGGTATCTGCCCGCAGCACTGCCTGCCGCGTTCCTGGCGGCGGCCATCGTCGGTTTTGCGCTGGAACGGCTGGTGCTGCGTCACCTGTACGGCCGTCCGCTGGAAACGCTGCTCGCCACCTTCGGGATCAGCCTGCTGCTCATGCAGGCGGTGCGCTCGATCTTCGGTGCGCAGAACGTGGAGGTGGCGAACCCGAGCTGGATGAGCGGCGGCATTGCGCTGTATCCCGGGCTGATCCTGCCGTACAACCGGCTCGTCATCCTGCTGTTTGCGCTGGCTGTGGTGGCGATCGCCTGGGCGGTGCTCAATCGTACGCGCCTGGGGCTGTTCGTGCGCGCCACCACGCAGAACCGCACGATGGCCGCCTGCGTTGGCGTGCGCACGTGGAAGGTCGACAGCTACGCGTTTGCGTTCGGCGCGGGCATTGCCGGGCTGGGCGGCTGTGCGCTCTCGCAGATCGGCAACGTCGGGCCGGACCTTGGCCAGAGCTACATCATCGATTCGTTCATGGCCGTGGTGCTGGGCGGAGTGGGGCAGCTGGCCGGCACGATCATCGGCGCGTTCGGGCTCGGGCTCATCAACAAGTTCATCGAGCCTTTCTACGGCGCGGTGCTGGCGAAGATCATCGTGCTGGTGCTGATCGTGCTGTTCATCCAGAAGCGTCCGCAGGGGCTGTTCGCCCTCAAGGGCCGCAGCGCCGAGGCCTGATATGACGACTCAATTCAAACTCGATATTCCGGCGCGCATGCCGTTGCTGTCGCGGCGCGGGTGGTCCGCGCTGGTGCTGGTGTCGCTCATCGTGTGTATTGGCGCGCCCGTGTGCGCGTTGCTCGTGCCGGAAGGCAGCCCGCTGCATCTGTCGGCGTATGCGCTCACGCTCATCGGCAAGATCATGTGCTACGCGCTGGCGGCGCTGGCGCTCGATCTGGTGTGGGGCTACTGCGGCATCCTCAGCCTCGGCCACGGCGTGTTCTTTGCGCTGGGCGGCTACGCGATGGGCATGTACCTGATGCGTTCCATCGGACGCGAGGGCGTGTACAAGAGCGATCTGCCCGACTTCATGGTCTTCCTCGACTGGAAAGAGCTGCCCTGGTTCTGGCACGGCACCGAGCACTTCGCGTGGGCGATGCTGCTGGTGATTCTGGTGCCCGGCGTGCTGGCGTGGCTGTTCGGCTTCTTCGCCTTCCGCTCACGCGTCAAGGGCGTGTACCTGTCGATCATCACGCAAGCGATGACGTACGCGGCCATGCTGCTGTTCTTCCGCAACGAGACTGGCTTTGGCGGCAACAATGGCTTTACCGATTTCAAGCGCATCCTCGGATTCCCGATCTCGGCGTTGCCTACGCGCACCGTGCTCTTCGTAGCCACGTTCGTCGCGCTGGTGCTGGCGTTCATTGCGTGCCGCGCCATCGTCACGTCCAAGTTCGGCCGCGTGGTCACGGCCATCCGCGATGCCGAAGCGCGCGTGATGTTCTCCGGCTACAACCCGCTCGGCTACAAGCTGTTCGTCTGGACGTTCTCGGCGGTGCTGTGCGGCATCGCGGGCGCGCTGTACGTACCGCAGGTCGGCATCATCAACCCGGGCGAGATGTCCCCGGGCAATTCCATCGAGATGGCGGTGTGGGTGGCCGTGGGCGGGCGCGGCACGTTGATCGGCCCGATCATCGGCGCGTTCCTCGTCAACGGGGCCAAGACGTTGCTCACGGCGTGGGTGCCGGAGTACTGGCTGTTCGTGCTCGGTGCGATTTTTGTGCTGGTGACGCTGTATCTGCCGAACGGCGTGCTGGGGCTGCTGGGCAAGCTGCGGATGAAGCGGCGCACGCCCACGCAAGCCAAGGCGCATGAAACCGCGACCGTCACCGGAGACCACGCATGAGCACCTTCACCGAACTCCCCGACCGCGCGGAGACCGGCACCGCCACCGGCATGGGCCATCTGGTCGAGCCGGACACCATCGACGTCTCGCACGGCGCCATCCTGTATCTCGAAGATGTGACGGTGCGCTTTGGCGGCTTTCGCGCACTGAACGCGCTCACGCTGTCGATCGACCACGGCGAACTGCGCTGCATCATCGGGCCCAACGGCGCGGGCAAGACCACGATGATGGACGTGATTACTGGCAAGACGGGGCCACGCAACGCCGACGTGACCGGCCGTGTCTTCCTCGGCCAGACCATCGACCTGCTGCGCCTGACCGAGCCGCGCATCGCGCAGATCGGCATCGGCCGCAAGTTCCAGAAGCCGACCGTGTTCGAGCAGCACACCGTGTGGGAAAACCTGGAACTGGCCATGAAAGCCGACAAGCGCTGGTGGGTCTCGCTGCGCGCGCGCCTGCTGAACGACGGCCGCCAGCGCATCGAAGAAACGCTCGGTCGCATCCATCTGGAAGCGGAGGCCTATCGGCCCGCCGGGCTGCTCTCGCACGGCCAGAAGCAGCGGCTGGAGATCGGCATGCTGCTGATGCAGCAACCGCAACTTCTGCTGCTCGATGAGCCCGTTGCCGGCATGACGGACGAAGAAACGATGCAGCTCGCAGCGTTGCTCAATGGCCTGCGCGGCACGTGCTCCATCATGGTCGTGGAGCACGACATGGAGTTCGTCGCTGCGCTGGCAGGGGCAGAAGGACGCGTGACTGTGCTGGCCGAAGGCAGCGTCTTGGCCGAAGGCGCGCTCGATGCCGTCAAGCGCGATGAGCGTGTGATCGAATCCTATCTGGGGCGTTGATATGTTGCAGGTCCAACAACTGAACCAGTTCTACGGCGGCAGCCACATCCTGCGCAACGTCAGCTTTGACGTCCCCACGGGCAAGCTGACCACGCTGCTTGGCCGTAACGGCGTGGGCAAGACGACGCTGCTCAAATGCTTGATGGGGGTGGTGCCCACCGCCAGCGGTGCGATCGATTGGGAAGGGCGCACCATCCAGAAACTGCCCGCGTACGAGCGTGTCTCGCAGGGGCTCGCCTATGTGCCGCAGGGCCGCGAGATCTTCCCGCGCCTGACGGTGGAAGAGAACCTGCTGATTGGTGCGGCCGCCAAGCGTGCGCCGTCCAAGGTGCCCGATTTCATCTACGAGCTGTTTCCGGTGCTCAAGGAGATGAAGGGCCGGCGCGGCGGTGATCTGTCCGGCGGCCAGCAGCAGCAACTTGCCATCGGCCGCGCGCTGATGAGCGAGCCGCGCCTGCTGATCCTGGACGAGCCGACCGAGGGCATCCAGCCGTCGATCATCCAGGAGATCGGCCGAACGCTGCGGCGCCTTGTCGATGAGTTCGGCATGTCGGTGCTGCTGGTCGAGCAGTACTACGACTTTGCGCGCAGCATTGCCGACCGCTATGTCGTCATGAGCCGCGGCGAGGTCATCGCCCAGGGCGACGGCGCCAATATGGAAGCCGATGGCGTGCGTGATCTGGTGGCCGTCTGATGCCCCGGCTGATGCCCCGGCATTCGACGGAAAAAGTCGAATGCCAAATCTGTGGCATCTGGCTATGATGAGAAAATTCCTAGCCGCCGTGCTGCCTTCCTGATGCGCCATCCCGATTTTCCTGTGCCGCCGCAGACCGATTCGTTCGCGTCCTGGGAAGCCTCGCTGCGCCTGGCGTTTGCACGGCGCGGTGAGCGCACCGTGCTGGCCACGTGCCGGCATCAGGGGCCGCTGCGGGTGCAGAAGGCGCTGTATCCGGAAGGCGAGGGCGTGTGCCATGCCGTCATGCTGCATCCGCCCGCAGGCATTGCCGGTGGCGATGTGCTCGATATCAACATCGAACTCGGTGCCGACGCGCATGCCGTGCTGACCACGCCCGGCGCCACCAAGTGGTACAAGTCGCTCGGCCGCACGGCCACGCAGCGCGTTGCCATCCGGGCAGAGACAGGCGCGCGGCTCGACTGGGTGCCACAAGAGAACATCGTCTTCAACCAGGCCTGCCCGATCATCGACCTGACGCTGGATCTGGCACCGGGCGCCACCGCCATCGGTTGGGACGCGACCATGCTCGGCCGCCATGCCGCCGGTGAATCGTGGGCCGAAGGCCGTATCGTCTTGCGCACCGCATTGCGCTGCAACGGCCAGCCGCTGTGGATTGAATCGGCCGCGTTCGACGCGCAATCGCCCGTGCTGAATGCGACGACGGGCATGGCCGGCTTCCACGTTGTCGGCACGCTGTGGGCCGTGGGCGAGGGCGCCACCGAAGCCCTGGCCGAATCGATGGCCGAGCACCTGCCGTACAACGACGACCTGCGCGCGGGCGTCACCTGCCTCACGCAAGATGCGCCCGGCCTGCCAAACGTTTTGTTGCTGCGCGTGCTTGCACGCCGGCCCGAAGATGCACGTGCCTTGTTGGCCCAGACGTGGCTGGCGCTGCGCGAACCGATGCATGGCGTAGCGGGCCGTCCGCTGCGGCTCTGGTCTACATGACGGCCACATGATGGCAACGTGACCTCGCATCGCCCGATCTGAACTGTACTGAATTGACCCTCACCGAAGAGAGCCCCACGTGGAACTGACCCCGCGCGAAAAAGACAAGTTGCTGATCTTCACCGCCGCCTTGCTGGCCGAGCGCCGCAAGGGCCGCGGCCTCAAGCTCAACTACCCGGAAGCCGTCGCCTTCATCAGCGCTGCCATCATGGAAGGCGCGCGCGACGGCAAGACCGTGGCCGACCTGATGCACTACGGCACCACGCTGCTCACGCGCAATGACGTGATGGACGGCGTGGCCGAGATGATTCCCGACATCCAGGTCGAGGCCACCTTTCCGGACGGCACGAAGCTCGTCACCGTCCACCACCCGATTGTTTGACGTTCTGAAGTCCGCACGCCACTCACCACTACGAGTCCCGCCATGACGCCTACCCTGTCTCGCTTCGTCCGGCCCGCTGCGGCCATTGCGCTCACGTTTGGCGCCTCTGTTGCCTTCGCTCACCCGGGGCATCCGGGCCATACCGCCGAGGGCAGCCTGCTCGCGGGGTTCCTGCATCCGCTCACCGGTGCAGATCACCTCCTGGCGATGGTGGCCGTGGGTGTGTGGAGCGCACTGGCCTCGCGCTCGGTGCGCGACGCGTTGTGGGCGCCGGTCGCCTTTGTCGCGTTGATGATCCTGGGCGCGCTGCTCGGCGCCGGCGGCGGGGCGCTGCCGATGGCTGAGCCGATGATTGCCGCATCGCTGCTGGTGTTCGGCCTGCTGATTGCCGCACGCGCGCAGCTGCCGACCTGGGGCGGTGCACTGCTGTGCGGCGCGTTCGCGCTGTTCCACGGCTATGCGCACGGCACGGAATTCCCCGCAGGCGCGCAGGCCATGTTCCCGTATTTCGTTGGCGGCTTTGCCGTGGCGACGGCGCTGCTGCATACCGCCGGCATCGGCGCGGGCTTTGCACTGAAGCCGCGCATGGCGTGGCTGGCGCGTCTGTCGGGTGTGGGTGTGGCGCTGTACGGCGCAGGCCTGCTGGTTACGGCGATCTGAGGGGGCTTTCACCATGATCCCCGGCGAACTCCTGCCGCAAGACGGCGATCTGGAACTCAACGCAGGCCGCCCCACGGTGACGGTAACGGTGGCCAACACGGGCGATCGCCCGGTGCAGATCGGCTCGCACTACCACTTCTATGAAGTGAACGACGCGCTGCGCTTTGACCGCGAAGCTGCGCGCGGCTTTCGGCTGAACATCGCCGCCGGCACCGCCGTGCGCTTCGAGCCGGGGCAGGAGCGTACGGTCGAACTCGTGGCGCTGGCGGGTGATCGCGTGGTCTACGGCTTCGCCGGCCGTGTGATGGGCAAGCTTTGAGCGAGACACGGACATGACATTGAAGATCAATCGCCGCGCCTATGCGGAAATGTTCGGCCCCACGACGGGCGACCGCCTGCGTCTGGCCGACACCGACCTCATCGTCGAAGTCGAGCGCGACTTCACCGTCTACGGCGAGGAAGTGAAATTCGGCGGCGGCAAGGTCATCCGCGACGGCATGGGCCAGAGCCAGCGCGAATCGAAAGACTGCACCGACACCGTCATCACCAACGCGCTGATCATCGACCACTGGGGCATCGTCAAGGCTGACATCGGCCTGAAGAACGGGCGCATCTCGGCGATCGGCAAGGCGGGCAATCCGGACATCCAGCCCGGCGTGACCATCGTCATCGGCCCCGGCACCGAGATCATCGCGGGCGAAGGCATGATCGTCACCGCCGGCGGCGTCGACACGCACATCCACTTCATCTGCCCGCAGCAGATCGATGAGGCGCTCAACAGCGGCGTGACGACGATGATTGGCGGCGGCACTGGCCCCGCCACCGGCACCTATGCCACCACCTGCACGCCGGGCCCGTGGCACATGCAGCGCATGCTGCAGGCCGCGGATGCGTACCCGATGAACATCGGCTTCCTCGGCAAGGGCAACGGCAGCCTGCCGGGCGCGCTGCGCGAGCAGATCGACGCAGGCGCCATCGGCCTGAAGCTGCACGAAGACTGGGGCTCCACGCCCGCCGCCATCGATTGCTGCTTGGGCGTGGCCGACGACACCGATACGCAGGTCGCCATCCACACCGATACGTTGAACGAATCGGGCTTCGTTGAAGCGACCGTCGCTGCGTTCAAGGGCCGCACGATCCACACGTATCACACGGAAGGCGCGGGCGGCGGGCATGCACCGGACATCATCCGTGTGTGCGGTGAATCGAACGTGCTGCCGTCATCGACCAACCCGACGCGGCCGTTCACCGTCAACACGCTGGACGAGCACCTCGACATGTTGATGGTGTGCCATCACCTCGATGCGTCCATCGCCGAAGACATCGCCTTTGCCGAAAGCCGCATCCGCCGCGAGACGATCGCCGCCGAAGACATCCTGCACGACCTGGGCGCGTTCTCGATGATCTCCAGCGATTCGCAGGCCATGGGCCGCGTCGGCGAAGTCGTGCTGCGTACGTGGCAGACCGCACACAAGATGAAGGTGCAGCGCGGCAAGCTGGCCGGTGATCCGAACGATGCGCGGGGCGGACATGACAACTTCCGCGTCAAGCGGTACGTGGCGAAGTACACGATCAACCCCGCGCTCACGCACGGCATCGCACATGAAGTCGGCTCGGTTGAAGTCGGCAAGTGGGCAGACCTCGTGCTGTGGAAGCCTGCGTTCTTTGGCGTGAAGCCGAGCCTGATCCTGAAGGGCGGGATGATTGCCTCTGCGGCGATGGGCGATGCGAATGCGTCGATCCCAACGCCGCAGCCAGTGCACTATCGGCCGATGTTTGGGGCAGCGGGCGGGGCGCTGGGGCGGACGTCGTTGACGTTCCTGTCGCAATCGGCTGCTGCGGCTGGCGTGGCGGAGCAGTATGGGTTGGCCAAGACCACGGCGGTCGTCAAGGGCACGCGTACTGTGAGCAAGGCGGACATGATTCATAACGACTGGCAGCCGGATATTTCGGTGGATCCGGAGACGTATCAGGTGGTGGCGGATGGGACGGTGCTGACTTGTGAGCCGGCGGAGGTGTTGCCGATGGCGCAGCGGTATTTCTTGTTCTAGCTGGTGGTGCGGGGTGGGCTCGGGTTTCTTGTTGTTGGTCCATCCGTCGTATCGTCCCCGGCAGGAGGTGAAACAAGGGATGCCACGCCGCTCCGAGATCGAAACTCCACGCGTGGAGATCAGAACGTGGCGCTTGGATTTCAGAACTTCGAGCTTCATAGTTGGATGACGAATTAGGTCCTATAGATGCTTGCCATCAACAAACATCTCCCCGCGCCGCATGGCCTGGCCTCCGTGCTGGTCAAGCGTGCGCCCAAGCTGGTGCTGCCATTCCTGGAGCGCAGCCGCAGCCGCCTGCGCGCCGCCCTCGACGATGGCCGTGAAGTGGCCGTCGTGTTGCCGCGGGGCACCGTCATGCGCGGCGGCGATGTGCTGGTCGCTGAAGACGGCACGCTGGTGGAAGTGCAGGCCGCGCCCGAGCAGGTGCTGCGCGTAAGCAGCGACAACCGGCTCGCGCTGATGCGCGCCGCGTATCACCTCGGCAATCGGCACACGCCCGTGCAGGTGAGCGCCGATGCGCTGCAGCTCGAAGCCGATCCGGTGCTCGAAGACATGCTGGTCCGCCTGGGCGTGACCGTCGCGCATGTGGAGGCGCCGTTCGAGCCCGAGGCGGGCGCCTATGGTGGCGGCCATCGTCACGGCCACGATGCGACGTTCGAAGAGGACTACGCGGCCGCGCAGGCGCTGTACCACGAGCATCACGGGCACGATCATGGTCACTCGCATGGCCACGATCACGCACATGGTCACGACCACGACGACGGCCATGTCCATGGGCCCGGTTGCGGCCATCACCACCATCACCATGACTAACGCGGCGCAGCTCACCGCCTTGCTGCATCTCGCGTCCCCGGCGCTGCCGGTGGGCGCGTTCAGCTATTCGCAGGGGCTGGAGGCGGCGGTGGATGTGCGGCGCGTGGCGGACGAAGCGTCGGCTGCCGCGTGGATTGCCGAGGGGCTCGACGTGCTCGCCGCATGCGAGGCACCGCTATGGCTGCTGCAGTTTGCCGACTGGCAGGCAGGCCGCTTCGATGCCGTTGCCGAGCGCGATGCGTGGTTCCTCGCCACCCGCGAGACGCGCGAGCTGCGGCTCGAAACGTCTCAGATGGGCTGGTCGCTCAATCGCCTCATCCAGCAGATGGCGTGGGGCGATGACGCACTGCGCAGTGCCTTGGCCGCATGCGCTTCGGTGACGTTTCCGACCGCGTTTGCCGCCGCTGCTGCCGCGCTGAATGTCGACCCGCGCGATGGCGTGACGGCGTACTGCTTTGCCTGGGTGGAAAACCAGATGGCGGCGGCAGTCAAGGCCGTGCCGCTCGGGCAGGCTGCGGGGCAACGGATTCTCTTTGGCCTGCACGCAGCGGTGGCGCGTGCGGTGGAGGAGGCGACACGCCGCGCGGCCTGTCATCCGCCTGAACTGTCTACGTTTTCGCCGGGGCTGGGCGTGCTGTCCGCCCGGCATGAAACGCAATACTCACGACTCTTTCGTTCCTGAACCTGATCATCATGCGAACCAAGAAACTTCCTGCCCTGCGCGTTGGCGTGGGCGGCCCGGTGGGCTCCGGCAAGACCACGCTGCTCGAAATGCTATGCAAGGCGATGCGCGAGCGCTACGACCTCGTGGCGATCACCAACGACATCTACACGAAGGAAGATCAGCGCCTGCTGACCATCTCCGGCGCGCTGCCTGCCGAACGCATCATGGGCGTCGAAACCGGCGGCTGCCCGCACACGGCCATCCGCGAAGATGCGTCGATCAACCTTGAAGCGGTGGATCGCATGCTCGCCAAGTTTCCGGATGCGGATGTCGTCTTCATTGAGTCGGGCGGCGACAACCTCGCGGCGACGTTCAGCCCCGAGCTGTCGGACCTGACCATCTATGTGATCGACGTGGCCGGCGGCGAGAAGATCCCGCGCAAGGGCGGCCCGGGCATCACCAAGTCGGACCTGCTCATCATCAACAAGACCGACCTGGCGCCGTATGTCGGGGCGTCGCTGGAGGTGATGGAGAGCGACACGCGCAAGATGCGCGGCGATCGGCCGTTCGTGATGTGCAATCTGCGC
Organism: Ralstonia pickettii; assembly: GCF_001699815.1. Classification (GTDB taxonomy): domain Bacteria; phylum Pseudomonadota; class Gammaproteobacteria; order Burkholderiales; family Burkholderiaceae; genus Ralstonia; species Ralstonia thomasii. Next base: position 252,453 of record NZ_MCGB01000057.1, on the reverse strand, counting down.
GCGCAGGGTGGGTTGGATGAGGTCATCAGGTTCATTGAGCGGCAGGGGATGCTGGCGGCCTGAGGAGCCGGATACGGGGCACTCCCGATCGCACGGCAAGTCAAATCCACGGTGGTCTGTGCGTGATGGGAGGTGCCGGATGGGAACACGTCGTTGGCTGCTGCTGGTGGCATTCGCCTGGGGTGCAGCGGCGTGCACTCCCGTCGTCTCGGGCCCGTCTTACACGATGGAGGTGCGCCTGCATGACGGCAAGCATGTGCGCTGCGCCATCAACGAGCCGCTGGTCCGGCCCGCTCCGCCGGGGCCGGCGCTGACTACGCGCGAGCGCAACGAAGCCGAGGTGCTTGCGCTTGCCCCGATGCGGCTGGAGGTGGGGCCCAGGTCGCCGTATCCGACGCCTTATACGGCGCCGGATGTCCAGTGTCTTGCGCTGCCGCTTTGAACGAGGCGCTAGTACAAGCCAGGAATCAGGCGCCAGGTCCGGGCACGGTATGCGTCGTATTCGGCGCCAAATTGCGATTGCAGCAGGGCTTCCTCAGCGTGCATGCGTGCCACCAGCGGCGGAATCAGCAATGCGGTGAGCACCACGCCGGCCACCGCCCGGAATCCCAGGCCCCATCCCAGCGTACTGACCAGTAATCCCACGTAACTGGGGTTGCGCACGTAGCGGTAGATGCCGCTGGTCATCAGCGTATGGCCCGGCTGAATCGCCACCAGTCCGCTGAAGCGGTTGCCCAGCACATGCACGGGCCACAACCGCAGGGCGCCGCCCGCGGCATAGAGCACCACACCCAGCCACCTCACCAAATCGCCGTCGATGCAAAAGAGGTCGTGCCGGTCCGTATACGCCGGCAGCCAGGCGCTGACGAGGCCGATCAAGCCAAACACGGGCAACACCCACCGGTTGGACCGGTCCTCTCGCTCACCGGCGCTGAGATTGCCGCCTGCGAACATTGCAGCAATCGTCAGCGCAGCCGTCACCACCACCAGCGCCACGCGTGCCGGATGCGCAAGCAGCGGGCCAACGCCGCCCCAGCCCCACGCTGCGAGCGCGAGATAGCCGAGTACCGAAATCACCGCTGCAAAACCAAACCTGGCTGATGCCGCCATGATTGCTCCAGGAGAATCCGCATGCGCTCAGTGTAGGACCGGCGCGGGGTGCGCCCTGCTAACGGCCATTAAAAAGGCCGCATGCGCGGCCTTTTGTCTCGTGATGCGTGTGCGGCTCAACGGCGCTGATACTGCGTGGCGCCAAACAGGATTTCATTTGCCTTGTCGTCCTGCACAGCCGGCCGTTCCTTGGCCAGCACTTTCACCGCGCGCTGCACGGCGGGGCGTTCTTCAATGGCTTCAAACCAGCGCTGCAGCTTGGGGTAGTCCGACAGTTCGATCCCCTGGTTCTTCCAACTGCGCAGCCACGGCCACGTGGCGATGTCGGCGATGGAGTACTCCGCGCCGCCGAGGTACTTGGATTCGCCCAGGCGCTTGTCGATCACGCCGTACAGTCGCTTGGCTTCGTTCGTATAGCGGTTGATCGCGTATTCGATCTTCTCGGGCGCGTAGATGCGGAAGTGGTGCGCCTGGCCGAGCATCGGGCCGACGCCGCCCATCTGGAACATCAGCCACTGCAGCACTTCGTATTTGCCACGCACGTCGTCGGGCAGGAACTTGCCGGTCTTGCCGGCGAGGTACAGCAGGATCGCGCCCGATTCGAACAGCGAGATCGGTTTGCCGTCGGGGCCATCCTGATCGACGATGGCCGGGATCTTGTTGTTGGGGCTGATCTTGAGGAAGTCGGGCTTGAACTGGTCGCCGGCGCCGATGTTGATGCCGTGAACGCGGTAAGGCAGCTCGCATTCTTCCAGCATGATGTGCACTTTGTGCCCGTTGGGCGTGGCCCAGCTATAGACGTCGATCATCGAGTTGGCTCCTTGGCTTCTGGCCGGGAAGAGAGGTGCAGGCCACCAGCAGCCTGCAAAGTGTTCCATTCCAGCACAGAACCGAGAAACGCGCAGACGCCGGGCAGCGGGCAAAAAAATCCCCGCTCAAGGCGGGGTTAAGGAGTGAACGGTACAGCCGTGCCGCAGGTCAGGCGCCGCGTGTGACCGGCATGTCGACAACGTCTTTCAGGTGCAGATGCTTGGCCAGTTCCAGCTTGGCGATGGCCGCGCGGTGCACTTCATCCGGGCCGTCGGCCAGACGCAGCGTGCGCTGGTGGGCGTAGGCCGAAGCCAGCGGGAAATCACCCGACACGCCGCCGCCGCCGTGTGCCTGGATCGCCCAGTCGACGATCTGGCAGGCGATGTTCGGTGCCACGACCTTGATCATCGCGATCTCGGCCTTGGCGACCTTGTTGCCGACGGTGTCCATCATGTACGCGGCCTTGAGCGTCAGCAGGCGGGCCTGCTCGATCATGCAGCGCGCTTCGGCAATGCGTTCGTGCCAGACGCTGTGCTGCGCAATGGCCTTGCCGAATGCGATGCGCGACGACAGGCGCTTGCACATCAGCTCCAGCGCACGCTCGGCCACGCCGATGCTGCGCATGCAGTGGTGGATGCGGCCCGGGCCCAGGCGGCCTTGAGCGATCTCGAAACCGCGGCCTTCACCCAGGAGGATGTTGCCCACCGGCACGCGCACGTCTTTCAGGTCGACTTCCATGTGGCCGTGCGGCGCATCGTCGTAACCGAACACCGACAGCGGGCGCATGACCGTGATGCCCGGCGCATTGGCTGGCACCACGATCATCGATTGCTGCTCGTGGCGGCCGGCATCCGGGTTGGTCTTGCCCATGACGATGTAGACGGCGCAGCGCGGGTCGCCGGCGCCCGACGACCACCACTTGCGGCCGTTGATGACGTATTCGTCGCCCTGGCGTTCGATGCGGCATTCGATGTTGGTGGCGTCCGACGAAGCCACGGCCGGTTCGGTCATCAGGAAGGCCGAGCGGATCTCACCGCGCAGCAGCGGCTCCAGCCAGCGGTCTTTCAGTTCTTCCGACGCATAGCGCTCAAGCGTCTCCATGTTGCCGGTGTCGGGCGCGGAACAGTTGAACACTTCCGGCGCCCAGGGCACGCGGCCCATGATCTCGCACAGCGGCGCGTATTCGAGGTTCGACAGCCCTTCGGGCGCGCGCGGCGAACGCGGCAGGAACAGGTTCCACAGCCCGGCCTTGCGTGCCAGCGGCTTGAGTTCTTCGATCACCTTGGTCGGGATCCACGCATTGCCGGCGCGGCGGTTGGCCTCGATTTCTTCGTGGAAGCGGTGCTCATTCGGGTAGATGTGCTGGTCGAAGAATGCGAGCAGGCGTGCCTGCATGTCCTTGACCTTGGGCGTGTAATCGAAATTCATGGTGTCTCCTCAGTACATCGAACAAGCGCCCCGAACGGGCAACCATCAACTCAGTTCAGTCGGGCTCGGCCATGCATCAAACATGTCCGCCGAGCACTGCAAACACGGCACTCGCGCGCGCAATCAGCCGGTCGCCGCGATGGAAGAGGGCCTGCGCAAAGGCCAGTTTGCTGCCCGTGCGCAATCCCTCCGGGGTGATCTGGATCCAGTCGCCTTCTCCGGCAGAGGCGATGAAATCCACAGTCAGGCTGGCGGTGGACATGGCCAGGGCGCCGCCGGTGCCTTCGCCGGGCTCGGCCAGGCAATAGCCGAGCGCCGCATCGGCCAGCGATGCCACCACGCCGCCGTGCAGGATGCCGCGCCGGTTCAGGTGGTGATGCTGCACGTGAAAACCCATCACCATCGACGCGCCCATCCCCTTGGCATACACCGGCCCCAGCATCGTCAGGAAAGGGCTCGGCTTGTTCAGCAGAACAAAGCCCGGGGGAACGGCGAGATCGGGGGATGTGGTCATGGCGCGTGGCGCAACTCCCAAGTGGTGTCCGCAGAATAAGCCTTCGCCTACAATAAGAGAAATGAATTTCGTAGATTGCGGTCCATCAATGTCATGCATATATCGCGCGTCGATCTGAACCTGTTCGTCGTCTTCGACGCCATCTATACGGAAGGCGGGATTACCGCGGCCGCCCGCACGCTCAACCTGACGCAGCCGGCGGTCAGCCACGCCCTGGGGCGGCTGCGCGAACTGTTTGACGACCCGCTGTTCGAGCGGCGCGGGCAGGGCATGGTGCCGACGCCGCTGGCGCGCACGCTCATTGCGGAGGTCCGCACGGCGCTGCAGGGCTTCGAGCGCACCCTGCGTGAAGGCACGCGTTTCGACCCCGCCACGAGCGAGCGCCGCTTCACGTTGTCGATGCGCGATGCGCTGGAAGCGACGTTGCTGCCGCCGCTCATGGCGGCCATCGCCAAGGAGGCGCCGCGCATCGACGTCACGACCGTGCGCGGAGACCGCCGCCAGCTCGAAACCGAGTTGCTGGCCGGCACCATCGACGCAGCGGCGGACATTCTGCTGCCGGCATCCCCAGCCATCCGGCATGCGCCGCTGCTGACCGATCCGATGGTGGTGCTGGCGCGCCCCGGCCACCCCATCGCGCATGAACCGCTGACGCTGGAGCGCTACCTGGCGTGTGAACACGTGCATGTGTCGTCGCGGCGCCGTGGCGCAGGGCTGGAGGATGTGGAGCTGCGTCGCCTTGGCCACGAGCGGCGCGTGCGGCTGCGTTGCCAGCATTACCCGGCCGCCTGCCGCGTGGTGAGCTGCACGGACCTGCTTGCCACGTTGCCGATCCGCTATGCGCGCATTGCCAACGAGCCGTATGGCAACGTGATGCTGCCCCTGCCGTTCAACGTGCAGCCGCTTGAGCTGTACCTGTACTGGCACACCAACAGCGACCAGGATGCCGCCAGCCGCTGGCTGCGCGACCACGTGTTCGCCGCGATGGCGGAGGTCGCCCTGGACGATGCTGTGGCGGCATTCGCCGACGGGCGTTGACGAACGGAAAGTCGGACGCAATCATCGGGGTTACGCAGCGCAAATGGCGTAACCACGCCGGTTTATGACAGATTGATAGCATTCGGTGTGCCCCGGTTTCTGGCTGATGGTGGGGCTGGTGGCGGCATTCACCGTGGTCGTTGCGTGGTGGGTGGTCCGCCGCCGCAACAACCATTAAGGACACCTACGTGTTCGCGGTGACGGCCGACTTGGTTTTGGTCGGCTTGGCCGCCTTGGCCAGCTTTTGCGATGCCGCTGCCCCCTGTGCGGACGGGAACGGATAACGCGCGCTGAACTCGGCAAAGCGCGCGGCGAGAAAGTCCGCACACGCCGTCAGCCGCGCAGGCCGATGGCGGCGCGCAAGGGCCACGAGCTGCAGCGGCGTGGGCGCATGGCTCCACGCCGGCAATGCCACCTCCAGCCGGCCTGCGCTCACGTCTTGCGCGACATCCAGCCACGATTTGAATGCCAGGCCGCGCCCGGCGACCGCCCAGTCGCGCACCACGGCGCCGTCGTCGCATTGGAAATCGCCGCGTACGTCGATCGGGGCAGGGCCGCTGGCGTGCGTGAGTTGCCAGCGCGTGACGGGCTCGCCGTTGCGCAGGAGGATCAGGCAGCGGTGGTCGGCGAGGTCGCTCGGGTGTGCAGGCCGGCCATGCTTCTTGAAGTACGACGGCGCGCCCACGATCACGCGCGGATGTGACGCAAGGGGCCGCCGCACCAGCGCCGAATCCTGCAGATGCCCGTAGCGCAGCGCAAAGTCGAGGTCTTCGCGCATCAGGTCGGCCAGCCGGTCGCCCAGCACCAGCGTGATCCGCACGCCGGGGTGCTCATCGCAAAAGGCGTCGAGCCATGGGCGCAGGATGTGTCGCCCGAGGTCCGATGTGGCGGCAATGCGGATGGGGCCGGACAGCTCGGTGCGGTCCTGCCCCAGGCTTTCGGCGCCTTCGTCCAGTGCCTCCAGCGCCTGTCTTGCATACCCTAGATAACGCTGGCCGGCTTCGGTCGGCCGCATGCTGCGCGTGGTGCGCTCGAACAGGCGGGCGCCGAGTTCGGTCTCCACGCGCTTGAGCGCTGCGCTGGCGGTGGCGGGCAGCCAACCGAGCTGGCGCGCAGCGGCGGAAAGGTTGCCGGCGTCGGCGATGCGCACCAGCAGTCGGAGGTCGTCGAGGGCGATCATTGTCAAAGCAGATTTGGAGAATCATCAAAGCATAGCCAGATTATCTTGCTTTTGTTTGATGAAAGAATGGCCCAATTGATTGACAGTTTTTTCTTTCCTCCTCTCAAAACAAAGGAGCATTGGCATGACTTCGAAGACCTTGCAGGATCAGTCCGTGGTGGTGTTGGGCGGTACGGCCGGTATTGGCCAGGCGGTGGCACGCGCGGCTGTAGCCGAAGGGGCGCGCGTGACGGTGCTGGGGCGCTCGGCCAAAGCGGCGGATGGCGCGCACGGCATTGCCGTCGACGCGAACGACACGGCGTCGCTCGCCAGCGCGCTGGCGCAGGCAGCCCAGTTGTCGCCCAGCGGCAAGATCGACCATCTCGTCATCACCATCGGCTCGCGTACGAGCCCACCGCCGTTTGCCGCGCTGCAACGTGCTGACCTGGAACAGGCGTTTGGCACCAAGTTCTTTGCCGCCTTGATGGCAGTGCAGGCCGCATTGCCACATCTGGCGGAACGCGCATCGATTACGCTCACCTCTGGCCTGCTTTCACGCAAGGCGACAGCAACCGGCCTGCTGCGTGGCTCGATCAACGCGGCGGTGGAAGCTGCTGGCAAGAACCTGGCGAAGGAACTGGCACCGCGTCGTGTCAACGTGATCAGCCCCGGTGTGGTGGATACGGAAGTATGGGGTGCGCCGGCAGATCGGCAGGCCATGCTTGCGCGCATCGGCAGCGGCCTGCCGGTCGGCCGCGTCGGCACGCCGGAAGACCTCGCCCAAGGCTACCTGCTGGCCATGACCAACGGTTTCATGACCGGCGCCATCATCGACATTGAAGGAGGCGGTTTGCTATGACACCCGACGGCGATTGGACCTTCGACCACGTGAACTTTCACGTGGCAGGAGATGCGCCCATCCTGAAATTCTTCGCCGATGTGCTCGGCTGGAAACCGGGGCCGCGCCCGGCGTTTCCGTTTCCCGGCACGTGGCTATACCAGAACGATGATGCGCTGGTCCATCTCGTGACGCAGGAGGGCGATACGCCGGAGCTGGTGTTCTCGCATATCGCGTTCCGCACCGGGAAGGACGCGGCCGATGTGCTGGCCGCCGTGCGCGAAAGCGGCATCCCGCACCAGGTAAAAAAACACCCCGCGCGGCCTGCTGCACAGATCTTCGTGCAGTTGCCGGGCGGGGTGGTGCTGGAGCTGGAGGCGCCGCTGTCCGGTCCTCTGGAAGCAGCGCGCGAGCACGAGTAAAGCCGCGGCGTCAGGCGCCGGCCTGCTGGGCGTACTTCCAGCCCAGTTCGGCCATCGGGCGGGCGCGCTTGCCCGCTTCCATCGCCTGCGCCGACGACGCCGTGCCATCCACCACGCGCTTCATGATCCCCTGCAGGATGCCGGCAATGCGGAACATGTTGTAGGCGAGGTAGAAGTTCCAGTCGCCTGTGATGCGGCGGCCGGTGCGTTCTTCGTATTGGCGGATGTACTCGGCTTCTGTGGGGATGCCGAGGGCGGCGAAGTCCAGACCTGCCACGCCGCGGAACTGACCCGGCTCGATGTGCCAGCTCATGCAGTGGTAGCTGAAATCGGCCAGCGGGTGGCCCAGCGTCGAGAGTTCCCAATCGAGGATGGCCAGCACACGCGGCTCGGTCGGGTGGAAGATCAGGTTGTCGAGCCGGTAGTCGCCGTGAACGATGCTGGTGATTTCCTCGGCTTCCTGCGGCACGTGCTTGGGCAGCCATTCGATCAGGTTGTCCATGGCCGGAATCGACTCGGTTTCCGACAGCTTGTACTGCTTGCTCCAGCGCTCGATCTGGCGCGCGAAATAGTTGCCGGGTTTGCCGTAGTCGGCCAGGCCGATGGCGGCGTAGTCCACCGTGTGCAGCGCAGAAATGACGCGGTTCATCTCGTCATAGATCGCGGTGCGCTCGGCGGGCGCCATGCCGGGTAGGGCCTGATCCCACAGCACGCGGCCCTGTACGAACTCCATGATGTAGAAGGCGCGGCCGATCACGGCTTCGTCTTCGCACAGCGCATACATCTTCGCGACGGGGACGTCGGTCTTGGCGAGCGCATCCATCACCCGATATTCGCGCTCGATGGCGTGTGCCGACGGCAGCAACTTCGCCTTGGGGCCAGGCTTCGCGCGCATCACGTACGTGCGCGACGGCGTGATCAGCTTGAACGTCGGGTTCGACTGGCCGCCCTTGAACTGTTCAACCGTGAGCGGGCCGGCAAAGCCGGCCACGTGTTCGCGCATCCACGCTTCCAGCGCGCCAATGTCGAACTTCTGCTGTTCTGCCACGGGGCGCGTGCCCTCGAAGGCGGAAAAATCCTGCTGGTCCGTTTGTGCCATGGGTGTGTCTCCGAATCTTCTTGTGTATCGAGGAAAGTTCAGGTCGGTTGGCGATGGCGAAGGTACTGCTGCAGCAGCACTTCCATCGTCGTCAGCCGCGAGCCGAGATGCGCGGGCGAGGGTGCCGAGAAGTTGCTCATGCGCAGCACCCAGTCGGTCGGGGCATCACCAACATCGAGCACGTTGATGCAGCCGGCGGTCTGGGCCAAGCTGCCGAAGAACACGCGCTCGCCGCCGGTGATGGCATGCGAGAGGATCGCGCGGTTGGTGCCGCCATGCAGCACGAGCAGCACGGTGTCCCAGTCGGTTTGCGAACGCAGTCTGGCGATGGCCGGCGTCACGCGGTCAAGAAACTCGCCGATGCTCTCGCCGTTGAGGAAGCGCCGGTCTTCCGACACCGTGCCTTCAAACGCGCCGATGAAGGCTTGCGCGAGTTCGTGCTCGGGAATTTCTGCCAGCTTGCCGCCTCGGATTTCCTGCAGCTCGGGCCAGTGTTCAAGCGCAATGCCGCGTTCCTGCATCGCGGGCATCTCGGCCAGCACACGCTGCGCGGTTTCCACCGTGCGCGGCAAGCCACTGACGATCACGCGGTCGAAGACGATGTTCTCGGCGGCGAAGATCTTGCCGGCAGCGGTGGCTTGGCTGCGGCCCAGTTCGTTGAGCGGCACGGCCTCGGGCGACGGAACGGGCCGGCCGGTTTCGTCGAAGTACGTGACGGCGCCGTGACGCATCAGGTAGACGCGGCGGCGGTTGGGTGTCGGGAAGGGAACCATGCGAGCCTGAAACTAGCGGTATTGGGGTTTGCGCTTTTGCAGGAAGGCCGAGATGCCTTCGTTGCCATCGGCGTGGTGCAGCGCTTCGACAAAGCTGTGCTGCTCGGCCTTGAGGTGATCGTGCAGCGAGGCGTCTTCGGCGTGGGCGATCAGGCCCTTGATGCGGCCCACCGCGTGCGGCGATTGCGCAGCGAGTTTTTCCGCGAGTGCCAATGCCTGGTCCAGCGCCTCGCCAGGTTTGACCACCTCATTGATGAGCCCGAAGTGCGCCAGCCGCTCCGCGCTGACAGGCTTGCCGAGCATGATGATTTCGCTCGCCAGCGGGCGCGGCAGGAAGCGCGCGATGTGCCATGAGCCGCCGCCGTCCGGCGTAAGCGCCACGTTCACATACGCCATCACGAACTTCGCATCCGACGCGGCAATCGCAAAATCGCACGCCAGCACCAGCGAGAAACCTGCGCCGGCCGCTGGGCCCTCCACCGCGGCGATCACCGGCTTGGGAAACGTGCGGATCGTCTCGATCCAGTGGTTGAGCGCGTCGATGCCTTCTTCTTGAACGCTGCGCGGCTTGCTACGGTTTTCCAGCAGGCGGTTCAGATTACCGCCCGCACAGAAGGCGTTGCCGTCGCCCGTGAAGATGATGGCGCGGATCTCGTTGTCGTTGGCGGCGCGGTCCAGCGCTTCCATCGACGCGGTGTACATCACCGGGTCCAGCGCGTTGCGCGCGTCAGGGTTGGACAGCGTCAGCACCAGCGTCGAACCGATGCGTTTGGAGAGCAGTTGCGCGGTCATGGCGGCCTCGTCAGGGTAAGCGGCAATCAGGCGTCAGGCATCAGGCGTGAGCAGCGACATGCCCAGACGGGCACGGCGCAGCAGCCACGGGCTCGGGCGATAGCGCGGATCGCCATAAAGCGCGTAGAGATTCTGCAGGACTTCCAGGATGGCGTTCGTGCCCAGCGTATCGCCGAGTGCCAGCGGCCCTTTGGGATAACCGAGCCCCAGCGTGACGGCGAGGTCGATGTCGGTGGGCGTAGCAATGCGCTGCTGTGCGATATCGCACGCGATGTTGACGATGCATGCGACGATGCGCTGCGCGACAAAGCCACCCGAATCGCGGATCACCGTGACCGGTACGCCGTCGGACGCGAGCAAGCCGTGTGCGGCATCGCGGTAGGCTGCGTCGGTGGCGGGTGTGGTCATCAGCGTGCGGCGCTTGGTGGCGGCAAACGGATAGAGCGTGTCGAGCGCCACGGTGCGGCGTGCGTCGAGCCCCTCGGCGGTCACGCAGGCCGTGGCATCCAGCCCGCGCGGCGTGACGATGATCAATGCGTCGGCGGACGGTTTGGAACCGCCTTCGGGCGTAATGCCCAGATCGAGCAACAGGCGCTGCGCTGCGGCGTGGCCGGCGTCATGCGCGCGGCTGATCCACACTGAAGACGGGCGCGCGGACGGGGCGGGCGCTTCAGCCGGCACCTGTTTCTGTCCTTCCGGATAGCGGTAGAACCCTTCGCCCGTCTTGCGGCCCAGAATGCTGCCGGCAAAGCGCAACGCCGTGATCTGCGACGGACGATAGCGCGGCTCGTCGTAGAACTGGCGGTAGACCGATTCCATCACCGGGTGCGAAACATCCAGCCCTGTGAGGTCCATCAACTCGAACGGCCCCATGCGGAAGCCGGCCTGCTCGCGCATGATGGCGTCGATGTCCGCATAGGCCGCCACACTTTCCTGCGCCACGCGCAGCCCTTCGGTATTCATGCCGCGCCCGGCGTGGTTGACGATGAAGCCCGGCATGTCGATGCAGCGCACGGCGGTGTGACCCATGCGCTTGGCCAGTGCGGCCAGGGCGTCACCGGTGGCGGGTGCGCTGCGCAGGCCGTCGATGACTTCGACCACCTTCATCAGCGGAACCGGGTTGAAGAAGTGGAAACCAGCGACGCGCTCCGGGTGTTTGCATGTCGCGGCAATCGCGGTGATCGACAGCGATGAGGTATTCGACGCCAGGATGGCATCCGCGCGGACGATGTCTTCGAGTTGACGGAAGAGGTCGCGCTTGACGTCGAGCTTCTCGACGATGGCCTCGACCACCAGATCGCAGTCGGCCAGGTCGGAGAGGGCGCCGGCCGGAATCAGGCGGGCGATTGTGGCGTCAGCTTCATCTGCTGTGAGCTTGCCCTTGGCGGCCAGCTTGGCCAGCGTGTCGGCCAGCGCCGTGCGCGCCGCTTCCACGGCTTGCGGATTGGCGTCGAACAGTTTGACGCGCAAACCTGCCTGGGCCGCGATCTGTGCAATGCCGCGCCCCATGGCGCCGGTGCCCACAATCCCGATAGTCTGCATATGAAATCCGCTGCGATCGAAAGAAGTCTGGCTAAAATAGCACGAGCGTGCGATTTCTGGCATCCGCACCGACCATAACGGACGGCCAAATTACCAAGGAGATGGGTTCATGCTGACGCTATACGGTTTTGCCGCGAGCAACTACTACAACAAGGTCAAGCTCGCGCTGATGGAGAAGGGGATTGCGTTCGAGGAATCGCTGCGCTGGCCGGACCAGACCGACGGCGAGGTGTCGCCGCTGCACAAGGTGCCGTATCTCGTGGGCGAGGACGGTGGAATGTGCGAATCGCAGGTCATCCTCGATTACCTGGAGGCGCGCTACCCACAACATCCGCTGATTCCGGCCGATCCGTTCAAGGCGGCCAAGGTGCGTGAGATTGTCACGTTCCTGGAGCTGCATCTGGAACTGGTCGCGCGCCAGCTGTTTCCCGAAGCGTTCTTCGGCGGCAAGATCAGCGACAACCTGAAGGTCAAGGTGCGCGAACAACTGCAGAAGAACATCCCGGCGGCGGCCAAGCTGTTCAAGTTCTCGCCTTACGTAGCGGGCGACACGTTCACCATCGCCGACTGCGCGGCCATCGTGCACTTCCCGCTGGTGAGTCAGGCCACCAAGATCATCTACGGTGAAGACCTGCTGGCGCAGGTCGAAGGCGTCAAGCCTTACCTGGCCAAGATGGCCGAGAATCCCAACGTGCAGAAAGTGCGGGCAGACAGCAAGGCCAATCTCGAGCAGATGCTTGCGCACTACGCCAGCAAGCGCTGATCGGCCTCGGCCTTACGGTTTTACACCTTCGACAAACGCTCCAGGGCAACCTGGAGCGTTTCGTCTTTCTTGGCGAAGCAGAAGCGCACCACGCCCGATTCGTGCGGCTGCGAGTAGAACGCCGACACGGGAATTGCCGCCACGCCAATCTCGCTCGTCAGCCACTTGGCGAACTCGGCCTCGGGCAGATCGGAGATGGCGCTGTAATCCACGCACTGGAAGTACGTGCCCTGACAGGGCAGCAGCTTGAAGCGCGTCTTCCCCAGCCCCGCGCGGAACAGGTCGCGCTTGTGCTGATAGAACGCCGGCAACTCCAGGTATGGACGCGGATCGGCCATGTAGCTTGCCAGGCCGTGCTGCATCGGCGTATTGACGGTGAACACGTTGAACTGGTGCACCTTGCGGAATTCCGCCATGAGCGCGGCGGGCGCGGCCACGTAGCCGACCTTCCAGCCTGTCACGTGATACGTCTTGCCGAAACTCGACACCACGAAGGCGCGCCGCGCCAGCTCGGGAATGCGCGCCACCGAGGCATGCGGCACGCCGTCGTACACCATGTGCTCGTACACCTCATCGGAGAGCAGCAGCACGTTGGTCGGCGCGAGGATCTCGGCGAGCTTGCGCATGTCGTCCGCATGCCAGACCGTGCCGGTCGGGTTGTGCGGTGTGTTCAGCATGATCAGACGCGTGCGCGGCGTGATGGCCGCGGCCAGCGTGTCGAACGGGATGCGGAAGTCCGGCGCGTTCAGCGTGATCGGCACAACCTTGCCGCCCGCCAGTTCAATCGAAGGGATGTAGCTGTCGTACGTCGGCTCGAAGACGATGACTTCGTCGCCCGGATGCACGCAGCACAGCACGGTGGTCAGCAGCGCCTGCGTGGCGCCGGCGGTGATGGTGATCTCGCGGTCGGCATCGTAAGCGTGGCCGTACAGATTGGCGATCTTCGCGGCGATGGCCTGGCGCAGGGCGGGCACGCCGGTCATCGGCGGGTATTGGTTCAGGCCGGCGCGCATGGCGTCGGACACCGCATCGACGATGCGCGGATCGCAATCGAAATCAGGAAAGCCCTGGCCCAGGTTGACGGCCTGCTTTTCCACGGCCAGCGCAGACATCACGGTGAAGATGGTGGTGCCGACATTCGGTAGCCGCGACGGCGGCGGGGCGATGGGCGCGAGCGATTCAACAGTGGTCATGACAAGACGGCTTCAGGCTTGATTTGGGATTGCAGCAAGGGACGCGTTTTCCAACTGGACCAGCGCGACGAACTGCTTGGGTGGCAACACCGCCACGTCGCAATACTTGGCCATGCGGCGCCTGAGCTTGAGCACGGCGCGGTCCTTGGAAACGAGATAGGCAACGTCGGCGGCATCGGCGAGCGCGAGAAATTTCTGGTCGTCGCGATCCTTGCAGCGCGGGACGAACGCTTCGCCTTGCACGCGGGCCGCGTCTTCAGGATCGGCGACGGATCGGGTTACGCGATCGACCCACGCGAGTGCGGCTTTCGCGTCGACGGCGTACCGGGCGAATTGCGGGTAGCCGAGCACGCGGCGCAGTTCTTCGCGACAGGCGGGGCTGATGATGGCGTCCAGCCGGCCGGCTTCCAGCGCAGCGCGGATCGGGCGCGCAACCGCATCGTCGAAGATCAGGATGTCGACCCAGATGTTGGAGTCCAGCACCACGCGCGGGGCCGGAGCCTGGGTGGAGTGGGCGAGGGCGGCAGCGTCTGCCATTCGATACAATTCCAGACTTGTGAACCGCGATTCTGACATGATCATCGTCCTCTCGCCGGCCAAGTCGCTCGACTACGACACGCCGCCGCGCACCAAGACCCACACGCTGCCCGATTTCATCGAGCGCTCCGCAGAACTCATTGACGTGCTTCGCAAGCTGTCGCCGGCCCAGATCGGCACGCTCATGCACATTTCCGACCCGTTGGCGGCGCTCAATGCCACGCGCTATGCCGATTGGTCGCCCGAATTCACTGCCGAAAACAGCAAGCAGGCCGCGTTGGCCTTCGACGGCGATGTCTACGGCGGGCTCGATGCCAACTCGCTGGCGGTGGACGATCTGCAGTTCGCGCAGAAGCATCTGCGGATTCTGTCGGGGCTTTACGGCGTGCTGCGTCCGCTCGACTGGATGCAGCCGTATCGCCTGGAAATGGGCACGCGCCTTGCCAATCCGCGCGGCAAGGATTTGTACGCCTTCTGGGGCGATGACGTGACGCTCGCGCTTAACGAGCTCTTCAAGCAGGACGACGACGCCGTGCTCGTCAATCTCGCGTCGGAAGAGTATTTCAAGGTGGTGCGGCCCAAGGTGCTCAAGGCGCGCATCGTCACGCCGGTGTTTGAAGACTGGAAGAACGGCCAGTACAAGATCATTTCGTTCTACGCAAAGCGTGCGCGCGGTCTGATGGCGCGCTATGCGATCGAGCACCGTATCACCGATCCGCGCAAGCTCAAGGCGTTCGATGTCGACGGCTATGCCTTTGCCGCTGCCGATTCCGACGACGAGCGCTGGGTCTTCCGCCGCAAGCTCACCTGATCGCAGGATCTGACATGACTGCCAATCAACCGCACATCTCCAGCGCGTTCGACAGCGGCGCCATCGAAATCGTCGATGCCGCACGCGCCGATGCCATCCGCCTGCGCATTCGCCGCGATTCGCACGCTGACTTCACGCAGTGGTTCCACTTTCGCCTGCAAGGCGTGCAGGGCCAGGCCTGCAAGTTGGCCCTGGAAAACGCCGGCGAATGCACCTACGCCTCCGGCTGGAAGGACTACCGCGCCGTCGCCTCGTATGACCGCGAGCACTGGTTTCGTGTGCCGACCCGCTATGACGGCAAGACGTTGACGGTCGAGGTGACGCCCGAGCACGACAGCATCTGGTTTGCCTATTTCGAGCCGTATTCGGACGAGCGACACCTTTCGCTCGTGGCCGCTGCGCAAACGCAGCCGGGCGTGCGCACGCAGCGCCTGGGGCAAACGGTGCAGGGCCGCGACATGACCAGCATCACCGTCGGTGAACCCGGCCCCGGCAAGAAAAACGTGTGGATCATCGCGCGCCAGCATCCGGGCGAGACGATGGCCGAATGGTTCGTTGAAGGGCTGCTCGCACGCCTGACGCGTCAGGGTGTCTGGCGCGGCGATCCCATCGGCCGTGTGCTCGCCGAGCGCGCCGTCTTCCATATCGTGCCGAACATGAACCCGGATGGCTCGTCCCTGGGCAACCTGCGCACCAATGCCGCAGGCGCCAACCTGAACCGCGAGTGGATGGAACCCGACGCGCAGCGCAGTCCCGAGGTGTTGGCTGTGCGGCAGGCCATCGAGCAAACCGGCGTCGACCTGTTTTTCGACATCCACGGCGACGAGGCGCTGCCTTATGTGTTTGTGGCCGGCAGTGAAATGCTGCCCGGCTTTACCGATGCACAGCGTGCCGATCAGGACCGCTTTGTCGCGGCCTTCCTGCGGGCATCACCGGATTTCCAGACGCGATACGGCTACGAGGCCAGCAGGTACAACGAAGACGCGCTCAAGCTCGCCTCCAAGTACATCGGCCACACCTATGGCTGCCTGTCGTTGACGCTGGAAATGCCGTTCAAGGACAACGCCGACCTGCCCGACGCACGCGTGGGCTGGGACGGCGCCCGCAGCGCCGCTTTGGGTGCGGCTGCAGGCGATCCTGGAGTATCTCGGCTGAAGACAAACGCTGCGCCGCCTGTGTGGGCGGCGCGTTGCGCTTAGTTGGAAGACGACTTCTTCGTCGTCTTCTTTGCCGTCGACTTGGCGGTGGATTTGCTTGCCGTGGTCGACTTGGTCTTGGCTGTGCCGCTGCCCTTGGCTGACTTGGCCGTCGCTTTTGACGAGGCCTTGCCCTTGGCGGTGGTCTTGCCGTGTGCCGCCGCACTCGTCGTGCAGCGATGACCGCGGCGGCAGTGCGTGCGCGCTGCTGATGACGAGGGCGCAGCGGCCGGCGCGGCGAATGGCTGGCCATTGGCGTCGAGCAGCTCATACGCCAGCATCATCCCTTCGTGATACCCGCAGCGCACGCGCACGGGCTCCCATTGGTCATTGCCCGTGCCGCGCTTGTGCACGGCGGCATTGAAACTGACCACGCTCGACACCTTGATCGCCCCTTGCTTGCTCGACGAGAAGCGCGAGTCCCATGGCTCGACCTTGGCCTGGTCGTTGGAGAGCGCACCGGTTGGCAGGCGGAACTGGTCGAAATTGGTCGAGCGCGGAATGATCCAGCTCGCGTGTGCGGCGCAGTCGGCCACGTCGGGGCGGGCACCTTCCGATTGAATCAGGCGGTCACGGGTTTGTGCGCGGTACTCGGACAAGCTCATCTTGTCCTTGGAGGGCAGGTTGACCGTCGTGGTGCCGCTGCCATCGGTCGAGCCGAAGACGATGGGCGGCGTGGTCGGGGCGGGCAGGACGGCCGGCTTGGCTTGCGCGGCGGTGGTGCTCGGCGTGGCGTTGGTGGCCTGGGCCGACGCATCGGTCGGTTCAGTCTGCAGGTTGGAGCAGGCGGCCAGCAAAGCGACGACGCCGAGACAGAGTAGTTTGGGTCGCAACATCACGAGTTACAGGGTGTCGGCGTGGAAATCGCCATGATAGAGGAAAGCTAAGGACGAAAGTTCCTGCTAGTTACCCCAATGCGTCCCCAATGCGGCACATCAGGCGAATTTGCCGTAACGGCGCGTTACGGCACGGTGTTCGTTACCAAGCGATCATCATTGCTTGGTGAACAACCACGCGAGCGACCATTCGTCAGTGCGCGCCTCGTAGCGGATGCCCTTGCGCATGGCCCACGTCGCTAGTTGGTGATGCGACGGGATGATCGCGTAGTCGGTCTGCGCAAAGCGTGCCGCAGTTTTGGCAGCCTGCTCGTGTGCCTGTTCGCTCGAGACCGTTGAGAGCGACGTCTGTACCAGTTTGTCGAGTTCCGGGTTGCTGTAGCGGCCCCAGTTCCACGAGCCGTAGCCGGTTTGCGCGTTGGGCGTACCGAGAATGCTGCGCAGCGCCACATCGGCGGCCACCGAGCCCCAGCCGAGCATCATGAACGAGAACTCGCCCTGACGCGCGCGCGAGAAATACGCCGCCACCGGCAACGTTTCAACCTTCGTCTGGATGCCGATGCGCGTGAGCAGCTGCGCGGTGGTTTGCGCGACTTGCGCGTCATTCAGGTAGCGGTTGTTGGTGGCGTGCAGCGTGAGCCCGAAGCCGTCCGGATAGCCGGCCTCGGCAAGCAGTTTCTTGGCGCGTGCTGGGTCATATGCGATCGGCTTGCCGCCCGGGTGCCCGAAGATCTGCGGTGACACGATGCTCGAGGCCACCACGCCCTGGCCTTCGAGCACGCGGCTGACGATGGCGTCGCGGTTGATGGCCAGCGCGATGGCCTCGCGCACGCGATGGTCCTTGAGCGGGTTCTTGGCCAGCGGCTTGCCGGCCTTGTCGGTCACGAACGGCGACACATCGCGGCTCTGATCCATCTGCCAGAAAATCGTGCGCCACGACACCTGCTGTTCGAGGTGGAACTTGGGGTCCTGCTTGATGCGCGGGACGTCCGCAGCCGGTACGGCCTCGACGACATCCACATCGCCGGAGAGCAGTGCGGCTGTGCGAGCCGCATTGTCGGTGATGATCTTGAAGGTCACCTTGTCCCACTGCGGTACGCGGCCCCAGTAGTGGGGGTTCTTCTTCAGGACGATTTCCTGCCCGCGCGTAAAGTGGTCGAACAGGAACGGGCCCGTGCCGATCATTGCGCGGCCCGCGTCAAAGTCCGCCTGCGGCGCGTTGGCCACCTTCTTCGGAATGATGGGCAGGCTGTTCAGATCGTTGGGGATGCTCGCGTAATTGGGCGTCGACAACTTCAACCGCACCGTCAGCGGATCGACGATCTGTACTTCGGTAATCGACTTGGTATAGCTGGTGAAGGGGCCCGGGCTGTTGGTCAGGCGCGCCGGACGCTCGATCGATGCCTTCACGTCTTCGCCGGTGAACGGCGTGCCGTCGCTCCATTTCACATTGGGGCGCAGCTTGATCTCCCATGTGTTGGCGTCGACGGGCTTCCACGAGGTGGCCAGGCCGGGCGTGTAGCGGCCGTTCTTGTCGAGGAAGACCAGCGACTCGAAGATATGCAGCGCCATGGCGTTGTTGGGGCCGGCGTTGTTCCATTGCGGGTCCATCGACGTGACGTCGGCGGACAGGCCGATGCGGAGGTCGTCGGCTTGTGCGGCGAACGGCATCGCGGCAGCCGCAGCCAGCGCGCATGTGGCGAGGTTGCGGATCAGGGCGCGGATGGGAACACACAAGAGGGGACGGGTTGTCATCGAGAGGCTCCTGGGGTTCGGGCGGTGATGCCATGTGGCGGAAGATCGTCATTGTGCCGCAGCCCGGTTGGGCGCGTGCGACGCAAACCGACAATCAATATGAACGATGGCGGAGCAATAAAAAAGCCACCCGAAGGTGGCTTTGCCAAAGTGCGTCGCAGATCAATGGAACAGCGGTTGCTGTGTCGGCGCGTCTTCCGGCATTTCTGCGTGGACGATCTCGGCCGAGCGATCCGCATAGAGCGGCGCGCCGCAGTCTTCGCAGTACTCCGGTTCGAAGAGCTGGCCGTGGCGGAAGATGTCTTCGATGCCGCAGGCGCGCAACTCATCGCAGATCTGCTCCAGCGGGCTGCCCGGTTCACCTTCTGCGGCGACATCCGTGGCGCCACCGTCGCGGCCATAGACAGGCCAGACGATGCCGTAGATGAGGTCTTTCTCACCGCGCACCGTGAAGGCCACGCGGTATTCCTCGATCTGTTCTTCACCGAAGGCGCCGATGATGGCGCCAAAGCGGTTGGCCGGCATATCGAGCGCGCCCTGCAGGTAATTGACGGCAGCACGCACGGTCAGCGGGCGGATCTGCTTGTCGGACTCGCGGCAGGACAGGAAGAAGGCGTCCGGCAAAAGCAGGTCGAACTCGCAGCCGGGCATCAGCATGGAGATGGTCGGCGTGACCTGCTCGCGCCATTGCTCCAGGCAGGCGGACCGCTCTGCGTGGTGCTCCTTGGCGTCTTCCTGCCAGCGGAACAGCGCTTGGCCGTGCTGCGCCACGACGATTGCCACCAGGTAGCGCGGGTCGGCCAGGATCGGCGCCGTCTCGGGCATGTCGCGCAATTCGACCTTGGCGGGTTGGCCAGAGAGTGCATAGGCGGCCAGCTTGTGCGTGAGCGCAAAGGTGTCGGAATGCGTGCGCGGCAGCTGATCGATGCTGTACAGGTAAGGGGCCAGCGCTACGCGAGCGTTGGAGGCCATCACATGGGCCTGCAGGTGTACCTGCAGCGTCTGCGCCATCTCGGGCTTGATCGTGCCCGACGGGATCATGTAGCGCGTGTGTGCCAGGATGGGCGCTGCGATCAGCAACGCGTCATATTCGACGCCACCCGAACTGAGGATGGCCGATTCGGCGAGTGTCTCGGCCTGTTCGGCGAGCACGTCGGAGGCCTCCTCGTTGTGCTTGAAAAGATGGTCGAGCGCGGCGTCGAGCGCGGTCTGGCTGCCGTTCTTGAGCAGCCGGGAAAGACGTTCGGACAGCCTTTGTTCCCAATAGACGTCTTCGATGCGGCTGCCTGACGCGTCCAGCGCCAGCGCATCGGCTACCAGCCGTTCTGCATCGGGGGAAAGACGTTGGGGAGCCTTGGAGCGGAATCCTGCCATGCTGTGCCGTACCGTTCGTTGGAAGAATGAAGGGGCGTCATTTTACCCTTGTACGCCGCTGCGCGACGCCTATTACGAAACCCATAGGGCAAAAACGTTAAGGCTTGGCCGCAGGCGCCGATGCTCCCGCTGCCGCGCTGCTTGCGGCCGCAGGTACGGAGACCGCTGTGGGTTCGGATGCAGCCGGTGTGTTGACTGGTGCCGGATGTGGCTCGGCAACCGGCGCGGAAGCTGCCAATGGCGGAGGCGGGGGCACAGGCGCTGCCGCTACAGCGGGCGCTGCCGGGGCCGGGATCGGGGCGTCGGTCTGCGGTGCTTTGACGAGGATGTAGAACACGGCAGCCGCCACGACGATGAACGCTAGTACCACTTGGGCCATGGGTGGGGGACTCCAGCAATGAAACGGTCAGGCAAGGCCGGACGGCGAGCTTGCTGCCAAGGGGGGGAAGACATCACGCGGCCTATTCGGCACACTGTACCAAAGCCTGCCCGCCGATTGGGGAGCGACGTCACCTTGTTTGATTCGGCAGGCAATAAAAAACCGGCTCCGAAGAGCCGGTTCCAGTCTGCTCCAACGTAGCGTGGGGCTTGAGGGCTTAAGCCGCCAGCAACTGGCGCAGCACGAACGGCAGGATGCCGCCGTGCTTGTAGTAGTCCACTTCGATCGGGGTGTCGATGCGCAGCAGCACTTGCGCACGCGTGGTCTCGCCGTTGGCGCGATGGATGACCAGGGTGACGTCCTGTTGCGGCTTGATTTCGCCGTCCAGGCCCTCGATGTCGAAGGTCTCGTCGCCCACGATGCCCAGCGACTGTGCCGAGTCGCTGCCCTTGAACTGCAGCGGCAACACGCCCATGCCGACCAGGTTCGAACGGTGAATACGCTCGAAACTGCGTGCGATGACGGCCTTCACGCCCAGGAGCTGCGTGCCCTTGGCAGCCCAGTCGCGCGAGCTGCCCGTGCCGTACTCTTCGCCACCGAACACGACCGTCGGCGTGCCTTCGGCGATGTACTTCATGGCGGCGTCGTAGATCGACATCTGTTCGCCGCTCGGCTGGAACAGCGTTTCGCCGCCTTCCACGCGTGAACCGTCTGCCTTGGCCGGGATCATCAGGTTTTTGATGCGCACGTTGGCGAACGTGCCGCGCATCATCACCTCATGGTTGCCGCGGCGCGAGCCATAGCTGTTGAAGTCGGCCTTCAGCACGCCATTGGCCAGCAGGTATTTGCCGGCCGGCGAGGTTTCCTTGATCGAACCGGCCGGGGAGATGTGGTCGGTCGTCACGGAATCGCCGAACACGCCCAGTGCGCGTGCGCCCTTGACCGATGCCGAGGCAGCAACCGGCGTCATGCCAAAGCTCTCGAAGAACGGCGGTTCGGCGATGTACGTCGACTTCGGCCAGTCGTAGACCTGACCCTTCGTGCCCTTGACGTTGGCCCACAGCTTGGACGGCTTCTTGACCTGCTCGTAGTTCGTGCGGAACGTGTCGGCGTTCATCGCGAACTTCATCAGCTTGGCGATCTCGTCCGAGGTCGGCCAAATGTCGCCCAGATAGATGTCCTTGCCCTTCTTGCCCTTGCCGACCGGCTCGGTCATCAGATCGCGCGTCACGTTGCCGGCGATCGCGTAAGCGACGACCAGCGGCGGCGAGGCCAGGAAGTTGGCGCGGATGTTCGGGTGGATACGCGCTTCAAAGTTGCGGTTGCCCGACAGCACAGCGGCAGCAACGATGTCGTTCTTCACGATGGCATCGTTGAGCTCCGGCGTCAGGTCACCGGCGTTGCCGATACAGGTCGTGCAGCCGTATGCCGTCACGCCAAAGCCCAGCTTTTCCAGGTACGGCAGCAGCCCGGCGGCTTCCAGATATTTCGTCACCACGCGGCTCCCCGGGGCGAGCGAGGTCTTGATGTGCGGCGCCACTTCCAGGCCGGCTTCGACGGCCTTCTTGGCCAGCAGACCCGCCGCCAGCAGCACGCTCGGGTTGGAAGTGTTCGTGCACGACGTGATGGCGGCGATCAGCACGTCGCCGCTCTTCACGTCAACGCCGTTGGTGGTCGTGAAGGTCTTGTCGAGATCTTCAGCTTTCTTGTTGAAGCCGTTTTCCGCAACCGGCTTCGAGAACAGCGACGAGAACGTCGACTTCACATTGCCGATTTCGATACGGTCCTGCGGGCGCTTCGGGCCAGCCAGCGACGGGGCAACCGTGCCGAGGTCCAGCGTGAGCGTCTTGGTGTAGTCGATTTCGCCGGCCTTCGGCACGCCAAACAGGTTCTGTGCGCGGAAGTAGGCTTCGAACGCCTTGATTTCGTCCTTCGTGCGGCCCGTGCCCTTGAAGTAGTCGATCGTCTTGTCGTCCACCGGGAAGAAGCCCATGGTGGCGCCGTATTCCGGTGCCATGTTGCCGATGGTTGCGCGGTCCGGCAGAGACAGGCTGGCCGTGCCTTCGCCGAAGAACTCGACGAACTTGCCGACGACCTTTTCCTTGCGCAGCATTTCTGTGATCGTGAGCACCAGGTCGGTTGCAGTGCAGCCTTCGCGCAGGCGGCCCTTCAGCTCCACGCCTACCACGTCCGGCGTCAGGAAATACACCGGCTGGCCCAGCATGCCGGCTTCCGCTTCGATGCCGCCCACGCCCCAGCCCACCACGCCAATGCCGTTGATCATGGTGGTGTGGCTGTCAGTGCCGACCAGCGTATCCGGATAGAACACGCCGTCCTTCTTATGGACACCGCGTGCCAGGTATTCCAGGTTGACCTGGTGAACGATGCCGAAGCCCGGCTGCACCACGCCAAACGTGTCGAATGCCTGCATGCCCCACTTCATGAACTGGTAGCGCTCGTTGTTGCGCGAGAACTCCAGTTGCATGTTCAGGTCCAGTGCCTTCTTTTCACGGAAGTGGTCGATCTGCACCGAGTGATCCACCACCAGGTCGACCGGCACCAGCGGCTCGATCTTCTTGGGGTTCTTGCCCATGCGCTCGGCCACGTTGCGCATGGCGGCCAGATCGGCCAGCAGCGGCACGCCGGTAAAGTCCTGCAGCACCACGCGGGCGACCACGAACGGGATTTCGTCAACGCGCTCGGCGTTCGGCTTCCAGTTGGCCAGTTGTGCGACGTGCTCTTCGGTCACCTTCTTGCCGTCGCAGTTGCGCAGGACGGACTCCAGCACGATGCGGATCGACACCGGCAGGCGCTCGATCGCCACGCCCAGTTCCTTGCCCAGTTGCGGCAGGGAGTGGAACTTGCCGGTCTGGCCGCCGTTGATCTTAAATTCCTTGAGTGTTTTTTTCAGATTGTGGGGCATGGCATGACTCCAAGGCTTGAGGATTGCACGGGGTGCCGGGCACCCCTGGCGGACACATCAAATCGACAAAATCAAATCACATACAAACCGGCAAACGCCTTGACCGACATGGCTTCTGACCGGTCGGGTACTGCGCCACGACGCCGCCGAACGCCTTGCCGCCGTTGATGCGGGCGGTGATGCCATGGGCGATCGAACGCTTCTTGGCGTCGTGGTCATTCGTGGTGAAACGCTTGTCGTCCACGCGGGCAATTTTCATGCGCAGCGCATGGGTGCGTTGGCCGCGGGCGACGGTATCTTGGTGCGCCTCGATTGCCTGAGCGGCGGCGAGGGCGGTGCCTGGAGCCATCGTGCCATGCGGCTCGACGGCTCCAGTTACGGCCGGCCCAAGGCGCCCGGCGCATCCATGCAAGGTCACATCGTCGACGATGACCTTGTCCGGATTCGTGCGGATGTTCGCAAACGGTGCGGACATGGGCGGTTCCTGTGGGCCTCTTGCGCGACAGCGCGTTACTGCTGGGCCGGTTGGGCCGTGCCCGGTGCCGGTGCCGGTGCCGGTGCCGGTGCCGGTGCCGGGCTGTCCGGCATCATCAACGGCAGGCCGGCCGGAGCGCGCAGGGCGCCGGCTTGCGTCGGGGCCGGAGCGCCGGCAGCCATTTCGGCGGTCTGGCATTCATCGGCCAGGCGGTGGCCTTCGTTGCGGTCGAACAGCATGGCCTTGGCCGGGATGACCACTAGGTCGAAGCCCGTCTTCTGGTCAAAGTAGCGGTCGGCGCCGGTGCGGGTCAGCTGGCGCGGCAGGTCGTAGTTCTTGCCCTTCCAGTGCAGCTTGATGATCTGGTCGCGCGTCATGTCGCCTGTAATGTAGAGCTCGTTGCCGAGTTCGCACTTCCATTGCACGCCTTCGGGCTTGGCGGCGGCAACAGGAGCAGCCTTTTTGGTGACCTTCTTCTTGGCCGGAGCCTTTTTGGCAGCCGGCTTTGCCGGCGTAGTCTGGGCGGTTGCATATGGCGATGCAGCCAGCGAAAGAACGCCAGCACAGGCGCCGACGATGAATTTGTTCATAGGGTTTCCTTCGGTAAGACAGATTGGGGGAGGCGGCTGCCAGGCCACGGAATGCCACGGCATTTCGCACACCGGCCGGTATTTTGACCGATTTGGACGCCGTGCCCAACGTTCTGTTACATGCTGGCCCGACCGCTCCGCCAAATGGGGGTGTCGTGCAAGCATCAACATCGTTTTTTGGGTCGTTCCTAGGCAGCTTACTCCGCGGTTTTGCCTTCCGTTCTCCTCGTTTGTGTTGGTATGGATGCTGGCCGGTTCATCCGCGGTTCTGTGCGAACAGCGCGTCCAGCTTGGCTTCGTAGTCGTGGTAACCGATGCTGTCGTAGAGTTCCATGCGCGTCTGCATGGTGTCGACGACGTTCTGTTGCGTGCCATCGCGACGAATGGCGGTGTAGACGTTCTCCGCTGCCTTGTTCATCGCGCGGAATGCCGATAGCGGATACAGGATCATCGACACACCTGCGGATGCCAGCTCATCGCGCGTGAAAAGCGGCGTCTGCCCAAATTCGGTGATGTTGGCTAGCACCGGCACCTTTACCGCGTCGACAAACTTCCGGTACATCGACAGTTCCGTCATCGCCTCGGGAAAGATCGCGTCCGCACCAGCTTCCACGCAGGCCACGGCGCGTTCCAGGGCGCGGTCGAACCCTTCGACGGCCAGCGCATCGGTGCGGGCCATGACGACAAAGCTCGCGTCGGTGCGGGCATCTAAGGCAGCCTTGATGCGATCGACCATTTCGTCCTTAGAAACGATCTCCTTGTTGGGGCGATGGCCGCAGCGCTTGGCGCCGACCTGGTCTTCAATGTGCATGGCCGCTGCGCCAAACTTGATGAGTGACTTGGTCGTGCGTGCCACGTTGAAGGCGGAAGCGCCGAAGCCCGTGTCGACATCTACCAGCAGCGGTACGTCGCATACATCGGTGATGCGGCGGACGTCGGTCAAAACGTCGTCCAGGCCCGATATGCCGAGGTCCGGCAAGCCCAGCGAACCAGCTGCCACGCCGCCGCCCGACAGGTAGATCGCGCGATAGCCGGCGCGCTTGGCCAGCAGCGCGTGGTTGGCGTTGATGGTGCCGACCACCTGCAGCGGCGACTCATCGACCAGCGCCTGGCGGAAGCGGGCGCCTGCACTGGCATGGGTATTTGCCATCATGGCGAATCTCCTCTCTGTGGCTGTCACGCGAAGAATCGCGCGACGGCGTTGGCCGGCAACTCCACACCGGTCGTGTGCGCGCGCTGCAGCACGGCCCACCAATAGCGATAGCTCGCGCGGTCATGCAGCCGGCCTTCATGTTGGATCGGTCCCCACGAGGCATCCTGCGCAGCCGCCAGAATGGCGCTCGCTTGTGTCACTTCTTCGTGCGATGGGCGGAATGCGGAAACGATCGGCGCGATCTGATCGGGATGGATGCTCCACTTGCGCAGATAGCCGAACTCGTTGCGGGCACGCGCGGCATCGGCGCCGGCGCGGTCCGGGTGCTTGATATCGGTGCTGACGTTGTGCGACGGCACCTTGCCGTGCGCGTGGCACGCGGCCGAAATCTCGGCAAGCGCGCGGCGGATCAGCGGATGTTCGAACTGCTCGGGCGAGCCCATCGCCGCGCCTGGAATCGCACCGTTGTGGGCTGAAACGAAATCCATGAGGCCAAAACTCAGGCATTCCACCTGCACCAGCGCGGCGATATCGAACACCTGCGCCAGCCCGCCATGCGTTTCGATCAGCACGTGGATCGGCAGGTGCCTCGCAATGCCGGCTGCCTTGGCGGCCTGGTTGACGCGATCGGTCACGCGCGCCACTTCCACGACGTCACGTATCTTTGGCACGGTCACGTAGGCGAGGCGGCGGCCGGCAAGGCCCACAAGGATGTCGACGTCATGCGTCCACGCATCGTGGTTCGGATCGTGGATGCGTACGCCGACGCGGTTGAAGCGGTTGTCGTCACTATTGATGAGTGCGGCGGCCAGTTCGGCGTGCGCACGTTCCTGGCCGACGGCGGCGCCATCTTCGCAGTCAAACGTGATATCGAAAACGGGGCCAAGGGCTTGTTGCAGGGCGAGCGACTTGCGCATCAGTTTTTCTGCGCCCGCGTAGTGGTCGCAGACCGGCAATTGGGCCGGCAGGGCATCGTCCTGGAACAAAACCTCGGTGGGGTGCACGGGGTGGTATCCGTTGGTCGGCGCTAGCAACGCCTGTGTCTTGTTCGAAATGCGGGTGTAAAAAAACCGGAGGGTTCGCTGCCGATCCGCTCCGGTTTTTTCTTAGATCATGCGGATTACAGCAGATGCTGCACGCCTGCACGCTCGCCTTCCAGCTCGTCGAGCGTGATCTTGATCTTGCCTTGGCTGTACTCGTCGATTTCCAGGCCTTCGACGATCTTGTACTTGCCGTTCTCGGTGGTGACCGGGAAGCCGAACATCACGTCCTTCGGAATGCCGTATTCGCCGTTCGACGGGATGCCCATCGTGACGATCTTGCCGTTGGTACCGAGCACCCAGTCACGCACGTGGTCGATGGCGGCATTGGCAGCCGAAGCCGCCGACGACAGCCCGCGCGCTTCGATGATGGCGGCGCCGCGCTTGCCAACGGTCGGCAGGAACACGTCGTTGTTCCACACCGGGTCGTTGATCATGTCCTTGACGCTCTTGCCGTCGATGGTGGCGTAGCGGTAGTCGGCGTACATCGTCGGGCTGTGGTTGCCCCACACGAACAGCTTTTCGATGCTCGACACGGGCTTGCCGGTCTTGGCGGCGATCTGCGACAGGGCGCGGTTGTGGTCCAGGCGCAGCATGGCGGTGAAGTTCTCGCGCGGCAGGTCCGGCGCCGACTTCATGGCGATGTAGGCGTTGGTGTTGGCCGGGTTGCCGACCACCAGCACCTTCACGTTGCGCGAGGCAACGGCGTTGAGTGCCCTGCCTTGCGCCGTGAAGATCTGGGCGTTGGCCGACAGCAGGTCCGCGCGCTCCATGCCCGGGCCGCGGGGGCGGGCGCCCACCAGCAGGGCCACGTCGACGTCCTTGAACGCGGTCATCGGGTCGGAATGCGCTTGCATGCCAGCCAGCAGCGGGAAGGCGCAGTCTTCGATCTCCATCATCACACCCTTGAGCGCCTTCTGGGCCTTCTCATCGGGGATTTCCAGCAGTTGCAGGATGACGGGCTGATCCTTGCCCAGCATTTCGCCGGCGGCGATGCGGAACAGTAGGGCGTAACCGATCTGTCCAGCAGCGCCGGTCACTGCGACGCGCATGGGTGCTTTTGCCATGAGAACTCTCCAAACGGTAGTGAAAGCGGATCGCACTGCGTGCGGCGGGCATCCGGGCGGGATGTCCGTGCAGCTTCGCAGGCATTGCCGGCAACGGTCGGCGCCTCGTGGGCGGTCGGCTCAGAATCGGCAAGAGCCTCGCAGTTTACTGCGTCCGCATGACGATGTGGAAACACACGTGCGATTGACCTTGGCGTCGTCGTGGCGTGTGTGTGGGCCGTCGCCCGGAACAGGCGCGAGTGTAGGTCGGGCCTTGCTAGAAAGTCAATGAATCTTCTGTCTTATATAAGACATAAGACATTCTATAAACGGGCTGGACGCCTTTGTCGCTTTTGTGGTGAAATCGGCGGTTATGTCGAGCACGCCAAGCCCTCTATCCGCTGCGATGCCGCCTTCAGGCGGCGAAGGCGGCGCATCGCCCGCTTCTGCGGGCGGCGCAGGCGGCTCTCCCACGTTCAGCCCGCTGTATCAGCAGATCAAGACGCTGATCCTGCAAAGCTTGCAGGCCGGCGAGTGGAAGCCCGGCGAGATGATCCCCAGTGAGATGGAGTTGGCGGCCCGCTACAAGGTCAGCCAGGGGACCGTGCGCAAGGCGATCGACGAATTGGCGGCAGAAAACCTGGTCGCGCGGCGCCAGGGCAAGGGCACCTTCGTTACCACGCATTACGAAGAAGGGGTGCAGTTCCGTTTCTTGCGTCTGATGCCGGAGCAGGGCGAGCAGCACTATCCCAGCAGCCGTGTGCTGGAGTGCAAGCGCATGCGCGCCCCGGCTGAGATCGCCCGTCTGCTCGAGCTCAAGGCCGGTGACAGCGTCGTGCAGATCCGCCGCATCCTGTTCTTTTCGGGTGAGCCGACCGTGCTGGAGGAAATCTGGTTGCCGGGGGCGAGCTTCAAAGGGCTGACGGCTGAAAAGCTGACCGAGTGGAAGGGTCCGATGTACGCATTTTTCGAGGCGGAGTTTGGCGTGCGCATGTTGCGTGCCACCGAGCGCATCCGTGCGGTGGCCGCTGACCCGACCACGGCGGAGTTGCTGTCGGTGGCCGCTGAATCGCCGCTGCTGTCAGTGGAGCGCGTGTCGCATACGTTCGGCGACAAACCGGTGGAGATACGCCGTGGCCTGTACGTCACGACGCGGCACTACTACCAGAACGAATTGAATTAATGACGCGTCGCCGGGCCCGATTCATGCGGGCCGTCGCCGCTTCGGCTGCGTCTTGATTTGTGCGGCGCGCAACAGCGTATTGCGCGTCATGAAGGCGGTGTAGAGAGGACAATCGGCCCCCGTATCACGCCACTGGCTGGCGAGGGCAGGAAGCACAAAAGTGGAGCGCATCGCATGGAATTTATGGTGCGCTGCGCAACAAAAGCGCGCTAAAATCTCGCGGATTTGTGCAAAGCTGTTTTGTTTGTTGATTAGCCAATTGGGGTCTGACCATGGCAGAAGCCATCAAGAAAGCCAGGCCGGTATACAGGAACATCGGTTTGGGCGACATCGCCCGCTACCGCTTGCCCTGGGCCGGTAAGGTGTCCATCCTGCACCGTGCCAGCGGTGCGCTGATGTTCCTTCTTCTTCCGTTCGTGCTGTACTTGTTCGAACAAAGTCTCACGTCGGAAATCAGTTTCGCCAAGTTCTCGGCGCTTCTGTCCAACGGTTTTGCCAAGGTCGTCGTCCTCGCGCTCATCTGGGCTTATCTGCACCATTTCTGCGCTGGCGTCCGTTACCTGATCCTCGATCTGCATATTGGCATCGACAAGGCTTCGGCCTCCAAGTCGGCTGTGAGCGTGCTGATCGTCAGCCTGCTGCTGACCGTCGTGTTCGGCGCCAAGCTGTTCGGCCTGTTCTGAGGAGCCCCTGATGGCAAATAACAATATTGGTCCCAAGCGCCTCGTTGTGGGCGCGCACTACGGCCTGAAGGACTTCCTCGCGCAGCGCGTCACCGCCGTGATCATGGCGGTCTACACCGTCGTGCTGCTGGCGGCGTTCCTGCTCTCGAAAGACACGTCGTACCAAAGCTGGGCGGGGCTGTTCTCCAACCAGTGGATGAAGATGCTGACGTTCCTGGCGTTCGTGTCGCTCACGTATCACGCCTGGATCGGTGTGCGTGACATCTGGATGGACTACGTGAAGCCCGTGGCAGTGCGTTTGACGCTGCAAGTGTTGACGATTCTGTGGCTCGTCGGTTGTGCGGGCTACGCAGCTCAGATTCTCTGGAGGGTTTAAGACATGGTCGCAGTCAAGACTGGGCTGCCGCGCCGCAAATTCGACGTCGTGATCGTCGGTGCGGGCGGTTCGGGCATGCGCGCATCGCTGCAGCTGGCAGAAGCCGGCCTCTCCGTGGCCGTGCTGTCCAAGGTGTTCCCCACCCGCTCGCACACCGTTGCGGCGCAGGGTGGTATCGGTGCTTCGCTGGGCAACATGAGCGAAGACAATTGGCACTATCACTTCTACGACACCGTCAAGGGTTCCGACTGGCTCGGCGACCAGGACGCGATCGAATTCATGTGCCGCCAGGCGCCGAACGTGGTCTATGAACTGGAACACTTCGGCATGCCGTTCGACCGCAACGCCGACGGCACCATCTACCAGCGTCCGTTTGGCGGCCATACGTCGAACTACGGCGAGAAGCCGGTGCAACGCGCTTGCGCCGCCGCCGACCGTACCGGTCACGCGTTGCTGCACACGCTGTATCAGCGCAACGTCAAGGCCAAGACCCACTTCTTCGTCGAATGGATGGCGCTGGATCTGATCCGCGATCAGGACGGCGACGTGCTGGGCGTGACCGCGCTGGAGATGGAAACCGGCGAGGTCTACATCCTCGAAGCCAAGACGACGCTGTTCGCCACGGGCGGTGCAGGCCGGATCTACGCGGCTTCCACCAACGCCTTCATCAACACGGGTGACGGCCTGGGCATGGCGGCACGCGCAGGCGTGCCGCTGGAAGACATGGAGTTCTGGCAGTTCCACCCGACTGGCGTGGCCGGCGCGGGCGTGCTGATCACGGAAGGCGTGCGCGGCGAAGGCGGCATCCTGCGTAACAAGGATGGCGAGCGCTTCATGGAGCGCTATGCCCCGACGCTGAAGGATCTGGCGCCGCGTGACTTCGTGTCGCGCTCGATGGACCAGGAAATCAAGGAAGGCCGCGGCTGCGGTCCGAACGGCGACTACGTGCTGCTCGACCTGACGCACGTCGGCGCCGAGACCATCATGAAGCGCCTGCCGTCGATTCGCGAGATCGGCCTGAAGTTCGCCAACGTCGACGCCATCAAGGAACCGATTCCCGTGGTGCCGACCATCCACTACCAGATGGGTGGCATTCCGACGAACTATCACGGCCAGGTGGTGGTGCCGAAGAACGGCAACCCGAACGAGGTCATCAACGGCTTCTACGCGATCGGCGAATGCTCGTGCGTGTCGGTGCACGGCGCCAACCGCCTGGGCACGAACTCGCTGCTCGACCTGGTGGTGTTCGGCCGTTCGGCGGGTAACCACATCATTGCGCAGAACCTGAAGAACCGCGAGCACAAGCCGCTGCCGGCCGACGCCGCCGACCGCGCGCTGTCGCGCCTGGCCAAGCTCGATTCGTCGAGCTCGGGCGAGTACGCGCAGGACGTCGCCAACGACATCCGCCGCAACATGCAGTCGCACGCTGGCGTGTTCCGTACGCAGAAGCTCATGGATGAAGGCGTCGAGCGCATCCTGGAAGTGGCCGAGCGTGCTGGCAACATCCACCTGAAGGACAAGTCCAAGGTGTTCAACACCGCGCGCGTCGAAGCGCTGGAAGTGGCCAACCTGGTGGAAGTGGCGAAGGCGACGATGGTGTCGGCTGCCGCCCGCAAGGAATCGCGCGGCGCACACGCCCACAGCGACTTCCCGAACCGCGACGATGAAAACTGGATGAAGCACTCGCTGTGGTATTCCGAAGGCAACCGCCTGGACTACAAGCCCGTGCAGTTGAAGCCGCTGTCGGTGGAATCGGTGCCGCCCAAGGCGCGTACGTTCTAACGGATAAGAAGGACCCGCAAAAATGAAGCGTATTTTTGAAGTCTATCGCTACGATCCGGACAAGGACGCAGCGCCCCGCATGCAGACCTACGAGGTTGAACTTGACGGTCACGAGCGCATGCTGCTCGACGCGCTGGTCAAGCTGAAGAAGCTCGACGAGTCGATCGCGTTCCGTCGTTCGTGCCGCGAAGGCGTGTGCGGCTCCGACGCCATGAACATCAACGGCAAGAATGGTCTGGCGTGCCTGACCAACATGCGTGAGCTGCCCGAGAAGATCGTGCTGCGCCCGCTGCCGGGGCTGCCGGTGGTGCGCGACCTGATCGTCGACATGACGCAGTTCTTCAACCAGTACCACTCGATCAAGCCGTACCTGATCAACGACGAGCCGCCGCCCGAGAAGGAGCGTCTGCAGTCGCCGGAAGAGCGCGAAGAGCTTGACGGCCTGTACGAGTGCATTCTGTGCGCGAGCTGCTCGACGTCGTGCCCGTCGTTCTGGTGGAACCCGGACAAGTTCGTCGGCCCGGCCGGTCTGCTGCAGGCATATCGTTTCATCGCCGACAGCCGCGACCAGGCCACCAGCGAACGTCTGGACAATCTGGAAGATCCGTACCGCCTGTTCCGCTGCCACACCATCATGAATTGCGTCGATGTGTGCCCGAAGGGGCTGAACCCGACCAAGGCCATCGGCAAGATCAAGGAATTGATGGTGCGCCGCGCGGTGTAAGGCGCGAGTCAGGGCACTTTGGCATTGTGTGTCGCCGGAGCGGTTTCTCCGGCGACACATTTCTAGAAAGTATGGTTGCTGTGAACACTCCGACGTTCTCCCATCAGTCCGATCCGCACAAGCGTGCCCGTTTGCGCTGGCGTGCCCGACGCGGCCTGCTTGAGAACGACATCATCGTCGAGCGCTTTTTCAATCGCTACGAGACGGAACTGTCGGATGACGACGTTGCCGCACTCTCGCAGTTGTTCGAGCTACCCGACAACGACCTGATGGATCTCCTGCTTGCACGCAAGGAGCCGGAGGGCGAACTCGACGTGCCCCCCATTCAGCACGTCCTGACCTTGCTGCGCTCGGTCTGAACCGGCGCGCGAGAGGTTGCCGCAAGACGAATCGGTCCAGCCGCCCCCGGCCGGCGACCTCGATCCGTCTGGCGGGAGTCTCCCGACTTCATTTTTATAAACAGCAGAGAAGGAAACCGACATGACGCCGTCCGAAGTGAAAGCCACCCTATCGTTTTCCGATGGCTCGCCCAGCGTCGAGCTGCCGATCTACAAGGGCACGGTTGGCCCGGACGTGATCGACATCCGCAAGCTGTACGGTCAGACGGGCAAGTTCACGTACGACCCCGGCTTCATGTCGACTGCGTCGTGCAATTCCAAGATCACCTACATCGATGGTGACAAAGGTGAGCTGCTGTACCGCGGCTACGCCATCGACGATTTGGCCAGCAAGTGCGATTTCATGGAAATCTGCTATCTGCTGCTGAAGGGCGAGCTGCCCAACGCCAAGCAGAAGGAAGAGTTCAACCATGTGGTGACGAATCACACCATGGTCCACGAGCAGATGCAGTTCTTCCTGCGCGGTTTCCGTCGTGACGCCCACCCGATGGCCGTGCTGACGGGTTTGGTTGGTGCCATGAGCGCGTTCTATCCGGACGCTGCCAACATCAATGATCCGCGCGAGCGTGAAATCTCGCAGATCCGCTTGATCGCCAAGCTGCCGACGCTGGTGGCCATGGCATACAAGTACAACATCGGCCAGCCGCTCATCTACCCGCAGAACAACCTGTCGTACACGGGCAATTTCATGCGCATGATGTTTGCCACGCCGTGCGAGGACTACAAGGTGAACCCGGTGCTGGAGAAGGCACTGGACCGCATCTTCATCCTGCACGCAGACCACGAGCAGAACGCCTCGACGTCGACGGTGCGTCTGGCGGGCTCGTCGGGCACCAACCCGATCGCAGCCATCGCTGCCGGTATCGCCTGCCTGTGGGGCCCGGCGCACGGTGGCGCGAACGAAGCTGCGCTGAACATGCTGGAAGAAATCGGTACCGTGGACAAGGTGCCCGAGTTCATCAAGCAGGTGAAGGACAAGAACAGCGGCGTGCGCCTGATGGGCTTTGGTCACCGCGTGTACAAGAACTACGATCCGCGCGCCAAGCTGATGCGGGAAACCTGCCACGAAGTGCTGAATGAGCTGGGTCTGCATAACGACCCGCTGTTCAAGCTGGCGATGGAGCTGGAAAAGATTGCCCTGGAAGACGAGTACTTCGTCAGCCGCAAGCTGTATCCGAACGTCGATTTCTACTCGGGTATCGTGCAACGCGCGCTGGGCATCCCGACTTCGATGTTCACCTGTATCTTCGCGCTGGCCCGCTCGGTGGGCTGGATCTCGCAATGGGAAGAGATGATCACCGATCCGGAATACAAGATCGGCCGTCCGCGCCAGCTGTTCAACGGTGCAGCCACCCGCGAAGTGCCGTCGATCGACAAGCGCTAAGCCACGCTGTTCGCCTTGAAGAAACCCCGCTCGGGAAACCGGCGGGGTTTTTTGTTGCACGTCGCCGGAGGTGCCCGGAAAGGGCCTTCGCGAAATGGCGAAACCCCCTTTCGTCAGTCACGTCCGGTGCCCGATGCACCGGGTGGCATAATCGATCACTCCCCCACGAAACTGCTCGCGCAACGGCCCTGATTTCAGATGGCGCGTTGTGTACGGATCGCATCATGGCCAAGACGCTCTACGACAAACTTTGGGACGATCACGTCGTTCATACCGAAGAAGACGGCACGACCGTCCTCTACATCGATCGTCAACTGCTGCATGAAGTGACGAGCCCGCAGGCATTCGAGGGCCTGAAGTTAGCCGAGCGTCCGGTGTGGCGCATCAGCGCAAACCTGGCCGTGTCGGATCACAACGTGCCGACCACCGATCGTTCGCACGGCATTGCCGATCCGGTTTCGAAGCTGCAAGTCGATACGCTTGATGCCAACTGCGACAGCTACGGCATCACGCAATTCAAGATGAACGACAAGCGCCAGGGCATCGTGCACGTGATCGGGCCGGAGCAGGGCGCGACGCTGCCGGGCATGACGGTGGTCTGCGGTGATTCGCACACCAGCACGCACGGTGCGTTCGGCGCGCTCGCGCACGGCATCGGCACCTCGGAAGTCGAGCACGTGCTGGCCACGCAAACGCTGCTCACCAAGAAGAGCAAGAACATGCTGGTGAAGGTGGAAGGTACGCTGCCTCGCGGCTGCACGGCCAAGGACATCGTGCTCGCCATCATCGGCAAGATCGGTACGGCCGGTGGCACGGGCTACGCCATGGAATTCGGCGGCTCGGCCATCCGCGCGCTGTCGATGGAAGGCCGCATGACGGTGTGCAACATGGCAATCGAGGCAGGCGCCCGCGCCGGCATCGTCGCCGTGGACGATGTCACGCTGGAGTACATCAAGGGCCGTCCGTTCGCGCCGCAAGGCGTGGAGTGGGAGCAGGCCGTCGCCTACTGGCGCACGCTGCATTCCGACGAGGGTGCGCACTTCGACCAGGTGATCGAACTGCGTGCTGAAGACATTCGCCCGCAGGTGAGCTGGGGGACATCGCCGGAAATGGTGGTCAGCATTGAAGACCGCGTGCCGGATCCCGACAAAGAGAAAGACCCGAACAAGCGCAACGCCATGGAGCGCGCGCTCGAGTACATGGGCCTGCAGCCGAACGTCGCCATCAGCGACATCAACATCGACAAGGTGTTCATCGGCTCGTGCACCAACAGCCGCATCGAAGACATGCGCGCCGCGGCGTGGGTCGTGCAGAAGCTGGGCAAGCGCATTGCGTCGAACGTGAAGCTGGCGATGGTCGTGCCGGGCTCGGGCCTCGTGAAGGAGCAGGCCGAGCGCGAAGGGCTCGACAAGATCTTCAAGGCGGCGGGCTTTGAGTGGCGCGAGCCGGGTTGCTCGATGTGTCTCGCCATGAACGCTGACCGCCTCGAGCCGGGCGAACGCTGCGCGTCCACGTCCAACCGCAACTTCGAAGGCCGTCAGGGCGCGGGCGGACGCACCCACCTGGTAAGCCCGGCGATGGCCGCTGCGGCCGCGCTGGAAGGCCACTTCGTCGACGTGCGCAAGCTCGCTTGAGCGGCAGGATAGAGAGAGCAATCATGGAACAATTCACCATCCACACCGGCCTCGTGGCGCCGCTCGACCGCGAGAATGTCGACACCGACGCCATCATCCCGAAGCAGTTCCTCAAGTCGATCAAGCGCACCGGCTTTGGCCCGAACCTGTTCGACGAGTGGCGCTACAAGGACGTGGGCGAGCCCGGCCAGGACAACAGCAAGCGTCCGCTGAACCCGGATTTCGTGCTGAACCAGCCGCGTTACAAGGGCGCCTCGGTGTTGCTGGCGCGCAAGAACTTCGGCTGCGGCAGCTCGCGTGAGCACGCACCGTGGGCACTGCAGCAGTACGGCTTCCGCGCCATCATCGCGCCGAGCTTTGCCGACATCTTCTTCAACAACTGCTTCAAGAACGGCCTGCTGCCGATCGTGCTGACGGAGTCGCAGGTCGACCACCTGTTCAACGAGACCCAAGCCTTTACCGGCTACCAGCTGACCGTCGATCTGGACAAGCAGGTCGTCGTCACGCCGGGCGGTACGGCGTATCCGTTCGACATCACCGCGTTCCGCAAATACTGCCTGCTCAACGGTTTCGACGACATCGGTCTGACCTTGCGCTACGCCGACCAGATCAAGGCTTACGAAGCGCAGCGCCTGGCCAGGATGCCGTGGCTCGCCCACAAGCTCGTCGGCTGAGCGGACACCAGAACAACAAGGATAACCACATGACCAAGATTGCAGTGTTGCCGGGTGACGGCATTGGTAAGGAAATCGTCGCCGAGGCCGTGAAGGTGCTCAAGGTGCTGGGCGAGTCGTTCGAGATGGAATTCGCCCCGGTGGGCGGCGCGGGCTACGAGGCCAAGGGCCATCCGCTGCCGGAAGACACGCTCAAGCTCGCCAAGGAAGCTGACGCGATCCTGTTTGGCGCCGTGGGCGACTGGAAGTACGACACGCTGGCGCGCGAACTGCGCCCGGAGCAGGCCATTCTGGGCCTGCGCAAGCACCTGCAGCTGTTCGCCAATTTCCGTCCGGCGATCTGCTATCCCGAGTTGACCGGCGCATCGAGCCTCAAGCCGGAAATCGTTGCCGGTCTGGATATCCTGATCGTGCGTGAGTTGAATGGCGACATTTACTTCGGCCAACCGCGCGGCGTGCGCGCGGCGCCCGACGGGCTGTTCGCCGGCGCGCGCGAAGGTTTCGACACCATGCGCTACGCCGAGCCGGAAATCCGCCGCATCGCGCACGTCGCCTTCCAGGCCGCCGCCAAGCGCGGCAAGAAGCTCTGCAGCGTCGACAAGGCCAACGTGCTCGAGACGTTCCAGTTCTGGAAGGACATCGTCACCGACGTGCACAAGGAATATCCGGAAGTCGAGTTGTCGCACATGTACGTGGACAACGCGGCCATGCAGCTCGTGAAGGCGCCGAAGAACTTCGACGTGATCGTCACCGGCAACATGTTCGGCGACATCCTCTCGGACGAGGCCGCCATGCTGACGGGCTCGATCGGCATGCTGCCGTCGGCGTCGCTCGATGCGAATAACAAGGGCCTGTATGAGCCGTCGCACGGCTCCGCGCCGGACATCGCGGGCAAGGGCGTTGCCAACCCGCTGGCGACGATCCTGTCGGCGGCGATGATGCTGCGCTATTCGCTGAACAAGGCCGAGCAGGCTGATCGCATCGAAACGGCTGTCAAGAAGGTACTGGCGCAGGGCTACCGGACCGGCGACATCCTGACGCCGGGCTGCAAACAGGTGGGCACTGTGGAGATGGGCGACGCGGTGGTCGCTGTCTTGTAACTCAAAACGCGCGTTGCGGTGCCGTCACATCCGGTGCAGCAATCGTCGTTTTTTCGGTGGACACATGCTGCAGTGCATTGTGTGACCGCCAAATCGTGTATATTTTTGCAGATGATCTCGATCGCGCTCCCCGTCCTCGTACTGGGCTTTCTGGGCACCCTGGCTATCGTCGCCAAGGGCACCGCCGCGCGCGCTCGCATGACGCCTGTCGAGATTCGCACGACCACCAAAATCATTACCAAAAAAACGATCTCGTAGATCGTCCGTCGTGTCCGTTCGCCTTCCCCGCGCGGTCACGCCGGGCGACCGAGGCGGGGAAAATCACTAGAGGTTCACAATCATGAAGGTAGGTCTCGTCGGTTGGCGCGGCATGGTCGGCAGCGTGCTGATGCAGCGCATGCAGGAAGAAAAGGATTTCGACCTGATCGACACCGTGTTTTTCAGCACCAGCAACGCCGGCGGCAAGGCACCCGCATTCGCCAAGACGGATGCGCCGCTGGCCGACGCCAACGACATCGAAGCACTGAAGGCCTGCGACACGATCATCACGTGCCAGGGCGGTGACTACACGACCGAAGTCTTCCCGAAGCTGCGCGCTGCCGGCTGGAACGGCTACTGGATCGACGCCGCCTCGACGCTGCGCATGGAAGACGATGCCGTGATCGTGCTGGACCCGGTCAACCTGTCGCTTATCAAGAATGCGGTGGCGGCTGGCACCAAGAACTTCATCGGCGGCAACTGCACCAACTCCATCCTGCTGATGGGCGTGGGTGGCCTGTTCCGCGAAGGCCTGGTCGAATGGGTCAGCTCGATGACCTATCAGGCGGCTTCGGGCGGTGGTGCGAACCACATGCGCGAACTGCTCAAGGGCATGGGCGTGATTCACGGTGCCGTGGCCGATGAGTTGGCCAACCCGGCATCCGCCATCCTGGACATCGACCGCAAGGTTGCCAAGACCATCCGCGAAGATGTGCCGACTGAGTTCTTCCCGGCGCCACTGGCGGGTGGCCTGATCCCCTGGATCGACAAGCAGCTCGACAACGGCCAGTCGAAGGAAGAGTGGAAGGGCCAGGCCGAAGTGAACAAGATCCTGGGCACGGCGCAGACGATTCCAGTCGATGGCCTGTGTGTGCGGATTGGCGCAATGCGCTGCCACAGCCTGGGCCTGACGCTCAAGCTCAAGCGCGACCTGCCGCTGGACGAAATCGAGCAGATCATCCGCTCGGGCAACCCCTGGGTGAAGTGGGTCCCGAACGATCGCAGCATCACCGAGAAGGAACTGACGCCGGCATCCATCACGGGTGGCCTGGAAATTGGCGTGGGTCGCGTGCGCAAGCTCAATATGGGGCCGGAATATGTGAGCGCCTTTGTGATCGGCGACCAGCTTCTGTGGGGTGCCGCTGAGCCGCTGCGCCGCACGCTCCGTATCCTGCTGGGCAAGTGATCAAGGCTTTGCTTTCGTTTTCGGGCCGCGCATCCGACGGTGTCGTTGCGGTCTGACAACAGAAAGTGTGCTTTTTCAACCAACGCCGCGCGGCCTGCGCGGCGTTGTGCCATCTGGGCGCCCACGGTCTGTAACGTTGGTACACAATAGCGGCCGGAACGCTGTCCGCCCATTCGTGGGGTGGACGGGGCACGGGGAAGGGTTAGCGCCACATGAAGCACGCGCATTCCGGGGGGTACGTCGGGTGCTTCAGAATCTCGCCAATTGTGTCGTTTTCATAAAGATTGACGGTGATTCTTATCCAGCAGTTCACTTTCTGGGTGAACTTGCTGCGCTAACTCGTTGATGTTAAGTTCGTTTGCACATTAAAAGATAACGGAGTCGAAGGTGAGGGTGAGCCAATACCGCCGGAGAGAATCGTCCCATCGCAGTCCTCGCTGGTCGGCCGTCGCGTTTGCTGCGGCGAGCCTGCTGCTGATTCAGCCCGCTGTGCACGCGGCCGGTTTCGGCGCGCTGCACGTGCGTTCCAGCCTCGGCCAGCCGCTGCAGGCCGAAATCGATCTGGCGGGCGTGACGCCCGAAGAGGCGCAAAATCTGGTCGCCAAATTGGCTGCGCCGGAAGCCTATTCGCGTGCCGGGCTGACCTACAACCCGATCGTCTCCTCGCTGCGTGCCTCGCTTGAGCGCCAGTCGAATGGCAACTACGTGGTGCGTCTGCGCTCGACCCAGCCCGTCGCCGAGCCGTTCGTTGATGTTCTGGTTGACCTGAACTGGGCGAGCGGTCACGTTTCGCGTGCCTATACGTTCCTGCTGGACCCGGTGGGCTCCAGCAATACCGCACAGAATTTCGCGCCGACGCCGGTTGTGCAGGCGACGACGCCGGGCGCCGTTGAGTCGGCGCCGGTTGCTTCGGCTGCCCAACCGCAAGCGGCTGCTCCGGCCGCTGCCGCGCCGGCACCGTCGCGCCAGCCTCGCGCCGCTCGCCAAACCGCGCGTGCCCAGCAAGCTGCTCCTGCTGCCGCTGCGCCGGACGCTACACCCGGTGGCTCATACACCGT
Organism: Ralstonia pickettii; assembly: GCF_001699815.1. Taxonomy (GTDB): domain Bacteria; phylum Pseudomonadota; class Gammaproteobacteria; order Burkholderiales; family Burkholderiaceae; genus Ralstonia; species Ralstonia thomasii. The sequence goes on along the minus strand of NZ_MCGB01000057.1, from coordinate 212,417 downwards.
GCAACGCGGCGATAGCCTGTACGACGTAGCGTCGACGGCCGCGCAAGGTCAGGACGCCGTGTCGCTCGACCAGATGCTGCTGGCGCTGTATCGCAACAATCCCAATGCTTTCATTGGCGGCAACATCAACCGGCTGCGTACTGGCTCGGTGCTGAAAGTACCGTCACAGGTGGAGGCGCAGAAAACGCCTGCGCGCGAAGCCCGCCGCGAAGTCATCGCGCAGACGTCCGGCTTTGCCGGCTACCGCAACCGCCTCGCAACGGCGGCTGAGGCCAACGCAGCGACGGATACCGACTCCGCCCGCCAACAGAGCGGCAGTGTGTCGGCCCGCGTGCAAGATCAAGCCACGCCGGCTGCCAGCGGCCGTGACGAACTGCGTCTCTCCAAGGCCGACCGCGCAGGCAAGGCCGGTGCGGCCGCGGCTCGCGATGAGGAACTCGTCGCCAAGGAGCGTGCGCTCAAGGAAATGGAATCACGCGTTGCACAGTTGGAGAAGAATCTCTCCGACATGCAGCGCCTGGTTGAATTGAAGAACGCTGAACTGGCCAAGGCAGCCAGTGGTGCCAAGCCGGCCGCTGGTGCTGCGCCGTCGACGGCCGCGCCGGCAGTGGCCGCGGCCAATGCGCCGGCACCGGCGGCTGCGTCTGCCCCGGCTCCTGTTGCAGCAGTTCCGGCGGAAACGGCTGCTGCTGCCCCGGCTTCGTCGGCGACGGCTGCTGCGGCGGCTTCCGCACCGGAGGCCGCATCGGCGACTGTGGCTGCAGCCTCGGCTCCGCAAGCGGCTGCCAGTGCACCGGTTGCTGCTGCGTCGGCTCCGGCTGCCGCGCCGAAGAAGGCGCCGGTGGTTGTGGCCCCGCCTCCCCCGATTCAAGAAGAATCGTTCCTCTCGTCGCTGCTGGGCAACCCGATGGCCCTGGGCCTGGGCGGCTTGGTGGTCGCGCTGCTGGGTGGTCTGGTGGTGTATCGCCGTCGCCAGCAGAAACCTGAGCAGGCACATGGCTTCCAGGACAGCCTGTTGTCACAGGAAAGCACTGTGATGGCGGGTGCCAACTCTCTGTTCGGTGCGGCCGGCGGTCAAAGCGTCGACACCTCGCAGCACAGCGTGTTCGGTGCGGATTTCCGCATTGGCGGCGGCAACGAGAGCAATGAAGTCGACCCGATCGCAGAGGCCGATGTCTACATCGCCTACGGTCGCGACGTGCAAGCCGAAGAAATCCTGCGCGAGGCACTGGAGCAACATCCGGAGCGCCAAGCCATTCGACTGAAGTTGATGGAAATTTACGCCAATCGTCAGGACGCCCATGGCTTCCAGACCATTGCTGAAGAGATGCTGGCGCAAGTTGGCGCTGCGTCGCCGGAATGGGCAGACGCTGCGGCGATGGGCCGCAAGTTCGATCCGGCCAACCCGCTGTATCTGACGGTGCAGGGTGATGGACACCATCCCGGCGCCGAAGCGCATGCTGAACCGAGCCACTCAGGTGCCGCAGTCGCAGGTGCAGCTGCGCTGGCAGGTGTGGGTGCCGCGGTGGCCGCCGAGGCCTTCAGCCCGACGGTGACGGGCCAGACCACCCGTCGTGGGGACGACTGGACTACGCTGTCTCCGGATCTGGACCCGTCCGCGCCGTCGACCAAGGCACCGCAACTGGCCGATTTCGATCTGCCGCTGGAGTCATTCCCCGCGCCGGCGGCAGGCGAGCCGATCACCGCGCCGGAAGAGGCATCGGACATCTTCAAGGTGCATGCCGAACCTGAAGCGGATCTGCCGCAGTTCAACGCGCACGCTGGCGAGGCCTATCAGCCCGTTGCCGCGCCCCCGCTGCATATGGATCTTTCGGACTTGTCGCTGGATCTGAACCCGACGCCGCCTGCCGCAGAAACGGTTGCTCCTGCAGCCTCGGTTGCAGCGGAGGAAGGCCTGCCGAGCTGGGCCCAGCCGACCGACCTGTCACAGGCCCCGATGCACTTCGAATCCGAGCCGCATCACCCAGAGCACGCCGAGGTCGCGAACGACGAGCCGCAATCGGCCATCCGCCTGGACACTAACCTGCCGCACACGCTGTCCGGCGAGCATGGTGCCGACGGTGTGCGCGATCTGCAGATCAAGTTCGATCTGGCCAAGGCCTATATCGAGATCGGGGACAAGGAAGGCGCTCGCGAACTGCTGCAGGAAGTGCTGGACCTGGGCGATCCGTCTTTCCACGCCGAGGCCCAGGCCTTGATGCGCCAGATCGGCTGACGCACTGGGCTCTACGCCATCGACAGCGCCGGCAGGGTGGTATCCTGCCGGCGTTTTTCTTTCCGCATGGGGACTCACAAGGCATGACGCGCATCGCGCTCGGCATCCAGTACGACGGTGCCGCGTTTTCAGGGTGGCAATCGCAGCCGCACGGCAATACCGTTCAGGACGCGCTGGAGTCGGCGCTGCGGCAGTTTGCCGGCGTGGCGCTGCCGACCACGGTGGCCGGGCGAACCGATGCTGGTGTGCATGCGCTGGGCCAGGTGGTCCACCTGGATACCGACCTCGTGCGCGAGCCGTTTTCGTGGGTGCGCGGCACCAATGCCTTTCTGCCGCCGACGGTGGCCGTGCGATGGGCGCAGGAGATGCCGGAGGATTTTCATGCGCGTTTCTCCGCGCATCGCCGCACGTATTACTACGCGCTGACCTTCGGGCCGACGCGCGCGCCGCTGCTGGAGGACAAGGCCGGCTACGTGATGCTGCCGCCCGGCCAATCCCTTGACGTGGCAGCCATGAACGAGGCGGCCCAGGTTCTGGTAGGCGAGCACGATTTCTCGTCGTTCCGCGCGGCCGAATGCCAAGCCAAGTCGCCCGTCAAAACGATGTATTCGATCGAGGTGCGAGGCGAGGGCGAATGGGTGTTCGTGCGCATTCGCGGCAGCGCGTTCCTGCACCACATGGTGCGCAACATCATGGGCTGCCTCGTGGCGATCGGGCGCGGCCGCCAGCCGGTGTCCTGGATGGGCGATGTGCTGGCCGCCCGCAGCCGCGTGGCCGCCGCGCCAACTTTCATGCCCGACGGCCTGTATCTCGCCGAGGTCGGCTATCCTGATGCTTTCTCGTTGCCGGCGTCTCCGGCATCGTCCAGCCTGTTTCGCGGCGTGTTCGACGAGCACGCCGGCCTGTGAATCCCGCTTCCGCCATGCCGTTGCACCGTACCCGTATCAAGCTGTGTGGCCTGACCCAGCCTGCCGATGTCGATCACGCCGTCGCAATCGGCGCCGATGCGATCGGGCTTGTTTTCTATCCACCCAGCCCGCGTTACGTCGCGATCGAACGTGCGGCAGAGCTGGCGCACCGCGCCGGTCCGTTCGTCACCGTAACGGGCCTGTTCGTCAACGCCAGCGCCGATGATGTGGCGCGCGTGCTCGACCAAGTGCCGCTGACGTTGCTTCAGTTCCACGGTGATGAGCCGGCAGAGCTGTGCGCCGAGATCGCCGGAAAGGTAGGGCTGCCCTGGTTGCGCGCCCTGCGTGTTCAGCCCGGGGCCGATTTGGTAGAATTCGCGGATCGGTTTGCCACTGCCCAAGGCCTGCTGCTCGACGCATTTGTCGAGGGTTATGGCGGCGGCGGCCATGTTTTCGACTGGACCCTCATTCCTCCGCAATGGCTCCCGCAATCGCCATCCTTGCCAACCACAAGCGCCGCTCCTCGGCTCGTTTTGAGTGGTGGGTTGAGCGCGCAAAACGTCGCTGGCGCGATTGAACGCGTGCGGCCATACGCTGTTGATGTCAGCAGCGGGATCGAGGCTGCACGGGGCGTGAAAGACCACGCCCGGATGACCGCATTTGTGCGTGCGGTCCGCGAGGCCGATGCTGCCCTGGGCGCATCGGTTCAAGCCTGAGCCGATCTGGCTGGTCTCTCGCGACGCACGCCTTCCTGAATATCTCCGCTGACGGGTCTTCCATCCTGACCTCGGCGGACGCCTCGAGAGACTGCCATGTACAACCTGCCCGACGCCCACGGCCATTTTGGCCCCTACGGCGGCACCTTCGTTGCGGAAACGCTGTCCCACGCGCTGGATGAATTGCGCGACGCCTATGCGCGCTACCAGCACGATCCCGAGTTCATCAAGGAATACGAATACGAGCTGAAGCACTTCGTCGGCCGTCCGTCGCCCATCTATCACGCACGCCGCCTGACCGAACACTGCGGCGGCGCGCAGATCTACCTCAAGCGCGAAGACCTGAACCACACCGGCGCGCACAAGGTGAACAACGTGATTGGCCAGGCGCTGCTGGCACGCCGCATGGGCAAGCCACGCGTGATTGCGGAAACGGGGGCCGGCCAGCACGGCGTGGCCACCGCCACGATCGCGGCGCGTTACGGCATGGAGTGCGTCGTCTACATGGGCAGCGAAGACGTGCGCCGCCAGGCCGCCAACGTCTACCGCATGAAGCTGCTGGGCGCGACCGTGGTGCCCGTGGAGTCGGGCTCGCGCACGCTCAAGGACGCGCTGAACGAAGCGATGCGCGACTGGGTGACCAACGTGGCCGACACCTTCTACATCATCGGCACGGTGGCGGGCCCGCACCCGTATCCGATGATGGTGCGCGACTTCCAGGCCGTGATCGGCGAGGAATGCAAGGTGCAGATGCCCGAGATGACCGGACGCCAGCCGGACGCCGTGATCGCCTGCGTGGGCGGCGGCTCCAACGCCATGGGCATCTTCTATCCGTACATCGATCATGCCGACGTCAAGCTGATCGGCGTGGAAGCAGCGGGCGAGGGCATCGAGACCGGCCGCCACGCCGCGTCGCTCATGGGGGGCTCACCGGGCGTGCTGCACGGTAACCGCACCTATCTGCTGCAGGATGAGGACGGCCAGATCATCGAGACGCATTCGATTTCGGCGGGGCTGGACTATCCGGGCGTCGGTCCAGAACACGCCTGGTTGAAGGATGTGCAGCGCGCGGAATACGTCGGCATTACCGACAAGGAGGCGCTGCAGTCTTTCCATGACCTGTGCCGCATGGAGGGCATCATCCCGGCGCTGGAATCGAGCCACGCACTGGCGTATGCGTGCAAGCTGGCGCCGACACTGCCCAAGGACAAGATCCTGCTGGTGAACCTCTCGGGCCGAGGCGACAAGGATATGCATACTGTCGCTGAACTCTCCGGCATCCAACTCTAACGGCACTGGCACCCGCATGACCGAGCGCGCCATCGACGGCATCTTCAACGAGGACTGCATTACCGGGGTCGAGCATCTGGCCGACGGCAGTGTGGACCTCGTCATCGCCGATCCGCCGTACGGGCTGGGCAAGGATTACGGCAACGACTCCGACAAGCTGTCGGGCGATGCCTACCTCGCCTGGTCCGAACGCTGGATCGATGCGGTGCGGCCGAAGCTGGCGCGCAACGGATCGCTCTACCTGTTCTGCACGTGGCAATACGCGCCGGAACTGTTCGTGATGCTCAAGCGACGCCTCACGATGGTCAACGAGATCATCTGGGACCGCCGCGTCCCCAGCATGGGCGGCAGCACGCGCAAGTTCTCGTCGGTGCACGACAACATCGGTTTTTTTGCCGCTTCACGCGATTACTACTTCGATGTCGACGCCGTGCGCATTCCGTACGACGCCGAAACAAAGAAGGCGCGCAGCCGCAAGCGTTTCGAGGGCAAGAAGTGGCTGGAAGTCGGCTACAACCCGAAGGACGTGTGGAGCGTGTCGCGCCTGCACCGGCAAGACCCGGAGCGCGCCGAGCATCCGACGCAGAAACCGCTGGAGCTGGTCGAACGCATGATCCTGGCAAGCTGCCCGCCGGGCGGCCTCGTGCTGGACCCGTTTCTGGGCAGCGGCACCACGGCGGCCGCGTGTGCAAGGCTTGGCCGCCGCTTCGCCGGCTTCGAGATCAACGCCGACTATTGCCGCGTGGCACGTGAACGCGTGGCCGCTGTGCATGCCGCCGCTGCCACCAACGCCCAACCGATTGAATCGCAGGCGCCTGAGACCATCAAGGTCGCCTGAAACCTGATCCTCCTATGTCCCGCATCGCTCAAACCTTCTCACAACTGTCTGCGCAGGGCCGCAAGGGCCTGATTCCGTTCATCACGGCCGGCGATCCGTACCCCGAGATGACGGTCGACCTGATGCACGCGCTGGTCAAGGGCGGCTCCAACGTCATCGAACTCGGCGTGCCGTTCTCGGACCCGATGGCCGATGGCCCGGTGATCCAACGTGCGTCCGAGCGTGCATTGGCCAAGAAGGTGGGCCTGCGCACGGTGCTCGAATATGTGCGCGCATTCCGCGCCACCGATTTGACGACGCCCGTGGTGCTCATGGGTTACGCCAATCCGATCGAGCGCATGGGCGTTGATGCCTTTGCCAAGGCTGCATCCGAAGCGGGCGTGGACGGCGTGCTCGTGGTCGACTACCCGCCCGAAGAATGCGAGGCCTTTGCCAAGACCATGCGCGCCGCCGGTATCGATCCGATCTTCCTGCTGGCGCCCACGTCCACCGAAGCACGCATCGCGCAGATCGCCCGTGTGGCGAGCGGCTACATCTACTACGTGTCGCTCAAAGGCGTGACTGGCGCGGCCACCATCGACCTGGATGCGGTGGCTGCACGGATCCCGCAAATCCGCCAGCACGCGCGGCTGCCGGTAGGTGTCGGTTTCGGTATCCGTGATGCGGCAACGGCACGTGCGATCAGCGGTGTGGCGGATGCGGTGGTGATCGGATCCCGCATTGTGCAATTGCTTGAAGAAGCACCTCGCGAACAAGCGGTACAATACTTGACTGATTTCATCGCGGAGATTCGCCAGGCGCTCGACGCCTGATCTCGGCGAAACTGCATTCAAGGAGCACGCATGAGCTGGCTGGACAAACTGCTGCCGCCCAAGATCCAACAGACCGACCCGTCGCAGCGCAAGGGCATTCCCGAAGGCCTGTGGGTCAAATGCCCGGCTTGCGAGTCGGTGCTGTATCGGACCGACGTCGAAGCCAATCTGCACGTCTGCCCGAAGTGCGATCATCACATGCGCATTGGCGCGCGTGCCCGTCTGGACGCGCTGCTGGACGCCGAAGGCCGATATGAACTGGGCCAGGAGATCGTCCCGGTCGATGCGCTGAAGTTCAAGGACACGAAGAAATACCCCGACCGCATCAAGGCGGCGATGGACGACACGGGTGAAACCGACGCCATGGTTGTGATGGGCGGCGCCATTCACGCGCTGCCCGTGGTCGTGGCCTGCTTCGAGTTCGAATTCATGGGTGGCTCGATGGGCTCCGTGGTGGGCGAGCGCTTCACGCGCGGCGCGCAGATGGCCCTGGAGCAAAAGGTGCCGTTCATCTGCGTGTCGGCCACTGGCGGTGCGCGCATGCAGGAAAGCCTGCTGTCGCTCATGCAGATGGCCAAGACGACGTCGATGATCCAGAAGCTGGCGGAAGCCAAGCTGCCGTTCATCAGCGTGCTGACCGATCCAACCATGGGCGGCGTGTCCGCCAGCTTCGCCTTCATGGGCGACGTGGTGATTGCCGAGCCGAAGGCCCTGATTGGCTTTGCTGGCCCGCGTGTGATTGAGCAGACCGTGCGCGAGAAGCTGCCGGAAGGCTTCCAGCGCGCCGAGTTCCTGCTGCAGAAGGGGGCCATCGACATGATTGTCGACCGCCGCAACATGCGCCGCGAGATCGCCGAGCTTCTGGCGCTCCTGCAGAAGCAGCCGGCAGACGCACTGGCCTGATGCGGCACATCTGTTGAACCGAAGCGCGGGCGAGAGTCCGCGCTTCTTGTTTTTGCGCGGCCCGTTTCCCTGAAGCCGCGCCACATACTTCGCATGCCTACATTCGACACGCTGCCCAACTGGCTGGCACACCTGGAAACCGCACACCCTGTCGGCATCGACATGGGCTTGGCCCGCATCAGTCGCGTGCGCGATGCGCTCGGGCTGGAATTCAAGTCCGTCGTCTTCACGGTGGGCGGCACCAATGGCAAGGGCTCGACCTGCGCGATGCTGGAGGCGATCCTGCTGGCCGCGGGCTATAAGGTTGGCTGCCATACATCACCGCACCTGATCGACTTCAACGAGCGTGCTCGCGTGAATGGCGAGATCGCCACCGACGCCATGTTGCTGCCGCACTTCGAGGCAGTGGAGCGTGCGCGCTGCAGCTTTCCCGAACCCGTCAGCCTGACGTACTTCGAATTCACCACATTGGCGATCATGCATCTGTTCGCCAATGCAGGCCTTGATGCTGTGATCCTGGAGGTCGGGCTCGGCGGCCGGCTGGATGCGGTCAACATCGTCGATACCGATTGCGCCATCATCACCAGCGTCGATCTCGATCACATGGCTTACCTGGGCGATACCCGCGAGGCGATCGGCTTCGAGAAGGCCGGCATCTTCCGCGCAGGCAAGCCGGCGATCTGCTCTGACCCGGTGCCGCCAATCTCGCTGGTGAAGCACGCTGAAGCCATTGGCGCAGATCTCTGGCTGATCGGCCGCGATTTCAACTTCCAGGGCGACAAGCAGCAGTGGGGCTTTAGCGGCCGCGGCCGCCGTTGGCCGAGCCTGGGCTATCCCGCATTGCGCGGGGCGAACCAACTGCTGAACGCATCGGCCGCGCTGGCTGCGCTGGAATCGGTGCGCGATCGGTTGCCGATCTCGGCGCAGGACGTGCGTCTGGGCCTGTCGCAGGTGGTACTGCCGGGGCGCTTCCAGGTTCTGCCGGGCCGTCCGTCCGTCATCCTGGACGTCGCACACAACCCGCACGCGTCGGCGGCGCTGGGCCAGAATCTCGAGAACATGGGCTTCTACCGTTACACCTACGCGGTGTTCGGTGCGATGCAGGACAAAGATATCGCCGGTGTGCTCGCGCACATGCTCGACAAGGTCGACCACTGGTGCCTGACCGATTTGCCGACGCCGCGTGCCGCGAGCGCTTCCAGCTTGGCGCAGGCGCTCACCGAAGCCGGTTTCCGGGCAGGCAAGGAATCGAGCATGAGCACATTCAGCGATCCCGCCACAGCCTATCGCAACGCCATGGAGCGGGCGACCGAGGATGATAGAATCGTGGTCTTCGGATCGTTCTACACCGTTGCCGGCGTGCTGGCGGAGCGCAAGAGTCGCGCGCACTAAAACCGGGGCCCTCATGGGACTGTTTTCCATCTTTTCCTCCCGCAAGAACGCTGAAGGCGAACGCACACGCAGCGCAGCCGCCGGCAGCGCTGCCGATGTGGCTCGCGATGCGGTGCGTGGTTCGCGCGCATCGTCGAATGCTCGCAGCCGCGCCTCCCGTCGAACCGACGATGATGACGACGGCCTTGACCCCGAACTCCCGCAAAAACAACGCGCTCGCCGCCGCCTGATCGGCGCGGTGGTGCTGGTTGGCGCCGCTGTGATCGTGCTGCCCCTCGTGTTTGACGCCAAGCCGCGCCCCGTGACCGATGCCGTGGCCGTGCAGATCCAGGATCAGCCGGTCGATCGTGGCGCCAAGGCCTCCACCGATGAGCCGAAGGTCGCCAGCCGGCGTTCTGCGTCGCGTCCTGCGGTTTCGTCGACGGATCAGGCGCAGGCGCTTGACCAGGGCGAAGAGGTGGTCGCGAGCAACGATGCGCCGCCAGCAGCTCAGAACGCGCCGGCCGCAGTCAAGCCGGCGACACCGCCCAAGCCTGTCGCCAGTCTGACGCCACCCGCTGAATCCAAGCCCGCAACGAAACCTGCGCAACCGGCTGCCCAGCCTGCACAGCAAGCGGCTGCAACGAGCACCGATGCCAATGGCGGCAAGTTCATCCTGCTGATCGGCGCCTTCGCTTCCGAAGACCGTGCCCGAAATTGGCTGGGCAAGCTCAAGAGCGAGAAGATTCCGGGTTACATCGAACACAAGAAGGTGCCTGAAAAGGGCGATCTCGCCTTGCTGCGTGCAGGCCCGTTCAACGATCGTGCATCGGCGGAAGCGGCGCAGAAGCGTGCCGAGCAGATTGGCCTGACGCCTAAACTCGTGCAGCAATGACGATGCGGCCGACCGTGTACCCAGCGCGCTCGTCGGATTTGCTGACGGTTCACGCTGCATTCCGCCACAGTCAATCCAAGCCGCAGCCCGATGCAACCGACGTTCTTTGACTACGGTGTGCTGTTCATCATCGTCACGTCGGCGCTGATTGGGTTATTTCGCGGGCTGATCCGTGAGGTGCTGGCGCTGCTCGGGTGGCTGTTTGCCGCATGGGTGGCGTACACGTTTTCCGGTGTGGCGGCGGGCTGGATGCCGGAATCGCTGCCCGGTGGACCGGTCGCACGCACCATTCTCGGTTTCGTCCTACTGTTTATCGTGACGGTGATTGCGACTTCGCTGGTGGGGGCACTGCTTTCGGCGGCGCTGGCGAGCGCGGGGCTCAAGCCGGCGGATCGCGGTCTGGGTATGGTGTTCGGGTTGGCGCGCGGAGGCGTGATCATCCTCGTGTTGATGACGGTGGCCGGCTTTACCAGCCTGCCTGAGCAACCGTTCTGGCACGATGCGATTACGCGACCCTATGCGGAGCAGGCAGCACAGGCGGCCAAGCCCTTGTTGCCCCCAGATGTCGCTAAGTATGTTCACTATTGATCTGGAGCGCCTGGCCACAAGCTAGGCGATCCGGGAAGCTTTTTCGGCGCCCGCAACGGGTGTGGGCGCCACCAAATACGTTCTCGCTGGAGTTCGACATGTGCGGTATCGTTGGGGTGGTCTCAGCCACGCCCGTCAATCAGCTGATCTACGACAGTCTGTTGCTCCTGCAACACCGCGGGCAAGACGCTGCGGGCATTGCCACCGCATCAGGCAGCACGTTCCACATGCACAAGGCCAACGGCATGGTGCGTGACGTGTTCCGCACGCGCAATATGCGCGGCCTGCCGGGTACGAGCGGTATCGGTCAGGTGCGCTATCCGACTGCAGGTTCCTCCAGCGAAGAGGAGGCCCAACCGTTCTATGTCAACGCGCCGTTCGGCATCGTGTTGGCACACAACGGCAACCTGACGAACTCGGATCAACTGCGCGACGAGATGTTCCGGCGCGATCGCCGCCACATCAACACGCAGTCTGATTCCGAAGTGCTGCTCAATGTGCTGGCCGACGAGCTGCAACGCGCCAGCAACGACATTCCGCTGAATCGCGATTCCATCTTCACCGCGGTAGAAGGCCTGCATCGCCGCGTGCGTGGTTCGTATGCCATCGCTGCCGAGATCTCGGGCTACGGCGTGCTGGCTGTGCGCGATCCGTTCGGCATCCGCCCGCTCGCGCTGGGCACCCAGGAAACGCCGGATGGCGGCATCGAATATATGGTTGCTTCGGAGTCGGTGGCGCTGGAAGGCATCGGCTTCAAGTTCGAGCGCGATGTGGCCCCCGGCGAAGCCATCTTCATTGACCTTGAGGGCAAGCTGCACACCAAGCAATGCGCTGCGAACCCGGTACTTTCGCCATGCATTTTCGAATACGTGTACCTCGCCCGTCCGGACTCCCGCATGGATGGTGTGTCGGTGTACGACGCGCGACTGCGCATGGGCGACTACCTGGCTGAGAAGATCAAGCGCGAGGTGACCGACAGGATCGACGTGGTGATGCCGATTCCGGATTCGTCCCGCCCAGCTGCCATGCAGGTGGCTAACCACCTGGGCGTGCCGTATCGCGAAGGTTTCTTCAAGAACCGATACGTGGGCCGTACCTTCATCATGCCGGGTCAGGCGGTACGCAAGAAATCTGTGCGCCAGAAGCTCAACGCCATGGCAATCGAGTTCAAGGACAAGAACGTGCTGATCGTCGATGACTCCATCGTGCGCGGCACGACGTCGTCGGAGATCGTGCAGATGGCACGCGATGCCGGTGCCAAGAAGGTGATCTTCGCTTCGGCCGCGCCGCCGGTGAAGTTCCCCAACGTGTACGGTATCGACATGCCGACGCGCGGCGAACTGGTGGCTTATGGCCGCACGCACGAGGAGATTGCCAAGATCATCGGCGCAGACCAGCTTGTGTACCAGGATGTGGAGGACATGAAGCGCGCGGTGCGCGATGTCAATCCGGCACTGAAGGATTTCGATGCGTCATGCTTTGACGGCAAGTACGTGACGGGCGACATTGACGAGGCGTACCTCGATCGCCTGGAGGCCGCGCGTAACAATTCGGCCAAGGCGGATCGTGAGAACGCGCAGAACGATGATCCGCGCACGCAACTGCATCTGCAGCGCTCCGCCGTGAACGAGTAATTCTCGAGCGCCGTAAAAGAAAGCCCGTCATCGCGACGGGCTTTTTTGTTGGACGTCGGGATCGCGCTACTTGAGCATGCGACGGCGCAGCAGCCAGAGACACGAGAGCAGCGCGGCAACGGCGTACAGCAGCAGTACGCCCAGGTGCAGCAGGATGTTCTCGGGCGTGCGGCCCAGCATGAGCGGGCGGATCAGATCCACCGCGTGCGGCAATGGCAGTACGCTCGTCGCCGCGCGCACGGGCGCCGGCAGTTGCGATAGCGGGAAGAACACGCCCGAGAGCAGCATCATCGGCGTGATCACCAGCGTCTGGTAGAACATGAAGAAGTCGTAGTTGGGCGCAAGCGCCGTCATGTTCATCGCCAGGCAGGCAAAGGTGAAGCCGGTCAAGACGATGACGGGCAGGGCCAGCAGTGCCTGCGGCATCGACGCATAGCCGAGTGCGCCCGCGACCAGCATGATCGCCAGGCCCGAGAGCACCGACTTGCTGGCGGCCCAGAACAGCTCACCAAGGACCACGTCGCCCAGGCTGAGCGGTGCGTACAGGATCGCCTCCCATGTACGTTGCACGTGCATGCGCGAGAACGCGGAATACATCGCTTCGAAGCTCGCCGACATCATTGTGCTGGACGCCACCGTGCCGGCCGCCAGGAATGCGATGTACGACACGCCGTCGACGCGCCCGACCAGCAGGCCAAGGCCGAGCCCGAGCCCGAACAGATAGATCATCGGGTCGGCGAGGTTGCCGGCCATCGACGGAATGGCCAGCTTGCGCCACACCATGAAGTTGCGGAGCCAGACGTACTGCCAGTTGCGGAAGTTGAGCGGCAGCAGCGGCTGCGGAAAGGCCCGCTGCAGCGTTGGAGTGAGTGCGGTTTCAGTGGACATGGATGGTTCTCTCAGTCGCGCATTTCGCGGCCAGTCAGGCGCAGGAACACATCTTCGAGATTGGCCGGGCGGTGCAGATAGCGCAGGCCGGGCATGGTGTGCGTTTCTGCCTGTGCGCGCAGCGCAGCCACCAGCGGCTGCGGATCGCGTGCGTAGCAGAAGAGCGTCTCGCCGCTGATTTCCACGCGGTCGGCCAGCGGCGTGAGCAGCGTGCGAAGGGCGTTGAGATCGTCGCCGTAGACCTCAACAACGTCGCAGCCGATTTCGCGTGCGATGAGGTCTTGCGGCTTGCCTTGCGCGATCTTGCGGCCGTTGTCGATCACGCAAAGTTCATCGCACAGGCGCTCGGCTTCTTCCATGAAATGCGTGGTCAGCAGGATGGTCTTGCCGGCGGCGAGCAGTGAGCGCAGGCGTTCCCAGATCAGGTGTCGAGCCTGCGGGTCGAGCCCCGTGGTGGGCTCGTCCATGACGAGGATGTCGGGATCGTTGATCAGGGCGCGCGCTACCGTCAGCCGCCGTTTCATGCCGCCCGAGAGGGCGCGTACAGGAGCATCGGCTTTCTGTTCGAGACGCGCGAACTCCAGCAAGGTGGGGATGCGCTCGCGGATGGTCGCGGAAGACAGGCCAAAGTAGCGACCGAAGATGCGCAGGTTTTCGGAGACGGAGAAGTCTGGATCGAGATTGTCGAACTGCGGCACCACGCCCACGCGCATGCGTGCACGATGTGCGGCTTCCGGGACAGGCTCGTCGCACAGTCTCAGGCTACCCGCATCGGGCATCGTCATGCCGAGCAGCATGCGCAGCGTGGTGGTCTTGCCGGCGCCGTTGGGGCCCAGCAGGCCGAAGCACTGGCCGCGCCGAACGCTGAAGCTGAGGTTGTCGACGACAGTCTGTTCGCCGTAACGTTTGCGCAGGCCTTCGACGCTCAGGATCGGTGTGCTGCCCACGCCAAAACCCTCTTGCTCGTATCGCACATTGCCTCCGTTGCAAAACGCCGATTATGCGCCGGCATTCGCATATGCGTATGAGGGGAATGTGCAGTCGTATAGCGCCGCTCTCAGGCAACAAAAAGGGCCAGGCAAACAATGGCCTGGCCCGAGCTTGCAGCACGCGCATCGCTGCGCGCTTGGGGGTTACTTGGTGACGGCGTTACCGACCACGCCACCCAGTGCGGCACCACCCAGCGTGGCGCCCGGACCGCCCCAGATGGCCGCCCCGGCGACACCACCTGCGGCTGCGCCTAGCGCGGTATTGCGCTGCTTTGGCGTCATGTCCGCGCATCCGCTGACGGATGCCAATGCGGCCGCCAGAATCAAGGATACGAAGGCACGCATAACAAACTCCTTTTGTCGTCTGTGTACCTGCATTCAAGGTCACGCATGCCGGTATGTGCAGGTCAGGTTGCCTGAAAGGTTTGTCAGCCGATTCCCACACCTTCAGCGCGCCTTGGGAAGACAAAGTTCCCGCCGGTGATCAGGCCTTGGCAGGCTTTGGCTGACGCTCGTACTTGAACTCCGGTAGTGCCTTGATGGCGTCCTTGGTAGCGCTGGGCAGCACGATCCTCCCCTGATCATAGTGGAACTGATTCACAGGAATGGCCACGTCATGACGGCCCACGCCAACAAAGCCGCCCGCGCCGACGATAGCGAACGAGACGGCGTTCTCCGGTGCCACGATCAAGTCCTGCACATTGCCGATCTTCTCGTTGGCCTCGTTATAGACAGCCTTGCCGAGCACCTGCTTCTTCACACTCACGCCCTTGATGACGGCATCGAGTTCGGTAACGGATACACCTAGCGCGGCATGGCCAGCGACTTGCGCGAAGGCCAGCGGCGCGGTGGCAATGGATGCGGTAGCGATCAAGGCAGCGGTGAGACGTTTCATCGTGACTCCGTGGTCTGGTGAAGGATGCGGTTCACTCTAACGCGCACATGGCTGGTGCCGCAGGCGAGGGTGTCCGAAACGCCTGTAGGACAAACGGGTGATGTCAGGGAAATCGGCATCGCGCCCGGCTACACTGAAACGCCCGGCATATGCTGGACGTGTTCACCGATCTCAGAGGGAGTAACCGACATGATGACTCTGGAGCAACTTGGCGTTCTGCAACGATCACAGCTTGAAACCTGGATGGCTGTCACCGAAGAGGCGGTGAACGGCGTCAACCGCCTGATCGGGCTCAATTTGCAGGCCATCAAGGCCGGCCTTGACGAGACTGAACACTGCCTGCACGACGCCACCGGTGCGCAGGACGCAGGCGAATGGTGGAACGCACAAGCCCGCTATCTGCAACCGTCCGGCGAACGCGTCTCCGGCTACACGCGCAATTTTGTTGAAATCGGCGTCGAGACGCAGAACGGGATTGCTCGCGCATTGCAGCGCCACGGTGACGAAGTGCGCCGCCAATGGGGCTTCGTCGCAGAAAACCTTGTGGACGCCGCGCCTCCTGGCGCCGAGGCTGCCGTGAACTTCTTCAAGGCATCGGTCGGTCTGGAAGTCGCTGCTGCAGAGGCGGCCGAGGATGCGGGCGCGGGCCGAATCCTGACCCCAAGTGACGTTGCCGCCAGGAACGGCACCGCACGCTGAGGCTCCTCTATACGGGTGAGATGCGTCGGCGTGGGCCGACAGTCATTTCGGCACAGTCCTACAAAACGGCACGGACGGAGGTCGATACTCCGTCCGTGCGCGCTTTTCTACACTTCCTGCATGCCTATCAACATGTGGGAGGTTGTCATGTCCTATCTCGTTGCGTGGCTCTTGGGTGTTCCCGCGCTTGTGTTGCTGGTGATCTGGCTCTTCGTGCATTGACACGGGGCTGGGCCTATCCAATACGACCCGGAGGACATATGACGTTCCGAGACGACTGCAAAATCGAGGTATCTGCCTATGAACTCTCGCCGCAAGCGTGGCGCGCCGAAGTGAGCATCCTTCGCGCCAGCAACGGTGAGACCCTGTTAGCCCGTACAACGGTGCGCGAATCGGCGAACACATATCGGAGTGCCGCCAGCGCTCTGGAAGCCGCGCGAGCGTATGCCGAAGCGATGATCGCCTCGGGCCAGTTCGACTGCAGTTCCGCCGTGGGCTAGAGGCGGGGACGCTTGCGTGCGATGTGGCGTTACGTTCTGTTACGAAATCGCCAGCGCCGTATCACCTGTGTCAGTGGCTCTGAATACAATACAGATACCGTATTCCGCGCCGGCTATGGACTCGCCCGGCGCTCATGCAGCAGGTGATGACGATGATTCGACGCAATGTGCTGTGGATTGCAGGTGCAGCCGCACTGGCAGTGCTGGCCGTGCCGCAGATGGCGTCGGCGCACGTGAGCGTCGGCATTGGGTTTGGCGTGCCGGTGGCGCCTGTGTATGTGGCACCCGCGCCGGTGTATTACCCACCGCCGCCGCCGGTTTATTACGCGCCGCCCCCGCCCCCGGTGTACTACGCCCCGGCGCCCGTGTATTACGGTCCGCCCGCTTATGGCCCGGCGCCGATTGTGGTGGGCGCTGGCTGGTACCGTTGGGGACCGCGCTATCGCTGGTACGACGGCCGTCACTGGGGCCACTGGCGGTAAGCGGCATGCCGGCCAAGAGAAAGGCTCCTTCGGGAGCTTTTTTCTTTGGCGGTACGTATACGCCGTGGCACGGCATCTGCGTCTGTCTGGATGACGGGTACGCGCGCAACCAGCCCCGTGACAAAGCACCGCGGTGCAGAACTGGTGGCTCGCTCACCTGGTCGCTATGACGTCCGCGTGAACAACGTGGACACGTGTGCCGCAGCGGTGCACGTCATGTTCGCAGTGTCATGACCGAAGGAGTCCTCATGCAAATCACCACGCAACGCTTTGCAACGCGCACCCTGGTTGCAGCCGCAAGCGGCTTGACGCTGGCGCTGAGCGCGGCGGTCGCGCACGCCGGCTCGATCGATCCGTATCAGCCCGCCCACAAGGTGAGCCGCGCCGATCCCTATACCGACGGTGCCAAGGTAAGCCGCACAGACCCCTATACCGACGGCGCCAAGATGGGGCGTGCCGATCCATATACGGACGGCGCCTGCTCGGACCGTCAACCGTAAAGGGTCGGCGGCAGAATCGCTGCCGCATCGCAACATCAAGCCCGGGCGATACCCGGGCTTTTTCTTTGCGCATCTTTCTGACGCACGCCGCGGGTTAAGGTTGGCTGCGCTGGGGCGCAGCCAACGCTGGCGTACCACGCAGGCGGAACGATACTCAACGATACTGCAAAGCAGGAATGTATCGGCTCTTTTGCGTCTTTGGTGCAGGATCATGCGATGGAAGCGGTCGTTACCGATGGCATACTTTTGCCTGATACGGGCTTTACGCAGCCCTTGCGCCTTTTCATTACAACCACCAAGGAGAACACCATGAAAACGAAACCGTGCCTGTGCCAGGACGATGTCACCAAAATCCTGGACGCTGCCGAGAAAGAAGCGCGCGCGCACCAATGGAACGTGACGATTGCCGTGGTGGACGATGGCGGCCATCTGATGGGTCTGCGCCGCATGGACGGCTGCGCCACCATCTCGGCGTACATCGCCCCGGAAAAGGCGCGTACGGCAGCGCTGGGCCGTCGCGAGTCGAAGATCTACGAAGACATCGTCAACAACGGTCGCATCTCGTTCCTGTCGGCGCCGCATCTGCAAGGGATGCTTGAGGGCGGCGTGCCGGTGATGGTAGAGGGCGTCTGTGCCGGCGCGGTGGGTGTGTCTGGCGTGAAGTCGACGGAAGATGTCGTGATCGCCAAGGCGGGTATTGCCGCGGTGAACGTGATCTGCTGATACGCAGTCACGCAAAAAGAATCAAAACAGGGAGGGCGCGGCGGAGGTCGCGCCCTTTTTGCTTTGGGCACACGGTCGAAGAAAAGAGCGACTTGGCTGGCTGTTGTCTGGCAGACGGAAGCCGCCGCTCACCAATGAACGCGCGCGTTTCATCGGGTAGCAAGCCCTCGTTTGCCAATGCGAAATGACGATGGCTGGCTACGGCCGAAAGTCTCCTGAGAGAGCCGTCCCCACAAAAGCCGGTGCGTGCTGCAGTGTTACTTGGTCAGGATCAGCTTGCCGAAGCGCGTCACGCGCAGCGTGTAGATCGCGCCGTTGTGGCGGATGGCTACGGCGTTCTGACCGGCAAAGAGTTGTTCGGACGCCATCACGCGCGTGTCGCTGATGGTGGCGGCGGCATCCGAAGCGGCGTCGGATGCTGTCGACGCAGACGACGTTGCGGGCGCGGCATCCAGGCCGGCGGGGCGCTTGCGCGCCACGATGACGTGGCGGCGACGGGTCACAGTACGTCCTGCGTCTTGGTGTTCGGCAGCATTCATGGCGATGTCCTGGCGGGCGGGAAACATGGGCTGAGGTGTTGGCTGGCAGAGTGCCTCCAGCGAATGCCAGGTAGATTAAATGAGAATAGTTATCATTACAAGTGTGATCTGACGACGTGCAGGTTCGGCCCGAAAAACAAAACCGGGCGCGTAGCCCGGTTGCGTGGAGGTGCTGTGAGTCTGGATGCGCTGGTGCGAAAAAAACCGTACGAGAACGGGCGACCAGGGCTACGAGGTGTGTGGGGCGTTAGTGCTGTGGCTCCGTGACAAAGCCGATGCGCGAGAGGCCACCGCGCTGGATGGAAGCCATCACCTGCGCCACACGCTCGTAGCGCACGTTGCGGTCAGCGCGCAGATGCATTTCCGGTTGCGGCTGCTGCTGCGCGGCCTGGGCGATGTCGGCTTGCAGCGTGGCCTCGTCGACCGGCTGGTTGTTCCAGAACACCTGGCCGTCCGCGTTGATCTCGACGTTCACGCTTTGCGGCTTGGCGTCGTCGGGTTTGTTGGACGCGCGCGGCAGGTCAATCTTGACCGCGTGGTTGATCACCGGAATGGTGATGATGAAGATGATCAGCAGCACCAGCATGACGTCGACCAGCGGCGTCATGTTGATTTCGCTCATCACCTCGTCATCGTTGTCGAAAGATCCGAAGGACATGGTCTCTCCTTACTGCTGCTTGACCGCAGTTAGGCGCACGCCGGCGTCATCACGCGAGGCGCCTGGGCGCAGACGCGCGCCCGTCACGAAATAGGCGTGCAGGTCGTGCGCGAACCGGTTGAGCTTGGCGATGATGGCCTTGTTGCCGCGCGTGAGCGCGTTGTAGCCCAGCACCGCCGGAATGGCCACGGCCAGACCGAAGGCCGTCATGATGAGCGACTCACCCACGGGGCCGGCGACTTTGTCGATGGTGGGCACGCCGACGGCGCCGATCCCGAGCAGGGCGTGATAGATGCCCCACACCGTGCCGAACAGACCGACGAACGGTGCGGTCGAGCCGACCGATGCCAGCACGGCTAGGCCCGATTGCATTTGCCCCACGGCCTCATCGATGGCGCTCTTGAGCGAGCGCGTGATCCAGTCGGAGATGTCCATCACATCATGCAACTGCGGCTGGCTGGCGCGGTGGTGCTGCGCGGCTTCCCGGCCCGTTTGCGCGAGCGCGTGGAACGGGTTGTCCTTGGGCGAGCCGAGCGTCTGTATGGCGTGATCGAAATCGTCCGAGTGCCAGAAACGCTTTTCAGCGCCTTGTGCCATCGACTTCAGACGCACGATGTCCCACGCCTTGGTGAAGATGACGATCCACGAGGCGAGCGACATGATGAGCAGCAGAATCGCCGTGGCGCGGGTGACGATATCGCCTTGGGTCCAGAGGTGGGAAAGGCCGAGTTCCTGCATGATGAATGTCCTGAATTGAGCGAGAGGCTAAGCGAGAGGCGGAATCGAATTAGTTATCGAGCTTGAAGACGAACGGCTTGCTGGCCACCACGGGCACGGCGCGGCCGTTCTGCTTGTAGGGGCTGCACTTGATGGCACGCGCGGCATCGGTGGCGGCGCGGTCCAGGCGAGGCGAGCCGGACGACGACGTGACCGCAACATTGGTGACCTCACCGGCCGTGCCGATGGAAATCTTGACCATGGCGCGGCCTTCCTCGCCCATTTTCTGCGACATGCTGGGATAGACGAGCGGCGGCTCGCTGCACTGGATGTCGTTGATGCCGACGCTGATCGGACCGGACGAAACGGGGGCCGGCGCGGGCGCTTGTTCAGGGGCCGGTGCCGGCGGCGCGGGCGGTGCGGCGGGCACCACGGGGGCGTTGTCCGATGGCGGGAGCGTGGGCGTCGGCATCGGCGTGGGCTTGGGTTGCGCGACCGGCCTGACGATGTTGACAGGCTTGGGCGCCTCTTGCTTGACCGGCTGCTGCTTGGGCGGCTCCGGCTGCCTGATCGGCTGAGGCGCGGCCGGAATGATGTGCGCCTGGATTTCCAGCGGTTCTTCGACAGTCGGGCGCGGTGCGATCAGGCCAAGGTGAATCAGCATCAGCACGCCCGCGTGCATCAACAGCACGACCACGAGAATCTTGAGAGTACGAGGGTGAATCATCAACGACCGGGAATCGAAAGCAGAAAAAGGAATGCGATGCGATGGTGGTGGGATGACCAACGAAAGCGGCGCAGCGTCAGCGCTTGCCGAAGACGATCAGTGAAATCCCAATGCTGATGAGCAGACTCAGGAGCAATTCCATGGCGCCTAGCGTTGAAGCCGGCGGGGTCGCCGCCAGCGTGATAGGTATTGTAGGCCCGCAACTGCAACAGTGTTGCGACAACCGAGCACGGTTAGCGTTCAGCCTATTGTGTCGATAGGTGAAGTATAAACGATAATGATTCCTATTTGCATGAAAATTGCCTGTCTTTCGTGGGGTACAAATCACGTCCAGACGACTGATGGCATGAAACTGCCTGTGCAGGCGGTTGGCGATTCCGGGCGCGGTTGGCTCGCAACTTGCAAAGACACGGGTCCTCCCGGGGTACGCTGTGTGCGCAAACGCGCTAGGATGAAAAGCATTCAAACACGGTGACCGGCCGGCCAACCGTGAAACGGGGAAGAAGGGGGCGACCATGGATGAAGCCAACCTCAACATGGACGACGCTGACGACGATGGCACGTTCGTCCCCACGGGCGGCAGGCAGCCGCAGGCGCTGCTGTTGTCCTCGCTCGATTCCATGTGCGCACAGTTTGCGTTGCGCACGGTCTGCACGATGGGACTGCGCTTCAACCTGCGCACCAATATCAACGACATCCTCACCGTTTGCGCGCCGGAGCTGATCTGGCCCGTCACGGTCATCCAGCGCCTGCAGCGCTTTTTGTCTGCGCGCTGCGCCGACATGCCGGGCTGGCGCGCGGTCGGCAAGCTTGACCTGCCCACCTTCATGGACCGCCACGGCCAGTGGAGCAGCGCCTTCGATGAAAGCTCGCTGTTCTATTACCTGGACGAGTACGTCAAGCATCACGCCAAGGACATGTTCACGGTGTTCGGCGCGTCGTGCGATGCGCTGGGCGAGCGGCTCGCCAGCGAGCGTGTCCTGCTGGTCGGCAACATCGACATGCTGGCCCGCGTGCTCGGCCTGCCACCACACGAACGCGCGCTGCTGCTGTTTGCTTCCCTGGTGAAGTACAAGCGCGACCTGCGCGCGGTGATGGTCGACTGCAAGGTCGCGCACAGCCAGGAAGCGTTCCAGTTGCTCGCGAGCCTGGCGGGAGCCAGCACGGCCGAAGTTGCTGCGTCATTGCGGCCAGGTTCGCGGCTGGAGACGCTGGGGCTGATCGAGCCGCCGCTGCCCGAAAACAGCGTCACCGACCTGGGCGATCTGATGCGTATCTCCGACCGCCTCCTGCACGTGCTGCTGGGCGACTACGCCTGCGAGGCCGACATGATGGCCGTCTTCACGCGCCCCGCGCCGTCGACCACGCTGTCGCAGTCCGACTATCCGCATGTGGAAACCGATGCGCGCTACCTCACGGCGCTGTTGGAGAACGCCTCGCAGCAGCGCGCGGCCGGCGTGAACATCCTGCTGTATGGCGCGCCTGGCACTGGTAAGACGGAACTGGCCCGCGTGCTGGCGCGCGACGCTGGTTGCGAACTGTACGAGGTGGATTGCCTCGACAAGGACGGCAACAGCCTCACGGGCAAAGACCGCTATCGCTCGCTGCAGGTGTCGCAGGCGTTCCTGCGCGGGCGGCCCGGCGCGGTGCTGCTGTTCGACGAGGTGGAGGACGTCTTCCCCGGCCCGACGCGCGAGCTGATGAGCCTCTTCGGCCATGAGGAGCCGCGTGGCTCCGTCAACGGCAAGGCGTGGGTGAACCAGACGCTGGAGCAGAACCCGGTGCCGGTGATCTGGGTGTCGAATTCCATTCGTCAGATTGACCCGGCGTATCTGCGCCGCTTCCAGTTCCACCTTGAGCTGAAGGTGCCTCCGCCCACGGTGCGCGAGAGCATCATCCGCAAGCATCTGGAAGGGCTGGAGGTGTCGGACGCTTTCATGGCCAAGCTGGCGGCGCGTAAGACCCTCACGCCTGCGCAGATCGATTCTGCCGCACGCTTTGCGCGCCTGACGCAGCCGGCAATGGAAGAGCCTGCCGAATCCCTGATCGAGCGTCAGCTCGACCACGCCGATCAGGCGATGGGCTTGCGACCGGAGGTGCAAGCGCACCGCGTCGTGACCGAATACAAGCTGGACTATCTGAACCTTGAGACACGGTTTTCCGTCGAGCGCATCATCGAGGCGCTGCGCGCGCGGCGACGCGGCACATTGTGTTTCTATGGGCCGCCGGGTACGGGCAAGACGGTGCTGGCCGAGCATATCGCGGCGCAGCTCGACATGCCGTTGCTGATTCGCCGCGCGTCCGACTTGATGAGCAAGTACGTCGGCGAAACCGAGCAGCAGATCGCGGCGATGTTCTCGCGTGCCGAAGAGGAACGCGCACTGCTCTTGCTCGACGAGGCGGACAGCTTCATGCAGAGCCGCCAGGGCGCGGTGCGCAATTACGAGGTGTCGGAAGTCAACGAGATGCTGCAGGGCATGGAGCGCTTTGACGGCATCTTCATCTGCACGACCAATTTGTTTGATCGGATTGACGAGGCGGCGCTGCGGCGGTTTGCATTCAAGATCCGCTTCAAGCCGCTGGTGCGTGCGCAGCGCGAGCAGATGTTCATTGCCGAGGCGCTGGGGGGCAAGGCGGAGGCACTCAAGCCTGTCTGGCGCGAGATGTTGGCGTCTCTCGACATGCTCACGCCGGGTGATTTTGCGGTGGTCAAGCAGCAGTCTGTGCTGCTGGGCGAGACGCTTGAACCCGAGGCCTTCCTCGCACAATTGCGGCAGGAGCATTCCATCAAGCCGGAACTGCGCGAGCGGCGCTCCATTGGATTCACACCGCGCTGACGCTTAACGCACATCAAGCGCATGCAGAGGCCGCTGCGCTAACGTGGTCGGCTGGACAGATCTTCAGCCGACCCGATGCCAACCGCCCCCACGCTGTTCTACGAACGCATGCCGCCTGCCGGCGTGGTGTTCGGCTGCCTGCTGCCAGTGCCGTGGGTGGGCGCGGCGGCCGGTCTTCTGCTGGCGCTGGGCCCGTCTGCGGGTTTGCCTGACCGATTTGCTCCGCTGTCGCTCGCGCTGGTTCACGCCTTGGTCGTCGGCATGTTATTGCCGGCGATGCTTGGTGCGCTATTTCAATTGCTTCCCGTGGTGGCCGGTGTGCCTGTGCGCGGCGCGAAATGGGCGTCGCCTTGGGTTGCGCTCTCATGCGTGGCAACGGCATCTGCGCTTGCAACGGGTTTCCTGGGCGCGGACCATCGTGCGTTCGTGCTGGCTGCTTGGTTGGGTGCGCCGCTGTTGGCGGTCCCTGCTGCGTTGATCATCCTTGCTGGCATGCGCGTGGGGCAGACACGCGCAACGCATGCGACGGTGCGGACACTGCGCCGCATCGGTTGGCCCTTGTTGGTCACGCTGGCGAGCGGCGCAACGCTTGGCACGGCATTGGCTAGCGGATGGTTTGCGCCATCGCCCGTGCTGTTGAACCTGCATGTCGGTTGGGGCCTCGGCGGCTGGCTGGCAACGTTGGTCGCGGGCGTGGCGTCGACGGTGTTGCCGATGTTCTGGCAGACGCGGCGTCTACCTGAGCCTTGGCATCGGCTGATGCCGTGGTGGCTGTGGGCGCCACTGACCGTTGGCAGTCTATGCAGCGGTGTGGGTGGCGCGGTGTTCTGGCAGACATGGGGATGGCTCGCCCTGGCAGCGCTGGCGCTGGTGGGCGTGCGTGCAGTGTGCAGCGCGCGTCGCCGGCACGATCCGGGCTGGCGGTTGTGGCTGGCCGCTGCCGTCGCCTGGCTGGTCGTTGCCATGCTGGGGCTGACCGCATCCTGGCTGCCGTCAGACTGGCCCATCACGTGGGAGATCGGCGCGCTGGCCGTCGTGGGCGGTGGGGTGCTGCCTGTCAATGCGATGCTTGGCAAGATCATCCCGTTCATGATCTGGATGCACCTGCGCAGGCGGGTGCCGCGGCATGTGCGGCTGCCGGCCATGCAAACGTTGATCGGTGAGCGGCAACAGCATTGGCATGCACGCCTGCTGCTGCTCGTATTGTTGGCGTTGTTGCTGGTGCCGCTGCATCCTGAGCGGATGGCGGTGGTCGCGGGCCTGCTGTTCGCGCTGTCGCACGTGTGGCTGGGTGCGATGCTGTGCCGGGCGCTGCTGACGTTTCGCCGTGTCTCGCGAGCGTTTGCGCCCGCTTGACGGAACGCAAAACCACATTGGCTGACAAGTCGCAGACTGGCCGCCATGACACAGAACGCTTCCCCCATTGAACTCGTGGCGCCCGCCGGCAGCCTGGCCGCGCTCAAGGCCGCGGTGGAAGCCGGGGCCGACTCCGTCTACCTCGGCTTGAAGAATGCGACCAACGCGCGCAACTTCGCCGGCCTGAACTTTACCGAGAGCGACATCCGCGCCGGCGTCGAATTTGCGCATCGGAAAGGGCGCCAGGTGCTGTTTGCCATCAACACGTTTCCGCAGCCTGGCCGTGCCATCGAGTGGCGCATGGCAATCGATGCTGCCTACATGCTGGGCGCCGATGCCGTGATCCTGGCCGACCCCGGGCTGATGGCCTATGCATGCGAGCGCTATCCCAACCTTCGGCTGCATCTATCCGTGCAGGGTTCGGCAACGCATGCCGATGCCATCGAGCTGATGCGTGAGCAGTTCGGCATCCACCGCGCCGTCCTGCCACGCGTGCTGACCTTGACCGAAGTCGAACGTGTAATCCAGCAGACCTCGGCGCAGATTGAGGTGTTCGGCTTTGGCAGCCTGTGCGTGATGGCTGAAGGGCGTTGCCTGCTGTCGTCGTATGCCACGGGCGATTCTCCCAATAACAAGGGCGTGTGTTCGCCCGCGCATGCGGTGCGCTGGGTGGAGCGCGACGGCAACCTGGATGCACGCCTGAACAACATCATGATCGACCAATACGCACCCGGCGAACCGGCTGGATATCCGACGCTGTGCAAGGGGCGCTTTCTCGTCGACGGTGAGGTCGATCACGCGCTCGAAGAACCCACGAGCCTCAATGCGCTCAGTCTGTTGCCCAGGCTGCTCGCCATGGGTGTGTCGGCGATCAAGATCGAGGGGCGCCAGCGCAGTCCGGCGTACGTTGCGCAGGTGGTGGCCACATTGCGCGCCGCATTGGATGCTGCACAGGCGGACCCGGCGCGCTTCTCGGTCAAGCCCGATTGGCAGGCCGCACTCGTGCGCCACGCAGAAGGCGCGCACGTCACGCAAGGTGCGTTTGATCGGCCCTGGAAATAGAAGGCACATCATGTCCTACGAAATTTCGCTTGGTCCGCTGCTGTACTACTGGCCGCGGCTACAGACGTTCGACTTTTACGCAGAAGTGGCCGCTAGCCCTGTCGACATCGTCTATGTGGGCGAGACGGTTTGCAGCCGCCGCCACGAATTGCGCGCGGACGACTGGCTCGATATCGCCGCCATGCTGCGCGAGGCTGGCAAGTCGGTTGTGCTGTCGACGCGCACGCTCATCGAAACCAGTGCCGAGGCGCAGGCGTTGCGCAAGCAGTGTCAGCAGGACGTCTGGATGGTCGAAGCCGGCGAGCTTGGCGCCGTGCGGTTGCTGAACGGTCGGCCATTCGTTGCCGGGCCGCATTGCAACGCGTATCACGGCGCGACCCTGGCGTGGCTGGCTGGGCTGGGCGCGGTGCGTGCGGTCATGCCGCTGGAGATGAGCCAGGCCACTCTGGCCGATCTGATGCGCGAGAAGCCGGCCGAGTTGGGGATCGAAGCGATGGTGTGGGGACGCTTGCCGCTGGCATTTTCCGCACGCTGCTTTACGGCGCGGCACTTTCGCCTCAACAAGGACGACTGCGGATTCCGCTGCATCGAGCATCCCGATGGCCTGGCGGTGCGCACGCGCGAAGGGCAGGAGTTTCTCGCCATCAACGGTATCCAGACGCAATCAGGGCAATGCCTCGACATTCTCGATCAGGCGCCCGCGCTGTCTGCGCTGGGTGTGAAGGTGTTGCGTGTCAGCCCGCAATCGCGAGGCACGCTGGACGCCGTGGCAGCACTGGATGCCCTGCGCCTGGGCCTGCCTGTGCGGGACGTGCAGCCGCCGGAGGGCATTGGGCGCTGCAATGGCTACTGGCATGGGCAGTCCGGTATTGAATGGCTGGAGATGCCGCAATGACGCGCCTGCGCCCACCCGAAGTCTTCGTTCGCATGGCGCGCAGCCTACCGGTGCCGCTCACATCGTTCCCCTTTGTGATGGGGCTCGATCTGGCCCGCCGCCTGTCTTGGCTGACGCCGCCACCGGAGTTGGACGGGCGGCGCTTTGCCATCACCGTGGAGGACCTGGGCTTGCGCGCCTGTTTTTGCTGCCGCGGTGGAGCGTTCCACATGTTTTCTGCGTCAAGCTCCGAACCTGAGTTGGAGTTGCGTGCAGGCATGGGCGATTTCGTTGCGCTCATTCGCGGCACTGCCGACGCGGACACGCTGTTCTTCCAGCGCCGCCTCAAGATTGCGGGCGACACGGAGCTTGGGCTGATCGTCAAGAACTGGCTCGATGCGGCCGCACGCCCGGCGTGGCTTGCACGCTGGCAATCGCGGTAGGGAGAGGGGCGCCATGTCATCACGCGCGTTGCCCCTCGTCTATGCCTGCTCGGGTTGTTCGAGCGTGGCGCAAGCGGCAAACCGCCTGGCCGTGGATTTGGACCGTGCAGGCAGGGCAGAGATGTCTTGCATCAGCGGTGTCGGCGGCGGGGTTCGCGCGCTCGTCAAGACAGCACGCAGCGGGCGGCCTATTCTCGCGCTCGACGGTTGTGCACTGGCGTGCGTCAAGGCCTGTCTGGCAACGGCGGGCGTGGCACCGGACGTTCACCTCGTGCTCAACCAGTGCGGCGCCAAGAAGCGTTATCACGCTGATTGCAGCGACGATGAATTGAGTGCTGCCGCCGCGCTGGTGGATGATGCCGTCAACACGCTCAAGCATCGGCTCGACACCGCAGGCGATTGACCTGCGTCGAGCTTCTACTGTTATCCCGCGATGAGCTGACGCTGCAACGCCGTGGTGTTTTGGATCACGACCTCGCGGCCTTCCACGCGGATCAACCCGTCGCGAATCAACTGTCGCAGCGTGCGGGAAAGCGTGGCCGGTGCCAGCCCAAGCTTGGACGCGACCAGACTCTTGCTGCATGGAAACCGCGTGCGATCAAACTTGCGCGGCAGCGAGAGCAAATACCCGATCAGCCGTTCATTGGCGCTTTGCAGGTTCACGGTTTCGATGTCGCACATCAGCGTGTGCAGGCGGGTGGACAGCCCCGTCAACATCTGCCGCGCCAGGCGCGGATGCACGTGGAGTGCATCGTCGACGCCGCGCTTACCGATCCAGACAAGCAGGCTGTCTTCCATGGCTTGCGCATCTGCCGCGTGGGGGCGGTTCAGAAACATGAAGGGCTCACCAAACCACTCGCCGGGCCCGAAGAACTCGATGACCTTGCATTGGCCGTGCGCCCCCGGCAATACGAGTTTGATCGCACCGACCACCACGACATAGAAGCCATCGGCGTGGTCGCCACGGCGAAACGCGAAGTCGTGCCGCGACACGCGCACTGCGTGGCTGTCGCGCGCGAGCAAGGCAATGTCATCGTTGTCGAAGTCCAGGAACAGTGGGCTGTGCTTGAGCAGATCGCCCACATTGAGGGGGTCTTGCATGGTGTCACCGGCAACAGAAAGAAGAAAAGCTGGCAGCCAATGCGCGCTGAGTGCTCTCGCTGGGCAGCGTGATGGCCGGGGTTCCGGGGGCACTTCGGTAGGCTTGTAGTGCGTAGTGTTTCACGCCGCGCCGGCTGAGGTTTTGCGCCAGCGCAAGAAGTTGCGGTTCCGGCAACCAGTCGGGGTGCCATGTCGTGCGGCATTCGAATGCGCCGCCGTTCTGCAGCAGAAGATCCAGGCACGCATCGACCGGCGCTGCGCTGCCGCGGCGGCCCGTGAGCGCGTCGTAGTGCGGTGCGCTGGTCTTGATGTCGAGCCCCACCCAGTCCACCTGCGGCAGTACGTCGGCCAGGCGCGCCGGATAGATACCGCCGGTGTGCAGGCCAATCTTGTAGCCGAGCGCCCGCACGTCGCGTATCAGTTGCGGCAGGTGCGGCTCGCTCAGCGGTTCACCGCCCGAGAAGACCACCGCATCGAGCAGGCCCTTGCGACGCTGCAGAAAGGCGAAGACGTCGTCCCAATCCAGCGTGCGTGTCCGGGTCTGTAAGTGCGGGTTGTGGCAGTAATGACAGCGCCACGGGCAGCCGGCCACGAACACCACCGCCGCAAGCTGCCCGGGCCAGTCGACGCTGGAAAAAGGTGCCAGGCCGCCGATGGCCGGCGGCGGGCAGTGCGGTTGCTCAGCGGGCGCGGTCTTCAACGAAGAAGCGGCGTTCACGGAATTCCCCTTGCTTGCCGATATTGAATGAGCTGACGGGCCGGTGATAGCCCATCACGCGGGTCCAGACTTCGCAGCGCGTGCGCTGGCTGTCGTCGAGTGCAACGGTGCGGTTGGTGGTTTGTGCAACGGTGGTCATACGGAGGCTCCTTCGTGATGGAGGTGGGTGGAAGAACCTGGGGTGCCGGCCCCTGTGCAGCCGCACTTGCCGTGGGGCTGCTGGGCCAGCAGATCTGCATCGCATTTCGGACAGAACGTGTGATGGCCGGACAGATAGCCGTGCTTCGGGCAGATCGAAAACGTCGGGGTGATGGTGATGTACGGCAGGCGGAAGTTGGCCAGCGCGCGGCGCACGAGTTCCTTGCATGCCTGCGGCGATGAGATCGCTTCGTTCATGTACAGGTGCAGGACCGTGCCGCCCGTGTACTTGCTCTGCAGTGCTTCCTGGCGCGCCAGCGCTTCAAACGGATCGTCGGTGTAGCCGACGGGCAACTGGCTTGAGTTGGTGTAATACGGCTGCGCTGCCGTGCCGGCCTGCAGGATGCCAGGCCAGCGCTTGCGGTCTTCGCGGGCGAAGCGGTAGGTAGTGCCCTCTGCGGGTGTGGCTTCAAGGTTGTACAGGTGCCCCGTCGCCTCCTGGAATTCCGTCATGCGCTGACGTACGTGGTCGAGCAGGCGCACCGCCATGGCATGGCCGAATGGCGTGGTGATGTCGTCGGCATCGTGTGTGAAGTTGCGCACCATTTCGTTGATGCCGTTCACGCCCAGCGTACTGAAGTGGTTGCGCAGCGTGCCCAGGTAGCGGCGCGTGTATGGATACAGCCCCTGATCGATCAGCCGCTGCACGAACTTGCGCTTGACCTCCAGCACATCGCGGCCGAGGGCGAGCAGCGTGTCCAGCCGCGCCAGCAGCGCTGCCTCATCGCCCGCGTAGAGATACCCCAGTCGTGCGCAGTTGACGGTCACGACGCCGATGGACCCGGTCTGCTCAGCCGAGCCAAACAACCCGTTGCCGCGCTTGAGCAGTTCGCGCAGGTCAAGCTGCAGGCGGCAGCACATCGAGCGCACCATGTGCGGCTCCAGATCGGAGTTGAGGAAGTTCTGGAAGTAGGGCAGCCCGTAGCGCGCCGTCATCTCGAACAGCAACGTTGTGTTTGGGTGCTCCCAATCGAAGTCCGACGTGATGTTGTAGGTCGGTATCGGGAACGTGAACGCGCGGTCTTTCGCATCGCCGGCCATCATGACCTCGATATACGCGCGGTTGATCATGTCCATCTCGGGCTGGAGATCGCCATAGGTGAAGGGCATCTCTTCGCCGCCGATGTAAGGAACCTGTTCGCGCAGGTCGGCCGGGCAAGTCCAGTCGAACGTGAGGTTGGTGAACGGCGTTTGCGTGCCCCAGCGGCTGGGTACGTTCAGGTTGTAGATCAGTTCCTGCATGGACTGCTTGACCGCGGCATACGACATCGCGTCGCGGCGGATGAACGGCGCCATGTAGGTATCGAACGAACTGAACGCCTGCGCGCCGGCCCACTCGTTCTGCAGCGTGCCCAGAAAGTTGACGATCTGCCCGATGGCTGCGGACATATGCCGCGGCGGCGTTGCCTCCACCTTGCCCGGCACGCCGTTGAATCCCTCCGTCAGCAACTGCCGCAACGACCAGCCTGCGCAGTAGCCCGAGAGCATGTCGAGATCGTGGATGTGGAGGTCGCCCTCGCGGTGCGCCGTGCCCGCTTCGGGGCTGTAGACGTGCGAAAGCCAGTAGTTGGCCGTGACCTTGCCCGCCACGTTCAGGATCAGGCCGCCCAGGCTATAGCCCTGATTGGCGTTGGCGTTGACGCGCCAGTCGCGCTGCTCGAGGTACTCCTCCATCGTGCTTTCGACATCGACCAGCGTGTGCTTGAGCGAACGCAGCCGGGCGTGCTGTTCGCGGTAGACGATGTAGGCGCGCGCGGTGCGCCAATAGCCGGCGTCCACCAGCACCTCTTCCACGCAGTTCTGGATGATTTCGATACCTGGGCAGGGGAGCGGCGCAAGATGTGCAACCACGCCTGAGGTCAGGTGCTGCGCCTCGATGGTGTCGAATTCGCCGGTGGCCTGGCCGGCTGCGGCGATGGCCTGTCGGATCTTCTGCGCATCGAACGGCGCCAATGAACCGTCGCGCTTGGTGACTTGCCCAGTGACCTGTGTGCCCGTCATGAGGTACTCCATATAGTGGTATGGAGTCAGACTAGCACTACATATTGTGGTCTGTGAGCCTTAAAGACCTGGATCTTTGAATCGCTTGACCCCGGTCAACCGGGGCCGGGGCCGATGCACTAGCCGGGTGTCCCGGTCAGTCAACGATGAATAGTCGAGCGCCCTTTTTGGTGGTCGACTGATGGGCTTCGGCATCGTCGCCCACCTGATAGCTCATACCGGGCGTGAGCGTGAACGTGCGGCCGTCTTCCAGTGTGGTTTCCAGTTCGCCGTCAAGGCAGAACAGGATGTGGCCCTTCTTGCACCAATGGTCGGCCAGGTAGCCAGGCGTGTACTCCACCATGCGCACGCGGATGCGGTCCGACTCGTCGCCAAAGTAGCGCGTGCGCCAGATCGCCATGCCGGTTTCGCCGGCATGTTCGGTAGGTTCAACGGCAGACCAGTCGGTTGTGCCGAAGGCGAAGAGCGCCATTTTCATTGCAGGGCTCCGGTGGTGACATAAGCCCATGATGCTATCAGCGGCATACGTGGTACAGGCGTCGCTTTTCATGTGCTCGAAACAGCGCTTGTTGGTATGCCCCGACGGCATTGCGTGTCGCTCAATAATCCGCTTCGCACTGCCCAATTCCAATGCTCATGCGGCGTCGCAGCAGGGTGTCAACGGCGCCATATCGATGTATGCAGAAATTGCATGGTGCTATGCAACATCGACATAACGATCGCCATGCGCTTCTCTAATATCGTCGCTTTTTACAAAGCGTGATGAACTTGGGCCAGCCCTTGGCCCCATGAGATCCGCGTCTGTCGCGCGCCGCCTTCCGGCCACGGTATTCCTTGGAGAAAGTCTTGAACACCAAACGTCTGACCTCCCACATTGGGCTGGCAATGCTGCTGGGCATTGCCGTCGGCTGGGGTTGCCACGAATACGCCAAGGACGCTGCGGCGGCCAAGGACATCGCTTCGTACTTCAGCATCATCACCGACATCTTCCTGCGCATGATCAAGATGATCATTGCGCCGCTGGTGTTCTCGACCCTGGTGACGGGCCTGGCAAGCATGAGTGGCGGCCGTTCGGTGGGCCGCGTGGGCCTGCGCGCGATGATCTGGTTTGTGTGCGCGTCGGCCACGTCGCTGGCGCTGGGCATGCTGCTGGTCAACTTCTTCCAACCCGGCATGCACATGAACCTGGCGCTGCCGGATGTGTCGGCCACGTCGGGCCTGAAGACGGGTGACTTCACCCTCAAGGCCTTCATCACGCACGTGTTTCCGCGCAGCATCGTGGAGGCCATGGCCACCAACGAAATCCTGCAGATCTTGGTGTTTTCGCTGTTCTTCGGCGCCGCGCTGTCGACGATGAAGAATCCGATGGACAGTGTGATCGGCCGTGGCCTGGAAGAACTGACCAAGCTGATGTTCCGCATTACCGACTACGTGATGCGCTTTGCACCGCTGGGCGTATTTGCCGCCATGGCCGCTGCGATCACGGTGGAAGGCGTGGGCGTGCTGTGGACCTACGGCAAGCTGATCGGCGAGTTCTACCTGGGCCTGGCACTGCTGTGGGCGATCCTGTTCCTGGTGGGCTATGTGTTGCTGGGCCGCTCGCTGGGCCGTCTGCTTGGGCTGATTCGCGAGCCGACGCTGCTGGCGTTCGCCACCGCAAGCAGCGAATCCGCTTACCCGAAGACGATCGAGGCGCTGGACCGGTTTGGCGTGCCCAAGCGCATCTCCAGCTTCGTCCTGCCGCTGGGCTACTCGTTCAACCTGGATGGCTCGATGATGTACCAGGCGTTTGCGGTGCTGTTTATCGCGCAGGCCTACAACATCGAGATGAGCTTCACGCAACAGGTCACGCTGCTGCTGGTGCTGATGCTCACGAGCAAGGGGATGGCCGGCGTGGCGCGTGCATCGCTGGTGGTGGTGGCGGCCACGCTGCCGATGTTCCATCTGCCCGAAGCCGGTCTGCTGCTGATCATCGGGATCGACCAGTTCTTCGACATGGGCCGCACGGCAACCAACGTGATCGGCAACAGCCTGGCCACGGCCGTGGTGGCAAAGTACGAGCCGGCAGAAGACGAAGTGGCGGCGGACGTTGCCGAACCGGCAGTGCAACCGACGGTTGGCTGACATTCAGCCAAGATGACAATGCGCCGCCTTTCAGGGCGGCGTTGTCCTATTCGGGCGGCGTTATTCGGGCTGGGAAGCGAGCGACACCGCGACGGGGCTCAGGGGCGCGTCGCCAATGTCGACCCGCTGGGCCATTGGCGCCTCTCCGAGCAACGCAGCCACCATGGCTTGCAGCGGAAGCACATCGCCGGTGCTCATGAAGCATGGCGTTGCGGCTTGGCCCGATGCCTGCAATCCCGCTGCCGCGAGCGTGCGGCCCAGATGGCGCGCGACGGCGTGTCCGGTGTCGATCAATGTCAACCGGTCGCCCGCAATCTCATGGATGGCATCTTCCAGGAAGGGGTAGTGCGTGCAGCCGAGCACCAACGTGTCGGCATTCGCATCGAGCATCGGTTGCAGATAGGCGCGCAGCAGTTCCAGCACCGCGGGCGAGTGGGTATCGCCGCGTTCGATCAGAGGGACGAGGCCGTAGCCGGGCTGGCTCAGCACCTTGCAATCGCCAGAGGCACCCGCCAGCAGGCGCGCAAATTTCTCGCTACGCAGCGTGCTTTCGGTCGCGAGCACGCCGACCACACGGCTCTTCGACGTCGCAACTGCCGGCTTTAAGCCCGGCTCGACGCCAATCACCGGCACCGCGAGCTTTTCGCGCAGCACGTGCACGGCCTGCGCTGTGGCGGTGTTGCACGCGATCACCAGTGCCTTGCAGCCCTGGTCGACCAGCCATTCGCACACACGCAGCGTGCGATCGGCAATGTACTCGGGAGATTTTTCCCCGTACGGGGCATGGCGGGAATCCGCCAGGTAGAGAAGCGATTCGGCCGGCAGTTCGGCGCGAATCGCGCGCAGGACGGAGAGCCCTCCGAGGCCGGAATCAAAGACCCCGACCGGTGCCTGCGCGCGTGTCGTCATATTGAATGTGAATGAACGGATCAGCCCGCTGCGACCGGAATCTTGCCGATCTTCGCTTGCCATTCCGCCGGGCCGGTCTTGTGGACCGACGTGCCCGAGCTGTCCACGGCCACGGTGACAGGCATGTCCTTCACGTCAAACTCATAGATGGCTTCCATGCCAAGGTCTTCGAACGCCAGCACCTTCGAGCCGCGGATGGCCTTCGACACCAGGTACGCCGCGCCGCCCACGGCCATCAAGTAAGCCGACTTGTGCTTCTTGATGGACTCGATGGCGACCGGGCCGCGCTCGGCCTTGCCCACCATGGCGATCAGACCCGTCTGGGCGAGCATCGTCTCGGTGAACTTGTCCATGCGCGTGGCCGTGGTCGGGCCTGCCGGGCCGACAACCTCATCGCGCACCGGGTCGACCGGGCCGACGTAATAGATCACGCGGTTGGTGAAGTCGATCGGCAGCTTTTCGCCCTTGGCGAGCATGTCGGCGATGCGCTTGTGTGCGGCGTCGCGACCCGTCAGCATCTTGCCGTTCAGCAGCAGCGTCTGGCCGGGCTTCCACGAGGCAACTTCTTCCGGCGTGAGCGTATTCAGGTCGACGCGCTTCGACGTTTCCGTGTTCGGTGCCCACTCGACCTTCGGCCATTGCGACAGGTCCGGCGCTTCCAGTTTGGCAACGCCGCTGCCGTCCAGGGTGAAGTGCGCGTGGCGCGTGGCGGCGCAGTTCGGGATCATGGCAACCGGCAGGTTGGCTGCGTGCGTCGGGTAGTCCAGGATCTTCACGTCGAGCACGGTGGCCAGGCCGCCCAGGCCTTGCGCGCCAATGCCCAGCGCGTTGACCTTCTCATACAGCTCGATGCGCAGTTCTTCTGCGCGGTTGCTGGGGCCGCGGGCGATCAGGTCTTGAATGTCGATCGGCTCCATCAGGGCTTCCTTGGCCAGCAGCATGGCCTTTTCAGCCGTGCCGCCAATGCCGATGCCCAGCATGCCCGGCGGGCACCAGCCGGCGCCCATGGTCGGCACGGTCTTGAGCACCCAGTCGACGATCGAATCCGACGGATTCAGCATCACGAACTTCGACTTGGCTTCGGAGCCGCCGCCCTTGGCCGCGACGATCACGTCCACTGTGTCGCCCGGCACGATCGACATGTTGATCACGGCCGGGGTGTTGTCCTTCGTGTTGGTGCGTTTGCCAGCGGGATCAGCCAGCACGCTTGCACGCAGCTTGTTGTCGACGTCGTTGTACGCGCGGCGCACGCCTTCGTTGACCATGTCTTCCAGGCTCATCGTGGCGCCGTCCCAGCGCACGTTCATGCCGACCTTCAGGAACACGGTGACGATGCCGGTGTCCTGACAGATCGGGCGCTTGCCTTCGGCGCACATGCGGCTGTTGGTCAGGATCTGCGCGATGGCATCCTTGGCCGCCGGGCTCTGCTCCTGCTCATAGGCGCGGCCCAGAGCAGTGATGTAGTCCATCGGGTGGTAGTAGCTGATGTACTGCAGCGCGTCGGCGACGCTCTGGATGAGGTCTTCTTGACGAATGACGGTCATGGTGGGGGACCAACGTATAGGAATGAAAAGCCGGTGCGGCAGGGCAGTGGTCGGTGACCTTCACTCCCTGCCTGTGACCTGGACGGCGGGCGCCGCAGGCTCAAAACAGCCTAAGATCATACACCCAATGTCGGGCGCGGATTGTCCGAGCGCGTTCGTCGGAATCGCTGCGCCAACAAGGGCACAGCGTCAATGTGCGTCGGCAGCCTCGCCGTGCGGATGCGCGTGCGAAACGATGCGGTCCACCCAGGCCATCACCAGCGCAGACACCAGGAACGCTACGTGGATCACCACCTGCCACAGGATCGTGTGCGTATCTTTCTGGGCAGCGTCGATGAACGTCTTGAGCAGGTGGATCGACGAGATGCTGATCAGCGCCATCGACAGCTTCACCTTCAGCACCCCCGCGTTGACGTGGTCCAGCCACTCGGGCTCGTCTTCATGGCCCTCGATGCCGAGCTTGGAAACGAAGATGTCGTACCCCCCGATGATCACCATGATCAGCAGGTTGGAGATCATGACCACGTCGATCAGGCCCAGCACGGCCAGCATGATCTTGGTTTCGTCCAGGTCGCCCAGGTGCGAAACCAGGTGCCACACCTCGACGACGAAGAGGTACACATACGCTGCCTGGGCGATGATCAGCCCCAGGTAAAGCGGCAGTTGCAGCCAGCGGGAAAAGAAAATCAGGCGCGGAATCGGGCGCAGCGGGGCGATGGGCGACTTCATGGGTAGGACGGGCGAGTGGTCGAAAAACCGCGCGATTGTAACGGTCCGTGATTGCGGAATCGCTTACTGGAAAACGCGAGTGACGCGCTTCATTCCCGATCCAACGACGGATCGAGCGGGTCCAGCGGATCGGCCACACGGCCGCGCTGTCGCCCCCGCTGTATCGGCTGGCGTGGCCGGGCCGGCCGACTGGCCACGAGAATGCCCGCCACCACGCAAGCCAGCGCCACGCCATGCGGCCAGCCCGGCGTCTCGCCCAGCGCGACGACGCCGTAGGTGGCCGCCGCTATCGGCAGCACCGAGGTGAACACGCCTGCAAGGTGCGCCGGCACGTGCCGAATGCCCTTCATCCATAGCCAGAACGAGAAGATGCTGGCCGACAGCGCATACCAAAGCACCAGGCCCCAGATGGGCAGGGGCACACTCGAGACATCGAAGGTGAGCAGCGGCATCAGCCCCAGTGGCAGCATCAGCAGGCCGCCGATCAGGTGCGTGTACGCGCAGATCTCGATAGCGGGCAAGGTTTGCGTCAGCCGCCGCGACAGGATCACGTAGATCGATTCGCATAGCACCGCGCCCATCACCAGCGCATTGCCCAGCAGCGCCTGCGCCGCATCGGCAGGGGCAGCGCCCGAGGATTCGCCCCCACGGTAGGCATTGAGAATGGCGACGCCGGCCACCGCCAGCACCACCGACGCCAGCGTCCGCCCCGAAGGCTTTTCGCGCAGCACCAGCCACGACAGCAGTGCCACCGCGGCTGGAATCGTACTGGTGATGATGCCCGCGGCCAGCGCCGAGGTCAGTCGTACGCCGTTCAGCATCAGCAGCGTAAAACCGAACGTACCAAAGAAGGCCTGGAGGAACAGGTTAGTCCACTCGCCGCGCGTCACGCGGCGCATGCGCGCCGGCTTGTACCACGGCGCCATGCAGACGATGGCAATCAGAAAGCGCAGCAACGCAAACAGCATCACCGGCATGACGGCGACGATCGACTTGCCGAAACCGACGTTGCTGCCGACCAATGCCATGGCAGCAATCAGGAAAAGGGCGTGGACGGGCACAATGAGGAATCAGTGGAAACCGGCACGGGACGCGGCTCTCTTGCCGGCCATGTTGCGCTGCGATGCGTGCCGTAACAGGAAGTGACGCATTATAGTAGTGCCCTTCGCGTCGGCTTGCGGCGCAGAAATGCGTAAGGCTGGAGTCAGGTCAGCCCCTTAGATTCGCCGCAAAACGACTACAGACATCGCTATCAGGAGACACCATGGCTGGCATTGAATCTGTCCTGCAGGAAACGCGCGTGTTCAACCCGCCCGAATCCTTTGTCAAACAGGCAAACATCGCCGGCATGGATGCGTACCGTGCGCTGTGTGCCGAAGCCGAGCATGATTACGAAGGCTTCTGGGCGCGCCTCGCACACGAGCACCTGCTGTGGCACAAGCCCTTCAGCAAGGTGTTGGACGAGTCCAACGCACCGTTCTACAAGTGGTTTGAAGACGGCGAGCTCAACGCCTCGTACAACTGCCTCGAGCGCAACCTTGAGAACGGCAACGCCGACAAGGTCGCCATCATTTTCGAAACCGATGACGGCAAGGTCTCGCGCACCACGTATCGCGAACTCCACGCACGCGTCTGCCGCTTCGCCAACGGCCTGAAGGCGCTGGGCATCAAGAAGGGCGATCGCGTGGTGATCTACATGCCGATGTCGGTGGAAGGCATCGTCGCCATGCAGGCGTGTGCGCGTATCGGTGCGACGCACTCGGTGGTGTTCGGCGGGTTCTCGGCCAAGTCGCTGCAGGAACGCATCGTCGACGTGGGCGCCGTGGCGCTCATCACGGCGGACGAACAGATGCGCGGCGGCAAGGCGCTGCCGCTCAAGGCCATCGCCGATGAAGCGCTCGCCATGGAAGGCACGGACGCTGTCAAGCACGTGATCGTCTATCGCCGCACCAACGGCAATGTGAACTGGGTGGAAGGCCGCGACCGCGCGATGGACGAGGTCGAAGCCGGCCAGCCCGACACCTGCGAAGTGACGCCGGTGAGCGCGGAGCACCCGCTGTTCATCCTCTACACCTCAGGTTCGACCGGCAAGCCAAAGGGCGTGCAGCACAGCACGGGCGGCTACCTGCTGTGGGCATTGCTCACCATGCAGTGGACGTTCGACCTGAAACCTGACGACATCTTTTGGTGCACGGCCGACATCGGCTGGGTGACGGGGCACAGCTACATTGCGTACGGCCCGCTCGCGGCCGGCGCCACGCAGGTCGTCTTCGAAGGTGTGCCGACGTATCCCAATGCCGGCCGCTTCTGGGACATGATCCAGCGCCACAAGGTCAACACTTTCTACACCGCACCGACCGCGATCCGCTCGTTGATCAAGGCCGCCGAAGCGGACGAGAAGGTCCACCCCAAGCAGTACGACCTCTCCAGCCTGCGCCTGCTCGGCACCGTGGGCGAGCCGATCAACCCGGAAGCCTGGATGTGGTACCACACGAATATTGGCGGGGGCCGTTGCCCGATCGTCGACACCTTCTGGCAGACCGAGACCGGCGGTCACATGATGACGCCGCTGCCGGGTGCCACGCCGCTGGTGCCGGGCTCGTGCACGCTGCCGCTGCCGGGCATCATGGCTGCCGTCGTCGATGAAACCGGGCACGACGTGCCGAACGGGCAGGGCGGCATCCTGGTCGTCAAGCGTCCGTGGCCGTCGATGATCCGCACGATCTGGGGTGACCCGGAGCGCTTCAAGAAGAGCTACTTCCCGGAAGAGCTGGGCGGCAAGCTGTATCTGGCGGGCGATGGCTCCATCCGCGACAAGGACACCGGCTACTTCACCATCATGGGCCGCATCGATGACGTGCTGAACGTCTCGGGCCACCGCATGGGCACGATGGAGATCGAGTCGGCGCTGGTGGCGAACCCGATCGTGGCCGAAGCCGCCGTGGTGGGCCGCCCCGACGACATGACGGGCGAAGCCATCTGCGCGTTCGTGGTGCTCAAGCGCTCGCGCCCCGATGGCGACGAAGCCAAGCAGATCGCCAACGAGCTGCGCAACTGGGTCGGCAAGGAGATCGGGCCGATCGCCAAGCCGAAGGACATCCGCTTTGGCGACAACCTGCCCAAGACGCGCTCGGGCAAGATCATGCGCCGCCTGTTGCGCTCGCTGGCCAAGGGCGAGGACATCACGCAGGACACGTCCACGCTTGAGAACCCGGCCATCCTCGATCAACTGAAGGAAACGCGCTAACCGCCAGCGCTGGCCGCCAACCTTGGCCACCGACTCCCAACAAGACAGCCGCTTTCGCAAGCGGCTGTTTCTGTATTACGGGCTCTATACCGTAGGGCTGCTGCTCTTCATCGTGATGATGGGCGCGATCGAGCACGTGCGCGGGCCGGGCGTGTGGCTCGGCTACGTGTTTCTGTTCGTCACGATTGCCATCTATGCGTGCATCGGGCTGATCTGCCGCACGGCCGATCTGACCGAGTACTACGTGGCAGGGCGCCGTGTGCCGGCGTTCTTCAACGGCATGGCCACCGCGGCTGACTGGATGAGCGCGGCATCCTTCATCGGCCTGGCGGGCATCGTGTTCGCCTCGGGCTATGAAGGCCTCGCCTATGTGATGGGCTGGACGGGCGGCTACTGCCTCGTCGCTTTCCTGCTGGCGCCGTACCTGCGCAAGTTTGGCGGCTACACGGTGCCGGATTTTCTCGCCAACCGCTACGGCAACGGGGAGCGGGGCGGCAGTTCTGTCGTGCGTGGCATTGCGGTGCTGGGGGCGACGCTGTGTTCGTTCGTCTACCTCGTCGCGCAGATCCAGGGTGTGGGGCTGGTGGTCACGCGCTTTATCGGCGTGGAGTTTTCGGTGGGCGTGTTCTTCGGGCTGGCGGGCATACTGGTGTGCTCGTTCCTGGGGGGCATGCGCGCCGTGACCTGGACCCAGGTGGCGCAGTACATCATCATGATCGTGTCGTTCCTGGGCGTGGTGTCGATCATCGGCTGGCATCGGTATCACGATCCGGTGCCGCAGTTATCGACGGGTCGCCTGCTGGTGCAGATCGAGAAAGAGGAGCGGCGCATCGCGCATGACCCTGCCGAGCAGCACGTGCGTGACCACTTCCTGAACGAAGCTCAGGGGCTGCAGGAGCGTATCTCGCAGCTGCCGCAGTCGTTTGACCATGCCCGCGAAGCGCTGAATGCGCAGCTCAAGCTTGCACGCGAACGCAATGCGCCACTGCGCGAGATCAAGGCGCTGGAGCGCCAGCGCGAAGAGTTTCCGCCCGATGCGGCCACCGCGTCGATCCTCTGGAACGAGCAGCGCGAAGACGCGCTGGCGCGCAGCCGTATAGGGCCGCCATCCACCGAGCCATTCCCGTCGGCGTCGGAAAACGAGCGCGGCACCGAGCGGCTGAACTTCGTGCTGCTGGTGTTTTGCCTGATGGTTGGCACGGCGAGCCTGCCGCACATCCTCACGCGCTTTCACACCACGCCGTCGGTGCGTGAGACGCGCAACTCGGTGAGCTGGACACTCGTCTTCGTGGTGCTGCTGTATGTGTCGGCACCGGCGCTGGCGGCGCTCGTCAAGCTCGATCTGCTGCAGCACCTCGTGGGTGCGCCGTTTGCGGATCTGCC
Source organism: Ralstonia pickettii (assembly GCF_001699815.1). Lineage (GTDB taxonomy): Bacteria > Pseudomonadota > Gammaproteobacteria > Burkholderiales > Burkholderiaceae > Ralstonia > Ralstonia thomasii. The sequence goes on along the minus strand of NZ_MCGB01000057.1, from coordinate 171,383 downwards.
GCAATGGATTGTGCCTTGGCGCAAGGTCGACCCGCCCGTGTTTGCGCTGCATGACATCAACGGCGACGGCATCGTGCAGTGGGCCGAGGTGATGATGCAGCCGGACATGATCGTGCTGGCCGCGCCCGAGATTGCCGGGTTGCCGTACGTGTTGTCGGGCCTGATCGCGGCCGGTGCGCTGGCGGCGGCGCTGTCGACTGCCGATGGCCTGCTGCTGACCATCGCCAATGCGCTCTCGCACGATGTGTACTTCCACATGATCGACAACACGGCCAGCCACCAGCGGCGCGTGACGAGCGCCAAGGTAGTGTTGCTGGGCGTGGCTTTGCTGGCCGCCTATGTGACGTCATTGAAGCCGGGCAACATCCTCTTCCTGGTAGGGGCGGCCTTCTCGCTGGCGGCGTCGTGCTTCTTTCCGGTATTGGTGCTGGGCGTGTTCTGGAAGCGCACCAATCGTGCCGGGGCCATCGCGGGCATGCTGACGGGGCTGGCCGTGAGCGTTTACTACATCATCGCCAATTACCCGTTCTTCACGCGCATGACGGGCCTGCTTGGCCAGCCGTGGTTTGGTGTCGACCCCATTGCCTCGGGTGCGTTCGGCGTGCCGGCGGGGTTTGTCGCGGCGATTGTCGTGAGCCTGCTGACCAAGCCGAACCGGCCGGTGGTCGACAAACTCGTCGGCTACCTTCGCGATCCGCTGTAAAAAAACCGGCTCCCGACGAGCCGGCAAAGGGCAGGGCCGAAGTGTGGGGCTTCGGCCCCGGGGCTGGCCTCTCCCGCCAGCCCACATCGCGAGTGGAGGCAGCGCGGCGAAGTGGCGCGCCTCAGTCCGGTAACGGATTCATTTGCGGCTTGTCGTTCGATAGCGTCTGGATGGCCCGCTCAAGCGGCGCCGCACTGACGCTGACTTCGCCTGCAAAGGGCCGGTCCACGGCCAGCACAAAAAAGAACGCCAGGCCCAGCGTGGCCGCCCACACCACCACCAGCGCCATGTAAAAGCGCGTGGCCGGCAGCGCATAGAGCAGCACCAGCGACAAGCCGCTGGCGATCAACATCACGCCCCACAGCGTGCCGGGCATGGCGGCTTCCAGGTTCTGCAGGCGTTTCTCGCGGTACTTCACCATCTCGTTGACGCGGGCGAGCACTTCGATCAGCAACACGCGCTCGCGGTCGTCACGCGGCGTGATGCGGTTGGCCGTGGCGAACATGCTGTTGAATGCGACTTCCGTACCGGCATCCGGGCGCGCTTGCTGCTGCATGCTCGGCCATTCGTCGTGGACGACGCGGTCCAGATACATGATCAACTCGCGCCGCGCGGCAGCAGCGCTCGGGTGCGAGAACGCCGAAAGGTCGCGGGCAAGTTCCGTGGCGCACGCAGCTTCGGCGGCCACGATGTCCGCGGCGGCTTGATAGGCGCCCCACACCGAGATGGCCGAGAACGCGACCAGCAACGAGTTGATGGTGGTGACGGCCGTCATCATGGCGATGGTCATGTTGCGTTGTTCGGCGTCGAGCGTGACCGGAAAAATGCGGCGGAACAGCGCGTAGCCGGCCAACGCCACGAGGAGCGTCGCGAACACGATGACTGTGCCCATTGCCCATGCGGGGATGTTGTAGAGGAACAGCATGAGGTCACTCCTTGGAAGTGCCGCCGGCCGAGAGAGAGGGCGGCGGGGCGGCCGCGGGGTCGCTGGCGGCGAGCATGGCGCGCGTGAAGTCGGCCAGGCGTTTGCGCATCGCCTCGGGAGAGGCAGTGCCGTCGAGCGATTGCTGCAGATCGATCAGGTTGGCGGCGAGTTCGCTTTGCCACTGCGTGCGCTCGCTGGCGGCGCGGGCGCGGTAGGCCTGCATGGCGGCGTCGGCATCGGCCGATCGATCGCCGCGTACGAGTGTTTCGAGCGCGTCCACCAGCCGCTGAAGCAGCCGGTGCACAGCGGTGGCAGAGAAGCCGCCCAGCATGGCAAGCGCCGGTTTGCCGAAGCTGTGCATGCTGCCCTGGTCGAACAACTGCGCCGGCAGCATTTCGACGAGGATCAGCCCGGCAATCACGCCGAGGATCAACCGTGCGCCGTAAGAGGCGTCGTACTTCGGGTCGTACGTGGACGCGGCCACATAGCGATGCGCCTGAAACAGCGTGGCAAACGACGCGCCCAACCCCGCGCAGAACAGCAGGAACAGCGTGTTCCATAGCAGGGGCGCGCCGTCCGAATCCAGGAAGCCCCGGTCGATGTTCGCGCTCGACACGTCGGGCGACATGCCGGTGGCAATCACTGCGACCAGGAAGACGATCGCGGCGCCGGTCAGCAGCCGGATCAACGGTACAGGACCAAGCCACGCGAATGGATGAGCGCTGCGATGCTGCGCGTCGAGCAGCGTGACGGCCTGCGGCGTGGCCGGTGCAATGGCGGCTGCAAGCTTGCGGTGGATGGCCGCCAACGCGTGGTGCGGCGCAGCATGCGCCGGCATCTGGCCGTCGATGAGCGCGCCGAGCTGAGCGATGAGTTCCGGCGCGACCGGCAGGCCGTGGTGCAGGGCATAGCGCGCCATGGCCTCGCACTCTTCACGCAGTTGTTCAGCGAGGGCCGGAGCGGGTTGCGGCTGCGCTTGCGGTTGCGGCACCGCGCGCGGCCGCAGCCAGTGAGAGAGGGCGAGCGGGATCATGCGGGCCTTCCGCTACTGACTGGCTTGTGTGGCATGGCGGCGCCGAACAGGCTGCGCCGCAAGTCTGAGGTCTTTGCTTGCATGGTGACCTTCGTCGGCAGGGCGGGCCGTGCGCGGCCCCGGCTTGCTCCGTCGCGGGTGTTGAACGGGGCAAGTTCACTTTGCGTCGCGCGTGCAGGTCCGCCAATGCAGCGGAAGTCACGAACGACGGCCTAACGAAAGACACAGGAAATAAAAGAGAAAACGCCCGCGGCCTTTCGGCAGCGGGCGCAATGACAGCTTGGAGATGGCGGTTGCTACGGTGACTGTGCTGCGATCAGGCGTGTACGGCGTGCGGATCGACTCGGAAGAACGACATCGTGGCGTTCAGCTCCTGCCCCTGGTCCTGCAGCGATTGCGATGCGGCGGCGGCCTCTTCCACCAGCGCTGCATTGCGCTGCGTGACTTCATCCATTTGCGAGATCGCCTGATTGACCTGTTCGATGCCGCGCTTCTGCTCGACCGATGCAGCGGCAATCTCTTCCATGATGTGCGTGACGCGGGCCACGGCTTGCGTGACCTCCGTCATCGTCTCGCCGGCTTCTCCGGCCAGCGTGGAGCCGTCGTGAATGCGCTCCACCGACGAGGCGATCAGTTCCTTGATCTCCTTGGCGGCCGTTGACGAACGCTGCGCCAGGCTGCGCACTTCGCTGGCGACCACCGCAAAGCCGCGGCCCTGCTCGCCTGCACGTGCGGCTTCCACGGCGGCGTTCAACGCGAGGATGTTGGTCTGAAACGCAATGCCTTCGATGATGCCCGTGATGTCGGCGATCTTGCTCGAACGGTCGCTGATGTCCTGCATGGTGGACACGACCTGGCTGACGACCGTGCTGCCCTTGAGCGCCACCTCCGACGCGGTGGAGGCGAGCGCGGTGGCGTGCTGGGCGTTCTCGGCGTTCTGCTTCACGGTGGACGTCAGCTCTTCCATGCTGGCGGCTGTTTCCTGCAGCGACGACGCCTGGGCTTCCGTGCGCTGGCTCAGGTCGGCATTGCCGGCGGCAATCTGCTTGGCTGCACCGGCAACGCTGCTGCTGCTGTCGCGCACCTTGTCCACGATCTCGGTCAGGCGGTCATTCATGTCACGCAGGGCGGAGAGCAGGCGGCTCGTCTCATCCTTGCCGCGCACCTCGATGCGGCTGCTCAGATCGCCGCGTGCCACCGTCTGGGCGACGTTCACGGCGGTGCGGATCGGCTGCGTGATCGAGCGCGTGATGACCATGCCGGCGATCACTGCCAGCAGCACCGCGCCGATCGACAGGCCGGCCAGCAGGTTGCGCTGCATGACGTACTGCGCCTCATATGCCTGCACGAGCTGTTCCTGGCGCTCGTGCGTGTAGGTGGCGTACGCGTCGGTGGTCTTGATGAGCGCTGCCAGCAGCGGGCGGCACTCGTTGTCCATCTTCTGGACGGCTTCGTCGCGTTTGCCGGCCAGTGCCAGCCCGACGATGTCGGTCGCCACAGGGCCGTACTGTGCTTCCACGCGGTTGATGTCTTCCACCAGCGTACGGGCGCGGTCGGTTACGTCCTTGGCGCCCGCAATCATGTCGTTGAGCTGCTTGAGCTTGTTCTTCACATCGTCGTGCGCACGGAAGACGTCAGCCTTCTCCAGATCCAGGTCTTTTTGGGTGACCACGAGTACCAGGTTGCGTGCGGCAATGGCGCGGCGATCCACCGCCGTGCGCACGTCGTTCGCGACGTCTGCGCGGGCGCTGATGCCGTGCACGTAGTTCGAGAATCCTTCGGTCGATTCGGACAGCGCCCGCAGCGACATGCCCGACACGACGACAACAATGGCTGCCAGCACGCCAAAACCCGTGGTCAGCTTGGCTTTGATGGTCATCTGAGAAAGGTTCACAGCGTTCTCCGGTTTGCTGAATGACTTGAGATGTGGTCGCGCACCGGAGCGGCTTGAGAAAGACGGTCGACGACCACGTTTGTTATATGCAAGGTGCTGCTTACTTGAGAAAGATGCAGGTTATGTCATGGCGTGACCGATTTGTCTTCGTTGAATTTTCCGGTCTCCACAGGGTTATCGGCATTAAAAAGATAATCCTGAATAACTTTCTTATGCGCGTTTTCACTTAATGCAATTGAGGGGCCTTGTTTTGCCAGTGAAACCTTATCTGGAAAGGGTTGGGCCGCCATCATTCCGAATGGCGTGGGCGGTTATGCAAAATGTGTGGCGCCAAGGTTTTCCTACCCTATTCGCGTTACCTGGAGTCAGCTATCGCTATTTTCTCTGCATCGTTTGCCATGCGTGGTTTTACCTATGTATTTAGCTGGCTACCTATTTTTGTGGTGTCGGGTGTCTAAAGAAAACGGCCCGCCGAAGCGGGCCGTACGATTGCCACGAAGCGGGGTGTCGCTACAGCGCGGTGGCTGGTACCACGGGCAGGACCACCGTGGACGGATGCGCCGCATCGCTATAGACCGTCAGGACGCCGACGAGCGAGTTGAGCAGCGTAGGTAGTGGCGGCACACCTTGCGGCAGGTTGCTCGCGCCCACGGCCACCCGCAGCTTGTGGCCCTTGGCGATGAGCGCGCTGGTCGGGAACACCTCGACCGGCACCATCACGGCCTGGCCCGGCATGAGCGCCTGAACGGAGCCTGGGGTGAACGGATGCCATGGCTGGATCGACAGGCCGTTCATCGTGCGCGAACGGCTGGCGTCCACCGCGCGCAGCGAGGCCGTCTGGAGGCCATCGGTGAGTGGCGTGACGTTGCCTGCCGCGTCCACGTCGTCAATGCGTACCGAGACGCCGGCGTCCAGCGCGGTGGTGGAGATCCACATATCCGCTTCAATCGGCCCGTTGAGGTAGACATCGGCCGGCATGGGCGGCGTTTCGAACTTCACATCGGCGGCTTCGGCAAGGGTGTCGTCGGTCTGGCACGGTAGCGGGATGAAGCCCGTCAAACCGGCCGTCCATTGCGACAGGCTGATGGAGCACGCGCCATTCAGCGGCTGCTGTGCGACCTTGTTCGACGCTTCGTTGGCGGCCGGCGCGGTGGTCGACAGACTTTTGTCGCCGCGCAGGAAGAGCTGCTGCGCCTGCACCTGCGGATGCGGCCAGTCTGTGGCGGTAGCGTAGTGGCCGAGGCCGGTCACGTATTGCGTGACGTTGGGCAGCGCATCGGCGCCCACGTTCATGCCTTTGACGTACTGGTCGAACCATTGCAACTGAATGTGGTTCAGCGGCGGCACGCCATCGACCGGCAAACCGCTGCCCAACGCGGCCTGCAGATGCGTCCACGGGCCGATCAGCAACTTGGCCGGCGCCTGCGTCTTGATGCTCTCGTACGTGAGCGGCTCGCTGCGCTGGAAGAGATCGTGCAAGCCGCCCACCACGAAGGTCGGCACCCTGATCCTGTCGTCGTTTTCCAGTGGCGAGCGCGTCGCCCAGAACGCGCCGTCATAGGCGGTGGCCGGTGTGCCAAGCAGTGCCTGCAACATGGTCGGCAGCTGGAACGTCGTGACCGCAGACACCAGATGTTGCAGCACGGCTGGCAGACCGATGGACGGGTCTGTCACCAGCGTCGGATCGGTCAGGCTCAGCACCGACACCAGCCCGAACCACGCCGGGATGAACGTCAGATTGGTCTGCCCGCCGGTGAAGACGATGTCGCGGTAGCCATCGCCAATCGGCACGATGGGGAAGGCCGCCTTGACCGCCGGATGGTTCTGCGCCGCCGTGATGACCGTCGTGATGCCGAGGTACGACACGCCGTACAGGCCGATGGCGCCGTTGCTCCACGCTTGTTGCGTCACCCAGTCGACCACGTGGCCATAGTCGCTTTGCTCATCGGCGCCGAAGGCGTCCCATGTGCCTTGCGACTGGCCGGTGCCGCGCACGTCCACCACCACCGTCGCGTAGCCGTGCTGGACGATGTACGGATCGGCCGCGCCCAGCGCAGCACCGATCGAGGCTTCGTATTGCGCGTTGCCGCCGTTGTACGAGGTTTGCACGAGCACCGTCGGAAAGGAGCCCGTTGCGGCGTTGCCGGATGCGTCGGCGGGCAGCGTCACATATGCGGCGAGCTTCGTGCCGTCGGGCATCGAGATGTATTGCGTGGCTTGCCGGGCGACGCCCGCGTAGAGCACGGGCGGGTTGTAGTCGACCCACTTGGCGCCAGCGTTGCTCGTGATGGACGTGCCCGGCTGCGCGGGCGTGGCGCGCGTACCGAGCGTGGTCCAGTTGACTGCGGCCGGCTGTACCGGCGGTGTTGGCTGCGTGGTGGTGTTTGAATCTGCGCGGATGCTGTTGGCGACAGTCGAGCCATCATTGCCGCCGCAGCCCGAGAGCGAAAGCGCCGCGCACAGCAGTGCCGACATCAGCATGCGGCCGCGCCGCACACGTGGGGTGCCCATTTGCATGGGGTGTCTCCTCTTGAATGCTTTTGTTGTGTGGGGGGAATGGCCAGCGCGCCGAGGGTGGCGGCATGCGGCCGATCGCTTCCGGTTCAGAAGCGAAGCAAGCGAAGAGGCCGGCGCAGAAGAGGGGTGGGTGACACGACCGACCGCGCGCCAGCGGGCTTGGGCGCACGGATAAAGCACCAAGCATGCCCACCGCCCGTCACCACGCAGATGGCGTTGTACGGCGATATGGCACGTGTGTTGGGGCCCGGAACACCGCCCGCGTTACGTAACGTTCCGCGTAACGAGCCGCCTGACGCAGCGGTTTTCAGATGAGAATTTCGCACCCCACCGACGTAGGGATGCTCCCCGCAAAGCGCCGCCAACAGGGTGTTTCAAACAGATCAAAACAACAACGCACGCATGCAACACGCGCGAATTGAGCGGCTCATGGGTGTTGGCATGGACGTTGCATATTCAGGCTGCACGCCCGGCGCAGGGCGCCATACGAAGAGCGCAACAACAGCACAGACCGCAAGGGGGCCATCATGAATCGCAACATTCAAGACGTCGAGATTGCCGCTGCCATCGACTCGGACCTGCTCCGCCGCCGCGAGCAGTTTGCCGGTCAGCCCGCCGCGTGGCGGGTCTGGTCGGAGGCCGCGCACGTTGCCACATTGAATGAACGCGCACGCAACGCGTTTATCGAGCACGTTGCCAATAGCCGTGGTGCCGATATCGCCCTGCGCCTGCTGCTGAAAGCGCAGTCGATTCGCGATCAGGTTGCGCAGACGCTGATGACGAATGAGACACAAGCCACGCTGCATTGAGTTACGAGAGGGGATGCCGACCAGGTAAGTTGAGTCGGCGGTGGGATGCAAAAGGCCTTGTCGGGAGACCGGGCCTTTTGTTCGTGAGGGAAACTTGGCGAGACCGTGCAGTGTGCTACAATCGCGGGCTTCGGAGAGATGGATGAGTGGTTTAAGTCGCACGCCTGGAAAGCGTGTATAGGTTAATAACCTATCGGGGGTTCGAATCCCCCTCTCTCCGCCAGTCTTCCTTATATAGTAAGGGTTTGCGGTCGATCGACAAGATCAACCCGCCATACAACCCACCATCACGCCAAATGTTGCCAAGGCGCAACGATAGGCCAATCCCAAGAAAAACCCACTGGGTTTCCACACGGTTTCCATTCAGGCAGGATCGAGTGCTTCCGATTTTGGATGAAGCTCTTCCGATCTTCGGTGTCCGCGGGGACTGCCTAGGGACTACCGGGGGGCTAGCAAGGTGCTAGCAAGGGGCTTCCATCGGATTTCCAGACGCGCCGCAGAAGGTTCGCGAATGTTCGCGAGCCTTCTATACCCTGTAGGCACCGTGCCCTAACAGTTAGGACACCGTTAGAGCACGGCGCGACCTTCCCTCAAGCCCTCCTGGAAGGCATCCGCATAGCCTTTGGATGTCCGCAATCAGTCCGCAGACGATGCGGACAAAAAGCGGACACGGCGCGCACCCGTCCCGCGTGACAGGTCGTGACACTGCGTGACTGTCCCGCACCTGTCCTGCGCCTGTCCCGTGGGACAGCCAAGGCGCCAAGCAGGACATGCTTGGATGCGTACAGGTAGGCGTACTTGTGGAAGTCGATCATTTTCTCTGGGTACATCTCACACCCCCCCTTCCAGTACCCAGAGAATCTCGGTCCTCTTCTTGAGTTCGCCGGCGATGGCCGCTGCGTTGAGGAGGTTCTCCTTCTCGGCGAGCGCCCCCATCAACTTGTACTTCACTTCCCCGTCACCCATCACGTACGCGACGAGGAGCCCCTCAATCTCCCCAGCCTCATAGTCGCTGGCGAGCTGTCTTAGCTTAATCTCTGGCGCCTCGCCTTCATCGGCACCGATAGCGCGGGGGGTAAGATTGATGTTAGTCATGGTCCAGCTCCTTTGTAGCTTGGGTTGTGATTAGGCGGCTTTGGTGTTGCAGCACCTTGGCCGCCGCTTTGCCTGATACCGTCAGGCGTCGGGTTATTTCGTATCGACCTCGGCGGCTGCGCGCACGCGCATGATGGTCTGGCGCGTCGTTTTCATGTCTCGGGCTACCTGCGCCACGCTGACGCCGGCCGCGAGCTTCTTAAGGACGTCCCGCTGCTGGTCATCAGAAAGTGACGGCTTTCGGCCCAAAACCTTTCCTGCAGCCTTCACTCGAGCCAAGCCAGATTGCGTGCGCTCAATCAAGAGATCACGCTCAAACTCGGCAACGGCACAGATCACGCCCATGGTCATCTTGCCGGCTGGACTGGTCAGGTCGACTCCACCAAGCGCAAGACAGTGAACGCGTACGCCGATGCCCGCCAGTCGCTCGACCGTTGCTCGCACGTCCATCGCATTGCGCCCCAGCCGGTCCATCTTCGTGACTATCAGCACGTCACCAGATTCCAGTCGGTCCACCAGCTTCGCAAAGCCCGGGCGGTCCATTGCTCCGACAGATCCGCTAATCGACTCTTCGACGATGCGCCGCTTGTCGACGGAGAAGCCTGCCGCTTCGATCTCACGACGCTGGTTTTCGGTTGTCTGATCAGTGGTGCTCACGCGGCAGTAAGCGAAGATGCGGGACATGCCTGGACCTCCTTGGATGTACGTAGACGATGTACGGATAATACGATACGTACGAAATAAGTCAATCACAAATTTCGTACACATCTAGCCACACGGGGCCGCAATCGTTCGTTTTCGTACATGTGCCGCCCATCAGCACGCAGCGCTCTTTGGCAATGGAGCTGCCCCACGGGGTGGCTAGCCGCTCATCGGTCTAATCGATGATGAGCTTCTCTGCATAGCCCAACACGTCCCAGGGCATAAGAGCCCCCGAGCGTTCATGTGGTACGTGTCACCCCGTGGCTCAGACTTAGCTGATCGCTTATGGGTAGACCTGCCTCACGCGCAGCGCGCATAAGGTCGGGGAGGGGCTTGCCTCGCTTCGTCGCCTTTATGGGCTGGACGGCCTGTATATGCTGAACAGGTAAAGTCAGGTTGGCCGTAGCCTGCTCATCCAGGAAACGCGCAAGGGCGGCGGCTGGAAATCTCCATGATCTTCCGAACTTCACGGCCGGAAGGTTGCGGGAGGCGGCGAGCGCATTGACATGCTCCGGCGTGCATCCCAGAGCTTCCGCCACCTGGTCGGCGGTCAAAACTGCGATCAGCATTGCGCGTACCCCTCGCCGTTAGCCTCAACAATGAGGCGATCCGAGTTCGCGCTTTCCGTGCGAACCTGACTGCGAACCTCAGCCGTGCGAACCAGCGCTTCGGCCTTGTCCTGTATGCGTTTGCTGAGATCCCGTGCCCAACCATCTCGGGCTGCGCGCTTGCGGATCGCAGTATCGGTAATTCCGTGCTGAGCGGCAATTTCCCGGATCGACAAAACGCCGGCCCGGTATTCCGCCTCAATGCGCTCCCAGTCCGGCGCGGCTTTCTCTTACGGCTCTCCCGAGCACAAGAGAGCGGCTCCGAACCCTAGAAACGCCGACGTCGCCGTGACACGCTGGTGGGCTGCGGGCGACCAGTGGCAACCAAGCGCTCGGCCGTCTGCGCGATGATGAGCCTTTCAACGTAAGCAAGCACGTCGCGCGTCATCATCACCCAGGCGCGACCAACCTTTGCCGCCGGGATCTGGCCATTCGTGATCAGGTCCACAACCGTATTGGGGTGAATGTGAAGAATTTCCGCCGCCCCCTTGATGCCGACCGTCAGGCCAGCTGGGGAGAGGTTTGAGACGTCGGAGGACGCCGAGGGATCGACATAGATCGGTGTCATTGAATCAAGGACCGCCTTCCTTGCTTTCATTTGCCCTACCTCCGTTGTCCAGCGCTGACGCTGTGGTTCAGCCAGAAAATGACTTGGCTCCTCAATCCGTCTTCCGTGGGCGCCCAATGACCTTATCCCGGTGCCCCTCGGTCCAAGCAATCACCTCGGACGCCTTCCAGAAAGGCAGTCCTTTGCACCACAAGTACGATATCGGGATCTACAATCCCTCCTAGTGACAGGCCGACACGGTCGGAGGGGTCCTCATGTCGCGCGCGCCTTCATCTGCGGCGCCGTCTCATCGCGCCGGATCAGGTTTTTCATCTTCTCGTGCTCCTGCCTGGCCGCCTCGCGCTGCGCGTCGAGGTAGTCGGCCACGTCCCGGATGTCGCCAACGAGGTTGCGGCCCTCCTTGCGCATCGGGATCGGGAATGAACCCATCGACAGCCGGTTATAGGCCGTCTGCTTCTGGATGGCGATAGCGTCGCACACCTCCTCCAGGGTCAACAGCACTCGGCCGTCGAACTGGGCGGCCAGCAGGAGTAGGCAGGATTTCATATCGCATCTCCAGTCAGTCGCCCCGAAGCAACGCGAGCATTGCCCGAGCCTCTCGTGGCAACTCGACTAGCCGGCGCCGCCCGTTCGCCTTAATTTGACGATGAGTTCAAGATCCAGCCGTCGCTTTGGATTGCACGTAGGCAGCGACGTATATCATCGTCAGAATGAATCTTCGAAGCAGGGCATGACTTTCGCACGAACCGAACGCACTTTGCCCAGCCTGAGTACTCTGTCGATACGCTAAACCCAACTGCCTGATTACAGGCCGACCAAAATTCGACCCGGATCTCAGGGTCGTTCTGCATTCCCGACAATTCATCGAGGCCGCGGTGGTTACGGCGTTTGCATGTTTCGCCAAGCCGTTTATCGCCGGAGGAAAATGCGAGGTCGTCGCATCGGCGATCAGAGTTTGCGAGTGCTTGGGGATGAGGGAGCGGTAGCGGCGAGCGCTGCGGATGGCCGACGTCGGCGCTCCTCTCGACCTCAGGAAAGAAAGTCGATAGATGCAACGGCCCGCGCGCGTCGTTGTATGCCGTCATGAAATCCGCATCGCCGAATTGAGCCTTGCGCATTGCCGCCTGCATTTGCTCTTCACATCCGCTTGCAGTTGAATCTTTGGTGCAGTTTTTCGGTAACTTGGTCCCGACCCAATACATCTGAAATAGAAGGATGTCACCGTGATCGACGGCAGACGTGAAGCCTGGGGGTGGCCTCTCTCCCGCGAACCAAGCGTCAATTGCCCTGTCGGCTTCTTTCTGCGCAGATGGCGTGAACGGGCCATCTGTCAGTGCCGCCCAAGTGAACATCGATCTGCCGCCACTCTGAAACACATCAATGTCGTCACGGATAACCCGGTGCAGATATTCCATGCCTACCGGATCGGCAGCGAACTGACCGGCGCCGGCAGACAGAGAGACCGAGATCGCAGCTAGAACCGCAAACTTCTTCATGTTCTTCTCCCGTTCTTGGGCGGCGCGGCCCTGTGCAAGTTTGTATGAATTGATGATGTACGAAACCGACCGGTTACGGACCCATCCGGCAGCTGTGTACGAAACTAGGCCAAGCAGCTTTTGTACATGGGCGAACCTTCGTACCTCAGTTTCGTACAGCCAGAGCAAGCTTGGGCGCCGATGATGGCCACGGCATCGGCGGGCGATAGGCGTCACTTCGCGGGTTGCTTCGCAGGACGTATTGCGAAGTATCAAAGAGGCGGGCCAGTTAGCCCCCTTTAGGCAGCGCGAGCAACGCCCGCGGCTAGAATCGCTCTTCCAAGCTAAGAATCATCTCCACGAAGCCCCTCGCATCGATTCGAGCAACGGCGAGAGCATCGGCGGGCAGCGCGTCGAGTACGGCGATATCGTCGGCTGTCTCGGTCCCTTCGCGCAGCCGCTGGCCAAGCTCCAGTACCTTCGTACGAGACGAGACGTAGCCGACCGTGCCGTAGGCGTGTGAGTAAATCGGGCTCGGCACCTGCATACCAGGGTCGGACCGCAGCGAGGCATACAGCGCATCGTGGATGCGTCTGATAGCTTCCTCTAGGCAAGAACTGGCCTGAGCCGGCTTCGCGACTTCCAGCGCGGCCAGCCGTTTCCGCAGCGCGGTCGTCATGACTGACCCTCCTCGCGATAAAAGTCGTCCAGCGTCCGGCCCTGAAATTCCTGGCGCGTCATCCGTATCGGCTTGGCGTCCCGATCGCCGTAGAACCACTCGATCGGCATGACCTCCACATAGTCACCTGTGCTGGATTGCTCCAGCTTCGCCACCCGGTTACTGAGATTGCGCATTTGCCGCCTCCAGTGCTTCGATTCGCGATTCGAGCTCGGTCACCTCGCGGATGCGTGCCAGCGAACTAAGCGCGGTCGTCATGGCATTAGCCTGGGCGGGCGTGATTCGCCCGTCAGCAGCGGCCTTCACGATTGCATCACCTTGGTCGGACAGCGAGCCACCGGCAGGCATGTTGATCGTGACCGCGCCATCTTCCGCACGCAGTGGAGGCAGAGCACGGTCCAGCAGCAGCCTTGCGGCCTGCATGTCGCCAGCCAGTGCGGCGTCGATCAAGCCCTTAACAATGCTCGGCACATGTTCCGCTATCTGCTCGCGCAGCGCTGCGACTTTGCCTGTGCCGCGCGGGCGGCCCTTCGGATTACCCGACTTTCCTTTCTGAAACGCCACTGTTCTTTCCTTGTTTTATCAGCCGATGATGACCTCAGGTACGGCGCTGATAGCTCGCAGTCTCATTGCGTTTGTCCGGTGATGACTTTCGCCACTCGATAGGCCAGGCTAGTTGTCGTGGCCTGCGGTTGCTTCACTCCAGTGTTTACGATCGGTGCCGTCTTTTGCGGATTGGTCATATTCGCCGCCGGCTGCAACTGCGTGGTCGTCGTCTGGACGATGATGACCTCACGACAGTTCAGCGTGACGATCAGCGAGTTTTCCGTCTTCGCATCCGTCGTCGTGCTCAACGACTGGATCAGCATGTTGCTGTACTTCCGTTTCCCGGTCGAAATATTGAATGGGATGCGAGACTTCTGAAGCGTCAACAGATCGTTGTACGTACTGCGCGAGTAGTTGCCGAACTGAAGCGATGCGATCGAAGCAAGGTTGCTATTCGACCAGCCGATCGTCATCGTCAGTTCGGCAGGCTTCTTGTATGAGTGATCCGTGATCGCGGCACCCTGCTCGACTGGATGATCGGTAATCACTAGTTCGTCGTGATGCCGCTCTTCCAGAGTCACATACAGATGAAACGAGCCGAGCTGAGAATTGATGGACCGCTTCGGGCTGAAAAAGGCGCTGATGAGTTCACCGCCGATCGATGCCCCGATCGCGACGCCGGTTTGCAGAAAGTTGCTCATGAACATCCTTGATGTCAGGTTTTGTACGGTTGCCGCCGTGAAAAAGCCCGCCTGAGGCGGGCCTGCGTAAGTCGCTCAGGTGCCAGCCGGATATGCTGGCTGCGTCGGCAGAGGCTGAGTCGCGTCGCCAGACGATGCGCCCACGATCGCGCGCAATGCCTTACGATAAGTAGCCCATGCCGCAGGCACCGCAACAGCGTTCTCGGTGCATCTCAGGATGGTGATGTCCGACTTATCAAGCGCGGCCTGGGCTTTGACCTGGAATGCTGACCATGCGGCCGCCGTCGCTTGACCTGCGAGTTGCGCGGCAGTCGTAGCCGGGGGCGCCACCAGCGCACCGCTCACTACCTTGTACCCAGAAGTGCTGATACACGCCTGCCACTGCGCATCGGTGATCGCAAGGGTGTTGGTAATGCCCGCCGGCACAGGGCTGTCTACGCTGTCGTAAAAGGCGGTGATGACGCCTTGTGCGTCGTATGCTGCGAATTTTTGGGCCATGATGTTCCTTACTTGCCGATTGCGATCCAGTTGAAGCCGTCCGCGTAATAGGTGAGTCCGCTTCCGTTGTAGTAGGAAGTGGAAATGGAAAATCCGGTCGTTGAAATCGCACCGACGCGCGCCGAACCGGAGGCGGACGCGCTGTTGGTGTCAAGTGCGACGACGGAATACACGGCACTGGGAAACGCAATTGGGTAGGCCACAGAAACAGCGCCTGAAGTCGATCCTGTGCCAGCCCCCCATTGCACGATCAGACCGTTCGGCAATTTCTGATAACCGTTGGCACCGATCGAGGCGCCGAACTGGCCCAGATTCACCGCATGCTGGCTGGCCGTGGCGGGGGCGACTTGCTGTGCCCCTCCTGCGCATTCCATGAGCACCGCGATAGGATTGCCACTGTTCACGCCGGCGATGGTCGCGCGCATGAGCACTGCAGTGCCGTTGAGCGCAAGTTCGCCGCCTTGCAGAGGTTGCAGGCCGAGGCCGTAGATCGGAATCGCCGTCAGGCCATCTGGTGCATATGTCGATGCGCCAGTGTTGGCATGCGCGATCTTGACCTGCTGAACCACGCCGTCCACCCATGTGCCGGCGACGAGCGGGGGCGCGTTGACGGCCGTGTACGCATTCGCTGCACCGGTATCGGCGAGGATCACGCTCGTTTTCGTCGCGCTACGGATGGCGGCAACAAGGTTGGCCTCGAGCGTTGCCGTTGTGCCGTCATCGGTCGAGTTGTTGCCGGAGTAGTCCGCGGCGAATTGGCCCAGCACAGCCGCCATGATCGAACTCTGGCGCAAGGTCTTGTTCATCTGGCTCGATTGCGCGACGCCCGACTGATAGCCGCCAGACAGAAGCGTCGTGAGCGCAGCGTATGCGGCTTGAGAAAGGACGTTTGCGCCGCCGCCATATGCGAACGGGAGGAAATCATTCGTTGCCATTGTTACTCCTCGTCTCGATGAAGGGCGCCCGCGTCAAATCCACGTTCGGGATCGTCGAGTGTGAACGGGGTTAGCTTCTGCGTGGCGAAGCGGACGTCGCCAACGCGGAATCGCGTCAGGTGCCCAACCTTCTGAGGTGCCGGCAACTCGCCGGCCTTCACGCGGCGGCGCACGGTGGAGATGGAGCAGCCAAAAATTGCCGCCACGACATCGGTGTCGACATGCGCCGAGTCCGGCAGCTCGTCGAAGTGCTTGAGCGTCGCGGCAATGCCGTCGCTCGATATTGCGTTTGTCATTTGCTCTCTCGTGCAACTAGCTGGGCGCCGGTTGAGCGAGATTGCTGCGCCTGCTGTGCATTGTTCGCTGTTGACTCAACCTGAACGCTATTGGATCGTGTGTTTTTTCATGTAGCCGGCTATCCGGGAAAAATGGGCGCCGAGGCTCCTAGGCGGGGCGGATGTGTTTCTTCAGTATTCGTGACCGCCTTTGCGCTATGCCGGTCAGCGGTAGCTTCAAATCAGCCTCTCTTCGCTCTTCGAAATAAAGGTCGCTTTCCAGGAGCCGCTGCAGCTCCTTTGCGGGCATGTCTGGCGATCGGCGAAGGATTTCAAGAATTAGGGGGTCGAGCGGGTTCTCAGCACGCTTGCGCGATTGCCTGGCGTACCGGCGTTGCCTTGCTCCAAACAGTCGCTTCGGGCCCTCGTCGACGTCCTCTAGGCGCTCGATAGTGCGTTGCACACGCTCGCGTGCAGCCAGCATGGCGGCCTCGAACGATTTCCGGCACGCAATCGGCACTTGGCGTCTTGCCTCGTCTTCGATATCCAGAAGGGCTTCACGTATAAGAAAGTCGTCCTCCAGCAGCTTGGCAACTGCCTTCTGCTGTTCGCGCCAGAAGCGCGCATGGTGGCGATCGATGGAGGTGAAACCGTGTTTGCCCATGGCCTTGCCGCTTTTGGGTAACTCTCATTGAAAGTTGGCTGCCGGCCACGCCGCTTTCCATGCGGCCGCCGGCTTTCGGGGTTTTCTCTGGATGCGGCACTCACCGACTAATCCGCGTGGACATCCGCTATTCCTTGCCGGCCAGCTTCGCCCAGAAGCGCCGATGGATCTCGTTCAGGTCGACGGGCTGCGTTGCGGACTTGGCGTCGACGGTGGCCGCATCGGGCTTCCGCGTGGCCGCCTTCCGTTTGGCTACGGCGCGCCGGATCAGTGCGTCACACGTGAATTTGCGAGCTGTCTTCATTGCGCCTCCCAGGCAGCATCAGCGTTTTCACGTAGAGTCCGCGTGTACGAGTGCCACCGCGCCGCGTGGGCGCTTGCATCGCCTGCATTGGCCTCACAGTGCAGAGCCGCTTGTGCGCGTGCATTCAGCACGACGCCAGCGAAACCGGCCCCGTCAACACGGCCAGCCAGCTCGATGAACTCGGCTTTCAGCCCTTCCAGACGGCCCACCAGCACCTCGACTTCGGCGCGCTTGACAGCCAGGACAGCGGCAGTGACGGCAGCTTCAGCCGTCTCAAGTTGCCGCTCTGCTTCGGCGTGCTCGGCTTGCAGCATGTCCAGCGCAGCAGACGCGGCAGACAATCGCGATTCCGCGTTCGCGAGTTCGGCGCGATCGATCGCAGCTCGGCTTGCCGGCAGAGCATCGCCAGCCTTGAACGTCGCGGCGAGGGTTGCGCCGGCCGCTCGAACCGCAGCCTCATGAGAGACCGTAGCGGCCGCGTGGCTGGCTTTTTGCTCGTCTTGATGGGTGGTGGCGCGGCCGACCGCGTTGCTCGCGTCTGCGAGCCTTCTAGCGGCCTCGTCACGCGCCTCGATGGCTGTGCGTAGTGCTTGCCGAACGTCGCCACCAGGCAGCGGCGTAGGGCTTGCTATCGCCACGATGGGCGGCGCCTGCGTGGCTGCCACCGGTGCGATAGCGGCGCCCATACGCTCGATGCGGAGTGCCGCGAACTTTCCGGACGCAAGCATGAGCTTCATCAGGCCGTCAGCCTGCCCAGCAGTTAGTCCGGTGTGGTGCGCGCGGCCGGTGCTGTCAACGATTTGAAAATCGGTAGAGTCGATCATGTTACGGGCCCACCTGGAGCGTCAGCCCCTGCAAGTTCCATTCGTATTGCAAGAGCTGCAAAATTTGCCAGCAGGCGTAGTACGGCAAGTTGTTGACCAAGACCGTGCCGGTCGAGGCCGTGATTTTGAAAACGGGGGATGCCATGTGGGCTCCTTAGGTAGTCGTGAAGAGTCGTTTGATGAAGCGGCTGATACGTGAAGGGTGCGCGATGGGTTCGGCGCCCAGCCGCATTGCGCTGTCAACATCCAACCAAAGATGCGAGGTCGCTTCCTCGTCGCCGGCATCCGGTACAGCAAGCTTGCCAATGACGCGCACCCGATCTCCAGGCTGAAGGTCGACCATCTGGTCGAATGCTTGGCCGCGCCGGATGACGAGCCGGACCTTGACCTCTCGTCCCTTCGCGTCGATTGCGTCCAACTTGGCACGCATAGTCAGTCCGGTACGTGCGCGATGTGGGGCGCTCGCCAGCGTGCCCACGATGGCCGCCCATGCGTCGGAATCGGTTTGGAGTTCGCTCATTGGTCGCCTCCCTTTACGTTCGCGCCTTTGGCGGGTCGGATGGCGGGTTGCCCGCCCACACGAACAGCCATGCCTTTGGCAGCAGGCCGTTTGCGAGGAAGGTGGCTCCGCCATGTGCTCGATTGCTGGGCGTTTGCGTTTCCGGGCGCGCGCACCTCCAGAGCCCTCAAACCCTCAAGAGCACACCCCCGAACACCACTGGGAGATGGCATATCTAGAGGGTCACCGTCTGGCGGTGTAGAGAGGTCCCAGAAAATGGCCTTCATTGCACCGTCTGGCGGTGTAGGGGAAACGGCCTCTACACCGTCTCCCGGTGCAATAGGGTCGGCCTCTACACCGTCTCCCGGTGTAAGGGCTGCGTTTTCAGATACGCACTCCGAACAAAGCCGGCCGCAGCTCCCGCGTCGTAGCCGTCCAGTTTGTCCAGACTCAACCACGTCACCGCGTACCAGGACGCCCGATTCGGCCGGTGCCCCTTGCACGTCTCGTGGATGAGTTCGGCGGCCAATAACTCCTGCTTGGCCCGCTGTATCGTGTCGTAGGACGACCAACCGCGCGGCTTGAGATACGCGAGCGTCACGATCATCCGACCGTTGTCGTTGCCGTGAAACTGCCTCGCTATCTCGACAAGCAGGGCTTTCGCTGGATGTGATAGACCTTGATAGGCGGAGCTGTCCAGGACGGCCCATGGAATCGGCACAAAGCCGCCGGCATCGCGGCTCGACGCGCCATAGCGATTCTTTCGAGAGGCTTTGGTCATGCATTCGCGCCTCCCGGCTCTTTCAGCAGGGTGTACCGCGCCGTATTCGGGTGACGCAGTCCGTCAGCACCCCAAGCCCATTCACGGGATGAGATGATTTCGTAACCACGTGCCTTCAGGTCAAAGACGCGCGCCGGCAGCTGAAGCATTCCGCCAGCAGTGCGGCCCTCGACCGAGCCAAGACCGCGCGAACCTTGAACCCTCAGGATCGCCACCAGGCGCGCGAGCTGGGCGTCCCCGTCAACCGTATCGACTTCGATCCCGGCCGCTTTCCAGAAGGCGCGGAGCGCGCTAAAATAAGCTCGTACTTTGCTTTGGATTGCTGCCGTCGATTCGCCGCCACGAATCTCAGGCAACCCAGGAATGCCCGCCCCTCGGCGGGCTTTTCTTTTTTTGTCCATGCGCGCCCCCTTACGCCTTGTGGGCGGCCGCGCGCGATGCAAGCCAATCGTTAAGCTGCGACTCGAAAAAGATCGTGCAGCGCGGCGACAGCTTTACCGGCTTCGGGAAGTCGGGGATTGTTTTGGCGTAGCGCCAGAAGGTACTGACACCGACACCAATATGTTCGGCGGCTTTCGCCGGGCGCAAGCCGCGCCCTCGTGCTTCTGTTGACATTGAAACTCCTTCACGATGTTTCGGGGTTTCGCGGGACAATTTGCTGTCCCACTGTCAACAGACTTTAAGAACGGGGTCTTGGCTAACCGGCTAACTCAGGATTTTTTCGGCTTTTTGGCCTCCGTCCACCAGCCTTCAAGTGCCTTGTGGCTGCGCTCTACAGTGGCAGCAAATCGGGCACCTTCCATGGCTTGTTCATCGTCTTCGGCCAAGTCAGTCGGGATCATGGCATCACAATAGATGCTATAGCGCTCGCCTTGCCCGGTAAGGCGCTCCATCTTCATTCCGTCGTAACCGGCGTTAATAGCGCTGATGATGAACTGGTCGAAGCTCTTATCGTCACGTTGTGCAGATCGCATGGCGTCTAGAACGATGCTCTTGTGCGTAGGTTTCTTCTTCGGGCGCGGCTTGCTGGCATTGTGGGAATTAACCGCTGCACGCATCGCCCCCATGCCCACGTCGACCATATTCGCCGCCTTTTCAAGCGTTACCGAATAGGGCTTCAAGTCCTCGAACCTCGTCAAAGGTGCTTCCGATTGGTGAAGCGCATACGCTATTTGTGCGATCGGGCCATTGCCGACTAATTCATCTGTCCGCTTTTTCTGCTTCTCCCAGAACTCCCGGCGGATTTGGTCCGGCGTTTTCTTTGGCTTCATGCTGCGACCTCCACCGCCGCGCGCATCGGAATGACGGCGCCCTGTGGCATTGGCTTGGCAATGACTTCGGCCCAGTGATTCATCATCCGGCGGCGGCGCTCTAACACATCTCCGCGCCAATACGCAGCCTCCGACTTGTCCCCCTTCACGTGCGCCAGCGCAACCTCGGCCAGCTCGCGAGGGAAATTGGTATGTTCGCCAGCCCAGTCCCGGAATGTCGACCTAAAGCCGTGCGGCGTCGCGGTCAACGCCAACCGGCGCATGATTGCCAACAGCGTCATGTCGGAGAGTTGCCGCCCCCGCGGGCTGGGAAACACAAGCTCACAGCCATCAACGCGAGGCATCTTGCGCAGCAGATCAACGGCAGCATCCGACAGCGGAACGCGATGCTCCTTCTTTGCCTTCATGCGATCGGCTGGGACTGCCCACACGCCTTTGTCGAAGTCGATTTCCTTCCACGTGGCGCCCCTAGCCTCGCCAGACCGGGCGGCCGTGAGGATCGCAAATTCGAGGCAATGTGCCCCCGTCGTGTCGATCTTGCGAAGGGTTGCCATGAAGCTGTGCATTTGCTCGATGGGCAAAGCGGGATGGTTCCGGACGGTCTTTGTTTTGTTCGGCGCCGGCAAAAGCTGATCCAGATTACCGCGCCAGGCGGCCGGGTTCTCACCGGACCGGTAGCCCCGCACCCTCGCCCAGTCCAGAACGCTTTCAATGCGCCCGCGCAGGCGAGATGCCGTCTCGGTTTTGGTGCGCCAGATCGGCTCCAACACTTGCATGACATGCTCACGGCCGATATGCCGGACATTCACGCTGCCGATAATTGGTTTGGCATATTGCTCGATG
Source organism: Ralstonia pickettii (assembly GCF_001699815.1). Classification (GTDB taxonomy): domain Bacteria; phylum Pseudomonadota; class Gammaproteobacteria; order Burkholderiales; family Burkholderiaceae; genus Ralstonia; species Ralstonia thomasii. Next base: position 150,234 of record NZ_MCGB01000057.1, on the reverse strand, counting down.
GTCGCCGTCCACTGGGCTGCATGCTTAGCGTTCTTCCATTCGGCCGACTTAGCAGCAATGAACCGCTCTGCGGCATCTGCGAATGTCATCTCCAGCGCTTGGCTGGCCTTGATGCGGCTTTCCGCCTCGCGCCGCGCAAGCACCGGATCAATGCCGTCGCGAATCTTGTCGCGCTCGGCCTGGGCCTTGGCGTGAGCCTCCTTCAGGCTGACTGCTGGATAAGGGCCAAGGCCAATTTCGCGCCGGCGGTCTCCGACAACAACGCGCAAGATCCAAGAGCGCGCGCCGGTTTTGCTGATTTGCAGATTCAGCCCGGCCACCTTACCTACCGGGTGCATCCCCGGCGTCGATAAGCGCGAGACCGCAAGCGCGCCCAGCTCCTTCGCTACCTTCGGCATTTGTTGCCCCCTTGTCGTCAACCCGCCATCCAACCCGCCATAAATTGGGCGATTTGATCGTATCTGACAAGACGTACCGAGACAATACAATCCCGCAAACCCAAGCGTGAGAACGGTTTGCAGAGACAATGCAAGACATGCAGAGACACTGCGCTAGCGGACCCTCTCTCCGCCAGGAATCCAAGGCCCGAGTGCGCAAGTGCTCGGGCCTTTTTGCATTCGCCGATGTTGCCATGTCGAGGTGGACCACTATTGCTGACCTCAGCCGTTTGAACGTACGCTTGGCCAGCAAAAAAGAATCACAACACAAGGAGACCACCGCCCCATGGAACTGGACGTCAACCACAAGCCGGTCAGCGTTGATTGCGACCCGGCCACGCCGCTACTGTGGGTGCTGCGTGATCACCTGAACCTGACCGGTACGAAGTTCGGCTGCGGCGTCGCGGCGTGCGGCGCATGCACCGTACACGTGGACGGCGCGGCCGTGCGGTCGTGCGTGCTGCCGGTGGCGGCTGTGGCCGGCAAGCACATCACCACCATCGAAGGACTTGCCGGCGGCGGGGGCAAACGCCACGCGCTGCAGCAAGCCTGGATTGACGAGCAGGTGCCCCAGTGCGGCTACTGCCAGTCCGGCATGCTCATGGCCGCGGCGGACTTGCTGGCCCAACACCCTGACCCGACGGATGCCGACATCGACGCGGCCATGACCAACATCTGCCGTTGTGGCACATATCCGCGCATGCGCGCCGCTATCAAGCGCGCTGCCAAGGCGTTGCGGGAGGGCCGCGCATGAACGCGAAGACTACAAAACCGCGCAGCGGACGCCGCCGTTTCCTGCTCGGCGCACTCGGCATTGGTGGCGCACTGGTAGTCGGTTGGGGTGTGATGCCGCCGCGCAGCCGCGTGGGCGATCCGGGCATCTTCCCCGAGCACAACGGCGAGATTGCCCTCAACGGCTGGATCAAGATCACGCCCGAAGGCAACGTCGTGCTTGCCATGCCGCGCGTGGAGATGGGCCAGGGCATCCACACTGCGCTGTCGATGCTGGCAGCCGAAGAGCTGGACATTCCGCTCGCGCGCGTGCGCATCGAAAGCGCGCCCGTGGAGCGCATCTACGGCAACGTCGTCGCCATGGGCGACAGCTCGCTGCCGCTGCATCCCGATAGCGCAGACAAGACCTGGGCACGCGCACTGCACTGGATCATGGCCAAGAGCGCGCGCGAGATCGGCCTCATCATTACCGGCGGCAGCAGCAGCACCGCCGATGGCTGGCAGCCCGTGCGCGAGGCCGCCGCCACGGCGCGTGCGGCGCTGGTGGAAGCCGCGGCGCGCGAATGGAATGCGCCAGTTGCGCAAGTCAGCATCCGTGAAGGCCAGTTGATCGGCCCCGGCGGCAAGCAGTCCACGTTTGGCGAGATGGCCAAATCGGCGCGTGGTCTCTCTGCGCCGTCCAACGTGACGCTCAAGCCGGCCTCGCAATTCCAGTTGATCGGCAAACCGGCGCCGCGCAACGATCTCGCCGCGAAGACGGATGGCAGCGCGCGCTTCTCCATCGACACGCGCCTGCCCGGCATGTTGTATGCCGCTGTCGTGATGTGTCCGGCGTTTGGCGGCAAGCTCAAGACGTTCCAGTCGAAAGCGGCGCTTGGCATGCCGGGCGTGCGTTACGTGGTGCCGTTCGAGGGCACGGGCGGTGGTGCGCCGGGCGTGGCCGTGGTGGCAGACCATTACTGGCAGGCCCGGCAGGCGCTGGCAACGCTTGAGCCCGTGTGGGACAACGGCCCGCATGCCAAGCTCGACTCCGCGGGCATTCGGCAGCAGCTTGTCAGCGCCCTCGACAGTGACAAGGGCGGCTTCACGTATCGATCGATGGGCGACGGCCTGAAAGCCTTCGACAAGGCTGATGGCGCCACCCTCGTCGAGGCCGAATACAGCGCGCCGTATCTCGCGCACGCCACGATGGAACCGATTAACTGCACCGCGCAGGTGACGCCGGAAGGCGTGCATCTCTGGGCGCCCACGCAGGTCGCCACGCTGGCGCAGCTTGTGGCGGCGCGTGCGGCAGGTGTCAGCGGCGACAAGGTGCAGATCGATATCCCGCTCATCGGCGGCGGTTTCGGGCGGCGGCTGGAATCGGATTTCATCGGTCAGGCCGTCACCATCGCCACCAAGACCGACGGCAAGCCCGTGCAGGTCATCTGGTCGCGCGAAGAAGACGTCCGCCACGACTTCTATCGCCCGCACGCCATCGCCCGGCTCAAGGCGCGTGTCGAGAACGGCAAGGTCACCGCGATTGCCTCGCGCAGCGCCGGCCAATCGATTCTCGCGGGCGAACTGGACCGTCTGTTCGGTGCGCCGTCAGTGGGCATCGATCGCTACACCGCTGAAGGCCTGTTCGACCTGCCGTACGAAATCGAGCACGAGCACATCGCGCACCTGGCAGTCGATCTGCCGGTTCCCGTAGGCTTCTGGCGCAGCGTGGGGCATTCGTACAACGGGTTCTTCATGGAGGGCTTTCTCAACGAGGTGGCGGCCGCGGCCAAGCTTGACCCGTTGGCGATGCGGCGTGACTTGCTGAAGGACCATCCGCGCGAGCTGAAGGTGCTGGACACGGCAGCGCAGGCCGCCGGCTGGGGGCAGCCGCTGGCACCAGCCGCTGACGGCGCACCGCGTGCGCGCGGCATTGCGCTGCACCCGAGCTTCGGCTCCGTGGTCGCGCAGGTGGTGGAGGTGTCGATGAAAGACGGCAAGCCACGCGTGCATCGCGTTGTGTGCGCAGTCGATTGCGGCACGGTGGTCAACCCGGGCATCGTTGCGCAGCAGATGGAAAGCGCGGTCATCTTTGGCCTGACGGCGGCGCTGTATGGCCGGATCGACATCAAGGACGGCCAGGTCGTGCAGTCGAACTTCCCCGATTACCCGGCGCTCAAGATGGCAGAGACGCCCGTCATCGAAACGCACATCGTACCCAGCACGGCAGAACCCAGCGGCATGGGCGAGGTGGGTGTGCCGCCAATCGGGCCGGCCGTGGCCCATGCCGTGGCGCAGTTGACGGGCAAACCGGTGAGGCAGTTGCCAATGGCGTGACGCCGCTGCGCTGAAATGAAAAAGCCGCAGGTGTGCGCCTGCGGCTTTTTCTTTGGAGCGATGCCGCCTGGCTCAGGCCGCGTCCGGAAACACGGGTTCGCCCAGATTCAGCATCAGTCGATTCGCCCACGCAAAGATGGCCACGGCGTGTATCAGGTCGAGAATCTCCGCGTCGGTCAGGCCAGCGGCCTTGAGGGGCTTCAGGTCTTCGCCGCGCAAGTGCCCTGGGTGCAATGTCAGGTCGATCGAGAACAGGACGATGGCACGTTCACGCGCGTTCGTGCCTGCGATGTGCGGGTCTTCAAGGACCTGCTTGATCACGTCGTTGCGCTTGGCCAATTGCTCAAAGCGCTGTGCATGGACGGATGCGCAATACACGCAGCCGTTGACGCGCGACACCACCGCGCTGGCGAGTTCGCGGTCCGCACGCGACAGGCCGCCCGGCGCATACATGATCGCGTTGAATGCCGCCGACCGCTGACGCAGGATCTCGGGCTGGTGAACGAGAAACCGGTAGTAGTCCGACGTTTTCGCCTTCGGATGGCTTTCTTCCAGCACGGCGATCTGCTCGGGCGTGGCGCGGTCGAGGTCGACCACATCCAGCCACGCTTGCCATTCAAGCGATTCGTTGGTGAAGCCGTGTGCGCGGATGATCTCGGTCATGCTGCGGTCTCCGTGGAAGCGGTGGCGCTGCCGCTGCCGGCGGCTTCGCGGAGGGCGCGCAAGCCGGCGACGAGCCGCGTCTGATACGACAGGAAAGCGATGAGCTGCGCGAGCGTCACGACGTCGGCCGTGGCGAGGCCCGCGGCGGGCAGGCGCAACAGCGCATCGCGGTCGCCCTCGATGGGGCGCTCGACGAGCGTGCGCGTGAAGGTGAGGATGGCGCGCAGGCGTGCGTCGGTCAGCGTGTCGATATCGCCGTGGTCGACGGCTTGCAACGCATCTGCGTCGACCGGCGTGCTCGCGAGGCGCGCGCGGTAGTGTTCGGCCAGTTCGGGCGCCGGGGTGAGGCGGCAGGCATAGAGCGCGACGAGCAGGCGTTCGCCCAACGTCAGGCCGGGCAGGCCTGCGTCGAACAATGCGTTGTAGCTGCCCTGCGTGGCCGTTGCCACCTTTTCGCGGGCATGGCGCAGCGCATGCGTGGGGCTGCCGTCGTCCAGGCCGGCAACCTGGTCGGCCACATCGTGTGCGGGCGTGAAATCCATTGATGAAAGGCTCCGGGAATCGGGTACGGACGCGCCGCGCGCGGCTACCGCGCTGGCGAGGAAGCGAAGCACTGCTGCCCATGACTGGGCGTCGGCGCGGGCGTTGGCGCGCGGCTCGCCGCCCCCGGTGCTGATGCGGCCCGACACCGGGTGCGCATAGACGAGCTGCGTGGTCGGCACGTATGGGAAGACGATGGCGTGACCCGCGCCTTCGTAATCGAAATGTTGGACGGGGTAGGGGTGGCGTACCTCGGCCAATTTGGTCGTCACCATGCGCGAGTAGTCGCTCGAGGGCCACGAGCCGTCATCGGTGGCGGAGAGCAGCAGCACCGGCCCCCGCGCGCGTTCGATGCGGATGCGCGCGCGTGCCACGGCATCGGTATCCTGCAGCGCGGTGCGGATGGCGCGTTCATGCCGATGCGGCGCAGGGCCTTCGTCAAACGGTGCCCAGCTCGCGGTGCGGTTGCCTTCCCACAGATGCGGCAGCGGCTGACCGCGATACAGCCACGTCGGGCCTTCGCGGCCCACAGCAGGGTCGGCGGCGTTCTGCCCGCTGTGCACGACGGCGCCCGGCACGTAACCGATGACCGCAGATACCGCCTCAGGGAATGTCGCGCCCAGCAGCAATGCCAGTTCACCCCCGCGCGACTGGCCGCTCACGGCAACGAAGTCGTGCAGCGGCTCCACGCGTTTGCGCAGCCAGGCAAGCGCGCGCTCGAAATATTCCAGCGGCGTATTCGAGATGTAGTCCGGCAGCCCCGGCGCCTTGAAGTACGCCAGCGCAAAGGCGGCATAACCGTGCGAGGCATACAGCGCCGCGCGCGGCTCGTTGATGCCGCCGCCCGAGCCGTTGAGGATGAGCACGGCCGGGCGCGGGCCCGGGTGCGCATACGGATCGGGCAGGTATAGCGTACCGACCAGACCATCGTCGCGCACATCGTGGCGCGTCACCCCCGGCGCGGCCAGCCGTTGCACGAAGCTCGCGTGGACCGACTCGCCGTTGGCCGTGGCCGTCAGCGTGGTCGTCAACGGCTCTGCGACTGGCTGTGGAAACACCTCGCGTGCCTTGCCGTCTTCCGGGCGCTGGCTCCAGACGATGCCCATCGCGCTGACGCCGGCGTAGTCGCCGGAGACGGGCGCGTCGCGCGTCAGGTCCACGGTGCCTTGCGCATCGGCGACGAACGCGGCGCGGCTGTGCCACAGCACATCATTGCCGCGACGCGTTTGCGCGACGATGCCGACTTGTGTGCCAGGCGCGAGCCCCGTCACGACGATGCCGCGCGATACGTCGATCAGGTCATCCGCCGGCGTCACGCTGAGCGCGAAGGTTCCCATGGCGCTTACTTGCCGTCCTTGGTGACCATCTGGGCCGCGGTGCGATCGCTCGTCATCGGCGTCACCTTCAGGCCTTTTTTGGCGGCCCACACGTTCTGGTAGTGGTACAGCGGCATCACGCCCACGTCATCCGAGACCAGCTTGACGGAGTGGCGAAGAATGGCCGCGCGCTTTTCCACGTTGAATTCCTCGGTGGAGGCGTTCAACGCGTTGTCGACAGCCGCGTTGCTGTAGTGGCCCCAGTTGGATGCGCCCAGACCCTTCTTGGTATCGACGGTGGCCAGCACGTTGACAAGCGCGTAGCTTGCTTCGCCCGTGCCGTTGCCCCACGCCAGCATGCTCATCGCATATTCATTCTTGTTGGCGCGGCCCGAGTAGACCGACCAGGGCACCACTTCCACGCGCGCCTTCACGCCGATGCGCGTCCAGAACTGCGCCACCGCCTGCGCCGTTTCGGGGCCTTGCGGGTAGCGATCATTCGGCACGTGCATCACGAGGTTGAAGCCCTGCGGAAAGCCCGCATCGGCCAGCAGCTTCTTGGCCTGCGCCGGGTCGTAGGCGATATCCTTCACGTCGGGGTTGTAGCCGTACGTGTTCGACGGCATCCACTGGTTGGCGACAGTGGCGGCGCCTTGCAGGATGCGGTCGACAATGGCCTTGCGGTCGATGGCCAGCGACAGCGCACGGCGCACGCGCACATCCAGCAGCGGATTGTTCGGCAGCGGCTTGCCGTCGTTGCCGGTGACGTAATCGTTCGGCCCCTTGCGGAAGCTCGGTTGCAACAGCATCACACGCAAGCCCGGATAGGAAAACACCTTCACGTTGGGCGACTGGCGCAGGCGCGCCAGGTCAGACACCGACACCTTGTCGATGACATCCACCTCGCCTGAGAGCAGGTTGGCCGTGCGCGCGGCAGCATTGTTGATGTAGCGGTAGTTGACCTTCTCCCAGAGCTGTTTGCCGCCCCAGTAGTTGTCGTTGCGCGCCATCACCACGCGATCGCCCGGCACATACGAGACGAACTTGTAGGGGCCGGTGCCCACCACGGCGCGGCCCGCGTTGTAGTCCTCAGTCGACGACTTCTCACCCACATGCTTGCTGACGATGTGCACGGACGCGAGGTTCAGCGGCAAGTCCGGGTTCGGGATGTTCGTCTTGATGATCAGCGTCAGCGGGTCTTTGGCCGTGACGGACTCCACCGTGCGCAGATAGCCCGCGAACGTTGCCACGCTGCCCGGCACGCTGCGCGCGCGCTGGTACGAGAAGATGACGTCATCCGCCGTGAACGGCTGGCCGTCGTGCCATTTCACGTTCGGGCGCAGCTTGAATTCCCACGTCTTCGGGTCCAGCGTCCTCCACGACAGCGCCAGGCCGGGCTGCAGCTGGTTCCACTTGTTCTCGACCAGCAGATCCCAGAAGTGCACGTCGACGGAGCGGTCGCCTGCGTGATTGTTCAACTGCGGGTCGAGCGACGACAGCGGATCGGCAAAGGCAATGTTCAGCGTCTGCGCGCCGGCAGCGCCGGCAGCGGCAAACAGCGCGACGGCAAGCGACGAGGCTAGGAGGCGTTTCACGTGGGTTCCCTTTTTCCTGTTTTTGGAATCGTTGGCTTATTGAATGTCGTTCAGGTCGCGTCGTTCAGGTGGCACGCGCTGATGTGGTTGACCGCAATGCCGCGCAGCGTCGGCGTCTCGGTCTTGCAGCGGGGCATGGCGTGCGGGCAGCGTGGGTGGAAATGGCAGCCCGTGGGCGGATGCAGCGGACTCGGCATCTCGCCCTGAATGGCGGTGAACGTCTTGTGACGGGCCGACAGGCGCGGAATCTCCGCCAGCAAGGTCTGCGTGTAAGGATGGTTCGGGCGGCGGAAGACTTCCTCCGCAGGGGCGGATTCCACCACGCGGCCGAGGTACATGATCACCACCCGGTCGGACAGGTGCTCCACCACGCCCAGGTCGTGGCTGATGAACAGGTAGGTCAGGTTGAGCTGCTCGCGCAGGTCCATGAACAGGTTCAGGATCTGCGCCTGGATCGACACGTCCAACGCTGCCACCGCTTCGTCGCAAACCAGCATCGAGGGCTGCACGGCCAGCGCACGCGCAATGCCGATGCGCTGGCGCTGGCCGCCGCTGAACTGATGCGGGTAGCGGTCGCGCAGGGCGGGGTCCAGGCCGGCGCGTTGCATCTGCGCGGCCACATAATCGGCAAAGTCGGCGCGGTCGGTCAGGCCATGCACGCGCGCCGCTTCGCCAACGATTTCTTCCACGCGCAGGCGGGGGTTGAGGCTGGCGTATGGGTCCTGGAAGATCATCTGGATCTTCAGGCGGGCCGCGCGGGCTTCGTCTGCCGTGAGCATGTCGATAGCCTTGCCGTCCACGCGAACCTCGCCGGCCGAGGGCGGCATCAGGCCCGCAGCAATGCGGCCGAGCGTGGATTTGCCGCAGCCCGATTCACCGACGAGGCCGACGACTTCACCGGGCTGGATCGCGAGGTCGACACCATCGACAGCACGAACGATTGCAGGCGGATGCGCCAGGCCGAAGCGCTGCAGAACGCGATCAGCGGCGCCGACTTTGCGATCGCCAAAGCGTTTGCTGACCTGCTTGAGTTCGACGAGCGGCGTGCTCATGCGACCTCCCGCGAGGACGCGCGCTGCGCGCCGGGATGGAAGCAGCGGACGAGGCGCCCCGGCAGCGGTTGCGTGATTTCCGGCGCGACGCCGCAGACATCGGAGGCGCGCGGGCAGCGTGCTGCAAACGCGCAGCCTGCCGGTAGCGACAGCAGGTTCGGTGTCATCCCGGGAATCTGGCGCAGGCGCTGACCGCGCCGGTTCTCGCTGGGCAGGCTGTCGATCAGGCCCATGGTGTAGGGGTGCAGCGGGGCATCGAGCACGGCATCAACCGGACCGTGTTCGACGATGCGCCCGGCGTACATCACGGCCACCTCGTCGGCCAGCCCGGCCACGACAGACAGGTCATGCGTGATCCAGATCAGCGCCGTGCCGTGCATGTGCGCGAGCTTTTGCACTTCGGACAGGATCTGCGCCTGGATGGTCACGTCCAGCGCCGTGGTCGGTTCGTCGGCAATGATCAGGTCGGGCCGATGCAGCATCGCAATGGCAATCGCCACGCGTTGGCGCATACCGCCGGAAAGCTGATGCGGATACGCCCGCAGCCGCTCTTCGGGACTCGGAATGCCCATCAGGCCGAGCGTGTCGCGTGCATGGTCCCACGCCTGCTTGTGGCTCATGCTGCTGTGCGCGCGCACGGCCTCGATCATCTGGGCATCGATGCGCAGCACGGGGTTGAGCGTCATCATCGGGTCCTGGAAGACCATGGCGATGCGATTGCCCTGCAGCTTGCGCAGTTCGCGCGGGGCGAGCTTGGTGAGGTCGCGGCCCTGGTAGAGGATCTCGCCGCCGACCACGCGGCCGGGCGGGTCCACCAGACCCATGATGGAGAAACCGGTGACGGACTTGCCTGAGCCGGACTCGCCGACCAGCCCGAGGATGCGCCCGCGCGCGAGCGAGAACGACACATCGTCCACCGCCGGCAGCACGCCTTCACGCGTGAAGAAATGCGTGCGCAGGTTGCGGACTTCGAGTGTGGTCGCGTTGGTGGACGCCGTCATCGTTGCGCCCTCGGGTTCAGCACTTCGCGCAGGCGGTCGCCCACCAGGTTGATGGCCACCAGCGCCAGCAACAGCGCGATGCCCGGATAGAAACTGATCCAGTACTGGCCAGACAGCATGTATTGGTATCCGTTGGAAATCAGCAGGCCCAGAGACGGCTCGGTAATCGGCACGCCCAGGCCCAGGAACGACAGCGTGGCTTCCAGCGTGATCGCGCGCGCCACCTGCAGCGTGCCCACGACGATCAGCGGCGGCAGGCAGTTCGGCAGGATGTGCTTGAGCGCGATGCGCCAGCCGGGCAGGGCGAGCGAGCGGGCGGCTTCCACGTATTCGCGGCGACGCTCGACCAGCGCTTGCCCGCGCACCGTCCGCGCGTAATACGCCCACTCCAGCACCACCAGCGTCAGCACGACATTGGTGATGCTCTTGCCCAGATAGGCGAGGATCATCATGGCCACCAGCACCGACGGGAACGACAGCAGCAGATCGACCGTGCGCATGATGATGCTGTCGACGCGGCCACCGGCATACGCCGCAATGAGGCCGAGCAGCGTGCCGATCACCGCCGCCACGGCTGCCGAACCGATCCCCACGCCCAGGCTGATGCGCAAGCCATAGAGGATGCCGGAGTACAGGTCACGCCCCTGGCCATCGGTGCCGAGCCAGTACGTGAACGTCCCCAAGCCATTCGGCGAACCTGGCGGCAGACGCGAGTCGAGCACGTCGAGCTGCATCAGGTCGTATGGGTTCTGCGGCGTGATCCACGGTGCGGCCAGCGCGGCCAGCATCAGGATCACGACCACGGCGAGCCCAAAGACGGCGGTCTGGGATGCCAGAAAATCGGACACCACGCGGCGCCACGGCGATTGCTTGCGCGGGGCGGCAACCGCGGCTGCGGTGGTGGGTTGCGGAGTTGTATTCATCATGCAGCCTCCGCGCTGTCCGCCGCACGCACGCGCGGGTCCAGCAGCCGATACAGGATGTCGACGATCAGGTTGAGCGACACGAACAGGCACACCACAACGATGAGGTACGACACGATGACCGGCCGGTCCAGCGAGTTGATGCTATCGAGAATGAGCTTGCCCGCGCCGGGCCACGCAAAGATGCTTTCCGTCACCACCGCAAAGGCGATGGTCGAGCCCAGCTCCAGGCCCAGCACCGTCACCAGCGGGATCAGCGTGTTGCGCAGCACGTGCGCCAGCACCACGCGCAGCGGCGACAGGCCCTTGGCACGCGCGAACTTCACGAAATCCAGCGGCACCACCTCGCGCACGCCGGCAGAAGTCAGCCGCAGCACCAGCGAGAGCTTGAACAGCGACAGGTTGACCGCCGGCAGCACGAGGTGCCGCAGCCCATCGACCGTCAGCCACGACCATTCGACGCCGAACAGGCGTGCGGTTTCGCCGCGCCCGCTGGCGGGCAGCCAGCCGAGGCTCACGCTGAACGCCATGATCAGCATCAGGCCCACCCAGAACGTCGGCAATGAGAATCCCACCACGCTGCCCGTCATGAGCAGGCGCGATACCGGATGGCGCGGATACAGCCCCGCGAACAGCCCAAGCGGCACGCCGATCACCACCGCGATGATCAGCGCCGAAAACGCCAGCTCCAGCGTGGCCGGCAGGCGTTGCAGGATCAGCTGGATGGCCGGTTCGTTGTAGACGAAGCTCTTGCCGAGATTGCCATGCAGCGCGCCGTTCAGGAAGGCGAGGTACTGCTCCCACAGCGGTTTGTCGAGGCCCAGTTCGGCAATGATGCGCGCGCGGTCGATCTGGTCGACGTCCTGGCCGATCAGGATGTCGACCGGGTTGCCGATGGCGTGCAGGCCGATGAAGACGATTACCGTCATCACCAGCACGACCAGCAGCGCCTGGCCGATGCGGCGGATGAGCCAACCTGTCATCGGGCAGCCTCCTGGCTGGAAGTGGCATTCGCTTCCACGCCGGGCGGTGGGGCTGGGGTCCATTCATCGCCAAAGATTTCCGGCTCGGCGTAGGCCTGGATGGCGGCGTAGTGCGCGTCGATGTCTTCCTGGTACAGCAACCCGGCGATGCCCTGCGCCAGCCGCTTCGCACCTTCGCTGATGGCCGGGATGTCGCCCGAGACGCTGCCGTGCGTGACGGACGCGGGATAGCAGAAGCAATGCACGCGCGACAGGCCAGGCAGCGTGCCGGGCGTTTTCTCGCGAAATTCGAACGCGTGCCCGAGGTCGGGTGAATCGGCGAGTTCCGCGTCTTCCTCGTCGGGGCGCGGCGTGTAGCGGTCTCGCCATTGGCGGATATGCGGTGCCAGAGCGCTGAATTCGGGGCGTGCGGCCCAATCGGTGCGAAAGCCCGTCGAGAAGATCAGGAAGTCCAGTTGGAATACGCCCTTGGTCGTGGCCACGTGCAGCACGCCGTCGTGCTCGTCCACGCCCAGAATGCCGCAGCCGAAATTGAAGCGCGCATTCGGATGCCGCGACACACGCAGCGTGCTGCCGCGCGGCGGGGGAACCTGCTCGACATTGATGTAATGACGGATGCGCCATTTCCAGGCGTCGGGCAGATATAGGTGGCCATGCACGAGCCCTGGGCTGCCCGCACCCTTGCCCTTGTTCACGCGCGGCAGGTCGGCGCGTCGGATCAGCATGTCGACGCTGGCGGCACCGGCTTCCAGTGCCGTTGCTGCCGAATCCATGGCGGACGCACCGGCGCCGATCACGCCCACGCGCTTGCCCGCCAGCGCGCCGTAATCCATCTCGTCAGACGAATGCGCCCACCAGCGGCGCGGCAGCCGGCGCGCAAAGTCCGGCACGGATGCGCCGCCAAGCCCGTCCCGGCCGGTAGCCAACACCACGCGGCGCGCAAACACGCGCTGCGTCGGTTGGTCAGGCGCGTCGATCAGCAATTCAACGGCGCCATCCACGCGCGGGTGGATGGCCTTTACGTGGTGTTCGTTGCGCACGTCGAGCTGCAGCACGCGGCGGTACCAGCGCAGGTAGTCCATCCATTGCAGTCTCGGGATCTTGTCGAGCACCTCCCACGCATCGGTGCCGAACTGCGCTTCAAACCATGCGCGAAACGTCAACGCCGGCAGCCCGAGCGCAGGGCCGGTCAACTGCTTTGGCGAGCGCAACGTTTCCATGCGCGCCGTCGTCGCCCATGGGCCTTCGAAGCCGGCGGGCGAGCGGTCGAACACCATCACGCCGATACCGAGATGCTTGAGCGATGCCGCGGCCGCCAGGCCTGCCATGCCGCCACCGATGACGGCCACATCCAGCACGGATCGGCCCTCCAACGTGTGCGGCAGCGTCCAGTGCTTCGCGGGCAGCTCCAACCACGACAGGTCCTGGTGCAAACGGGCTTCGAGCGCTGCGAGCCCGGTCACTTGCAGCGCGTTGTCTTGCTGTGCAGCGGTCATGCGGACGCGCCTTCGGTTTCGTTGATGGATTCGCCATACAGCACCTGCAGCATGCTGGCATGGCGTGCCGGAGCGTGCAGCTTGCAGTCCGGCAGCAGGCGCTGTGCCGCGCGCGCGAGGGCGTCGGTCAATGAGGTCACCGCCGCCGACGGCCGCTTGGCCTCGGGGGTGATCACGCCAAAGAAGAAGGGAATGTCGGCGTCGATCGGGCGCACGGTCACGCCGTCGATCGGCACGCCGTAGGCCGTCACCGGCTCCAGCAACGCGACGCCCAGGCCCGCTCGCACGGCGGTCAGTGCATTGAGCGATGCGTTGGTCTCGATGAGGGAGGTGGGTTCCACGCCGGCCCTCGCCAGCGCCTGGTCCAGACGGCGGCGCAATCGATATGGGTTGTGCATCGTGATGATGGGCTGTCCCGCGCAATCGCCCAATACCACGCGCTTGCCGGCCGCCAGCGGGTCGTGTGTCTGCACAGCAGCCACGCACGCGGCTTCGCCGATCCAATGCACGGTTACGCCGCGATGTTCCAGCGGCAGGCTGCTGAGGCCAAGGTCGGCAGCGCCGGTCAGCACGGCGTGCACAACCTGTTCCGGCGAGGCGCTGCGAATCTGGATGTGTTGCGCGAGTTCCGGCTCATCGGCCAACGCAGCGGGCAGCAAGCCGGCCGCCAATGCGGACGTCGCTGCCAGGCGCAGCGGGCGTGCCTCGCCGCGCGCGATTTCTTCGGCACGGGTTCGGATCTGACGTAAGCTGATCAGCGTGTGCTCGACGTCTTCGTACAGCAGGAAACCCTGCTCCGTTGGCGAGACGCGCGGCCCCGCGCGTGTGAACAGGGCGTAGCCGATTTCGGCTTCGAGATCCTGGATGAGCCGGCTGATGGCGGGCTGCGAGCGTCCCAGCAGCTTGCCCGCCGCAGTGACACTGCCGGTCGACATGACCGCGGCAAAGGCTTCGAGTTGTCGGAGTTCCATCCGCCTGTTTGATCCCAGTCATGCATGTGGTTTGTGCATTCTGGTAGAGGCACTATGCGAATTCAAAATAGTATTTTCTTATGTACTCATGCGTTTTGCGCTGGCAACCGCTATGTCCTGCGGTGCAACCATTGCCGAGGCAGGGTACACCGCCGTGCGGATCTATTTGACGAAGGTGCCGTTTGGCCCGATCACCGTCAGCTCGACATAGTCCGATCCCTTGCGAACGTTCGGGCCGTAGCAGACTTCCAGCCCGCCAAGGTCGATCGTGCCGGCTGATTCCAGCCCCGAGACAAAGCTGGCCCGCGTGGGTGACTTGCCCGCGCGCTTGAGCCCTTCGACCAGCACGCGCGCGGCTGCGTAGCCTTCCATCATGGCGTACGACGGCGTCACCCCGGCAGACTTCGCGCTGGACGCCAGCTCCCGTCCCAGCAACGAAGTCGAACGCACCGGCGACGGCATCACCTGCGAGATCACGACACCGCGCCCCAGCGCCCCGAGCGATTTCGCAAACGCCAGGCCGGCGTTGTTGGAAAGCGCGGCAATCTGCGTCACCGTGCCTTGCTTGTTGAGCGCCTCGATCATTGCGCGCGCGGTCGTGGCTGGGCAGGCCAGGATGACCGCTTGCGGGGCGAACTTGCCCACGTCTGCCGTGGCCTTGGCGATATCCGGTTTCAGGCGGTCGACAGTGAAGATGCTGTGCGCGTCGGGCGGCAGCTTTTTCGTGGCGTTGCTGAAGCCGATCTCGGTGTCCTTGCCGAAGGTGTCATTCACGTTGACGAGCGCCAGGCGGCGCAAGCCGAGCGTGTCGAAGTAATGCACCAGCTCGGCAATCTCGGCCTGGTATTTCGCGCGCACCACGAACAGCAGCGGGTCGGGCTGATCGAAGAAGGTTGAAGCACCGGTGGACGGCGCCACCACCGGGGCGCCAAGCGGACGAGCCTCGGTCATGATCGCTTCGGTGTTTGGCGTGCCGCGCGGCAGGAAGAGGGCGAAGACCTGTTTGTCGACCAGCAGCGCATGTGCGTGTTTTTTGGAGGCGGCCGCATCAAAGCCGTCGTCTTCCGAGATCAGTTCGATCTTGCGTCCATTCACGCCGCCAGCGCGGTTCACCGCATCGAGGTAGAGCCTGGCTCCTTGCGTCATCTCCTGGACTTGCTCGCCGGCGGGCCCGGTGAAGCCCGCGGTCTGTCCGATGACGATCTTGCCATCGGTGATGCCTGGCTCGGCCATCGCCGGACCCGACGCCAGCAACAGCCCCGACAGCCATGCGCACCCGATGGCGCGCTGCAAGGCGGCATTGCAACCTATCATGTCTCCCCCCTTTTTTCTGGGTGATTGTTTTTTGTGTGCCGAGACGGCGAAACCCATCGCAACATCGGCGGGACGATGCTAGCGGAGAAGCCCCGAGGCGCCGCCTCCGGATTTCCCTAGGGCTGCAGCATTGCCGCAACGCTGCGCGCGGGTTCCATGCAAAAAAAACCGCCGTACGAGACGGCGGCATTGGCGCGTTGCGCGAAGTGCAGATCAGTTGTTCTGCTTCGTGATCTTCGTGCCTTCGATCGACGCGCCGGCCATCAGACCTGCGTTGGTCAGGTTGAAGCCGATGATCGGTTGCTGCGCGGTGTTGGTATCGACCGCGCCGTTCACGCCGATCTTTGCCAGGGCCACGGTGGCATCCACGCCGGCTGTCCAGCCTTGGCTGTTCTGGAATTTCTGCAGCGCTTCGTCCGTCATGAACAGGATGATGAGCGCACGCGACTGCGCGCCAGCCTGGAAGCCTACCGACGCCGAGGCGATGTTGTAGTAGCCCAGCGGACGGCCACCGCCGGTACGCAGCACGCCTTCACCGTATTGGCCTCCCACCACAAAGCCGGCGTTCAGCACCGACGGGAACACCAGCACGCCCTTGGCGCGTCCCACCAGCTCACGCGAGCCGCTGGCCGTGGTGTACAGGCGCGAGAGCACGGAATCTGCCTGCGAGTTGGTGGTGGCGTGCTTGTTGGTGGACGACATCACATCTGAGCCCTGTGCATTGGGGCTGGTCGTGGTACAGGCCGCGATCTGGGTACCGAGCAGTGCGACAGCAGCAAGCGCGGCGGCGCGGGTGACGATGGTCTGGCGGCTAATGAGGTTCTTTTTCATGGCGATCGATCTCACTGTCTTTGTTGTTGACGAGGGACACAGGCACACGCGTCCCCGCTCTGACTCGGTCCCGTGCAATCAGCATGGGTGTCAGCCAAGGAAAAGCAAGCGGCGTGCCCGCCATATCGCATAAGCGCCGGAGCGCTCAATTCCTGACATTAGGCGAGATTTGTGCCCCATGTGGCGCTTTTGCTTCACTGCTTTGTAAAAACGCAAGCCGACTGCAATGCGAGTAGCTTTTTCATGCGCAACAAAAAACCGGCGCTTCAGGCCGGTTCTTTGTGTAGAGCAGGAGAGGGGGAGGGTTGGAGGTCAGATCCAGATGATCAACGCTGCCACGCCAATGATCAGGCCGAACTTCACCACGTAGTAGACCTTGCGGTTCCACGCCTTGAAGCGGCGGCGGTACTGGCCCATCACCCACACATAGCGGAACAGCTTGTTGATGCCGCCGGTCTGGTCACCCTCATCGTTGGGCGAGCTGGCAGCAGTCATGACCTTGCGGCCGAGCCATTTGTTGATGCGCTGCGCCCAGCCGAATTTCATCGGGCGTTCGATATCGCAGAAAAGAATCAGACGATCCTTGTCGGAGGCGTTTTCGGCCCAGTGCAGATAGGTCTCGTCAAAGACCACGCCCTGGCCGTCACGCCAGCTGTGGCGCTGGCCGTCGACTTCGATGAAGCATCGGTCGTCGTTGGGCGTGGACAGGCCCAGGTGATAGCGCAGCGAGCCGGCAAACGGATCACGGTGCGGATTCAGCTTGCCGCCCGGCGGCAGTTCGGCAAACATCGCCGCCTTCACGCTGGGCAGATCGCGCAGCAGCGCGACGGTCTGCGGGCAAAGCTGTTCGGCTGAGGGGTGATGCGCCTCGTACCATTTCAGGTAGAAGCGCTTCCAGCCATTCTTGAAGAACGAGTTGAAGCCGGCGTCGTCGTTCTTCTCGGCGGCCTTGATCTTGCGCAGGTTGATGAGCGCAAGGCCTTCGTCGCGAATCTGTGGCCACGCGGCTTGCAGTTTTTCCAGATCCGGAAAGCGCTCGACCGGCACATACGGCGTCTGCGGCACGCCCGAAAAGGCGTACATGAAGCAGTTGACCGGCGCGACCACGGCCGAGTGGTCGAACATCTGGCGCCAGAATTTCAGGCGCACCTTGCCGCGAAAGTGCACGTACAGAATGGAACCCAGATACAGGGCCACGATAATCCACTTGATCAAGGCGATTTCCTTGCCGCACAGGGCGGTCAGCAATTGAGTGCATGCGTTGTCAGCGCAATCCGGCATTTTACCCGTGGCGGAGCCGCGCCGCGTGGACAGCCGCCAACAGTGCACCGTGGTTTGTGATGCCACGTTATCGTTTGCGCTGTCTTTGCGATAAGGAACGTCTGTGTCGATTTGTCGCGAAATGTGCGTCGCGTTCTACAATTCTGTTCTCGTCCGCCAAGTATGCTGGTCACGGACGATCACCGGAGGGAGCGATGGACGTCAAAAAACGCGACGAAGAATCCAGCGATATGCCGACCACCATTGGCATCGTGCCGGGCAATGCGGAATCGCTGGAAGCGTCCATGCGCCGTGCGCAGGAAGCGCTGTCTGCGGTCTCGGCGCGGCTGGCAAACCGGCCACCGATGCCACGGCCAGACCCTGCCACCGAGCGCTTCGTCGAAACGGACGACACCATGTCACCGGCGGAAGCGCGCGCCTTGGCCGAGCGTTGCATCGCCGGCGAGGCCGCGGAGCCGGCAAGCCTGGCGCGCGCGTTTTCCGCGTTGTTGGGACGGATCGATGGGCTGGAAGCCGACCATGCCGGCCGGCGCCGCGTGCTGCGGCAGTGGATGGTGAGCCAACTCACCTACAAGATGCTGTATCTGCACCACACCGGTCAGGATTCGACCGTGCCGCCGCGCGCGATGCGCGCGCAGAAGGAGCGGGTGAAGGCGCAGATTTCGGCCTTGCTCGATGCCGGGCGTTCCTACGCCGATGTGCGCCTGACCGACCTGCGCTTTGTCGAGGATGGCGGTGCCACCGGTCAGGGCTAATGATTAGGCGATCAAGCGATTAGGCTCAATCGTCCTCGTCGTCGTCTGGTTCGGAGTCGAGAAACTCGCGGCGGGTGAGCCAGTCGGCGATGGCCTGATCGCAGGCGTTTTTCAGCTTGGTCTTGTTATCCACCTTGTCGAACAGCGTGAAGTTCATCAGGGCCAAGCCCAGATCCGTGATGTAAAACATCCGCTTCGGGTTGTCGAAGTGGACAATGCGGCCGTCGATGTCGCCTTCGTCTTCGGGCTCGGCAGGCGCGTCTTCGAGTTCGACCACGCGGCAGGTGAAGCGCGGCACGCGGGTGTGCGTCAGATATTCGAATTCATCGTGCGACACTTCGCCGGACGGTGTGACGGCAATGGCGAAGCCCCAGATAAAGCGTGGGGTCGGCAGATCCGACAACTCGTCGATTTCATCCATCCTTGTTTCTCCAGTCTGATGACGGCTTGTATTGACGATGCATTATCGCGCGACCCGTGCTGCACGGAAAGCACAATGCACGCCCGGCATGGTGGGGCGCCAACATGACCGACCCGCGCATGCAGCGCATACGGGATGGCCTGGCCGCCCGGCTAGCGTTCGATGCTGAGGCGCTCGTTCCATGGATTGTTGCCGGACAACGCGTCGGCTGGCTGAGCCGTGAGCGCGCGTCGCTGCTTGCGCGCTGGCCGCACTGGTTCGACGTGTCGACGCTGCGGGTCGATCTGCGGAATACGCTTGCCAGCGACGCCGAGCGCACCGGGGCGCTGGCCGAAGTCATTGCGCGCCTGGCTGAAGACGGCCACGTGCGCGGCTGGCGCGACGAGCGTTTCGCCGTCAACACTGGCTGGGGCACGCCCACGCTGGCGCTGGTCGAACGTGCCGCTGCGCGCTTCTTCGGCATCCGCACCTATGCTGTCCACATGAACGGCCTGATCGACGGCGCAGATCGCGGCGCGCCGGCGCTCTGGCTGGCCCGCCGCGCCGAAACCAAGCCGATCGACCCCGGCATGTGGGACAACCTCGTCGCCGGCGGCATCGGCCATGGCTTCGACGCACGCGGCGCGCTGGAGAAGGAATGCTGGGAAGAGGCGGGCATCGGCGCCGACCTGGCAGCCCAACTGGTGCCATGCGGCACGCTGGATGTGCTGCGGGAAGTGCCCGAAGGCATCCAGTGCGAAACGCTGTTCGCCTTCGACCTGACGCTGCCGGACAGCTTCATCCCCGTCAATCAGGACGGGGAGGTCGCCGGTCACCTGCGCGCCAGTCCCGACACTGCGCTTGATATCATGGCGGACTTCGCGATGACGGTCGACGCCACGCTCGTTACACTCGACGCCCTTGCGCGCCTGAGTTCGGCCCTTGCGCCACAGGGGTTTGCGCCCGGCAACACTATATAAAACGCTTCATGAGTCACTCCGGTTTCATTCTTACCCTGTCGTGCCCGGACCAGCCTGGCATCGTCCACGCGGTGTCGGGCCTGCTGTTTGAGCAAGGCTGCAACATTCTCGATTCGGACCAGTTCGGCGACGAATTCACCGGCCGTTTCTTCATGCGCGTGCATTTTGTGCCGCAGGGGCAACCGCTTGATCTCGCTACGCTGCGCGACTGCTTTGCGCCCATCGGCGAACGTTTCTCCATGCAGTGGGGCATGTTCGACGCCGCAGCCAAGCCGCGCGTGATGATTCTCGTCTCGAAGATCGGCCACTGCCTGAACGACCTGCTGTTCCGTGCCCGCGCCGGCCAACTTCCGATCGAGATTGCGGCCATCGTCTCGAACCACCGCGATTTCTACCAACTGGCTGCGTCGTACGACGTGCCGTTCATGCACCTGCCCTTGCTGCAGGCGACGGACGCGCAGAAGGCCCAGCAGGAAGCCCGCATCTGGGAAATCGCGCAGGAGCAGCAGATCGACCTGGTGGTGCTCGCGCGCTATATGCAGATTCTTTCCGACAATCTGTGCCGCAAGCTCGAAGGCCGCGCCATCAACATCCACCACTCGTTCCTGCCGAGCTTTAAGGGCGCCAAGCCGTATTACCAGGCGCACGAGCGCGGTGTGAAGCTGATCGGCGCAACGGCCCATTACGTGACGGCCGACCTGGACGAAGGCCCGATCATCGAACAGGAAATCGAGCGCGTGGACCACAGCATGGACCCGGAGCAGCTCACCGCCGTCGGCCGCGACGTGGAGTGCGTGGCGCTGGCCCGCGCCGTGAAGTGGCATGCGGAACACCGCATCCTGCTCAACGGCCACAAGACCGTCGTCTTCAAGTAATCCAGTCAGAGTAGGGGAGCGCGATGCGACAGATCATTCTCGATACCGAAACCACCGGCCTGAATGCCGCCACGGGCGACCGCGTGATCGAAATCGGTTGCGTGGAGATGGTCAACCGCCGCCTGACCGGCCGGAACCTGCACTTCTACATCAACCCGGAGCGTGAGATCGACGCGGGCGCGATGGCTGTGCACGGCATCACCAACGAGTTCGTGGCTGACAAGCCGAAGTTCGCCGAGATCGTCAACGAGATCCGCGACTACGTGCAGGGCGCCGAAGCGATCATCCACAACGCCGCGTTCGACTTGGGCTTCCTGGACATGGAATTCCAGCGCCTGGGCCTGCCAGCCTTCCGTGAGCACCTCTCGGGCCACATCGACACGCTGCGCGAGGCGCGCCAGATGTTCCCTGGCAAGCGCAACTCGCTGGATGCGCTGTGCGACCGTCTGGGCGTGAGCAACGCGCACCGTACGCTGCACGGCGCACTGCTGGATGCGGAACTGCTGGCCGAGGTCTACCTCGCCATGACGCGCGGCCAGAACACGCTGGTGATCGACATGCTGGAGTCGGGCGAGGGCGCGTCGGCCGAAGCCGTTGCCGTCGACCTGAGCGCGTTGCAACTGCCGGTGCTGCTGGCGACCGAAGCGGAGGCCGAAGCGCACGCCGGCGTGCTCAAGGAGATCGACAAGGCCAGCGGCGGCAAGACCGTTTGGACGCGTGAACCCGTGGAATCTGCGCAGCCGGCTGCCTGATCAAAAAAATGTGCGGTCAGGGTATTTACACGGCTGCACCTTTTCGCCATAATCTCGTTTTCACCGCATTCGGGTGGTTAGCTCAGCGGTAGAGCACTGCCTTCACACGGCAGGGGTCACAGGTTCAATCCCTGTACCACCCACCAAATTCACTTCCGGCGACATCCGCCGAAGTCCAAAAACCCACGATAGCTCAAGGCTTCGTGGGTTTTTTCATTCCGTCAATGTCCGATAAGGTGCATTGACAGCCGGGGGTACGCGGGGGTATTTCTGGGGGTAGATGTGATACCCCTGTGTGGAGGTACCCCCAAATGGCTCTCACAGACACGGCGGTCCGCAACGCCCGGCCGGCCGAAAAGCCTATCAAGCTGTTTGATGGCGGCGGCTTGTTTCTCCACATCACGCCCGGCGGGCAGCGCTACTGGCGGCTGAAGTATCGGTTCGCGGGCAAAGAGAAGCTGCTGGCCCTTGGCGTGTACCCTGAAGTCGGCCTGAAAGAGGCGAGGGACCGGCGCGAGGAAGCCAAACGGCTGCTGGGCGAGGGGGTTGACCCGTCAGTCGAACGCAAGGTGCGGAAGGTGGCGACGGTCGAGCGGGCGGCAAACAGTTTTGAGGCTGTGGCCCGCGAGTGGCACACCAAGTACGCGCCCGGGTGGTCCAAGAGCAACGCCGACAAGGTGATCGCCCGCCTGCAGAACGACGTATTCCCCTGGCTCGGCGGCCGGCCGATCGCTGAGCTGAAGGCGCCCGATCTGCTGGCCGTGTGTCGCCGCGTCGAGTCTCGTGGCGCTCTGGATACTGCACACCGAGTGCTGCAGACCTGCGGCCAGATCTTCCGCTACGCTGTCGCCACTGGGCGGGCAGAGCGCGATCCGTCGGGTGACCTGCGGGGCGCGTTGCCGCCGGCCAAGGGGAAGCACTACGCCGCGCCGACCGACCCCAAAGAGGTGGCCGGCTTGCTGCGTGTGTTTGACGGCTTCACCGGAACATTCGTTGTGAAGTGCGCGCTGCTGCTGGCCCCAATGCTCTTCGTTCGACCAGGTGAACTGCGGGCCGCGGAATGGGCAGACATCGATCTGGATGCAGGCGAATGGCGTTTCGTGTCATCCAAGCGGGACGTGGCTCACATCGTGCCGCTATCCACCCAGGCCGTCGCAATCCTGCGTGATCTGCACGCGTTGACCGGCCACGGGCACTACGTCTTCCCCGGTGCCAGAGACAAGAAAAAACCCATGTCGGAAGCTGCCATTAACGCGGCTCTCAAGCGCATGGGTATCGATACGCAGAAGGAGTTCACCGGCCACGGCGTGCGCCCCATTGCGCGCACCATCCTGCGTGAGGTGCTGGGTTTCGAGGCCGAGGTAATCGAGCTGCAACTAGCGCACAGGAAGAAAGACCCAAACGGCGCGGCATATGACCGTGTGGCCTTCCTGGCTGTGCGCAAGCAGATGATGCAGGCGTGGGCGGATTACCTGGATCGCTTGAAGACTGGGGCAGCCGTAGTGCCAATGCCTACGTCACGGACGGCCGCGTGAGAGGGGGCGGAGGGCTGATAGATGACAAAGAAAAAGGTCGCGGCTCGCCCCGCAACCCTCAAGCTGACCCCTCAAACGATTCTCGGCAAAGATGGGGCTTCAAAGCGCAAGCGCGTGCTGACGGCACACGTCGCCTCGGCGCCGGCATCGTTGATCCAGGCGTATCAAGACTTCACCGTAGGAAAAGGAAGCAACTTCCTTCGCTCTTTGCTTACCCACTCTGACATGGAGTCGGCATGGCGCGCTCTTCATAGACACAAGAAAACGTCGGATTACGCGATGCGGCTCTTTCGGGAAATCGTATTCATTGAGCAGAGGAGTCGCAGACCAGTGGTCTACCGACGGACAGACGTTCGCGAACAACGCCGGAAGATCGCCCGCCAAGCGCAGACGCTGGCTGACGCCATAGAAGAAGGGCCGCTGGATAGGTTGACCTTCGAATATTTTCCGACCGAAGCGATAGCGGCAAACGGACTCCCCGACAGGGGACAACTGTCGAAATTGGAGCGAGGTTGGCAAGCGCACGACTTGCTCCGAGAGTGGCCTCCCTTAACCACTGTGCTACGCGAATTGGCAGACCGCGCTCTGGAGCTAGCTGACGAGGCAATGAAGGAGCACCGGATCGTTGAGCGCGCCTCACAGAACAAGAAGACGGATCGCCGCCTCTACTTTGTGCGAGCCCTCGCGGCGTACATCAGGGAAGAGTTTGGCTCGCCGCTCTATGGCACAGTCGCCAGCATCACCAGTGCAATACTCAACGAGAGCTTGTCATCGGCGCATATTGCGCGGCTCGTCAAGAAGCCTAAGGCGAACTAAAAAGCTCGCCTTACCGGGGTAGGGATTTGCTGTCCGCAGTCATACGCTTGTGACTGTCTTCAACCACCAACGGACAGCACAGCATGTACCAACTCCCGGAAACTGGCTACCTGCGCCTGCGCCAGATCATTGGCGATCCTCAAGCAGTCCCCCCCGTCCCAGCCATCATCCCTGTCAGTAAGTCGACATGGTGGGAGGGCGTCCGAACGGGGCGCTATCCACCTTCCATCAAGACACTCGGCGCACGCATCACCGTTTGGCGCGTGGAAGACATCCGGAAGCTCATTCAAAGCACGTATGGAGGCGGCGCATGATCCCGCCGTCTACCAACCCTCGCGGCTGTGCGAGCCGACAGGCATATGGAAAATCTCATGGCCTGCCGGAACTGAGCAACATTGGCCGCGTGGCATGGGCTGAGGATGACTTCAAGGCATTGTCGCAAGGGAGGTCTGCAAAATGAGCTCAGAAAATGGAGGCAAGTTCAGTCATGCGCTCGTTCTGGGCGCTGGCATGGAACCCGTGCTCCTTAATCATGTAGATCACGTTGGTGGAGTGGCTACCGGCCTTAACGCTATCGGGCACGCCATTATCGAAGCACGATTCGCCGGACTGCGAAGCTTCGTTGTTCAAGGTGTTGGGCCAGTGTGGCAGTGGCGCACTGACACCCCGGAAGGGGTGTACTTTGCGCTCTTGTGCGATCGCGCAAAGCGAGGCAAAACACTGCCTTCCGTCGAGAAGGTGATGGAGGTCCTCTTGCCGTTGCGAAACGTGAGCGGAGGGGGTGCCAAATGAATCAAGCTGCCGTCGCTCAGGGAGAGGCTCGCACGTTTGCCGTTATGCGCTACGCGAGCGAGATGGACACCGTTGGCCGACAAAATGTCGGAAGGTGGTCTCAGGTCGAATCGCTTCTGAGCAAACGTGAGTTCCGGTTGCAGAAAACGGGTAATGGGCTGCTGCCGGTTTCATGGACACCTTGTTAAGGTGGAAAATGAAACTGGAGGTGGTTTATGGGAACGAGGCGGCAATTCAGCCGGGAGTTCAAGCTTGAGGCCGTGAGGCTGGTCAAAGAGCGAGGGGTGTCGGTGTCGCAAGCAGCGCGCGACTTGGACGTGCACGAGAACGTGCTGCGCAAGTGGGTGCGGGAGGCGGCGCAAGACCCTCAGGAGGCATTCCCCGGCAAAGGGGTGATGAAGCCTGAGCAGGCTGAAATCGAGCGACTGAAGAAGGAAGTGGCGAAGCTCAAGCAGGAGCGCGACATTCTGAAAAAAGCCGCGGCCTACTTCGCCAAGGACTCACTGTGAAGTTCGAGTTCGTGGCGAAGCACCGGGTGGCCTGGCCGGTCAAGCTGATGTGCGATCATCACTCGATATGTACCGGTTGCCATGATCAACTCCGAGATTGTTCTTGTCTCATCGGAGTAAAGCACTTGGACATGAGGCCAGACATCAGCCATACGGGCGACAAATTGCATGCCTATGGATGAAGGCCGTCGCCAGTGCAGTTCCGTTGATTGGTTTTTGCAATTGCAACTAACCAATCAATTTGGCCAAGATCTATGCGTACCCATGAGGGCAGTGCCCCCCTCGATTTGGTTTCCCCCCTGGGGGGCACGGTGGCTCCTGCAAGAATTCTTTTACGCGACTGGCGTAGGTCGTGCCTGGGCGTCATGGCCGCCTCTTGTCGTTTCGATGGATCTAAGCAAAGACACCAGCCCGCCGAGGATCTCGGTCTCCTGTGCATCATCGGAGTAGCAGGGTAGGCCTTGGGGCATTTTCGACTTTGAAAAACGAAAATGACTAAATCGTGTTGGTTATGCGACGCGGGGCGGCCAACCCTGGTCAGCCGTTGCCCGCTTTGTTTCCCTCGTTGACGACGATGAACTCGGTTGCGGCCTTGCGCTGAATGGCGGCCATAATTGCGAACTCAGGCCCGCTGTGGGGCTCGCAGGCGACAACGCCGGTGGCATGCTTGGCTTTCGCACCCAGAGGGTAGAAGACGAACAGCGCGCTGGACGAAACATCCGGCTCGGCACGCAGGCGCTTGTTGAGAATCCTCAAATACTTCTTCTTGGTGACCTTCTTGGTTGCCATAGAACCTCCTCAGTGGGTTTCTGGTTCCTCATGCAGCTGACGGTACGCGTTGACCAGTTCCTTCACCTCGGCCGCTTCATCGGGCGTTCCGAGGCGATCAACGAACGCATCTAGCGCGACCAGCAGCGAGCAGATGGCCAGCACCACGGTGTCGGCGTACCACTTCGGCGCAGCATTGATTGCTACCGGGCAAGAAGGTGAATTCAAGGGGGCGAAGAAATCATCTCCCTGGTTCATCATCCGGATGTGCGCTGGCTTTTCGTCACTCGTGCCACTGTTTGGGGGCTACTGCGGCGCGCAGGTGATCATGCTATGGGCCACGATGACCGGCGTTGGCATTGCCAATCTGTCGCTCGATAGCGCGCTGGCTGTACTCAGGAGCGGTGGCTCGATGATCTCCGCGTCGGCCGCACCCCAAGCCACGTCACTCGCCAAAGCGCTGTTCGAGGCCAACTTGTGCGCTCAGGCGGCGAACACTGCGATCGATAGCATGCCGACCGACACCGGTGGTGTGAGTGTCGATCCGGCCGAGAGATTCTCGACGCTTGCGAAAGGCGACAAGATTGTCTTGATGAATCAGCTCGGTCTGTCATGCGGTGGGGCAGAGGTGGCCATTGAGCCGCCCCAGCCGCTGCCAAACTACGATGGCATGACGGTCTACAGTGCTGACCCCGGGCCCGCGTATGAACAGATGATCAGCGCACACCGAACCGCACTGAGCACGATCCAGTCGACTTTGTCGTCTGCTGCTCAAGCCTATGTGTCGTCGGTTGCGAGCGGAGGTCGTCCAGCGGACCCGCAAGATACGATCAACAAAGCTGCTCTGCAGTATCACGCTTCGGTTACTCAGGCGATCGCTAGTTCAGCCAGCACGATCAACAGCCTGGGGAGCCTTATCCAGTCGAATTTGCAGCGTGACGGGTGGGTCATGCTGGGGGCGTGGTACCAGACATTTGCACAAGCGAACTCGCAACTAACCAGTTTGGCCAACGCCACGGCTTCAGCGGTGCCGAGCACTGACCTGGGAAACCTTCCGTACCCCCAGCTCTATCGCAAGGTGCTGGCAGCCTACGCTCAGCAGATCCAACAGGCCGCATCGACAGGGACGCCGCAGGACAGGGTGAATAGCTTGGCGACGGGCACCACGGACCCAAAGAACATCATGTCGAAGATCTTTCCAGGGCAGGCCATTGTGAAGATGGCGATCGGCATGAACTCGGGTCAAGGCCCCAACGGCGCAACCAACCCGCTCATCGGCATGAAGAACCTCGGAGACTACATCCTTGCCGGTGGGTGGACAGCGCTTTCTGGCTACGCGCTGGTGAAGGGAGGACTAGCTGCTTCCGACTCCCTGGCCGGAAAGGCTATTAGTGCCGTCGGCGACGTGTTTTCCGGCGGGGTGCTGGGCGCAATCAAAGAGGGGGCGAAAGGCATGCTGGATGCGCTCGGCCCTTTCATCACCATGATGATCATCACGCTGTTTTTTTTCGGCGCGGTGTTGTCGATCTACATCCCGATGCTGCCGTTCATCATTTGGTTCGGTGGCATCGTGTCGTGGTACGCCGTCGTTGGCGAGGCGATGGTGGCAGCTCCGCTTTGGGCGATGACACACCTTGACGGCGATGGAGAGGGCATGGGCCAGCGGACCACGCACGGTTACATCTTCCTCTTGAATGTCATGTTTCGGCCGGTTTTCATGGTCATTGGATTCATCCTTGCCGGCACCGGGATTGTGGTGCTCGGCACGTTGCTCAACACCATGTTCGGCGTGGCGATGCAGAACGCCCAGTACGACTCGTTGACCGGCCTGGTGAGCATCATTGGCTTCATCGTCTTGTACGTGGGGATGTGTCAGACGCTGGTGCAAGGTACCTTCTCGCTGATCCACGTCGTGCCTGATCAGGTGTTCTCGTGGATTGGCGGTCAAATCTCCGCGCGTGTTGGCCAAGACATGCACGATCGGAGCCAGCAGCATTATGGCGCAGGGGTGGGGCAGGGTAGTAACAGTGCTCGGAGTCGTGCATCCGAGCTGTTGCATAGTGCAAACGCAGACAAACCGTCCGATACGCCCCAAATCGGGAAGCGCGAGGTGTAGCTCAAATGAATGGGTATCCGCGCCTCGTGGCTGATTTTGTCTTGTGCGGTGCAATTTATCGTGTGGCGCGGGTAGGTGAGGGGCGCCGAACGGCCAACAGCCGTCATTCATCGTTCTTCAGGTAGCCCCTCCCGGGGCACCATGAACTACGCCAAGCGTTTCCGAAACGGAACATTATTGGTTCCCAAATAGCTCCGTAGTTGCAGACTGGAATCGCTACAGTGGGTGCCATCCGGTGGTGCACAGACCGAGACGACGGTCTTGCCTGCGCGGGAATACGATGCCGATACCGGCGCCCCTGGCCCAACGCTCGATAGAAGCGCGGCCATGCGTTAAGGAGACAACCATGCAACGCCCCCTGACAGCGGACAGCGCGCCGACTGCCATCGCTCAACACGATCAAGACACCCGCGCCGCCACGGCGCTTTCTTCGCGGATGGACCGCTTGCCCATCACACGTAACCTGTGGATGCTAGTGCTGTTGATTTCGCTGGGTGGCTTTTTCGAGGTCTACGATCTGATCTTCACGGGCTATATCGCGCCCGGTATGGAAAAAAGCGGGCTGCTCAAGGCCACGACCGATGCGTTCTTCGGGCTGCATGGCATGGCCGGCTTCATTGCCGCCACGTTTGCGGGGCTCTTCGTCGGCACGTTCGGCTTGGGCTGGCTGCCCGATCGTTATGGGCGCCGCACGGTGTTCACGGTATCGCTGCTGTGGTACTCGATCGGCTCCGCCATCATGGCGTGCCAGCAGAGCCCCGAAGGCCTGCTGATCTGGCGCTTTCTCACCGGCATCGGTGTCGGCATCGAGATCGTGACCATCGACAGCTACGTCACCGAACTCGTGCCGCAGCATATGCGCGGCCGCGCCATGGCGTTCAATCAGATGGTGATGTTTGCCGCCGCACCCGCTGCGGCCATTCTGTCGTACTGGCTCGTGCCGACCACCCTGCTGGGGTTCGAAGGCTGGCGCTGGGTGGTGCTGTTGGGCTCTGCCGGCGCGGTGCTGGTGTGGTTCATCCGCCGCGCCGTACCGGAAAGCCCGCGCTGGCTGGCCATGCATGGCCATATCGACCAGGCAGATGCCGTTGTCCGCCAGATGGAAGCCGCCGCCGAGCGCGAATCCGGCAAAGCCCTGCCACCGCCGCTGCAGGCCGTCGTGCAGCCGCCGCACCGCCGCGCATCGCTGGCGGAACTGTGGCGCCCGCCGTATCGCTCGCGCCTGATCATGCTGATCGTCTTCAACTTCTGCCAGGCCATCGGCTACTACGGCTTTGCCAACTGGGTGCCGACGCTGCTCATCGGCCACGGCATCACCGTGACCAAGAGCCTCCTGTATTCGTTCATCATCGCCATTGCGCTGCCCGTCGGGCCGTTGCTGGCCATGGCCTATGCCGACCGCATCCAGCGCAAGTGGCTGATCGTTGGTGCCGCGTTTGCCGTCATCGTGTTCGGCGTGACGTTCGGGCAACTGAAAGATCCACTCGCGTTGATCGTGCTGGGCGTGCTGATCAGCCTCGCTGGGCAGACCATTTCGGTGTGCTATCACGCCTACCAGGCCGAGCTGTTCCCGACCTTCATCCGCTGTCGCGCCAATGGCATCGTGTATTCGGCCAGCCGCATCGGCGCCATGTTCTCGGGCTTTTTGATTGCCTTCCTGTTGCGGCACTTAGGCGTGCCGGGCGTGTTTGCGGGGATCACCGTATGCATGCTGGTGGTGATGCTGGCGATTGGCGGCTTCGGGCCGAAGAGCAACGGCCTGCGGCTGGAAGAGCTGTCGCACTAGCCCCACCGGAACACCGTAGCGCTCACGACGCGGAAGTGGTTTTCCGCGTCGTTTTCTTTTGCCGGGCAGGTGTTGTCGGTTCGATAGCGGCAGTGGCGTCGCACGCTGCCAGATGCTCAACGAGCAGTCGCGCCGCCGGCGACAACGATTCCAGGTTGCGAAAGCACACCGTAAAACGGCGACGCGCCCAGTCGTCGCTCAACGGCACCACACGCAGGCCAAAGGTCGGGATAAACGGCTCGGCAATCTCACCCGGCACGATGGCCAGGCCGAGGCCCGCGCGCACGCAGCGCAGCGATGCATCGAAGGTCGACACCACGGCGCGGTACTTGATCGTGTGGCCCAGGATCGCCGCATAACGCGCAAGCATTGTGTGCACGGCCGTCTGCGCCGGCAAGCCCACGTGATCGAACTCCAGCGTGTCTTCAAAGCGGCAATGCTCACGCGGTGCCAGCGGGTGCGCTTCGTGCACGGCCACGGCCAGGTGGTCGGCGCGGTACGGCCGGGTCTCGAACCCCTCCAGGTCAGCCGCATCCCAGCAGATGCCCAGCGGTGCGGAGCCCTCGCGCAGAGCGCGCACGATGTCGCTGCTCATGCTTTCTTCCATCGTCACGCGGATATCGCGGTGCTCGGGCCGGTTGAGGAATGCGGCGATATCGTCGGGCAACGATTCGGCCATCGACGATACGGTGGCCAGCAAGCGAACCTGCCCCCGGATGCCGCTGCCGTAATCAGCCATGTCGCGTGCCACCCGGTCGGCAGCGGCCAACATGGCGCGCGCGTGGGCCAGCACGATGTCGCCCGCCGGCGTAGGAATCACACCGCGCCGTCCGCGTTCAAGCAGGACCGTGCCCACGGTGTCTTCCAGCTGCGCCAGCCGCTTGCTGATGGCCGACGCAACGATGTTCTCCTGTTCGCCGGCGCGCGCCATGTTGCGTGTCTCGCACACGGCAACGAACAGGCGTAGGGTGGTTAGATCGAGGTCACGCATGGGGCTCCGCGAGGCATTCCGGTCGGGAACGAAGACGCGGAAATGGTAGCGCTTGCTGGTGCTGCAGGAAATTCTGGAATGCCCGTACGCCGCTTCCAGGCTTTCCCGTCCGGAACGGAAGCGTGCGTACTTGATCGCTGTAGCTTCCGCGCAGAAAGGCATACAGTCGGAACATCGATTGACGCCTGCCTGACGCAATGTCCCTCATGAACACCCCCGTGCCCACCACCGCTGTGATCCGCGAAGTCGGTTTACGAGACGGATTGCAAAGCATCCAGACGATCCTGCCCACCGAGCACAAGCGCGCATGGGTGCAGGCCGCCCACGCTGCCGGTGTGCGCGAGATCGAGATCGGCTCGTTCGTGCCCGCGCGCCTGCTGCCGCAACTGGCGGATACCGCGCAGCTTGTGGCCTACGCGCGCACGCTGCCAGAACTGTTCGTCTCCGCACTGGTACCGAACCTGCGCGGTGCAGAGAACGCTGTCGCCAGCGGCGTGGACCTCATGATCGTGCCGTTGTCGGCCAGCCATGCACACAGCCTCGCCAACCTGCGCAAGACACCAGACGAGGTGGTGGACGAGGTGGCGCGTATCCGTGCGGCGCGCGACGCCGCCGGCGCCAAGACCTTGATCGAAGGCGGCGTCGGCACGGCGTTTGGTTGCACGCTACAGGGTGAGGTCGAGGCCGATGAAGTCCTGCGCCTAATGCAGGCTCTCCTCGATGCCGGTGCCGATCGCGTCAGCCTGGCAGACACCGTGGGCTATGCCGACCCCGCTGCCGTATCGCGCCTGTTCGAGCGCGCCGTTGCCATCGCCGGGGATCAGTTCTGGTGCGGCCACTTCCACGACACGCGGGGCCTGGGCCTGGCCAACGTCTATGCTGCCATGCAAGCGGGCGTGACGCGCTTTGACGCCTGCCTGGGCGGCATCGGCGGCTGCCCGCACGCCCCAGGCGCGAGCGGCAACGTCACCACGGAAGACCTCGCCTTCATGCTGGAGAGCATGGGCGTGGCCACCGGGCTCGACATTGGCCAGTTGCTGTCCCTGCGCGAACACCTGGCCGACTGGTTGCCCGGCGAGACACTGCACGGCACGCTGTGGCGCGCCGGCCTGCCCAAGACCTTCCACCCGAATTCTCCCCAAGCGGCCCAATCTGCCCAATCCGCCATCCTGGCTTGACAAACATGCATCACGACGACGCTTCATCGCTGCCGCTCGCCGGCATCCGTGTGCTGGAATTCACGCACATGGTCATGGGCCCCACCTGCGGGATGATCCTGGCCGACCTCGGTGCCGAAGTCATCAAGGTCGAGCCGCCCGGCGGCGACAAGACACGCAATCTGCCCGGCCTGGGCATCGGCTTCTTCCGCGCGTTCAACCGCAACAAGAAGAGCGTGGTGCTCGACATCACCACGGAGGAGGGTCGCGCCACCGCGCGTGAGCTTGCCGGCCAGTGCGATGTGGTACTCGAAAACTTTCGCCCGGGCCTGATGGAAAAGCTCGGGCTCGACCACGCATCGCTGTCGGCCGACTATCCGCACCTCATCTATGTGTCGCACAAGGGCTTTCTGCCGGGGCCGTACGAGAACCGCCTGGCGTTGGATGAGGTCGTGCAAATGATGGGCGGGCTGTCGTATATGACCGGACCTGTAGGACGTCCGTTGCGCGCAGGCACCTCCGTCAACGACATCATGGGCGGTATGTTCGGCGCCATTGGCGTGCTGGCGGCACTGCGCGAGCGGGACCGTACCGGCAAAGGGCAGGAAATTCAGAGCGGGCTGTTCGAGAACTGCGTGTTCCTCGCATCGCAACACATGCAGCAGTACGCCATGACTGGCGAAGCCCCGCCGCCGATGCCTGCGCGCGTGTCGGCATGGAGCGTCTATGACATCTTCACGCTGGCCGGTGGCGAGCAGCTCTTCATTGGCGCAGTGAGCGACAAGCAATTCACGACGCTGTGCCAACTACTGGGCCATCCGGAGCTACTCGACAACCCGCAGTACGCGAACAACACGCTGCGCGTTGCGGTGCGTCCACAACTGCTGCGGGAGCTGGGCGGCATCCTGGCCGAACACGATGCCGCCGCGCTCGCGCCCAAGCTCGAAGCGGCGGGCATTCCCTACGCGCCCATCGTCCGGCCTGATCAACTGCTCGATGATCCGCACCTCAAGGCGAGCGGCGGTCTGGTGCCCATGCAGATGGACGATGGCTCGACAGGCCCCGCTGTATTACTGCCGCTGCTGATGGGTGGCCAGCGACCGGGCGTGCGTCATCCACTGCCCAAGGCTGGCGAACACAACGACGAAATTCTCTCCGGGCTGGGTGCACACGCCGCCTGAGGCACCGGAGTGCGCAATAGGAAAGGGCAGCCGAAGCTGCCCTTTTTTCATGAGGCTGCGGCCGAATCGACCGCAGCCTCCACACGCTTAGAAGATGTGCTTGATGCCGGCCACCACGCCCGTCTGGCTGACACCCGGAGCTGCCGTCGTCGCATTGACCACGCCCAGTGTGGATGCCCCCTTGTTGTTCATGTATGAGGCGTTGACATACAGGTCGGTGCGCTTGGACAGGCTGTAGAGCGTCGACACCGCATAGCTCGTTGCGCCGTTGGGCGAGTTACGCACCGTGCTGCGATATACCCCCGCACGCAACGTCAGCGCCGGCGTGATGGTATAAGACCCGCCCAGCCAATACAGGTTGGCGTGCAGCGACGGCTGCGTCAGCGCGCCTTGCTGGTAGCGATAGCCTGCCGTCACCGTATAGGGCCCCGAGTTCCACACGAGGCCCGTTGCGTAGCGGCGCTCAATGATGTCCTGCGTGGCAAGCGAGGTGCCGCGCCGCTGGTCGTACGCGGCGATCATGCCGATCTGCCCGATCGTGTAGGTCACGCCAGTGCTGATCTCCTGCCCAACGCGCGGCGCGCCTGGGACTTCACCACCGTTGGCGATCGTGGCGTCGTACCCGGCGCTGTACATGGCCGTGAGTGTCAGGTTGCCGAAGTTGCCGGTGTACTTGATGGCGTTGTCGGCGCGGTTGGCAAACTGGCTGTCCTGCGAGAGCAGGCTGTAGCTCGTATAGCGCACGGGGTCGAACGGCACGAACAGGTCGTAGAACGTGTTGATCTGCCGCCCGAACGAGATCAGGCCGAACCGGCCTTCGATGCCCACGTAAGCCTGCCGCCCGAACAGGCGGCCACCCTGGCCGGACACACCCGTGTCGCTGTTGAAACCGCTTTCCAGCACGAACACCGCATTCAGGCCACCACCCAGGTCTTCCTTGCCGCGTAAGCCCCAGCGCGAACCGGTGACATTGCCAGGCGACACGCGATACACGCTCCCCGAGCCGTTGGCGCCGGCATGGCTGACGTATTCGATGCCCGTGTCGACCAGGCCATAGAGCGTGACGCTCGACTGCGCCAGCGCCACCGGGGCAACCAGGCTTACGGCAGCCGCCGCTAGCAGGTGCCGTGTGAATTGATGCATATCTCCTCCATCTTGGTTGTTGTGATGTCCGGCAAGCACGCGGCTTGTTGGCGGACGTGTTGAATCCCCACGCAGCGCTGGGCTGCGTGGAGCAGAAAAAATGCGGGACTTTGGGGAAAGCTCAGTCGAGCCGGGTCAACTCACGGCGGTAGGTGGCGGCCCGTTCGACGTAGCTCAGAGCGTTGGCGCGCAGGTTGCGGACTTCGTCGTCGCTCAGCTCGCGCACCGCCTTGGCAGGCGATCCTAGAATGAGCGAGCGCGGCGGAAACGTCTTGCCCTCCGTGACCAGTGCACCGGCCGCCACCAATGAATCCTCGCCAATGACGGCGTTGTTCAGCACCACGGCTTGAATGCCGATGAGTGCGCCATCGCCGATCGTGCAGCCATGCAGCATGGCTTGATGGCCCACCGTCACGTTGCTGCCGATCTGCAGGGGGCAGCCCGGGTCTGTATGCAGCACCGCACCTTCCTGAACGTTGCTGCCCGCACCGATGACGATCGGCTCGTTGTCGGCGCGCACCACGGCGCCGGGCCAGATGCTTACGTGTTCGGCAAGCGCGGCGTGGCCGATGATCGTAGCTTCGGCCGCGACAAATGTGGTGACCGCAATCTGCGGGGCGTGTTCGGAAAGGCGGTACAGAGGCATGAGCAAATCTCTGGGGCAGCGTGTGCGATTTGCGTACTCTAGAGATTCCCTCCGAATGCTATCGCGGTAATTTGGAACGATAAACCGCGCGTTTGGGAAACGCTGGTGAGGATGGGGATGGTTGCACAACGCCGCCCATGTTGATTGATTCTAGAACGCACCTCCTCGAACAGGGCCTCCAGCTGACCACGGGGTAGATTCCCTCGTTGCGTTGTTGTCAGCGGCTGCTTTGGGTCGAACTGAGACGGCCAACCCTGCGGTGAAATCGTGTTTTTGATTTCTCGAATCTTGCGTTGCAGCGTGCAACGAGGGCATCAACCAGAGAATGCGGACACCCAAAGAAGAAGCCCGCAATGCGGGCTTCTTCATTCTCGATGCAGTGTGGTTACAAGCCGCTGATGATGGGGGTGAACCCTGAATCAAAAATGCGCTGACGGTTCTGCTGGATGTGCAGATAGTTTGTCGGGTCGAGTCTTGTCAGCTCTTTGATCGCGGCATCTTTCAGGGCTTCCATGCCTGCTGTGTTGGCTTGACTCGTACGAAGCTGGCGCTCCAGTTCCATCGCGTAGGTCTTCCAGTCGCGAGCGTTTCGTTCGGCTGCGAATGCCCGGCCAAGCGCTGCTCCATTGTCGAGATTGCTCATTGCTGTTCTTTGCCGCCAGATTTGTTTGTGTGGGACGAGTCTAGGCGCTGGCGCGTGACATAGACGGGCTTGATGCCCTTTGCCTCCAGTTCGCGCACCGCTCTAGCCACGGCTTCGTTGGCTCGCCTGAGAAACTCTGGGCTCGTCATGTACTGACCGAGCTTGTCTGCTGGCATGATGATTTTCCTCGCTGCTCTACGTCGTCGTGCGGCTTGACGAAAGCGACGACTTTTTGGCCCCAGCGCGGGTCCGGCAAACCGGCTACGGCGACCTCATCCACGGCAGGGTGCAGGGAGAGGACCGACTCGATATCAGCAGGCGAGATGTTCTCGCCTCCGCTGATGATCATGTCGTCCACGCGGCCACTGACGAATAGATCCCCCTCTGCGTCGAAGTAGCCGGTGTCACCGGTGAAGTACCAGCCCTGGCGCAGGGACTTCGCGTTGGCATCGTCGCGATTCCAGTACCCCTCAAAGGCTTCGTCGCCGCGCAGTTCGACGATGATCTGCCCTTCTTCGCCAGGGGCCACCACCGCATCCGGCGAGTTGGTGTCCAAGCGGACTAGGCGCAGTCGTGTATTGAACCCAGCGCGACCCGCGCTGCCAGGCTTGCCCGCCGCGCGCTGTTCGACACTGAACGTGTAGACCTCGGACGAGCCGTAGTGGTTAACGAACAGCTCTGGGTGGAACGCCTGCTCCAGCCGCTTCAGCAGACCATCATTCATGGCGGCACCGGCGAAGCCGAGCTTGGTGACTGAGCGCACGCGTAACGCGTCAAAGCCCGGATCGGCCAGCAGGTCGTGGTAGAGCGTGGGGACGAGGTAGAGACAGCTCACGCGATGATCAGCGATAGCTTGCAGCGTCTGAGACGGACTCCAGCGCCGCACGCAGACGAAAAGACCGTCCACCAGTGCCATCGCCAGCAAGGAGCGCACGCCCATCGTGTGATACAGCGGCATCACCCCGAGCGTACGCTCGCCTCGCCGGTACAGGTTCTGAGCGACGTGCGCCAACGCAGCAGCGCGCTCCTGCCTGTGGCGGCGGGGCACGCCCTTTGGCCGTCCAGTTGTGCCCGAGGTGTACAACATGAGCGAGACGTCATCAGCTTCGGGCAGGACGCTGTCTGGCCGCGGCGCGGCGCCCATCAGGGTGTCAAATGACAGCGAAGAGTGTGGTGCGCCGTCCAGTGCGATGCGGAGGATTTTCAGCGCAGCGGGACTGCCGAGAACGGCGTCTGCACTGACTGGCTCGAAGATCAGTGCTTTTGCGTCTGCGTCACGTACGCAATAGTCGAGCTCGTCCGGCTTGGCGCGCCAATTCAGCGGGACGATGACGATCCCGGTGAACTGGCAAGCCCAGTGAAGGGTCGCCATCTCCCAGCGGTTCTGCAGGATGGCAAGCAGGCGTTCGCCAGGGCGCAGGCCAAGGTCAAGCAGGCCTGCGGCCACGCTCTGGATGCGCGTTAGCCATTGCGCATAGGATAGTTTCAGGTCCCCGTCGACTATGGCGAGAGCGTGGGGGCTGCGCTCCACGCTCTGCAGGAATGTGCGGCCGAGATCAAGCATTGCTGGTCTCCTCGGAAACCGGCGCTGAAATCGGGCGTGCCCCTGCGCGGCTGGCGGCGACGTCAAGGACGGCGGCAACGATCGGTGTGTAGCCGGTACAGCGGCACAGATGACCGGACAACATCTCGCGCACTTGCGCCTCAGTCGGCTCGGGCACGCGCTCCAGATAGTCTGCGCACGACATCAGGATGCCTGCCGTGCAGAAGCCGCATTGCAGGGCGTGATGGCGGCGGAAAGCCTCCTGTAAATCGCTCAAACCTTCGTGCGTGGCGAGGCCTTCGACGGTGTCGACTGCACGACCGTCCGCCTGCACGGCCAGCATCAGGCAGGAGCGGGAAGCCACGCCGTCCACACGCACCGTGCACGCACCGCATACGCCATGCTCACAACCAACGTGGGTGCCGGTGGCGCCGAGCTCATGGCGCAGGAAGTCGGATAGCAACTCGCGCGGCGCACACAGGCCGGTACGCGCGCTGCCGTTCAATGTCAGGGCGATGCGGTGGTGCTCCTGTCGCCGCATCACAGAAAGCGCACTGGAAGGCGCGCCGCCTTTCTTGGTTTTACTCATCTTGCCTCCTCGATTGCGCGCATGCCCAGTTGCCGCACGAGGTGGCGGCGGTACTGCGCGCTGACATGGGCGTCGTCTTGCGCGCCCAATTTCCAACTGAAATCGTTGATGGCCTCCGTAAGTGCCTTGCCGTGCAGGCGCGGCCAACGCTCGAGCATCGGCCGGTCTGCTACTCCGCCCACGGCAAGGGCGATGGCATCGTCGGTGACGATGGCCGCGCACGCCACCAGGGCAAAGTCCCCATGGCGGGCCGAGAACTCAGTGAAGCCGTAGCGCGCACCGGGCTGCCGCAACGGGAAGCGCACGGCTTCCACCAGCTCGTCAGGCTCGCGTGCGGTCATCAGCATT
Source organism: Ralstonia pickettii (assembly GCF_001699815.1). Classification (GTDB taxonomy): domain Bacteria; phylum Pseudomonadota; class Gammaproteobacteria; order Burkholderiales; family Burkholderiaceae; genus Ralstonia; species Ralstonia thomasii. The sequence goes on along the minus strand of NZ_MCGB01000057.1, from coordinate 112,458 downwards.
CCCTGAAAGAAATCGGTGGCCTGCATCACGCGGCGGCGGCGCAGCGAACGCAGCACCACTTGTCCGTCGAGCGCAGTGAGCACCAGTGGCAGCTCGGCGCTCGGGTCGGCGTGGGCAATGGAGCCGCACACCGTGCCGCGGTTGCGAATCTGGAAATGCGAGATGTGCGGGAAAGCCAGCGCCAGCAGCGGCACCTCGTTGGCGAGCGACGGACGCCACTCCACGTTGCCCTGTGTGGCCGCAGCGCTTACTTCCAGGTGGCCGTCTTCGACTCGCACGGCGTTCAGGTCATGCGTGCGAGAGATATCGACCAGCAGTTGCGGCTGCGCGAGGCGCATGTTCAGTACGGCCATCAGCGACTGGCCTCCGGCAAGTACACGGGCGTCTTCACCTGCATGGGCGAGCGCTTCCAGCGCATGCTGCGTGGACTCTGCGCGCAGATAGTCAAAGGCGGGGGGTTTCATCGCCGGGCTCCAAAAAGCGCGAGCAGCCGCGCGATCCAACCTGGTTTGCGTACTGGCTTGCCGCCCGCTTGCCGGCCCAGGGATTCAAACAACTGGCGCAGCACCACTTTGGCCGCGCCTTCAAGCATGCGGCCGCCGACCGCTGCGACCTTGCCGGATACCTCGGCCTCATAGTCGTACGTGAGACGAGTGCCACCCTCGTGCGGCGCCAGTTCGACCATGCCCGAGCCACGTGCGCTGCCAAGCGACGACAGGCCGGCCCCCGACAGTCGCAGCCGGTGCGGGGGTTCCAGGTCGGACAGCGCAATCTCGGCTTCGTAGCGCGCTTTGATCATGCCCACCCCTACGGTCACGTCGGCGCGGTAGCGGTTGTCTCCGATCGGCTCCAACACGTGGCAACCAGGTACGACCTGGGCCAGGGCTTGCGGGTCGAGTAGGACAGCGAATACGGCCTCGGGCGGTGCATCCAAATCAACCGTTCCGCGTGCACTCAGAGCCTTTGCGCCCTTGGACCTTTCTTTGCCTCCGGTGGCGGCAGCCGTTGCCGTTTCCGCCAGTTCGAGGCGCGATGGCGGGGGGTCTTCGAGACCGATCATCGCCATGACCTTGGCTGGCGTCAGAGGCAACCGGATATCCCGCACTCCGAGGGCGTCGGCTACAGCGTTGGCGATACATGGCGGCGTGCTCATGTTGTTGCCTTCGCCGAGCCCCTTGGCCCCGAGCGGCGTGAACGGACTCGGTGTCTCCAGATGCACGATGATCGGATCGGGCACCTCGCACGTTGTGGGCAACAGGTAGTCCGCCAACGTGCCGGACTGGAAGCTGCCATCAGGGCCGTAGCGGAACTCCTCCATCAGTGCTGCGCCCAGCCCTTGCGCGAACGCGCCGCGAATCTGGCCGTCGGCGAGCGCAGGGTTGAGCAGCTTGCCGGCGTCGTGCGCTGTCACGTAGCGGTCAATGCGCACACGGCCGGTGGCACGGTCGATTTCCAGGCCGCACAGGTCGAACGCAAAGCCATAGCATGCGGACGTGTTGATACGGTCCTGCTCGTCCGGTGCGTCAAGGTTGGGCGGTGACCAGAACACGGTTTCGCGCAGGCCCGGTTCCTCACCGGCAGGCAGCAATTGCGGCGACCAGTGCGGCGCATTGCTCGCAGCGCGGGCAAACACCACGGCAGTCTCGGGGGCATCTCTGCGCGTGATGCGCCCCTCGGCGAAGATCAGTTCGGCTGAATCGCAGTCGAGATGCGAGGCCACGATGCGCGCCAGCTTGTCGCGAACGCGTGTTGCGGCCAGATGGACGGTGCCGGCCACCGCTCCCGCAAACCGGCTGGAATAATTGCCGGCGGCCACCGACCATGCGTCTTTGTGGGTATCGAATTCGACATTGACGATGACCTCGGCCGGGTCGATGCCAAGCACGTCGGCCACGACCTGCGCACAGACAGTCATATGGCCCTGCCCGGCGGGCGTGGACGCAATCGTCACCACCACACCGCCTAGCAGGTCGACACTGACCGTGGCGCTTGCAATGGCGCCGTTCTTCGGACCGGCCTTGCGGCGCGCCTCGGCCGGCGTGGCCGTCGTGATGTAGCCCATGTTCGATACCGAGGGCTCGACAATCGCCGCAAAGCCGATGCCGTAGAGCCGCCCTTCGGCCCGCGCGATGTCACGGCGGCGCTTCAGTTCGTCGTAGGCGCCTGTTTCCAGCGCGCGAGACATCGCCAGTTGGTAGTTGCCGGAATCGAGCAGCGCGCCGGCTGCAGCACGATAGGGAAAGGCGTTGGTCGGAACGAAGTTACGGCGGTAGACGTCGAGCGGATCGAGGTTGAGTTCGATCGAGATCCGCTGCACGAGCCGCTCAAGCGCGAAATACACCTGCGGTCCGCCGAAGCCGCGTACGAGGCCGGTGGGCGTCTTGTTGGTTAGCACAACGCGGTTGCGCACGCGCAGGTTGGGAATCGCGTAAGCGCCCGTCAGTACACCGTGCATCCGGTAGAAGGTCGCGGGCTCCGGCGCGCGCAGGTAGCCACCGCAGTCTTCGAGCTGATCGTAATCAAGAGCGACGATCCGGCCATCCGCTTCGACGGCAGCTTCGATGGTGGACAGCCGCGCGGTGGCCGAGGTCGATGCACTCAGGTGTTCGAGTCTGTCCTCCACCCATTTCACTGGCGCGCCGGCCTTGCGCGAGGCGAGGCACATCAAGACCACGTAGGGGAATACGGCCTGCTTCACGCCGAAGCTGCCCCCGGAATCGCGGGGAGCGATGTGGCGGAGATGGTTGGCCGACACCTGCAGGGCCATCGCCATCACGGCGTGCAGCGAGAACGGCCCCATGAAGTTCGAGGTGACCTGGTAGCCCTCGTTACCCGGCAGATGCTCGGCAATGACCACGCCGCACTCGATGGGCGTACATGTGTTGCGCGGGTAGTGCGCAGTCAGCGAAACGCGATGCGGTGCGGTGGCAAACGCCGCCTCCGGGTCACCGTAGCGGAAATGACGATCGCTGGCGACGTTGCTACCCAGGCCGCTGTGCAGTTGGGGCGCGGCGTCGGCTATTGCGGCTTCGATTGACACCACGGGTGGCAGCACACGGTAATCCACCCGCACAAGGTCGAGTGCGTCCTCGGCCAAGGCACGGCTCTCAGCCACGACCACGGCGACTGGCTCACCGACGTATCGCACGCGGTCCATTGCCAGTGCCCATTGCTCCATCGGCGCTTTGACGCCCACCACGAAGGGCTTGGACCAGGCTGGCAGGTCGGCCCCGGTCAGCACCGCGCGAACCCCCGGCGCCTTCAGCGCGGCGGCGAAGTCAATCACACCGAGTTCGGCGTGCGCGTGTGGCGAGCGAAGTATGGCGGCGTGGAGGGTGCCGGGCTTTACGCCGAGGTCGTCGGCATAGCGACCGCGGCCCGTAAGGATGGCTGCATCTTCGACGCGCTGCATCGGGCGGCCGACGTAGGGCTGCCCCGTTGTCTGCTGTGTCTCCTGCGCCGTGCCGGTCGTCTCGCCAGCATCGAATCTCTTCATTTGCGACTCCGTTGTACGCGTCGGGATTGCGCCGGAGGATCGGCGCGACCGCGTAACGTGCATCGCAGATTAGTGAGAGCAAGATATAAGTTCTAATACTATTTTGTGATCAACAAAATAATTTATTCTGATACCTGCTTTCGCGCACTTCCAGCACGGGCGCCGACGGGGATGGAACCGCTGTGTCTCATAATTGATGGCATGGGGTGCCATGACCATCGTCGCAGGGACCGCAAAGATTGATGCCGCCACACGGTACCGTTCATACCCATCCGAATATGGATCTCAAGCAAATTCAGTACTTCATCGCGCTTTTCGAAGAAGGCTCTGTCACGCGGGCAGCCAAGCGGTTGAATATCGTGCAGCCGGCCCTGAGCATGCAGATAGCCAAGCTCGAGGATGAGTTCGGACAGAAGCTTTTTGAACGCATCCCGCACGGTATGGCGCCAACTGCCGCTGGCCGGATGATGCACCGACTGTTTCTGCCGATCGTGCGCGATCTCGCGAGTGCCCGGCAGCAGATGATGCAGCGCGAGGAGCATATGGCCGGCCGCATCACGATCGGCATGGTGGCTTCCGAGACAGAGAGCGTGCTGGTCGGAGCCCTGGCACGCTTTAACGCGAGCTATCCGAATGTAGAGGTGTCTGTGGCAGATGGCTTCAGCACGGCACTGATCAACCTTGTTTCCGCTGGCCAGCTTGATGCAGCGGTGGTCCATCGCCAACGTGGTCGGCTGGCGCTGCAGGTGCAGTCGCTGCATGACGAAGAGATGGTGCTAGTGACGAGCGTCGCAAATGGCCCTGAATTGCCGGAATCGGTGGAAATGGCGAAGCTGCCTGGACTGGAGCTTGTGTTACCGACGAAGTCGCACGGCCTACGCGTGGTATTGGATACTGCCACGCAGGCGCACGACGTCACGCTGGCGCCAAAGTTCGAAATTGACATCCTTGGGACCATCGTGCAGTTCGTTGAAGCTACGCGTTTCGCCACTGTGTTGCCGCGCATCGTGGTGCAGCGTGCCGTGGAAGAGGGACGGCTGCGCATGCATACCATTGTTGCGCCGCGCATCGTGCGGCATCTGGTCTGCGTCAGCCATCCTCAGCGGCCGTTAAGCACGGCAACCGAGGCGTTGATTGCAATCGTGACCGAAGAAATCAAGCGCGTTTCGGGGATGGCGTAGCGCAGTGGGGGCCGATGCGCGGCGCATTCGGCTACGGGGGCGTGCTCCGGCAGAAATGATGTGTCGTGAGCCATGTGTTCGGTCGCTTCCGTCGGCGGAAAAGTGGCGGGATCGGTACTCGCGACTGAGAGATAGGATCGAGGCGCCGTCTAGGCGAGGCGGCGTTAGGAAGGGCTGATTTTCGTTTCACACGACTGAGTTACAGGGTTCGATCCCTGCACCACGCACCAAACTGACGAGAAGTCGCTTCTTTGTCCGCGTCATCCGTGCGGGCTTTTCGGACAGCGTCTTCATCGCGTCCGGCAAAACTTCCCTCTGGCGTAAAAAAGAGACACCTTCGGTCGATCTGTTTGGTCGTTCCTCCAGGAGCTGTGGGCGCCTGCCCGGCGATAAAACGCATATCGTCCCGTGCTTTGCACACTGGGTTGTTGCGTCACCGCAAGAAAGGCTGCCGCTACAAACGTAGCGCCGCGGGTGCGCGCCATGCGCAGTACGGCGGTATCACAGTTGGCGGCGCACTGAAATGCAGGGATATCCCCCTCCTGTATTCAGCGTGCGCGCGGGAACTCGCGCAGATCGGTTACGTACCAACCTGCGAGCGCGGGAAGGCGGCATGGGTACGCTTTCTGCTGCGCTCGGGGTAGCCGATCGTCGTGGGGTGCGTGTGCTGATGCATCGAGCAAGGTCCATTTAGCACTTGATGCTGCCGAGCGCTAACGCAATCGCGATTGGTTGTGCACCGTTCGGGGCCATCAACCGTTCTTGTGATCATCGGTGATTCGTCTACAGTGGAATCAGCAACGCACGCAAGAACTAGCCTGGCTCTCGCTTGTTGGTGTGGAGTAGGGAAGAAATCTACGGGGGAGATATGGATATTTTCCGCCACTACGCAACGCGTTTTGAAGCTCGCAAAGAGGACGAGTACAGCATCCAGGAGTACCTGGACATCTGTAAGAAAGACTCGACCGCCTATGCGACCGCCGCTGAGCGCATGCTCACCGCAATCGGTCAACCCGAACTGGTGGACACCCACCACGATCCTCGGCTGTCGCGATTGTTTTTCAACAAGGTCATCAAGATCTACCCGGCCTTCCGGGAGTTCTATGGCATGGAGGACACGATCGAGCAGATCGTCTCCTTCTTCAAACATGCCGCGCAGGGCCTTGAGGAACGCAAACAGATCCTTTACCTGCTCGGACCTCCGGGCGGCGGCAAATCCTCGCTTGCCGAGAAGTTGAAGTCGTTGATGGAGCAGATCCCCATCTACGCCCTGAAGGGCTCGCCGATTCACGAGTCCCCGCTCGGGCTGTTCTCGCCTGAGGAAGACGGCAAGATTCTGGAGGAAGACTACGGTATCCCGAGGCGCTATCTGAACTCGATCGCTTCGCCGTGGGCCGTCAAGCGGCTGCACGAGTTCAATGGCGATATCACGCGTTTCCGGGTGGTGAAGCTTCACCCGTCGGTGCTGTCGCAGATTGCGATCTCCAAGACAGAGCCGGGCGACGAAAACAATCAGGATATTTCGTCGCTGGTCGGCAAGGTCGACATCCGCAAGCTGGAGGACTATCCGCAGGACGATCCGGATGCGTATTCGTATTCGGGCGGGCTGTGCCTGGCCAACCGTGGCTTGCTCGAGTTCGTCGAGATGTTCAAGGCGCCGATCAAGGTCTTGCACCCGCTGCTGACGGCCACGCAGGAAGGCAACTACAAGGGCACGGAAGGGTTTGGTGCGATCCCCTTCGATGGTGTCATCCTGGCGCACTCGAACGAGGCGGAGTGGCAAAGCTTCAAGTCCGACCGCAACAACGAGGCCTTCCTGGATCGCATCTACATCGTCAAGGTGCCGTACTGCCTGCGCGTGTCGGATGAGGTGAAGATCTACGACAAGCTACTGCGTAACAGCTCGCTGGCCGCAGCGCCCTGTGCGCCAAACACGCTAAAGATGATGGCGCAGTTCGCGGTGCTCACGCGCATCAAGGAGCCCGAGAATTCCAACATCTTCTCGAAGATGCGCGTGTATGACGGCGAGAGCCTGAAGGACGTCGACCCGAAGGCAAAGTCGTACCAGGAGTACCGCGACTTTGCCGGCATCGACGAGGGCATGACTGGCTTGTCGACGCGCTTTGCCTTCAAGGTGCTCTCGAAGGTCTTCAACTTCGATGGGACGGAGGTGGCGGCTAACCCGGTGCATCTGCTGTACGTGCTCGAGCAGCAGATCGAGCGCGAGCAGTTCCCGCCGGAGACAGAGTCCAAGCTGATGTCTTACATCAAGGAATACCTCACGTCGCCGTACGTGGAGTTCATCGGCAAGGAGATTCAGACCTCGTATCTGGAGTCGTATTCGGAGTACGGGCAAAACATCTTCGACCGCTACGTGGTGTTCGCCGACCTCTGGATCCAGGATCAGGAATATCGCGATCCGAACACGGGCGAAATTCTCGATCGCAGCGCGTTGAATGACGAGTTGGAGAAGGTGGAAAAACCCGCGGGCATTTCCAATCCGAAGGACTTCCGCAACGAGATCGTCAATTTCGTGCTGCGTGCGCGGGCCAAGAACGGAGGCAAGAACCCGGTCTGGACCAGCTACGAGAAGTTGCGTGCGGTGATCGAGAAGCGGATGTTCTCGACCACGGAGGACCTCCTGCCGGTCATTTCGTTCAATGCCAAGTCGTCGCATGACGACAAGGAGAAGCACGAAAACTTCGTCAACCGCATGGTGGAGAAGGGCTATACCCAGAAGCAGGTCCGCTTGCTGGTGGAGTGGTACCTGCGCGTCAGGAAATCATCTTAAGGAGGTCAGGAGAGGGCAAGGACACCCCAGCGAACTTCCAATCGAGGGCAGTTACATGGGCACGATCATTGATCGGCGGGAGAACGGTGGCGGCAAGAGCACCGTCAACAAGCAACGCTTCATCAAGCGTTACCGAGACCAGATCCGCCGCGCGGTGGCCAAGGCCGTGACGGGCCGCAAGATCATGGACATCGAGCAGAGCGGGCAGGTGTCCATTCCCGTCAAGGACATCTCGGAGCCCATGTTCCACCACGGCTCGGGCGGACGCCGCGAAGGCGTCCACCCGGGTAACAAGGAGTTCATTCGCGGCGACAGCTTCGACCGCCCGCAGCAGGGCAGCGGCGGTTCCGGCTCCCAGGCCAGCGACTCGGGCGAGGGCGAAGACGATTTCATCTTCACGCTCTCGCGCGAGGACTTTCTCAACTTCTTCTTCGAAGACATGGCGTTGCCCGATCTTGCCAAGCGCAGCCTGGCCAAGATCGCGGAGGTGCGCAAGGTGCGCGCGGGTTTCTCGCTCGATGGCACGCCGTCCAACCTGTCGATTCTGCGTACGATGCGCAGCTCGCTCGGTCGCCGTATCGCGTTGTCCAGCCCGTATCAGCGTCGTCTGCACGAGTTGGAACGCGAGTACAACGAAGAACTGGAAAACGACGGCCCTTACAGCGTGCGCGCGCAAGAGCTGATGAAGGAGATGCGCCATCTGCGCTCCTGCCTGGATCGCGTGCCGTTCATCGAGAAGCTCGACCTGCGCTACAACAACCGCGTATTGCGCAAGCGCCCGCAGGCGCAGGCGGTGATGTTTTGCGTGATGGACGTGTCCGGCTCGATGGACGAATCGCGCAAGGACTTGGCCAAGCGCTTCTTCATGCTGCTCTACCTGTTCCTGAAGCGGAACTACGAACGCATCGACGTCGTCTTCATCCGTCACCACACCGTGGCCAAGGAGGTGGACGAAGAGGACTTCTTCCACTCACGCGAGTCGGGTGGCACTGTTGTGTCGAGCGCACTCAAGCTGATGGCGGAAGTGATGCAGGAGCGCTATTCGCCAAGCCAATGGAACATCTATTGTGCGCAGGCTTCGGATGGTGACAACTGGGCGGGCGATTCTGAGCTGTGCGCGAAGCTGCTGCGTGAAACGATCCTGCCGTTGACGCAGTATTACGCCTATGTTGAGGTGGTCTCGACGGAGCCCCAGAACCTGTGGGAGGAGTATCTTACGTTGAAGGCTGGGCACGACAACTTCGCGATGCAGCGCATTCTCAAAGCGGACGAAATCTATCCGGTGTTGCACGAGCTGTTTCAGAAGCGCGCCGCCTGATCGCTGATCTGCAGCAGCAGGTTGCTCCCAGCCGGGCGCTGCCGCCGTCCAGTGGCAGCGGGTGCCATGGTGAGCACGCCACCTGTGACCCTGAGTGATCGACAAACGGGAACGAGCATGGCCTATCTATCTACGGGCTCGGAGTGGACCTTCGAGCTGATCAGGCGCTACGACCAAAGCATCGCCCAGATTGCCGCAGACTTCGGCCTGGACACCTATCCGAACCAGATCGAAATCATTACCGCCGAGCAGATGCTCGATGCCTACGCGTCGTCCGGCTTGCCGCTGGGCTACAACCATTGGTCATACGGCAAGCACTTCCTGGCGTCCGAACGCGGCTACCAGCGCGGCCTCATGGGGCTGGCTTACGAGATCGTCATCAATTCGAACCCCTGCATCGCCTACCTGATGGAGGAGAACACGATGCCGATGCAGGCGCTGACGATCGCACATGCCTGCTATGGCCACAACTCCTTCTTCAAGGGCAATTACCTGTTCCGCACGTGGACGAACGCCGACGCGATCGTCGATTACCTGCTTTTCGCCAAGAACTACGTGGCCGAATGCGAGCAGCGCTACGGCGAGCAGGAGGTGGAACTGCTGCTCGACTCCTGCCACGCATTGCAGAACTACGGGGTCGATCGTTATCGGCGGCCGAAGAAGCTGTCGATCAACGAAGAGCAGGCGCGCCAGGCGGAGCGGGAGAAATACCTGGAAGCGCAGGTGAACGACCTGTGGCGCACGCTGCCGACGCACCGCGCTCGCGCGCTCGCAACGGCCGACGACATACCGGAACCCGATCCGCAATTCCCGCCGGAACCGGAAGAGAACCTGCTGTACTTCATCGAGAAGAACGCGCCCAAGTTGCAGCCATGGCAACGAGAAATCGTGCGCATCGTGCGCAAGATCGCGCAGTACTTCTATCCGCAGCGGCAGACCAAGGTGATGAATGAAGGCTGGGCGACGTTCTGGCACTACACCATCCTGCACAAGCTGTACGACGAAAAACTCGTCAACGACGCCTTCATGCTCGAGCTGCTGCAGGCCCACACCAACGTGATCTATCAGCCGCCATTCAACAGCCCGTATTACAGCGGCCTGAACCCGTACACGCTGGGCTTTCTGATGTTCCAGGACATTCGGCGCATCTGTGAATCGCCGGAAGAGGAAGACTACCGCTGGGCGCCCGAAATCGCGGGCAGCGATTGGCAGAAGACGCTCGACTTCGCCATGCGCAACTTCAAGGACGAGAGCTTCCTCTTGCAATTCCTCTCGCCGCGCGTGATCCGTGAGTTGAAGCTGTTCTCCGTGCTCGATGACGACCGCGATGCCAAGCTGCGCGTCACCGCCATCCACGACGAGGATGGCTATCGCAAGATCCGAGAGTTGTTGGCAGGGCAGTATGACTTGTCGAACATCGAGCCCAACATCCAGGTGACCAACGTCGACGTGGGTGGAGATCGCTCATTGACGCTGCGCCACTTGCAGAGCAGCCGTCGCCCGCTCGGGTCGAACTACGAAGAGATGCTGCGCCACGTCGTACGCCTGTGGGGCTTCACGTGCCGGCTGGAGGTGGTCTACGAAGATGGGCGCCGCGAGATGAAGCACGAGTGCAGGCCTGACTAGCACCCGTCCGTTTCCACAAGGCCAGCCTCGCGCTGGCTTTCTTCTTATCCACCGCAGGCGCGGATGTCGACCATGCTGCTCACGGCGCAGCTACATGCCGAAGCGGAAATGGCCGCTACGCAGCACGATGTTGTGCGAGTCCGTCAGCTTGAAGAGTGAGCGCGCCATGTCTTCAATGGTGCCGCGGTGCGATTCCATGGCTTGGAGCAGATCTTCCTGCCGCCACGAGCGGGCGCCGAAATGCTCTTCGAGCGCTTCAGCCGTCACCGCATAGCAGGCCGGGATGCCGTCGACGCTGGCGGTGCACGTGAGGGTGAGATCCGCGGCGCAGTAGCGTGGCGGGCTGGTGTGGAATTCGATGCTTTCCATGGGCGGCCTCCATGAAAAAACGGCGATGCACCGTGCGCCGCCTTGCAACCAGTGTATGGCGTGGTTGCGTGAATGCAATGACCGGCTCAGTGTTTTCATGGGTGGCGACCTCGCTGGCCCGTAACGTCCGGCAAGGCTGCCGGAGGCTACGGGCGAGTGGTGGCGTGCGGTGCTACATCGCACACATCTGCAAGCGGACGAGGCTTGCCTTGCAGCGCGAGAGCCAGAGCGCGGCCTCGGTCCGGTTGTTGACGCCAATCTGCCGGAACAGCGCGTACAGATGGTTCTTGATCGTGCCCTCAGCCACGTTGAGCACGCGACAGATCTGCTTGTTGGATTTGCCTTCTGCAAGCAGTTGCAGCACCTCATGCTGCCGCGGCGTGAGCCGGCGCCAGAGTTCGGCTGGGCTTTCTCCCGGGCTCTGGCGCGGATCGTCGGGATAGAGATTGCTGATGGGCGGCAAGTAGACCGCGCCCGAGGTAATGCGCTGCAGGGCTTCGAGCAGAACATCGGCCGTTGCCTGCCGGTCAACCACGCCGGCCGCGCCAAAGCGCAGCGCGTCGCCGACCACGTGGCGGCCCACAGCTTGTACCGTCAGCAACACAGGCACTTCCGGCAACACCGCTTTCAACTCCGACAGGCGCTGCCGTGCGTCGTCGTCCTGTGCGCTCCATTCCATCACCACGGCGCTGGGCTCGGCTTGCCTGCAAGCCGGTCCGATTTGCGCCGTGTAGTGCGTATCGATAAACACACCCTGTGCGTCGAGTGCATTCAATACATTAGACACACCTGCCGCAAAAAGCGGCAAGCTATCGATTACCAGAATATTCATCGACCCCTCGTACTTCAGTTAATTATTTTCGGCGAAACCGATTGTTTTGTAGGGCGGGATCGATCCGGTTGCATTGAAACGGAAGTTCAGTGCCGAAAGTCACGGGCAGCAAGTCGATACGTACTGGGCCGCTGTTCCGTGGCCTTGGCTGGGACTTTCGAGGCATCGAGCCCCGCAGGAAAAACGCTTACTTTGGATTCGGGCACACAAACCTGTGCGCCCAAATAATTCAATGTGAGGAGTTTTAAATGGACAACGGACTTATCGGGTCGGTTATCAATGCGCTGCCAATCGACAAGATGATCTCTGCGCCGCTGCAGGCAATGATCGCAGCGCAAACCTCGGCGGCAAAATCCTATGCGGATTTTCTGCTGCAGGTCTGTATTCAGAACGGCAAAGCCGTTGCCGTGCAATTTGACTACGACGAAACCATCGTCGACGAGAAGGGGGTGTCGCAAGGCACGATCCAGAAGACGATGCGCATTCCGTTGCTGTGCGCGGTCGTGCATCCGGTGATCGCCATCGAGGAAGGCACGATCGACTTCGAGCTGGAGATTTCGCAGTCGGAGAAATCGTCGTCCAGCACCGAGGCGGAAGGGTCGTTCCAGGCCAAGCTCGGCTGGGGCCCGTTCAGCGTGTCGGTTTCGGGCCGCGCCTCGCACAAGTCCGAGCAGACGCGTAGCACCGACACGCGTGCCAAGTACTCCTTCCACACCCAGGTCAAGCGTCAGAACCCGCCGGAAGCGTTGATGCGCGTGATGGAGTTCTTGACTGACGCGGCAACCAAGCCGGTGGTCGTCAAGGGCAAGGAGAACGACGTCAAGCCGCTGCCCGCCACGCCGACCGACGGCACGATGATCGGCGAAAAGGTGCCGGCTGGCGGTAACGCGCCGGCCCCGGCTCCGGCAACTCCGTAAGCCGCCCCGGCGATGGACGCCGGCCGGCCTCCCCACGGTCGGCGTCCTGATCGGTGCGCGCCTGCCGCGCGCCGCCCATTGATCTGATCGATCTGACCGACCCGACACCATGTTCAAACTCTTCAGCCGCCGCGGGCGTGACGATGACCGTGCATCGTCAGCGCCCGCCACACCGTCGGCACCGCCCACCAGTTCGCCGTCGGCGCCACCTGGGTCTTCCGGTGCCGAGCCGTTTTCCGAGGCTGCGTCCGATGCGCCTCCGCCGTCGCCTCCGGGTTCATCGCCCCCTGGCGGCGGTGGCGGCAGTAACAGCCACGGTCATCCGGGCTTGAATGGCCTGACGCTGGACGACATTACGCGTGGCATGCAGCACGCCGCCGCGTCCGCCAACCAGATGCTTGCGCAGCAGTACACCGCGCTGCTCGATCAGTTTTTCGATGCCGACGAGACCGGCACGCTGGTGGCACGGGAGGTCGAACTTGCGCTCGACAGTCAGCACCGGCTGGCGCTGCCTCTGGTGTCGCTGGCGATGCCGCGTGGCCTCGCGCTCGATGAAATGACGGTGAACATGACCGTACGCAGCGACATTGCCGAGACCTTGCCCGTGCACGGCGCTGCCACCGGCGGTGTTGGCCGGTTCTACGTCTCGCTCGCGCCGCATTCCAAGCGTGACACCGGCCGCGACAGCGAGCACATCGACATCGAGATGAAGTTCACCGCGTTGCAGCCGCCAGAGGCCGTCATGCGGCTGATCGACGAATACACAAATCGGCTGGTGCCAAGGCCCGTGCAGTCAAATGCCGCCGCCTCCGATGGCTCCGGCACAACCAGCACGCCGCGGGAGAAGGGCGATGAGCACTGAGCACAACCCACGCACCACCGGCGAGCGAGGCCTCGCGCTGATCAAGGAATCGGAAGGGCTGCGTCTGTCGACGTATCTGGATGCGGTCGGTAAGCCGACCATCGGCTACGGCCATTTGATCCGGCCTGGCGAGACCTTCAACGGGCCGATCTCGCAGCAGCATGCCGAAGCGCTGCTGCGCAAAGACCTGGCCGACACCGAGCAGGGCATTGCGAAGGCAGTGCGTGTGTCGATCACGCAAGGGCAGTTCGACGCGCTGGCGTCCTTCGTCTTCAACCTGGGAGCGGGGCGGCTGCGCTCGTCGACGCTGCTGCGCAAGCTCAACGCCGGGGACTACGTCGGCGCAGCCAACCAGTTCCTGCTCTGGGACAAGGCCGGCGGCAAGCCGCTCAAAGGGCTGACGAAGCGTCGTCAGGCCGAACGCAAGCTGTTCCTGTCCTGATTCACCACCAGGTTACTTCAACGTTCAACGGAGAAGCTCGCATGCATACCGAACCGATGTCCGTGATTCCCACCACCCGCCCACGCCGCCTGTATCGCGTATTGACGTGGCTTGTCGCCGCTGCCGTTGCGATCGGCATGTCCTACGCCCGCGCGGCCGACAATGCCGCGCCAACATGCGCCGTCGAAGCGGAGCGCATCCGCAGCGAACTCGGCAAGCAGGATCTTCCGACGTTCAACGAGCAAGCCGGGGGCTACCTGGCCGACACGCTGAATCAGCTCTACGCCTACGGCACATTGCCCAACCGTTACGTGCCGGAGCGCCAAGCCAACTGGGAGCCGGGCGCGAATCGCCCCGTCATGATGCAAAGCGCAGCATCGGTGGTGATGCATGGGCGCAGACCGGTCTGCTGCAGGCGGATATCGACGATGGCCTTTCCAAGCGCGGCCCGCTGCGGCTGATCTATGCGCAGGATGGCAAGCCGCAGTACGTCACGACCACCGCCGCGAATGCGCCGCAGATCCCGACGCAGCGCTGCGCGGGCAGGTGAGCGTGCGCCCGGCTGCGTCAGGCTTTCGCCTGGCGCGCCATCTCGACGCCTTTGTTGGCCAGCGCATCGGCGCGCTCGTTGCCGGGGTGGCCGGCATGGCCCTTGACCCAATGCCAGCTCACCTCATGTCCGGCGACCAGTTCGTCGAGCGTGCGCCAGAGGTCGTCGTTCTTGACCGGCTTCTTGTCGGCCGTCTTCCACCCGCGCGCCTTCCAGCCGGCCAACCATTCGCTGATGCCTTTCTGGACGTACTGCGAATCGGTATAAACCTGCACCCGGCATGGCCTTTTCAGCGCGCGGAATGCTTCGATCACGGCCATCAGCTCCATGCGGTTGTTGGTGGTTAGCGTTTCGCCGCCAAAGAGTTCTTTTTCGTGGCTGCCCGAGACGAGCACGGTGCCCCAGCCACCAAGGCCGGGGTTGCCCTTGCACGCGCCATCGGAATAAACGGTGACTTCCTGCATTGAGAAACGATGGGTGATCAGTGAGTGGAAGGGTCGCGCTCACGCGCCCGATTTGCCGTCACGCGCCGTGGCCGATGGCGCCTTGGTCGAATGTGATCCCGAAGGCGTCGCGACCGGCGTTCCGGCCGGCACCAGCGCCGGCGATTTGCGCGTCTTCCATGCCGGACCGACCAGTCGCATGGAGCGCACGCGCTTGACCGCCTGCAGCATGTAAACCGCACCGAAGATCGGCCACCAACGGTCGCCGGCCTTTTCCATGAAGGCGGTGCGCTGCAGCCATTTGTCCGAGCGATTAGGCGGGCAGTAGCAGCCGAAACGGCCGCGCACGATATCAAATCCGAGCAGCTTGAGCCAGTCTTTCAGACGCGTGAACGCAATCATCTGGCTCTGTGCAGGGAGAAACGATTCCGTGCCCAGGCGCCGCATGCCCTGGCGCATGCCCCACAGGCTCAGCGGGTTGAAGCCGGTGATGATCAGGCGCCCCTCGGGCATCAGCACGCGCGCCACTTCGCGCAGCACTTCGTGCGGATCGTCAGTGAACTCCAGCACGTGGGGCAAGGCGACGAGGTCGATGCTCTGCGAAGCGAAGGGCAGTTCGTCATAGCGGCAGATCACGCGGGGCGTGGCTTGGCGTGGTGGCGTGCTGGTGTCGGGTTCTCCGTCGGCCGCATCGGCGGATTCAGCGGGGTCGCCATCCATCGGGTCGAGCGTTTCGGTGGGGGCCGTCGGGTCGATGTCGTCCACCACGCGGGCAATCAGCGGGATGCGGTTCTCGCGCAGCGCCCCAAAGCCAGGATGGCCTAGCTGCAGCGCGTGATAGCCGAACATGTCGGCCACCGTGCGATCGAACTGGGCCTGCTCCCACCGCAGGACATATTGCCCGGGCGGCGAAGCGAGCCAGTGGTGCCAATCTATAATGCGACGATCGTTAGAGGAGTCGGACATGGTCCAGGGTGGTGTGCCGCGCGTCGTAGCGCTTGAGGTCGAGGCGATCGCTGCGTTTACCGACAATTATATTTGGGCACTGCACGATGGCCGTGTGGCTGCTGTCGTCGACCCGGGCGACGCGCAACCGGTGCTGCGCTTCTTGAAGGAACGCGGGCTCGCGCTCGGTGCCATTGTAATCACACATCATCATGGCGATCACGTCGGCGGGGTGCGCGAACTGCTCGCGGCGTATCCGGAGAATCCCGAGGGTGCGCCGCTGCAGGTCATCGGCCCAGCGGACGAATCGATCCCGTGCCGCACGCAGGCCGTGCGCGAAGGCGACGTCGTGACGCTCACGCAGCCAGCCGCCACATTCCGGGTGATCGATGTGCCGGGTCATACCAGCGGTCACGTTGCCTATGTAGGGCGCCTTCAGGGTAATGCCGCATCGGCGAGCCTGTTTTGTGGCGATACACTCTTCGCCACCGGTTGCGGCCGGCTTTTTGAAGGGACGCCCGCGCAGATGCGCGCGTCGCTGGCCAAGCTGGCGGCACTGGCGCCCGATACGCGTGTCTATTGCGCGCATGAATACACGGCATCGAATGTGCGTTTTGCGCGTGCAGTCGAACCTGGCAACGCCGACTTGGCAGCCTGGGAGGATGAGGTAGCGGCGTTGCGGGCCGAGGGCCGCTCGACTGTACCCACGACCGTTGGACATGAGCGGGCGACCAATCCCTTCATGCGGTCGGATGACGCCAATGTGACGCAGGCCGTGGCACGCCATGCAGGTATCGACGCGGATGACCCCGTTGCCGTATTCGCCGCGTTGCGCCAGTGGAAGAACGATTTCCGTTGAGAACGCTCGGCGCGCGGCGATAACGCGGCCAGATGTGATGCATTGGGCAAGCGGCACGCCGGGTGAACGCGGGTTGACGCGGTCGGATGCGTTTCTTACTATCTGGGGCAATTTTTAGCCCTAACCCCATAGAACTTGATGCGATCCGTGCGACTTCTTGCGGCAACTGTGCTCAGTCTGCTCCTTGCGGCCTGTGCAACGGCCCCCGGGCCGAACGCCGACACAGCCAGCACCAGCGCCTCCACCGCCACCGGCCAGGCCCCCGCGCCGGTCGTCAATGTCGATCAGCAGCCCGTGGCATCCCTGAAAGGGCCTGCCAAGGATCTCTGGGCGCGCATTCGCCAAGGTTTCTCCATGCCCGACCTGCAAAGCTCGGCTGTGGACGACCGCACTGACTGGTATGCGCAGCGCCCGGATGCCTTCCGCCGGATGGTGGATCGCTCGAACCGCTACCTGTACCACATCGTCGAAGAGCTGGAGCGGCGCAACATGCCCACCGAGCTGGCGCTCCTGCCGTTCGTGGAAAGTGCGTTCAACCCGCAGGCAGTATCGACTGCCAAGGCTGCCGGGATGTGGCAGTTCATCCCGAGCACTGGCCGAACCTACAACCTCAAGCAGAACGTCTTCCAGGACGAGCGCCGCGATGTGCTTGCCTCGACCGACGCCGCGCTCGACTATCTTTCCAAGCTGCACGACCAGTTTGGCGACTGGCAACTCGCGCTGGCCGCCTACAACTGGGGTGAAGGCGCGGTGGCGCGGGCGATTGCACGCAACCAGGCCGCGGGGCTGTCGACCGATTACGTCAACCTAAACATGCCCGCCGAGACGCGCATGTACGTGCCCAAGCTCCAGGCGGTGAAGAACATCATCGCCAACCCGGAGCGCTACGGCGTCACGCTGCCGGAAATTCCCAACCATCCGTACTTCGTCACCGTCACGACTTCACGCGATATTGATGTGACGCTGGCTGCCAAGCTGGCCAATCTGCCAATGGATGAGTTCAAGGCGCTGAACCCGTCGTTCAACCGGCCGGTGATCCTGGGCGCGTCGAACCCGCAGATCCTGCTGCCGTACGACAACGCGGAAACTTTCCAGTACAACCTGAACACCTATCGAGGCGGCCTCTCCAGCTGGACGGCCGTGACGGTCGGCAACCGCGAGCGCGTCGAAGCATTGGCGGCCCGGCTGAAGGTTGACCCCGACACCATTCGCGAGATCAACCGCATTCCGAAGGGCATGCGGCTGAAGGCCGGCTCCACCGTGGTTGTGCCGCGTGCCGACGGCGCCCAGGAAAACGCTCCCGACATCAGCCCGGAGTTGGCCGAGAACGCCACCATGGCGGTCGAACCCGACATGCCGGATCTGAGAAAGGTGGTCGTGCGCGCAGGCAAGCGCGATACGGTTGCGGGTCTGTCGCGACGCTACGGCGTGTCGGTTGCCCAGATTCGTGCGTGGAACCAGCTCCCCGGCGACGCCATTCCCAAGGGGCACAGCGTTGTGCTGATGCTGCCGCAAGCGCACGGTGGCGGTCGTGGCGGGCATGTGCGCGTGATGCGCGTATCGGCCACAACGTCGCGTGCCACAGCGGCAACCACGCGCGTGCCAACTGCGAAGGTGGCCGGCAAGCCGGTGGTCAAGGCGAAGCCGGTGGCAACTTCATCCAGTTCGGTCAAGCGCAAGAAGCGCTGAGACTGGCAACAGAAACGGCGTCCTGCGGGGCGCCGTTTTGTTTTGGGGCGGCGGTAAGACCCGCGTAAGTTGGCGATCGCAAAGTAGGTGCATCAAGCACAACCAAGATTGAGCCATCGCGTACGATGGCCAGGAGACAACATCATGCCCATGTCCGCCGCGTACCGCGCGCTGTATCAGCGCTCCATTGATGACCCCGCTGGCTTCTGGGGCGAACAGGCCCAGCGCATCGAATGGCAGGGGCCGTATTCTGCCGTCCTGGACGATTCGCGCTTGCCATTCGCAAAGTGGTTCGTGGGCGGACGCACCAACCTGTGCCACAACGCCGTCGACCGGCATCTCGCCACGCGTGGCGAGCAGGCGGCGCTCGTGTATGTCTCCACTGAAACCGGTCTGGAGGCCACGTACACGTATCGCCAGCTCCATCGCGAGGTCAACCGCATGGCGGCGAGCCTGCAGGCCCTGGGCGTGAGGCGGGGCGACCGCGTGCTGATTTACCTGCCGATGATTCCTGAAGCCGCGTTTGCGATGCTGGCCTGTGCGCGCATCGGCGCGATCCATTCGGTGGTGTTCGGCGGTTTCGCGTCCAACAGTCTCGCCACGCGCATCGACGACGCTACGCCGCGCGTGATCGTCAGTGCCGATGCGGGCTCGCGAGCGGGCAAGGTGGTCGAGTACAAACCGTTGCTCGATGCCGCGATTGCGCTGGCGGCCCACAAGCCCGAGCGCGTGCTGCTCGTCAATCGCCAACTCGCGCCCATGCAGCACAACCCGCGCGATGTCGACTACGCAACGCTCGCCGCCCAGCACGCGAATGCCGATGTGCCGTGCGAGTGGATGGAATCCAGCGAGCCCTCGTACATCCTCTACACCTCCGGTACGACGGGCAAACCGAAAGGTGTCCAGCGCGACACCGGCGGCTATGCGGTGGCGCTCGCGGCGTCGATGCCGCTCATTTTCGGTACGCAGCCCGGCGACACGATGTTCACCGCTTCGGACGTGGGCTGGGTGGTGGGACACAGCTACATCGTCTACGCGCCGCTGCTCGCGGGCCTGACGACGGTCATGTACGAAGGCACGCCAATCCGTCCCGACGGTGCGGTCTGGTGGCGCATCGTCGAGCAATATCGGGTGAACGTGATGTTTACCGCACCGACCGCCATTCGCGTACTCAAAAAGCAGGATCCGGCGCTGCTGCAGCGACATGATCTGTCGAGCCTGCGCCGCCTCTTCCTTGCCGGCGAGCCGCTGGACGAGCCCACCGCAAGCTGGATCGGCGAGGCACTGCACAAGCCCATCGTCGACAACTACTGGCAGACAGAGACCGGCTGGCCGATGCTGGCCATTCCGCAAGGGGTTGAGCCTTCCATGCAAAAGCTCGGCTCGCCGGGTTTCCCGGTCTATGGCTACAAGCTCGACATCCTGGACGAGGCCACCGGCGAACCCTGCGCCCCCGGCGAGAAGGGGCTCCTCGCCGTTGCCGCGCCGCTGCCGCCGGGCTGCATGACGACCGTCTGGGGCGACGATGCCCGCTTTCTGCAGACATACTGGTCTGCGTTCCCGGGCCGGCACATCTATTCGAGCTTCGACTGGGGTGTGCGCGACGAGGAGGGTTACGTGACCATCCTCGGCCGCACCGACGACGTCATCAACGTGGCGGGCCACCGTCTGGGCACCCGCGAGATCGAAGAAAGCCTGTCGTCGCATCCCGCCATCGCCGAGGTGGCGGTGGTGGGCGTGGCCGATCAGCTCAAAGGGCAGGTGGCGATGGGGTTTGCCATCGTGCGTGACGCTTCGCGCATTGCCGAGCCGACGGGGCGCCTGGCCCTCGAAGGTGAGTTGATGCGCACAGTCGAGGTGCAGCTCGGGGCAGTGGCACGGCCCTCGCGCGTGTTCTTTGTCGGGGCGCTGCCCAAGACGCGCTCCGGAAAGCTGCTGCGCCGGGCGATGCAGGCCGTAGCGGAAGGGCGTGACCCGGGAGATCTGACGACCATTGAAGACCCCACGGCGCTGGCTCAGGTGCAGGCTGCCGTGCGAGGTGACTAGATGATGAGAAAGTGACGTTCTCGCCAGCTCGATCACGGGCTCGTGGGCACGGCGGGACGTCACAAATTGGGCGGCACGCGCCGTTAAGTCCTTCCTTTCATTGAGTTTTTTGCGGTGTCCGGGTATACTTGTTGGGTTTGAGTTCAGAAACCCATCACCCTAGCGCCAACCGCTTCCTACCTCCCGCCTACCGCCCCGTCTGCCTCGTTTCTCGGTGATTTCTGGTGAGTTCTGTCCCAGCCCCGACTCTCGGCGCGCAAACGGCCCGGATTCCGCATAGCCGGAATTCCGCTTCGGCGCCAAGGTGATCAGGTCGGCACAGGGTGAATCCAGCAGGAGCTACCCGTGTTGCCGTCTTTCCCGCCCGCCATTCTCGCGCTTGCAGACGGCACGGTCTTTCGTGGCTATTCCATCGGTGCGGCCGGTCATACGATCGGCGAAGTGGTGTTCAACACCGCAATCACCGGCTATCAGGAAATCCTTACCGATCCGAGCTACTCGCGCCAGATCGTCACGCTCACGTATCCGCATATCGGTAACGTTGGCGTGAACCGTGAGGATGTCGAAGCTACGAAAGTCCATGCCGCCGGTCTCATCATCAAGGATCTCCCGATCCTGGCGTCGAACTTCCGCAAGGAGCACACGCTCTCGCATTACCTCAAGGGCGAGAAAGTTGTCGCCATTGCCGGGATCGATACGCGCAAGCTGACCCGAATCCTGCGCGAGAAGGGCGCCCAGAACGGTTGCATTCTCGCGGGCGAAGACAACGTGCAGAAGGCCATCGACCTCGCGCGCTCGTTCCCGGGCCTGTCGGGCATGGATCTGGCGAAAGTCGTGTCCGTGACCCAGCCGTACGAGTGGACCCAGACCGAATGGGCGCTGGGCCGCGGCTACGGCAAGCAGGACGCCCCGAAGTATCACGTGGTCGCGTACGACTTTGGCGTCAAGTTCAACATCCTGCGCATGCTCGCCGAGCGTGGCTGCCGCGTGACGGTGGTGCCGGCACAAACCAGCGCAGCCGACGTGCTGGCGCATAACCCGGATGGCGTCTTCCTTTCCAACGGCCCCGGCGATCCGGAGCCGTGCGACTACGCTATCGCCGCCACCAGGGAGTTCCTGGAGCGTCGCCTGCCGACGTTCGGCATCTGTCTGGGCCACCAGATCATGGGCCTGGCTGTCGGTGCCAAGACGCTCAAGATGAAGACCGGCCACCACGGCGCGAATCACCCGGTCAAGGATCTGCAGGACGGCCGCGTGGTCATCACCTCGCAGAACCACGGTTTTGCAGTGGACCCGGAATCGCTGCCGGCCAACGCGCGCGTGACGCACGTCTCGCTGTTCGACGGCACGCTGCAGGGCTTCGAGCTGACCGACCGTCCGGCGTTCTGCTTCCAGGGCCACCCGGAAGCGTCGCCCGGTCCGCATGACATCGCGTATCTGTTTGACCGCTTCACCGCGGCGATGGACGCAGCCAAACAGTAAAGCAACGAGAGCGCATCTGCCATGAACGCCTTCATGCTCGCCCACTTCGGCATCACCGAGTTCTGGACCTTTCTGCTCGGCACGATTTTCATCGTGCTGCTGCCGGGGCCGAATTCGATGTACGTGCTGTCGGTGGCGGCCCGCCGCGGTGTGCGCGCGGGCTACCAGGGCGCGTGCGGCGTGTTTCTGGGTGATGCCATCCTGATGGTGTTGTCGGCAGCGGGCGTGGCTTCGCTGTTGAAGGCGAGTCCGGCGCTGTTCTACGTCGTGAAGTACATCGGCGCGGCGTATCTGGCGTGGATCGGCCTGCAGATGCTGCGTGGCGCGGTTCGCAACTGGCGTGTGCGCAAGGCCGGCGAGTCCGTCGCACAAGACGCGGCTCCGGCCGATGAATCGCACCCGTTCAAGAAGGCGCTGATCATCAGTCTGCTGAACCCGAAGGCGATCCTGTTCTTCATCTCGTTCTTCATCCAGTTCGTCGATCCGCACTACGCGCTGCCGGCGGTGTCGTTCGTCGTGCTGGGGCTGGTCTGCCAGATCTGCAGCTTCCTGTACCTGACCACCATCATCTTCGTGGGCGCGCGGCTGGCCGCGGCGTTCCGCGCGCGACGACGTTTGTCTGCCGGTATGAGCAGCGGCGTCGGCGCCATGTTTATCGGCTTTTCCGCCAAGCTGGCGACGGCCACACTGAATTAATCGAATCGAGCGGGTTATGCCAAAACGTACAGATATCAAAACCATCCTGATCATCGGCGCGGGTCCGATCATCATCGGCCAGGCGTGTGAATTCGATTACTCCGGCGCGCAGGCTTGCAAGGCGCTCCGTGAAGAAGGCTTCAAGGTGGTCCTGGTCAACAGCAACCCGGCCACGATCATGACCGACCCCAACACGGCCGACGTGACCTACATCGAGCCGATCACTTGGGAAGTCGTCGAGCGCATCATCGCCAAGGAGCGCCCCGACGCGATCCTGCCGACGATGGGCGGCCAGACCGCGCTCAACTGCGCGCTGGACCTGCATCGCCACGGCGTGCTGAAGAAGTACAACGTCGAGCTGATCGGCGCATCGCCCGAGGCCATCGACAAGGCGGAAGACCGCCAGAAGTTCAAGGACGCGATGACCAAGATCGGTCTGGGTTCGGCCAAATCGGGCATCGCGCATTCGATGGACGAAGCCGTGGCTGTGCAGTCGCAGATCGCCAAGGAAACCGGCACGAGCGGCTACCCGATCGTGATCCGTCCGTCGTTCACGCTGGGCGGCACGGGCGGCGGCATCGCCTACAACCGCGAAGAATTCGAAGAGATCTGCAAGCGCGGTCTCGACCTCTCGCCGACCAACGAGCTGCTGATCGAAGAATCGCTGCTCGGCTGGAAGGAGTACGAGATGGAAGTCGTGCGCGACAAGGCCGACAACTGCATCATCGTCTGCTCGATCGAGAACCTGGACCCGATGGGCATCCACACCGGTGACTCCATCACTGTGGCCCCGGCGCAGACCCTGACCGACAAGGAATACCAGATCCTGCGTAACGCCTCGCTGGCTGTGTTGCGCGAGATCGGCGTGGATACCGGCGGCTCGAACGTGCAGTTCTCGATCAATCCGCAGGATGGCCGGATGATCGTGATCGAGATGAACCCGCGTGTGTCGCGTTCGTCGGCGCTGGCGTCGAAGGCCACCGGTTTCCCGATCGCCAAGGTCGCGGCCAAGCTGGCCGTGGGCTACACGCTGGACGAGCTGAAGAACGAGATCACCGGCGGCGCGACGCCGGCGTCGTTCGAGCCGTCGATCGACTACGTGGTCACCAAGGTGCCGCGTTTCGCGTTCGAGAAATTCCCGCAGGCCGACAGCCACCTGACCACGCAGATGAAGTCGGTCGGTGAGGTGATGGCCATGGGCCGGACGTTCCAGGAGTCGTTCCAGAAGGCGCTGCGTGGCCTGGAAGTCGGCGTGGACGGCCTGGACGAAAAGTCCACCGACCGCGACGAGATCATCGAAGAGATCGGCGAAGCCGGTCCGGATCGCATCTGGTATCTGGGCGACGCATTCCGCCTGGGCCTGTCGATCGACGAGGTTTATGCCGAGACGTCCGTTGATCCGTGGTTCCTGGCGCAGATCGAAGACATCGTCAAGACGGAAGCACTGGTGAAGTCCCGCACGCTGGAAAGCCTGTCGGCTGCCGAGCTGCGTCTGCTCAAGCAGAAGGGTTTCTCCGACCGCCGCCTTGCCAAGCTCACCAAGACGACAGCCAAGGCCGTGCGCGAGAAGCGTATCGCCGAGAAGGTGCGTCCGGTCTACAAACGTGTCGACACGTGCGCCGCTGAATTCGCGACAAACACGGCATACCTGTACTCCACGTACGAAGCCGAGCACGGCGAGTGCGAAGCCGAGCCGACCAGCAACAAGAAGATCATGGTCCTGGGCGGCGGCCCGAACCGGATCGGCCAAGGTATCGAGTTCGACTACTGCTGCGTGCACGCCGCGCTGGCACTGCGCGAAGACGGGTACGAGACCATCATGGTCAACTGCAACCCGGAAACCGTCTCGACGGACTACGACACGTCCGACCGCCTGTACTTCGAGCCGGTGACGCTGGAAGACGTGCTCGAAATCGTTGACAAGGAAAAGCCGGTCGGCGTGATCGTGCAATACGGCGGCCAGACGCCGCTGAAGCTCGCGCTGGATCTGGAAGCCAACGGCGTGCCCATCATCGGCACGTCGCCGGACATGATCGACGCGGCCGAAGACCGTGAGCGCTTCCAGAAGCTGCTGCACGCGCTGGGACTGCGCCAGCCGCCCAACCGCACCGCGCGTGCCGAAGACGAAGCCCTCAAGCTGGCCGAAGAAATCGGCTACCCGCTGGTGGTGCGTCCGTCGTACGTGCTGGGTGGCCGCGCGATGGAAATCGTGCACGAGCCGCGCGACCTCGAGCGCTACATGCGCGAAGCCGTGAAGGTGTCGAACGACAGCCCCGTGCTGCTCGACCGATTCCTGAACGATGCCATTGAATGCGACGTGGATTGCCTTTCCGACGGCAAGCGCGTGTTCATCGGCGGCGTGATGGAGCACATCGAACAGGCCGGCGTGCACTCGGGCGACTCGGCTTGTTCGCTGCCGCCGTACTCGCTGTCGCAGGCGACCGTCGACGAGCTCAAGCGCCAGACCGCCGCGATGGCCAAGGCGCTGAACGTGGTCGGCCTGATGAACGTGCAGTTTGCGATCCAGCAGAAGGGCGGCGAAGACATCGTCTACGTGCTGGAAGTGAACCCGCGTGCTTCGCGTACGGTGCCGTACGTTTCGAAGGCGACCGGTATTCCGCTGGCGAAGGTTGCGGCTCGCTGCATGGCTGGCCAGTCGCTGGATTCGCAAGGCGTCGAGACGGAAGTCGTGCCGGCGTACTACAGCGTCAAGGAGGCTGTGTTCCCGTTCAACAAGTTCCCGGGGGTCGACCCGGTGCTCGGACCGGAAATGCGCTCCACCGGCGAAGTGATGGGCGTTGGCAAGACCTTTGGCGAGGCGCTCTTCAAGAGCCAGCTGGCTGCCGGTTCGCGCCTGCCCGAGAAGGGTACCGTGCTGATGACGGTCAAGGACAGCGACAAGCCGCAAGCCGTGGAAGTGGCCCGTGCGCTGCATACGCTGGGCTACCCGATCGTGGCAACGCGCGGTACGGCCTCGGCCATTGAAGCTGCGGGCATTCCGGTGCGCGTGGTGAACAAGGTGAAGGACGGCCGTCCGCACATTGTCGACATGATCAAGAACAGCGAGATCGCGCTCGTCTTCACGACCGTCGACGAGACGCGTGCCGCAATCGCTGACTCGCGCTCGATCCGCCAGGCTGCATTGGCGCAGCGTGTCACGTACTACACGACCATCGCCGGTGCGCGTGCCGCGGTGGAAGGTCTGAAGCACATGCAGCACCTCGATGTGTATGACCTGCAGGGCCTGCACGCGACCCTGTAAGTAAGCCCATCGTCAGGGCCCGCGACGCGGCATAGCGTCGCGGCGACCGCCCGGAGAGGGGGCAGTTGCCGCCTCCGGACGGTTCGCCTAAACTAGAGCGTCCGTGTCAAAACAACGACAGCCGCCGTCAGGCGGGTGTGCGCTACGCGCCCTCCCGCTTCGCAGCGGCTGATTTTTTTGTGATTCTGAAAGACTTACGATGAGCACCATTCCGATTACCAAGCGCGGTGCCGAGATGCTGAAAGACGAACTCCAACGTCTGAAGACCAAGGAGCGTCCGGCCGTCGTCAACGCTATCGCCGAGGCGCGTGCCCAGGGCGATCTGTCCGAAAACGCCGACTATGATGCCGCCAAGGAGCGCCAGGGCTTCATCGAAGGCCGCATCCAGGAAATCGAAAGCAAGTTGTCGGCTGCACAGATCATCGATCCGGCTTCGCTCGATGCTGAAGGCCGTGTGGTCTTTGGCGCCACCATCGACCTGGAAGACCTGGATTCGGGCAAGCCTGTTACGTACCAGATCGTCGGCGATGACGAAGCCGATATCGAGATCGGCAAGATCTCGATCAGCTCGCCGATCGCCCGTGCGTTGATCGGCAAGTTGGAAGGCGACGTCGCCACCGTGGTCGCCCCGGGCGGCGAGCGCGAGTACGAAGTCCTGGCCGTCAAGTACCTCTAACCCGATCCGAGACAGCCGCCATGCCGCAGCGCTTCTTCCAGTTGCTTGCCACGGTATGGTGCGGTTCGCTCTGGACCATCGGTTACATCGTCGCGCCGACGTTGTTTGCGATGCTGGATGATCGCCAGTTGGCCGGCTCGATTGCCGGCCGGTTGTTTCATGCGGAGGCGTGGATCGGCCTGGCGACAGGGTGTCTCCTTTTGCTCGCTGCCACGGCGCTGGTGCGTCGCGGTCAGGCCGGGTACCGCCGGCTGCGCTGGCTTGTGCTGGCGATGCTGCTGTGCGTGCTGGTGGGTTATTTCGGCCTGCAGCCGTTCATGGCTTCACTGCGCGAACAGGCCGATGCACTCGGCATGGCGGTGGGAGATTCGCCTTACCGCGCACAGTTCGGCATGCTGCACGGTGTATCGAGCGTGTTCTATCTGCTGCAGAGTCTGTTGGGGTTGGCGCTGATCTGGAAGGCAGCCGATGTTCGACAAGCCGCCTGAAGGCCAAAAAAAGACCGGCTGAAAAGCCGGTCGTTTTGTGTGCAGCCCCGAATTGGATCAGGACAGCGCCTTCTTTTTCTGGCTGGTTTGACGCGGCTTGGCGCGCTTGACGTTGCCGCCGGCCGTGACACGTTCGTTGCCGAGCACGCTCAGGCGGACGGGCTTCGGGCGGCGTGCGCTGTTCGGGTTCGGCTTGCGCACGGTGACCGAGCGCGGACCGGCGCCCACGGTCGTCTTGCGCGGCGGCTTGAGATCGCGCGGCTGGTTTTCCTTCAGGTACGCCGGGCCTTCGCGCCAGATCACCAGCAGCTTGCCGATGTGCTGTACGGGGGCGGCTTGCAGGCGGGCGCAGATGGTGTCGTAGAGTTCGATGCGTGCTTCGCGGTCATCGCCGAAGACGCGAATCTTGATCAGCCCGTGTGCCGCCAGCGAGCGGTCGATTTCGGCCAGAACGGCCTTGGTCAGACCCTCCGCACCGATGATGACGACCGGGTTCAACGCGTGCGCTTCGGAGCGCAGTTCCGATCGTTGGGCAGGGGTGAGGATAAGGGCGGGCATAAATAAGCGCGGGATCGCGCAAAGAGACAAACGGCGCGTATTATCCGCCAAAACCAGTCCTGGCCGCCATGTTTGGCGCTACATTCGGGCGAAATTGCAACCAATTCGATGGCAAAGAACAAGTTTAACCAGTCGTGGCTGCACGACCATATCAACGATCCGTACGTCAAGCTGGCGCAGCGCGAAGGCTATCGCGCACGTGCCGCCTACAAGCTCAAAGAGATCGACGAGCAGGACAAGTTGATCAAGCCGGGCCAGGTCATCGTTGACCTGGGTGCCGCGCCGGGCAGTTGGAGCCAGTACGTGCGCAACAAGCTGGCGGCCTCGCCGCGCGCCAAGGATGGACGTATCGACGGCGCGATCGTCGCCATCGACATCCTGCCGATGGAAGCCATCGCCGACGTTACCTTCATCCAGGGTGACTTCCGCGAGGACGAGGTATTCCGGCAACTGGAAGAAATCGTGCTGGAAGTCAGCGGTGGCGGCAAAGTGGACCTTGTTTTGTCCGATATGGCCCCCAATCTCTCAGGTGTGGCGTCGGCAGACGCCGCGCGCATGGAGCACATCGCCGAGCTGGCAGTGGAATTTGCCATGGCGCACCTGAAACCTGAAGGCGCGCTGCTGATCAAATGTTTCCACGGCAGCGGCTATAGTCAGATCGTCGAGATGTTCAAGCGTCATTTCAAGATCGTGGCGCCGCGCAAGCCGAAAGCCTCCCGTGACAAATCGTCCGAGACATTCTTGTTGGGCCGCCAGCTCAAGCATCCGGGCTGACGGACGATACTCAAAAAGGGGCCCCTCGGCTGGCACGGTGGTTCGTTGGTCTTGCGGGCAATCAACCCGCGGCGGTGTCCGTGCATTACAATGCCAAGCATCCCGTCAAGGCATTTCTAAAGGAGTCTCGCCTTGAATAACAACTGGTTTCAGAAGGCGGCCATCTGGCTGGTGATTGCCTTGGTGCTGTTCACCGTCTTCAAGCAGTTCGACAAGCCGCGCACCCAGGAGGGTGTGACGTACTCGCAATTCATGGACGATGCGAAGGCCGGCAAGGTCAAGCGCGTCGAGGTCCAAGGCCGTACGCTGTTGGTCACGCCCAACGAGGGCAACAAGTATTCGATCATCTCGCCGGGCGACATCTGGATGGTCGGCGACCTGATGAAGTACGGCGTGCAGGTGACCGGTAAGGCGGAAGAAGAGCAAGGTGTGCTCCTTACCGCCCTTTACTACCTCGGTCCGACGCTGCTGATCATCGTGTTCTGGTTCTACATGATGCGGCAGATGCAGGGTGGTGGGAAAGGCGGTGCCTTCTCGTTCGGCAAGTCGCGGGCGCGGTTGATTGATGAGAACAACAACAGCGTCACGTTTGCTGACGTGGCAGGCTGTGACGAATCGAAAGAAGAAGTCGTCGAACTGGTCGACTTCCTGAAAGATCCGCAGAAATTCCAGAAGCTCGGCGGGCGCATCCCGCGCGGCGTGCTGCTTGTTGGCCCTCCGGGTACTGGCAAGACGCTGCTCGCACGCGCTATTGCTGGTGAAGCCAAGGTGCCGTTCTTTAGCATTTCCGGTTCGGACTTCGTTGAAATGTTCGTCGGCGTGGGCGCGGCCCGCGTGCGCGACATGTTCGAAAACGCCAAGAAGCAGGCGCCCTGCATCGTGTTCATCGATGAAATTGATGCGGTTGGCCGCCATCGTGGCGCCGGCATGGGCGGCGGCAACGACGAGCGCGAGCAGACCCTGAACCAGATGCTGGTCGAGATGGATGGCTTCGAGGCAAACTCGGGCGTCATCGTGATCGCGGCAACCAACCGTGCAGACGTGCTCGACAAGGCACTCCTGCGTCCGGGCCGCTTCGACCGTCAGGTCTACGTGGGTCTGCCGGATATCCGTGGTCGCGAGCAGATTCTCAAGGTGCACATGCGCAAGGTGCCGATCGGCAACGACGTCGATGCATCGGTGCTGGCGCGTGGCACGCCGGGCTTCTCGGGCGCCGATCTGGCCAACCTGGTCAACGAAGCTGCGCTGTTTGCTGCGCGCCGTAACAAGCGCGTAGTGGACATGCAGGACTTCGAAGACGCGAAGGACAAGATCTACATGGGTCCGGAGCGCAAGTCGGCTGTGATTCGCGAAGAGGAGCGCCGCGCTACGGCGTACCACGAGTCGGGCCATGCGGTGGTTGCCAAGCTGCTGCCGAAGGCTGACCCGGTGCACAAGGTCACGATCATGCCGCGCGGCTGGGCTGGCGGCCTAACCTGGCAGCTGCCGGAGCACGACAAGCACTACGCCTACAAGGATACGATGCTTGAAGAGGTCGCGATTCTGTTCGGTGGCCGTGCTGCAGAAGAGGTGTTCCTGGGTGCGATGAGTACCGGCGCCTCCAACGACTTCGAGCGCGCCACCAAGATGGCCCGCGATATGGTGACGCGCTATGGCATGAGCGACGCGCTCGGCACCATGGTCTACGTCGATACGGAACAGGATGGCTTCTTCGGCCGCATGGCATCGAAGACGGTGTCCGAGGCGACGCAGCAGAAGGTGGATTCGGAAATCCGCCGCATCGTGGACGAGCAGTACGCCCTGGCCAAGGGGCTGCTGGAAGCGAATCGTGAGAAGGTGGAAGCCATGACTGCGGCGCTGCTCGAGTGGGAAACCATCGACGCCGATCAGGTCAATGACATCATGGACGGCAAGCCACCGCGCCCGCCGCGCTACGGCTCGACCGGCGGTGGCAGCACCCCGCCGGGTGGCGGCACGCCGGCTGGGGTGAACCCGGGCAACGTGCCTGCCACGGCGTAATGTGTTGATGGTCCGTTAGTTTGTCGCCCGGGCGGCGACGCAAAAGAGCCGGTGCAAGCGCACCGGCTCTTTTTTTGTTGGCGCATTCTGGCATGCCTGGCGTAGCATTCCGGTCCTGCACAGCATTTCCATCGATCTATCTTGTCCGCTTCCATTCCCACCACAACGCACTTCCAGTGCGGACGCTTCCGTTACCCACGCGATCGCCGTCCGCTTGTCATGGGCATTCTCAACGTCACGCCCGATTCGTTCTCCGATGGCGGGCGGCACGCCACGCGTGATGCAGCGTTGCGCCACGCCGAGCAGCTGATCACCGAAGGCGTCGACATGATCGACATCGGTGGAGAGTCGAGCCGGCCGGGCGCCGAGCCGTTGAGCCTGCAAGCCGAGTTGGACCGGGTGATGCCCATCGTCGAGGCGCTACGCGAATGCGGCAAGCCGCTGTCGATCGATACCTACAAGCCCGAGGTGATGCGGGCCACGCTGGATGCGGGCGCCGATTTGATCAACGATATCTGGGGTTTTCGCCGGCCTGGCGCGATCGAGGCGGTGGCAAAGGGCAACGCGGGCCTGTGTGTCATGCATATGCAGCGCGATCCCGAAACGATGCAGGAAGCGCCCAGCTATGTAGACCTGATGGGCGAGGTGGAGGCCTTCCTGTGCACGCAGACGGAGGCGCTGATGGCTGCCGGCGTGGCGGCCGAGCGTGTCTCCCTTGATCCGGGGTTTGGTTTTGGCAAGACGCCGGATCACAACCTCACCATGCTCAATCGCTTGGCGGAGTTTCAGCGCATCGGTTTGCCGCTGCTCGCCGGTTTGTCGCGCAAATCGACGCTGGGCGCGGTGTTGGGCGGCAAACCGCCAGCCGAACGTGTGACCGTCAGTGTGGCGGCAGCGCTACTGGCGGCGGAGCGGGGCGCGTTCATCGTGCGTGTGCACGACGTGCAGCCGACCTTGGAGGCAATTCAACTCTGGTGGGCCATGCGTCATGAACGCGTAAATCCGCCAATGGCCTGATAGCCGCCCAAGCCTCACGCGGCTGGGGGTCAAGCGAACAGAGGATTGCCCGGCGATGGCCAGCGCCTTACAAACAAAGAAAGAAACATTTCTCCAGGAGAGACTCCCAATGTCCAGGAAGTATTTCGGCACCGACGGCATTCGTGGGCGTGTCGGTGAAAGCCCGATCACGCCGGATTTTGTGTTGCGCCTTGGTTATGCAGCCGGCCGTGTGTTGGCCCATGGTGGGGAAGCGCATGGTCACGGCCGTCCCACCGTGCTGATCGGCAAGGACACGCGCCTGTCGGGCTACATGCTGGAAGCCGCGTTGGAAGCAGGCTTCACAGCAGCCGGCGTGGACGTGTTGATGAGCGGGCCGCTGCCAACGCCTGGCGTGGCGTATCTCACGCGTGCGCTGCGGTTGTCGGCGGGTGTGGTGATTTCCGCTTCACATAACCCGTATTACGACAACGGTATCAAGTTCTTCTCGGCCACCGGCGACAAGCTGCCGGATGAAACCGAGCTGCAGATCGAAGCCGAACTGGAAAAGCCGATGGCGTACGCGGCCTCTGATGCGCTGGGCCGTGCCCGTCGTATCGAGGATGCCGCTGGACGCTACATCGAATTCTGCAAGAGCACATTCCCGAGCGACCTGAACCTGTTCGGTATGAAGGTCGTGCTGGACAGCGCGCATGGCGCGGCCTATCACATTGCACCGCACGTCTTCCACGAACTGGGTGCGGACGTGGTATCGATCGGCAACCAGCCGAATGGCCGCAACATCAACGACGGCTATGGCGCGACGGCGCCGGGTAAGTTGGTTGAGGCTACACGCGAGCATGGGGCTGACATTGGCCTGGCCTTTGATGGCGATGCCGACCGCCTGCAGGTGGTGGACCGCAATGGGCGCCTCTACAACGGCGACGAGCTGCTCTACGTGATGGTGCAGGCGCGCCGTGCGGCGGGCCAGACGGTGCCGGGCGCGGTCGGTACGCTCATGACCAATCTTGCCGTGGAACTCGCACTCAAGGCGCAGGGGGTCGAGTTCGTGCGCGCCAAGGTGGGCGATCGCTATGTGCTGGAAGAACTGAAGAAGAATGGTTGGCTGCTCGGCGGCGAAGGTTCGGGCCACTTGCTCTGCCTGGACAAGCACAGCACGGGCGACGGCATCATTTCGGCGCTGCAGGTGCTTGCAGCATTGCGTCGCAGCGGCCAGACGCTGGACGAGATGCTCGACGGCGTGCGCCTGTTCCCGCAAAAGCTTATCAACGTGCGGGTCGAAAAGGGTTTCGACTGGAAATCGCACGCGGGCTTGCAGGCGGCTCTCAAGACGAGCGAGGCCGAGTTGGATGGCAAGGGGCGTGTGCTGATTCGTCCGTCGGGTACGGAGCCGGTCGTGCGCGTCATGGTGGAAGCGCAGGACGCTGAGCTGGCCAACCAACATGCGGAGCGTCTTGCCGCGACGTTGCAGTAAGTTGTTGCCAGATCAAGCAAACATGTCGAAAAGCGGCCTCCGGGCCGCTTTTTTTATGCGTGGGGGTCGACTTTCCTGCCGTGCAGGCCGGCTATGAGAAGTTTTCGTGTTGTCACAGAACTGTCATTTGAGCGGCCTAAAGTTCGGATGTCAAAAATCTGTCATCGCTCAACCGCTCCTCTGGAGAACTCATGAAACTGGTCAAAACCGCAATCGCTGGCGTGGCTGCGCTGGCTTTCGCTGGTGCCGCATTCGCTGTTGACATCACTGGCGCAGGCGCAACGTTCCCGGCACCCGTCTACAACAAGTGGGCGGCCGACTACAACAAGGCGACCCAAACCAAGGTGAACTACCAAGGTATCGGTTCGTCGGGCGGCATCAAGCAGATCACCGCCAAGACCGTCGACTTCGGCGCATCGGATATGCCGCTGAAGGACGAAGAGTTGAACAAGGATGGCCTGATCCAGTTCCCGACTGTGATCGGCGGCGTGGTGCCCGTGATCAACCTGCCGGGCGTGAAGCCGGGCGAGCTGACGCTGAACGGCCAATTGCTGGGTGACATCTACCTGGGCAAGATCAAGAAGTGGAACGATCCGGCCATCGCCAAGCTGAACCCGAAGGCCAAGCTGCCGGACCAGGACATCCTGGTGGTGCGCCGTGCTGACGGTTCGGGCACTTCGTTCATCTTCACGAACTACCTGTCGAAGGTCAATGCCGAGTGGAAGAGCAAGGTCGGCGAAGGCACGACCGTGAACTGGCCGACGGGTACGGGTGGCAAGGGCAACGAAGGCGTGGCCGCTTTCGTGCAGCGTCTGGGTGGCGCAGTGGGCTACGTTGAGTACGCCTACGCCAAGCAGAACAAGATGACGTACGTGAACCTGCAGAACAAGGCGGGCGCCGTGGTGAAACCGACCGCAGAAGCCTTCAAGGCCGCAGCCGCCGGCGCCGAGTGGAGCAAGTCGTACTACCAGATCCTGACGGACGAACCGGGTAAGGACGCATGGCCGATCGCTGGTGCCACGTTCATCCTGCTGCACAAGACGCAAGCCAAGCCGGAGCAGGGCGCTGAAGTCATGAAGTTCTTCGACTGGGCCTACAAGGGTGGTGACGACGCCGCCAAGAGCCTGGACTACGTGCCGCTGCCGGACGCTGTGAAGAACCAGATCCGCGCAACGTGGAAGTCGAGCGTGAAGGATGCATCGGGCAAGGTTGTCTACAACTAGTGACCGCTGCCTGCTGCATAACGGCTCGTAACTAGATGCAGCACTAGGTGCGGGAGGTCGGTACGAATCGGCCGCCCGCATCATTTCAAAAGCTTCTTTCACGGCTGACCGGTTTCCCTCATGGCCACGCTCTCTGATTCCTCCGGCGCTTCCCGTATGCGAGCACCCAGCCGCCTCGGCGACCTGGTGTTCGGCGGTATGACCCGCCTTGCCGCAATCGTTACGCTGCTGCTGCTGGGCGGTATCATCATCTCGCTCATCATCAGCTCCTGGCCCACGATTCAGAAATTCGGCCTGTCGTTCCTGTGGAATTCGGAGTGGGATCCGCCCTCCGACATCTATGGCGCGCTGGTGCCCATCTACGGCACCCTGGTCACATCGCTGATCGCGCTCATCATTGCCGTGCCTGTGAGCTTCGGCATTGCCCTGTTCTTGACCGAGCTGTCGCCGGCCTGGCTGCGCCGACCGCTGGGTACCGCCATTGAGCTGCTCGCCGCAGTGCCATCCATCGTGTACGGCATGTGGGGGCTGCTCGTGTTTGCGCCGATTTTTGGCGAATACTTTCAAAAGCCGCTGGCCGCGACCGTCGGCAAGATCCCTGTCGTCGGGGCGCTGTTTCAGGGCGCGCCGATCGGCATCGGCCTCCTGTGTGCCGGGGTGATCCTGGCGATCATGATCATCCCGTACATCTCGGCGGTGATGCGCGACGTGTTCGAGGTCACGCCGACGCTGCTCAAGGAATCCGCCTACGGGGTGGGCTGCACGACGTGGGAAGTCATGTGGAACGTGGTGCTGCCGTACACCAAGGCGGGCGTGATCGGTGGTGTGATGCTGGGCCTGGGCCGCGCCCTCGGCGAGACCATGGCCGTGACGTTCGTGATCGGCAACACCAACCTGCTGGCAGATGTCTCGTTGTTCTCGCCGGGTAACAGCATTACCTCGGCGCTGGCCAATGAATTTGCGGAAGCGGGCCAGGGCCTGCATACCGCGGCGCTCATGGAGCTGGGCTTGATCCTGTTTGTCATCACGTTCATCGTGCTGGCGGCCTCCAAGCTGCTCCTTCTGCGCCTGCAGAAGAGCGAGGGTCAGAAGTGAACCAACACGATCTGCCTGACGCTATGAGACCCAATACCATGCGTATGCCTTCCATCCCTGCCGTCCGCGCCGACTCTGAAAAGATCAAGGCCCACCTGCAGGCGCGCCGCCGCAACGTCAACGGGATTGCGCTGGCACTGTCGCTTGCCGCCATGGCTTTCGGCCTGGTGTGGCTGGCTTGGATTCTGTGGACCACGCTCTCGCTGGGTGTGGGCGGCCTGTCGATGTCGCTCTTCACGGAGATGACGCCGGCGCCCGACACGCCGGGAGGCGGCCTCGCCAACGCCATCGCAGGTTCGTTGTTGCTGGTGGGCATGGCCACCCTGATCGGCACGCCGCTGGGCATCCTGGCCGGCATCTATCTGGCCGAGTACGGCAAGACGTCGATGCTGGCGAGCGCCACGCGTTTCATCAACGACATTCTGCTGTCGGCGCCGTCCATCGTGATCGGCCTGTTCGTGTACGCCGTCGTGGTGGCGCGCGTGCAGCACTTCTCGGGCATTGCCGGTGTGATCGCGCTGGCGCTGCTGCAGATTCCGATCGTGGTTCGCACGACCGAGAACATGCTCAACCTGGTGCCCAACGCGATGCGTGAAGCCGCCATGGCGCTCGGCACGCCCAAGTGGAAGATGATCCTGTCGATTACGCTGAAGGCGTCGTACGCCGGCGTGATTACCGGTGTGCTGCTGGCTGTGGCCCGCATTGCCGGCGAAACCGCGCCGCTGCTCTTCACCGCGCTGAACAACCAGTTCTGGAGCCTGGATCTGAATCAGCCGGTGGCCACGCTGCCGACCGTCATCTTCAAGTTTGCGATGAGCCCGTTCCCCGAATGGCAGCAATTGGCCTGGGCCGGGGTGTTCCTGATTACGCTGGGTGTGCTGGGGCTGAACGTCCTCGCGCGTGCCTTGTTCACCAAGAAATGACCATGACCGCTACGTCCCTCGAAGTGCGCACGCAAAGCCCGAAGATCGATGTTCGCGACCTTAACTTCTACTACGGCAAGTTCCACGCCCTGAAGAACATCTCGCTGCAGATTCCGGAGAAGCAGGTGACGGCCTTCATCGGCCCGTCGGGCTGCGGCAAGTCGACACTGCTGCGTACGTTCAACAAGATGTACGCGCTGTATCCGGAGCAGCGTGCCGAAGGCCAGATCAACATGGACGGCGAGAACCTGCTGACCTCGCGCATGGATATCGCCCTGCTGCGCGCCAAGGTCGGCATGGTGTTCCAGAAGCCGACGCCGTTTCCGATGTCGATCTACGACAACATTGCTTTCGGCGTGAAGCTGTTCGAGCGTCTGTCGCGCTCCGAGATGGACGACCGCGTCGAATGGGCGCTGACCAAGGCCGCACTGTGGAACGAAGTGAAGGACAAGCTAAACCAGTCGGGCTACGGACTGTCGGGCGGTCAGCAGCAGCGTCTGTGCATCGCGCGCGGTATTGCCATCCGCCCCGAAGTGCTGTTGCTGGACGAGCCGTGCTCGGCGCTGGACCCGATCTCCACGGGCAAGATCGAAGAGCTGATCGCCGAGCTGAAGGACGACTACACCGTCGTCATCGTCACGCATAACATGCAACAGGCGGCGCGTTGCTCCGACTACACGGCGTACATGTACCTGGGCGAGCTGATCGAGTTCGGTGATACCGAAAAGATCTTCATCAAGCCGCAACGCAAAGAAACGGAAGACTACATTACCGGCCGCTTCGGCTGACCTGCAACAACGCTGAAGCTGAAGCGACAAGGAGAAACCGATGTCTGAAAAACATCTGTCATCGCAGTTTGACACCGACCTGACCTCGATCAGCACCAAGGTGCTGCAGATGGGCGGTCTGGTGGAAGCGCAGATTGCCCGCGCGATGCGCGCGCTGGCCAACTTCGACACCGCGATGTGTGATCAGGTGCTCGCGGTGGAGCAGGAGATCAATGCGCTCGAGATCGAGATCGACGGCGACTGCAACAACATCATTGCGCGCCGCCAGCCGACCGCCCGCGACTTGCGTCTGGTCATGGCTATCTCGAAGACCATCACCAATCTGGAGCGCGCCGGCGACGAGGCCGCGAAGATTGCGAAGCGCACCAAACGCCTCATGCAGGACCCGTCCGCACACGCGCTGAACTACGCTGGCGTCGAACGCTCGGGCGAGATGGCCGCAACCATCCTGCGCCACGCGCTCGACGCCTTCGCGCGCCTGGACATCACTGCCGCCGTATCGATCCTGCAGGAAGACAAGGCCATCGATGAGGAATTCCGCGGCTTCATGCGCGAACTCATCACGTACATGATGGAGAACCCGCGCACGATTTCGGTGGCGCTGGATCTGCTGTTCATTGCCAAGGCCATCGAACGTATCGGCGATCATGCCAAGAACATCGCCGAGTTTATTATCTACATCGTCAAGGGAACCGACGTCCGGCATGCCGGGCGCGAGGCGCTGGAGCGCGAGATCCTGGGCGAAGGCGAATAAGAAGGCAGGACTGGAGACGTGAGCATGCCGAGCAGTATTCTCGTCGTAGAAGACGAACCGGCGATCGCCGAGCTGATCGCCGTGAACCTGCAGCACGCAGGGCACTACCCGATCCGCGCGTATAACGCCGAGCAGGCGCTGTCGCTGATGAGCGACGTGTTGCCCGACCTCGTCCTGCTCGATTGGATGCTGCCGGGCAAATCGGGCGTGATGTTCGCCAAGGAGCTGCGTGCCAACGAGCGCACGCGGCAGATCCCGATCATCATGCTGACGGCCCGCAGCGAAGAGCAGGACAAGATCATGGGTCTGGACAGCGGCGCGGACGATTACGTCACCAAGCCGTTCTCGCCCAAGGAACTGCTCGCACGCATCAAAGCGGTGCTGCGCCGCCGCGCGCCGCAGCTGACCGACGACGTGGTGGCGATCAACGGCTTGAAGCTGGACCCGGCCACGCACCGCGTGACGGCCACGAACGTCGAGGCGGAAAACCCGATCAAGCTGGACCTCGGACCGACGGAGTTCCGCCTGCTGCATTTCCTGATGACGCATCCGGAGCGCGTGCACAGCCGCTCGCAGTTGCTCGACCAGGTGTGGGGCGACCACGTCTTCGTGGAAGAGCGCACGGTGGACGTGCACATCAAGCGCCTTCGCGCAGCGCTCGCTCCGGGCGGCTACAGCAACATGATCGAAACCGTGCGCGGCAGCGGCTATCGCCTCGCGCGCAATCCGGGGCAGTAACGCAATAACGCATCCGTCAGGCGAACGCGCGAGCCGGTTCTTTTTCCATCGCGCGTTCACACGCCCGTCGCGGTCCAGCGCATAAAATGCTTTCATGAACGTCTTCTGGACCCGCTTTGCCGTCTTTGCCGCCCTCATGGGCATCGTCACGGCATGCCTGTATATCTTCGTCGACCACGTCGCTGCGCTGGCGGTGCTCAGCGCCATGCTGTTAGCGATGCTCCTGTATTACATCTACCAGATCCAGCGCCTGTGGCGCGTGCTGGACTCGCCGGCCTATGGCGAGATCCCCAGCGCGCTCGGCCTGTGGGGCGAGGTCTACTACCGCCTGCACCGTTTGATGAAGGGCTGGCGCACCCAGGTGCTGCAAGTCGAACAACAGCACAGCCGCTTCATCCAGGCCATTCAGGCATCGCCCAACGGCGTGCTGATGCTTGACGGTGAAGACCAGATCGAATGGTGCAACGCGGTAGCCGAAGAGCACTTCGGGCTCTCTGCCAAGCGTGATCTGCGCCAACGCATTACCCACCTGATCCGCCGACCGGAGTTCGTGCGCTACCTGGCGCGCGGCGAGTTCGAGGAGCCGCTCACCATGCATGACGTGGGCCCGCACAAGCAAAGCATCATCTCCGCCCAGATCTTGCCGTATGGCGAAGACCGCAAGCTGCTGGTGTCTCAGGACATCACCAAGCTGGAGAACACCGAAGCGATGCGCCGCGATTTCGTGGCCAACGTCTCGCACGAGCTGAAGACACCGCTGACCGTGCTCTCGGGCTTTCTCGAGACGGTGCGCGATATCCCGCTGCCGGAAGAAGACAAGCGGCGCTACCTGGACATGATGCACACGCAGGCCATGCGCATGCAGCATCTGGTGGAAGACTTGCTGGCGCTCGCCACGCTCGAAGGCAATCCCGAGCCGCCGTCTCTGGCGCCGGTGCCGATGCAGCGCATGATGCTGCAGCTCCAGCACGATATCGAAGCGCTGTCGGCGGGCCGGCACACCGTCAGCATGACATGCGATCCGGCCGTGAGCGTGTGCGGCGCCGAGCTTGAATTGCTTTCCGCGTTCAGCAACCTGGCATCCAACGCGGTGCGCTATACGCCGGATGGCGGCACGATCCGTCTCGATTGGGGCGTGCGCGACGGGCACGCGGTGTACTCCGTCACCGACACGGGGATTGGCATTGCACCCGAGCATATCCCGCGGCTGACCGAGCGTTTCTATCGCGTGGACCGCAGCCGTTCACGCGACACCGGGGGTACCGGCCTAGGCTTGGCTATCGTCAAGCACGTGCTGTCGCGCCACGGTGGAGAGTTGCAGGTGACCAGCGAGCACGGCAAGGGCAGCACCTTCCGCGCCGTCTTCCCGCCAGAGCGCACGATCGTGCGCAGCGCCTCCGTTGCTGATGAGCGCGTCGCCTGATCGCCCGTACTTTCGATCCATTGATCCGATGAAAAACGCACGCTGGTGAGCGTGCGTTTTTGTTTGCCGGCAGGCCGGTGGATCAGCCTGCGGAGATCTCCACCGGAGCGCGCACCGGCGCCTCAGCGGCCGTTGCCGCCGCCACTGCGGCAGCCGTCTCCGCCGCCGCCGCAGCCTGCGGCGAGAAGAGGTTCAGGAGTTCCAACTGGCTGACGCGCACGTGCTTGCCGCGCGTCTGGCGCTGGACGTAGCGTCCATCCTGCTGCATGACCCACGCCGATGCGTTGTCGCGCAGATGCACCTGCAGGCTTTCCTTGATGACACGTGCCTTAAGCTTGCGATCGAGCACGGGGAAGGCTACTTCCACACGACGGAACAGGTTGCGGTCCATCCAGTCGGCGCTGGAGAGGTAGACGACTTCCTCGCCGCCGGCATGAAAGTAGTAGACGCGGTGGTGCTCCAGGAAACGCCCGACGATGGAGCGCACGCTGATGTTCTCCGACAGCCCCGGCACGCCCGGCTTGAGCGCGCACACACCGCGCACGATCAAGTCGACCTTCACGCCCGCCCGCGACGCCTTGTACAGCTCGTCGATGATGGCCGGCTCCAGCAGTGCATTCATTTTGCCGATGATGCGCGCACGTTTGCCTGCGCGAGCGGCACGCGCTTCAGCTCGAATATGCTCGATCAGGTTGTCGTGCATCGTGAATGGCGAGTGCCACAGATGATGCAGCTTGACCTGTGCGCCCGTGCCCGTGAGCAACTGGAACACGTGATGCACGTCTTCGCAGATCTGCTCGTTCGCCGTCATCAGGCCGAAGTCGGTGTAGAGGCGGGCGGTCTTGGGGTGGTAGTTGCCCGTGCCCAGATGCGCGTAGCGGCGCAGCCTGACGGCCTTGCCCTTGCCGGACACTTCGCGGCGCACCACCAGCAGCATCTTCGCGTGGCACTTGTGACCGACCACGCCATACACGACATGAGCGCCGGCCGATTCAAGCTGGTCCGCCCAGTTGATGTTCGTCTCTTCGTCAAAGCGCGCGAGCAGTTCGACGACGACGGTCACCTCCTTACCGTTGTGCGCAGCTTTGATGAGCGCTTCCATCACCGTGGATTCGTTGCCGGTGCGGTAGACGGTCTGCTTGATTGCGACTACGTCAGGGTCGCGCGCTGCCTGCTGCAGCAGCTCCAGCACGGGCGTGAAGCTTTCGTATGGATGGTGCAGCAGGATGTCGCCCTGGCGGATGGCGTCAAACACGTTGGAACTGTTGGCCACCTGCCTGACCGTTGCCGGCACGTGCGGCGGGTATTTCAGCACCGGTTTGTCGACCATGTCGGGCACCTGCAGCAGGCGCACCAGGTTCACAGGCCCTTTGACGCGGTAGCAGTCCGCGTCGGTCAGGCCG
The DNA here is from genome assembly GCF_001699815.1 of Ralstonia pickettii. Lineage (GTDB taxonomy): Bacteria > Pseudomonadota > Gammaproteobacteria > Burkholderiales > Burkholderiaceae > Ralstonia > Ralstonia thomasii. The sequence continues at coordinate 71,320 of NZ_MCGB01000057.1, read as the reverse complement.
AACTCCTGCAGCAGTCGCACCACCAGCGCGGGCGACGTGTCGTGTGCGATTTCCAGGCGCACTGCGTCGCCGAAGTGGCGCGTGGACAGTTCACCCTGCAGCGCTTCGCGCAAGTCCGTGATTTCATCTTCCGACACAAACAGGTCGGAGTTGCGCGTCACGCGGAATTGGTAGCAGCCATGTACGTCGATCTGCGGGAACAGCTCATGCACAAAGCCCTGCATGAACGACGACAGCAGCACGAACCCATACGGGTAGCCCGACAGTTCCGGCGGCATCTGCACAAGCCGGGGCAGGGCACGCGGGGCCTGCACGATGGCCAGTTCAGCCTCACGGCCGAATGCATCCTTGCCCGACAGCTCGATGATGAAGTTCAGGCTCTTGTTGAGCACGCGTGGGAACGGGTGCGCTGGGTCAAGAGCCATCGGGGTCAGGATGGGCACCAGCTCGCGCTGGAAGAAACTGCGACACCAGGCGCGCTGGGCTTCATTCCAATTGGTGGTCATGTGGAAGAAGACGCCTTCCTTCTCCAGCAACGGCAGGATCTCCTCCTGCAACATGGCATACTGTTGCGCGACCAGTTGCCTCACCCGCTCCGAGACCACGCCAAATGCCTGCTGCACCGACAGCCCGTCGGGCGTGACCGACGAAGGGTTGTCGCGCATCTGCTCCTTCAATCCGGCAATGCGGATTTCAAAGAACTCATCGAGATTGCTCGAGACGATGCAGATGAATTTCAGCCGCTCCATCAGCGGCACACCCGGGTCGGCGGCCTGGGCGAGCACACGGGCATTGAACTCCAGGATGCCCAGTTCGCGATTGAGCAGATCGCCCGCGGGCAATGTCGACATGTTGTGTTCTGACGGATGACGATCTGGCCACTTTTTCATAGTTCAGTGTCAAATTTGTGACACATTGGATTTGTCACGTTCGGGACACAATAAAGACATATTTTGTTGCGCATTGTTTCGAACGACAATACCCCACGCCCCTGATTCTGCTCCTCACCCGTTTTCATTCATGAGTCCCACCCCCCGTCTGCTGGCTGCTGTCGACATGGGCTCCAACAGCTTCCGGCTGATGATCGGCCGCGTCGACGAAACCCTTGGTGCCAACGGTGCCAGCAGTACCCAGATCTTCCAGGTCGATGCGCTGCGCGAACCGGTGCGTTTGGCTGCCGGGCTTACGCAAGATAAATACCTGGATCAGCCCGCGCGCCGGCGCGGCGTCGACGCCTTGCGCCGCTTTGGCGATCGCTTGCGTGATTTTTCCCCCGAGCATATCCGGGCCGTGGCCACTAACACCTTGCGCGTGGCCAAGAACGCGCAGGAATTCCTGATCGAGGCGGAAGCCGCGCTAGGGTTTCCCATCGAGGTGATTGCGGGCCGCGAAGAGGCACGCCTGATCTATCTCGGTGCATCGCATGACGCACCGGCGTGCCAGGGCAACCGGCTCGTCGTCGACATCGGCGGCGGCTCCACCGAGTTCATTATCGGCAACGGCTACAAGCCCAAGCTGATGGAGTCGCTGTACATCGGTTGCGTTTCGCACAGCCGGCATTTCTTTCCGAACGGCAACGTTGATGAATACGCGATGAAGCAGGCCGAGCTGGCCGCGCGTCGCGAGATCCAGGTGCTCGTGCAGCAGTACCGCACGGCTGGCTGGACGCAGGCCGTCGGGTCATCGGGGACGGCGCGTGCGCTGGCTGAGCTGATCGAGCTGAACGGCTTCAATGACAAGAGCAACGAACACGGTATTACGCGTGAAGGGCTGGAGCGCCTGAAGCGCGCGCTCGTCAAGTCAGAGAACACCAACCGCCTGAAGCTCAACGGCCTGAAGGCGGACCGGATTCCGGTGCTGCCGGGCGGCCTGTCGATCATGCTGGGCGTGTTTGCGGAACTCGATGTCGACCGTATGGACGTGACCGATGGCGCCTTGCGCCTGGGCGTGCTGTATGACCTGCTCGGCCGTACGCATCATGAAGACATGCGCACGGTGACGATCGAACAGTTCATGCGCCGTTACAACGTCGACCGTGCGCAGGCAAGCCGGGTACGCGATGCGGCGACGGCGCTGTTGTCGCAGTTTCCCGATCCGCCCGATGAGCGCCGCGAAGACAATCTCGCGCTGCTCGGTTGGGCGGCAAACCTGCACGAGATCGGCATGAGCATCTCGCACAGCGGGTACCACAAGCACTCGGCGTACATCGCCAGCCATGCCGATATGCCGGGTTTTTCCAGGACAGACCAAGCGCGCCTGGCAACGCTGCTGCTGGGCCACGCCGGCAAGCTGGGCAAGCTTTCGGGCGGCGGCAAGTTCCTGGATTGGCGGATGCTGTTCAGCCTGCGTCTGGCGTTTGTGCTGTGCCGCAGGCGCGGAGCGATCCAGTTGCCGGGCTTGCGCGTGCGCCATAGCGAGGGCGAACTGAACGAAGGCGGTTTCGAAGTCGAGCTGCCCAAGAACTGGATCGAGCAGAATCCGCTGGTGGAATACAGCCTGACGAAGGAAGCCGATGAGTGGCAGCGCATCGGCCGCCGCTACAAGGTGGTGTACGTGTAAAGCGTCGCGCAGCATCCCAAGCAAAACGGCCCGGAGTGACCCGGGCCGTTTTATTTGATGTGGCGCTGTTCGGAGCGATATCAGCCGCGCAGGAAGTGGCGTGCGTAGCGCGGGTTGATGTCCGACAGGCGCAGCAGCGTGAGGAAGTCGGCGACGTTGAAGTCAGGGTCCCAGGCCGGTGCACCGCAGATGCGTGCGCCCAGGCGCAGATAGCCCTTCACGAGCGCAGGCGGCTCGACTTCGAGATCCTGGTTCAGTTCGTCCACCGGCAGTGCCACGCGCGGGAAGGCGTGATACTCGATCGGTGCGAGCGAGCCATCGTCAACGAAGCTGCGATACAGGCTGGCTGCAAAGTGACCGCCATCGCCCATCGACACGCTTGCGCAGCCCAGCATCGATTCGAAACCGTAGCGCTGCATGTATTCGCCCAGGCCGGCCCACAGCGCCATGATGACGCTGCCCGAGCGGTAGTCGCGGTGCACGCACGAGCGGCCAAGCTCGACCATCTTCGGACGCAAGTGCGCCAAGCGCACGAGGTCGAATTCGGATTCGGAATACAGGCAACCGATCTGCTTGGCGGCGTCCGGGCGCAGCACGCGGTAGGTGCCGACCACGCGGAGCGTCTTCTGGTCGCGCACGATCAGGTGGTCGCACACGGCGTCGAACATGTCGACGTCCAGTTCCGTGTGGGCCGAGGGCAGGCGGGCGCCCATTTCTTCGGCAAACACCTTGTAGCGCAGGCGCTGCGCTTCGGTCACTTCATCCTGATGGCGCGCCCACGAAACGGCCAGAACAGGCTTGTCACGCGCCGGAACAGCGTCGGGCGAGCGAGGAAGGCCCCTCCGAGCGTTGCCCAGGTTCAGGCTCGGCAGTGCGTCGATCAATGGCTGGGTGGGCGTCGGCAGGTCTCGCATTCGTGCATCCCAAGGGTGGATTTCGAAGCGATTCTAGAGACGCTGCGTGACAGATCCGCGACAAAAGCGTGTCAACCGTGACCGTTGCGTGAATTTTGCGTGGCGATGCTGTGACCAACGTGATGTGTCACGCGAGATCGGGGTTCACCACCGCGCGCAGCACGGTCTGTGCTTCGTCTTCGCGCATGCGGCGGCAGAGCCACCACACGCCGGCTTTCTTTACGCTCCAGTCCATTTCGGTGCCCGCAATGAGCAGGCTGGCAAGGCGCCCGAGCCACGGCTGATGGCCGACCAGCAGCAGGTTCGTATTCGACGGCCAGTCCAATGCATCGAGGATCGCGCTCACATCTGCGCCAGGCGCGAGCGCGGGCAGCGTCTGGAAATGTTCGGTGAGGGCGCGTGCGGTCTGCTGTGTGCGGACCGCGGGGCTCGCGAGCACGAGCGTGTCTGCCGGCAGGCGAGGGCGCAGCCAATTGGCCATCTTCTCGGCCTGCTTGTGACCGCGCTTGGTGAGTTCTCGCTGGAGATCGGTGTTGCGCTGGATGCGCAAGGATGCGGCCACGTCTTCGGCTTCAGCGTGGCGCCACAGGATGAGGTTCATGGAAAAGGGAGCGGCATTGCATGATGCGGATGCTGTCTTTATAGCATCGTCAGATGACACCATGCGCCGCAATGTGTCGCTCCAAAGCAAAACGGCTTACGTGGTGAACGTAAGCCGTTTTGTTTGCTGCTCAATGCTGGTCGGGGCGGCAGGATTTGAACCCGCGGTCTTCCGGTCCCAAACCGGACGCGTTACCAGACTACGCTACGCCCCGAAGACCGCGATTGTACCGCTTTCGCAACAAGCTGGTCAAATGAGTGTTCGGACAATCATCCCGAGCGCCACGACGCCCGCAAACGCGGCAAATCCTTGCTGGAGCGCCGGCCCTGCAAGATGCCGCGCAAAGCGTCTGCCCACTAGCATGCCGGTCAAGGCGCCGGCGGCAAACGGCAGCGCAATATGCCAATCGACATGCCCGCCGATGGCCGAGGCGACCACACCGCCACCGGACACCAGCGCAATCACCGCCAACGAGGTGGCGACGATGGTTTGCATCGGCAGATCGGTCGCGCGGCGCAATGCGGGCACGATGACAAAGCCGCCGCCCACGCCCAGCAACCCGGACAGGAAGCCTGCGCCCACGCCCGACGCAGCCAATGCGCGCGCGCACGGCAGCGTCCAGACGAGCTTGGCCGTGGTGCTGTCAAGGTGGCAGGGCGGTGCTGTCCGCCTCGGGCGCGGCTCGGTGGACGGTGCTGCGCGCGCTTGCCGGAACATGCGTACCGCCACGTAGGCGAGCACCACTGCAAACAGCAGCGTGAGCGGCGTGTTCGGCACGCGGTGCGCAACCCAGATGCCGAACGGCGAGATCACCACGCCGCACAGCGCCATCAGCCCAGCGGCTTTGTAGCGGACCTTGCGTTCGCGCAAGCCGAGCGTCGCACCCAGCCCGGCGGACAGTCCCACCGCCAGCAGTGCAATGGGCGCAGCTTCCGGCACCGACAGATGCAACCCAAAAATCAGCAGCGGCACCGCGACAATGGCGCCGCCTGCGCCCGTCAGCGCCAGGATCAGGCCAACCACGGAGCCCAGCCCCGCACTGATGATCCAACCCGCTTCCATCGGCGACATGGTCAGCGTCCCGCCATCTTCTTCATGACCTTGCCGCAGTAAAGCTCGGACAGCGTCTGCATGATCTGGATGACCTCGAAGCTGGCGAGCCGGTAGTAGATGTATTTGCCTTCGCGCCGCGTGGCGACAAGGCCCTCGTCGCGCAACACGCCCAATTGCTGCGACAGGCTGGGTTGATGCAGACCGACCAGCGCCTCCAGCTCGCCGACATTGCGCTCGCCCTGCGTGAGCTGGCAGAGCAGCAGCAGGCGGTCTTCGTGGGCCATGGCCTTGAGCACGGCACACGCCTGCGACGCAGAGGCGCGCAGCATGGAAATGGCCGCCTCAGGCAGCGGCACAACATCGGGACTGGCAGTGGAATGGCTCATCGGGGCGTGGTGCGAGGGTTTATTCATGCTGTTTGCGCTATTGGCAGACAGAATGTCAGACGATATTCTATAAAAATATAGATTGTTCGGGAAAGTCCACCATGCACGCCCAGATCGAATCCTTCTTCGACCCCGATACCTGCACCATGACCTACGTCGTGCACGCGGGGCCCGGCTCGCCCTGTGCCGTGATCGATTCGGTACTCGACTACGACCCCAAATCGGGCCGCACGACGACCCGCTCGGCCGACCGCGTTGCGGCGTTCATCGAAGCGCAGGACTTGCGCATCGAATGGCTACTGGAGACCCACGCGCATGCCGATCACCTGTCGGCTGCGCCGTGTCTGCGTGGGCGTTACGGCGGGCGTATCGCCATCGGTGAGCGCATTCGCGTCGTGCAGGGCGTGTTCAAGCCGATCTTCAACCTCGAGCCCGCGTTCCAGCTCGATGGCTCCCAGTTTGACCATCTGTTTGCGCCGGACGAGGTGTTCCATATCGGCAATCTGGAAGCAAAGGCACTGGCCGTGCCGGGCCACACGCCGGCAGACATGGCGTATCAGGTGGGCGATGCGGTGTTTGTGGGCGACACGCTGTTCATGCCGGACGTGGGCACCGCGCGCTGCGATTTTCCGGGAGGGAATGCGGGCACGCTGTACCAGTCGATCCGCCGCTTGCTGGATCTGCCGCCGGACACGCGCCTCTACATGTGCCACGACTATCCGCCCGGTGGGCGCGAAGCCGTGTGCCACACAACGGTGGCCGAGCAGCGCCGCGCCAACATCCATGTGCGCGATGGCGTGACCGAGGCCGAGTTCGTGCAGATGCGCACGAAGCGCGATGCCACGCTCGGCATGCCGACGCTGATGCTGCCGGCCATTCAGGTGAACATTCGCGCGGGCATGTTGCCTCCGGCCGAGCCAAACGGCGTGCAGTACCTCAAGATTCCTCTGAACGCGCTGTAACGGCTCAGGGAGCGAGCAGCGCGGCACGCGCAGCAGTCAGCACTTGGCGGCTGAGTTCATCGAGCAGCGCCGAGGCCGCCCGCGCATGCTGCCAATACAGCGGAACGTCCAACGGCGTATCCGGCACCAGCTCGACCAGCGAGCCGTCTTCAAGATGCTGCGCAATCAGCGCATGCGGATGCAGCCCCCAGCCCATGCCGGCCACGGCCGCGGTCACAAACGCCTGCGACGACGGCAGCAGATGGCGCGGCAGTTCCACATGTCGATGGCACAGGCGCCTGGCCCAGGTGGCCTGCAACGCATCCTTGGTGTTGAACACGAGGCAGGGCGCTTGCGCCAGTTCTCCTGCGCGGACGCCGTCTGCGAAATGTTGCTGTACGAAAGCGGGGCTGGCCGCAGCCAGATAACGCATGGCTCCAAGAGGACGGCTGTTGCACCCTGTGGCCGGCCGCGCGGTGGCGGTAACGGCTGCCAGCACGGCGCCGCTGCGCAGCCATTCACCGGTGTGATCCTGATCATCCACCGCCACCTCCATCAGCACCGGGTGGGCTGCTGCGAATGTGGCGATCGCTGGCGCGAGCCACGTCGCCAGGCTGTCGGCGTTCACGGCAATGGGCAGCGCAACACGCGCCGCGTCCTCTGGCGCCAGCGTCGGCAACGTGCCTTGCAGTTCCTGTTCGAGCAGGCGCACGCGGTCGACGTGCTGGCAAAGCCGCCGGCCGGTCTCGGTGGGGCGGCACGGCTGGTCGCGCACGACCAGCGCGCAGCCGACGCGTTCTTCCAGCAACCGGATGCGCTGCGAAATGGCCGACGGCGTGACATGCAGTGCGCGGGCTGCCCGCTCGAAACTGCCTTCTCGGATGACGGCAGCCAACGCCGCCAGGGCGGAATAATCCAGCACGTGAGTTAGGAAAACTGAATCAAATGAAGAAAAGATAGTTTGTCTTCATTCAATCGGGCCGGCAAGCTGCGCGCATGACGACCTCGATAGCGACTTCCTCTTCCGTCTTCCTGCAGGGCCTGGCCCTGAGCCTGGGCCTGATCGTGGCCATCGGCGCGCAGAACGCGTTCGTGCTACGTCAGGGCCTGCGCCGTGAGCATGTGGGCAGCGTCGTGCTGTTCTGTGCGATGGCCGATGCGGTGCTGATCCTGGCGGGCGTGCTTGGTATGGCGCAGGCCCTGGGCGAGCGGCCCAGTCTCGCGCGATTCCTCGGGTTGGCGGGCGCCGCATTCCTGTTGCTGTATGGCGTGCAGGCGCTGCGGCGGGCCCGGCATTCCAACCAGTTACGGGCCGTCGCGGGCGGAGATGGCCTCAGCCGGCGCGCAGCGTTGGCGCAGGCGGCAGCTTTTACGCTGCTCAATCCGCATGTGTATCTGGACACGGTGCTGCTCGTGGGCAGCATTGGCGCGCAGCAAGCCTCGGCATTGCGTGGCTGGTTTGTGGCGGGGGCAGGGTCGGCCAGCCTGTTCTGGTTTGTATCGCTGGGGTTTGGCGCGCGCTGGCTCGCACCGTGGTTTGCCCGGCCCAAGGCGTGGCAGGTATTGGATGGGTTGATTGGCGTGACGATGCTGGTGCTGTCCGCCTTGCTGCTGCATCACGCCCTGCGCGGATTTTGATTCGATTCCGCTACCCGTTACGCCACCGCCGCCAGCACGCCCTTGCGCGCGCGGAGGACCCCCAGCGACTTCAACAGCGCATGCCCCTGCAGCGTGACGCGCGGCGCGCTCACGCCGGGGCTCAGGCGTTCCAGCGTAATGAGCTGGAGCGCCAGCAGCGTTTCCATATCCAGCGTAACCAGGTCACGTGGTTGCGAGTCGCCGCACAGCAGAACCAGTGCGTCGCCTTCGCCTTCGCCGGTGCCACGCCCAAGGGCGACATGGTGTGCGCATTCACCGGCGTGCTGCGTGCGGGCAGGTTGGAGGCCGTCTGGCACGTTCTGTCGGACCGGGCCACAAGCGGCGAAGGCACCCGGTGATGACCAACGCCGACACGTTTGCGCGTGTCTCGGAATAGGCTGCGGCCTCAGCCGCGCTTTCGTGCGTGGCGCATCTGCGGTTCGGCGGCAGGTTGCGCGAGCGGCCGGAGGTTCATCTTGTCGAACATGCGGCGGGCGCGGTCGGTGCAGTCTTCGCCGTCGGGCTCGTGGTCGACTTCGCGGATGAGCGCAAGCAAGTCGCGCTTGTTTTGCGCCAGGCGCTGCTCAAGCACGCCGATTTCCGCGACCTTGCTGTGCAGCGCCTGCAGAAGTTCTTCGCGTGGCCACGCGCCCTGGTGTCCGGGCAAGAGGGCGCGAATCTCTTCCAGCGAGAACCCCGCGCTTTGCGCGCGCAGGATGATCTGCAGCCGCGTGACGGATTCCGGCGCGTACTCCCGATAGCCATTGGACTGCCGCTCAGCCGGCTGCAACAGGCCGCTGGCTTCATAGAACCGGATGCGCGAGGCGGCCACGCCGCTCAGGCGCGCCAGTTCACCAATCTTCATGTGCGTGCTCCGCAGACTTGACATTCAAGTTGACTTTAAGCTTAGGGTTGAGGTCTCGTCAAATGTCAAATCCCACGCGGATGCCACCATGAAGCTCTTCACGCCCCTCGTTCTGCCCAACGGCGCGGTGATCCCAAATCGCCTTGCCAAAGCCGCCATGGAAGAAAACATGGCCGATGCCGATCACGCGCCTTCCGACGCGTTGCTGCGCCTGTATGAGGCGTGGGCGGCAGGTGGCGCGGGCTTGATCCTGACCGGCAACGTGATGATCGACCACCGCGCCATGACCGGCCCGAACGGCGTCGTCCTCGAAGACGGCGCGCATCTCGAGCGCTTCCGCCGCTGGGCCCAGGTGGCGCGTGCGCACGGCGCGCATGCGTGGGTGCAGATCAACCATCCGGGGCGCCAGATGCCGGCATCGCTCGGGCAGCCGACGCTGGCGCCGTCGGCAGTTCCGCTGGCGTTGGGCGCGCTGTCCAAGCAGTTTCCGGTGCCGCGCGAGATGACCGAGGTGGATATCGGCGAAGTCCAGCAGCGCTTCACGCGCAGCGCGCAACTGGCCGAGCAGAGCGGCTTTACCGGCGTGCAGATCCACGCCGCCCATGGCTATCTGCTGAGCCAGTTTCTGTCGCCCATTTCCAACCGGCGGCAGGATCAGTGGGGCGGCCCGATCGAAAACCGTGCGCGCCTGCTGCTCGATATCGTGCGCAGCGTGCGTGCCGCCGTGTCGCCGCAGTTCGTGGTGGCGGTCAAGCTGAACTCGGCCGATTTCCAGCGCGGCGGCTTCAGCCCTGACGATGCGAAGCAGGTGGTCGAGCTGCTCAACCCGCTGGGCGTCGATCTGGTCGAACTGTCCGGCGGCAGCTATGAAGTGCCTGCCATGCAAGGGCACGCGCGCGACGGCCGCACGCTTGCCCGCGAAGCGTATTTCCTGGAATTTGCGCGCGACATTGCCGCCATCGCACGCATGCCGCTGATGGTCACGGGCGGCATCCGGCGTCGGGCGGTGGCGGAGCAGGTGGTCGACAGCGGTGTCGATATGGTGGGCATTGCGACTGCGCTGTCCATCGAACCAAACCTGCCGCGCGACTGGGCTGGCGGCAAGAACAACGCGCCCGCGCTGCAGACCATCACGTGGAAGAACAAGGCGCTGGGCGCACTGGCCAACATGGCGGTCGTCAAGTTTCAGCTCAACCGGCTGAGCGAGGGGCGCACGACGGACCCGCGCGTGTCGCCGCTGCGCGCGCTGATTCAGCAGCAACTGGCCGCAGCGTGCCAGTCGCGGCGCTATCGTCGATGGACGGCGCAACGCCAGGCGCGCTAGCGCGTATTTTCTGACCGGACCGGCGCAGCCTTACCGATGCGCCGCGTCTCTTGTAGATTCATGTTTTGCCTCCGATCGGAAAGCACGACATGAAACACGTCACTCTGCCCAACGGCGAACGCGTCCCTGCACTCGGCATGGGCACCTGGAACATGGGCGACGACCGCGCCACGCGCGCCGAAGAAATCGCCACGCTGCGCCTGGGCCTCGACCTGGGTTTGCGCCTGATCGACACCGCCGAGATGTACGGCGAAGGCCTCTCTGAATCGCTGATTGGCGAGGCCATTGCCGGGCGGCGCGATGAAGTCTTTCTGGTGAGCAAGGTCTATCCGCACAACGCCAGTCGGCGCGGCATTGCTGCGGCGTGCGAGCGCAGCCTGCGCCGCCTCGGCACCGACCGCCTCGATCTGTACCTGCTGCACTGGCGCGGCGATGTGCCGTTCGACGACACGCTGGAAGGCCTGCAGGCCCTGCAGCGCGAGGGCAAGATCCGCCAGTACGGCGTGAGCAATCTCGACCTCTCCGACATGCAGGAATGGTGGGACGTGCCCGGCGGCGATCAGATTGCCGTCAACCAGCTGCTCTACAACCTCAGCCGGCGCGGCATCGAATGGGATGTGTTGCCCTGGCTGCGCGAGCGCCGTGTGCCGGTGATGGCCTATTCGCCCATCGAGCAGGCGCGGCTCATTCGGCATCCGAAGCTGGTGCGCTTCGCGCAGGCGTGCGGCATGACGCCGGCACAGGTGGCGCTGGCGTGGCTGCTGGCGCGCGACGACATCATCGCGATTCCCAAGACCGGCCATCGTGACCGGCTGCGCGAAAACATCGGCGCGTTATCGCACACGCTCACGGCTGAGCAGCTTGCGATGCTGGACAGCATCTTCCCGCCGCCCAAGGGGCCGAGCGCGCTGGAGATGCTGTAACCGCTCAGCGCGACTTCGCCAGGTAGCGCGCGTGATCGACGTAGCCCATCAGGTAGACGCGGGCTTTGTCGCGTGTGTCTTTGGTGACGCGGTCGGCTGCCTTGCGCGCGCCGGACGACGACATCGACGCGCTGAGGTGATCGCGGAAACCGTCGTGCATGGTGCGCAGGTCGCCTTCGCAGGCGTCGAGCGCGGAGGCGACCACGGCCTTCGTCTGCGTGGTGCCCGGCACGCCGCTATCTGCCTGGCGCTGGACGCACGCCATGTAGTTGGCACGCAGCGTCTGCCAGCCGTTGTCTGCGCTGGCAGCAGTGGCCGCGGCGGCGGCGCTGGTCGAGTCGACGGGCTGCTGTTGCGGGTGCGAAGCGCAAGCACCGAGCAAGACCAGCAGGACGAGAGACGTACAGGTGAGGGCGTTTTTCATGGCATGGACTGTACTGCACGGCCTCGCTGCTTGCGCTAGGCCAAGTCGACCTCGATGCACGCCGTAACATTTGGAAACGAAAAAGCGGGCTGACGAAACGCCCTGGGCTGAATCCGCCGCACGACCGATTTCACATTTCGCTGCGCCGATGCATCGACCGCGCGCCCGGCCGAGGTTCAGTGCGCCACGCGCCAACGGCAAACCGCGACGTGCGAGGCAAAAAGTTCGGACAGTCGAGCAAAAAGCCCCGTGGGCCGAGCTCTGATCCTCAAGCGCCGAGCAAAAAGCTCGGCACGCGGAGCAAAAAGCTCGGCACGCGGAGTAAAAAGCTCGACTCGCCGAGTAAAAAGCTCGACTCGCCGAGTAAAAAGCTCGAGGCGCGGAGCAAAAAGCCTCAACCCTCGAGTTCCGATCTCCGCGCGTCGAGCTAAATGCCTCGTGACTGAGGGTTTCTCAGCGCATCTGGGGCACTCCAGTTCACCGCCGTCGGCCAGCGTCTTCAGTGCGGCGATGACGATGGAGGCGCGCTCCACCTCGAAGAACTCGCGCAACGCCTGGATGCGCCGCATCAACCGTTGCGGAAGATGAAGCTGTACGCGTTGAGTGCCGGCACACCGCCTAAATGTGCGTAGAGCACGCGCGAGCCCGCAGGAAATTCACCGTTGCGCACCATGTCGATCATGCCGTGCATGGATTTCCCCTCGTACACCGGGTCGGTCAGCATGGCTTCCTGGCGCGCGCACAGGCGAATCGCTTCAAGCGTGCCTTCGTTGGGCAGGCCGTATTCCGGGCCGCCATAGCGCGTGTCGAGCACCACGTCCCTTTCGGTGATGTTGCGGCCGAGGTCGACCAGCTCGGCGGTGTGCTGCGCAATGCGGAGAATCTGCGCGCGCGTCTGTTCCGGCTTGGCCGAGGCATCGATGCCGATCACCTTATCGGCCCGGCCATCCGCCGCAAAGCCGACGACCATGCCGGCCTGCGTGCTGCCCGTGACCGAGCACACCACGATGTAGTCGAACTTGAAGCCCAGCTCCGCTTCCTGCTGGCGCACTTCCTCAGCAAAGCCCACAAAGCCCAGTCCGCCAAGCGGGTGTTCGGAGCAGCCGGCCGGAATCGGGAACGGCTTGCCGCCGCGCTTGCGCACGTCGTCCATGGCCTGCTCCCAACTGGGCCGGATGCCGATGTCGAAGCCCGCAGAATCGAGGCGCACATCGGCGCCCATGATCCGCGACATCTCGATATTGCCGACGCGGTCGTACACGGCGTCGGAGTAGTTCACCCAGTTTTCCTGCACCAGCACGCACTTCAGACCGAGGTGCGCCGCCACGGCGGCCACCTGGCGCGTCTGGTTCGACTGAATGCCGCCAATGGACACCAGCGTGTCGTACCCGCCTTCCAGCGCTTCCGGGATCAGGTATTCCAGCTTGCGCGTTTTATTGCCGCCGAAGGCCAGGCCGCTGTTGCAGTCTTCGCGCTTGGCAAACAACTCCACCTTGCCGCCCAGGTGCGCGCTCAATCGTTTCAGCGGCTGGATGGGCGTCGGGCCGAACGTCAGGGGATAGCGGGGAAATCGCTGCAGGTTCATGAGGGGGCTCCTTCAGTGCCGCGAATGGCGGGATGTCGGAAACCAATGGTACGCAGAGCGCTACGAAATGAGGTTGCAAAGATCGTCTACTATCCAGAACTTAGCTGATCGTAGATCGGATTAATAATCTCTTTATTTCTTAAAAATGAAAAAGAGCGAAACAAAATTGCAGGAGCGCCCTGACGCGTCGGCGGCTTCTGCGCGCCACGCCTTGGATCGCACTGATCGCGCGATTCTCAGGGCGCTCCAGCGCGATGCGTCTATCTCCAACGTGGCCCTCGCGGCCAAGGTAAACCTCAGCCCGCCGGCCTGCCTGCGCCGCGTGGAACGGCTCAAGGAGCTGGGGCTGATCAAGGGGATTGTTGCGCTGCTCGATCCTCGTGCGCTGGATCTGGGGTCGCTGGTGATGATCGGCGTCGTGCTGGATCGCTCGACGCCGGAATCGTTCACGGCATTTGAGAAAGCGGTGCAGAAGGTGCCCGGTTGCCTGGAATGCCACGTCGTGACGGGCGAATTCGATTACTTCATGCTCGTGCGCACGAAAGACAACGAAGGCTACAACCGGCTCCACGCCGAACAGCTGCTGTATCTGCCGGGCGTGCGGCAGATCCGGACGTTCATGGTGCTCAAGCAGGTGCTGTCGACGACGGAGCTGCCAGTGGCGTAGCGTCGCTTGGCCGGGCGGGGCGGAGGTTCAGCCCTTGCGCTGGTCCATCAGGCGGTTCCAGAGCATGCCGGCCCGGTTGCCGCTCCTGCAATACGCGAGGATGGGCTTGGGCAGCGTATCGACCAATACGCCGAATGCCGCGACGTCTGCATCGCCAATGCCGTTTGGCTCGACAGGCAGGTAGCGCGCTTCCAGGCCGAGTTCGCGGGCGGCAGCGGCAATGACTTCAAAGGAGGGCTGGTCGCTGCTCTCGCCATCTGGGCGGTTGCAGATCACCGAGCGGAAACCTGCATTGCGGATGGCCTTGAGATCCGCCGGCATGATCTGTCGCGAAGCGGTCAACCCGCTCGATGCCGTGGCGCGGCATTGCTCGATCGCGCGCTGGAAACAGACAGCGGCAAAATCGACGTCGTGCTCGGTCGCAAAGCGGCCCAGGCTGATCCGCACGGTGCGGCCTGCGGCATCGGCATCCAGGCCGATGGCCGTCAGCACGTGCGAGGGCGTGCCCGCAGCGGAGTTGCACGCCGATGTGGACGACACGGCAAGGTCGTCGCCGAGCATCATCGGCAAGAAGCCGGGCGCGTTGACCGTGAGGCTGAGGGTGTGGGGAATGCGGCGTGCCACATCGGCGTTCTGCACCACGTCGCCGAGGGCCAGCACCGCTGCCTTCAGCCGCTGGCTCAGCGCAGCAATGCGGGCGGTCTCGTGCTCCAGCTCTTCAGCGGCCAATTCACACGCCACGCCCATACCGACGATCTGATGCGTCGCCAGCGTGCCCGAGCGCAGGCCGCGCTCGTGGCCGCCGCCGTGGATTTGCGGTGCAATGCGCGAGGCAATGTCGCGGCGGACATACAGTGCGCCGATCCCCTTGGGGCCATACACCTTGTGGGCGGACATCGAGAGCATGTCGATGCCGAGCGCTCGCACATCGATCGGCGTCTTGCCGAGTGCCTGTGCGGCGTCGACGTGGAACAGCGCGCCGGCGGCATGCACGATCTGCGCGATCGCGCCAACGTCGGTCAGCGTGCCCAGCTCGTTGTTCACCAGCATCAGCGATACGAGACCGGTGTCGGGCGTCATCGCAACGGCCACGGCTTCAGGCGTAATTTCGCCGTCGCGTGTTGGCGTGAGATACGTCACCGAACGGCCGCGCGCCGACAGGTTCGCCATCGTGTCGAGAATGGCCTTGTGTTCGATGCGGCTGGTGATGAGGTGGCGCTTGCCTGTGGCGGCGTCTGCATAGCCCTTCAGCGCGAGGTTGTTGGATTCGGTGGCGCCCGACGTCCAGATGATCTCGTCGGCATCAGCGCCAATGAGCGCGGCGACTTGCTCGCGCGCTTGCTCGACCTTGTTCCGCGCGACGCGGCCGGTCGCATGTGAACTCGACGCAGGGTTGCCGAAGGCGCCTTCCATGCCAAGGCAGGCGGTCATGGCCGCAATCACGCGTGGGTCGGCCGGCGTGGTGGCTGCGTAGTCGAGGTAGTGGAGGGTGTTGCTGTCGCTCATTTCGTTTCTGTGCTGCGGTGGAGGCAGGGAAAATGATACGGCGGACAGCCCAGAAAAATAATTCAAAGTTTCCTGTGAGTTGCTCGATGTGGCAGAAAATATTCCCTAAAATTAAGAATCTATAGAAGATAATTTTTACACCGAAATGGACGCCATTGACCGCGAACTACTGAGGCTGTTGCAGGCCGATGCGACGCTGCCCATCGCAGAGCTTGCGCAGCGCGTGAACCTCTCCCAAACACCGTGCTGGAAGCGGGTGCAGCGACTCAAGGACACGGGCGTCATCCGCGCCCAGGTGGCGCTGTGCGACGCACGCAAGCTGGGCGTCGGCACCACGGTATTCGTGGCCGTGCGCACCGATCAACACACCGAGAAATGGGCGCAGCGTTTCACGCAGGTGGTGCGCGATATGCCCGAGGTGGTGGAGGTCTACCGGATGAGCGGCGAGATGGACTATCTGCTGCGTGTGGCGGTGGCGGGCATTGAAGATTACGACCGCGTGTACAAACACCTCATCAAGTCCGTTCCGCTGTCGGATGTGAGCTCATCGTTTTCGATGGAGCAGATCAAGTATTCGACTGCGCTGCCGGTGCGGGATGGGGGGCAGGGGGATTGAGGGCTTGGGTGGAGGCACTGTCCGCGCAATTAGCCAAGCAGCGTGAGTCGTTGTCGGAACGCATTGCGCGCGCGCTGGCTCCCGAAGCCGGGGCGGCCCCGGTCGGCATCAGCACAAAAGACGATCGAATCTATATCTCCTTCAATAGCGACGAAGGTTTCGCCTCCGGCCGAGCAGACCTTATGCTGATGCTCGCGCGCCAACTCGACCGGCTCGCCACCGTGCTTGCCGACACGCGTGGCAAGGTGACCGTCCTCGGGCACACCGACGATGCCCCCGGCCCGCGCGATCGCATGGAGTCGAACCTCGCGCTGTCAACCGCACGCGCCACGGCGGTCGCGCGACATCTTCAAGAGCGCGGGATCGCTTCGGATCGCTTGTCCATCATTGGTCGTGGCGTGAAAGATCCCGTTGGAGACAACCGCACCGCCGCGGGCAGGGCGTTGAACCGACGCGTGGAGATCATTCTTGAAAGCGTGCCAACTTCGCAGCCAACAAGCCCTCAGCAATAGGGGGGCACGAGGCTAATCTGTGTGGCGAGTGGTGGGGGGAAAGTGGCGTTGAGGGTCAGTCGAGATTGTGGGATACGTGCCAAGGATAAAATCTGAGCAGACTTTCCCGTGCTCACTCGTTCAACCGTCGCGGTGACGCTTAACGTAAGTGCTTGATCCATAAGGATCTTTGGCCTGCCCAGAGGGATTCGAACCCCCGACCGTCGGCTTAGAAGGCCGATGCTCTATCCAACTGAGCTATGGGCAGATATGCAGATGTGCAGGCTGCCCAGGCATACCAAAAACGCGCGGCCTCCGGGTGCCTGGGAGGCCGCGATTCTAACAGATGGGATGTTGCGCAGCGCTAGTGCTGGGGCGGGATTTCCGGTGGTAGCTCGCCGGGTGGTAGTTCGATTGGGGGCGTTTGGGGTTCGGGGTCGTGCACCGGGTCATGCACTGGTTCATCGGGCGGCGGCATTTCGGGCGGCGGGGGCGGGGGCTGCTCGGGCGGCTGCGGCGGCGTGATGTGGGCGCGCTTGGTCAGATCGGGCAAAGCGGGCATGGGCTGCCTCCATACATGGGTCGAATTCGGGGTTTGCCCTAATCGAGCCCGCAAGCGTCGTTCCTGCGCCTCATCCAAAAGGCCACATACCTAAAATACGTACCCCCCAATTGGGGGGATTTTTGATACATTTCGTGGCGTCGGGTAGTGCCACACAACAATAACGTTCCATTCGAAATTCCGCGCAATGACGCGGAACATCGTGCCTACGCACGCCAAACGGGCGTGACGAAGCCTTTTCGGTTCCGACCAGACGGGAAATCAGGGAGTCTTGTTTGGGCAGCCATGGAGCGATCCATGAGGCTGCTGTGTTTCGCCATGGCTGCAGGGGGGCCAGGTGAGGCGCTAGCCATGGGGCAGGGAGGAAACAATGAGCACGCGTCATGCACGACGCCCGGCAGGGTCGTCACGCACCACTTACATCCGTAGCGCCCAGAGTGGGCGCATCGGCGATCGTTCCAGCCCGAGCGATCATCGTCTGCCGCCCAGCGGAGTACCGCGCATGCTGTTGTGGCTGCTGGCCGCGACAGTCCTCTTCGCAGTGGCGAACTACACGCTGAAGCTGTTCGGCTGAAGCAAGGCCGGATCGCCTTACAACACCTTCCCCGGATTCATCAGGCCGCGCGGGTCCAGCGCCTGCTTGATCGCGCGCATGGCGGCCAGTTCAACGGGGCTCTTGTAGCGCGCGTTGTCTTCGCGCTTGAGCTGGCCGATGCCGTGTTCGGCTGAGATGGAGCCGCCGTGCGCATGCACGCTGTCGTGCACGATGCGGTTGATGCCGTCCTGGTTGGCCAGGAAAGCATCGTGCGCATGGCCTTCCGGCGGCGACACGTTGTAGTGCAGATTGCCATCGCCAAGATGGCCGAACGTCACCATGCGGATGTTGGGGTAGGCCGCGGCCAGCGCGCGGTCGGTCACGTCAATGAAGTCGGCAATGCGCGAAATGGGCACGCCAATATCGTGCTTGATGTTCTTGCCTTCATCGGCCTGCGCCAGCGGAATGTGCTCGCGCAGGTTCCAGAAGTCGCGCGACTGGGCCACTGATTCCGCCACCGCCGCATTGTCGATCACGCCGCGAGCGAGCGCGTCTTCCATGAGCGATTCGAACAGCGCGCGCGCGTGGTCTTCGCTTTCCAGATCGGACAATTCCAGCAGCACGTATTGCGGATACGCCTGCGTGAACGGCACGCGCAACTGCGGGTAATGCTTGCGCACGAGGTCCAGGCAAAACGCCGACATCAGCTCGAAGCCCGTCAGCAGCGTTCCTGCATGGCCTTGCGCCAGCGATAGAAACGCCAGCGCCTGACGCGGCGATTGCAGGGCCGCCAGCGCAGTCACCTTGGCGCGCGGTTGCGGAAACAGCTTCAGCATCGCCCCAGTGATGATGCCGAGCGTGCCTTCCGCGCCGATCAGCAGGTCACGCAGGTCGTAGCCGGTGTTGTCCTTGCGAAGGCCGCGCAGGCCGTTCCACAGTTCGCCGTTGGGCAGCACCGCTTCGATGCCGAGGCACAATTCGCGCGCGTTGCCGTAGCGCAGGACCGCGGTGCCGCCAGCATTGGTCGCAAGATTGCCGCCGATTGTGCAACTGCCTTCTGCAGCCAGACTCAGCGGGAAGAGGCGGTCGGCATCTGCGGCGGCCTGCTGCACGTTGGCCAAGATGCAGCCGGCATCCACGGTGATGGTGTTGTTGATCGGGTCGACGGCGCGCACGCGCTGCATGCGCTGCAACGAGATCACCACCGCGTCGCCTTTCATGTCGGGCGTGGCGCCGCCGCACAAGCCGGTGTTGCCGCCTTGCGGGACGATGGGCACGCCGTGTTCGCCGCATAGGCGCACGAGCGCCGCCACCTCGTCTGCGCTCCCCGGGCGCAACACTGCGCGTGCGCGCCCCGAAAAGCGCTTGCGCCAGTCCGTGAGATAAGGCGCCTGGTCTTCAGGTGCAGTCAGGACGTGCGTTGCACCGATAGCTTCAACGCAGGCTTGAAGAAAGGCATTGTGAATCATGGCGGATCAGGATCTGTGGCCGGCGCGTGCTTTGGCCGCGCGCTTGAATGGTCGCAGGTAGAGGATGGTTGCGGTGAAGAACACCACGCTGAGCACCACCTCGCCCCATGCGAGCGAGCGCGAAAGCCCGACGTCCGATGTCGCCCGCACGATGCCTTCGGTAAAGAACAGCAGGATGAACATGGACGCCCATTGCATCGTGTAGCGGTTCTTGCGCAGCACGCCGGGCAGCGGCCATGCCAGCAGCAGCGCCTTGAGCGCCAGCCAGGAGCCGCCCGGGCGCACGGGCGCGAGCCACAACTCCCACGCCGCACACAGGAGGATCAACGCGATGAGGCTGGCTGCACCGAGCAGAGCCAGTGCCCGGGATTCGGTGACGACGTTGTTGGGGGAGGTCATGCGGCGAGCTTGAGAGCGGTCTGCGCCAGCCGCCGGCCCATGGCTGTGGCGAGCGTGCGTTCGTGGGCGGTCAGCGGTGCAGTATCGCCGCGATGCGCAACGTGAGACGGCCCGTATGGCGTGCCGCCGGCTTCAGTCGAAAGCAGTTCGCTGTGCTGATACGGCAGGCCAAGGACGACCATACCGTGGTGCAGCAGCGGCAGCATCATCGAGAGCAGGGTGGTTTCCTGCCCGCCGTGCATGCTCCCCGTGGAGGTGAACACACATGCCGGCTTGCCGGCCAGTGCGCCCGCTAGCCATTGCGGCGTGGTGCCATCCAGGAAGTACTTGAGCGGCGCAGCCATGTTGCCAAAGCGTGTGGGCGAGCCCAGCGCCAGGCCCACGCATTCTTCAAGATCGCGTACTTCCACGTAGGGCGGGCCGCCGTCGGGCACGTCGGGCTGCGTGGCTTCGCAGACAGTGGAGACGGCCGGCACCGTGCGCACCCGCGCCTGGGCGCCGTCGACGCTTTCAATGCCTTGCGCAATGGCTTCGGCCAATGCGCGCGTGCTGCCGTGACGGCTGTAGTACAGGACCAGGATATCTTTCATAACAAAGCGTGGAGAGCGTCGCGGTATTATAGTTGCGCCCCCCAACCCCGCCTCCCGCCTCATTTTTCATGCTTTTTGACACCCGTGCGCTTCGCAAATGGAATGCCGCCAAGCTGCGTGCGCTGGCGCGTTACGCCTTGCGCCGCGCCGGTGAAGACCACCTGCCGCAAGTGGCTGGTAGCCTGACATTCACGACGGTGCTGTCGTTGGTTCCGATTTTGACGGTGGCGTTTGCGCTGTTCACGGCATTCCCGATGTTCAAGAGCTTCCGGGCGGACATCGAAGGCTACATGTTCAGCAACCTCGTGCCGGGCAGCATCAGTCGGCCGATCCTGACGTATCTGAATCAGTTTTCCACCAACGCCAAGGGGCTGACGGCAGCGGGCCTGATCGGCCTGGTCGTGACGTCGGTAATGACATTGCTCACCGTCGAGAACGCATTGAACGCGATCTGGCGCGTGCGTCATCGTCGGCCGCTGGCGCATCGCGTCCTGGTGTTCTGGGCGCTGATGACATTTGCGCCGGTGCTGATTGGCGCGAGCCTGTCGGTCAGTTCGTACCTCGTGTCGATTTCGGCGGGCTATGTGCACAAGCTGCCGTTTGGTCTGGGCGTGATCGTCAGCCTGGTCCCGATCCTGCTGTCGGCGATTGCATTTGCGATGCTCTACGTATTCGTGCCGAATACCAACGTGGAACGGCGCGATGCGTTCATTGCCGGCCTGATTGCCGCCGGGGCATTTGAAATCGCCAAGCGCGTCTTTGGCGCTTACGTCGCGCATATCCCCACCTACACGGCCGTCTACGGCGCGTTTGCCACGCTGCCGATCTTCCTGACGTGGATCTATGTGAGCTGGCTGGTGACGCTGCTCGGTGCGACCATCGCCTCGACGCTGCCGATCATCCGGCAGGGCTACTGGCAGCGGCGCACATTTCCGGGCAGCGAGTTCTTTGATGCGCTGGGTGTTCTGTTGCTGCTGTATCGCGCGCGAGAACAGGCGCCGCGTACGGTCGCCGAGCGCGATATTGGCCGGCGCCTGCAGTTGGAAGCCGATTACCTGGTTGACCTGCTGACCAAGCTGAAGGCACTGCACCTGATCGGCAAGCTGCAGCAGGATCGCGGTGAGACCCACTGGGCGCTGCTGTGCGATGTGCACACGACCACGCTGCGGCCGCTCTATGAAAGGCTGGTGTTGAATCTGCCGCGCTTGCCGCGCACTGCCTTGGCGCGCCATCTGGGTGACACGCGCGCGCTGGTCAGCCAACTGCAGAATCCCGCGCTCGACGCCACGCTCGAGAGCATTTTCACGACTGGCGAACGCGGGGTGGCGGCGGCTGCGCAGGCTGCTATGGCACCGGCGCCGGCTTCAGCAGTGCCCGCCGCTGCCAACGCGAGCGCCTGACGTTTCAGAACGGGATCTTGCCCGTCCAGATGTCGCGATACATCACCCAGTCACCCAGCAAGCTGTAGAAGGGGTGGCGGAAGGTGGCGGGCCGGTTCTTCTCGAACCCGAAATGTCCGACCCACGCGAACGCGTAACCGCTCACGGCCGCCCCCAGCAACCACCACAGGTTGCCCGTGAACACCAGGAGGATCAAACACACCAGCGCCACCGTCGAGCCGACAAAGTGCAGGCGCCGGCAGGTGCGATCCCGGTGCTCACTCAGGTAGTACGGATAGAACTCGGCGAAGCTGCCGAAGCTGCGGGTGTCGGTGGTGCCCATGATGCGTCTCCAGGAGGCGACTTATGCGGCGACCGTGTCTCGTTCGCGTGCAAAGGCGATCAGCGCGTCGAGTGTGCCGTCGGGGCATTCTCCCATGATCGCGTGCCCGCCAGGCAGCCCCACAACGCGGCTGCCGGCCAGTCCTGCCGCAACCTGACGGCCGGCTTTTGCTGGCGTCATCTGATCTTTTTCTCCCACAATCACGAGTGACGGGCACTTCGCGGCGGCCATGGCTTCGGCGCCGCGCGCATAGGCATTGCAGGCAGCAAAATCTGTGTGGAAGACGGGCGCGTCCGTGCCGCGCGCTATCCGTTCCATCAGCCGCTGGCTGCCGCCATGCATCCAGAAGCCCGGCCCCGGCGCTGACGGCTTGTTCGCCAGGCTGGAATGCGACCAGGTATTCACCATATCAATGGCGGCCGGCGTGTTGTTGAGCGCGGCGTCAAGCAGCGCATCCGACACCTTCATCGGCCAGGCCGTCGCTACCAGCGCGATGCGGCGCACGCGACTGGCGTACCGTGACGCGCACTCCAGCGCAATCAGCGAGCCCATGCTGTGGCCGACCACAACCACTGGCTGGGTGACGCCGGCTGCGTGCACGAGCGCCATCACCCAGTCGGCCATGGCTTCCACGGTCTGCAGAGGGGCGCCGGCGCTGCGACCGTGGCCCGGCAGATCGACCGCCAGCACGCTGAAGCCGTGATGCGCGAACCATCGCGTCTGCAGGCCCCAGACCGAATGGTCGTTCTGCGCGCCATGCACGAAGACGACGCAGGGCAGTTCGGCGTTGAACGGTTTGCCGCCGGTGTAGGCGTAGGCGCGCTCGCTTTGTACGGTCCATTCCATCACCGGGCTCCCGTTGCTTTGACGGCGGCTTTGCCCGGCACGGCCGACATCGCGCGCTCGGCAGCTTTCAGGCCGCGCTTGAGATCGTCGATCAGGTCGTCGGCGTCTTCAAGGCCGATGGAGAGGCGGATCGTGCCTTCGCTGATGCCGGCTGCGGCCAGCGCGTCGGCGTCCATGCGGAAGTGCGTTGTCGACGCGGGGTGGATGACCAGCGAGCGCGCATCGCCCACGTTGGCAAGGTGCGAGAACAGTCCGAGCGATTCGATGAACTGCTGGCCGGCACGCCGATCACCGCGCAGATCGAAGCTGAACACCGCGCCGCTGCCACGCGGCAGCAGGCGCTTGGCCAGTGCGTGATCGGGGTGCGATTCCAGCTCCGGGTAGGCGACCGACGCCACCATTGGGTGGCTCGCCAGGAAGGCGACGATGCGGCGGGCGTTGTCCACATGTCGCGCCATGCGCAGCGGCAGTGTCTCGATGCCTTGCAGCAGTTGCCATGCGGCCATCGGGTTCATGCAGGCGCCGAAGTCGCGCAGGCCCTC
Source organism: Ralstonia pickettii (assembly GCF_001699815.1). Lineage (GTDB taxonomy): Bacteria > Pseudomonadota > Gammaproteobacteria > Burkholderiales > Burkholderiaceae > Ralstonia > Ralstonia thomasii. The sequence continues at coordinate 48,162 of NZ_MCGB01000057.1, read as the reverse complement.
GCGGCGCGCTCGCAGCAGGAAGGGCGCGACGGTGCTCTCCTCGGCAAACACCATGTCGTGAAAGCCCGCGTACGGCTCGGTCAGTTCGGGGTGCTTACCGGCGGCCACGTAGTCGAATGTGCCCCCGTCGACAAGCACGCCGCCGATGGTCGTGCCATGCCCGCCCAGGAACTTGGTGGCCGAGTGATAGACGAGATCTGCGCCATGCGCGAACGCCTGCAGCAGCCAAGGCGTGGTGAAGGTCGAGTCGACCAGCAGGGGCACGCCCGCGTCATGCGCAATCGATGCAATGGTCGGGATGTCGAGCACATCCAGCCCCGGGTTGCCGAGCGTCTCGCCAAACAGCAGCCGCGTGTTCGGGCGGATGGCAGCGCGCCAGCCATCGATGTCGCCGGGTTTGACGAAGGTTGTCTCGATACCGAAGCGGCGCAGCGTGTAGTGCAGCAAGTTGTGCGAGCCGCCATACAGCGCCGAGGACGCGACGATATGCGAGCCGGCACCCATCAGCGTGACGATGGCCAGATGCAGCGCCGCCTGCCCCGAAGCCGTGGCGATGGCGCCTACGCCGTTTTCCAGCGCGGCCATGCGCTCTTCGAACACGGCAACGGTCGGGTTGGAGATGCGCGAGTAGACGTGGCCCGCGCGTTCCATATTGAACAATGACGCCGCATGTTCGCTGTCGCGGAACACAAAGGACGTGCTCAGGTGAATCGGCGTGGCGCGTGCGCCGGTGGCCGGGTCGGGCGCGGCGCCGGCATGCAGGGCCAGCGTGTCGAAGCGGGCTTTGGACATGGATTCAGGCACCCGGAAAGGGCGCGGGAACAGGTTTGAACGCGGCATGCTAGCACTGCTCCCTGTTGCAGCGCATTCCGGGCAAACGCCGAGCGGGCGCGGTTTTTGACAGGTTTTTTCTGCGCTGCATGCTTGTCGAAGCGATCCGGTTTGGGCTAGGATCGAAACATAACCATAACCACAACCCGCGCGCGGTCGCTCCCCGGCAGACCGGCACCCCGAACTCTGGGAGACGCAATATGAAAGTCAGCGATATCCTCCACGTGAAGGGCAACACGCTCTACACCGTGGCACCTGAAACCAAGCTCCAGGTGGCCGTGCAGACGATGGCGGAGAAAGACATCGGCTCGCTCGTGGTCATGGAGTACGGCGAACTGGTCGGCATGCTGACCTTTCGAGAAATCATCAAGGTTGTTGCCAAGAATCACGGTTCCGTGGGCGAGGGCACGACCATCCGCAAGGTGATGGACGATCATCCCGTCACCTGCACCCCCGAAACCGAGGTCAACGAAGTACGCCGTATCATGCTGGAGCACCATGTGCGCTACCTGCCGGTGCTCGACAGCCGCACGTTGATGGGCGTGATTTCGTTCTACGACGTCGCCAAAGCCGTGCTCGAAGACCAAAGTTTTGAGAACAAGATGCTCAAGGCGTACATTCGCGACTGGCCCGAAGAAAAGGCCAACGAAGACTGACCTGCGCGATCTCCTCACCGCATCCCTGAAACCCGCCCGCCGTTGCGAGCGGGTTTTTTGTTGAACCCAGAACCGCCTGCCGATGAGCCAATCGAGCCAGTTTTCCCTGCTGAAGCAGCTTCGCTTTGCACCGTTCTTCTGGACCCAGTTCCTGGGCGCGATGAACGATAACGTTTTCAAGGTGGCGTTTTCCTCGTTGGTCACGTACCACGCTGCGCTGTTCGGCAATGCGGACCCGGCGTCCGCAGCGTTCCTGATTTCAGCGATCTTCATCGCGCCGTTTGTGCTGCTGTCTGCCACCAGCGGGCAGATTGCCGACCGCATGGACAAGGCGCGCCTGATCCGTCTGGTGAAGACATTGGAAATCGCCATCATGGTGATCGGCTGTGCAGGTTTCGCGCTGCGCCACGTTGAACTGCTGTACCTCTGCACGTTCTTGATGGGCGTGCACTCGACGCTGTTTGGGCCCGTGAAGTACGCCTATCTGCCCCAGCATCTGCAATCGGCTGAATTGGTGGGCGGCAACGGGCTGGTGGAAATGGGCACCTTTGTCGCCATCCTGATCGGCACCATTGGCGGCGGCGAACTGGCCAATTACACCCGCAACGGCGAGCTGGTCGGCCCGCTGTTTACCGGTATTGCGTGCATTGTCATTGCCGTGGCCGGGTGGCTGACCGCGCGCGGTGTGCCCGTCTCGCCGGCGTCGCAGCCGGACCTGCGCATCAATTGGAACCCGATCTCCGAGACCTGGCGCAACCTGAAGCTGGCGAGCAACCAGCGCGCGGTGTTTCTCAGCCTGCTGGGCATCTCGTGGCTCTGGTTCGTGGGCGCGACGTTCCTGACGTCGTTCTTTGCCTACGCGCGCAATGTGCTCGGCGGCGACCAGAATGTCGTGACGCTACTGCTGGCCGTGTTTTCGGTGGGCATCGGGTTGGGCTCGGTGCTGTGCGAAAAGCTCTCGGGCCGCACGGTGGAGATCGGCCTGGTGCCGTTTGGCTCGATCGGCATGACGGTCTTCGCGGTGGACCTGTACTTTGCTTCGCATGCCGAGGCATTGGTCGCGCACGACGTGCTGACGGGCATTTCCGGGTTCCTGCAGAACCATCGCCATTGGCGCGTGCTGGCCGATCTGTTCCTGCTGGCGATGTTCGGCGGCTTCTACAGCGTGCCCTTGTACGCGCTGATCCAGAGCCGCTGCGAACCGACGCATCGTGCGCGCATCATTGCCGCCAACAACATCCTCAACGCGCTGTTCATGATCGCTTCTGCCGTGCTGGCGATGGTGCTCACGCGTGCCGGGTTCACGATCCCGCAGTTATTTCTGGTCACCGGCATCCTCAATGCCGTGGTGGCGATCTACATCTACACGCTGGTGCCGGAATTCCTGATCCGCTTCGTGATGTGGCTGCTGATCCATACCGTTTACCGCGTGAAGGTGGAGGGCTCGGAGCAGATTCCCGATGAAGGCCCCTGCCTGCTGGTCTGCAACCACGTGAGCTTCGTCGATGCCGTGGTGGTGGGCGCGTTCGTGCGCCGCCCCGTGCGTTTTGTGATGGATCACCGCATCTTCAAGGTGCCGGTGCTGTCGTGGTTCTTCAGCACGGTCAAGGCGATTCCGATTGCGCCGATGCACGAAGACCCGGAGATGCTCAGCCGCGCCTACGACACCATTGCCGCCGCGCTGGCGGAGGGCGAGGTCGTCTGCATCTTCCCCGAAGGCAAGATCACCGGCACGGGCGAGATGAACCCGTTCAAGGAAGGCATGCGCCGCATCATCGAACGCACACCCGTGCCGGTGGTACCGATGGCGCTGCGCGGCCTCTGGGGCAGCTTTTTCTCGCGCAAGGGCGGGGCGGCGATGTCGCGCCCGTTCCGTCGCGGCTTCCTCAACAAGCTGGAACTGTGCATCGGCACGCCGGTGCCGGCGCAGGCCGTGTCGCTGGAAGCGATGCAGGCCGCCGTGCTGGCGTTGCGCGGCGAGCGGCTCTAGCGCCTGGCGCCCCTGCGGACTTCGATACACTGCCGGTCGGCCTGCAATCGGCCTTCATGCGTTTTTTCTGACCTCCAACTTTCCCGTTACCTGCCATGAAACACGTTTCCCCGCTGCTGTGTGCTTCGTTGCTTGCCCTGGCTGCCGTTAGCGCGCAAGCCGCATCGCCCGCATCCGAGACGCTGCCTTCCGGTGTGATCGTCCAGACGCTGACCAAAGGCACCGGCCCGTCGCCCAAGGCCAGCGACACGGTCAAGGTGCACTACCGCGGCACGCTCACCAACGGTACCGAGTTCGACAGCTCCTACAAGCGCGGCCAGCCGATCTCCTTCCCGCTGAATCGCGTGATTCCGTGCTGGACCGAAGGCGTGCAGAAGATCCAGGTGGGCGGCAAAGCCAAGCTGACGTGCCCGGCAGCCACTGCTTACGGCGAGCGCGGCGTGCCGGGCACGATTCCGCCCAACTCCACGCTGAACTTTGACGTCGAGCTGCTGGGTATCGGTGGCTGATCTGGAGGCCGGTGGATCGGCCTTACAATAGCGTTTTCCTGATGTTTCGCGCCGCGGCCGTCGCGGCGCCTTCCTGAGCACGATCATGTCTGGCAATACCTTGGGCCTGCTGTTTTCCGTCACCACTTTCGGCGAGTCGCATGGCCCGGCCATCGGCGCTGTCATCGACGGCTGCCCACCCGGCATGACGCTATCGGCAGAAGACATCCAGCCCGATCTGGATCGCCGCAAGCCCGGCACCTCGCGGCACGTGACGCAGCGCAAGGAGGAAGACCTTGTTGAGATCCTCTCCGGCGTGTACGAAGGCAAGACCACGGGCACCCCGATTTGTCTGCTGATCCGCAACACAGATCAGCGCAGCAAGGACTACAGCAACATCGCCGAGACATTCCGTCCCGGCCATGCCGATTACACGTACTGGCACAAATACGGCATCCGTGACCCGCGTGGTGGTGGCCGTTCTTCCGCACGATTGACGGCGCCGACGGTGGCCGCAGGTGCTGTCGCCAAGAAGTGGCTGCGTGAGAAGTTCGGCATCGAAATCCACGGCTTCATGTCGCAACTGGGCGATATCCACATTCCGTTCATGGACTGGAACGAGGTGCCGAACAACCCGTTCTTCGCGCCCAATGCCGAGATCGTTCCCGAGCTGGAAACCTACATGGATGCACTGCGCAAAGATGGCGATTCCGTCGGCGCGCGCATTGAAGTGGTGGCCACGGGCGTGCCCGTCGGTTGGGGCGAGCCGCTGTTCGATCGCCTGGATGCAGACATTGCCCACGCCATGATGGGTCTGAACGCAGTCAAGGGCGTTGAGATCGGTGCAGGCTTCCACGCGGTCAGCCAGCGCGGTTCCGAGCATGGTGATGAGCTGACGCCGGAGGGCTTCGTCGGCAACAACGCCGGCGGTATCCTGGGTGGGATTTCGACGGGGCAGGATATCTCTGTGTCGCTGGCGATCAAGCCGACGTCGAGCATCCGCACGCCGCGCCGTTCGATCGACAAGGCGGGTGACCCGGCGGTGGTGGAAACGTTCGGCCGCCATGATCCATGCGTGGGCATTCGTGCCACGCCGATCGCCGAGGCGCTGCTGGCGCTGGTGCTGATCGACCACGCGCTGCGTCATCGTGCGCAATGTGGCGATGTGTCCGTGGAGACGCCGGCCATTCCGGCAAAAGCTTCCTGAATCGATTTGCGCAGACAACAAAAAAGACGGCTTCAAGCCGTCTTTTTTGTTGGGCGACCGCCCGGTGCTTACATGCCGACGTAGTTCGGCCCGCCACCGCCTTCCGGGGTGACCCACACAATGTTCTGCGTCGGGTCCTTGATGTCGCAGGTCTTGCAGTGCACGCAGTTCTGCGCGTTGATCTGCAGGCGCTCAGTGCCCTCATCGTTCTTGACGAACTCATACACGCCAGCCGGGCAGTAGCGCTGCTCGGGGCCGGCAAACTGCGTCAGGTTGATGCGCGTCGGAACGGTCGGATCCTTCAGCGTCAGGTGAGCCGGCTGGTTCTCTTCGTGGTTCGTGTTCGAGATGAACACCGACGACAGGCGATCGAACGTGACCTTGCCGTCCGGCTTCGGATACTCGATCTTCGGGCATTCCGATGCCGGCTTGAGCGACTGGTTGTCCGACTTCGTGCCGTGCAGCGTCCAAGGTGGGTTGCTGACGCCAATCTTGGGCAGCAGCCACTGTTCGATGCCGGTCATGATCTTGCCCAGTGTCGGGCTCTTCTTGAACCACAGCTTGAAGTTGCGCGACTGGTCCAGTTCTTCCTTCAGCCAGCTCTGTTCGAAGGCGGCGGGGTAGGCCGACAACTCGTCTGCGCAGCGGCCAGCGGTCACGGCTTCGAACACGGCTTCACCGCACATCATGCCGCTCTTAATGGCCGCGTGGCTGCCCTTGATACGCGCCGCGTTCAGGTAGCCTGCATCGCAACCGACCAGGGCGCCGCCTGGGAACACCGTTTTCGGCAGCGCCTGCGGCGTGCCGTTGTTGATGGCGCGTGCACCGTAGCCGATGCGCTTCCCGCCTTCGATGTGCGCGCGGATGGCGGGGTGGGCCTTCCAGCGCTGCATCTCTTCGAACGGGCTCATCCAAGGGTTCTTGTAGTCCAGCCCAATCACGAAGCCGAGCGTGATCTTGTTGTCTTCCAGGTGATACAGGAAGCCGCCGCCGAAGGTGTCATCTTCCATCGGCCAGCCCGCGGTGTGCACCACGAGGCCGGGCTTGGCCTTGGCCGGATCGATTTCCCAGAGTTCCTTGATACCGATGGCGAAGGTCTGCGGGTCCTTGCCGGCGTTGAGCTTGAACTTCTCCAGCAACTGGCGGCCGAGATGCCCGCGCGCGCCTTCCGCGAAGATGGTGTACTTGCCGAGCAGCTCCATGCCGAGCTGGAAGTTCTCGGTCGGCTCACCGTCCTTGCCGATGCCCATGTTGCCGGTGGCAACGCCGCGCACGGCACCATTGTCGTCATACAGCACTTCGGCTGCCGCAAAGCCCGGGAAAATCTCGACGCCCAGCGCTTCGGCCTGCGTGGCCATCCACTTGACCACGTTCGACAGCGAGATCACGTAGCAGCCGTGGTTATGGAAGTTGCGCGGCACGAGCCAGTCGGGCGTACGCTTGGAGCCGGTTTCGCTCAGGAAGAGCACATCGTCGCCGGTGACCGCCTGGTTGAGCGGGGCGCCGTCGGCCTTCCAGTTCGGGAGGAGTTCGTTGATGGCGCGCGGGTCCATCACAGCGCCCGAAAGAATGTGTGCACCCGGCTCGGAACCCTTTTCCAGCACGACGACGGACACGTCCTTGCCCGTCTCGGCAGCCAGTTGCTTGACGCGAATCGCAGTCGCCAGGCCGGCGGGGCCGCCGCCGACGATAACGACGTCATACTCCATGGACTCTCGCGGGCCGTATTGTTCGAGGAGCTGCTGCTGGTTCATAAGTGTCTCTTCGCTTGTAGGGCGTTTGCTTATTGGTATGACGGATTGCTGCATTAGAATTTTCCGCATTGTCCGGGACACGCCCGGATGCGGCAAGGGAATTTTCTGAACGATCGTTCGATTTTTTGCTAAGCTGCGCTCAAATCACATGCCGATGTTGCTTCCGAGCAGCCCGGCGCATGCCAAACCAATCTACGGGGATCACGCATCATGGGTTTGTCGATCAATCTGGAAGGCAAGGTCGCGCTGATCACGGGCGCGTCGAGCGGCCTGGGCGCGCGTTTCGCGCACACGCTGGCGGCCGCCGGCGCGAAAGTCGTGCTGGCCTCGCGCCGTGTCGAACGGCTGAAAGAACTGCGCGCCGACATCGAATCGAAGGGCGGCAGCGCCCACGTCGTACGTCTGGACGTGACGGATCCGGACAGCATCCGATCGGCCATCGCCCACGCTGAAACCGAAGCCGGCACGATCGACATCCTGGTCAACAACTCTGGCGTTTCGACCACGCAGCGCATGGTGGACGTCACGCCCGATGACTTCGATTTCGTATTTGATACCAACACGCGTGGCGCCTTCTTTGTGGCGCAGGAAACGGCCAAGCGCATGATTGCGCGGGCCAAGGGCGCGGAGAAGAACGGCTCGCCGCTGCCGCAATCGCGCATCGTCAACATTGCATCTGTGGCGGGGCTGAAGGTGCTGTCGCAGATTGGCGTGTATTGCATGAGCAAGGCAGCTGTGGTGCACATGACCAAGGCCATGGCGCTGGAGTGGGGCCGTTACGGCATCAATACCAACGCGATCTGCCCGGGCTATATCGACACCGAAATCAATCATCACCATTGGGAAACCGAACCTGGCCAGAAGCTGGTGCAGATGCTGCCGCGCAAGCGCGTCGGCAAGCCGGAAGACCTCGATGGGCTGATTCTGCTGTTGGCGTCGGATCAGTCCGACTTCATCAACGGTGCCGTCATCAACGCCGACGACGGCATGGTGTAACGCTTCGGCGGCCTCAATGCCCCATCAGCCGCTGCACAAGTTCGAGCGAGGTGTTGGCGGCGTACTTCTTCATCAGCCGCGCGCGATAGATTTCAACCGTGCGCGGGCTGATCTCCAACTGCTTGCCGATCTGCTTGCTGGTCTTGCCTTCAACAAGCTGCGCGGCGATGTCGCGTTCGCGCGGCGTGAGCGCTGCTGTAACGGGGCGATGCGCTGACAGATCCTCGAACGTCCAGATGCCTTCGCCCAGCGGTTTGGCACGGTCCAGCGCGCGGCCTGTGACGTGGCACCAGAACAGTTCACCGTTGGCGCGCTTCATGATGCGTTCGTCAGAATAGCTGCCGCGCGCATTCATGACGGGGATGATGCGCGCGCCGGTGCGCTCGTATTCGTCGTGCGTTGGATACAGCAGTTCAAACGATTGGCCGATCATGGTGGTACGCGCGTGGCCGAAGATGCGAGCGGCTTCGTCATTGACGTCGAGCATCACCCGCTCGCGGGACATCACCATGCCGACAGGGGCAAGCTGGAACGCAGTCTGATAGTCGAGGGCGGGCATATGTATTCGTACGTATTGCTGCGTCGCGCGACGCTTGCGTATTCTCGCCAGATTGTATCGTTACTATTTTCCGGCGCTGCACCGCACAAACCCCAAGTGTGCGTGCGGTCAAAACCGAGCCGGATTCGTTGGACCACCAAGGAAGGAGCACGCATGAACAAAATCTTCGCCAGCGCCAGCGAGGCGCTCGCGGGCGTCGTCAGGGACGGCCAGACCATCGCCGTGGGCGGCTTCGGCCTGTGCGGTATTCCGGAAGCGCTGATTGCCGCGCTGCGCGATTCGGGCGTCAAGAATCTCACTTGCATTTCCAACAATGCCGGCGTCGATGGTTTCGGCCTGGGCTTGCTGCTGGAAACCCGCCAGATCAAAAAGATGATTTCGTCCTACGTGGGCGAAAACAAGGAGTTCGAGCGCCAGTATCTGGCCGGTGAACTCGAGTTGGAATTCACCCCGCAAGGCACGCTGGCCGAAAAGCTGCGCGCTGGCGGCGCCGGCATCCCGGCGTTCTTCACCAAGACCGGTGTCGGCACGCTTGTCGCCGAAGGCAAGGAGCTGCGCGAGTTTGACGGCGAGACGTACGTCATGGAGCGCTCGCTGGTGCCCGACGTGGCGCTGGTGAAAGCCCAGGTGGCTGACAAGTCCGGCAACCTGCGTTTCAACCTGACCGCACGCAACTTCAATCCGGCTGCGGCAACGGCCGGCAAGATCTGCATCGTTGAGGTCGAAGAGATCGTCGAGGTGGGCGAGCTTGCACCCGACGACATCCATCTGCCCGGCATCTATGTGCACCGCATCGTGCTCAATGCCACGCCCGAGAAGCGCATCGAGAAGCGCACCATCCGAGTAGCCAACTAAGGAGACCGACATGGCCTGGACACAAGACCAAATGGCGGCGCGCGCTGCCCAGGAGTTGCAAGACGGTTTCTACGTCAACCTCGGCATCGGTATCCCGACGCTGGTTGCCAACCACACCGGCGACAAGGAAGTCTGGCTGCAAAGCGAAAACGGCATGCTGGGCATCGGTCCGTTTCCCATGGAAGACGAAGTGGATGCCGACCTGATCAACGCAGGCAAGCAGACCGTGACCACGCTGCCCGGCAGCGCCATCTTCGGCAGCGATCAGAGCTTTGCGATGATTCGCGGCGGCAAGATCAACCTGTCGATTCTCGGTGCGATGCAGGTGAGCGAGACGGGCGACCTGGCCAACTGGATGATCCCCGGCAAGATGGTCAAGGGCATGGGTGGCGCGATGGACCTCGTGGCCGGCGTCAAGCGGGTGATCGTTCTGATGGAACACACCGCCAAGAAAAAGGACGGCACCGAAGACATGAAGATCCTGCCCAAGTGCACGTTGCCGCTGACGGGTGTGGGCGTGGTGGATCGCATCATTACGGACCTCGGCGTGATCGACGTGACCGAGCAGGGACTGAAGCTGATCGAAACCGCGCCGGGCGTTTCCCGCGAAGAGATCCAGGCCAAGACTGGCGTCAACCTGTTGTAATCGCTGACCTCCGGAGATACGCATGCTGCAAGGAAAAACCGCCCTCGTCACGGGCTCGACCAGCGGGATTGGTCTGGGTATTGCCTGTTCGCTGGCCGCGCAGGGCGCCAACATCATCATGAATGGCTTTGGCGATGTGGAAGCACCCAAGGCGCAGATCGCGGCCGCGGGCAAAAATGCCATCCGCATCGGATATCACGGCGCCGACATGAGCAAGCCAGCCGAGATCGAAGCGATGTTCGCCTATGCCGACGCAGAGTTTGGCGGCGTGGACATCCTCGTCAACAACGCCGGCATCCAGTATGTGGCCAATGTCGAGGATTTCCCGACCGAACGCTGGGACGCCATCATCGCCATCAACCTCACCTCGGCTTTCCACACGACGCGGCTTGCTGTGCCGGGCATGAAGCGCAAGAACTGGGGCCGCATCATCAACGTCGCATCGGTGCATGGGTTGGTGGCATCGGCGCAGAAATCGGCGTACGTGGCGGCCAAACACGGTATCGTCGGCTTCACCAAATCGGTGGCGCTGGAGACCGCACAGACGGGCATCACGTCCAACGCGATCTGCCCGGGCTGGGTGCTGACGCCGCTGGTGCAGAAGCAGATCGATGCGCGCGCCGAGAAGGATGGCCTGTCCGCGCTCGAAGCCAAGACAGATCTGCTGATGGAAAAGCAGCCTTCGCGTGAGTTCGTGACGCCCGATCAGCTTGGCGCGCTGGCGGTGTTTCTGTGCAGCGACGCGGCGGAGCAGGTGCGCGGCGTGGCGTGGAACATGGATGGTGGCTGGGTGGCGCAGTAAGCCGATCTGCTTCTGAAGAAGCCTCGCTGCGGCGAGGCTTTTTTGTTTTTGGCCGGCGTGAATGTTTGCTGCGCCGCCGCATGCCTGCGGGCCCGCGTACAATCAGGCTTCGCTGTCTCCGTCATTCACATGTAGGAGTTGTTCATGCCAGTTTCGCCGCGCCTTGCCTTCGTGCAGTGCCTGAGTCCGTCCGGCTTGCACCGGATGGCTTATCACGAGTGGGGCGATTCGCAGAATCCGCGTGTGCTGGTTTGCGTGCACGGCCTCTCGCGCACGGGGCGCGATTTCGACGTGCTGGCGCAGGCGCTGTGCAATGACTATCGCGTCGTCTGCCCCGATGTGGTGGGCCGTGGGCGCTCCGATTGGCTGGCCGATCCGAAGGGCTATGTGCTGCCGCAGTACGCCTCCGACATGGTCACGCTACTCGCGCGCCTGAATGCCGAGTCCGTCGACTGGTTCGGTACCTCGATGGGTGGCCTGATCGGCATTGGCTTGGCAGGCTTGCCGAAATCGCCGATTCGCAAGCTGCTGCTCAACGATGTGGGCCCGCGCGTGACGGAATCGTCGTTGACGCGCATCGGCGCGTATCTCGGACTGAACGTCCGCTTCAAGACGTTTGATGAAGGGCTGACATACCTCAAGACGATCAGCGCTTCATTCGGCCCCCACACGCCGGAGCAATGGCGTGAGTTGAATACCGCGATCCTGAAACCGCAGGGCGGCGAGTGGATTCTGCATTACGATCCGCGCCTGGCCGAGCCGTTCAAGAACACCACGCCCGAGATGATTGCTGCCGGCGAAGCGACGCTCTGGAAGCTGTTCGAGGCGATTCCCGGCGAGGTCCTGGTCGTACGCGGCGCGCATTCAGATTTGCTCACGCGCGAGACCGTCGAGGCCATGATGCAGCGCGGCCAACATGTGAACACGGTGGAAATTCCAGATGTGGGCCACGCGCCGACCTTCATCCAGCCAGATCAGGTGGCGATCGCCCGCAAGTTCTTCCTCGGTCAATGACCGTTTGTCTGACCCCATTCGATTTGCAAGATGAGCACTGAACTGAAGCGTTACAACGTCGAACATCGCTATTCCGACGCGGCCGTCTACAACGGCGTCGTCTACGTGGCCGGCCAGGTGCCCGAGACCACGCTGGACGCCGGCATTGCCGAGCAGACGGCGGAAGTGCTCGCCATCATCGATCGCGTGCTGGCCGCCAACGGCAGCGACAAGACGCGCATCCTGATGTGCCAGATCTTCCTCAAAGACATCGGCGAGATTGGTGAGATGAACAAGGTGTGGGACCAGTGGGTCGCCGCTGATTCCAAGAACTCGCCGCCGCGCGCCACCGTTGAGGCCGCGCTGGCCAATCCGAAGTACCGTATCGAAATCGTCGTGACGGCCGCGCAGAAAAGCTGAGCCCGTCGCGTCACAGCAGGACGCAAGCAGGACGCATCATGGAGAACAAGACCGAACGGCCGGCCGAGTTGCCCGGATCGACGGCAGAGCAGGTCGCTCGGGCGATCGAATACCTCGCGGCCAATGCCGCAGACAGCGTCACGCTGACCGGCGAGCCGCTGGAGTCGCATGCGCGCGGCACGATCGCCATCCTTGAAGGGTTGCGTGTCGACACGCCGTCGTTGCAGGCGGCCGCGCTGTTTCTGTTGCCCACGCTGGCAATGGACAGCGAAAAGGCGCTCGAGCCTGCATTCGGTGCCGAGGTCGTCAAGCTCGTGCACGACGTGCGGCAACTGCTGCGCATTGGCGCGATTGCGGGCCTCGTCAGCCCGACCGATGCCAGCATTACGCGCAAGAACGAAGCCGAAGCACGCCGCGCGCAAGTCGAGGCGTTGCGCAAGATGTTGCTCGCGTTCGCGCAAGACATTCGCGTGGTGATGATCCGCCTGGCGTCGCGGTTGCAGTCGCTTCGCTGGCTGGCCCAGACGAAGCGGTCGGCGCCGGAAGGCATGGCGCGCGAGACGCTGGATATCTACGCGCCGCTCGCAAACCGCCTGGGCATCTGGCAGCTGAAGTGGGAGCTTGAAGACCTCGGCTTCCGCTTTGAGGATCCCGATACCTATAAGCGCATCGCGCGCCTGCTGGACGAAAAGCGCATCGAGCGCGAGAAGTTCATCGGCCAGGCCATCGAGCAACTCCAAAAGACATTGCACGATGCCGGCATTCAGGCTGAGGTCAGCGGTCGGCCCAAGCACATCTACAGCATCTGGAAGAAGATGCGAGGCAAGGAACTGGACTTTGCCGATCTGTACGACGTGCGCGCCTTCCGTGTCATCGTCGACGACATCAAGGATTGCTACACGGTGCTCGGTTTCGTGCACCACATGTGGCAGCCGATCCCGAAAGAGTTCGACGACTACATCTCACGCCCAAAGGCCAACGGCTACATGTCGCTGCACACGGTGGTGATCGGCGACGACGGCCGTGCGCTCGAGGTGCAGATTCGCACGCGCGAGATGCACCACTTTGCCGAGTACGGCGTGGCTGCGCACTGGCGCTACAAGGAGGCGGGCAACAAGGGCTACGCCGGCCAGTTCTCTGCCAGCGAGCGCTACGACGAGAAGATCGCGTGGCTGCGCCAGTTGCTCGCCTGGAAAGATGACGCCGAGCACACCGTCGCGCACGAGGATTCGCCGTGGGAGCAGCTCAAGCACACCGAGCTGGATGACCACATTTACGTGCTGACGCCGCAGGCGCGCGTGATCGCGTTGCCGCAAGGTGCGACGCCCGTCGATTTTGCGTATTACCTGCATAGCGATCTCGGCCACCGCTGCCGCGGCGCGCGCGTCGACGGCACGATGGTGCCGCTGAACACGCCGCTCAAGAACGGCCAGACCGTCGAGATTGTTACCGTCAAGCACGGCGGGCCGTCACGTGATTGGCTGAACACCGAGCTGCACTATCTTGTCAGCCCGCGCGCCCGCACGAAAGTGCGCGCGTGGTTCAACGCGATGGAACTGGAAGAGACGCTCGCGCAGGGCCGGGCGCTTATCGACAAGACGCTGCAGCGTGAGGGCAAGACCGCCGTCAACCTGGAAGAACTGGCCGCCAAGCTCGGCTACAAGACGTCGGACGATCTCTATGCCGTGGTCGCCAAGGACGAACTGAGCCTGCGCCGCATCGAGGCCGTTTTGCGCTCGGATGGGGCGCCGCCGCCCGCGCCCGTCGACGACGAAGCGGCCATCACCAAGAAGAGCCGCGCCACCAGCGTGGCTCGTGGCGCCAAGAGCGGCGTGCTCGTGGTGGGCGTCGATTCGCTCCTCACGCAGATGTCGCGTTGCTGCAAGCCGGCACCGCCGGACCCCATCGTTGGTTTTGTCACGCGTGGGCGCGGCGTATCGATCCACCGTCAGAGCTGCGCGACCTTTCAGCAACTGGCTGCCCGGGCGCCCGGCCGTGTAATCCAGACGGAATGGGGCCAGCGCAGCGATTCGGTCTATCCGATCGACATCCAGGTCGAGGCGCTGGACCGGCAGGGATTGTTGCGTGACATCTCGGAAATCCTCTCGCGCGAGAAGATCAACGTGACCGGCGTGCGCACGCTGTCGAGCAAAGGCGTCGCAAAAATGCAGTTCACCGCGGAGGTGGCAGAGGCGACACAGCTGCAGCGCGCGCTGACTTTGATCGAAGAGGTGCAGGGGGTGTTGACAGCTCGAAGGAAGTGACGGTATAGTTTCGTTCTTCGGCAGGCTCGTAGCTCAGCTGGTTAGAGCACCACCTTGACATGGTGGGGGTCGTTGGTTCGAGTCCAATCGAGCCTACCAACGCATTTGGCAGGACGCGTCGGGTAGGGTGTCCAAGCCGTCATCCTCGCAATTCCCGGGTTTGTCCCGTACAACAGAACACAAGGCGAAATATGATTCAGGCACCGCGAACTACAACCGCTTCGGAGCGACAGTAGTCAAGGTGCGTTTTTCGCCCTTTGCGGTCCACCCAAGCAGTGGATAGCGCAAATGAAAACGCGGCCTTGGCCGCGTTTTTTTTCGTCCGCAGTTTCGTGTCACGCGTGGCGATCAAGCTGAAAGCGCTTCGAAGCATTCGATTCGACAACCTGCTGCGCTGACTTGGCGCGGCGCACGACAGAATAACGACCGCTGTGCATCTCTGAAACCTGAAATGCGCGACGGTGACTCCACAGGAGCAAGCATGATCGCAATCACGTTGCCGGATGGTTCCCGGCGTGAGTTTCCCGGCCCGGTGACTGTCGCAGAAGTGGCGCAAAGCATCGGTGCAGGCCTGGCCAAGGCAGCCCTGGCGGGCCGCGTGGACGGCCAGATGGTCGACACGAGCTACACGATCGATCATGATGCCAAGCTCGCCATCATCACCGACAAGGACGCCGACGGCGTCGACGTGATCCGTCACTCTACGGCGCACTTGCTGGCCTACGCCGTCAAGGAGCTGTATCCGGACGCGCAGGTCACCATCGGTCCGGTCATCGAGAACGGCTTTTACTACGACTTCGCCTACAAGCGCCCCTTCACGCCCGATGACCTTGTTGCCATTGAAAAGAAGATGGGCGAACTCGCCAAGAAAGACGAGAAGGTCACGCGGGAAGTGCTGAGCCGCGACGACGCCGTCAAGCTGTTCCAGGGCATGGGCGAGAAGTACAAGGCCGAGATCATCGCCTCCATTCCGGAAGACCAGGAGATTGGCCTGTACCGCGAGGGCAATTTCGTCGACCTCTGCCGTGGCCCGCACGTGCCGTCCACGGGCAAGCTCAAGGTCTTCAAGCTGATGAAGGTGGCCGGTGCCTACTGGCGTGGCGACCACAACAACGAGATGCTCCAGCGCATCTACGGCACGGCCTGGGCCAAGAGGGAAGACCAGGACGCCTACCTGCACATGCTGGAAGAGGCCGAGAAGCGTGACCACCGCAAGCTCGGCCGTGAGCTCGACCTGTTCCACATCGACGAGTACTCGCCCGGCACTGTGTTCTGGCACCCCAAGGGCTGGACGCTGTGGCAGGAGATCGAGCAGTACATGCGCCGCGTCTATCGCGAGAACGGCTACCAGGAAGTGAAGGGGCCGCAGATTCTCGACAAGACCCTGTGGGAGAAGACCGGCCACTGGGACAAGTACCGCGAGAACATGTTCATCACGGAATCGGAAAAGCGCGAATACGCGCTGAAGCCGATGAACTGCCCCGGCCACATCCTCATCTACAAGCAAGGCATCAAGAGTTACCGCGACCTGCCGCTTCGCTTCGGCGAATTCGGCGCGTGCCACCGCAACGAGCCTTCAGGTGGCTTGCACGGCATCATGCGCGTGCGCGGCTTCACGCAGGACGACGGCCACATCTTTTGTACGGAAGACATGATCCAGGCCGAGGTGACGGCGTTTACGACGTTGCTGCAGAAGGTCTACAAGGATTTCGGCTTTACCGAGATTCTTTACAAGCTGTCGACGCGTCCGGACAAGCGCATCGGCACGGAAGAAAGCTGGGATCGCGCCGAAGCGGCATTGGCCGAGGGCTTGCGTGCGTCGGGTTGCGAATTTGAGTACCTGCCGGGTGAGGGGGCGTTCTACGGTCCCAAGATCGAGTATGTGCTTAAAGATGCACTTGGTCGCCAGTGGCAGTGCGGCACGATCCAAGTCGACCCGAACCTGCCGGAGCGCCTGGATGCTGAATTTGTCGGCGAAGATGGCGCGCGCCATCGCCCGATCATGCTGCACCGAGCCATCGTTGGCAGCCTCGAGCGCTTTATCGGTATCTTGATCGAGCAATATGCCGGAGCGCTGCCGACGTGGCTTTCCCCGGTGCAGGTCGTGGTGCTCAGCATCACCGATTCGCACGCCGAATACGCACAATCCGTTGCGCAATCCCTGCAAAAACAAGGATTTAGGGCGGTCGTCGATTTGCGGAATGAGAAGATTGGGTATAAAATCCGCGAGCATTCCGTGCAGAAGGTCCCATACCAGGTTGTGGTTGGCGATAAAGAACGGGATGAAAATCAGGTGGCCGTGCGTGCCCGTGGCAACGTCGATCTAGGCTCCATGCCGTTGTCGGCGTTCGTTGAGCGACTGAAGAACGATCTCGCCAACAAGTCATGAGCTGGGCACGGCCTGTTTTTTTGATTCTTTGAGGACATCAACATCGCTACTGAGAAATCTCACCGCATCAACCGCGAGATCAGCGCACCGGAAGTCCGGCTGACCGGGGTTGAGGGAGAAGCGCTCGGCATCGTCAAGCTGTTCGACGCGCTGCGTCTGGCAGAAGAGAAAGACGTCGACCTGGTCGAGATCGCGCCGACCGCGCAGCCGCCCGTCTGCCGCCTGATGGACTATGGCAAGTTCAAGTATCAGGAGCAGAAAAAGGCCCATGACGCCAAGCTGAAGCAGAAGGTGATCCAGGTGAAGGAAGTCAAGTTCCGCCCTGGCACCGACGACAACGACTACGGCGTCAAGCTGCGCAACGCGACGCGCTTCCTGGAGGATGGCGACAGGGTAAAGGTGACCTTGCGTTTCCGCGGCCGCGAAATGGCTCACCAGGAACTCGGCATGCGCGTGCTGGAGCGTATCAAGTCTGACCTGGAGGAATTCGGTCAGGTTGAGCAGATGCCTAAGATGGAAGGTCGCCAGGCAGTGATGATGTTGGCGCCCAAGAAGAAAAAATAATGCAGCGGCGGCCGGGCGGTTCCGGCTGCGCTGAGCAGGTTCCAGACGGAAACGTCGGAAGACGCGGCAGATGTCAAAGCCTGCCGCGATACAACAAGTGAGCCCGGGTCTTGCAAGTGTCGGCGCCAGCCGTCCACCTGGCTTCATGTCAAAAACGGAGTTGTTCCATGCCGAAGATGAAGACGAAGAAAAGCGCGTCCAAGCGCTTTACTGCCCGTCCTGGTGGCACGATCAAACGTGGCCAAGCCTTCAAGCGTCACATCCTGACCAAGAAGACCACCAAGAACAAGCGTCACCTGCGCGGTACCGAGGGCGTCCATGAGACGAACCTGAAGTCCGTTCGCGCAATGATGCCGTACGCCTAACCCTAACTAACTACGAAAGGAGCATTTCATGCCTCGAGTAAAACGTGGGGTCACAGCGCGGGCCCGTCATAAGAAGGTTATCAGCGCAGCCAAGGGTTTCCGCGGCCGCCGCAATAACGTTTATCGCATCGCCAAGCAGGCGGTCATGCGTGCTGGCCAGTACGCCTACCGCGATCGTCGCAACAAGAAGCGCGTGTTCCGTGCGCTCTGGATTGCACGTATCAACGCTGGCGCACGCGAGCATGGTCTGACCTACAGCAAGTTCATGAACGGCCTGAAGAAGGCGTCCATCGAGCTGGACCGCAAGGTGCTGTCGGACATGGCCATTCACGACAAGGTGGCTTTTGCTGCCATCGTGAACCAGGTGAAAGCCAACGTCGCCTGAATTGGATCGGCCGGGCGGGCTGCTGGAGTTGCCCAGTAACTTTGCCGGCTGATCACCCTGACGGGGCTCTCACCGAGCCCCGTTTTTTATTCCGCGCATTTCGCGGACCCGAATCACCCGAATTTTTTCGCTCGCCTTCCCATGTCACTGGATCTGGATCAAGTCGTCGTCGATGCCCAAAATGCGTTTGCCTCGGTGGAGGACAACGCCTCGCTGGAAAACGAGAAGGCACGCTTTCTCGGTAAGTCCGGCGTGCTGACCGACTTGCTCAAAGGCTTGGGCAAGCTCGATCCGGAGACACGCAAGACCGAAGGCGCGCGTATCAACCAAGCCAAGAGCCGCGTTGAAGAGGCATTGACGGCCCGCCGCCAGGCGTTGGCCGACGCGCTGATGAACGCACGCCTCGCAGCCGAGGCGATCGACGTAACGCTGCCCGGCCGCGACGTGGCCGAGGGCAGCTTGCACCCGGTGATGAACACCTGGGAGCGCGTCGCCAAGATCTTCGGCTCGATCGGTTTCGATGTGGCTGACGGCCCCGAAATCGAATCCGACTGGATGAACTTCACGGCGCTGAACAACCCGGACAACCATCCGGCGCGCTCGATGCAGGACACGTTCTACATCGACGGTCGCGACAGCGAAGACAAGCTCCTGCTGCTGCGCACGCACACCAGCCCGATGCAGGTGCGCTATGCCCGCATGCACGTCGAGAAGTACAAGCATCTCGACCGTATCCCCCCCATCAAGGTCATCGCGCCGGGCCGCACATACCGTGTCGACAGCGATGCTACGCACTCGCCGATGTTCCATCAGGTCGAAGGCCTCTGGATTGCCGACAACATCAGCTTTGCCGATCTGAAGGGCGTGTACACCGATTTCCTGCGGAACTTCTTCGAGCGCGACGACATCCAGGTGCGTTTCCGCCCATCGTATTTCCCGTTCACCGAGCCGTCGGCCGAGATCGACATGGCGTTCGGCAACGGCAAATGGCTGGAGATTTCCGGTTCCGGCCAGGTGCATCCGACCGTGGTGCGCAACATGGGCCTGGACCCTGAGCGCTACATCGGCTTTGCATTCGGCTCCGGCCTGGAGCGTCTGACGATGCTGCGCTATGGCATCAACGATCTGCGCCTGTTCTTCGAGGGCGATGTGCGTTTCCTGCGTCAGTTCGCGTAAGCGCCAAGCGCTCGCACTGGTACTTCATCGCCCCGTTAATCGAATTCTCTTTCCTGTCGCGCCATGCAATTTCCGGAATCCTGGCTTCGCAGTTTCGTCAATCCGTCGATCACCACGGATGAACTCTCCCATCGCCTGACGATGGCTGGCCTCGAGGTGGAAGAGGTCGACCCCGTTGCGCCGCCGTTCTCGCAGATCGTTGTCGGCCATGTGGTCGAGGTGAACAAGCATCCGGACGCCGATCGCCTCAACGTGTGTAAGGTCGATGCCGGCACGGGCGAACTGCTGCAGATCGTCTGCGGCGCGCCGAACGTGTCGGTGGGCATCAAGGTGCCGTGCGCGATGGTCGGCGCCGAGTTGCCGCCCGGCGAAGATGGCAAGCCGTTCAAGATCAAGATCGGCAAACTGCGTGGCGTGGAGAGCTACGGCATGCTGTGTTCGGCGCGCGAGCTGAAGCTGTCGGAAGACCACGGCGGACTGCTGATCCTGCCGGAAGACACGCCGGTGGGCGAGGACATCCGCAAGGTGCTCGATCTGGACGACCAGGTCTTCATCATTAAGCTCACGCCGAACAAGGCCGACTGCCTGTCGATCCATGGTGTGGCGCGTGAAGTGTCCGCGCTGACGGGCGCGCCGATCACGATGCCGTCGATGGCGCCCGTGGCGGTGACGCTGGCTGACAGGCTGCCCGTCAAGGTTGTGGCGCCGGACCTGTGCGGCCGCTTTTCGGGTCGCATCATCCGCGGCGTGAATGCACACGCGAAGACGCCGGCCTGGATGGTGTCGCGCATCGAGCGCGCAGGCATGCGCAGCGTGTCGGCGCTGGTCGATATTTCGAATTACGTGATGCTGGAGCTGGGCCGTCCGTCGCACGTGTTCGACCTGGACAAGATCCACGGCGGCCTGACGGTGCGCTGGGGCAAGGCTGGCGAACAGCTGAAGCTGCTCAACGGCGACACCATCACCGTCGACGAAAAGGTCGGCGTGATCTCGGACGAGCAGGCCATTGAAAGCCTCGCCGGTATCATGGGCGGCGACAAGACGGCCGTCACGCTCGATACGCAGAACATCTACGTCGAAGCCGCATTCTGGTGGCCGGAAGCCATCCAGGGCCGCGCGCGCCGCTACAACTTCTCGACCGATGCGGGCCATCGCTTCGAGCGCGGCGTTGACTATGCGACCACCGTTGAACACATCGAGCGCATCAGCGCGCTGATCCTCGAAATCTGCGGCGGCCAGGCTGGCCCGATCGACGATCAGATCGTCAACTTGCCGAAGCGCGAGCCGGTGCGCATGCGCGTTGCACGTGCTGCGCGCGTGCTCGGTATTCCGCTGTCGCACGACGTCGTGGCGGACGTGTTCAAGCGCCTCGGCCTTACGTTCAGCGTGGACGGCGATGTGTTCATCGTCGAGCCGCCGTCGTACCGCTTCGACTTGGAAATCGAGGAAGACCTGATCGAAGAGGTCGCCCGTATCTATGGTTTCGAGCGGATTCCCGCCAAGCCGCCCGTGGCCGAGAGCGCGATGCGCCCGACCGACGAGGCACGCCGGACGATGCACGACGTGCGTCACGCCGTTGCCGCGCGCGATTACCACGAGGTCGTCAACTTCGCCTTTGTCGAGGCGGAATGGGAAGCCGACTTTGCCGGCAACACCAATCCGATTCCGCTGTTGAACCCGATTGCCAGCCAGTACTCGGTGTTGCGCAGCACGCTCATCGGCGGCTTGCTCGACAAGGTGCGCTACAACGTGAACCGCAAGGCTTCGCGCGTGCGCTTGTTCGAGGTGGGACGTGTGTTCCACCGTGATGCAGACGTCGCCGACGGTGGTCTGTCGATCGCGGGCTACGCACAGCCGATGATGGCGGGCGGCATTGCGTATGGTCCGTCCAAGGAAGAGCAGTGGGGCGTGCAGACACGCCCGGTTGATTTCTTCGATGTGAAAGGCGATGTCGAGTCACTGCTGTGGCCGCTGAAGGCGCGCTTCGAGCGCGCTGAGCATCCCGCGCTGCATCCGGGACGCTCCGCGCGCGTGGTGCTGAATGGCCGCGCCGTCGGCTGGATTGGTGAGCTGCATCCGCGTTGGCTGCAGAAGTACGATTTGCCGACTGCGCCGGTGGTGTGGGAAGTGGAGCTCGACGCCATCACCGCGGTGGGTCTGCCGAAGTATCGGGAAGTGCCGCGTGTGCCGGCTGTGACGCGCGACATCGCGCTGGTCGTGCGGCAGGATGTGGCGGTGCAGGATCTGGTCGACACGTTTGAGAAAGCGGCTGTCGGCGCGCCGTGGCAGCGTTATCTGCAGGGCGTTGTGCTGTTCGATGAATTCCGTCCGAAGGCCGCCACGGCTGCCATTGGGGCGCAGGAGAAAAGCCTTGCCTTCAGAATTACGTTGCAAGATACTGACAGCACCCTTCAGGACGACATTGTCGAGGCCGCCACACAGCAACTGATTCGAGCGGCCGGCGATGCATTCGGCGCGCGCCTGCGCGGCTGACGTCGCAGACGTCCGCACTGCGCTAGAGACAGCTCGAACGAACCTCCGCATTCGGATCGAATACGCCAAGCGAATCCTATGAACGATCAACACGCGCCTGCATTGGCAGCCTCCTTGGACGACTCGCTCGGTTCCTCTTCGTCTGCTCTGGCCGACGCGCGTGATGCGCGCGGTCAGGATGTGCCGACGCTTACCAAGGCCGAGCTTGCCGAGATGCTGTTCGAGCAGGTCGGCTTGAACAAGCGTGAATCGAAGGACATGGTCGAAGCGTTTTTCGACGTGATTCGCGAGGCGCTCGAGCAGGGTGACAGCGTCAAGCTGTCTGGCTTCGGCAACTTCCAGTTGCGCGACAAGCCGCAGCGCCCGGGCCGAAATCCGAAGACGGGCGAGATCATTCCCATCACCGCGCGTCGCGTCGTTACGTTCCACGCGAGCCAAAAGCTCAAGGCGCTCGTTGAAGAGCGCGTCGAGCCGCTGCCGGTCGACATCGGGTAATTCTGCTACGTGATTTCGTTCAGCCGCCGTCTGTTCAATCCGCCTCTTTCGCCAGCCCTGTAGCTCAGCCCTGTATGGCCGCCGATAAACACACGGAGCGGGTCAACCTGCCGCCGATTCCTGCCAAACGCTACTTCACCATTGGTGAGGTCAGTGACTTGTGCGCTGTCAAGCCGCACGTGCTGCGCTACTGGGAGCAGGAGTTCACTCAGCTCAAGCCCGTCAAGCGGCGCGGCAATCGGCGCTACTACCAGCATCATGAGGTGCTGCTGATCCGGCGTATTCGCGAGCTGCTGTACGAGCAGGGCTTCACGATCAATGGCGCGCGGAATCGGCTGGATGAGTTGCGGCATGGTACGGCGGCTGCGTCGCCGGTCGAGGCCGATGAGCCGGAGATGGATGTTGCGGCATCGACGCCCGCTGCTGCAAGCGGTTCGGTTGACGTTCAGAGCTTGCGGCGTGCGTTGTCGGCCGTGTTGGAATTGCTGCGTACCGACAAGCCATAAGCCGATATTGCAGACAAGAAGCGCGCAGATAGAAACGAAAAAGCCCGCGTAACGTGATCCGTTACGCGGGCTTTTGTTTTGGTCGGGGCGAGAGGATTTGAACCTCCGACCACCTGCACCCCATGCAGGTACGCTACCAGGCTGCGCTACGCCCCGAAGCCTGAAAGTATAACAGAGGCGTGGCGCCGATGACTAGTAGTTCGCTCGCAGTTTGAGCAAGCACCGTGGGGGCGGGTTGCTCATGGCAGCGACGGAGAAAGTCCTTGCGCTAGAGTGCGCTCTAGCACCTGTAATCGAAGCGTTCACACCAGGAGACTCCCATGAACGCGCTCGAGAACAAGCCGATATTGCAGGCCGCTTTTGCCGAGCTCGCTACCAGCTACGCCAAGCCCTTCGTTGATCTCATGACGGATGATTTCTGTTGGGTTTGCACCGGTACGACGCTGTGGTCGCGACGCTATGCTGGCAAGCAGGCGGTGCCGGGCGAACTGTTCGCTCCGCTACGCGCGAAGCTCGGGCGCATCACTACGGTTGCCAGCCGCTTCACTGCCGATGGCGAGACCGTGGTCGTCGAAGCGCAAGGTCGCAACACGACGCGCGATGGTGTTGCCTATAACAATCAGTACTGTTTCGTCATCCACATGCCGGAGGGCAAGATGCGCGAACTGATCGAATACTTCGACACCGATCTCGTCAACCGGGCACTCGGCGATCCGGCGGTCGTCTGCATCGAGTCCCATGGCTGAGCGCGACCCGGCTCGATTGCTGATCGGTGCCCTGGCTGAACGCACGGGCCGCAGCATTCATACGATTCGTTGGTACGAGACGCAGGGGTTGATTCCTGGCGTTGCGCGCGATGCGGCGGTCCGACGTGTGTATACCGAGCAGCACGTCAACTGGCTCGAGTTGATGGAGCGCCTGCGCAGTTCGGGGATGTCGGTCGCGCAGATGCGCGAATATACGGCGCTGGTGTGCGAGGGCCGCAGCGCCCTGAAAGCTCGGCATGCGCTGCTGGTTGCACACCGCGCGCAGGTGACGCAGACGATTGCCGAGTGGACGCGCTCGCTCGCGTTGATCGACAGCAAGATCGATTTCTACGGCGAATGGGTGGCGACCGGAACGCGCCCTGCACGCGAGTCCAACCTGCCGCAAGGCACCGCGAAAACGGGCATTCGCCGCAAGCCAGAGCGCTAGCGAAGGTGGCGACGCGGGAGGATGATCAACTCGTCGCCCGCCGATACCGCGCTGGCGTCATTCCCAGTTGTTGCTTGAACGCCTTGCCGAACGCCGCCTCCGATTGATAGCCGACACGCGCGCCGATTTCGCCTGCGCTGAGCCGCGTATGGATCAACGCGTCGCACGCGAGCGTCATGCGCACGCGCGTGAGAAAGTCCCACACCGTCATATCGGCGCGCGCCTTGAAGTGTCGCGCGTAGGTGGCGCGGGACATGGCCGCCAGATCGGCGAGGCTGTCGATGGTCCATGCGCGTTCGGGCGCACCGAGCATGGCTTGTACGGATGGGCCGAGGCGCGCGTCTGATAGCAGCGTCAGCGTGCCGGGGCTCGCGTTTTCCCGCTGGCCGTAGACGCGCAGTGCCATTGTGAGCAACGCCTGGCTCAGTGAGGTAACGATCGCCAGCGTGCCGGGCGCGCGCGTTTCGGCTTCGTCGCGCATCAGCCCAATGAGTGCTTGCAGCGCCGGAAACGACGCGCTATCACTCAATGACACGTGCAGTGGGTCGGGCAGCGTACGCACCAGCAGCGTGGTCGAGCCGTGTTCGTGGACGAAGCGGCCGCACAGCAGATCGACCTCCGCGGCACCGCGGCCAGTTTGGCGAACCGGCAGCATGCCATCGTGCGATGCGCGGGGTTTTCGCGTGGGTGCGTCGGCAGCGCCGGGGTCGTGAATCGTGTGTGCCTCGCCGTGCGGGAACAGGATGAAATCGCCTTCGTGCAGTGAGAGCGTGCGGCCGCCGGTGTCGACGAGGCATCTGCCCGAGAGCACCAGGTGGAACGGCACCTGACCATTCGGCTCCGGATCATGTGGGATCGAGAACGGTCCCTGGAACAGGCAGCGCAAATCGAGGCTGGCCTGCGGCCGGGTGAGCTGTATGAATTGACTGAGCGCGTCCATTGAGACGATTTCGACAGAAATTGCGTGAAAGAAGTATTCAGTGGATCGCCCTTAAAGACAATACTCTTTCCAACGGCGCCGACATCAGGCCAGCGCCACACCACCGGAGCACATCATGCTGAACTGGGTCGAGTATCGGAAGGAATTGCTGGGTCGCATTGGCGAGATCGGTCAGATCACGCCGGATACCGTCAAGGGCTATAAGACGCTGTCGGCTGCCACGACGGGCAGTCTCGACGCGAAGACGCGTGAGCTGATCGCGCTGGCCGTGGCGGTGACCACGCGTTGCGATGGCTGTATCACTGTGCACACGGCCGAGGCGATCAAGCATGGCGCAACGCATGAGGAGATTGCCGACGCGCTGAGCGTGGCGATCTCGCTCAATGCCGGGGCAGCGTTGGTGTACTCGGCGCGCGTGATGGACGCCGTGCAGGCCTACGAGAAGGCCTGACCGCGTCGGCTACCGTGCGATCCGCATGCGACAGGTTGCCTGTCGGGTCTCACCGGGCGCGAGCAGGTGCAAGCCCTCGCCGTGGTGGATCGCATTCGGCAGGCCCATCCATGGTTCGACGCAGTAGAAGTCCGACGTGGCGTTTTCTGTCCAGGTGGTGATGGCGTGCCAGGGCACCGGTGCGCCGTCTACCTCGATACGAATGCGCCGGCCGAGCGGCGCTTGCGCATGCGGCGGGATGACGAGCGTGGCCACGCCGGTGTCGTCGAGCAGGTGATAGCGGTCTTGCAGCGCCGGGTCGTCGAGCTGGTAGGTCCGGCGCCCTGGCTCGGGTCTGTCTAGACTGCCATCGGGCAGTTGGCGCGACAGCCGAGCCGGCGGCATCAGCAGCTCGGTGGCGCCACGCAATGCATGCGGGAGCGCCAGGTAGAAATGATGACCGGCGTAGAAGGGCATCGGGGCATGCGCGTCGCTTTCGTCCAGATGCTTGACGGAGAGGGTTGCTTCCAGCCCATCGTGGATCAGTTGGTACGTCACGCGAAATTCAAAGGCGAACGGATAGCCTTGGCGCGTGTGGGGGCTGTCGCGCAGCAACAGGACGATGTGCGCATCGCTTGCGTCTTCCACCTCGAACGGCAAGTCGCGGGCGAAGCCGTGCTGCGGCAGTGTGTAAAGTCGACCGCGCGCATCGCGCCAGCGGCCGACTTCGCCCTCCACGAAATGCCGGCCGATGAAGGGAAACAGCAGCGGATTGCCGCCACGGACCTTGGCCGGATTGGACCAATCGGCCGGCTCGGGCCAGAAGAGGATGTCTTCGCCGCGATGGCGCCAGCGCACCAGCCGGCCGCCGGCTTCAGGCGCGAGCAGCAGCATGGAGCCATCGGTGTGCGGCTCGCCGATGCGGATGAGCGTGCGGTCCTGGAAGCAGGCGGTGGGCAGGTCGTGCATGGCTGGGGTGGAGTGACTTGTTGGCATGGGAATCGCGTACTAGATTGTCAATGCGTTTTGCCCGGAGGGAAACCATGTCCGTCAATTGCGTGCTGCCCGCACATACCGTTCCCCCACCCGACGAGCCTTCGCCGCCGGGGATTCCTCCCGATCTGCCATCGCCCGATGAGCCACCGCCGCCCGTCGAGCCACCGGAGGTGTCGCGGAAGTAATCTGCTGTTACCAATCGTCACAGCTTTGCGTGAAGCGGTTCGTAAGATAGCGCCAGTTCCCGCGCGACTGCGCGCTTCTACAACGACAATACGAGCCCAATCATGTCGATTCTTCCGCGTGTGACCCTGTGTGCTGTACTGGCGGCCTCCATGACCGGCTGTGTCGTGGCGCCGCCGCAGCCCACGCGAACGGTGGTGGTGCGTGAGCCGGTTCCGGTCGCGGCGCTGCACCCGTGGACCCGCGCGCGCGCTTTGATCAGGTGCAGGGCCGCCTCGCAGAAGAATTCCACCGTATCGACGTTCGCCAATCGGAGGGCTACATCGATCCGTACCGCGCGGATGGCCTGCGCGACCGCCTGCGCCGCATCCGCCAGGAAGCCAACGACATGGCCAGCCAGCATCGCGGCGGCTTGTCTGGCGACGAGCAGCGCGCCCTGAACGACGAACTCGGCGCCGTCGCGCACGATATCGGCCGCTAAGCCGCTTTTCCGATTCCTGCATTCGCCGATGCTGCGTCGCAATATCGGCGAAATGCATTGTTGCGCCGCGTTGCGTGCGCAGCCGGCGGAAGCTGATACGCTTGCGGTCCTCCTGAACGAGCAAGCCCGACACCGACGCAGCTTCCTGCAGCCGGTTCTGGCCTTGTGCCGTGCGAAAGATCATCCACTGCGACTGCGACTGTTTTTACGCTGCCATCGAAATGCGCGACGATCCGCGCCTCGTTGGCAAGCCGCTGGCTGTCGGTGGACGGCCGGAGCGGCGCGGCGTGGTCGCGACTTGCAACTACGAAGCGCGCAAGTTCGGCATTCATTCGGCGATGCCCATGGCGCAGGCCGTCAAGCGCTGCCCGGACTTGCTGATCGTGCCGCCGTCCATGGAGAAGTACCGCCAGGTTGCGCGCCAGATCTTCGCCATCTATCACAGCTACACGCCGCTGGTGGAGCCGCTCTCGCTGGACGAGGCATATCTGGATGTGACCGACAGCCCGATGCTCGCCGGCAGCGGCACCCGCATCGCAGAAGACATCCGCCGCCGCGTGCGCGAAGAGATCGGCATTACCGTATCGGCGGGCGTTGCGCCCAACAAGTTCATCGCCAAGATTGCCAGCGACTGGAACAAGCCCGATGGCCTGTTCGTCGTGCGGCCGGAGCAGATCGACGCGTTTGTTGCGGAGTTGCCGGTGGACCGCCTGTTCGGGGTGGGCAAGGTGACCGCTGCGAAGCTGCGTCGCCTGGGCGCAGAAACCTGTGGTGACTTGCGCGCCTGGGGCACCGACCGCTTGCAGCAGCATTTCGGCGTGTTCGGTTTCCGGCTCCACGACCTTTGCCGAGGCATCGACCATCGGCAGGTGCAACCTTCGCAGATCCGCAAGTCGGTCAGTGTGGAAGAAACGTACGCCACCGATCTGCGCACGCTCGACGACTGCCAGCGTGAGCTGATCATCCTCGTCGAGCAGCTTGCCGCCCGCGTCGAGCGTGCGCGCGCAGGCAACATGATCCACAAAACCTACGTCAAGCTGCGTTTTGCCGATTTTCGTGGCACGACGGTGGAGTGCATCTCGCCCCAGGTGTCCTTGCCGGTGTTCTCCAAGTTGCTGGCGCAGGGGTTTGAGCGCCGCGGCATTCCCGTGCGGTTGCTCGGCGTGGGCGTGCGCTTGTACGAGTCCGACGCGCACGCGCGCCAGCAACCGCTGTTTGCCGAAGACCCGGCCGCCACCAGCTGAGGTTGCCCCCTCGACCCGGCAATCGGGTGCGAATTGTCCTATTTTCCTGTCTGCACGACGGCGATAGAAGGGCGGAATGTCGCCTGCGGGTAAAATGCTCGCTTTTTTGCATAATCCGCCGCCGCGCATCAAACGTGCGCGACAGTGCATGCCGTCACATTCGGCCGCACGCAGACAGGAGACGCAGTAATGAGTTTGTTTCGTACCAAAAACGTGGATCACATGATCCGCACGGGCCACAGCGACACCGGCCTGAAGAAAGTCCTCGGGCCCCTCGACCTGACCTTCCTGGGTGTCGGCGCCATCATCGGAACCGGCATCTTCGTGCTGACCGGCACCGGCGCGCTGACGGCAGGGCCGGCGCTCACGCTGTCCTTCATCATCGCAGCGCTTGCATGCGGGTTTGCCGCGCTGTGCTACGCCGAATTCGCCTCGACCATTCCCGTGTCGGGCTCCATCTATACGTATGCCTACGCCACGATGGGCGAGCTGGTCGCCTGGATCATCGGCTGGGATCTGATGCTCGAATATGGCTTGGCCACATCTGCTGTTTCGGTGGGTTGGTCCGGCTATTTCCAGTCGCTGCTGTCGGGCTTCGGCCTTCATCTGCCGGTGGCGCTCACTGCCGCTCCGGGCGCAATCCCGGGCGTGCAGACACTGTTCAACCTTCCGGCGCTGGTGATCATGCTGCTGATCACGACGCTGCTGTCGTTTGGCATTCGCGAATCGGCGCGTGCCAACAACATCATGGTGGCGATCAAGGTAACGGTGGTGGTGCTGTTCATCGTCGTGGGTGTGCGCCATGTGCAGCCGGCCAACTGGCAGCCGTTCATGCCGTTCGGCATGGAAGGCGTGTTTGGCGCGGCGGCCATCGTGTTCTTCGCTTTCATCGGCTTCGATGCGGTGACGTCCGCGGCCGAAGAGGTGCGCAATCCCAAGCGCGACTTGCCGATCGGCATCATCGGTTCACTGGCGGTCTGCACGATTCTCTATGTACTGGTGGCCGCCATCATGACGGGCATCGTGCCGTTCGCGAAGTTTGCAGGCGTGGATCACCCCGTGTCGCTGGCGCTGCAAGTGGCCGGCGAAAGCTGGGTGGCAGGCTTTGTTGATCTGGGCGCCATCATTGGCATGACCACGGTGATCCTGGTGATGGCGTATGGCCAGACTCGCATCATCTTCGCGATGTCGCGCGACGGTCTGCTGCCCAAGCGCCTGTCGCACATTCATCCGCGCTACGCGACGCCGTTCCTGAACACCTGGGTGGTCGGCATCGTCTTCGCGGTGATCGCCGCATTCGTGCCGCTGAACGTGTTGGCTGAGCTGATCAACATCGGAACGCTGGCAGCGTTCTCGCTGATTGCCGTTGCCGTGCTGGTGCTGCGCCGTACCCGTCCAGACCTTCATCGCGGCTTCCGTTGCCCAGGCGTGCCGGTGGTGCCGCTGCTGGCCATCGGCATGTGCCTGTTCCTGATGAGCCACCTGCAGGCCGTCACCTGGATCGCCTTTTTGGTGTGGGTCGCGATCGGCTTGCTGGTGTACTTCGGCTACGCGCGCCGCCGCTCGCTGCTGCACACGTCGGAGCATGGCGCTGCACCCGTTTCCGAAACGGTGCACTGATCAGGAAGGCGCGTCCATTCCCTGACGACATGGTTGCCACGCGGCTGAACACTGTCGTTCAGGGCGCCGGCTGAGCGGTTTTTCCCTCAGTCGGCGCGCAACTATTACAACGCCGATGTATTGCGTTCAACCGCCGCGCTTTTTGGGGCGATGGTTCCAACGCATCTGGCGCTGACATCAACGTGTCGCAAACTATGTGGTTGCATTAGCAAGCACACCGTGGCTGCGCGTCCGGCACGCGCCTTGCATGTGGCTCTCGCTTTGCTCAAACGAGCCAATGCGCGACCCTGACAAAAAAGCATAGCTACGACGAGGGGCGCGCGAGGCCTGATGCCGCCTGGGATGGCGGCATCGAGCCACGGCTTAACGGCTGCGATGCCGCATATGACGCTCGCACGTGCATTGCAAGCTGTGGTTAAAATGATCTGTGCAGTCAGACACATGTCTGACGAAACCTTGCCGGCCCCCCCGCACGGTTTCCACGCAACAGCGTGTGCGTTGTTGTCCATTGCAATCGGAGGGCTTTGACGATGGAAATCAAGTTCGAAAAGAAAGAGGCGTACGACATCAACAACGAAGGCCTGCTGTTCGACGCACTCGTCGACGGTGAAAAGGTGACTTGCGTGGCAACGCGCGAGGCGCTTTGGGAAGGCCTGGAAGGTGACCAGGTGTTGTCGCTTCAGGCAGCCTTCGAGGCTGGCCAAGAGCGGATCCAGGATGCCGCGCGCGTGCTGATTGCTGACGGCGTGCAGCGATCTCATGGATTAGAAGATTTGCCGCAACCGATCGTGGTCAAGCGCGCGCATATTGCCGTGGCTTGAGTCTGATCGATTGCTCGTGTAGACATCGGCGTGTCCGATGCCTGTGCATGGCGGACACTTCGTCCGCCGCCTGAAAAGCCGGTCCGCGTGGCCGGCTTTTTCATTGCGCCGAAGTTTCCTGACTTGACATGGACGCAATCCGATTTGATTATTAACATGTTAATTACATGAGAGAGGAGGAGGCGCAATGCGGCGAGCCAGAGTGACATTGCCGGACGGCCGGGTACGGGAAACCCTGTTTGCGTCTGCCACGGAACCCGCAGATTCTTGGCGCTGGCTGCCGCCAGTCGAAGGCACGGTCGTCGGGGCCTTGCTCA
Organism: Ralstonia pickettii; assembly: GCF_001699815.1. Taxonomy (GTDB): domain Bacteria; phylum Pseudomonadota; class Gammaproteobacteria; order Burkholderiales; family Burkholderiaceae; genus Ralstonia; species Ralstonia thomasii. Next base: position 17,102 of record NZ_MCGB01000057.1, on the reverse strand, counting down.
ACTACCGCGGAGAACTCGATGCGCTGAGTGACACGCTGTCTGCGCCGCCATACCAAGCGCCGCCCAAGGCGCCCATCCTGTATCTGAAGCCGGCCAACACGCGTATCGGCCATGGTCACGAGGTTGCGCTGCCGGCAGACGTCGATGGCGTTTGGGCTGGAGCTTGCCTGGGCGTGGCGATCAGTTGTACTGCCACGCGTGTGCCTGCGCAGCACGCCGCGGATTTCATCGCCGGCTACACCATCGTCAACGACCTGACCGTGCCGCATGCGAGCTACTACCGACCGGCGATCCGCCACAAGTGCCGCGATGGTTTTTGCCCGATGGGGCCCTGGATGGTCGACCGCGACGATGTTCCTAACGCCGATGCACTCGATATCACCGTGCGCATCAACGGCGAGGTCAAGCAGCGCGCAAATACGTCGACGCTGGTGCGGCCAATCGCGCAGCTGCTTGCCGACGTGACGGCATTCATGACGCTTGAATCTGGCGATGTGCTGCTCGTTGGCATGCCGGAGAATCCACCGCTGGCGCGGGCCGGTGATCGCATCGATATCGACATCGCCCACATTGGCACGCTGACGACGGCGTTGATTCGCCACGCGCAGGAAGCTTCGCGATGAAACACGCGCGTATTGCCTATGACGGCGCGATCCATCACGCCACGGCCATGCCCGGCGACGACGCTCACCTGCGACTGGCCGACGGCCGCGTCTTGCATGAAAGCGAAGTCGTCTGGTTGCCGCCGATCGAGCCGCGCACGGTTTTCGCACTGGGCCTGAACTATGCCGACCACGCCAAGGAACTGGCCTTCAAGGCGCCCGAGGAGCCGCTCGCGTTCCTGAAAGGGCCGAATACGCTGATCGGCCATCGCGCCCGCACCGTACGCCCGGATGGCGTGACGTTCATGCACTACGAATGCGAGCTGGTCATGGTGATTGGCAAGACCGCGCGCAATGTGCCGCGCGAGCATGCCTATGACTACGTGGCCGGATATACGGTGGCCAACGATTACGCTATCCGCGACTACCTCGAGAACTACTACCGCCCGAACCTGCGGGTGAAAAGCCGCGACACCTGTACGCCCATCGGGCCATGGCTCGTTGACCGTGACGATGTGCCCGATCCGATGCACCTCGCGCTGCGCACCACCGTCAACGGCCGTGTCACGCAAGAAGGCAGCACGCGCGACATGATCTTCGACATTCCCGCGTTGATCGCGTGGTTCTCGAGTTTCATGACGCTCAGCCCCGGCGACATGATCCTGACCGGCACGCCCGAGGGTTTGGCGGACACGCAACCCGGCGACGAAGTCATCACCGAAATTGAAGGCATCGGCAGGCTGGTGAGCACCATCGTTGCCGAAGAATCGAACAAGGAGCCCGCATGAGTCGCGTCAACATGGACCCTGTCAAGCATTGGATCAACGGTCGCCAGGTCGACAGCGTCGAGCGTTTCGTCACGACCAATCCGGCCACGGGCGAGGCCATTACCGAGGTGGCATCGGGCGGTGAGGCGGAGATCAACGCGGCGGTTGCGGCGGCCAAGGCGGCATTTCCGGCCTGGGCCAACACGCCAGCCAAGCAGCGCGCCAAGCTGATGCGCCGACTGGGCGAGCTGATCGAGCAGAACGTGCCGCACCTGGCCGCGCTAGAGACGATGGACACCGGGCTGCCGATCGCGCAGACGAGCAAGCAGCTCATTCCGCGCGCTTCCGAGAACTTCCATTTCTTCGCCGAGGTGTGCACGCAAGTTAACGGTCACACGTATCCGGTCGATGACCAGATGCTGAACTACACGCTGTATCAGCCGGTGGGCGTTTGCGCGTTGATCTCGCCGTGGAACGTGCCGTTCATGACCGCCACGTGGAAGGTCGCACCGTGCCTGGCGCTGGGCAATACGGCCGTGCTCAAGATGTCGGAGTTGTCGCCGCTGACAGCGGACCAACTCGGCCGTCTGGCGCTGGAAGCCGGCATTCCGCCGGGCGTGCTGAACGTGGTGCAAGGCTATGGCGCGACGGCTGGCGATGCGCTGGTGCGTCATCCGGATGTGCGGGTGGTGTCCTTCACCGGCGGTACGACGACCGGCAAGCGCATCATGGAGCGTGCGGGCCTGAAGAAATTCTCGATGGAGCTGGGCGGTAAATCGCCCGTGCTGGTCTTCGACGATGCGGACCTGGATCGCGCGCTGGATGCGTCGCTGTTCACCATCTTCTCGATCAACGGTGAGCGATGTACGGCCGGCTCGCGCATCTTCGTGCAAGAGAGCGTCTACGATGATTTCGTACGCAAGTTTGCCGAACGTGCCAAGCGGCTTGTGGTGGGCGACCCGGCGGATGAGACAACCCATGTCGGCTCGATGATCACGCGCGCACATTGGGAGAAGGTCACGGGCTACATCCGTCTGGGCGAACAGGAGGGCGCGAAGGTTCTGGCCGGCGGCGCGGAGAAGCCCGCTGGCCTGCCCGGCCACCTGCAGAACGGCAACTTCGTGGCGCCCACGGTGCTGGCCAACGTCGACAACCGCATGCGGGTGGCGCAGGAAGAAATCTTTGGCCCCGTGGCTTGCCTGATCCCGTTCAAGGATGAGGCCGATGGCCTGAAACTGGCCAATGACGTGGAATACGGTCTGGCCTCGTACATCTGGACGCAGGACGTCGGCAAGGTGCACCGCGTGGCGCGCGGTATCGAGGCCGGCATGGTATTCGTCAATAGCCAGAACGTGCGCGACCTGCGTCAGCCTTTCGGCGGTGTCAAAGCGTCCGGCACGGGGCGTGAGGGCGGCGAGTACAGTCTGGAGGTGTTTGCCGAAATCAAGAACGTCTGCATCTCAATGGGCAGTCACCCTATCCCGCGCTGGGGCGTTTGACGCGCGGCCGACACACCACAACAAGGGCGGAAGGAGACACCATGGGCAAGCTGGCCTTGGCTGCGAAGATCACCCACGTGCCGTCGATGTACCTGTCGGAGCTGCCGGGCAAGCATCATGGCTGCCGCGAGGCGGCCATCGAGGGCCACCGCATCATCGGACAGCGTTGCCGCGATATGGGCGTGGACACCATCGTCGTGTCCGACGTGCACTGGCTCGTCAACGCCGGTTACCACGTCAATTGCAACGCGCGCTTCGAAGGCGTCTATACGAGCAACGAGCTGCCGCATTTCATCAAGGACATGCGATATGCGTATCCCGGCAATCCGGCGCTGGGCCGATTGATTGCAGAGACGGCAACGGCGCGCGGCGTGTTCACCCGTGCGCACGAGATCAACAGCCTCGAACTCGAATACGGCACGCTTGTGCCGATGCGGTACATGAACAGCGAACAGCACTTCAAGGTCGTGTCGATTGCCGGGTGGTGTGCGTGGCACACACTGGAAGAAAGCCACCGCTTCGGCGCAGCGCTGCTCGAGGCCATCGAGGCCAGCGACAGCACCGTCGCATTTCTCGCCAGCGGATCGCTCTCGCACCGTTTCAACGACAACGGCAGCCCCGAAGAATCCATTCACCAGATCAGCCGCGAGTTCTTCAGGCAGGTCGATTTGCGCGTGGTCGAGCTATGGAAGCAGGGTGACTGGAAGACCTTCTGCGCGATGCTGCCCGAGTACGCATCGCTGTGTGAAGGCGAGGGCGGCATGCACGACACCGCCATGCTGCTCGGCCTGCTTGGTTGGGATGCCTACGACAAAGGGGTCGAGATCGTCACCGAATATTTCGCCAGTTCCGGCACGGGCCAGATCAACGCGATCTTTCCGTTGCCCGGACGTGATCAAGTTCAAGCCTGAGGAGATCGACATGCCGCATGTCATCGTCGAATACACCGACAACCTGGGCGATGACGCCCGCATCCCGCAATTGCTGCAGGCGATGAACGAGACGCTGATGGCGCAGAACGGTGTGTTTCCGACCGGCGGGATCCGTTCGCGCGCCATCAAGCTGACCGACTACCGCGTGGCCGACGGAAAAGAGGACGACGCCTTCGTCCATGTCACGCTCAAGATCGCAGCGGGCCGTACGCCCGAGGTCAAGAAAGCCGCGTGCGACGCGCTGTTCGAGGCAGTCAAGGCACATTTTGCCGAGGCCTTTGCGCGCCGTTATCTGGCGCTGTCGATGGAGTTGACCGAGTTTGACGAGGGCGGCAGCTACAAGCACAACAACATCCACGCGCGTTTTCGCAAGGCTTGACGCATGCTCGACACCACGACCATCCAAACCATCGCGCGCCGCTTGCACCAGGCCGAGATCGATCGCAAGCAGATCCGCCAGGTTTCGCTTGACCACCCCGAGATCACCATCGAAGACGCCTACGCCATCCAGCGCGAATGGGTCGCGATGAAGCAGGCAGAGGGGCGACGCCTGAAGGGGCACAAGATCGGACTGACCTCACGTGCGATGCAGCAGTCGTCACAGATCGACGAGCCGGACTACGGTGCGCTGCTCGACGACATGTTCTTTGCCGAGCGCAGTGAGATCCCCGCCAGCCGTTTCATCGTGCCGCGTGTGGAAGTGGAACTCGCCTTCGTGCTCGGTAAGCAGCTGGAGGGGCCGGAGGTGACGCTGTTCGACGTGTATGACGCGGTGGATCACGTGATTCCCGCGCTGGAGATCATCGACGCGCGCTCGCAATCGATCGATCCCGACAGCGGGCGTCCACGCAAGGTGTTTGACACGATCGCCGACAACGCCGCCAATGCCGGCGTCGTGATGGGCGGCCGGCCCATCCGCATGCGCGATGTGGATCTGCGCTGGGTCAGCGCCATCTTTTCACGCAACGCCGTCATCGAAGAGACGGGTGTGGCGGCCGGCGTGCTGAATCACCCGGCCAACGGTGTCGTCTGGCTGGCCAACAAGCTGGCGCCGCACGGCGTGGCGCTGGAGCCCGGGCAGGTCATCCTTGGCGGCTCGTTCACGCGGCCGGTGGCCGCTCGGCCCGGTGATACATTCCATTGCGACTACGGTCCGCTTGGCAGCATCGCCTGTCATTTCGCCTAACCGTCTAACGCTCAAAGGATGGCCTCGCCATGCAACTTCCGGTGAACAACTTCAAGCGCGCGCTGGCCGAACGCCGGCCGCAGATCGGCCTGTGGCTGGCAATGACGCATCCGTACCCGGCGGAGATCGTCGCGGGCGCCGGCTTTGACTGGCTGCTGATCGACAACGAGCACGCGCCAAACCAACTGCAATCGACGCTCGCGCAATTGCAGGCGGTTGCGCCGTATGCTTCGCATCCCATCGTGCGGCCTGCCTGGAACGATTCGGTCGAGATCAAGCGCCTGCTGGATATCGGCGCGCAGACCCTGCTGGTGCCGATGGTCCAGAACGCCGACGAAGCGCGTGCCGCCGTGGAAGCGATGCGCTATCCGCCCAACGGTGTTCGCGGCGTTGGCAGCGCGTTGGCTCGCGCATCGCGCTGGAACCGCGTGGGCGATTACCTCCACCAGGCCGATGCGCAGATGTGCACGCTCGTCCAGGTCGAAACTGCAGAGAGCCTGGAGCATCTCGACGCGATTCTTGCTGTGCAAGGCGTGGACGGCGTCTTCATCGGCCCGGGCGATCTCGCGGCGTCCATGGGGCACCTCGGCGCGCCGGGGCATCCGGAAGTCAGCCAGGCGATCGACGGCGCGATTCAACGCATCGTCGCGTCGGGCAAGGCGGCGGGCATTCTGTCGGCGAATCAGGCGCAAGCGAAGCACTACCTGTCGCTCGGTGCGACCTTTGTTGCGGTAGGGACGGATGTCACCCTGCTGGCGCGCAGCGCCGAACAGCTGGCGCAGGCATTCAAGGAAGAGGGCGGTGCCAAGCCGCAGCCGGCCGGCAGCGTGTATTGACGGGTGTTACGCGTCGCCAGTGAAGCGCCCCATCGGCGTGCGCGTTTCCATGACGTGGATCGACTCATCGATGGCGGCGTAGAGCGCGTCCAGCCGCGCGCGGCCCAGCTGCGCCTCAATGCGCGCGTACTCGGCATCCACCTGCGGTTCCACGTCGGCCAGGAACTGGCGGCTCTTAGGCGTGAGTGAAATCACCTGCCGGCGCTGGTCCACCGACGACTTCGTCCGCACGATCATCTCGGATTGTTCCATCGCCGCCAGCATGCGCGTCAGGCTTGGGCTCAGGATCAGGCATGCATCGGCGAGTTGGTTGGGCTCCATGTCGCCGGTATCGTTGAGCGTACGCAACACGCGCCATTGCTGTTCGGTGATGCCATGCTCGCGCAGGATCGGCCGAAAGCGCGCCATGAAGGTCTCACGCGCGCGCAGCAGGAGATGCGGAAGATTGCGGTGCTTGAAGGCGGAAGCCATGCCGGGCACTCCTTATGCGCGGCGCAGGGCGGCGACCACGGGTGTGTGGTCCGAAGGCTGCTCCCACGTGCGTGGCACGCGGTCGATATGGCACGACTCGCACAGCTTGGCGAGTTCAGGCGACAGCATGATGTGGTCGATCCGCAGGCCGGCGTTGCGCTTGAAGCCGAACATGCGGTAATCCCACCACGAGAACAGCTTGTCTTCCTGCTCGAACATGCGGAAGGCATCGACCAGCCCGGCGCCTTGCATCGCTCGAAACGCCGCCCGCTCCTCCGGAGACACCAGGTTCTGGCCTTCCCACTTTTTCGGGTCGTGCACGTCGCGATCTTCGGGAGCGATGTTGAAATCGCCCAGCAGCATCAGGCGTGGGTTTGCCGCCAACTCGCTCGTCAGCCATGCCTGCAGTGCCTCCAGCCAGCGCAGCTTGTAGACGAATTTGTCGGAATCGAGTGCTTGTCCATTTGGGATGTAGGCAGAAATCACGCGGACCGGGCCACCGTCCACGTCATACGTGGCGGCTACGATGCGCTGCTGCTCGTCGGCAAAGCCCGGGATGTTCTTCACCACATCGCGGCCTTCTGGCACAGAGGCCTTGCGCGAGAGGATGGCAACGCCGTTGTAGGTCTTCTGGCCTGTGAACAACGACGTATAGCCCGCTGCGTCCAGTTCGGCGAGCGGATAGCGGTCATCGGGCAGCTTGAGCTCTTGGAGGCAGAGCAGGTCGATGGGCGTGGCGTCGGCTTCGCGCTCAGCCAGCCACTGCAGCACGTGCGGTAGGCGGACCTTCAAAGAGTTGACGTTCCAGGTGGCGACACGCATGAGGGCTCGGTCCTTGCAAATGGCGACGGCGCGCACTTTGGCGCCGTCCAGGGGTGCGATATTGTGCCATCAAGCGCTGCGGGCCCGAATGAAAACGCCGCTTCGGTACGAGGCGCGAAGCGGCGTTGTCACGGCTGGCCGAGCAGGCCGTTACGCGGCTTCCGCCATCATGCCGCCATGGCGCAGCAGTGCGTCGATGCTGGGAGCGCGGCCGCGGAAAGCCGTGAACGATTCGATGGCCGGGCGGCTGCCACCAACGGCCAGTACTTCACGGCGATAGCGTGCCCCGGTTTCCGCATCGAGCACCGAGCCGCCCAGCTTACTGGCCTCTTCGAACGCCGCATAGGCATCGGCGGACAGCACCTCGGCCCACTTGTAGCTGTAGTAGCCCGCCGCATAGCCGCCCGCAAAGATGTGGCTGAACGTGTTCGGCCAGCGCGACAACTCGGCCTGCGGTACCACGTGGAAGCGATTGTTGATCTGGCGCGATAGCTCCAGCACCGACGTCGCGCCCTTCGGGTCGAAGTCCGTGTGCAGGTGCATGTCGAACGTCGAGAACACGATCTGGCGCAGCGTCGCCATGCCGTTCTGGAAGTTCTTCGCGGCCAGCATGCTGTCGTACAGCTTGCGCGGCAGCGGTTCGCCGGAATTCACATGGCGGGTCATGCGCGAGAGCACTTCCCATTCCCAGCAGAAGTTCTCCATGAACTGCGACGGCAGCTCCACCGCATCCCATTCAACGCCGTTGATGCCCGATACGCCCAGCTCATCCACCTGCGTGAGCATGTGGTGCAGGCCGTGGCCGAACTCGTGGAAGAGCGTGATGACCTCGTCGTGGGTGAACAGCGCGGGCTTGTTGCCGACCGGGCCGGAGAAGTTGCAGGTGAGGTAAGCCACGGGGGTTTGCACACCCGCATCGCCCAGCAGCTTGCGGCCGCGCGCGTCGTCCATCCATGCACCGCCACGCTTGCCTTCGCGCGCGTACAGGTCGACGTAGAACTGTGCGAGCAGCTCACCCTGGGGCGATTCGACCCGGAAGAAGCGTACGTCGGGGTGCCACACCGCCGCTGCCTCTGGCCGGATCTTCACCGAGAACAGCGTCTGCACGACATTGAACAGGCCATCCAGCACGGCCGGTTCCGGGAAGTACTGCTTCACCTCCTGCTCGGAGAATGCGTAGCGTGCCTCGCGCAGCTTTTCCGACGCGTAGGCCATGTCCCACGGTTCGAGCTTGTCGATGCCGAGCGTGGTCTTGGCGAAGGCCTGGAGCTCTTCCCAATCCTTCTCGGCAAACGGACGGGCGCGGTCGGCCAGTTCACCTAGGAAGCGCAGCACGTCTTCGGGCGAATCGGCCATCTTGGGCACGAGGGACACTTCGCCAAAATTGCGATAGCCCAGCATGTGCGCTTCTTCGGTGCGCAGCGTGAGCTGCTCGGCCATGTTGGCGGTGTTGTCCCACTCGGCCTTGCCGCCGCCGTACTGCGCGCCCAGTTCGGACGCACGCGTGACGTTGGCTTCGTACAGCGTGCGGCGCAGCGCGCGGTCATCCGCGTATTGCAGCACCGGGAAATACGACGGGAAGTGCAGCGAGAACTTCCAGCCCGTCGCATCAGGGTTGTCGCGGCGTGCAGCTTCCTGCGCAGCCTGCTTGGCGTCGTCGGGCAAGCCGGCGAGGCGGGCTTCGTCGTCGATGACGAGAGCGTAGGCGTTGGTCGCATCCAGGACGTGATCGCTGAAGGCCTTGGTCAGTTGCGCCTGCTGTTCCTGAATGGCGGCAAAGCGCGGCTTCTGGTCTTCGGGCAGCTCCGCGCCGCCCAGGCGGAAACCGCGCAGTTCGTTCTCAAGCAGCTTCTTGCGCGCGGGCGACAGCGTGGCGTATTCCGCGCTGTCGGCAATCGCCTTGTACTTCTCGAACAGCTCCAGATCCTGGCCGAGGCCCGACCAGAATTCGGTCACGCGCGGCAGATTGGCGGCATGGGCTTCGCGCAGCTCTGGCGTGTCGGCGACGGCGCTCAGGTGGCTGACGATGCCCCAGGCGCGGCCCAGTGGCTCGGTGGCCTCTTCCAGTGCGGTCACGACGGTGTTCCAGCTGACAGGCGTGGCGGGGTCCTTGACCTGCGCCACCGCGGATGCGGCACGCTCGAGCAGCACGTCGACGGCCGGCGTGATGTGTTCCGGGCGGATGTCCGCGAAGCGCGGCAGACCAGAAAAATCGAGCAGCGGATTGTTGGCCGGAGTGGCAACCTTGGGCGAAATGTCGGTCATGGCGGGCTCGGTAGAGAAACTCGGGGGACAAAAAAAGCGTCCGATCCAACAGGTGGGGACGCTTTTTCCGTTTCCAACTGGATCAGGGTGAAGCTTACGCCGCCAGCGCGGCTCCTTCAGCAGCGCGCTCGGCGGCTTCCAGGGTGTTGATCAGCAGCATGGTGATCGTCATCGGGCCGACACCGCCCGGCACCGGCGTGATGTAGCCGGCGACTTCCTTGACGCCGGCAAAGTCGACGTCGCCGCACAGCTTGCCGGCGTCGTCGCGGTTCATGCCCACGTCGATGACGACCGCGCCCGGCTTGACCATGTCGGCGGTAATGATGTTGCGGCGCCCGACGGCGGCCACGATGATGTCGGCCTCACGCGTGTGGGCGGCAAGGTCACGCGTCTTGCTGTTGCAGATCGTGATGGTGGCGCCGGATTGCAGCAGCAGCATCGCCATCGGTTTGCCGACGATGTTCGAGGCGCCGACCACCACCGCATTGGCGCCGCGCACCGGGTAGTTGATCGATTCCAGCATCTTCATGCAGCCGTACGGCGTGCACGGGCGGAACAGCGGGGCGCCGGTCATCAGGGCGCCGGCATTGGCCACGTGGAAACCGTCCACGTCTTTCTCGGGCGCGATGGCTTCGAGCACCTTGTGGCTGTCGATGTGCTTGGGCAGCGGCAGCTGGACCAGGATGCCGTGGATGCGCGGGTCGCGGTTCAGGGCGTCGATGCGGCCGAGCAAGTCGGCTTCGGACAGGTCGGCGGGGTAGCGGTCGAAGCTGGACAGAAAGCCGTTGTCTTCGCAGGCCTTGATCTTGTTGCGCACGTAGACCTGGCTGGCCGGGTCTTCGCCGACGAGGATGACGGCGAGGCCGGGCTGGTGGCCGCGCGCGGTCAGGGCGGCGGCGCGCTGTGCGGCCTCGGCGCGGAGTTGTTTGGCAAGCGCGTTGCCGTCAATGAGTTGGGCGGTCATGGCTGGGCGGAGGAGGGAGAGGGCAAACCGCGATTATAAATCGCCGCCTCCCTTCCGGCCGCCCGGATGATCGCTTGGTTTTTCCTGCAGCCGAATCAGGCGTTGCGCGACAGGGCCAGGCGCAGCAGGTCTGCCACCGTATTCACGTTGAGCTTTTCCATGATGTTGGCGCGGTGTGCTTCCACCGTCTTGATGGAAATGCCCAGATCGTCGGCGATCTGCTTGTTCAGGCGGCCGGCGACGATGCGCTCCAGCACTTGCTGCTCGCGTGTGGTCAGGCGGCCGAGCAGGTCCTTGGCGGCCTTTTGCTCGCGGGCGACCGAGTCTTCGCTGCGCGCCTTGCTGAGCATGCGTTCCACCAGCTCGCGCAGTTCGGATTCGTCGAACGGCTTTTCAATGAAGTCGACCGCGCCTTTCTTCATGGTCGACACGGCCAACGGCACGTCGCCGTGGCCCGTGACGAAGACGATCGGCATGCGGTTGTTCTCTGCCAACAGGCGGTCTTGCAGCTCGGGGCCGCTCATGCCTTGCATGCGCACGTCAAGGATCAGGCAGCCGACGCCTTCGCCGCGCTTGTCGTCGACCAGGAATTCTTCTGCGCTGCGGTAGGTGCGGACGGTGTAGCCGTTGCCTTCGAGCAGCCACGTCAACGAGTCACGCATGGCTTCATCGTCATCGACGACGAACACGGTTTCGTTGCGCGGCGCAACTGCGGCGGGCGTTGTGCTCATGGAGGAGTCCTCGGTCTACGTTCTATGTTTTAAAAACGATTTACAGCGGATTCAGCGGCAAGATGATTTTAAACGTACAGCCGATGCCATCGGCGTTGTTTTCTACCCAGAGCCTGCCGAGGTGGGATTCTATGATGGAGCGGCAGATATTCAGTCCCATACCCATGCCGTCGGATTTTGTACTGAAGAACGGCTCGAACAGCCGCTCCTTAGTGCTGTCGTCCACGCCCGGGCCCTGGTCGATCACCTCGATCAGCACGGAATTTTCCGGGTCGTTGATCAGGTTGGCGTGCAGGCGCAGCACGCTGGCGGCGCGCAGGCGCGGGTGGGCGGCCATGGCTTCGGCGGCGTTCTTGAGCAGATTGACGAGCACCTGCTCGATGAGCACCGGATCGACATACAGATGCGGCAAGTCGCCTGGCAGGCGCGTGAGAATGGTGATGCCGCGCCGCGTGGCTTCGAGTTCGGCCAGACCCACGGCGTCGGCAACGATCTCGCGCAGGTCGGATTCGCGCCGCTGCGGCTGGCTGCGTTTCACGAAGCCGCGGATGCGCTGGATGATGGTGCCGGCACGCACGGCCTGGGCGGAGGTCTTCTCAAGCACCGGGATCAGCTCTTCCGGCGTGCTGCGTCCGCTCTTCAGGCGGCCGACGGCGCCCATGCAGTAGTTGTTGATGGCAGCCAGCGGCTGGTTCAGCTCGTGCGCCAGCGATGAGGCCATCTCGCCCATCGTCGTCAGGCGGCTGGTGAACTGCAGGCGCTCTTCGTGCTGGCGCGTCATCTCTTCGGCGGCCTTGCGCACGGTGATGTCGGTGGCGATCTGCATCTGTGCGAGGTGGCCGTCGACCCACTGGATGTAGCGGCGCCGCACTTCAAACCACTTCTGCATCGATGGCACATAGATTTCGCGCGCATCTGCCGCGTGCGGTGTCAACTCGGACGCGGGCAGGCCGGCGTAGGCGTCCACCAGGTCGAGTGCATCGCTGGAAACGTCTTCCGTGTTGACGTCGTTGCCGGAGAGCTGCAGGTGGCCGAACGCCTCCCAGCCGAAAAGCTGGCGGTAGTAGCGGTTGGCGAACAGCAGCTCCGCCTTGTCGGTCGAGAGCACGGACACGGCCGCATCCAGGCTCTCCAGCACCGTGGTGAAGCGGTCGTGCGCGGCGGCCAAGTCTTCACGGGCGCGTTTGGGCTCAGTAATGTCCGTGATGGAACTCATCCACCCCGTGTGCCGGCCGCGCGCATCGATCAGCGGCGAGACGTACATCCGCGCATAGAAGCTCGTACCGTCGCGGCGCATCATGCGCAATTCCATGCCGTTGGCGGGCGCCTTGCCACGCAAGGTCAGCTCGATGTGCTTCTGCATCTCGCCGATCTCATTGGGCGGCCAATACGGGAAGGGCGGCATGCGCCCGACCAGCTCGGCTTCCGTCCAGCCGATCATGCGGCAGAACGCCGGGTTCACGTAGGTGATGCGGCCGTTGAGGTCGAGCGAACGCATGCCGATCACCATGGAGTTTTCCATAGCGCGGCGGAACGACGTTTCCGCCAGCAACGCGCGCTGCGCTTCAGAGCGGCGGCTGGTGTGGCGCCACACGCTCCAGAGGCTCCAGATCACGAAGCACGACAGGCCGGCCACCAGCCACATCAGCATGTTGTTGGGCAGGTTGGACGGAGCGGGATACGCCTCGGCCCGCAGCGAGAGCGAATGTCCCGGTGGGTCGAGCAGCACCTCGTACGACGCCGCCGCCTTGGGCACCGGCCGCAACGACGTGCTTGCGCGGACCACGTTGTTCTTGTCGACCAGCGAGAAGCGGTAGCGGTCTGTCAACTCGCCCGGCAGCAGTTGCGTGAGGATGCCCGTGACCGAATACATGGCGCCCACCGTGCCGAGGAATTCGTTGTCGCGCACGATCGGGACTTCCATCAGCATGAAGCTCTCGCCGCGCTCGTTCTGGATGGGGCGCGAATAGACGGCACGCTGCGTTTCACGCGCGGCATCGTAGGCAGATTGGATTTCGGGTTCGAGCGGATGGTCGCGTGTTTCGCGCACGCGCGCCGTGAATTCGGAGGTGGACGGGAACGCCCAGCGCGGGCGGCGCGTGGCATCCAGCCAGTTGATGAAGACAAGCTCCGGGTTCTCGCGCAGGAGCTGGCGGGCGGCATCGCGATAGGCGCTCGGGTCAAGCTGCGCAGCACCGATGTCGCGTGCCAGGGCGGCCACCTGATCCTGGTTGCTCTGCAGGGACAGGCGAACCTTCTGCTCGGCCCAGGCGGCATCGCGGTAGAGGGCGTCGCGCTGCTGCTGCACCTCCGTGGCGTGCAATTGATACAGGATGAAAATCATCGCGCCAGCAAACAGGACGATTGCCACCAGCGGGATGAACATGAACCAGTTGGTCGTCCACAGCCGGCCCAGGCGGGTCAGCCACAGGCGGCGGGGCATGTTCGGGCGAACGGCCTCGTCCGACGGCTGTTCGGACGCGTTCACGGAAATGGGCGCAGGCGCCGCAGGCGTTGACGGCTCGGACTTGGCGGCCGGGTCCTGCGAAGCGTGGGAGGGGGCAAGCATGATGGGCGGACGAACGCCGGAATTCTGCGGAGGTAAAGGAGTGGACATCTGTGCAACTGCGCAAAACTAAGTGTAACGGCAATCAACCTGCGGGTCGCTTGGGGAAACCGCTTGGTGAGGTGTCTTGTTCGCTCGGAAAATGCTGCGCTGCAATGTCAAAGGTGATTTGTTTTGCGTCGCGGCAATATTCCACATTATAAAAAACCATATCGCAATTTGAAAATTCCGCTTGTGCTGCGTTTGCGGGTGCCCATAGAATCAGCGCAAAAGTCGGGGTGGCCCTTGCGTGCGTGTGAACGCGCGTGCCAGTGGGCGCCTCACAAGAGACGCAACTACCGTTACTGCTACCAAGGAGACCGCCATGTCGGCCGTACCAGAACAAGTCCTGGGTGCCACGAGCGCCAGCGACGTTGATCCCCAGGAAACCAAGGAATGGCTGGAGGCGCTGCAAGGCGTCATCGGCGCGGAAGGCCCGCAGCGCGCGGCATTCCTCCTCGACAAGCAGATCGAGTACGCGCGCATCAACGGCGTGACGTCTCCGCTGCACGCAGAAACCCCCTATATCAATACGATCCCGGTCGAGAACCAGGACCGCATTCCTGGCAACCAGGAAATCGAGCATCGCATCCGTTCGTATACGCGCTGGAACGCCATGGCGATGGTGCTGCGCGCGAACAAGGACACCAACGTCGGCGGGCATATCTCGTCGTTCGCTTCGGCGGCCACGCTGTATGACGTCGGCTACAACCACTTCTGGCACGCCCCGTCGGACAAGCACGGCGGCGACATGGTTTTCGTGCAGGGGCACTCGGCGCCGGGCGTGTACTCGCGCGCATTCCTGCTGGGCCGTCTAAGCGAGGAGCAACTCGACAGCTTCCGCCAGGAAGTCGACGGCAAGGGCATCTCGTCGTACCCGCACCCGTGGCTGATGCCGGATTTCTGGCAATTCCCGACCGTGTCGATGGGCCTGGGCCCGATCATGGCGATCTACCAGGCGCGCTTTACCAAGTACCTGGCCAGCCGCGGCCTGATCCAGAACTGGGAAAACCGCAAGGTCTGGGCGTTCCTGGGCGACGGCGAAACCGACGAGCCGGAATCGCTGGGAGCGATTGGCATGGCCGGCCGTGAAAAGCTGGACAACCTCGTCTTCGTGATCAACTGCAACCTGCAGCGCCTGGATGGTCCGGTGCGCGGCAACGGCAAGATCATCCAGGAGCTGGAATCGGAATTCCGCGGCGCAGGCTGGAACGTCATCAAGGTCATCTGGGGCAGCCGCTGGGATCAGCTGCTTGCCCGCGACACGAAGGGCCTGCTGATGAGCCGCATGATGGAATGCGTCGACGGCGAGTACCAGACCTTCAAATCGAAGAGCGGCGCTTATGTGCGCGAGTTCTTCTTCAACACGCCGGAACTCAAGGCCATGGTGGCCGATTGGTCCGACGACGACATCTGGGCGCTGAACCGTGGCGGCCATGATCCGCACAAGATCTACGCGGCATTCCAGTCGGCGACCAACCACAAGGGTCAGCCGACCGTCATTCTCGCCAAGACCATCAAGGGCTATGGCATGGGTGAGGCCGGCGAAGCGATGAACATCGCCCACCAGCAGAAGAAGATGCCGGTGGACGCCATCCGCAAGCTGCGTGATCGCTTCAACATTCCGGTTGCCGACGACCAGCTCGAGCACGTGCCGTACGTCAAGTTCGAAGAAGGCTCGAAGGAACTCGAATACATGCGCAAGGCCCGTATGGACCTGGGCGGCTACCTGCCGGCCCGTCGCCAGAAGGCCGACGCGCTGCAGATTCCCGCGCTGGCTGCGTTCGACGCGTTGCTCAAAGCCACCGGTGAAGGCCGCGAAGTGTCCACGACGATGGCCTTTGTGCGCATTCTGAACATCCTGCTGAAGGACAAGAACATCGGTAAGCATGTTGTGCCCATCGTGCCCGATGAGTCGCGTACGTTCGGCATGGAAGGTCTGTTCCGCCAGGTGGGTATCTGGAACCAGGAAGGCCAGAAGTACGTGCCGCAGGATCACGACCAACTGATGTTCTACAAGGAATCGCAGACGGGTCAGGTGCTGCAGGAAGGCATCAACGAAGCCGGTGCCATGTGCGACTGGATCGCGGCCGCTACGTCGTATTCGACGCATGGCGTGGCGATGATCCCGTTCTACATCTACTACTCGATGTTCGGCATCCAGCGTATCGGCGACCTCTGCTGGGCCGCCGGCGACATGCGCTCGCGCGGCTTCCTGCTGGGCGGCACAGCTGGCCGTACCACGCTGAACGGCGAAGGCCTGCAGCACGAAGACGGCCACTCGCACGTGTACCACGCTGCCATCCCGAACTGCATCTCGTATGACCCGACCTTCCAGTACGAACTGGCGGTGGTGATGCAAGACGGCCTGCGTCGCATGTATGTCGAGCAGGAAGACGTCTATTACTACCTGACGGTGATGAACGAAAACTACGAGCACCCGGAAATGCCGGCGGGTGTCGAGGCGGACATCATCAAGGGGATGTACCAGTTCAAGAAGGGCGTCGAAAACAGCAACGCACCGCGCGTGCAACTGCTGGGTTCGGGCACGATCTTCCGCGAGGTGATCGCCGCCGCCGAGCTGCTCAAGAAGGACTGGGGCGTGGAATCCGACCTGTGGGGCTGCCCGAGCTTTACCGAGCTGGCCCGTGAAGGCAACGCCATCGCGCGCTGGAACCTGCTCAACCCGACGGCACCGCAACGCGAGTCGCACGTCGAGAAGCTCCTCAAGAACGCACGCGGTCCGGTCATCGCTTCGACCGACTACGTCCGTACTTTCGCCGAGCAGATCCGCGCCTTCGTGCCGCGTCGCTATGTGGTGCTGGGCACCGACGGCTTCGGCCGCTCGGATACCCGCGAGAAGCTGCGTCACTTCTTCGAGGTGGATCGCTACTGGGTGACGGTTGCGTCGCTCAAGGCGCTCGCCGATGAAGGCGTGCTGCCGCGCGAGAAGGTGGCCGAGGCACTGAAGAAGTACAACCTCGATCCGAACAAGCCCAACCCGATGACCGTATAACGGAGCCGCCGGGCGCGCGGGTTGCGTTCCGGCTGGGCACCGCCCTGACAGACTTTCCGCAACGTGCATTTGCCTGCACGATGCGGTAGCCTGCGGGCACCGCGTGTCCGCCGCCGGATGCTCTCGCCGCCAGACCCTCTGGAGACAGAAGAATGAGTCAAGTCGTAGAAATCAAGGTGCCGGACATCGGCGACTACAAAGACGTCCCGGTGATCGAAGTGCTGGTCAAGGCGGGCGATACCGTCAACGCCGAAGATTCGCTGGTTACGCTGGAATCGGACAAGGCGACCATGGACGTGCCCTCGCCCAAGAGCGGCGTCGTCAAGGAAGTGAAGATCAAGGTGGGTGACACCGTGTCGGAAGGCTCGCTGGTGCTGTTGCTCGAAGAGCAGGGCGCTGCTGCCGC
>NZ_MCGB01000056.1 GCF_001699815.1 Ralstonia pickettii | reverse complement strand
GGATGCGCTGAATGACCCGGCCGTGCTGCAACGCTGCATTCCCGGCTGCGAGAGCATCACCGCCGCCGAGGGCGGCGCCAACCCCGCCTACGATGTCGCCATGACCGCCGCCGTCGGGCCCGTCAAGGCGCGTTTCAAGGGGCGCATGGAACTGGCCGACGTGGCGCCGCCGCGCAGCTACACGCTGCATTTCGACGGCCAGGGCGGCGCGGCCGGCTTCGGCAAGGGCAGCGCCCAGGTGCAGCTCACGCCCGAAGGCCCTACGGTCACGCGGCTCTCTTACACCGCAACGGCGCAGGTGGGCGGCAAGCTTGCGCAGATCGGCTCACGCCTTGTGGACGGCGCCGCGCGCAAACTGGCCGACGAGTTCTTCCAGCGCTTTGCCGCAGAATTCGGCCCCGCAGAGACGGCTGGCGTCGACGGACATGCCGTGCCGGTCGACGGCATGCCGGCCACACAGGCGATTCCCGATTTGGCCGCGGGCCAACTGCAGGCCCACGGTGCACCGCCAGGCCACGCACCCAACGTCAGCCCCGCGCTGCAACCGCGCAATCCATGGCCGTGGATCATCGTGGCGCTGGTGGCCGTGGCGGCCGCCTACCTGTTTTTGCACCACGGGGCATAATCGGTCTATTCCCCCGCAACACATCACTCAAGCGCGCGAAAGCGCAGCCAACGCATCATGGACAGCGTCGATCTTGAAGTCTTGAAAACCAGCGTTCGCTGGCTAGAACAAGGGCGGCGCGTGCTGCTCGTCACGGTAGTCAAAACGTGGGGTTCGTCGCCGCGGCCCGAAGGCGCGATGCTCGCGCTGCGCGATGACGGTGTCGTCATCGGCTCGGTCTCGGGCGGCTGCATTGAAGACGACCTCATCGACCGCGTGCGCCGCGAAGGCCTGCATTACACCAAGCCCGAAGCCGTCAAATACGGCATCAGCGCTGAAGAAGCGCATCGCTTTGGGCTGCCTTGCGGTGGCACGCTGCAACTCGTGCTGGAGCCGCTGAACGCTTCCAGCGGAATCGACGCCCTGCTGCGCGCCGTGGAAGCCGGTCAGCTCGTCGCCCGCACGCTCGACATGGCGACCGGCGCCGCAACCCTGCAGCACGCCACCGTCACTGACGGCCTGCAGTTCGACGAAGCGCGCCTCGTGACGATTCATGGGCCGCGCTACCGGATGCTCGTCATTGGTGCGGGACAGCTTTCGCGCTACCTGTGCCAGATCGCCGTGGGCCTGGATTACCAGATCACCGTCTGCGACCCGCGCGAGGAATACAGCGAAGAGTGGTCAATTCCCGGCGTGGCCATGGTCCGCACCATGCCCGACGACACAGTGATGGCCATGAAGCTCGACGAGCGCTGCGCCGTCATCGCCCTCACCCACGACCCCAAGCTCGATGACCTCGCGCTCATGGAAGCGCTCAAGACGCCAGCGTTCTACGTGGGCGCACTCGGCAGCCGCCGCAACAACGCCAACCGACGCGAGCGCCTCAAGGAATTCGATCTGAGCGATGCCGAGCTGGCGCGCCTGCATGGGCCGGTCGGCATTTACATCGGCAGCCGAACGCCGCCGGAGATCGCCATCTCGATCCTGGCCGAGGTGACGGCCGCCAAGAACGGTGTGTCGCTGCCGACCATCCTGCAAGTCGAAGGCGCCAAGGCTGCGCGCGAGATTGCCGCCAACGCCGCTTCGAGCTGCGCTGTGCCGCAGAGTTGAGTCAACCCTCTGATCGAATGGGATGCCGAAAGGCGCCTGAAAGGTTACATTCTTATAAATCGCCGATTGTGCGCAGGTTTTGGCCGCAGCGCATCATGCGAACCCCGCGGCCCGCGAACCTTGGTTCGTGTGCGCGGCTTCATTTGGCACGGCTTGCCTGTCCCCTGCCCCGAGCGCGCTGCCAATACACCGCGCCTCGCCGGTGGGGCGGCAGTCGTGTTGTTTGCAAACGGGACGGTCGCCCGTTTTGCCACCCAGGAAATTCAAGTTTTTTCGCATGAGTATTTTGCTGACCGGTGCCACCGGTTTCGTGGGCGGTGCGATTACCGCCAATCTGGCAGCCAAAGGCTTGCTGGCCGACACACGCTTTGCCGTGCGCGGCGACACGCCTGCTGAAGGGGTGGCGCGGCTGCGCAGCAACCTGCGGCGTTTTGAATTCGCACAGGGCACGCTGGACGGCATTACGGAATCGCAAATCGTCCCGTTCGATCTGCGCGATGCCGGAACCGCCAAGCTGGGCAATCCGGAAATCATCATCAACTGCGCGGCGCTGGCAACGTTTTCGAACCATCCGTCGCTGTGGGAAACCAACGTGGACGGCGTGCTGGCGCTCGGCCGGCTGGCGGCGCAAGGCTCACGCCTGAAGCGCTTCCTGCAGATCGGCACGGCCATGTCATGCGGCCAGCTGGCCGATCGCCATGTCAGCGAGAGCTGGGATGTCCCCCCGCTCGCGCAACACGCGGTGCCATACACGTATTCAAAGGGGATGGCCGAGCTGAAACTGCGCGAAGCGGTGCCCGAACTGCCGTTGGTGGTGGTGCGGCCGTCCATCGTGGTGGGCCACAGCACGCTGGGTTGCGAGCCGTCAGGCAGCATCTTCTGGATGTTGCGCATGGTGGCGCTGCTCGAGACGTTCAGCTGCCGCCTGTCCGACCGCGTCGACATCCTGCCCGTGGACGATTGCGCCGAGGCCATCGTGCAGTTGTCGACCAAGCCCAGGCTGGCGCACGACCTGTATCACGTCAGTGCCGGCGACGCGAACTCCGAGCGCATCGAAACGCTGTACCCGCGCTTCAAGCGTTGCAAGACGCCGGAAGAAGACGCACAAGCGCTGGCCGGCTACGTGTATCAGGAAAAAATTGCCGAGAAAGCATTGGCGCGTAAATTCCTGAGCCT
Organism: Ralstonia pickettii; assembly: GCF_001699815.1. Classification (GTDB taxonomy): domain Bacteria; phylum Pseudomonadota; class Gammaproteobacteria; order Burkholderiales; family Burkholderiaceae; genus Ralstonia; species Ralstonia thomasii. The sequence goes on along the minus strand of NZ_MCGB01000056.1, from coordinate 33,055 downwards.
GACGGGGGACGGCAACGTGCGACTGGTCGCGCGCTGCATTCACCTGTATGCCAAGTTCGCCAGCATGAGCTACGTGTTCGACAACACGCGGCTGGTGCAGGAGACTGGCTTCCAGCCGCGCTCCCTGCTCGCTTACCTTGACCGCTGCCTCGAGACATCGGACGCCGTGCCGATCCCAGAGCAGATGCAGTGGGACTATAAGTAGCCGTCCGGCCTCCCCGGCCCGCACGGCGTGTCATGGCGCCGTGCTATAACCATCGGCGCCCTTCACCAAGACTCCGGTCACCACAACAAGGAGCCGCCGATGACGCTGCAAGCCCTCGTCCACCTCAATGTCGCCACGCTGGTGGATTCCTTCATCAGCCTTGCCTCGGCCTTTGCGCTGGGCTCACTCATCGGCTTTGAACGGCAGGTGAGGCAGCGGACTGCGGGGCTGCGCACCAATGCGCTGGTGGCCGTGGCCGCATCGGCGTTTGTCGACATGGCCGCGCAGATCGGCACCGCATCGGACACCACCCGCGTGATTGCCTATGTGGTGTCGGGCGTAGGCTTTCTGGGTGCCGGTACCATCATGAAGGAAGGGCTGAACGTGCGCGGGCTGAACACCGCCGCCACGCTCTGGGGCTCCGCCGCCGTGGGTGCGGCGACCGGCTCCGATCTCATTGGGCAGGCCATTCTCATTACGCTGTTCGTGCTGGCCTCGAACATCCTGCTGCGGCCGGTGGTGGACCGCATCAACCGCACGCCGTTGGACAATCAGGCGAGCGAAGTCACGTACACGATGTGCGTCATCTCGACCAGCGAACGCCAGAAGGAGGCGCTGGCCGACCTGGAACGCCTGCTGGAAGAGGCCAGCTATCCAATCAGCGATCTATCGGTCGAACCCTTTGGCGACGACCATGTGGAAATTGAAGCCATGCTGATGTCGACCGCCGTGAACGCGGCCGAACTGGACCGCATCGTCGCGTCGCTGCAATCGCAGCCGCACGTGGCGCAGGCATTCTGGAACCCAAGTACGACGGAGTAACCGGGGGCAACACGCCGATCACAGTTCCTGGCTAGCCGCCAGCGCGAAGATCTTCGCCCAGCGTTTCGCTTCCCGGCGATTGCGCATCGGGATCGGCCAGTCTGCCTGCGTCTGATGTTTCAGGCGCAGCGCCAGCGTCCAGGCGCCTTCGCGCTCGACCGAGTCAGCGCCGGCAATATCGGCGAAGAGAAAGCGGCCGTCCTGCCCGTGCAACTGCAGCGTCCCCCGCTTCTGTTCGGCATCGACCGCGACCTGCCCCCAGCTTGCACTGAGCGACACAATTCGCTGGCCTTCCACGTTCACGCCATGAACGGCGCGGTAACGCCGGATGAAAGTAACGACTGCGCCGGCCAGCAGCGCCACAGCGAGCAGCACCGCCGCGCCGCCCGCCACCGCGCCGTATGCCGCGGCAACGCCCGCATACAGCCGGAGCGCGCCGTAGATCAGCAGACCAACCAACGCGAGCGCGGCAATGATGAACGGCATGAGGCGACTCCTTGAATGGACCCGTCGGTTATATCAACCGAAATGGCGTTCAAGGCAAGTCTTCGGTATGCCCCGTGCGTCGACGGGGCCAATATCAAGCGAGGCGGAACGCTGCGATGGCGGCGTTCAGGGCCTGGGCCTGTTCTTCCAGCGATTCAGCCGCGGCTGCGGCCTGCTCCACCAGTGCAGCGTTCTGCTGCGTGGCTTCGTCCATCAGCGTGACAGCCTTGTTGACCTGTTCGATGCCCGAGCTTTGCTCGTTCGATGCGGCAGCGATTTCACCCATGATGTCGGTCACGCGGCGGATGGACGACACGATGTCTTCCATCGTGCTGCCCGCGCGTTCGGCCAGCGCGCTGCCGGTCTCGACCTTGGACAGCGACGCCTCGATCATTTCCTTGATTTCCTTGGCGGCCGCTGCGCTGCGCGAGGTTGCGCACCTCACCGGCCACCACGGCAAAGCCGCGACCTTGCTCGCCGGCACGGGCGGCTTCCACCGCGGCGTTGAGCGCCAGGATGTTGGTCTGGAACGCAATGCCGTCAATCACGCCAATGATTTCCGACACTGTGCGCGACGACGCGCTGATCTCGCGCATGGTCGCCACCACATCGGTCACCACCGCGCCGCCCTGGCTGGCGACTTCCGATGCGCTGTCGGCCAACTGGCTGGCCTGGCGCGCGTTGTCGGCGTTCTGGCGCACGATGGAGGTCATCTCTTCCATGCTGGAAGCGGTTTCCTCCAGCGAGCTGGCCTGCTCTTCCGTGCGTTGCGACAAGTCTGCATTGCCGGCGGCAATCTGCTTGGTGGCGGCTCCGATCGACTCCGAGCCCGTGCGCACGCGGCGCACGGTATCGGTCAGTGCGGTCTGCATGCGGGCCAGGCCTTCGAGCAGGCGGCCCATTTCGTCATGACGGTCGATGCGCACACGCTCGGTCAGGTCACCGGCAGCAATGCGGTCGAACTGCGCCAGCGCGGCGTTCAGCGGCCCCACGATCGCGTACAGCAGCGACCAAGCACACCACAGCGCTACCACGAGCGCGATGACGATGGCGGCCACCACGATCAGCCGGAAGCGCGCATAAGCATCGCGCGATGCGTCGTAGTTGGCCTTGGAGAATGCGAGTTGCTTCTTGCTCAGGGCCAGGCTCGAATCATTGGCATCACGGAAGGCCTTTGACACTTCCTTATCCATGATCTTGTCCGCCGTGGCGCGATCACCCGCGCGCAGCGCCTTGATAATGTCGCGCAAGCTGGTGGAGGCAGCTTCGCGCTTGGTCGCAACGTCCTTGGCCAGGCGTTCCTCTTCTTCGTCGCGCGGCAAGGCCAGGTATTTCTTCCAGGCGCCATCCGCCTCGGCAATCAGCTCTTCGGTGCGGTCGAGCAGCTTCATCGCGCCCTTGTCTTCCGGATACAGCATCGCCTTGTCTAGCGCGGTGCGGGCACGCGTCAGGCTCAGATCGGATTCGCCCAGCGCCAGTGCGGACGGAAACTGGTTGGTAAAGGTCTGCTCATGCGCGCGGTTGGCATCGCGCAGCCCCAGCAAGCCAGCCACGCCAATCAGCAAGGCGAGCAGGAAGAGAACAGAAACCGAAAGCACCAGGCGGGTGCGGATGGTCAGGCGAGCGGACATGGGCGCGGCGAGAGTGGTGTGCACGGCTCTTCACGCGGCGCGACCATCGCGCCAGGCGGCTGGCTACCTGAGCACTATCGGCTGCGTAACCCGTCAACTTAAGGGCGACGGGGCAAACGCGCCTCCTTCGCCCTGCCCGTCGTCGGGCAACCGCGTTACTGATAGTCCAGCCGCAGCGAGACAGCGCCCTTTACCGAGCCGGGAGTGACCGCAGCTTCGGTCTGGAGATACGAGGCCTGCATCGGGATTGCATATGAGCCGCCAGTCGTCGTGTTGTAATCGTCGACCTTGATCGACGTGCCGAATTGGGCGGCAACGCCGTTACGGTCGGCAAGGCGTATCTTCACGCCTTTGACGGTGGAGTCGGCAGAGAGCGGCAGCACGCCCGGTGAATCCGCCACGCCGCCCATGGGCTCGAGCGTGTATCCCACCCGGTTGTATCCCTTCGGACAACTGTTGATCTTGATCTGGAAGTCGCTCACCCCGGCCACTGAACCGACACCGGTCAGCTTCCGAACGATGGTTGGCGGCAAGTCTACCGTCTGACTTGGCACGGAACACGTTCCTTCAATTCTGGTGAGCGTGGAATCGCCCAGGCTGAAGTAGTGAATGTTTTGAGTATTGCTCGTCATTGTTTTCGTGAAAAACCATGAGTGAACCAAGCGTTTTGCTGTGCTACTGCTGATTTCCACGTATGGCTCTTTGACCAACTGCACTTCAACCGGCGTGGAAAATATAACTGGAGCATCTTTCCATTGATCCACAAGTATCTGAGGTTTTCCATTCACGATGACCTGCATGGCCAAGCCGGTTAGCCGTGTTGAAACTGTCGTGTTAGGCGGGGAAACATCGGCGGCTCCTTTGGTAATCAGTTTGAAATGGTACAGCCTGCATTGAGCCTCACCACAGAGTTGCGTAGGCGTATAAAAGCGCCGTGCGACAACCGTTCCGGGTGCCAGACTGCCTGGCAGTGCATACGAGCCGGAAAAGGCGACATACTCATAGGCCGCCACGTCGTGCGGCACCATGGCCAAACCCAACACGACGAACGCCGTGGCTTTCACCATTTGCGTGCAGCGCTGAATCAATCCTTTCACAATCATCGATCTCCAAAGCCTCATTTCAGTTTTTTCCACTGGGTTTTCGGCGCAAATACGCGCTGCGCAATCAAAATGCGCTGGTCTTTGCTACGCGCTGCCGGGTGAAATTCTCAGTGTTGAGAAATGTCACGCATATAGGAGCGCTCCTAAAAACCGAAAAATCCACCCAGGCGCGGGCGGATTTGAAGAGCGGAAGATGAGCACCGGCAGGCCACGTGCGCGTGCAACGTGCACGCCGTGCGGGAGATGCGGTCTGGAAAGAGGAAAGCTGGATAAAGGGGCGGCGGTGTCACTCCACGAACGACACCGAAAAGCGTGCGGGCAGGATGCCGACACACAATGCCGGACCAAGCCGCATGCGAATGTGCAGCGGCTGGCCATCAGTGAAATGGCACTGAAACGCCGAGCTACATCATGGATAGGGAAAAGGCGACAAGCCTGAACCTGCCGCCGTCACATCACCCGTCGTACGAATACGCGCGCCGATGCCGCACCGCCTCGGCGAGTATGTCGAGTACGGGCTCCGTCTGGGTCCAGCTCAGGCACGCATCGGTGATCGACACGCCGTACTTGAGCGGCACACCCGGTTTCAGGTCTTGGCGGCCCGCTTCGAGATTGCTTTCGACCATCACGCCGACGATCCTGCGCTCGCCCTGCGAGAGTTGCCGCGCGAGATCTTGCGCAACGTCGATCTGACGTTCATGCGACTTGTTTGAGTTTGCGTGCGAGCAGTCCACCATGACCTGTTCGCGCAACTTTGCCGCGCGCAGCGCCGCGCAGGCCGCCTCGATGTGCTCGCTGCCGTAGTTCGGCCCGCCCTTGCCGCCGCGCAGGATCACGTGCGCGTCGTCGTTACCGCGCGTCTCGAAGATCGCGGCCATGCCCATCTTCGTCATCCCCATGAACGCGTGGCTGGCGCGCGCCGCGATGATCGCGTCCGACGCGACCTGCACGCCGCCGTCCGTGCCGTTCTTGAAACCGATGGGGCAGCTCAGACCCGAGGCCAGCTGTCGATGGCTCTGGCTTTCTGTCGTGCGCGCACCGATCGCGCCCCATGCGATGAGGTCCGCGATGTATTGGGGGCTCAGCAGGTCGAGGAATTCCGTCGCGGCGGGCAGCCCGAGCGCGTTGACGTCGAGCAGCAGTTGCCGCGCAGCGCGCAGCCCTTCATTGATGCGGAAGCTGCCGTCCAGGCGCGGGTCGTTGATGTAACCCTTCCAACCGACCGTCGTGCGCGGCTTCTCGAAGTAGACGCGCATCACGATCAGCAGGTCGTCCTTCAGCGCATCGGCCGCAGCCTTGAGGCGGCGCGCGTAATCGAGCGCCTGATCGTGATCGTGGATCGAGCACGGGCCGACGATCAGCAGCAACCGATCGTCACGGCCGTGCAGGATGTTGCTGATGGCACGGCGGGTGTCTTCAACGAGCGTCTGCGTATCGGCCGGCACGGGCAGCTCGTCCAGCAGCAGCGCCGGAGAAATCAGCGGACGCACCGCACCGATGCGGGTGTCGTCGATACGCGTCGTGTCTTGCGTGCCGTCGGCAACGCCCACCTCGCGATCATGCGATGGGTTGTCGAGGTTCTTCATTGCGATCTCACAGGGGTTTCAAATGGGACTCACGCACCTGCCGTCAATGGCGCGCTATCCCGCACTTACGCCACGCACTTAAGCGGCCTTGTCACCACGCGCCTCGCGGTAGTCCTCAGCAAACTCGGCCCATTGCTTCAACGACACCTTGCGGCCGTGCGCCGCCAGCTTCAGCGCCGATTTGCGCCACGCCGTGCCGGCCGCGTAGTCCTGCACCTTTTCCACGAGATCCGTCCCGTGGCGGCCACAGCCGCGCAGATGGCACCAGGCCGCCACGTGCGCCATGGTCTGCAGCGCATCGTCCAGATTGGCGACCACGTTCTTGCCGGAGCCAAGCGCCACACGGTCCGCGGTCGGCTGCAGGCTTTTGACAACGTACGACTTGGGCTTCTCGCCCTTGGCCCCGTAAACGACGCCACGCAGCAGCGCCGGCGAGATGGCCTGCGACAGGCGCTGAATGTCCACCACGCGGCCGGCTTCGCTGTGCCACGGTGCCACGCTGCACGCGTTGCCGAGCGTATCGGCCCAGACGCTCGGAATGGAAAGCTTGATGTCGATCAGCCGCAGCGTGGCGGGGTCGTTCTCCGGGCGCGCAAGCACGGAATAGCGCTCCAGCCCCAGACTGCCGGTGCCGGCAATGCGCCGCGCCACATCGATGGCGATAAAGCGCTGGTTGTGGCTACCCCTGCTGGTGCCATTGCCCTGCTCGCCATAGGCCTGCAGGATGCGGCGTGCGCGGCGGGCCTCATCCTTGCTAGCCCGCAAGGTGTGGCGGCCGTCGATGCGCAGGTGGATTTGGTTGCCATCGCGCTCGGTGCGTTGCGCGAGGTAGGCGGCGCGATTGCGCTTGCGCAGGCCGCGCAGCAGGTCGCGCACGATACCGGTGGCGGTGGCGCGCTCCACCCAGCGCGGCTTGCCATCGACCAGCGCCGCGGCGTACGTGTCCAGAAAGCGGCGGCACAGGTTGTTGGCATCTTCGTCGGCCAGTTTCCAGCCATAGGCGGCAACCTGCAGGCTCGACAGCACGCGCACCAGGTCGACCGTAAACGGCGCGGCGAGGGCTTCGTCAAAGTCGTTCATGTCGAAGTAGACCAGGCCGTTGTCGCCCTTGAAGCTGCCGAAGTTTTCAAGGTGGAGGTCGCCGCAGACCAGCGTGCGGGGTGCGTCGTGCAGCAAGGCAGCATCGGCCAGCGACGCGGCGTACAGGTTGTTGGTGCCGCGAAAGAATGAAAACGGGTCGGCGGCAATGGCATCCAGTTTTCGGGTGAGCCTTTCCGGATCACGCCCAGCGTTGTATTCAAGAAGGATACGGGTGGTTTCATGCATGGTCTCGGCCTCGTTGAAGTACGTGGAGTGGAGTGCAATGCCCTCAAGAATTGAAGATTACGCGTTGATTGGCGATTGTGAAACCGCGGCACTGGTTTCGCGCGACGGCTCCATCGATTGGCTGTGCTGGCCTCGGTTCGATTCAGGCGCCTGTTTTGCCGCGCTGCTTGGCACGCCGGACCACGGCCGGTGGCGCATCGCTCCGCAAGGCGAGGTCCGCGCCACGCGCCGACGCTACCTGCCTGGCACGCTCGTGCTGGAGACCGTCTTCGAGACCGACACCGGTTCCGCCAGCGTGACCGACCTGATGACGGCCCGCTTGCCCGGCATCGCCGGCGCACGGGACGACACCTCTGAGCTCATCCGCATCGTGCGCGGGCTCTCCGGCACCGTCGAAATGCGTATGGACCTTACGCTGCGGTTCGATTACGGCGCGTCTGTACCGTGGGTCAGCCGCGTGTCCGAAGTCACGGGGGCGCCGCCTGAAGGCAGGTGCGACATGCCCGATTGCGTGCTCCGGGCCGTGGCCGGGCCCAACATGACGACACTGCGCACCGCCGCCCCAATCCGAGGCGAAAATCTCTCCACCGTAGCGGATTTTTCCGTGAGCGAAAGCGAGGCGATGCCCTTCGTGCTGACGTATTCGCCGTCGCACCTGCCCTTGCCCGACTCCATCGACGCGCTGGAGGCGCAGGTCGACATCGAGGCACGTTGGCGCGCGTGGTCCGGCCGCTGTCACGGCGCTGGCGAATGGACCGAAGCAGTGGAACGCTCGCTCATCACCCTCAAGGCGCTGACGTACCACCGCACCGGCGGCGTCGTGGCCGCGCCAACAACGTCGCTGCCCGAACAGCTCGGCGGGGTGCGCAACTGGGACTACCGCTACTGCTGGCTGCGCGACGCCACGCTCACGCTGCTCGCGCTCATGAATGCGGGCTACTACAACGAGGCACGCTCCTGGCGTGAATGGCTCGAACGCGCCATCGCCGGCAGCCCCGCACAAGTGCAGATCATGTACGGCATTGCCGGCGAACGGCGCCTGGGCGAGTGGACCGTCCCCTGGCTGCCCGGCTACGAAGGCGCGCAGCCCGTACGCGTGGGCAATGCGGCCGCGCTGCAGCTCCAGCTCGATGTGTACGGCGAGTTGATGGACGCCCTCTTCATCGCCCGCAAAGGCGGCCTTGACGGGGACGATGCCTCCTGGCGCCTGCAGGTCGCGCTGATGACCCATCTGGAGAGCGTCTGGCAGACGCCCGACGAAGGCATCTGGGAGATCCGCGGGCCCTCGCGCCATTTCACGCATTCCAAGGTCATGGCGTGGGTGGCGTTCGACCGCGCCGTCAAAACCATCGAGCAATTCAATGTAGACGGGCCCGTGGAGCGCTGGCGAGCCGTGCGCGACCGCATCCACGCGGAGGTCTGCGCCCACGGCTACAATGCCGCGCGTGGCTGCTTCGTGCAGAGCTACGGCGGGCACGAGCTGGACGCTGCACTTCTCATGCTGCCGCTGGTGGGTTTTCTGCCGGCATCCGACCCGCGCATCCAGGGCACGGTCAAGGCCATCGAAGAAGACCTGCTCGTCGATGGCCTCGTGCGCCGCTACCGCACCGAAGCCGTGACCGACGGCCTGCCCCAGGGCGAGGGCGTGTTCCTGGCCTGCAGCTTCTGGTATGTCGACAACCTCGTCATGCAAGGTCGCCAGGACGAAGCCCGCGCGCTCTTCGCCAAGCTGCTGGCACTGCGCAACGACGTGGGCCTGCTGGCCGAGGAATACGACCCACGCGTGCAACGGCTCGTTGGCAACTTCCCGCAAGCGTTTTCGCATATCGCGCTGGTCAATTCCGCGCTGGCGCTATCCAAGGCGGCCGATCATGTCAGCCAGCGCACTGGGGAACCCCCGTGCAGCTGACGTGCAGCTGACGTCCGGCCGAAGCCGGTAAAATACCGGCCATGACCGAATCGACTGCTTTCAGCCCCATGCCAGACGACGCAACCAGTGCTTCCGACAGCACCCTGCTGGGCCGCCCAGACAGCCCCTGCATCGGCATCTGCTCCACGCTCTTCGACGAGGTCTGCCAAGGCTGCGGGCGCACGCAGCTGGAGGTCAGCAACTGGGTCTTCATGACCGACGAAGAGCGCAACGCGGTCTGGACGCGCATCCTGGCCGAAGGCACCGCCCAGGGCTACAACGCTGACGGCAGCCGCAAGTAGGCGGAGGGCGTCAAACGCAAAAAACCCGGCCGAGGCCGGGTTTTTCATTGGTGCTGCACGTGGGGCAGATCAGGCCGTCTTGGCGGGATTGAGTTGCAGCGCCTTGTACTCCAGGAACTCCTCCAGGCCGTACTTGCCGTTCTCGCGCCCGTTGCCGGATTGCTTGTAGCCGCCAAACGGCGCCTGCATGTTGAACGGCCCGCCGTTGATATTGACCTGGCCCGTGCGAATGCGCCGCGCCACGCGAATCGCCCGCGCCTCGTCGCCCGACCACACACCGCCGCCCAGGCCGTAGATGCTGTCGTTGGCAATGCGGACGGCCTCTTCCTCGTCGTCGTAGCAGATCACGGTCAGCACAGGGCCGAAGATCTCTTCGCGCGCCACGGTGTCGGTGGTCTTCACGTTACCCAGCACCGTCGGCTTGACAAAGTAACCGGTGGACAGGCCTTCCGGCGCGTCGGCGCCCCCGGTAATGAGTTCCGCGCCCTCCTCCAGCCCCTTGCGGATGTAGCCCAGCACGCGGTCGCGCTGCACGGCAGAGATGAGCGGCCCCAGGCGCGTCGATTCCTGCGCCGGATCGCCCGGCACGTAGGCAGCGGCAAACTGCGCGGCCAGCGCCTTCACTTCTTCATACTTGGCACGCGGCACCAGCATGCGCGTGTGCGCCGAGCACGTCTGCCCGGAGTTCAGGAAACACGCCGACAGCGTGCCCTTGACCGCCGATGCCAGGTCCGCGTCATCCAGGATCACCGAGGCCGACTTGCCGCCCAGCTCCAGCGCCACCCGCTTGACCGACTGCGATGCGAGTTCCGCCACGCGCTTGCCCGCACGCGTGGAGCCCGTGAACGACACCATGTCGACCTCCGGGTCGCTTGCCAGCACCTCGCCCACCACCGGGCCATAGCCGGTGACAAGGTTGAACACGCCCGGCGGCAAGCCGGCTTCTTCAATGACTTCCGCCAGCACGAACGCGTTGAGCGGTGCCACTTCCGACGGCTTGAGCACCACCGTGCAGCCGGCCGCCAGCGCGGGCGCAACCTTCAGCGTGATCTGGTTGAGCGGGTAGTTCCACGGCGTGATGGCGCCCACCACGCCCACGGGCTCGCGCACCACCAGCGAGTTGCCGACGTGCTCTTCAAATTCAAACGTGCTGAGCAGCTTGGCGAAATTGCCCCAGTTGTAGACCGGGCCGCCCACCTGGATGGCACGCGCCAGCTTGATCGGCATGCCGACTTCGCCGGCAATCAGCTGCGCCAGCTCTTCGCTGCGGGCATGCAGGCCGTCGGCAATCTTCTGGATGTATTCGGCGCGCTTGGTCACGGGCGTGGCAGCCCAGTCATCAAATGCGGCGCGCGCGGCGGCCACGGCGGCTTCCGCGTCGGCCGCGCTGCCTTCGGGAATGGTCCCCATCACGGCTTCCGTGGCCGAATGAATCACTTCAATGACGCCCTTGCCCTGCGGCGCCACCCACTTGCCATTGATAAAAAGCTTGTCGCGTTGCTGCATCGTCGGTCGTCTCGCTCTGGTGGATGCGCGATTTGCGCGTTGTGCTATCCGGGTTGCGACTGAGCCCTACATCGCCCCCGGGCGGTTATGATCGGTCTATTGTAGAGCCACCAGAGCGCACACCGCAGACGCGCCGGCCGAGGGAGACGACCATGACCACCCGCATCTATCAGAAGACCGAAAAAGGTCAGGACGAGATCCGAACGCGCGCGAACCACCTCGACCAGCGTCACCGCGCGGTGCTCCTGATGATCAATGGCGAGAAAACCTGCGACGACATCCTCGTGCAGCTTCAGCCGCTCGGCATGACGCAAGCGGTATTCGACGAGCTGGAGGGAGGGGGGTATATCCGCCCGCACATGCCCATGGCGACCACGGCAAAGGTGGAGCCGGCCGCTGCATCCGTGCCCGCCCCCGTCGACTCTTCAAAAGAGCCGGCCGCCGAAGGCTATCAACGCCTCTATCGCTTCTATACCGAAACCATCAGCCGGTATCTCGGCCTGCGCGGCTATCTGCTGGAGATGAAGGTGGAGAAAGCCGGCAACGTCGCAGAACTCGTCGCCCTGCGCGACACGCTCAAGGCAGCCCTCAGCAAAACGCGCGGCGAGCCCGAGACCAGCAACCTGATCGCCCAGCTGGATCTGCTGATCGACGAGGCAACAGGCTGACTGCAACGTATGCCGGACTGCATGAAAGGCGGCCGCATGAGCCGCCTTTCTTTTGTCGAGTGCCGTTGCGTGCGCGTGTCCATCAGACATGCACACACAGGCCCGCACGATGTTGAGGCCATCGCGTCGTGGAGTGGGAAAACTTCATTACCATGGCGAATTCCATTCGCGTGCTTCATGGCTAAGGTCCGTCCATGCCCATCGATATCCGAGCCCTTCGTTACTTTGTCGAAACCGCGCGGCTGCAGAGCTTCACGCAGGCGGCGAGCTCGCTCTCGGTGACACAGTCCACCATCAGCAAGATGGTGCGTCAGCTCGAAAACGAGGTCGGCCAGCCGCTGCTGATCCGCGAAGGCCGGCAGGTGCGGCTCACTGACGTGGGCCGGGTCGTGTACGCACGCGGGCAGGAAACGCTGGGCGTGGTGCACAGGCTGACGCTTGAAGTCGCTGATCTGTCCTCGCTCGGACGGGGCGAACTGACGGTCGGCATCCCACCGATGGTGAATCTGTTCTTTTCGCCCGTCGTGAGCGCGTTTCGTCAGCGTTATCCGAATCTGGTACTGAACTTGGCAGAGTACGGCGGCAAAACGGTGGAACAGCAGGTGGCCAGCGGCGAACTGGAAGTGGGCGCCACCGTTCTGCCCGGCGATAGTGGGCTCGAACTCGCCACGCGACAGTTTGCAAAGTATCCGATCTGGGTGGTGGGACCGCGCAAAGCGAAATGGGCCAAAGGCAGGACCGTCACCCTCACGGCACTGCGCGACGAACCGCTGCTATTGCTGGCCGAGGATTTCTCCCTGACGCGCAAGCTGCGACAGGCCTTTCTCGAAGCCCGTATCGAGCCGCACATCGCTGCGCGGAGCGGGCATTGGGAATTCCTCGCCTCGATGGCCGCTGCGGGACTGGGCACGACTTTTTTGCCGCAGCCGCTGGTGGCCAACCTCGCGAACCGTGACAAGCTGGCCGTGGCACGCCTGACCGCCCCCGACATGGATTGGGCGCTCGCGCACCTGTGGTCGCCCGGCCGCTACCTGTCGCACGCCGCTCGCGCGTGGCTCGCGACGTGCCAGGAAGTGCTCGGCGCCTGAGCAGCGGCTGCGACGCGCGTCAAGCGCTGAGGGCGGGTTCCGGGAGCAGACTTTCACCTGTGAGCCCGGCTGAGGCCATCGAGCCCTGGTCGCGAAACCGGACATGCCAGGCCAGCGCCTCCTCCAGGAGGTGGGGCGTATGCCCGCCGCGCCGCTGCGCGCGCACAACGTAGTCGCGCAGCAGCTCGCGGTAGCGCGGATCAGCGCAGTTGCTGATGATCTGCACAGCACGCTCGCGCGGCGCCAACCCGCGCAGATCGGCCAGTCCATGTTCGGTAACGATGATGTCGACGTCGTGTTCGGTATGGTCCACATGCGAGACCATCGGCACGATGCTCGAGATGTCGCCGGCCTTGGCCAATGACTTGGTCACGAAGACTGACAGATGCGCGTTGCGCGCGAAGTCGCCCGAGCCGCCGATGCCGTTCATCATGTGCGTTCCGCCCACGTGCGTCGAATTCACGTTGCCGTAGATATCGCATTCCAGCGCGGTATTGATGGTGATCAGGCCCAACCGGCGGATCACTTCCGGGTGGTTGCTGATCTCCTGCGGTCGCAGAATCACCCGCGTCTTGTAGCGTTCCAGTTCTGACAGAAACCGCTTGTAGACCGGGCGTGACAGCGTGATCGACGAGGCCGAGGCAAACGCCAGCTTGCCCGAGTCGAGCAGCTCGATGGAGCTGTCCTGCAAAACCTCCGAATACATCTTGAGGTCATGGAACGGCGAGTCGATGAAGCCATGCAGGACCGCGTTGGAGATCGTTCCGATACCCGCCTGCAGCGGCTGCAGCGTGGGCGAAAGACGGCCCGTGCGCACCTCGCGCGCCAGGAATGCGTTCAGATGCCCCGCGATGGCATTGGTCTCCGCATCGGGCGGCAACACGTTGGACGGGCTGTCGTCCTGCCCCGTGATGACGATGGCAGCGATCTTGCGCGGATCGATCGGGATAGACGGCAGGCCGATGCGCTGCTCCGCTGCAATGAGTGGAATCGGCTGGCGATAGGGCCGCTGCACCGGAAAGAAGATATCGTGCAGCCCTTCCAGATTGGCGGGCATGTTCAGGTTGATCTCGACGATCACCTGCTTCGCCAGCACCGCGAAACTTGCGGAATTACCGACCGACGTAGTCGGCACGATGCCGCCGTTCTCGGTGATGGCCGTGGCTTCGACAACCGCCACATCCAGCGGTGCAATCTGCCGCGAACGCAGTTGCTCGACGGTTTCCGACAAGTGCTGGTCAATGAACATGACCTCGCCTGCGTTGATCTTGCGCCGAAGGGTGGCATCGGCCTGGAACGGCAGGCGACGGGCAATCACATCGGCTTCGGCCAATACCTTGTCAATGTCGTTACCCAGCGAGGCGCCGGTCATCAGGGTAATGCGCAGCGGCTCGTGCGCGGCACGCCGGGCCAGGGCAAACGGCACGGCCTTGCAGTCGCCGGCACGGGTGAAACCGCTCATGCCGACCGTCATGCCATCGTGGATCAGGGTCGCGGCTTCGTCCGCAGACACCACTTTGTCCAGCAGGGATTGCAGGCGAATGCGGCCGCCAATATCAGAGGTCATCTCGTCTCCTTGGTACTTCGCCGAGCCTGACTTTGGCGCTTCTTGTTGTGATGTAGGGCGCCCCGTCAGCAGGTCTCGGCCTATTCACTGGGATATGCAGACCAGTGTAGCGACGGCCATGCATTCTGATGGCGATAAAAAATCATGAAACCCAGTCGGTTTTTTCATAGATGGTCCACTTTGCCGACATGCTTCAGTCGATTGCGGCGAAGACCAAAAACAAAGGGCCGCACATTGGCGGCCCCTTGATGACGGCAAAGAATCGGTGTTCACCCTGCGCGGCATCACAGCTGCGCGCAGTCCTCGTTCGACGGCACAGCGGTCAAGGCTCCGGAAAACGCGCGAGCTTGGCGGCGTTCTTGGGTGCCGGATACTGCGCCACGTTCATTTCCATGGCGAGCAGCGTGTAGTAGCCGCAGATGCCCGTCATGTCTACGATACCCTTGTTGCCGAACCGCTTTTCCGCCCGGGTATAGGTTTCGTCGGCCACGCGCTTGTTGCGGATCAGCTCCGTCGCGAAGTCGTAGACGATCTCCTCGTCCTCGCTCATGCCCGTGGGGCGGCGGCCATCGGCAATGGCATCGGCAATACCGGGTTTGATACCCGCCTTCAGGGCGATCGGATGGTGCACATACCACTCGTAATCCTGGCTCCACTCTCGCGCGGTGATCAGGATGACCAATTCGCTCAGCGTGTTGCCAATCGCGGAGTGATATCGCAGATAGTCGCCCATTGCGCGGGCCTGGCTCATCACCTCGGGGCTATGCATCAGGGGCTCGAAAGGACCGAATACCGGCACCTTGCGCGCAGCCTGAAAGTCCTGCGCCGCCTTGGTCTGTTCGGCGTTGTACTTGTCCGGCGGAATGGTTGGTAGGCGCTCAGCTGCGTGTGCAGACGTCATCAGCACCAGGGCGGCTGTCGATAGTAAGGTCAGTACGTTTTTCAACGTGAGTCTCCTCATATGTTTTGATTGTTCTTTGTTGGCGCTCAACGCAGCCGCAAGGATGCTGTGCCGCGTTCTGCCAAGGCATTCTGGAATCGGGAGGAGGCACTGTCAACGCGGCCTCGGCGAGCCGCACGTGAGAGACCGATCCGGATCGGAAACACATGTTCGCCTCGCGGGGACGCCCGAAAAAAAAAGAGGCCGCACATCGGCGGCCCTTTGGCTACGGCAAAAGATCGGGGGTCAGACTTCGACGCCCTGGCTCTGCAGGTATTCGTCGTAGGTGCCGAGGTAGTCGGTGAGCGTGCCGTCCGGGCGCACTTCGATCACACGCGTGGCCAGGGCGCTGATCAACTCGCGATCGTGCGACACGAAGATCAGCGTGCCTTCGAACTTGTCGAGCGCGATCTGCAGCGACTCGATGGACTCCATGTCCATGTGGTTGGTCGGCTCGTCCAGCGCCAGCACGTTGTGGCGGCCGAGCATGAGCTTGCCCCAGATCATGCGGCCCTTCTCGCCACCGGAGAGCACCTTCACACTCTTCTTGATGTCGTCGGCCGAGAACAACAGGCGGCCCATGGTGCCGCGCAGCGATTGGTCGTCATCGCCGGCTTGCGTCCACTGGCTCATCCAGTCCATCAGGTCGCGGTCTTCGGGGAATTCTTCGTAGGTGTCCTGCGGCATGTAGCCGACATTGGCGTTCTCGGCCCACTTGACGGTGCCACCGTCGATCTCGATGCCGCGCTGCACGCCGGTCTTCACGGCGCCGTTCAGCAGGCAACGCAGCAACGTGGTCTTGCCCGCGCCGTTCTCACCAATGATGGCGATCCGCTCGCCCGCCCGCACGGCCATCGTCAGGCCATCGAAAATCTTGCGGTCGTACGTCTTGCGCGCGTTCTCGGTTTCCACCGCCAGGTTGTGCAGCTTCTTCTCCATCTCGAAACGGACGAACGGGTTCTGGCGCGACGACGGCTTGATGTCTTCCACCTTGATCTTGTCGATCATCTTCAGGCGCGACGTAGCCTGGCGCGCCTTGGACTTGTTGGCCGAGAAGCGACGCACGAAGTCCTGCAGGTCGGAGATGCGCTCCTTGGCCCGGGCGTTGGCGGCCTGCAGGCGCTCGCGCGCCTGCAGGGAGGCTTGCATGTAGTCGTCGTAGTTGCCCGGGTAGACCTTGAGCGTGCCGTAATCCATGTCGGCCATGTGCGTGCAGACCGAGTTCAGGAAGTGGCGATCGTGGGAAATGATGATCATGGTGGAGTTGCGCTCGTTGAGCACCGATTCCAGCCAGCGGATCGTGTTGATGTCGAGGTTGTTGGTCGGCTCGTCCAGCAGCAGCACGTCCGGGTTCGAGAACAGCGCCTGCGCCAGCAGCACGCGCAGCTTCCAGCCGGGCGCAACGTTGCTCATCGTGCCGTTGTGCTGGTCGGTCGGAATGCCCACGCCCATCAGCAGTTCACCCGCGCGCGCTTCCGCCGTGTAGCCGTCGTATTCGGCGTACTTGGCCTCCAGGTCGGCGGCCTTCATGTAGTCGTCGTCAGTGGCTTCCGGGTTCGCGTAGATGGCATCGCGCTCCTGCGCGGCGGCCCACATTTCGGTGTGGCCCATCATCACCACGTCCAGCACGCGCATGTCTTCGTAGGCGAACTGGTCCTGACGCAGCTTGCCCAGGCGCACGCCCGGTTCCAGCATCACGTTGCCTGCGCTCGGCTCCAGATCGCCGCCCAGGATTTTCATGAAGGTCGACTTGCCGCAACCGTTGGCGCCGATCAGGCCATAGCGATTGCCCTCGCCAAACTTGACCGAGATGTTCTCGAACAAGGGCTTGGGCCCGAACTGCATGGTGATGTTGGCGGTGGAAAGCACGTGGAAACCTTGATTTGAAAAGCGGTGATCTGGCGCGGCAAGCACTTGACCGGACGCCATTTGGAGAACCCGAGATTTTACCACCCGGACGTGACCCGGATGGCCGGAAGACTTATGCCTTCAGTGTCGGGTATCCCGACAAGTGCAGCGTAAAGCCCGCGGCGTCGACATCCAGCTCGGCTTGTGCGCCAATCGGCAGCGTCGCCTTGGTCGGGCAATGGCCGAACGGCAAGCCGGTGACGACCGGAATCGACAGGCGTTCGGCCAGATAATCGCGCATGGCGTCGAAATCGTAGCCGGCGTCGTACGGCGTGGTGCGATATCCGGAGAAATCGCCAAACAACAGCGCCTGCTGCGCATCGAGCACGCCAGCCTGCTGCAATTGCAGCAGCATGCGTTCAACGCGGTACGGATGCTCGTTGATGTCCTCAACAAACAGGATGCCGTCGCGGATATCCGGCAGATACGGCGTGCCGATCAGGCTGCACAGCATGGCCAGATTGCCGCCCCATAGCGTGCCGGCGTAGCGGCCCGGCCGTGCGCAGCCAGTCGGTTGCGGACCATCCACGCGCAACGCATAGGTCGGGTTTCGCAAGATGCCCCAGAAGTGCTCGACCATGAACGGGTCGACCGTCTCCAGCCCGAAGTCCGAACACACATGCGGGCCGGCAAACGTCACGCCGCCGGTGGCCGCCAGGTACGCCAGCGAAAACACGGTGAAATCGCTGTGACCGACGATGATGGCGTCGGTCGCCTGCGCGCGGCGGCCGATGTCGATGAAGTCGATATGGTCCAGCAAGCGCGTCAGGCCATACCCCCCACGAATGGCCATGGCGATTTCCTGGCCACCGCCCGTACCGATCTGGTTTAGGTCTGCCAGCCGCGCAAGTTCACCGCCGGCAAAACGCTGATGCTGCCGGCTCAGGCACTCGCGGTTGACGACCGTGCAGCCCTGCGCTTCCAGTGCCGCCACGCCGCGCTCGGCGATGGCCGCATCGTTCGGATAACCGGAAGGCGCAATCAGGCGGACAGTGGTCATGTGGCGGATTCGTCGGATTCAGTAGCGGCCAGGCGTGCGGCCTTCTGGGTTGCGCGGCGCTCGGCGAAGAAGGCGCGCAGCATGTCGCCGCACTCCTGCGCGAGCACGCTGCCGGTGATGGCGGTCTGATGGTTCAGCCGCGTTTCTGCAAACAGGTCGAGGATGCTGCCCGCGGCGCCCGTCTTGGGATCGGGCGCGCCGTAGACGACGCGCGCCACGCGGGCATGCAGCATGGCGCCGGCGCACATCACGCAAGGCTCCAGGGTCACGAAGACTTCGCAGTCGGGCAGGCGGTAGTTGCCGAGCTTCTCGGCGGCCTGGCGCAGCGCGCGCATCTCGGCATGCGCGGATGGGTCGTGCGTGCCAATCGGGGCGTTGTAGCCGACGCCGACGATCTCGTTGCCGCGCACAACCACGGCACCCACCGGCACCTCGCCCTGCCCCCACGCGAACTTTGCCTGCACGAGCGCCTGCTGCATCCAGTAGCCGTCGCGCTCATGGGCGGACATGTCGGCAGGCGGGATGAGGACGTGCGGTGTGGTCATGCGATCCGGCGCTGTCGCATCAATCCTGTTCGTGCGGACGCGCGAGCTTCACGTCGGCCCAGCAATTCGGGGTTTCGTACAGCACGAGCTTGGACAGGCGCAGATGGTGCCCGAACGCGTTGCGGAACACCGGCTCAAGAATATCGAACGCGACCTGCGCGAGATTCTCCACGGTGGGCACGTCGTTGAGCACAACGGTCTTGTGGCCGCCTTCCATGTCGTTCAGGAATTCAACCAGCTTGGTATCGCCGCGATAGACGAGGAACGCGTGGTCCCACAGGTCGACGAGGTGCTTGTTGGCGAGCTGCTTGACGTCGCCAAAGTCGAGGATCATGCCGTCGTCGGCAGCCTTGTCGTTATGCAGGACTTCGCCGGTGAGCGTGAGTTCGAGCTGATAGCGATGCCCGTGCAGGTTGCGGCACTGGCCGGCATGGCCGGGGATGCGGTGGCCGGCGTCGAATTCGAGCCGGCGCGTAATGGAAACGGTCTTGGTCATGGAGCAAGGTGGCGGCAGCGGGCGCCGCGAAACGGCTGGAACCGGCAGGAAACCGGGGACAAAGTGCTGCGGCCCGCCTTAGCGGATGCCCAGCATCTTATGGGTTTGCAGCGACAGGCGCCAGCGCGGACGGCGCTGGCACAGCTCAACGGCTGCCGCCGTATTCTGCCGGGCAAGCGGGCCGTCCATGGCCTGCAGGAAGAAATGCTGGAAATCCAGCCGTTCGTATGCGTCGAGGTCCTGCCCGTCTTGCGGAATCACCACCTTCAGCTCGTCGCCGCGCGTGACGACCAGTTCGGAACCCATCTTCGGGCTCACGCACACCCAGTCGATGCCTTCCGGCACGGCGATGGTGCCGTTGGTTTCGATGGCGATTTCGAAACCGCGTGCGTGCAGCGCGTCGATCAGCGGCTTGTCGAGTTGCAGCAGCGGTTCGCCGCCGGTGCAGATGACGAGCGGTTTGCCGCCCGTGGCGCTGGCCGGCCATTCGGCGGCAACGGTATCGGCGAGTGCCTCGGCGGTGGTGTATTTGCCGCCTTGCGTGCCGTCCGTGCCGACGAAGTCGGTGTCACAGAACTGGCAGACGGCGGTGGCGCGATCGGCTTCGCGCCCACTCCAGAGATTGCAGCCGGCAAAGCGGCAGAAGACAGCTGCGCGGCCGGTGTTGGCACCCTCGCCTTGCAGCGTGTAGAAGATTTCCTTGACGGCGTAAGTCATGTCTGAACGGTGGCATTCACAGGAGAACGACGCAGAAGCGACGTATTTCCCGCGCAAACCGTACCAGTGCCCACTAGTGATTAACCCAATATTGTTTCACAAATCGAGCTAGTGCGTCGCCCTATCCGCAGAAGGACGCCAGCGTCACAAAGGAAAGTGCGCCTTCCGGGGTCAGCCACGCCGCAAAGATCAGGGCGGCGCCGGCCGCTGCCAGCGCCCAAGCCATCCATGTTTTGAACTGTGCGTTCACGCGGGTTGCGCCACCGGCGTACGCACGAGTTGGCGATCGTCGATCGGCCAGTGCAGCAGCGCGGCCACCACACCGAGCGCCATGGCGCCAAACCAGATCGCGTCGTAGGAATGCAGGTGGTCGTACACCACGCCGCCCAGCCACACGCCCAGGAACGCGCCGATCTGGTGACCAAGAAATACGAAGCCGAACAGCGTGCCGATGTAGCGCACCCCAAACACCTGCGACAGCAGCCCGTTGGTCAGCGGCACCGTCCCCAGCCACAGCAGGCCCATCACGATGGCAAACGCATACAGCGTTGCGGGCGACAGCGGGAGCAGGATAAACAGCGCAATCGCCGCCGTGCGAATCAGGTACAGCAACGACAGCAGATACTTGCGCCGGAACAGCCCGCCCAGCGCGCCGCAGTAATACGTGCCGACGATGTTGGCGGCCGCAATCAGTGCCAGCGCGACCATGCCGTGGCGGCCGGTGAGCCCCTTGTCGAGCAGATACGCCGGCATGTGCGCACCGATAAAGGCGAGCTGGAATCCGCACGTCAGGAACCCGAGATTCAGCAGCCAAAAACCGCGGTGGGCAAAGGCCTCGCGGATGGCCGAACCCATGCTTTGCTGCGCCTGCTGCGCGGCGGCAGCCGATGTTCTCTCGCGCAGCGGCGCGGTCAGCGGCAAGAAGATCGCCATGACCACCGCCATGACGACCAGCGCCGTCACCCAGCCGACCGTACTCAGCAAGCCCTGCGCCGTCGGCACCATCACGAACTGGCCGACACCGCCCACCGCGCCCGCCACGCCCAGCGCCCAGCTGCGCCGCTCGGGCGGCGTCAATCGGCTGATCGCGCCATACACGACGCCGAACGACGTGCCTGACAGCCCGAGCCCGATCAGCCCGCCCGCCGACAGCGTGAAGCCCAGCGGCGTGCCAGCATGGGCCATCAGCAGCAACCCAAGCGCATAGACCACGATGCCGGCAACGACCACCTTGGCCGCGCCGTAGCGGTCGGCCAGCATGCCCGCAAATGGCTGTGCCGCGCCCCAGATGAGGTTTTGTAACGCAATCGCCAGTCCGAACGTTTCGCGTGTCCAGCCATGGCCCATCGTGACGGGCACGAGGAATAGGCCTTGCACGTGCCGAATGCCCAGCGCCACGCCGATCACCGCCCCGCCGGCCAATACCGGCAACCAGGGCGATTGCGTGAAAGATTTCGATGTCATGAGCGTTTTTCTCCGGTGTGACTGACATTCCAGCTTCGCAAGCGTACCGAATGCGCGTTGGGCTGGAATGTCGCCTGATGGCTTATTAAACTTCGCCCTACCCGGCTTCTCAATTGATCTTTGAGAACGCCTTGCATGAGGAAAACGCATGTTGACTCCCCTGGTTCGGTTGGCCTCCCTGGACTTGCTGCGCGGCTTCGTGGCGGTGGGCCGGCGCATGAGCATCACGCTCGCGGCCGATGATCTGTGTCTGACGCAATCCGCCGTAAGCCGCCAGGTGTCGGCGCTCGAAGAGGCGCTGGGCGTGAAACTGCTGGTGCGCGGGCACCGCTCGATCGCGTTCACGCCCGAGGGAGAACGCCTGTTCCGCAGCGCTGACAGCGCCGTGCAGCAGTTGCAGGACGCCATCGGGGCCATCCGCGTGGCGGCCGAACGCCGGCCAGTCACGATCACGGCCAGCATCGGCGTCACCGGCTTGTGGCTGCTGCCGCGCCTGGCGCGCTTCCAGCTGCAGTACCCCGACATCGACGTGCGCGTGGCCACCAACAACCGCCTCGTCGACCTGAAGAACGAGGGCATCGAGCTTGCCATCCGGTATTGCCCACCGAGCGATGCACCGCCCGGTGCAATCCGGCTGTTTGGGGAAACCGTTGCGCCGGTCGCGCATCCGTCGCTGGGGCTGCGCTCGCTGGATTCCGCCGAGGCGCTTGCCGGCCTGACGCTGCTCGACTTTGACGACCGCGACCTGCGCCGCCCCTGGCTCCAATGGACCGACTGGCTGGCCGCCGCCGGATGGAGCCACGCCAAGCCGCGCACCGTGCTGCGCTTCAACCAGCACGACCAGATCATCCATGCGGCGGTGGCCGGCCAGGGCATCGCGCTGGGCCGTCTGGAGTTGATCGCGCCGCTGCTGGCCGACGGCCGCTTGGTCACCGTACCGACCATCGCCCCCGGCGTGCGCAATACGCATGCGTACTGGTTGATCCAATCCGAGCCGAACCCGCGCCGCGACGTGCGCGATGTGGCTGCCTGGATCTGCTCGGAAGCTGCAACTCAGGCTACGCATGCGTCCGGCGCATCCGAACTTGCATGAAAGGCGTTTGAGCCCACAGGGCGGTCCACGTGTAATGCCGCCAACGACACCCCGTTGGAGGCCGCATGGACACCCTCGCCCGACCGCAGACAGCCCCCCGGCCTGCCGCATACAACGCCACGTGGGAAGCGCTCGTCCCCGCGCCCACCGTCGAGTTCTGGTTCGACTTCGCGAGCAATTACAGCTACCCGAGTGTGATGCGCATCGAGGCCGCCGCGGTGCAACACGGTGTGCGCGTGGTGTGGAAGCCGTTCCTGCTCGGGCCGAGCTTCCAGTCGCTCGGCTGGGCCAGTTCGCCGTTTGTGCTGCAACGGGCCAAAGGGCACTACGTCTGGCAAGACATGGCGCGCGAATGCGCTAAACACGGTTTGCCGTGGACGCAGCCGAGCACGTTTCCACGTGCGTCCGTCCTGCCGCTGCGTGTGGCGCTGCTCGGTGCAGACGCGCCGTGGGTCGGTGCCTTCTGCCAACGCATCATGCTGCGCAATTTCGCGCAGGACCGCGACATCCACACGCCTGACGCCGTGGCAGAAGAACTGACGGCGCTCGGCTTGCCGGTCGACGCCATCCTCGCTCAGGCACAGTCCGACGCAAGCAGGCTAGGCCTGCGCGAGCAAACGCACGCCGCGCAGATTCGTGGCATCTTTGGCGCTCCCACGTTCTTTGTCGGCGACGCGATGTTCTGGGGCAACGACCGCCTGGACGATGCGCTCGCCTGCGCCGTAGCATTGCAGTCCAATCCTGGTTCATATCACAGCGGATAACCCATGCCGACCCAGATCGAAAAAGCTCGTGCCTTCCGCGTACTGCACGAACGCAGCGGCACCTTCGTGATCCCCAACCCGTGGGACCCGGGATCGGCTCGGCTATTGGCATCACTCGGCTTCGAAGCATTGACCAGCACCAGCGCGGGCTTCGCGTTCTCGCGCGGGCTGCCTGACTATGGCGTTGCCCGCGACACCATCCTCGCGCACGTGGCCGATCTGGCGGCCGCCACGGACGTGCCCATGGCTGCCGACCTGGAAAACGGCTTTGGCGATGGGCCGGAAACGGTGGCCGAGACGATCCGCCTGGCAGGCGCCACCGGCATCGTCGGCGGCTCGATTGAAGATGCAACGGGCCGCGCAGATGCGCCCATCTATTCCCTGGAAGCTTCGGTCGACCGTGTGCGCGCGGCGGTGGAGGCTGCGCGGTCGCTGCCGTTTCCGTTCACGCTCACCGCACGTGCCGAGAACCACCTGCACGGCCGCAACGACCTGGCCGACACGATCCGCCGCCTGCAGGCTTTTCAGGACGCCGGCGCCGACGTGCTGTACGCCCCCGGCCTGAAAACGCGCGACGAGATCGCCACCGTGCTGCGCGAGATCGACCGCCCGCTCAACGTGCTGATGGGCTTCGCCGACGGCAACCTGAGCGTGGCAGAACTGACGGAATTGGGCGTCAAGCGCATCAGCGTGGGCGCCACGCTGGCACGTGTGGCCATGGGTGCGTTCCAGCGTGCAGCGGAAGAACTGCGCACCGCCGGGACGTTCAACTTTGCGCGCGATGCCGCCAGCGGAGCCAAGCTCAACGGCCTCTTTGCGCCGTTCGCCTGACGCTTGCCGCCGGGCAATCGCAACCAATCTTGGCATCCCCTCCAACCGACACCAAGCCGCCCGGCGGCCTGCGCCAGATGCCCGCCGGCATCTGGGTGCTCGGCTGCGTCAGCCTGCTGATGGACATCGCTTCCGAGATGATCCACAGCCTGCTGCCGTTGTTCATGGTGTCGGTGCTGGGCGCCAGTGCGCTGTCAGTCGGGTTGATCGAGGGCCTGGGCGAATCGACTGCGCTCATCGTCAAGATCTTCTCCGGCACGCTGAGCGACTACCTTGGCAAGCGCAAGGGCCTGGCGGTGTTCGGCTATGCGCTGGGCGCGCTGTCCAAACCTCTGTTCGCCATCGCGTCCACGGCCGGCATTGTGCTGACAGCGCGCCTGCTCGACCGCGTCGGCAAGGGCATCCGCGGGGCGCCGCGTGATGCGTTGGTCGCCGACATTGCCCCGCCTGCGCTGCGCGGCGCGGCTTTCGGGCTGCGGCAGTCGCTCGATACCGTGGGTGCGTTTCTGGGGCCGCTCCTGGCCGTCGGGCTGATGCTGCTCTGGGCCAATGACTTTCGTGCCGTGTTCTGGGTGGCCGTCGTGCCGGGGCTGCTCTCTGTTGCGCTGCTGATGTTCGGCCTGCGCGAGCCGCAAACCCACAACGGCGCCCACCGCACCAACCCGATCCGCCGCGACAACCTGCAGCGGTTGAACAGCGCGTACTGGTGGGTGGTGATGATCGGCGCGGTCTTCACGCTCGCACGGTTCTCCGAAGCGTTCCTGGTCCTGCGGGCACAGCAAGGCGGCATTCCAGTCGCGCTGGTGCCGCTGGTCATGGTGGCGATGAACGTCGTCTATGCACTCGCGGCATATCCGTTCGGCAAGCTCTCAGACCGCATGAGCCACACGAAGCTGCTCGCGCTTGGGCTGGTGGTGCTGATTGCCGCCGATGTGGTGCTTGGCCTGTCCGCTCACTGGAGCGTGGTCATCGCAGGCGTGGCGCTGTGGGGCGTGCACATGGGCATCACGCAGGGCTTGCTGGCAACCATGGTCGCCGACACCGCACCGGCCGACTTGCGCGGCACCGCTTACGGCGTGTTCAACCTGGTGAGCGGACTGGCGATGTTGGCCGCCAGCGTTCTGGCGGGCTTGTTGTGGGACAAGCTCGGCGCAGCCGCAACGTTCCACGCGGGGGTGGTGTTCTGCGTGCTGGCGCTTGGCATGTTGGCCATGCGAGGGAAGGCTTCCGGGATCACGTAACGTTCGGCTGCACCCTAAACCAGTCCACCAGAAAATCCAGCATGGCCCGCAGCGCCGACGGCATCTGCCTGCGCGAGCTGTACACGCCGTGAATGCCCAGCGCCTGCGGCACGTAGTCAGGCAACAAACGCACGAGTTGCCCGCTGGCGATCAGCGGCGCGGCAGCAAACACCGGCTGCAACGCAATCCCCGCGCCCTCTCGCGCCGCTGCCAGCAACACCATCGATTCATTCGCGCTGAGATTGCCGCCCACCGGCACGTCCGTCGGCGCACCCGTCTTCGCCTCGGTGAACTTCCACAGGCTTTTGCCGAAGTACGAATACGTCAGGCAGTTGTGAACGGCCAGGTCTTGTACGCGACGCGGCGTGCCATGCGCGGCCAGGTAAGACGGCGCCGCCACCACGACCGATTCGCACATGCCCAGCGGCCGCGCGATCAGGTTCGGGTCAAGATCGTTGGTAATGCGCACGGCCAGGTCGATGCGCTCTTCCACGAGGTTGATAGTGCGGTTATCGACTACCAGATCGACCGCCGTTTGCGGATAGCGCCGCAGGTAGGCCGTCACCGCCGCGCTCAACGTCTGCTGCGCCAGGGACTGCGCGCAGGCAATGCGCAGTAGCCCGCGCGGCGTATCGGCTTCAGGGCCTTCTGACACGGCCATCTGCGAAGCGATTTCCAGCATCTGGCGGCAGCGTGCAAGCGTGGCCTCGCCGGCGGGTGTCAGGCCGATGCGGCGCGTGGTCCGATGCAGCAGCCGCGCGCCGGACCATGCCTCCATTTGTGCCAGATAACGCGTGACCATCGCGCGCGACATGTCGAGCCCTTCGGCGGCCGCACTCAGGCTGCCGTGCTCGACGATCGCCACGAACACCTCGGCTGACGTAATGCGATCCATATTTGATCGATTGGCGAAACAAATATGCGCATCATAGGTGGTTTTTTGATCGGATCAAGCAACCTACAGTAGCGGCTTCGCAGAAATCACATCCGCCTGGAGAACCCCGATGTCCCTGCTCCGCACCTTGCTTGCCGCCGGCCTCGTCAGCGCCGGCCTTGTTGCCCACGCTGCCGCACCCGCGCCATTACATCTCGAGGTCTACAATCCCGGCGCCAAGGGCGTCTTCCCCGTGTCGTCGGAAATCATCACCGGCGCACACGAGGCGATCCTGATCGACGCGCAGTTCCAGCGCAGCGATGCGGAAGCCCTCGTGCAGAAACTCAAGGCCAGCGGCAAGACGCTCACCACGGTCTACATCAGCCAGAGCGATCCGGATTATTACTTCGGGCTGGATGTCTTCCGCGCGGCCTTCCCGAAAGCGAAGATCGTGGCCACACCGCAGACCGTGGCCGCCATCAAGGCTTCGATGAACGGCAAGCTCGCCTATTGGGGCCCGATCCTGAAGGACAACGCGCCCAAGGCGCTCGTGCTGCCCGATGTGCTGCACGCCGACCACCTGGCGCTGGAAGGCCGCACCATCGAGATCAAGGGACTGAACGGCCCGGACGCGGCACGCACGTATCTGTGGATTCCGTCGATCAAGACCGTGGCCGGCGGCGTGGTGGTCAACAGCGGCGACCACGTTTGGGTGGCCGACACGCAGACGCGCGAATCGCGCCTGGGCTGGTTGCAGACGCTGGACAACATCACAGCGCTCAAGCCGACGACCGTGGTGCCTGGTCACTTCACGGGTGCAATGCCAAAGGGGCTGGACGCGGTACGCTTTACCGCGGATTACCTGAAAACCTTCGAGGTACAGGCCGCCAAGGCCAACAATTCGGCAGAGCTGATCCAGGCGATGAACGCGGCCTATCCAACGCTGGCCGGCGATGCATCGCTGGAGCTGAGCGCCAAGGTCATCAAGGGCGAAATGAAGTGGCCGCAGTAAGCTGGTCTGCAACCTGGAAATCGACATGACGACGTTGCATTACATCTACGACCCGCTGTGCGGCTGGTGCTACGGCGCCGCGCCGCTGGTGGAAGCCGCGCGCACGGTGCCCGGCCTCACGATCGCCTTCCACGGCGGCGGCATGCTTGCAGGCCCGAACCGCCGTGCAGTGACGCCCCAGTGGCGCGATTACGTGATGCCGCACGACCATCGCATTGCCGAGATGACCGGCCAGCCGTTCGGCGAGACGTACTTTGAAGGCCTGTTGCGCGACACCACGGCGGTGATGGATTCGGAGCCGCCCATTACCGCCGTGCTTGCAGCGCAGGCGCTCGGCGGCCGCGGGCTGGACATGATCCATCGCGTCCAACGTGCGCACTACGAAGAAGGCCGGCGCATTGCCGATGTGCTGGTACTGCGCGAGCTTGCAGCGGAGATCGGCCTATCGCCCGAAGCATTCGATGCGGAATACGCGCGGCAAACCGGTGCGCTCACGCAGCAGCACATCGCGCAAAGCCGACAGTGGCTCGATCGAGTGGGCGGTCAGGGTTTTCCGACGTTTGCGCTGGAAGATGCCGATGGCCAACTGGGCATCATCGACGTTGGCCTGTGGCTGGGCAAACCGGAATCCTGGGCAGAGGCGCTGACGCAGCACATCGGCGCGCCTGCCCCGATGAACCAAGCCGATGGCCCTGTCTGCGGGCCGGACGGCTGCGCATAACAACGTGGCGCTCAGCCTTTGAGCGCCCAGCGGCCGAGTTCGTCGTAGCGCGTTTTGCCTAGCCAGCTATGGATGAGAACGAACTCGCGCACGGTCCACGTGATGGGCTCGACCGCTTTCGGCGCAAAGCCACCGCGGTCATACAACAGCGTGATGTGCGGCTTGAAATGCCCACGCGGCACCGGCACGGCGGCATGCTGGAGCGCCTCGCCCAGCGCCGCCTGAAACGCCATCAAACCGCCCACGCCCTCATCGCCCAGCAGCACAAACGGCCGATGATCGCGCCGGCCATGGAAGCTCACCACCTGGTTGAACGTGGCATCGAATGCCGGCAACGCGAGGCCGGCCGCTGCTGCACGCACACGCCCCACGACGTCGTCAGGCGGCAGATGAACGAAATCGCCCAGATGATGCAGCGTGACATGCAGGCGCTCCGTACGCAGCGCCTTGCCCTTGAAGCCCACGACGGGCCGCAATTGCTGGATCAGCCGCGCGATGCGCTCGGCGGTGTCCACGTCAGGCTTGATCGCCAGAAACAGGCGATGCGCGGGCAATTGCGGGGTGGCTTCGAATCCGGGAAGAGTGAGCTGGGTCACGGCAGGGTCGTCAAACGCCGGGCTGGCGATCCGCCCATTATCGACGCCCGCATGACGTCCCGCTGAAAGTCGTGTTGCTTGCATCAAAAACAACGCCCGGCGGTGTGAACCTGCCGGGCGTGGTCTCTTGGATGTGATGCGGCGATCAGATATCGAAGAAGACCGTCTCCGCGCCTCCATCCGGCGTGTCTTGCAGGCGCACGTCGAAGGTGTAGACCACCTCGCCGTTACACTCGCTGCGCTGGGCAATCAGCGTCTTGCGACGCACTTCCCACTCGATGCCGTTCAGCACCGGATCCGTGCCGTTGGCTGCAGCCTCGTCGCTGAAGTACACGCGTGTGTGCAGGCCAAGGTTGATGCCGCGCGCAAACAGGATCATGCAGATGTGCGGCGCCTGCGTGGTCCCGCTGCGGCCGGCCACGGCGCCCGGCTTGATGGTGTCGAAGCGATAGACGCCCGTATCGAAATCGGCGCCGGCGCGGCCCCAGCCGCGGAATGCCGGGTCGACAGGTTTGTCTTGCCGATCGGCCGGATGGGCGTATTTGCCGTCCGCGTTGGCTTGCCAGATCTCGATCAGCACATCGCGCACGAGCGAGCCGGAGCCATCGTAGACGCGGCCTTCCAACGCGATGCGTTCGCCGCGCGTGGCGGGCGTGGTCAGGACGCTGCCGAATTCCTTGTCGTAAATGTCGAAGCCGGCCTGGCGCGGTGCGAGGCCGATGTGCACGTACGGGCCGCCCGTCTGCGATGCGGTCTCGTTGAAATGCGCGAACGGCGGCGTTGTCGTCATGGCCGTTGCCTGCGCACGTTCGAGCGATTCACGCAGTGTGGTCGTGGTCATCACTTGGCTCCTTGCAGGGCGGGCACGGCGTTTTCGAAATGCGTGGCACGGCGGCCGCGCAGCGTGATGTCGAAGCGGTAGCAGCGGCTGTCGAGCGGCACGTGGTTCGCCGTGTCGTGCAGCGCGATCAGACCACGCACCTGCTCTTCGCTCGGGATGGTCTTGATGATCGGGCACTGCGCGATCATCGGATCGCCCTCGAAGTACATCTGCGTGATGAGGCGCTGGGCCCAGCCATCGCCCGAGAGCGAGTAATGGATGTGCGACGGGCGCCAATCGTTGATGCGATTGCGCCACGGATACGGGCCGGGCTTGATCGTGCGATAGACGTAGTAGCCGTTGGCGTTCGTCAGCATGCGGCCGCAGCCGCCAAAGTTCGGGTCGATCGGCGCGATGTACTGGTCTTTCTTGTGGCGATAGCGGCCGCCGGCGTTGGCCTGCCACACCTCCACCAGCGCGTTCGGCACGGGGCGGCCGAACTCGTCGCGCACGTAGCCGTGGACGATGATGCGCTCGCCGATCGGCAGGCCCTCCTTGGCGTAGTTGAGGATCAGATCGTTGTCGAGCACGCCGAGATCGTCGGCATGGAACACCGGTGCGGTGGTCTCGGACAGCGTATTCAGGGTGGAGATGAGCGCGTTGCGCGGCGAGCGCAGCACGCTGGTCTTGTAGCCGGGGGTCAGTGCGGGCGGATGCTGCGCGGTGTCGCGCTGGGCGAATTCACCAGTGCCGGAAAGCGGCAGGGTCATGGGGCGTCTCCTTATGAAATCGTGCAGAGACTGTATCGCCGACAAAAAGTGAAGTAAATTGACTTCTTATCGGAAAATCGATAACCCCAAGTTATGGAAAGTGCCCTCTCAGCGGATTTGCCGTCCCGCATCCGGTTTCGCCATCTGAGCTGCTTTGTCGCCATCGCGCAGGAGCGCAACCTGCGGCGCGCCGCCGAGCGGTTGCATCTGAGCCAGCCGGCGGTATCGAAAACGCTGGGTGAACTGGAGGCGCTGGCCGGCGTGCAGCTCGTGGAGCGCGGCCGGCAAGGCGCACGGCTCACTGCGGCTGGCGAGCAATTCCTGCGGCACGCGGTCGGCGTGACGCAGGCGCTGGAATCGGCCGCCGCCGCGCTGATGGGATCGACGGACGCATCCGCGCCGGTCGTGCATGTAGGCGCGCTGCCGACGGTGGCCAGCAGCCTGCTGCCCCGGGCGATTGCCCATTTGCACGCCCAGCGCCCGCATGCCGGCGTGCGGTTGCGCACCGGTACCAATGTCGAGCTGCTGACTGCACTCAAGGCCGGCGAACTCGATTTCATCGTCGGGCGCATGGCCGAGCCGGATCGCATGCAGGGGCTGTCGTTCGAGTTGCTGTATGCCGAGCCGCTGGCGCTGGTCGTCCGGCCCGGGCATCCGCTGTTGTCGCAGCCAGGCGCGTCGGCCTCGCTGCAGGCGGTGCTGGACTACCCGCTGGTGATTGCCACGCCGGGCACGGTGCCGCGCCATCACACCGAAGCGCTGTTCCAGACGCACGGGCTGCGCTTGCCCGCGGGCGTGACGGAAACGCTTTCGGTGTCCGTCGCACGGTTGCTGGCATGCCGATCCGATGCGGTGTGGATCACCCCCGAGCGCGCTGCGGGCGACGACCTGGCGCATGGTCAACTTGCCCGTCTGGACATTGCCACGTCCGGCACCAAGGAGCCCGTCGGCCTGCTGCGCAGAAGCGCCGTCACACCAAGCGAACTGGCCAGCGCGTTCATGGAACTGCTGACGGAGCTGGCGCAGACGCCCGACTGAGCCGCCCTGCGCTCAAAAAAAAAATGCCGACTCCATGGCCGGCATTTCTTATTTCGATGCGCAGATCAGCGGTGTGCCATCTCCACGTCATAGGCAGCATCGAAGACACTGCGATCAGTCTGCCCGAGCAACTGGCTGGTGATCGTCCCGGCGGTCATCGAGCCGTTGACGTTGAGCGCGGTACGGCCCATGTCGATCAGCGGTTCGATGGAGATCAGCAGTGCCACGAGCGTCACCGGCAAGCCCATCGCCGGCAGCACGATCAACGCTGCAAACGTGGCGCCGCCGCCCACACCCGCCACGCCGACCGAGCTGAGCGTGACCACCGCCACGAGCGTTGCAATCCATACAGGATCGAACGGGTTGATGCCCACGGTGGGCGCCACCATCACTGCCAGCATGGCGGGATACAGGCCTGCGCAGCCGTTCTGGCCAATGGTCGTGCCAAACGATGCGGCGAAGCTGGCAATCGACTCCGGCACGCCGATGCGCCGCGTCTGCGCCTCGATGCTCAGCGGAATGGTGGCCGCACTCGACCGGCTCGTGAACGCGAACGACAGCGCCGGCCAGACCTTGCGGAAGAAGCGAAGCGGATTGATGCCGTTGAGCGTGAGCAGCACGGCATGCACGCCGAACATGATCGCCAGACCCAGGTAAGACGCCACGACGAAACCGCCGAGCTTGATGATGTCCTGCACGTTGGACACGGCCACCACGTTCGTCATCAGCGCCAGCACGCCGTAAGGGGTCAGGCGAATGACGAGCCGCACCAGCTTCATCACCCAGGCCTGCGCGGTGTCGATGGCGGTCAGCACGCGCTCGCCCTTCACCGCATCATCCTTGAGCAGGTTCAAGGCAGCCACGCCGAGGAACGCCGCAAAGATCACCACGCCGATGATGGACGTCGGCTTGGCGCCGGTCAGTTCGGCAAACGGGTTCTTCGGAATGAAGGACTGCACCAGTTGCGGCACCGACAGGTCGGCCACCTTGCCGACATAGCTGTCCTGGATGGCGCTGAGCCGGGCGGTTTCCTTCGCGCCCTGCACCAGCCCTTGCGCCGTCAGGCCAAACAGGTGGGTGACGAACACGCCGACCAGCGCGGAGATCAGCGTCGTAAGCAGCAGCGTGCCGATCGTCAGCACGCTGATCTTGCCGAGCGACGCCGTGCTGTTGAGCCTGGCCACCGAATTCAGCACTGACACCAGCACGAGCGGCATGACGATCATCTGCAGTAACTGGATATAGCCGCCGCCAACGATGCCGAACCACGAGATCGACAGCTTGAGCGTCGCGCTGTCTTCGCCATAGATCAGATGCAGCGCCAGTCCGAACAGGATGCCCAGCATCATGCCCAGCAGCACACGTTTGGCCAGGCTCCAGCTCGCGTTCACACGGCCCAGAGCGATCAGGATGACGACGAACGTCGCGATATTGAGTAAGAGCGGAAGGTTCATGTTGCTTTGGTGTCGCACGCAGCGATCGAAAATCGTCTTCATGGACACACCCGGCTACGACCCCGTGTCGGCTACCGGCCAGGTCGTCGGCGGCGCCAACCTGATCTGCTTCACAACGGGCCGGGGGTCCACCTACGGCTGCAAGCCGGTGCGCTCCTTGAAGCTCGCCACCAACAGCGCGCTTTTCCGGCACATGGAGCTGGACATGGACTTCGATTGCGGCGGCATCGTCGATGGCCGCCTCAGCATTGCGCAAGCCGGCCAGACGCTGTTTCAGCTGATGCTGGCCACCGCCTCGGGCGATCGCACCAAGAGCGAACTCAACGGTCTGGGCGACAACGAGTTCGTGCCGTGGCAACTTGGCGCCGTCATGTAAGGCGTGTACTCGGCACGCCTCAGGGCAACGCGGCACGCAGCATCAAGAGCAATCCTGCCCCGATGGCAGCGACGCCAATGCAGCGGGCCATACGCTGTCCCGCAGGTGCCAGGCGCTCAAGCGTGATTGCCGCTGACACGGCAGCCATTGCGCGCAGATCCATCACGCCGGTCACCAACAGGATTGCCGTCAGCCC
>NZ_MCGB01000055.1 GCF_001699815.1 Ralstonia pickettii | reverse complement strand
GGACGGCGGCAGCGGCAACGGCCTGGGCCGGCGCAGCTTCGTTCGCAGCCGGGGCGTGCACTTCCGTCTGTGCGGCAGCGGGCGTCGGTGCCGCCACCACCGGCGCAGCGGCTTCAGCGGCCGGCGCCGCGCCACCTACGTGCGGTGTGATAACGATCTGGTCGGCATCGATAATGAAGCAGCTCACCGCGATGATGTCGTCGGCGGTGCAGGTGCTCTGCAGCACGATGTCGCTGTTGCGGCCGGTGCGCGCGTGGCGCAGCACGGTGCCCAGGTGCTTGAGTTCGGTGACGATCAGCTCGCAGTCTTCGTTCGAGACGTTGATGAGCTTGATGTCCAGGCCGCCTTCGATGTCGCCCACGACTTCGGCTGCAGGCGCCTCGACAACCACCGGGGCGGGCTGGGGCGCGGCCACCGGTTCGGGTGCCGCCGCCACGGGGGCCGCAACTGCCGGTGCGGCAGCAACAGGGGCACCGTCCTCGGCGGTCAGGCTGTTGAGCTTGGCCACCATGTATTCGAGCGTGGCCGTATCGATGGGGTGCTCTTGCCGGTAGGCATCAAGTTGGCTTTTCAACACGTCTTTCGTTTCCAGGAAGGCATCCACCATGTTTTCGCGCAGCTGCAGGGTACCGGTGCGGGCGCGATCCAGAATCGATTCGGCCACATGCGTGAGTTCCGTCATGTGCGTGAAACCGAAGGTCGCAGCGCCACCCTTGATGGAGTGCGCGCAACGGAAGATGGCGTTCAGATCGTCGGAGGAAGGGTTGGCGACATCGAGGTTGAGCAGCAGCCGCTCCATGTCGACGAGCAGCTCTTCCGCCTCTTCGAAGAAGGCGCCGAAAAACTGGCTAAGGTCGAGGTTCATATCTGTCGTCTCGGTCGTTTAATGCGTCGATGCAGACCCGTGGGTCTGCGCATGCCATTCGAGCAACTGCATCACCGAATCCGTCAGCCCATCCGGGTCGAACGGCTTGGGCAGGAAGCCCGTCGCGCCGGCAGCACGTGCCTGGTCGCGGATGGAGTTGTCTGCCTCGGTGGTCAGCATGAGGATCGGGGTGTCGGCGTAGGCCGGCAGTGCGCGCAGCGCGCGGATGAGGGTCAGGCCGTCCATCGACGGCATCACCTGGTCAGTGATCACAAGGTGGTGGCTGCCCTGCGCACTCGTGCGCACGGCCTCCAGCGCGGCGGAGCCGTCGCCGGCTTCCGTCACGGCAAAGCCGCACTCGCGCAGGCACGCGGCAATCATGCGGCGGATCGACGTGGAATCGTCCACCACCAGGATGTGTTTCTCGCTCATTGACTGTTTCTCCCCTCGGCGCTCTTTATGGCTTGGCCGCAGTCACCGCGTCTGCCACACCCGTGGCACGTGCGGCGGCGTCGGTCAGCGTGTCTTTGCCGTCATTGCGCAGGTCGGCCACCGGCTCGACCCCACCCGAGCGCACAGCCTCGGCGGCGCGCGCGTTGAGCACGACGATGCTGATGCGGCGATTGATCGGGTTGTAGATGTTCGTCTTGTCCAGCGGCACCGATGCCTCCAGGCCCACCACGCGGCTGACCTTCTCGGGCTTCATGCCGCCCGCCACCAGCTCGCGTCGCGATGCGTTGGCGCGGTCGGCCGACAGTTCCCAGTTGCTGTAGCCGTGCTGCGTGGCGTACTGCGTGGCGTCGGTGTGGCCCGACAGGCTGATCGGGTTGGGCACATCGTTCAGCGCCGTGCCCAGCTCGCGCAGGATGGTGCGCATGTACGGCTGCACCTCGGCGCTGGCGTTGGCAAACATCGGGCGGTTCTGCTGGTCGACGATCTGGATGCGCAGGCCTTCGGTGGTCATGTCGATCAGCAACTGGTGCTTGAACTGGCTCATCACCGGGTTCGTCTCGACCATCTCGGCAATCTTCTGCTTGAGCTTGTTCAGCGCCGCATCGTCCGATTCATCGCGGATGTTGCGCTGGCGCTGCACCGTCGGGCTGGGACTCGGGTTCGGCTGCGGCATGTTCTGCTTGAGCGCCGGGCTGCCCTGCAGGATGCTCGACTGGTCGCCCGACCCGGCGCCACCGAACAGCGCCACCTTCAGCGGCGTGCGGAAATACGTTTCAACCGACGACAGCTCGGCCTTGGTCACCGAGCTGAGCAGCCACATCAGCAGGAAGAACGCCATCATGGCGGTCACGAAGTCGGCGTAGGCGATCTTCCACGCGCCACCGTGGTGGCCGTGTCCGCCTTTCTTGTTGCGCCGAATGACAATGAAGGTCGGCGTGCTGGACTTGCTCATGGTCCGCTCCCGTCGGTGTGTACTGTGTGGTTAGTGGCGCAGCTCGGTGGCTGTGCTCTTGTGGTCGTAGTGATCGTTTTGAACCCGCTCAGGATCCGTAGCGAGCAGGCCCGAGGTTGGCGCGAGAAGCGCAGCCGTACACGGGTACGGCGAGCATCGCAGGGCCAAGATCGGGACGCGCAGTAGGATCATGAGTGGGTTCAGGCTGTCTTGGCGCCACGGACGTGGTCTTCCAGCTCGGCAAAGGACGGACGCTCGGTCGAGAACAGCACCTTGCGGCCGAATTCCACGGCAATTGCCGGCGCGTAGCCGTTCATGCTGGCCAGCAGCGTCACCTTGATGCACTGGAACAACTTGGTCGACTCTTCGGCGCGCTGCTCCAGCAGCGAACCCAGCGGCCCGATGAAGCCGTACGCCAGCAAGATGCCCAGGAACGTACCGACCAGCGCAGAGGCGATCAGCTTGCCCAGCTCTGCCGGCGGCAGGCCGACCGAGCCCATCGTGTGCACCACGCCCATCACGGCGGCCACGATGCCGAAGGCCGGCATGGCGTCGCCCACTTTGGTGATGATGCGTGCAGGTTGTTCGGCTTCGTGGTGGTGGGTGTCGATTTCCTGATCCATCAGCGCTTCGATCTGGAACGGATTCAGGTTGCCGCCCACCATCAGGCGGAGGTAATCGCAGATGAAATCCAGCGCGTGGTGATCGGCCTGGATGGCGGGGTAATTGGCGAACAGCGTGCTTTCATGCGGGTTCTCGATGTCGGCTTCGATCGACATCATCCCTTCACGGCGGATCTTGGACAGCACCACGTACAGCAGCGCCATCACTTCCATATAGAGGGCCTTGGTGTACTTCGAGCCTTTGAACAGGCCCGGCAGCGCCTTGACGGTGGCGTTGATGGCCTTTTTGTCGTTGCCGACCACGAAGGCGCCAATGCCGGCGCCGAAGATGATCAGCAGTTCGGTCGGCTGAAACAAGGGCCCGAGGTGTCCTCCGGCCAGCATGTAGCCGCCGAACACCGACGCGAGAATCACGATGTAACCGATGGCAACTAACACGGGGCGAACTCCTGAATGGGCGATCCTTCGATCAATACAAAGGGGAATATCGGCATTCCCCCGGTTAACTGAAGGCCGGGGCCCCTGGTTTTGCTGCTGCGCAGTGCTTGGAAAACCCTGCCACCGCGCGCTTCTTCCCCAAGAACGGCAACAAAACGGGCGGCTTGAGCGCCACCCGGCTCAA
>NZ_MCGB01000054.1 GCF_001699815.1 Ralstonia pickettii | reverse complement strand
TTAGTGGGAGGCCACGATACCCGTTTGAGAAGTGAACAGGAAAGCCAACAGAATCAACGATCTACCAACACCACCCCCGCGCCAGTGCTGGGTTTGCGTACCGCCAGTTATTGCACTGAAAACGAGGGGACCCCTTGTTCGGCGTGTTCCAGCGCCTGCACCGCGAGACGGAGTTCGAGGGGGTGGGCGCGGGGCTCGCACTGTGCCGCGCCATTGCGCAGCGCCACGGCGCAGAGGTTAGCGCGACGGCGGTGCCGGGCGCTGGTTGCACGGTGCGGGTGCAGTGGCCGGTGAACCCTGCAGCCGCCAACGAGCCCTGACGCCGGCCGCAGTGCTGGCTGCTACACCGCTGGTACCAGCGCTGGCTCCATGCACCCCGCCACCTGATTGCGTCCGCCGTTTTTGGCGACGTACAGCGCTGCGTCCGCGGCGTCGATCCACGCCCGCAGGCTGCTGTGGCGGTGGTCGGCCGGGGCCACGCCGATGCTGCTGGTGATGCGCAGTTCGGGCAGGCTGCGCAGGCGCACGCCTTCTGTCTGCTCGCGGATGCGCTGGGCAATGGCCAGGGCGTCGCGCGCATGCATGCCGGGCAGCACGATGGCGAATTCGTCCCCGCCGTAGCGCCCCGCGCAGTCACCGGCGCGCACGTTGCCCCGCACCACATGCGCCAGCGCGCGGATGACCTCATCGCCCACGGTGTGGCCGTAAGCGTCGTTGATCTCCTTGAAATGGTCGATGTCCAGCATCAGCATGCAGGCGGGCTCGTCGGTGGTGTGGTGGCGGCGCAGTGCGGCCTCTGCCTGCTCTTGCCAGTGGCCGCGCCCGAACAGGCCGGTCAGTGCGTCCACGCGGCGCAGTTCGTCCAGCATCTGGTTCTGGCGCGCAGACTGCCGGATGAGCTGGTAGCTCACGGCGCTGACCGACAGCGTGTGCAGCGACATCACCGGCAGACAGGCCACTATCACGCGCATGGAGGTCTCGGGCGCCCAGTGCAGCCCCATGACCGCCGTGCTGGCCACACCGGCCGCCAGCATCACCCACAGGGCGCGCACCCACAGCCCCCGGATGCCGGTGGTGATCTTGTCCACCATGGTCAGGGTGAGCAGCATCACGCTGGGCAGCAGGTTGAAGTGCATCAGCGGCACCAGCGCAGCGACCAGCGCCGAGTCGATGAGCAGGTTGCGCACCTCGGCGGCGTATGGGTCGGCGGCGCGGCGTGTGAGCAGGTAGGCCACGTGCGGCCACACCAGCGTGGCCAGCAACAGCGCCGTCCAGGCCAGGGGGGATGCCTGGCGCTCCCACAGCACCGTGGCCACCACCATGCCACCCAGCCCCATGCCCAGGATGCGCAAGGGGTAGATGCGGCGGGGCATCTGGCGGCGGGGCGTCGGCATGGGGGTGTTGGAGAAGGGCGGTGCTGCCACGCGGGCATTCACCGGCCAGGTAGGTTGAAAGTGCGGGGGAGCTTACAACGCCCGGTCAGGCGATACCAGCAAGAAATGACCGTGGTCCATTCCCATCAGTCGCATGGATGACCTTGCTGGGTGTTGGGATGTGCTGTGGGGCCTGTCAGGGGGGGCTGAGGGGCGGGGCGGTGAGAGGGCGCCGATGAGGATGCAGGTGGGTTTGCTAATAAATTGATAGCAGATAGCGCATGTCAATCTGGCGCTACCGGCACTTTGGTCTCAAATTTGGCCCGGCGGGTTGCAAAGAAGGCCTTCACATTGCGCACGTTGGCGTCGCCGGTGAACAGCCGCTGCGACAGCGCCAGGTAGCCCGGCATGTCCCGCGTGTGCACCACCAGCACAAAGTCTGGCCCGGGTGACACGCGCCAGCACTGCTGCACGGCGGCCTCCTGCACGGCGCGGGCTTCGAAGGCGTCGAGCTGTTCGGCCCCCTGGCGGTCCAGCGACACCTCCACGATGCACGCCAGCCCGTGGCCTTGCAGGGCAGCCAGCCGGTCGGGCTGCAGGATGGCCACCTGCCGCTCGATGAGTCCCACATCGTGCAGGCGCTTGACGCGGCGCAGGCAGGTGGGCGGCGACACATGCACCTGTTCGGCCAGGGCCTGGTTGCTCTGCGCGGCATCGGTCTGCAACAGGTTGAGCAGCTGCAGGTCAATTGCATCGAGCGATATGAATTCCATTGGAGGTCAGAAAATGAACAAAAATTTCAACATTGATTATTGGTGAAATTAAAGTTCATGTTGCTGCAAATATCAATCAATAATTTTTTGGGACGCTGCCTACCATCGCCGCATCCCATCACATTCCAACCAAAGGCAACCACCATGTGCGGCATCGTCGGCGCAGTATCCACGCGCAACATCGTTCCCATCCTCGTGCAGGGCCTGCAGCGACTTGAATACCGGGGCTATGACTCCTGCGGCGTGGCCGTGCATGCGTCCAGCCTAGACGCCACGCGCCCTGCCGGCCTGCAGCGCGCCCGCAGCACCGCCCGCGTGGCCGAGCTGCTGGAGCAGGTGAGCACCGAGCACATCGACGGCGCCACCGGCATCGCCCACACCCGCTGGGCCACGCACGGCGCGCCTGCCGTGCACAACGCCCACCCGCATTTCAGCCACGGCACGGGCGCAGACGCCCATGCGCAGGCCGCAGGCCGGGTGGCACTGGTGCACAACGGCATCATCGAGAACCACGAAGAACTGCGCGCCCGCCTGCAGGCACGCGGCTACGTGTTTGCAAGCCAGACCGACACCGAGGTCATCGCCCACCTGGTGGACAGCCATTACAGCGGCGACCTGTTCGACGCCGTGCGGGCCACCGTGGCCGAACTGCATGGCGCCTACGCCATCGCCGTCATGCACAAGGACGAACCCCACCGCGTGGTGGGCGCACGCGCAGGGTCTCCGTTGATCCTGGGCGTGGGCAAGGACGCAACCGGCGCCTCGTCATCGCGCGAGCACTTTCTGGCCAGCGACGCCATGGCCCTGGCGGGCGTCACTGACCAGATCGTCTATCTGGAAGAGGGCGACCTGGTGGACCTGCAGCTGGGCCGCTACTGGATCGTGGGCAAGGACGGCAATGCGCTGACCACCGGGCAGCGCCCCGTGCGCACCGTGCAGGCCCACAGCGGCGCGGCCGAGCTGGGGCCGTATCGCCACTACATGCAAAAGGAAATCTTCGAGCAGCCCCGCGCGATTGCCGACACGCTGGAAGGCCTGGCCGGCATCGTGCCCGAGCTGTTTGATGGTGCAGGCCAGCATGGCGAGCCCGGCGCGGCTGCCTGGCGCGTGTTCAAGGACATCGACAACGTGTTGATCCTGGCCTGCGGCACCAGCTATTACAGCGGCTGCACCGCCAAATACTGGCTCGAAGAAATCGCGGGCATTCCCACCCAGGTCGAAGTGGCCAGCGAATACCGCTACCGCACCAGCGTGCCCAACCCGCGCACCCTGGTCGTCACCATCAGCCAAAGCGGCGAAACCGCCGACACCCTGGCCGCGCTGCGCCACGCGCAATCCCTGGGCATGCAGCACACGCTCACCATCTGCAACGTCGCCACCAGCGCCATGGTGCGCGAATGCAAGC
This sequence comes from Ralstonia pickettii, assembly GCF_001699815.1. Taxonomy (GTDB): domain Bacteria; phylum Pseudomonadota; class Gammaproteobacteria; order Burkholderiales; family Burkholderiaceae; genus Ralstonia; species Ralstonia thomasii. The sequence goes on along the minus strand of NZ_MCGB01000054.1, from coordinate 4,233 downwards.
TCGCCTACATCACCCGCGCCGGGGTCGAGATCGGCGTGGCCAGCACCAAGGCCTTCACCACGCAGCTGGCGGGCCTGTTCTTGCTGACGCTGGCCCTGGCGCAAAGCAAGGGCCGCCTGAGTGAAGAGCAGGAGGCTGCACACCTCAAGGCCATGCGCCACCTGCCCGTGGCCCTGCAGGCCGTGCTGGCGCTCGAACCCCAGCTCATCAGCTGGGCTGAAGACTTTGCGCGCATGGAAAACGCGCTCTTTCTGGGCCGAGGGCTGCATTACCCCATCGCGCTGGAGGGCGCGCTCAAGCTCAAGGAAATCAGCTACATCCACGCTGAAGCCTACCCGGCCGGTGAACTCAAGCACGGCCCCCTGGCCCTGGTGACCAGCGCCATGCCGGTGGTGACGGTGGCGCCCAACGACGCCCTCCTGGAGAAGCTCAAGAGCAACATGCAGGAAGTCCGCGCCCGTGCGGGTGTGCTGTACGTGCTGGCCGATGGCGACACCCGCATCGAAAGCAGTGAGGGCATCCACGTGATTCGCATGCCCGAGCACTACGGCGCATTGAGCCCACTGCTGCATGTCGTGCCGCTGCAGCTGCTTGCGTACCACACGGCCTGTGCGCGGGGGACGGATGTGGACAAGCCCCGCAACTTGGCCAAGAGCGTTACTGTGGAGTGAGCTGTCGAACACCCCGTTTTTTACCAACAACTGACTGATCGATTGGCCAGTTGTTGTTTGCTTTGTGACGCCTCGCCGGTCAGTGTTCAAACCACTGTGCTGAACGCGGGACCGCTGTGATTGCAAGTCAGGGATTGCAATACGCGCAGTGGCGAGGATCTGCCAATGCCCGCGTGGCTTTGCTCATTCTGGACTGGTATTCGCAGCGTGGGCACGACCACACCTCAGCGCGGCAGGATGCGGTAGGCCGTCCGCAGGCAGAGCAGGTAAGCCCCGGTATGCGTTCGGTGACCCAGTAACCCGGGGCGTTGCAGGCTGGGCAGTTCGACTGCAGTCGCTGCAGCAAGTCCTGCGCAGCTTGCTCGATGAGGCGCATGCGGGTGGGGTTGGCAAAGGCCCTCAGGTCCGTCTCCACAAAGACCTGGCGGTTGCGGGCCTGGGCTTGGCAGGCGTCGAAGCAGTGCCGCAGCCGGTCCCAGTCCGCGATGCCTTTGTGCATGCGGGTGTCGTCCTGGCTCTCCGGGCGCATCACCAGCTGTTGCTGCGGGAAGCCCTCGCGCTGCGCAAATGCCTCCACGGCACTCCAGTTATCGCTCAGCAGGTGCCCGCTGCGCGCAGGCCCTTGTGCCATGCCGACGACTTCGATGCCCATGCGGTCGTCCAGCCAGGCGATCAGCTCCACGTTCCAGGGCACCATTCCTGTGAACGGATCGGGACCAAAGCTGCCCTCGCTGGCCAGGCCGGCATCGAGGCCGGAGAGCTCCATGCCCTTGCGGGCTTTGCGCCGTGCTGCATCCAGTTGCGAGCCCGCACGTGCCGTTTCGCGGGTGAAGGTGCCCAGCAGGTCGGTATCGAACCCGCTGACATGTTCAATCGTGCAACCCAGACCCGGCTCCAGCGCGGGCGCGATGACCCGCTCCTTGCCATGCTGGGTCAGCAAGGCGATGCGGCGGTCTGCATAGGGGCGTGCACTGGGGTGCATCACCAGTTCTCCGTGTGCAGCGGCTCCCAGAGACCCTGGTCATAGCGCATCAGGTCGGTGCCTTCCCACCGCCAGAGGTGCAGCCACCCGTGGTCCACCAGTTGCTTGACGACGGCATGTTGATGGATCACTGCGTCGATGGATGGGCGGGGCGCATCAATCACCACGGTCAGCCTCAGTGGTTCGTGCAACCAGCGCTTGCCGTCGTGCACCGACTGCTGCGACAGGCCGATGCGCAGATCACCGCCGTTGCCTTCAAAGACGCCGATGTGTCCGCCCACCACGTTGTGCAGCACCTTGTTGCCACTCCCCAGGCGTGTGGGGGCGCAGGTGGATGCGTGGTACTGCCAGTTGATCCAGTGGGTGACCAGCATGGGCGCGGTCATGAGCGCTTCCAGCAGGCTGCCGTCGGGGTCTCTTTGGGCGTCATAGTCGTGCAGAAAGCTGCGTCCTTGTAGCGCAGCGCCCAGCGTCCTGTGCCGGGGTGCGATGACGAAGGCTGCGTTGCCCGCCAGGCCCCATTCCGGGCGCGTCTGGGCGCCATCGTTGGCGCGCCTTCGCAATTGCTTCAGCAAATCGTCGTGCGGTGTCCGTGGGTCGATGTGCAGGTGCGGTGCTCGTTCTCTGCGGACCTGGTCACTGGCATGGTGTAGCACCGGCTGCAGGCTGTCCCACCGTTGGCGAGCGGCTGGGGGCAGCAGGTCCAGGTCAAAGCCCTCGATCTCATCGGTTGTGGTGTTGTGCAGGGCCGCCACGAAGGTTGTGGACTCCGGAATGGCGATGCCTTGTTCCGCCAGGCCCGTACGCACGGCAGGTTCGTTCAGCAGTTGTGCCAGGCTGCGGGCACTGACTTCGCCGGTCTGGCCGCAGCATGCGCCGCAGTCCAGCGCTGCCGCATGGGCGTTGTTGGCCGACTGGCTGCCATGCCCTACCAGCAGTACCAGGGGCGCCAGATAACCGTCCAGCCCCATGGAGCGCAGCACCCGCGCTGCCAGCGACACCTTGGCGCCGATGTCCAGCCCCGTGAGCTGGGGCCGGCACAGGGGGCGATAGCGCGCAGGCAGGCCTTCCAGTGCATCGTTGGCCCTGGCTTGCCGGGAGGGCCGCAGCCATTGGCCCAGCTTGCCCGCATAGCCCACGCCCGCCGCTTCAACGAACGAGAACGCCGCACCCGGCCAGCGGCTGGCGGACAGCCATTGGTCGGCCAGCGCAAAGCGCCTGGAGCGTGCGTGGATCGCTGCTTCTTGTAGCGTCGCATCGGTCTTCAACGCGCCCGCAGTGGATGGCACGATGCAGTCAGTGGCTTCTACTGCGGGTGCCAACAGGCCCGGCAGGTGGGGCGTGCGAGCGCTGGTGCCCAGCGGTGTGTAGGCGAGGGGCAGGCCAAAAAATCCCGCGAACCCGATGGTCTGTACGGCGGGCCAAATGGCCTCCAGGGACCTCCGCAGTGGCTCGCTGCGCACATCAATACAAAAAGCGGCTTGCACCTCGATCTCGTGCTGGTTGGGCGGGGCACTGCCGGCACCGAGCAGCCGCTGAGCCAGTTGGCGCTGGTAGCCGACTTCCAGAGCTACTTGCCACACTTCGTCGACCAGCAGAGCCTGCTCTGCCCGTTGCAACAAGGCGGGGGCCTGGCCCCAGGCCTGTTGCAGCGCCTGGAAGGCATGGGTGCCTGCGGCATCGTCCTTGCAATGCAGTAGAACCGCACCCCATGCCAGCCGGATCGCCAGCAACTCCCGCAGGTGCGGGTCGGAGGTCTGGTTCAGGTGGGCCTGCCAGCCTAGATAGGCGCACCACGAAGCCCAGCCATTCACCGTCAGCAGCACCGACTCCAGATAGTCTGGCCACACCGCCTTGGGAAGGCGCAGCCTGTGCAGTACCCAGCGTTCGGCGTCTTCCCGGGTGGCGGGCAGAGCCTCCAAGGCCTCGGCGAGGTGTGGCAAGCCCATCAGCAGGCCGATGGAGTGGTCGTGCTGCAGAGTCTCGCGCCAGAACGCATACAGGCCCTCGGACCGCTGGGGCTGCCAGTCCGCCTGTGTCTGGTCGAAATAGGCGGCGCAGGTCTGGCTCACCTGGTGGGTGATTGCCTGGCGCCAGGACAAGCGGGTTTGGCGGTGGGGGTCGTTGTCCAGCACATCGATCAGCAGGGGCAATTGCTCTACGGGCTGGGTGTTGTGTAAGGCCTGTACGCAGTCTTCGGCAGTCAACCCGCAGGCTTGCGCCTGAGGCATCTGGCGGATCGCCTGATCAAGGTCCTGGGCGCTGATGCGTCCTTCCGTCCACGCTTGCAGTTGCCGGTCGCGCCCGGGAAAGACCTGAATGCCGCCCAGCGCTGCCATGCGCGCTGCCACCCGGCGCACCGGCATGCCGATGCGCGCCCAGTGCGGGTTGACTGCAATGGCACGGTCCAGGGGCCAGGCCGGTGCAATGGCTTGGCACGCTTGTGCGCAGGCGGTGTCGATGTCGTTGTGCGAGGCCGGGTGCTGCGCAGCGTGCGTGGGCGCTGGCGCCGCGAGCTCCTCGGTGGGGCAGTCGGTCAGTGATTCCATCATGGGGTTCTCCGGGTGCAGTGCGGTTCAG
>NZ_MCGB01000053.1 GCF_001699815.1 Ralstonia pickettii | reverse complement strand
CCCTACGACAACCATGCAGCGCCGCTCCCCCCACCTTGCCCTGCCATGCACCGACTGACCAGCTTTGCGCGAGGCGCAGCGGGCGTGGGTGCGATCGTGGCGTATCAGGTCGGTGCGCATTACGCAGCGGCCACGCCGGGCGCGCATGGCGTGGGCCTGGCAATGGCGCTGTTACCGCCGTTGGCAATCGCGCTGGTGGCGGCCACACGTACCACGCATCGTGCATGGTTGTTGCCGCTGTGGTTGCTCGTCTGCTCAGTGCTGTGGATGGCGCGCGCGCCGCTGGCCGCGCATTTTGACTGGGGCCTGTACCTCGAGCATGCAAGCTTCAACCTGATGATGGCCTACGTGTTCGGCCGCACGCTGGTGGCGGGGCGCGAGCCGCTGTGCACGCGCTTTGCCCACATGGTGCACGGCACGCTCACACCGCGCATTGCGCGTTATTCGCGGCAAGTCACGCTGGTATGGACGCTGTTCTTCCTGGCAACCGCTGCCGTGTCCACGCTACTGTTTGCCACGGCATCCACCGTCACGTGGTCGACGTTTGCGAACTACCTGTCGCTGCCGCTGGTGGGGGTAGTGTTCGTGGCGGAATACCTATGCCGCCGCATCGTGCTGCGCGGTGAGCCACACTCCAGCCTGTTCGACGCGGTGCGCGCGTATCGACAATCGGAACAATCCGGGCACGTCACGCCCGCTGCCACAGAACGGTCCCGCTGAACCCACCCGCCTGCAAGATTTGCTTCATGCCGACTTACCCGCTGGTCTCCCATCCAACGCTGGACAACACGCTTGCCTGGCGTGACGGCACGCCCGTCTCAGCGCGCACGTTCCTGGCCGATGTGATGGCGCTGGCCGCGATGCTGCCGCCGGGCGGCCACGTGTTCAACGCCTGCGCAGACCGTTACCGCTTTGCCGTCGGGCTGGGCGCAGCGCTGGTGGCCGGCAAGGTCAGCCTGCTGCCGCCCATGCAGACGGCGCAGATGGTGCGTCAGCTTTCGGCGTTCGCGCCCGATGTGTTCTGCCTGCACGATGCGACCGCCTGCCCGGTCGACCTGCCTGCCTTCCGTTATCCCGATGCGTTGACGCCCGGCGCAGCGCCCATCGACGTGCCGCAGATCGACACGTCGCAAGTCATGGCGGTGTTGTTCACGTCCGGCTCGACCGGTACGCCGGTGCCGCATCGCAAGACGTGGGGCGCACTGGCGCGCTGCATGCGCACGGCCGTCGCGCACCTTGGCCTGGCCGATGGGCGCGCCTTCACGCTGGTCGGCACGGTGCCGGCACAGCACATGTACGGCCTTGAGGTGACGGTGCTGTTGGCGCTGCAGGGGGGTCTGGCGTTCAGCAACCGGCAGCCGTTCTATCCGGCGGACATTCGCGAGGCGTTGGACGCAGTACCGCAGCCGCGCGTGCTGGTGACCTCGCCGGTGCATCTGCGGGCGCTCCTCGCATCGGAGCCCGCGTTGCCGAGTGCATCGCTCGTCCTGTCGGCCACAGCGCCGCTGTCGGAGGCGCTGGCGCGGAAGACCGAGACTCGCCTATCCACGCCGCTCCTGGAAATCTACGGCAGCACCGAAACCGGCCAGGTCGCGACGCGCCGTACCGCGCAAGAAACCGCGTGGCACCTGTACCCCGGCGTTCGCATGGAATCGCGCTCCGGCACGCCGGAAGACGAAGGCCCGACGGTGTGGGTCTATGGCGGACACGTCGAAACCCCGGTACCGATGGGTGACGCGATCGAACTGATCGACGACACGCACTTTCTCCTGCACGGGCGCAAGGCCGATCTGATCAACATTGCAGGCAAGCGGTCGTCGCTGGCGTATCTGAACCATCAACTCAACGCGATTGCCGGTGTGGTGGACGGCGTGTTCTACATGCCGGACGATGCGCCCGCCGCCCGGCATACGCACGGCAGCGCGGCAGTCACGCGCCTGGTGGCGCTGGTTGTGGCGCCGGGCCTCAGCGCGGCGGATGTGCTGCGTGCCCTGCACGACCGCATCGACGCAGCATTTATGCCGCGTCCACTGCTGCTGGTGGACGCGCTGCCGCGCAACGAAACCGGCAAACTGGCGCGCGATGTGCTGGCCGCGCTGATCGCGCAGCATTCGCACCGCAACGCACACAAGCACGGCATGCGCTTCACCATTCCCGCTGATCACCCCGCGCTGCCGGGGCACTTTCCTGGCCATCCGATCGTGCCGGGCGTGGTGCTGCTCGACCATGCGCTTCACACGATCGGTGCGGCGCTGGGCCGCTCGCTTGATGCGTGCAAGATCAGCTCGGCCAAGTTTCTCAGTCCTGCGGCACCCGGGGAAGTGCTCGATCTCGCGTTCGAGACGACGCCAAGCAACGCCGTGCGCTTCACAATCCGCGCGGGCGAACGTGAAGTGGCCAGCGGCGTCCTGTCTGCCCCGGCACCGGAGGGCGTTGCCGCATGAAGCGCTCCGACTGGGCCGAGCGTCCGGAGCGCAGCAACCTCGCGCTGCTGCGCCTGATGACGTGGCTCTCGCTGCGGCTCGGGCGGCCGTTCGGCCGGGTCCTGCTGCGGCTGATTGCGTTGTATTTCGTGGCGGCCTCGCCAGCGGCGCGGGGCGCTTCACGTGACTATCTGCGCCGCGCGCTCGGCCGCACTGCAACGCTGTGCGACGTGTTCCGCCACATGCTCACGTTCGCCACGACCATTCATGACCGCATCTACCTGATCAGCGGGCGCTTCGGTCTGTTCGACATCCAGTTGCAGGGCCAACAGCACGTGCACAACGTGCTGGCGCAGGGGCGCGGCGCGTTCCTGCTGGGCGCGCACCTGGGCAGTTTCGAGGTGGTACGCGCGCTCGGCCGGACGGTGCCGGATCTACGCGTGGCTGTCGCCATGTACGAAGAGAATGCACGCAACATCAACGCCGCGGTGGCCGCCATCAACCCGGCGGCGGCGCCGGAGGTCATTCCGCTCGGCCGCGTGGACGCCATGCTGCAAGTGCGCGAAGCGCTGGATGACAACCGGCTCGTCGGCATGCTGGCCGATCGCACGCTGTTGCGCGACGCGGGGCCGTCAGTCCGGCACATGGATTTTCTCGGCAGCCCGGCGGCGTTTCCGTTGGGGCCGCTGCACATGGCGGCCATGCTCAAACGCCCCGTACTGTTCATGACGGGGCTGCACCTGGGCGGCAATCGCTACGCTGTGCATTTCGATCTGTTGGCGGACTTCACCGATGTGCGCCGCGAAGATCGCGCCGCCGCCGTGCAAGCCGCGCTCGGCCGCTATGTGGAACGCGTTGAACATTACTGCCGCACCGCACCGTACAACTGGTTCAATTACTTCGACTTCTGGCAGGATGCCGACGCGGCCGGAGCGCCGGATCACGCCCCCGCGGACCACCAGACCACGCAAACGCCATGACTGCAACGCGCCCATTCTTCCGCGCCTTCCTGGCCTTGCTCGCGGCCAGCATGTTGGCCGCGACCGCTCACGCTGCGGATTCCGCCTGGACGCTCGACCGCCTGATGTCCACGCTCGCACGCAACAAATCGGGGCGCGCCACGTTCACGGAAACGAAGACGCTGTCGATTGCTGCGCAGCCCATCGAATCATCCGGCGAGTTGGTGTTCGTCGCGCCCGATCATCTGGAAAAGCACACGCTGGCCCCCAAGCCCGAACATCTCGTGATTGACGGCGACAAGCTGACCGTGGAGCGTAACCAGCGCAAGTTCACGATGCCGCTGTCGCAATACCCGGAGCTGGGCGCGTTCATTGAAAGCATCCGCGCCACACTGGCCGGCAACCGCTACGCGCTCGAAGCGATCTACAAGGTCGCCATCGCCGGCCACGGCGATGACTGGACGCTCACCCTTTCGCCCATCGACACGCGCATGCAGCAAGTGGTGCGCACCATCACGCTGGAGGGCACGCGCGATGTGCTGCGCAGCGTCGCCATCCGCCAGGCCGACGGCGATCATTCGCTGATGCGCCTGCAACGCGTGCTCGGCAACTAAGGATGGCGCGCACATGAAACGCTTGCACGCCCTGCGTCGCCCTGCGGTGCTGGTCTGGTTGACTGGCCTGCTGCTGTGCGCGGTCGTGATCGGACGTACCAGCTTTACGGCGGACCTGTCGGCGTTTCTGCCGCGCTCGCCGAGTGCCGAGCAACGCGTGCTCGTCGACCAGTTGCGCGAGGGGCTCGTGTCGCGCCTCATCCTCGTCGGCATCGACGGTGGTGACGCGGCCACCCGTGCAACGCTGTCAAAGCAGCTCGCTGCGAGGCTGCGTGCCGACGCGCAATTCAGCGCCGTCAACAACGGTGAGCCCGTGAGCGAAGCGCGCGACCGGCAGTTCATCTTCGACCACCGCTACGTGCTGAGCCCCGCAGTCACGCCGCAGCGCTTTTCCGCCGAAGGGCTGCATGCGGCGCTGGGCGAAAGCCTCGATCTGTTGAGTTCATCGGCAGGGCTCGTCGCCAAGAACATGCTGCCGCGTGACCCGACCGGCGAGGTGGCGGCACTCGTCAGCCAGCTCGACAACACCGCGCTGCCGTCGTCGAAGCACGGCGTGTGGGCGTCACGCGATGGCCAGCGTGCCGTGCTGGTCGTGCAGACAACGGCCGCCGGCTCCGACACCGACGCACAGGCGCATGCCATTGATGCCGTGCGCGGCGCGTTCGATGCGGTTGCGCGCGCAGTGCCAAACGCAGCGTCAACGCGCATCCTGATGACCGGCCCGGGCGTGTTCTCCGTCGAATCGCGCGACACCATCAAGCACGACGTCGAGCGGCTTTCCGCCGTCAGCCTCGTGCTGGTGGTGGCGTTGCTGCTGACGGTATACCGCTCGCCGCGCACGATGGTGCTCGGGTTGCTGCCGGTGCTGTCCGGCGTGGCGGCAGGCGTGGCAGCGGTCAGCCTCACGTTTGGCGCGGTGCACGGGCTTACGCTCGGCTTCGGCACCACGCTCATCGGCGAGGCGGTCGACTATTCGATCTACCTGTTCGTGCAATCCGCCCGCCTGCACGGCGCCACTCCCCACGACAGCCTGCGCGCATGGATTGCCACGTACTGGCCGACCATCCGCCTGGGTGTGCTGACCTCGGTGTGCGGCTTTGCGTCGATGCTGTTCTCGGGCTTTCCCGGCCTGGTGCAACTGGGGCTGTATTCGATTGTGGGGTTGGTAACGGCCGCGCTCGTCACGCGCTACGTGCTACCGCATCTGCGTGGTGCAGAAGTGGCGACGCGTGATCTCTCGCGCGTGGGAGCGTGGCTGACGCGGGCGACGTCTGCCGCACCGCGCCTGCGCTGGCTGTTGGCCGCCGTGCTCATCGGCGCATGTGCGGCGCTTTCGCTGCATCGCGATAGCTTGTGGAGCCGCGAACTCGCCGCGTTGAGCCCCGTGCCGGCGAAAAGCCAGGCGCTCGACGCCAGCCTTCGCGCAGATGTGGGCGCGCCCGACGTGCGATATCTGGTGGTGATCCCGGCAGCAACGGAACAGGCCGCGCTCGAAGGCGCCGAGAAGATCGCCACGCAACTGCAACCGCTCGTGGACAACGGCGTGCTCGCCGGCTTCGAGAATCCCGCGCGCTACCTGCCGAGCGATGCCACACAGCGCGCGCGCCTCGCGAGCTTGCCGGCGGCCGATGCACTGGCCACACGCATGCGCAGCGCGGTGGAAGACCAGCCGATCCGCGTAAAACCCGATCTCTTCGCCCCGTTCATCGCCGATGTGGACGCGGCACGCGCGCAGCCCTTTTTGCGGCGCGCAGACCTGAAGGGCACGTCGATGGCATTGGCGGTGGATGCACTGCTAACAGAACACGCCGGCCAGTGGAACGCCATGTTGCCATTGCGCGCACCACCAGATGCACCATCCGCCGCGCCGGCTACCACGAATAACGCATCCAATCCGCCCAGCCTCGATGCCGCGCCGATTCGCGCAGCCGTTGAGCATGCGACCGTACCCGGGGCGCTCTTCGTCGACATGAAGGTCGAAGCCGATCGGATGTACGTGAACTACGTGCGCGAAGACCTTCGCCTCTCGCTTGCCGGTTTTGCGGCGATCGCGTTGCTGCTGATCGTGGCGCTGCGCTCGCCGCAGCGGACCTTGCGGGCGTTGGCGCCCCTGGTGGCGGCGGTGCTGGTGGTGACGGCCGGCTTTGCACTGGCGCGCGTGCCGCTGACCATCCTGCATCTGGTCGGCATGCTGCTGATCGTGGCGGTGGGATCGAACTACGCGCTGTTCTTCAATCAACGCGCACAGGCCATTGCGCCGCAGACCCTGGTGTCACTGCTGGTGGCCAACCTGGCGACGGTGGCCGGCTTCGGCCTGCTCGCGCTCTCTCGCGTGCCGATGCTCGAAACCTTCGGGCTGACCGTCGGCCCGGGCGCCATGCTTGCGCTGTTGTTCGCCGCCATCCTCGCGCCACGCGCCAATCACGATCAGCACGCCACAGCATGAACGCACCGATCACCCCGCCACTTGGCACCGCCCGACGCTGGAAGCCGAGCCCGCTGATCAGCGGCGCGCTGGCCCTGCACGCTGGCGCAGCGGTTGCCGTTGCAGCAGATCCGTCGACATGGCCGTGGGCGGGCGGCGGCGTCATCGCCTCGCATCTGGTGCTCATGGCCGGCGGACTATGGCCGCGCAGCACATGGCTCGGTCCCAACTGGACGCATCTGCCCGCCACGGCCGGCCAGCGAATCGCAATGACCATCGACGACGGCCCTGACCCCGATGTCACGCCGCGCGTGCTGGACATACTGGACCAGTACGGTGCCAAGGCCACCTTCTTCTGCATCGGCGAATTGGCGCAGCGGCACCCGCGCTGCGTCGAGGCCATCGTCGCGCGCGGGCACGCGGTGGAAAACCACAGTCAGCGCCACCGGCATACGTTCTCGCTGAAGGGGCCAGGCGCGTTGCGGCGCGAGATTGCTGCCGCACAGGACACGCTCACGCAAATCACCGGCACGCGCCCGCTGTTCTTCCGCGCGCCGGCCGGACTGCGCAACCCGTTTCTGGAGCCCGTGCTGTGCCAGCTTGGCCTGCAACTGGCGAGCTGGACGCGCCGCGGCTTCGATACCCGCTCGCGCAATCCCGAAGCCGTCACCCAACGCCTGCTGCACGGTCTGGCGCCGCAAGACATCCTGCTGCTCCACGACGGCCATGCGGCGCGCGATGCACACGGCGACCCCGTCCTGCTGACCGTATTGCCGAAGGTGCTCGAAACCGCCGCGCGCGCGCAATTGCAGTGCACGACGTTGCGCGCTGCCCTCGCGCCGGAGCCCGCGCAGGCCACGCGCTCGCAAATGACCATTTGATAAAATTTGTTGACGATCGGCGCAGCAGCCTGCCGAATCCACCCCACCCCACAATTGCCGCGACATCGCCCCCAGTGAAGCCCGTCCTGCTCACGCATTTCACCGCCACGAGCTGCCTCGGACGTGGCCTTGACGCCACGCTCGACGCGTTGCGCGGGCAACGGGGCGGCCTCGCGCCGTGCACCTTCCCGCGCGCCGATCTCGACACGTGGATCGGCGAAGTGCCTGGCGCCGATGCCGCGCCCGTGCGCGCAGACCTGGCCGATTTCGATTGCCGCAACAACAGGCTCGCCCAGATCGGCCTCACACAGGACGGTTTTGCCGAAAGCGTTGAAGCCGCCAAGGCACGCCACGGCGCCGGACGCGTCGGCGTATTCATCGGCACCAGCACGTCGGGCATTCTCGAAACCGAACGCGCCTACCAGCAGCGCGATCCGCAAACGGGCGCGCTGCCGGCCAGCTTTCACTACGCGCAGACGCACAATATCTATTCTCCAGCCGCATTTGTGCGCGCGTACTTCGGATTGAGCGGGCCGGCCACGGCGATCTCGTCGGCGTGCTCGTCGGGGGCCAAGGTGTTTGCCTCGGCGCGGCGCATGTTGGCTGCGGGCCTGATCGATGCGGCGGTGGTTGGTGGTGTCGATTCGCTGTGCCTGACGGCGCTGTACGGGTTCAACTCGCTGGAGCTGCTGTCGCGGCAACCGTGCCGGCCGTACGACGTGGCGCGTGACGGCATCTCCATCGGCGAGGCCGCCGCCTTTGCGCTGCTGGAGCGTGCCCCCGAGGCAAACGACGCGCTGGACGACGATGCCATCCTGCTGCTCGGCATTGGCGAATCGAGCGATGCGCATCACATGTCGTCGCCGCACCCCGAAGGGCTGGGGGCACGCGCTGCCATGGCGCAAGCGCTCGCTACCAGCGGCCTGAGCACGGCGGACATCGACTACATCAACCTGCACGGCACCGGCACACCCAGCAATGACGCAGCGGAGTCCCGCGCCATCCAGGCGCTGTTCCACGGCACGGCGTGCAGTTCGACCAAGGGCGCGACCGGCCACACGCTGGGCGCGGCCGGAGCTTTGGAAGCCGTGATCACAGCACTGGCGCTGCGCCATCAATTTCTGCCTGCCGGCATCAACACCACGCAGCCGGACCCGGCGCTCATCGCCAACTATCTGACGGAGAGCGGCCACGCCCGCGTTCGCACGGCACTCAGCAACGCCTTCGGATTTGGCGGCACGAATTGCAGCCTGGTCTTCGGCCGCGCAGATCACCTGGGCCTGTCGTCATGACCCGACTCAGCGCCTTCATCGAGAGCGCCGGCATCCTCGGGCCCGGTCTGCCGGATTGGCCGCATACGGCCGACGTGCTTGCCGGCCGTGCGCGCTACGCACACGCACCGACCGAGTTGCCGCCGCCAGCCGGCCTGCCGTCGGTCGAACGCCGCCGCACGGGGCCGGTGGTCAAGCTCGCCCTGGCAGTCGGCCACGAGGCTGTCGCAGCCAGCGGACGCGATGCCGCTACGCTGGCCACGGTCTTCAGTTCGTCCGGCGGCGACGGCCATAACTGCAACGCCATCTGTGAAACCCTGGCGGGGGACGACCGCAAGCTCTCACCTACGCGTTTTCACAACTCCGTGCACAACGCGCCAGCCGGCTACTGGAGCATCGCCACGCACGCGATGGCACCGTCCAACGTGCTGTGCGCGTACGACGGCAGCTTTGCCGCCGGCCTGCTGGACGGCCTCTGCCAGGTCGCGATTGACGCCACGCCCGCGCTGGTGATCGCGTATGACGGCGACTACCCGGAACCGCTGAACGCGGTGCGCCCCGTGCCCGATCCGTTTGCAGTGGCGCTGGTGCTCGCGCCCGAAGCCGGCCCGCGCACGCTCGCGCGCATTGACGTTGCGCTGACCGACGCGCCGCTCACGGCGTTGGCACAACCCGGGCTCGAAACGCTGTGGCACGGCAACGCCGCAGCCCGCGCGCTGCCGCTGCTAGAAGCGTTGGCCGCACGGCGCGCAGGCCGCGTGGTGCTCGAGTACCTGCACGAGACCCGCGTACAGGTCGACATCACCTTCGGCACGCCATGACGTCAAACGCGCAGCCAACCCCGCCGCTCGACCGCAACTGGATCGCAGCGCGTATCCCACACAGCGGCACGATGTGCCTGCTCGACACCGTCGTCGCCTGGGACGACGCGCACATCCGTTGCAACGCCACGAGTCATCGTGACACTGCCAACCCGTTGCGCTCCCACGGTCAATTGGCGGCTGTCTGCGGCATCGAATACGCCGCTCAGGCGATGGCCGTCCACGGCGCTCTGTGCGATGCTGCGCAAGCACGCCCGCGCGCCGGCTTTCTCGCCAGTGTGCGCAGCATTGAGGCCCACGTACCGCGCCTCGACACAATCGAGACGCCGCTCGACGTCGAAGCCGAACGCATCGGCGGCGATGGCATCAACGTGCTGTACCGCTTTACCGTGCGCAGTGGCGCACGCATCCTGTTGACCGGTCGCGCCGCCGTGGTGCTCGACGCGTCCGTTGCATGAACCTGTTTTGTGAGGATTCCCGCCGTGAATGGTCGTCTGCTGTTGATCCCCGCGTTGCTGGTGGCGCTGCTCAGCCCCCTGGCCCATGCCGACTTGTCCGAGACCAAGGAGAACATCAAGCAGGACACGAAGGAAGCCGCCCGTAAGACCGGCCATGCGGCAAAGGAAGCCGGGCACGCCACAGCCAACGCCGCACGAGCAGTCGGGCATGGCGTGAAAAACGCGGCGCATGCGACCAAATGCGGGGTGAAGCATGTCTTCAAGAAACCTTGCGAGAGTGACTAGAGCGGCAGCAGGTCTGCGCGCTGCAGGCAACAAAAACCCGGCGTCCTTGGCGGACTGCCGGGTTTTTGTTATGTGGTGAGACGGATTCAAAAAGGTTAGCGGAACCACCCACTGTGGAATCTCCAATAACCCATTGATTTAATAACAAACTACGAACAACTCCGCAGACTCTGTCAAACACAAGGTGATCAAATCTCGTTGTCTGTACGCACCAGTCCACGTCCACTCGCGCAGCGGTAAACTGGCGCCTTCGTCCGTCACTTTTGATGTTGGGGTTAGTTGCATCTTTTCAGCCCTTGAGGTGGGGTGCAGAAGAGCGGGCGAATTAGCTCCTTCGTGCAGAAGGTATCCACAGGTACATACAGGCATGTTGCTAAACCGAGCCGGACTGACCCCTACTGCTCGTCATCCAGCGCCAACCCCAGCCGCAACGAAATCTCCCGCGCGTTGGAGGGCCAAAGCAGCGTTCAGCGTTTCAAGCGTGGTCTCGGTCATGGGTACTGGCCGATCTCCGACTCGCGCCTCCTTGAGGAGTTGCTGAATCACACGCTCTGACTTTTCGTACTCGCCTTCACCGAAATGATGGAAGCGAATGCGCCCCTGGGAATCAATAAAATAATTGGCCGGCCAGTAGTTATTGTTGAAGGCTTTCCATATCTCAAATCGGTTATCGATCGCTATGGGGAAGGTCGCGCCAAGTTCGCTTGCGGCACGCTTCACGTTCTCGATGTTCTTCTCGTACGCAAACTCGGGGGCATGAACACTCACGACAACAAGTCCCTGGTCCTTGTATTTCCGGTCCCATTCGCGCACATAGGGCAGGACGTTGCGGCAATTGATACAACCGAAGGTCCAGAAATTCACCAGCACCACCTTGCCGCGCAACGCCTCAACCGTGAGCGGAGGTGAGTTCAACCAGTCAACGGCGCCAGTCAACGGTGGAAAAAGCCCCTCAACTGGCAAATTCAGGGGTTGTCGATTCTGCTGCGCCTGTACAAGGATGAGACGACCTCCGGGTGCATTCCTTTTTGCCTGCTGTTGCCCGTCAACGATAGGCATTTTCCCGGTCTGCCTTGGAGCGAAATGTTGGAGCAGCATTTTTTCAACCGACGCTTCGACGCTGCCCGATGAAACTTGAGCAAGCCACCCTGTGTCTACGCCGGTCATGACTACGACCGCGCCAGAAAGCACTGTTATCCCTAGACCTTTTCGAAACCACTCGCCAATGCCGAGGGAGCGTTTCATGGCGGCAAAAATCCTGTGGCCGGCCAGGAGAACCAGTGCAAGAGAACTCACGGCGCCAGCGCCGTACGCTAACAGCAACAGAGAGGTTTTGACGTTTGGCCCTTGAAGAACAGCGCCAGTAAGAATTAATCCAAGTATCGGACCGGCACATGGCGCCCATAGAAGCCCCGTCGCGACCCCCCGAATAAAGGAGGGGAGCACACAGTTCCCGGCCATTGCAGTATGTGCATTGGCGGCATTGGACAGATCCAAGCCAACAGAGACCAGGGGGCGTGTGAGACGTTCAGCTAGGCGAGGAAAGACCATCGCAGCTCCCATGAGCCCTAGCAACGCGGTTGCAGCGATTCGGCCATACTCGTTGGCTTCTACTGCCCAACTGCCTGCCGCAGCGCCAAGTGTTCCGACCGCTGCAAAAGTGGAGGCCATCCCCACCAGCATAGGAAGCCCACTTTTGACGAATGGCTGGTCGACCCTTGCGAACACAAAGGGGATGACCGGCAGGATGCATGGAGCAAGCACGGTCAGCGCCCCTCCAAGGAACGAAATGATGAAGAGAGTCATGGTGCGACTTTCCTTATCTCGAGTTGGAGGGGCGTCAAAGGAGTCTTACTGCGACATCGCGTCCTTCTTCATCGCGTCCTTCTTCATCGCGTCCTTCTTCATCGCGTCCTTCTTCATCGAGTCTTTCTTCATCGCATCTTTCGACATCGCATCTTTCGACATCGCATCCTTCGACATCGCGTCCTTCGACATCGCGTCCTTCGACATCGCGTCCTTCGACATCGCGTCCTTCGACATCGCGTCCTTCGACATCGCATCCTTGCCCATGGCGTCCGCAGCGAAAACGGCCGAGGCACCGCCGAAGGTCAGACTGACAGCGAGCAGAGTGGTAGCGAACTTGTTCATGTGATTCTCCTAAGTAAGTGATGATGCTTGCGTTGCCTATAGATATGGCGCGGTCCTTGTGAACACGGCCTCTCGCTTTCATTGGCAGCCAAGCCACAGTCCGGGGAGCGGACGTGGGGCTCAACTCCCGCCGAACCAGTTGTAGCCCTGGTCTTCCCAGTAGCCACCGGGATAGGTATTGGTCACAAAAATGGCCTGAATATGCTTCGGATTCTTGTAGCCCAGCTTGGTGGGCATTCGCAGCTTCATCGGGAAGCCATACTTCGGAGGTAACGGCGCGCCGTCATAGGTTATGGCCATGAGTGTCTGAGGATGTAGCGCGGTCGCCATGTCGATGCTGGTGTGGTAGTCGTCAGCGCACTTGAAACCGACGTATTTGGCGCTCAAGTCGGCGCCAACTCGGCGTAGAAAGTCACCAAAGCGCACGCCTCCCCACTTACCGATCGCACTCCAGCCCTCCACGCAGATATGGCGTGTCACTTGGTCGTACTGTTGCATCGCACGCAGGTCGGCTAGATTCCATTGACGTCGGTCGGAGACAAGACCGGTAACCTCAAGCCGCCATGCCTGCTCATCAACCTGGCGCACCTCATCCTCGCCGTAGTAGGCATTGAACGGAAAGGGGCGCGTGATCATCGAGTCAGGGTACGTGGGGGCCAGTTGGTTCGGGTCAAAGATCAGGCCCTGAACCTTGTCGTTGAAGCGTGAGATACGCGAGAGAGCCGCCTCGACCTGCTCGTTGTCAGAGATGCTGCAGCCGGTCAGCAGCGACAGGCCGCCCAGCGTGAGCGAGCGCTGCAGGAAAGCACGACGCGCGGGCAGGTTGACGTGACGGGCAATCTGCCGGCGTGCCTCGATGAGCACAGCGTCACCATCAATGCCGTCGAATCTGGGAGCTTTGAATATCTTCATGGGACGAATCAGGCGTCGTGCGACGACCGGTCCTGGATCGGGGAGGGGGTGCCAGCCACGCGGCCGCCTAACATCGTCAGCAGGGTGCGTGGCACCAGAGCTACCATCACAAGGTGCACCACCACGAACGCCACAGCGCCGGCCATCGCGCAGAAGTGGATGCGGCGAGCTACCTCGTAGCCACCAAGTAGCTCTCGCAGGGTCGCGAACTGCACCGACTTCCACAGTACCAAGCCCGAAAGCACCAACAGCACGATGTCCAATATCACCAACAGATAGGCGAGCCGCTGCACGTTGTTGTAGTGGCGCGGGTCGGCATGCGAGAGCCTTCCCTTGAGCGCTGCGACCATGTCACACCGCACACCCGCCGGCGTGACTGGGAAAAATTTGCGGGCCAGTCGGCCGCTGGCGACATTCATGACTAGGTAGACCAAGCCGTTGACCACCAGCAACCACATCGCTGCGAAGTGCCACTGAAGCGCCCCTCCCAGCCATCCGCCCAAAGTAGCGGAGGCTGGGATAGTGAATGGAAAGAACGGTGCAGCGTTGTAGATGCGCCAACCACTCAGCACCAACACCATCACTGCCAAGGCATTGAACCAGTGCGTACAGCGCATCCACAACGGATGCACCGGACTGGTGTCGATGCTGGTGGGCATAGAGAGGTGGGCGTCGCGTTTCATGGAACGTATTCTTGGGCGCTCCCCCTGACCGATTCATCACGCAAAGTTCAATTAATTGTGATAACTGCGCCGGTCAGATCGCGGGACAATCAGTCCTAAAGAACGCTTTAGACATCCCTTTCCCCACGCCCCATGGACTCTGCCAAACGCGTCCTGCTCGTTGAAGATGACGCACACATCGCGGAATTGCTGCGCATGCACCTCCGGGACGAGGGTTATGCGGTGGTGCACGCGGCTGACGGCCATGCGGGCCAGCGGGAAATGGAACGGGGCAACTGGGATGCGCTGGTGCTCGACCTGATGCTGCCTGGCATCGACGGCCTGGAGATTTGCCGCCGCGCGCGGGTGCAGGCCCGCTACACGCCAATCATCATCATCAGTGCCCGGTCGACCGAGGTGCACCGCATCTTGGGGCTGGAGCTCGGCGCAGACGACTACCTTGCCAAGCCCTTCTCGGTGTTGGAGCTGGTGGCGCGCGTGAAGGCACTGATTCGACGTACCGACGCGCTGGCGCGTAACGCGCGCATGGAGTCGGGTAGCCTCACACTAGGCAATCTTGAGATCGAACCACTAGCGCGCGAGGTGCGCGTCGACGGCAAACCGATCGAACTCACGCCGCGCGAGTTCGACCTACTTCATTTCTTCGCACGTCATCCGGGCAAAGTGTTTTCGAGGCTCGACCTGCTCAATCAAGTCTGGGGCTACCAGCACGACGGCTACGAGCATACGGTTAACACTCACATCAACCGGCTGCGAGCCAAGGTCGAGGTCGACCCGGCGCAGCCGCGGCGCATACTCACCGTCTGGGGGCGCGGCTACAAGCTCTCTATCGGGGCAGACGGCAAGGAGGACGCAGCATGAGTGGACGAGGGGAGGCAGTGCTATCTCGACGGCTCTCGCTGGTATTCGCTGTGCTGTTGCTGGTGTGCTGCGGCACTTCGGCTTGGCTGCAATTGCGCTCGAACGGACGTCACGAGCAGGAGGTGATCCAACGCTTGTCGAGCGGGTTGGCCGCACACATCGCGGAGAATGCCGAACTGATGCGACCGGAAGGACTAAACCCTGTCGCGGTGAAAGATCTGTTCGACAAACTGATGGCGGTGAATCCTAGCGTAGAGGTCTACCTGCTCTCGCCTGACGGCCACATTGCGGCGCAAGCGGCGCCCCCCGGCCACCTCAAGCGCGACCGCGTCGACCTCGCACCGGTGCGCAGACTGCTCGCTGGTGCGACGATGCCGGTCCTCGGTGACGATCCACGCAACTTGCAAACGCCCAAAGTTTTTAGCGCCGCGCCGATGCGCGTTGATGGCCGAGACGCAGGTTACGTCTACGTGGTGCTGCAGGGCGAGGACCACGACGCCGTTGCCGCGCACGTGGCGGCTGACAACGTTTTGCGGACAACGCTGTGGTCCATGGGGCTGGTGGCTCTTCTCGGGCTTGTAGCGGGCACGGTGGCGTTCTGGCTCATCACGCGGCCTCTGCGCGAGCTGACGGCTGTAGTCCGACGCTTCGAATCCGAAGGAATCGGATCGCTCGAAAGCCAAACGGCGACGCTGGAGCGCATTGCGCGCGGTGGCGGAGAAATAGCGACACTGAGCCAGGCCTTCGTGCAGATGACGCGGCGCATTGCTGAGCAGTGGCGAGAGCTGACGCTGCAGGACCAGCAGCGCCGCGAACTCGTCGCCAATATCTCGCATGACCTGCGCACGCCCCTGACTTCACTACACGGCTACCTGGAAACGCTCCGACTGAAGGCCGGTATCCTCGACGACGAAGAGCGCCGCCGCTACCTCGACATTGCGCTCGGTCAGAGCCGCAAGGTTGGCCGGCTCGCACAGGAGCTATTTGAGCTAGCACGGCTTGAGTACGGCGTGGTTAAGCCAGAAAAGGAAAATTTCGCGTTGGCCGACCTGGTACAAGACGTGTTTCAGAAGTTCGAGTTGGCAGCAGGGGCGCGTCAGCAACAACTCAAGCCAGACATTGCGCCCGGTCTGCCCATCGTGTCGGCCGACTTGGGCATGATCGAGCGCGTGTTAACAAACCTGCTCGACAACGCCATCCACCATACGCCAGTAGGCGGCGCGATCGAGGTGCAGTTGCGTCCAACGAATACTGGGGTCGCGGTCCAGGTTAGCGACACCGGGCCGGGTATCCCAGGTGAACTTCAGAAGGGACTCTTCGTGCGTCCAGTGTTCATGAGCGGTGCCCGCAGCGATGGCTCACGCAGCGGTGGGCTCGGGCTGATGATCGTGCAGCGAATCCTGCAGCTGCATGGCAGCGAAATCCGGCTGGTGCCGCAGCCCGGAAAGGGTGCGGTGTTTTGCTTCCAGTTGGCGGGTGCCGCCAGTGGGTGATGTTGACCGCTATTGCGTGAGCCTGACCAAGGCTTGCGCGTTGTTCCACATGTCATGCTCGCTATACGCGTATCGGTCGGTTGCTCGCGACTCGTCGGCACTGCTTGCGTGCATCAAAGAGATTGCGGGAACGCGCGTCCATTACGGCTATCGCCGTGTGCACGTGATGCTGCAGCGGGAAGGCTGGAAAAACAACTCCGCTTCGTCCTATGGGGTTGAGCGCGCTCGATGAAAAACGCCTAAATGTGCCCGGTCCCGGGTGATCACTTGGGAGCACTCGACAGGCGCAGCGAGTTGGCATCGCTGCGAAATATCAAGGGGTGCTCGCCCGTCACGGCGCTTTGCTGCGTGTGCCGGGCATGCAGCACGATCTCTTGCACCCGGCTGTGATGGGGCGACTTATCGCACACAGGATCAGCCTGTGCCGCATCGCCTGTGAGCGCAAGTGCCTGGCAGCGACAGCCACCGAAATCCTTATGCTTTTCCGGGCAGGAGCGACAGGGCTCCTGCATCCAGGCATCACCACGGAAGTGGTTGAACGCCTCGCTTTGATTCCAGATTTCAGCAAGCGGCATATCTGCGACATTAGGAAAGCGCAAGCCAGGAATGGTCTGCGCCGCATGGCATGGCAAGGCGGTACCATCTGGCGTAACAGCCAGGAACACCGCTCCCCAGCCGCTCATGCAAGCCTTGGGGCGGGACTCGAAGTAGTCCGGCACCACGAACAGGATGCGCAGCCGGTTGCCGAGCTTCCCACGGTATGCATTCACCACCGCCTCGGCACGCTGCAATTGCTCCCGCGTGGGCATCAGCTGCGCCCGGTTGATCAGCCCCCACCCGTAGTACTGAGTATTGGCAAGTTCGAGATACTCGACGCCCATTGCTACCGCCATCTCGATGATGCGCTCGACATGATCGAGGTTATGGCGGTGCAGTACTACGTTCAGCACCATCGGATAGTCGTATTGCTTGATCAACAAAGCAATGCGTGATTTCAGATCGAACGTGCGCGTGTTCGACAGAAAGTCGTTCATCTCGCGCGTGGAGTCCTGGAAAGAAAGCTGAATGTGGTCGAGTCCAGCTGCCTTGAGACGGGCCAGCCGGGCCTCGGTCAATCCGATACCCGAGGTAATCAGGTTGGTGTAGAAGCCCAGTTGCCGCCCTTCGGCGACGAGTTCCTCAAGGTCGTCACGCAGCAGTGGCTCCCCCCCCGAAAAGCCCAACTGAGCCGCGCCCAACTGGCGCGCCTGGCGCAGTACGTCGATCCATTGTGCGGTGCTGAGCTCGTCGCGCCGGCGGGCGAAGTCAACCGGGTTGTAGCAAAACACGCAGTGAAGCGGGCAACGATGCGTCAACTCCGCAAGCAGCCAAAGCGGGGGCGACACAGCCGCGCCGTCAACAGGCAAGGTTTGCACGTCGGTCATTGGATCCACCCTTGGTCTGCGGCTGCTTGCAGGAAATCTTCCACGTCCTGCTGGAGTCCCGTCGAGCCGAACGCCTGCTCGAGCTCACTCACGAGCGTGGACAGGTCGCGCGAGCCATCACAGCGTTTGAGGATTTCCGCTGCGCTCTGGTTGAGCTTGACCATGCCTTCCGGATAAAGCAGTACGTGAGCTTGCTGGGCTGGCTCCCATTGCAGGCGAAACATTTTGGCAACGCGGGGTTTCTTGGGGATCGTCATTGTGGCGTGCTCAGCGAGTGGGATACGCGCGCTCAATCGCGTCAAGCATCGACCAGAGGACATCAAGTTTGAATTGCAGGATGTCGAGGGCGCGCTCTTGCTGCGCACGTGTCGTGAAGTGTGCCAGTGTCACCTTCAGGCCATGTTCGACATCGCGCTGTGCGAGCGTGATCCGGCTGCGGAAGTAGTGCAGACCACCGGCTTCGATCCACGGATAATGTTGCGGCCAGTTGGCTAGCCGGTCGCGGTGAATCTTTGGCGCAAACATTTCGGTCAGCGATGAGCACACCGCCTCTTGCCACGGCACGCTCCGTGCAAAATTCACGTAAGCGTCGACGGCAAAGCGTACACCCGGCACTACATGCTTGAGCGACCAGAGGTCTTGCTCAGGTATGCCTGCAGCCTCACCCAGCCGCACCCAGGCCTCGATACCGCCAGGGCTATCAGCATTCCCATCATGATCGAGAATTCTCTGCACCCAAAGCCGGCGGGTTTCGCGATCCGGGCAATTGGCGATGATGGCGCCATCCTTGCGAGGGATGTTGACCTGGTAATAAAAACGGTTGGCGATCCAGCCCCGAACCTGGTCGGGCGTCAGTTCACCATTGTTCATGCGCACGTTGAACGGATGATGGATGTGGTAGCCAGCGCCCTTTGCGCGCAACTGCACCTCGAACTCCTCAGGCGGCCATGCAGCGTCGGGGCTTGCGTTGGTTCGGCTCAAAGTTCGATCTCCATCCCGTCGTATGCGACCTCGACGCCGTATCGAGTCAGCTCTGCGCGTTCGGCGGAATCATCGTCGAGAATCGGGTTGCTGTTATTGATGTGGATGACGATCTTGCGGCGCGCATCCAGCGTGTTCAGAAATGCAAGCATGCCGGCGTCGCCGGAGAGCGGCAGGTGGCCCATTTCGTGGGCCAGCTTGCTCGACAAGCCCGAGCGCACCATTTCATCCTCGGTCCAGAAGGTTCCGTCCACCAGCACGCAGTCCGCACCAGCCATGGCAGTTGCAATGTGCGGCTCGATGACACCAAGGCCAGGAGCGTAGAAAGTCTTGCGCCCGGTATGCGTGTCCTCCAGCAAAATGCCGATGTTGTCGCCCGGATCGGGCTCGAGCCGGCGCGGCGAGTAAGGGGGCGCCTTACTGCTGAGTGGAAACGGCGTGATGCGCAGATGATGGATACCCGCCACCTCAAAAGGTCGTTGCAGTCCTGCCTCGGTGTCGAGCGTGATCGGCTGCCAATCCGTACCGCAATAGTGCGCCAGCACCCGCGTCAGGGGCAAACGTTCGGTCAGGTCCTCCCAGACCGAAGCTGTGCAATGCACACGCAGCCGCCCGCCTTCGCGCAGCATCATCAGGCCGGTGACATGGTCGACCTGCGCATCCATGAGCAGCACTGCGGCGATGCCTGTGTCGCGCGTCGCCCGCCCGGGCTGCAGCGCTGGCGTGGCACGAATCTGGGTCAGAATGTCAGGCGACGCATTGATCAGAAGCCAGTCCAAACCGTTGGTCGAAACGGCAATGGACGATTGCGTGCGCGCCAGCGCACGAACCGTACCCGCGCGATAACCCGCGCAATTGCGGCAGTTGCAATTCCACTGCGGGAAACCGCCTCCGGCCGAGGCGCCAAGCACGATGATTCTCATGAGCGTCATGACGAAACCGGGCAAAGCGCCGCGCGCAATGCCCGCTTGAGAAACCTGGCCAGCGGACGCCGCGCCGAAGCTTGGCGCCCGCCGGCAAGACTACGGTGCTTTCACGCTGATCGCGATTGCACTGAAGTATGCAGAGACCGCCTGAATGTCCTGGTCGGACAATCCCTTGGCCATCATTGACATCACTTCGTGCGCCCGCGCGCCGGAGCGAAAGTCCTGCAGTGCCTTGACAAGATACTGCTCGTTCTGGCCAGCGAGATTAGGTGCGTCGGGTGCCTTCGACAAACCATCCGCGCCGTGACAGGCGAAGCATTGTGTGGCCTTGGCAGGCGCACCGCTGCCCGCCGCAATCGCCGGGGCTGCTGCCAGCATCAGCGCTGCGCCAAGACCGAGCAGCCCCTTACTCCGCCGCATACGACACCCTGTAGATTGCACCGGCGTAGTCGTCGGAGATCAGCAGTGAGCCGTCGGGCAGCGTCGCCACGTCTACCGGTCGCCCAAGGTACTCGTTATTCGACGTCAACCACCCTTCAGCGAAGACTTCGGTCTTGCCAGCGGTTCCGTCGGCCTTGACCGGCGTGTACATGATGCGCGCGCCGACCGGCGTTGTGCGGTTCCACGAGCCGTGTTGAGCGCTGAACACGCCGCCTTGATACTTGGCCGGGAACATCTTGCCCTTATAGAACGTCATGCCCAGGTCCGCAGCGTGTGCCGCCATTTCAACCTGCGGGAAAACCACACCGGACGGCGGCGTTTCGCTCTTGTATTCGACGGTGCGGATATGCCCACCGCCGTACCAGGGGAAACCGAAGTTCTCACCAGCCTTCGTGGCGCGGTTGAGCTCGCCCGGCGGAATATCGTCACCCATTCCGTCGACCTGGTTGTCGGTGAACCACAAGGTCTTGTCCTTGGGGTTGAAGTCCATCCCGACCGAATTGCGCACGCCACGGGCGAATACCTCGCGGTGCTTGCCGTCGCGGTCCATCCGGATAATGCCCATCATCCCGACCTTGTCATACAGGGCAACCTTTTCCTTGGGGGGCACATTGAACGGGTTACCCAGTGTGATGTAGAGCTTGTCGTCCGGGCCGATCCGACAGGTCCGGGCGGTGTGGTTGAAGCTCTCTTCTTCAACCGGGATCAGTTCCCCCTGGGGCACGACAGGTGCCGTGGCAACATCAGGACTCTCATAGAAAAAATCGGCTGCCGGGAATGCCAGTACGCGATTCTGTTCGGCGACATAAAGCACACCGTCCGGCGAAAAGCACAAGCCATTCGGAATCTTGAAACTGACAGACGGTGCGAACACCTTCACCTCATCGGCGACACGGCTCTTGGTGCGGTCGGAGACGGCCCACACGCGAGTCTTGCGCGTACCGACGAAAACCACGCCCGTATTGGGGCCAACTGCCATGTGACGCGCGTCCGGCACGATCGCATACAGATCGATCTTGAAGCCAGGCGGCAGCTTGACCTGCTTGAGATTGGCCTTGAGCGCCGCTGCGCGTGCCCCGCCCTGCGGCACCGTCTCGATGTTCAACGATGCCCCTGTGCTCTTGAACCCCTCCAGTTTCTGCATGTTGTCCTGGGCCTGTGCGGCAACGCTGCAGGATACTGCCGCGCAAAGCAACGCGAGTCTGGCTGCAAGCTTGCTTGTCATGTTTGTCTCCTCATGGATTTTTGGAAAAAGACATCCCCACACAGTCCGCCGAGCGGCTGCGCTTGTACTTCTGCGGTAATTGGGAAGGTCTAGAAGAAAAGCGGCGCCCGTTCGCAGCCTGCGTCCGATCTGACACAAAGGTCGTATCGCGCAGTTGCGAACATGACGCCCAACGCTCGTGTAGTCGACCCGCAATCAGCGGTTGGCGATGTACATCGTGATTTCAAAGCCAAAACGCAGATCGGTCGCTTCGGGTTTTTGCCATGCCATGGTTGTCTCCTATTTCGATTTTTGAATTGTGACGTTCATGCGGCTTTTGTGATGCCTCACGACAGCCGCGCCACTAATCGCAAACACCATGCCATCACCTGGATCCGACCGCATCACCGTCCATGGCGCGAACGCTCACGTCCCGCAGCGCCTGTACTGATGCCTGTTGGCCGCGAGCAACGACATCTCGTACTGCGTAGCAGCGCCACTGCAATGGGATGTTCAGCGCTGATCCGTAACGGAACAGGCTGATTCGTTTCGATCCAGTTGTTCTGCAACGAAACAGCGATATACGGGTGCGAGATTTCGTGCGCAGGGTTTGGCACGCCCGTTTGCCGCCCTGTAATATACGAAGCAAACGCCCTACAAGAAGGGTGCGACCCGCCCATCCAAGCGGGAGCAACCCGACCATCAGTGCGCGCGATCAGACGCACAATAGGAGACATAGATGCCTGGCGCCCCCAGCGACCCTGCTCCGACCAATGATGCGCGCGTGAGCCAGGTCTCAAGCGCCTGGAACCTGCTCGATACCCCCCTTAGCGGTACATCGTGGCAACGGCAGCATGCCGCCGTCATCGAACAGTCTCATCGACGCTCCACCACCTACGGCCTTCAAGTCACGGACAACCCCGACTTCAGCGCGCTGAGCAAGGCGGCGCTGTCGCTCGCAATCGAGCAGAACCGTACGCTGTATGCGTACGCTTTGCCCGTCATGGAAACCCTTTACGAGCAGATCAGTCATCACCACAACATCGTGCTGCTCACTGATGCCCAAGGCGTGATCCTCCACGCGCAGGGCGACAAGGACTTCCTGGAGAAGGCCGACCGCGTGGCCTTGTCGCTGGGGGTGACGTGGTCCGAGCGCCTGCGCGGTACCAATGGCATCGGTACGGCACTTGTAGAAGGGGCGCCCGTCCAGGTCAGCGCCAATGAGCATTATCTTGGCGTCAACCATGTCCTCAACTGCTCTGCGGTCCCTCTTTTTGACGCATCCGGAAAGGTCACGGGTGTGCTCAACGTCAGCGGAGATCCGGGAAATTTTCCGGCACACACCATGGCGCTGGTCCGGATGTCAGCGCTACAGATTGAAAATCAGCTGTTCGCTGCGGCCAATCCCGACTGCATCACGCTGCACTTGCACAGCCGACCCGAATTGATCGGCACGCTCATGGAGGGGATGCTGTCTTTTGGGCTGGATGGGCGATATCGCGCGGTCAATCGAAGTGCCCTGTTCCAACTCGGGCTGACCCCGTCGGCGTTGGCCGGGCACACGCTGGAATCGCTCCTTGGGCTCAGCGTGCCCGCGCTGTTTGATCACTATCGTTCGGCAACGCCAGATCCGCTGCGAGTGCATGCTGCCAATGGTATCAGCCTGTATGCCAAGGTCTCGATCCGTCAACGCACCGATTGCGGATCGCTGCTACGACCGCTGTCTGCAGACAAGGTGGGACAGGAGGCCGAGTCGCGTGCCGGCACTGCGAGCCCGGTCCGGGCTCGGGCCACCTCAGGTCTGGGCCAGTTGGACACCGGAGACCCGGAAATCGCAAGAGTGATCAGCAAGCTCAAAAAATTCAACGGCCGCGATATCCCGACCCTCATCATCGGCGAGACCGGTACCGGCAAAGAGCTCCTGGCCCAGGCTATCCACGAGGATTCACCCCGCTGCGCAGGCCCGTTTGTTGCCGTCAACTGTGCGTCGATTCCGGAGACCTTGATCGAATCAGAGCTCTTCGGGTACGAGGAGGGCGCGTTCACCGGAGCCCGCCGGCGCGGCAGCCTTGGCAAGATCCTGCAGGCAAATGGCGGAACGCTGTTCCTCGACGAGATCGGCGATATGCCGCTGACGCTGCAGGCGCGATTGCTGCGTGTGCTGCAAGAGCGCATCGTCACCCCCCTGGGCAGCGCCAAGGCGATTCCAGTCAATGTCGCATTGGTTTGCGCAACCCATCGCAATCTGCGCGACATGATCGCCCGGGGTACGTTCCGCGACGATCTGTACTACCGATTGAACGGACTATTGGTCAAGCTCCCGCCCTTGCGGCAGCGGCGTGACTTCGAGGCGGTGCTCAATCGCCTCCTGGTTGGTGAGCACGGTGGTCAGCGCTTCCGGGTTGCCCCCGAAGTCCTGCGCCTGTTGAAGACATACGACTGGCCGGGGAACATACGCCAACTGGTCAATCTCGTGCGTTCGGCAATGGTCATGGCCGAGGGCGATGAGATCCAGTTGGATGATCTGCCAGACGATTTCCTGGAAGATGTACGTCATCGGGAGCAACCGGCACAGGAGCCACCGGCACACGACATGCTGCCGGTATCGGCAGACCAGGCGACGTTGGATCTACTGGAGTCCTCGCTCATCCGGCAGGTGCTCAAATCGAACGGCGGCAACGTGTCAGCCGCCGCACGCGCACTGGGTGTTTCGCGCAATCGCATCTACCGAAAGCTTCAGTCGCTTGGCGCCGCACCGACAAGCGATCTGCAGTCGCCGCAACGTGACTCGCGTCCCCTATAGCGACGAGATGCTCCGCTCTTGCGGTCAGCGCAGACGGACTGCTGAACGCGTTACCCGCCACCGTCATATCGCCACAGAACCGCCTGCTCAAGGGCGCGGGCAGAACCCCAAGAGGCGTAACGACCCGATGCGCCACGCTCAGCGCGCGCCTGCCGCTGTCAATCAAACCGTCTAACGCCATATTTTAGTCACGCGCTCCGAGGCCGACCGACACAGCGCGTGATCATTGAAAGTTGTTTTTCGATTCGCGACGCGCGGCAAAGACCTGCGCGTTGTCATTGCTGGCAGGGTCTTCAGAATGAGCGACTGCCGCACGCTCGGTTCGCGCGAGCGTAGGACCGGGCTGATCTGCCGCTCGAGCCCAATGCGGCGCGGCAGCGTCGGCAACCCGATTCCTCCGACACCAGCAACAGCAAATGGGTTTGCCAATGCATTTACAGCCATTCCTCAGCAAGATCTACCCACCCGACGATAACCGTCATGCGCGTATGTGGGCCAAATATCTTTCGTGAGCGTGAGCAGTGCTGCCGGGCGACCAGCAACTGAGATGGTCCTGCTCCAGTGATTGCCTGGCTACTGCTATACAAAGCTGCGCGACTTCAACCAGTCATGCACTGCATCGAATGGCATCGGATGGCCGATGTAGTATCCCTGCCCAAAATCGCAGCCGGCGGCGCGAAGAATCCGCATGTCTGCTTCCGACTCAATACCTTCCGCCGTCACCGACAGGCCCAGACTGTGCGCCAGCGAAATGATCGAGTGCACGATCGCCTTTGATGGCTGGCTCCCAGAGAGACCACTCACGAAGGAGCGATCAATCTTCAGGTCATCCACCGGCAGCTTCTGCAGGTAGGCGAGAGAGGAATACCCCGTACCAAAATCGTCGACCGCGATCCGAACACCAAGGCCATGAAGTTCATTCAGGGCTCTCAGCGTACGGTCGGGGTCTGCCATGACTGCACTTTCCGTGACTTCGATCTTGAGACAGTTCACCGGAAATCGATTCTGCTCGACCAGATACTGAACGCTCGAAGTGAATTTCTGGTTGATCAAATTGCGCATCGAGACGTTCACTGCAACGAACGCGTTGGGCCATGATTCGATGATGGTTTTGAAACGCGATACGGCAGAGGCGATGACCCACTCTGTGAGCGGGTGAATCAGATCGCTGACTTCAACCATCGGCATGAACTCGCCCGGACCCACGATCCCGAGCCGTGGATGGTTCCACCGAATGAGCGCCTCGAAACCGAAGTGAGGTAGCCCCTGGAGGGGAATTGTGGGCTGGAAATGCAAGATGAACTCGTCCTCCTGCAGCGCCCTGCGCAATTCACTCAGCAGAAAGGGGCGTGGAGTTCCGGCATCGACCCTATCGGTGAAGGTGAACCCGTGTCCCTCCCTCTTTGCTACATACATTGCGACATCAGCACTGCGAAGGAGGGTATCCACGTCAAGACCCGCTCCCGGATATCGCGCGGCCCCTACGCTTCCGTTGATTGCGAGGTCGAGCCCAGCGATGCTGAACGGTCGACGAATCGACTCCATCACCGCCTCGATGCGCGTAGCGATTGGCGGACCATAGCTCTCGTCCACGACGAAAGCGAACTCGTCTCCACCCAGACGGCCAACGTCAGCGTGGGGACCCAACTGATCAGTAAGTCGTTCAGCCACGCCCCGAAGAAGTTGATCGCCCGTGGCATGCCCGAGTGAGTCGTTGATCTCCTTGAATCCATCAAGATCCAGGATGGCGACGACGGGATGGCGCTCGCTGGCGTCTGCCTGCTGCAGTCGGGTTTCGAGAGCCGTGACGAAACTTGGGCGATTCAGAAGCCCGGTCAAGTCATCGAACGTCGCGCGGCGGCGCAACTCGTCCTGCTGCCTGCGGCGCTCGCTCGTCTCGATGAAGGTAACGATCGAGCCGGCCATCTGACCGTCCCGCACAATGGGATAGGCCCAATACTCGACCGGCAGTGACGTGCCGTCGCTTCTCCAGAACACCTCATTGTCCACATGAACGTGCGCCCCTGACGCAATGCTGTTCTGAATCTGGCATGCGGCCAGTTCATACGGGGAGCCGTCTTCGTGCGTGTGGTGTATCAGCGCGTGCATTGGCTTACCCGCGAGCTCCTGAGCGGAGTAGCCAAGCAGCCGTTCGCAGGCAGCATTCGCGAAGGTACAACACCCGTTCTGGTCCAATCCGCAGATCGCTTCCACCGTCGAACCCATGAGCAGTGAAAAGAACTCCTTCTGCTCACGAATGGTGTGCGTCAGCGCGCTCCGGTAGGTGACATCGGAAATGAGCGCAAGTGTCGCGTTCCGTCCCTGAAAGCGAAGCGGAAAGTATGCAAGTTCCACTTCAAGTGTATCCCCGCGAGCATCACGATGCAGCTTGACGCCGCTCGTCACGGTCGGCCGCTCACCGCCGCTTTCCGTCGATGGTTCGCTCTTCTGGGAGTGCTGCTCCGGTGCGTCCAGATCGTTCGCCCGCATCGCCAGGAAAGTCTCACGGGAGAATCCGTAGTGTTTGATCGCACTATCGTTGACTGCCAAAAACTTTCCGCTCGCGCTTTCCGACACCCACATCGGATACGGATTCGTCTCGAAAAGTGAGCGGTATTCAGCCTCGGACTGGGCAAGCGCCTCACCAGTCTGGTATCGGTCGATCGCGACTGCAGCGACTTCCGCCGCCATTCGACTGACAGGAAGTTCGTCCGGCCGTGGCGCTCTTTGCTCATTGAAATAGAGCGCAAACGAACCAAAGACTCGATCTCCGGTAGAAATGACCGGATACGACCAACACGCGCGCAGGCCATGTGACGTTGCAAGCGTCCGAAAATCCACCCACAGAGGGTCGCTTTCGATGTCCTCCGAAACAATGACTCTGCGCTCCGCAATGGCCGTGCCGCAAGAGCCCGCGCCGCTGACTGCCCGAATACCAATGAGGCTGTCGCAATAGGACTTGGGAAGCTTGGGGGCGATGCAGCTTGTGACGCAACGATCTTCGTCGACGAGCAGCAGCGATGCCTGCGCGCCGGGCACCTGCTCTTCGGCGAATTCGCATATGGAGCGAAGAATGCCTTCAAGCGGTTCGGTTTGCGCGATCCGCCGCAAGAGATCCACTTGATGAGACTGCCTCTGGATCGAGGACATCCACTCGCGCTCCCGCTGCTCCAACTCCTTCGCCATCTCATCGAGTTGCACGGCTATCAGCTGGAACTCGCTACCCGAAACCTCATGGGCGACTCGCGTGTGAAAATCGCGCCCTCGCATGCGCGCTGCGGCGTTGGCGATACGGCGAATGTTCTTGCCGATCAGCGCATTTGTGCCTGTCCACCCGGCACTGACGGCTATCGCTATCAAGGCGAGCGCGGCAAGCGCCCTCAGCCTTAGAGCGTGTTATGCACTTTCCGTCGGTGCTGCAGTCGAAGCGTGATGGAGAAACGCAGACCGTATCCGAGCGACGTGAGTGACGAAGAATGGAGCTTCGCGGCGCCGTATTTGACGTTGATGAACCAAGACGCGCCGCAGAGGCGATATGAATTGCGAGAGCTGTTCAACGCGCTGCGTTGGCTGGCACGCGCGGGGGCCGCATGGCGCATGCTGCCGACGAACTTTCCGCCCTGGGAGGCTGTGTAC
>NZ_MCGB01000052.1 GCF_001699815.1 Ralstonia pickettii | reverse complement strand
GGGACATCGTCATTGATCGTCATCGTCAACGTGACGAAGACGCGCATCCGGCGCGCCCGAACGCCAGTTCCGCCGCCAGTTCAATACGCGTGATTGCGTAACGGAATCTGCTGCATCGCGACATACAATCCTTCGCTCTTAAAAGAAAAGCATGCGAGGAGATTGTCGATGTCCGTCATCATCGTGCTGGCTGCGCTGGCGTTCCTGATGTTCGCCGCGTATCGCGGCTACAGCGTCATCCTATTTGCACCACTGGCCGCACTCGGCGCGGTGCTGTTGACCGATCCATCGGCTGTGGCGCCGGTGTTCTCCGGCATCTTCATGGAGAAGATGGTCGG
Organism: Ralstonia pickettii; assembly: GCF_001699815.1. Classification (GTDB taxonomy): domain Bacteria; phylum Pseudomonadota; class Gammaproteobacteria; order Burkholderiales; family Burkholderiaceae; genus Ralstonia; species Ralstonia thomasii. Next base: position 1,510 of record NZ_MCGB01000052.1, on the reverse strand, counting down.
CTTCGTCAAACTATATTTCCCTGTGTTTCTGCTCGGTGCCGTGTTCGGCAAGGTGATCGAGCTGTCGGGCTTTTCGCGCTCGATCGTCGCGTCGGTCATCCGCGTGGTGGGGGCCAAGCGGGCGATGCTTTCCATCGTGCTGGTGTGCGCGCTGCTGACGTACGGGGGCGTGTCGCTGTTCGTGGTGGTGTTTGCGGTGTACCCGTTTGCAGCGGAAATGTTCCGCCAGGGCAACATCCCCAAGCGCCTCATCCCGGGCACGATCGCGCTGGGCGCGTTCTCGTTCACGATGGATTCGCTGCCGGGCACGCCCCAGATTCAAAACATCATCCCGACCACGTTCTTCCACACCACCTCTTGGGCCGCGCCGTGGCTGGGTACCATCGGGGCGCTGTTCATCATCGTGGTGGGCATGTCGTATTTGGAATGGCGCCGCCGCGTAGCGCTGCGCAATGGCCATGGCTATGACCACGGCCTGACCAAGCTGGTGAACGAGCCCGAAACCGCCGAGACGGGCACGCTCGCGCATCCGCTCGTCGCGCTGTCGCCGCTGGTGCTGGTGGGCGTGATGAACCTGGTGTTCACGCGCTGGATTCCAGCGTGGTACGGCAAGGTCGTCACCGTTGCGTTGCCCGGCCTGCCCAAGCCGCTCACGGTTGAAGCCGACAAGCTGACCGCGATCTGGGCCGTGGAGGCCGCGCTGTTGATCGGCATCATCGTGGTGCTGGTGTTCGGCTTCCGCGCTGTGAAGGGCCGCTTTGCTGAAGGCAGCAAGGCGGCGGTGTCGGGCGCGCTGCTGGCCGCAATGAACACCGCTTCGGAATACGGTTTCGGTGGCGTGATTGCCACGCTGCCGGGTTTCCTGGTGCTGGCCGAGGGTCTGCGCGCGATCCCGAACCCGCTCGTCAATGAAGCAGTGACGGTGAGCACGCTTGCAGGTATCACCGGTTCCGCGTCGGGCGGCATGAGCATCGCGCTGGCGGCAATGGCCGATCAGTTCGTGCAGGCCGCGCAGGCGACGGGTATTCCGATGGAGGTGCTGCACCGTGTGGCGGCGATGGCCTCGGGCGGCATGGACACGCTGCCGCACAATGGCGCCGTGATCACGCTGCTGGCTGTCACGGGCCTGACGCACCGCGAAGCGTACCGCGATGTGTTCTGCGTGACGATCATCAAGACACTGGCCGTGTTCTTCGTGATTGCCGTGTTCTACGCCACCGGCATCGTCTGACGCAGACGCTGCCGCAATGAAAAAAGCCGACGCGCAAACGTCGGCTTTTTTTCATGGGCGTGACCCGTCCTGAATAAGGTTGACACTTTTTCCCCGCCAGGGAGTGAGGGTCAAGATGGACGGGCAGAAGAAGCGAACGCAGAGGGACTACACGCTGGCTTTTAAGTTGGCAGTGGTTGAGCAGGTGGAAAAAGGCGAGCTGACCTACAAAGAGGCGCAGCGACGCTATGGCATTCAGGGTCGCTCGACGGTGCTGGTATGGTTGCGCAAGCACGGACG
>NZ_MCGB01000051.1 GCF_001699815.1 Ralstonia pickettii | reverse complement strand
GATGCTGGTCGGGACCGTCAGCGAGGCGGCGCGCATGCTGAACGTGTCGCAACCCGTGGTGACGCGCGTGCTGCAGCACACCGAGCTGCGAGCGTTTTCCACAAATCGACAGGCCCCGTAGCGTTGCCCGCGATACCTCAATATCGCAAGAGGCAACGGTCGCGCCCGCTTTTCCACAAGAAACCTCTTGTGGGAAAGCGGATCAGCGCGAGGGCCTGTGGAGCTTGTGGGAAACGCGGCGGTTGATAGTGGCACGGTCTAGCGCCCGGAGGGCGCAAGCGAAAGGGATGTGCAAGGCTGCGCAGCAGTCCCCGCAACGCGGGGATGAGCGCGAATGCGCGAACCTGGAGCAGCCCGGTCGGCCCGCAAAGCGGGACGATTCGCCCAACAACGGACGGTGAAGACGATGGAGCAAAGCATCGGGAGCCAGGAGCTATACCAGCACCTGAAGACCCACGGACGCGCGGAAATTGACGGCTGGGCGATTAACGCGGACGGTGCGGAAATTTGGCTCACGAACCCCTACGGCATCGACGTGGGGTTCTACGCAAACAACGCGGAAGGATGCGCCGGCATCCTGGAGCGCATTTCAACTGACGATCACGAAAGGGAATGGGGCACGCTGTAGTGCAGCCATTCAGAATTCAAGGCAACCGACACACGCCACGGAACGGGCGCGGTTGCGTGACAAGGAAAGGCGAAGGCGACGGACGAAGGAAGTCGCCCTCGCCTTTCGCACTTTCCGGCCCTGCGTGACGCGGCACAAGCGCGGAACGAAACAGCAGGACGGAAAGCGGGAGAAGGCGCAAGGCGAACCGCTGCGAAGCAAGGGAAGCCGTATTGCGCCTCCCCGACTTTCGCGTGCGAAAGTTGTACAAAACCGGCAGCGGAGCGGACGGGCCGGGACGGCCGCCGAATGGCGGCAGCGGGAACCGAGACGGCCCGGCGACACGAAGCAGAATGGCAACGGTAGCAGCCTACGGGGCGAGAAGTGGAAAGCCTAGAAGCGATAGCGAATAGGCGATCACCAACTGCGAGCCAGGCCGCGCATTGCGTGGCCTGCGTCTTTCGCGGCGATCCAGATCAAGAGCCGCGAGAAAGGCATACGGCAAGGATGGTGGTCGGCCGAAGGCTGGCCACCATCGAGCCAGTGCAAGCGGAGAGGTTGCGGCCTGAGTTCCGGCGAAGCTGGAACGAAAGACCGGCAAGGAAGCGGAGCGGGAAAACCGGATTGGCACGGTTGGGCCGAAGGGCCAGCCGTGTCAATCCGGCGCTTTTTTGGGGAAGTGCCGCGCAAGGAACTTGCGCATGGTTTTCTCGGTGACGCCAAAGTATTTGGCGAGCTTCGGCGTCGTCAAACCGAGGGCGTGCAGCTCCCCTACTTTGTCGCGTTGAGGGTCGAGCTTGAGGCGGCCGGTGCTGCCTTTGCGCCGGCCGCCGATTCGGCCCTCAAGGCGAGCACGCTGCAAGCCTTCACGGGTGCGCGCACGGGTGAATTCCACCTCGATCATGGAGGCCATAGCGAAAGCGGCGGCCTGAATTTGAGCATTCAGGCTACCGTCCATGACGGTGCCGTTCTTCGTGATGATGATGGTGACGCCGCGCTCGGCGGCAGTCTCCAGAATCGAAAAGACTTGTCCGGGAGACCCGCCCAAGCGGGTGAATTCGGAAGTTAAAAGCAAGTCACCACGCTGGGCCTGCTCCGTTAGGAGCGAGCCCAGCGCGCGTTCCCGCCAGGGAACAGAGCGACTTGCCGTTTCTTCAACGACAACGAGCGGGGCGTAGCCGCGCGAGTTGGCGAAATCCAGCAGGCCAAGCCGCTGGTTCGCCACGTCTTGCGAGTCGCGCGAGACTCGCAAGTATGCGAAGTAACGAGGCACGGCAGATTCACGCGGAGAACATGAGTTTGTAGGCGAGAGGGAAAGCGGCCAGGACGCCCACAATCGGGCACAGGCGGCGGCAGAATGCCGCGCCGGTCTTGGACTGGATGCTGCGAGCGAGAGCGAAGCCCAGCAGCCAGCCAAGGCCCCAGCCGGCGACAAGCACCAGGAGCGCAAAGAAGGTGTTGCGGCTGAAATAGTCGAGGGATGCGGACATCACTCGGTCGGCGGTTTTGTCATCCATGAAGGGCTCCGATCAGTAGACGCAAACGGAGCTGGCCAGCAGGTCAGCGAGTTTGCGGGCTTTGGTGGTCTTGGGCATGGATTGGCCAAAGTCGGTGATCGCGTCCACCAGGACGCGGCACTCGGCTTTGGTCAGTCGCACGCAGGGAATGGGATAGGTAGCGCCATTGCGGAATCGACTGGCCAGCGCCGGCACGGCGCGCAGCCGGCGATTCTCGCAATGCACGGCATCGAGCACGTCGGCCACGGCCACCATGTCGCCGGCTTTGCCGGTGAACATGTGGTCGGCTTGGGCGTGGTCGCCGTCCGAAGTCAGCAGCGCGAAGATGTCGAGCGCCATGATGGGCCGGCGCGTCAGCGGGCGCGCGGAGCGCGCAGCGCGGTGGCCATCAATGGCTCCACAAAGCGCAGCAATGCGCTTTGCTCGTCCACGGTGAAACCGCTGGTCAGGCTGTGCTCGATCAGCTCCAGTGCGGCCTCCTTGTACTCGATGGGGAGAGCACTGAGCATGGCCAGACTGAAAAGGTAGTCCGGGTGCGCGGCGGAAGCGGCGCACTGGAGCAGGATCAGCGCGGCCTCGTTAGACGGGTTTTTTTCGATCAGGTGAAGGGTTGCCCTCACCGGCTCGGGAAAGTCGCTCAAAACGGCTGTATTCGCGCCGTAGATCGGGCGATGCTCGCCCATAAGGGCCTCACGGTAGTTATTTGTCCAGAAAGGGCGAATTTTACCGGATTCGACGGTAATTAAAAGGTACGTTTTAATGCCGCTTTTTCCGGCAGGAAAAACGGTCGTTAAAACTACCGGGCAAAACGCCCCGGAGGGGCGTTTGCCGGGTTTTTCACCCGGCTGGCAGCGGCTACAGCAGGCCGCGTTGAGCGAAGGACACGGACGCCCCGCCGGCGACGATGACGTGATCCAGCACGCGCACGTCCACCAGGGCGAGCGCATCCTTCAGCACTTTGGTCAGGTTCTCATCGGCGCGTGACGGCTCGGGCACCCCGGAGGGGTGGTTGTGCGCGAAGATGACGGCGGCGGCGTTCAGGCGCAGCGAGGTCTTCACCACCTCGCGCGGGTACACGCTGGTCTGCGTCAGCGTGCCCCGGAACAGCTCGATGTACTCGATGACGCGGTTCTGTGCGTCCAGGAAGATGGCCGCGAACACTTCATGCTCCAAGCTCCCAAGGCGCAGCGAGAAGAAGGCGCTGGCGTCAGCCGGCGCGGAAATCAGGCCGTTGCGCATCACCTTTTCGTCAAGGATGGCCAAGGCGGCCTCGATGACTTGGCCGGCGCTGGCCAGTTGAAACTGGCCGTTGTCGTCAATGGTGAAAAGGTCGATGTGCGAAGCAGTCATGTCATGGACTCCAGGAAGTGGGCGGGATTGCCTACTTCCTCTGGATCGGTTCGCAGCGCAGCGGTCAAGGGTGAAACGGCCAGCGGCCGCAAGCGCCCGCCAGGGCGCGCAGCCCTTGACGGCGAGAACGACTGATACCCTTGGAAGTGACAGGCAACCCCACCCTCTGCACACCACGGACGCCTTTGTGCAGTTGTCTAGCTTTCGCGCGCGAAAGCTCACTTCAGGCCGACAGGCCAGCGCCCGGAGGCGCAAGCGAAAGGGATGTGCAAGGCTGCGCAGCAGTCCCCGAAGGGGATGAGCGCGAATGCGCGAACCTGGAGCAGCCCGGTCGGCCCGCAACGCGGGACGATTCGCCCGGCAGGATTTCAGGGGTTAGAGGAAGCAGGGAGAGAGAGGAACACGGGGAAGGAGAAGATCGACCCAGCCAGCAGCAGCGACACAAGGAAGGACGCCGGCAGGACGGCGCGCGCAGCGCGCAGGCTTGCCGGCCCAGCCAGCAGGGCGAAGCCCTGCCCTTCCAGCCCGGCGCAGCCGGGCTTGTCGCCGGCCTACCGCTCCACCTGGGGAGCGGTCGCGGCTACGGCCGCCCTGCCCGCCTCCATAGCAGCATCGGCCCGCTTGTCCAGCAGGGCGCACAGGAAGGCGGCATCGTTGGCCACGTCCACCGGGTCACGGGTCAGCGCGGAGCGCAGCGCGTCTTTCATCCAGTGGGAGGCGGCGGGATCGGCTAAAACTTCGTCAATAGTCGGGACATGGGCGCGGGGCATAGTAGGTGCTCCAGTTGCGGCCGCCACCGGGCGGCCGCGCGTTTCAAAAAAGGGCCAGTTGCGGGGGTTCCGCCTCGGCCAGCTCGGTTTTCACGTCCTCCAGCTCAAGCGTCAGCTTGACCAGAATGGACAGGTCATAGGAAATGTGGGCGTCCTTCAGGCGCAGCGCCGTGCGCAGCGCGCCCAGCGGGTTGTTACCGCTGGAAATGCACACGTCGTAAGCGGACAGGGCCGCTAGGCCCTGCTCGCGGTAGCGCGTATATGTGGCGATGTCGCGCTGTAGCTCGGCCTCGTACTGCTCGATTTTCAGGGCCAGGTACTCGGCCCGGTCGGCCGGGGCCTTCGGGACGCGGTGCCCTAGATGGGGATCGAGGCTTTGCCAGTTGGCGCGGATGCCCACCTTCTCGGCCTCGGGGAATTCCGCGATCAGGGCCGCGACAGCGGCCGGATCGACGGCGGCCACCAGTGCGGCGGCCTGCTCCTGTATAGACATCGGCCGCCCTCCCCTAGCCTTCCAAGCGGGTCAGCAGCGGGACAGCGCCGTAATTCCACCAGTCGAAAACCCGGTGCAGCGTGGCGCGCTGTTCTTCCTCGGTCGCGGTGCTGAAAAGGTTGTGCTGCCGGATCACGCGGCCAGCGTGGAAGGCTTGCAGCACCTCCAGCGGGGACGGGGCACCATCGAGGGCGCGCAGCGCCTCGCGCAGCTCGCCGTCTTTCACGAAGCCAGGCGGGAACGGCTGGCCACGGTCGGCGGCTGCGGTCGCGGCCTGCTCGATGTCGTGCAGTGTCCATTGCTTCATGATTCGATCCAGCAGGGCGGCGCGGCCCTCACGGACTCCCGCGCGCAGCGCGGCCGCTTGTTTTTCCAGTTCCTCGGCGCTGGCCAGCTTGGCGGCCAGCTTGTTGCGCTCGTTGCGGATCGGGTCGCCCACTTCCGGCAGCAGGTCAACCCAAGGCATGAATTTCGGTTGCATGGCTCGTACTCCTTGAGAGGCCCCGGCGAAGCCGGGGCGCGTGCGTTGGTGGGTTAGGCGGTCAGGGTGAAAAGGGCGGTATTTACGGCGGTGCCGGATTCCGCGAAGGTATCGGGGGGCAGGTTCTCCCATTCGCCGCCGTGCTGCTCCACCAGCGGGCGGAGCTGGTCATTCTGGCGGGGGCCGTTGGCGCAGATCGCCACCAGCTTGCCGCCCGGCTTCAGGAAGCGCAGCGCGTGGCGGATGTGCTTGATGTCGTCGGCGTTGGCAAAGGGGGGATTCATCAGAATGCGGTCGAACGATCCCCACAGGGTTTCGGGCGTGCATTGCAGGAAATCACCGATCACCACGGCGCGGCGGTCTGCATCGAGGCGGCCGCCCAAGGCCGCGTTAATCTCCACGGCCACCACTTCGCAGCCCTCGGGCAACTGCTCCAGAATCCGGCCGGTGCCGGCGCTCGGCTCCAGCACGCGCATTCCCGGCTCGATGTCGGCCAGCTCAACCATGCGCGCGGCCAGATCGGCCGGGGTCGGGAAAAGTTGCGGGACGCTCACAACCTGCACGCCGGCTTTGAGCTGGTCGCGCATGGCTTGGAAGTCCTCGGCCATCGCGGCGCGGTTGTCGGTGCTCTCGGTGCTGGCCGGGGCCTGCTCGGCCGTCACCGGGGCCGGGGCCACGGGTTCGCGCTCGAATTTCACCGGCTCGGCCGCCTCGGGCGCGGGCTTGTCCACGCGCTTGGCGTCGGTGATGTAAACCTGCACGATCCGATAGCCGCTATTGGCCAAAAAGGCGGTGCGGTAGCGGTACGCGCCATGCTCGGCCGTGGCTTGCGCGGTGCGGGTGCCCTTGTAATCGGTGGGCTTGCGCTTGTATTCCTCGGCGGTCATTTCGATGAAGCCTTCACCGGGGAAATTCACCAGCGGCGGCAGCTTGGCGGCCTTCTTGACCTTGGCGGCGTCTTCCTCGGTCGGCGCGCGGTAGTCCTTGATTTCCTCAATGCCACGCACGCGCACATAACGGGCGTTCGTGGTCACGCTGTTGATCTGGCCGCCCTTCTTATTGACGCGCATCACCACCAGCCATTCACCATCAACCAGGACACGGCCGCCCGGCTGGATGTCGAAACCCTCGGCCTTCAAACCGCCTTGCTCGTCCAGCATGGCGCGCTCGTAGGCAATCCGGTTTTCATAGTGGGCAATCCAGCGGTCACAGTGGGCAACCGTGGCCGGGTAGGTCTTCTTGGCGGCCTCGATCACTTCGGCCAGGGTGCGCGGCGCGTAGAGGTTCGGATGCGAGCCGTTCAAGGCGTCGTAAGCGGTCGGGGTGTGGCTCCAGTCTTCGCGGTCGCCTTCCTTGCGCGGCAAGTGCAGCCAGCACATGCCAGCGATGCGCAGGGCCACGGCCTTTTGCAGCTCGGCGTCTTGCTCGGCCTCGCATTCAAGCCACAGCTTCAGCCACATTTCGGCCTCTTGCTTGCTGCGCTCCTGTTTGCGCTTGTCGGCCTCCAGCCCCTTGATGCGGCGATGACGGACGGCGGGCAGCTCCTTGTATTTCGCATGACGCAGGGCACCGGCTGCGCGCTGCTTCCAGTATTCGGAGGTTTCCCACATCTGCACGGCGCGGCGCATCCCATTTTCCATGCGCTCGGCGTCCTTGCGGGCCTTGCGTTCGCTGTGATGGCCCACAAGGATGGGTTGCCCGAACTCGAACCGCTGCCCGATGGCCTGCACGGCGTTGCGCGCTGCGCTGGCGTCATGGGCGCGCTTGTCGCTGTAGTCCTCGAAGCGGTCGGCGCGTTCCTCGGCGCGCTCAACTAGGCCCGTGTCCTCGTCGCCAATCTCGCCGCACAGTTCCATCAGGAGGTCTTCGCGGGCCGGCGTCCACATGGGGGCCACGAAAAGCTCTTGACGGGGTGCCCACTTGAAGCCGGCCGCCTTCACGCGCTCATAAGTCGCGCTGTCCAGTCGTGAGGACGGGTAAAGGCGCAGCTTGTTGTCTTCGGGGGAATAGGTGGCGGTCAGCGTTTGCATGGTCGTTTTCCTTATGCGGAGGGTTGAAGATGGTCTAAGCGGCTGGGGTCTGGTCTGCTCACCGTCACCCCTGCCGGGGCATCGCCTCATCACTGAAGCAATGCCTATATTCTACCCGTCAAACTATTGACCGTCAATAGTTTGTGAGAGAAAAAAGCCTGATTTTTTTCGCGGGTTCCCGGCTTGTGTTTTTCTTCGGGGTTCAGGCAAGCTACCTTGGAGCCTCGGG
>NZ_MCGB01000050.1 GCF_001699815.1 Ralstonia pickettii | reverse complement strand
CCGTGTAACGTCTTGACGTTCGCGAACCGCTCCATCAGCTCCGCCAACTCCGCTTCGATCGCTTGTTGAATCACTTGCCGCGCCCCGTGACGAACCAATTCGTCAAGTCCAAGCCCGACTCCCGATAGACCGACGACTGCTTTTTCCGTATCCTTGCTCATGGTGGATGGTTTGATTTTTTGCTGGTTTCCGACTTCGACAATCAGATTCTCAGCTGAAACCTCCACCGCCTTCAACTTCCCGCCTCAACTCCCCCGTACACCACTTTCGACTTTAGCTCGTTCTGGCACCCCGGGAACTGCAAACCTGCTACACGCCACTGCCCGACGAACTCGAATGGGCGCGCCGGGCAACACGCGGAGAGCGGCCTCGACTGGGCCTGCTTGTGCTGCTGAAGGTCTTTCAGCAACTGCATTATTTCCCGCCGCTCGACACCGTTCCGGCCACAATCGTCGATCACGTTCGGGCAGCCGCCGATATCGGCGACGCCGTGCAGTTCGGTCACGACACCGCGTCATCTCCGACGCTCTTCCGGCATTACGCTGCGGTACGCACGTGGCTCGACGTGAAGCCCTATTACGGCACCGACGCGAACGCGATCGCAACACGGGCAGCGCACACGGCGTCGCTGACGATGGACCAGCCGGTGGACATCATCAACGCGACGATCGACGAGCTGATCGCGCGCGATATCGAGCTGCCGGCGTTCTCGACGCTTGACCGGCTGACCGAACAGATCCACGCCCGGGCGCAGTCCCGCCTGTTCAAGCGCGTCACGCGGCGCCTGACCGATGACCAGAAACTCTCGCTCGACCGGCTGCTCGCGCGCGATCTGTCGAACCGGCAAACTGCCTACAACCGGATCAAGCGTCATGCGAAACGCCCCTCGCGCCAGCATTTGGAACTGCTGATCGACCAGATTGCCTGGCTCGACGAGTTCGGCGACTTTTCACTGGCCATCGCCGGGATTCCGGCCTCGAAGCTGCGCTCGCTCGCCAATCAGGCGATGGCGCTCGACTCGTCGGCACTCAGGAACGACACGCTGCCCGAGAAGCGCTACACATTGATCGTCGCGCTGCTCAACCGCATGCGCGTGCGCGCCCGCGACGATCTCGCCGACATGTTTGTCCGGCGCATGAGCGCCATCCACAAGCGTGCGAGCGACGAACTGGACGCAATTCAGCGCAAACAGCGTGATCAGGTCGAGGTGTTAGCGGCGGTGTAAAAGCGCCACTAGATGGCGGCGCAAGGTTGAGTAAATGCGCCAACAACAAGGGTCGGTTACGGCCCGCTGTTGTTGGGTGATGGTCGTCAGAATGGATCATCGATGTCGCGAGGATGAGGATTGTCGGGAGGCGCGCGCTGTTCGTGCAGCAGTTCATTGAGCGGAATCTGGTAGTGCGCGGCGATACGCTCGCGTAGATCGTCGATGAGTTCGACGACGGCCAGCGCCTGATCGGCGGACCAGTTGTCCGGGATCAGGAAGTCGAGCCCGTGAGTGATGCCCGAAGGCAGGTGAAGGCGCTTCATGACTTCTTCTTCTCCATGCGTGCCGCGCTGCGTTTCTTTGCGCGCTGCTCGGCCCGTTCACGCGCCTCCTTCACCCGGTAGGACTCGCCTTCGATCGCGACGACTTCGGCGCGATGCACCAGCCGGTCAACCAGCGAGACAACGCAGGCGGCATTCGGAAATACCTCCGACCATTCTGCGAACGGCCGGTTTGTGGTGACCACGGTGCTCGCTGCGCCATACCGGCGGCTGATCAGCTCGAACAGGAGGTCGGCGTGGCGATTCGAGTAGGACAGGTATCCGACCTCGTCAATTACGAGCACGTCAGGCGTGGCGTACCGGTGCAGCCGCCGGCGTAACGCCGAATCACTGTCAAGCGCGGCGAGTTCACCGAGCATCTGGCCAGCAGTTGTGAACAGCGCCGTGTGCCCGTTGACGAGCGCCTGGTAGGCGAGGTTCAGCGCCAGCGTCGACTTGCCCACGCCGTTCGGGCCGATCAGTACGACGTTGGCGGTGTCCCTGACGAACTCGAGCGACATCAGTTCTTCGACGGCGGCCCGGTCGCAGCGCGTGGGCCAGGCCCAGTCAAAGTCGCACAGTGGTTTGAAGCTGCCCAGATGGGCGTCCCGGATGCGTCGCTCGAGCGAACGGCGGGCACGCTCGTCTTCTTCCCACTGCAGCAGCGGCGCAACCCAGCTGGCGTCAGTGAGATCCGGCCAATGCGCCAGCAGCCCGTACAGGCGCAGGGCGTTCGCGCGCTCCTGCAGATTCTCAGGCGAGCTCATCAGTACCTCCCGTTATCTGGTCGTAGATGTCGAGCCGGTGAGGGGTCACCAGCGTGTCCTTGCTACGCACGTGCTCGGGCAGGTTCACCGTCACCGGCGGCGGTATCTGGCGCGACTCGCGCCGACGCTCCAGCGCCAGACGCACCGGATTCTGGTGAGGCGCGGCATCGCTGGCGAGTGTTTCCTCGATCGCTGCCTGCAGTTCGCCTGCACCATAACGGTCGAGCAGCCGCAGCAGGTGGGCGGTGATATTGCCCAGATTGGCGCCGCGTTCAGCCGCGCGTAGCATGAGCGTGTGACTGGCCGGCGCTGCGCGGACGAGATGGTCGAGGCCGCGATGGTGACGGGCTTCGCGTTTGCGTGCAACGAGGGCGTCGATGTGCGCGGCAATCTCGATCTGCGCGCCGCGATCGTAACTTCGCACATGAGTTGCAAGCAGATCGGCGCCGTCGAGAATGCGCACCTGCCGGGGATCGGCCCGGACCGTGAGTACGCGCCGCACGTGGGTATGCGGGATCGTGTAGTCGTTCAGATCGAAGCGCACATACGGCTGCTTGCCGACCTTCACGGCCAGTTGCAGTTCGCAGGGATACGGATTCTCCGGCAATGTAAGCAGGCTGGGCTGCTCGCGGGCGAAGGCTTCGCGCACCGTGATCGTGGGATCTTCCCGGCAGGGACGGTCCGCCGCCATGCCCGCGCACCATTGCGCGGCCTGGATGTTCAGATCGTCGAGATCGGCGAACTTGCGCGCGGCAAAGAAATTCTCACGTACATACCTGATAGCTCTTTCGACGCGTCCCTTCTCGTTTCCTCTGGCCACTGCAACTGGACGGGGCTCGAAGCGATGATGAGCGGCGAACGCGAGAAGCGTCGGGTTGAAGCGGATCGCATCACCCTGACGCTCGAGCACAGCGCTCCTGAGATTGTCATAGAGGAGGATCCTTGGCAATCCGGACCACGCCGCGAACGCGCCGGCGTGGCCCGCCAGGAAGCTGTCCATGCGGGCATCGAGGAAGAAGCGCAGATAGATCTGCCGCGACCACGACAGCACCATGACGAAGGCCATGAGCGGCCGGCGCGCGCGCCCGATCTGCAGGTGATCGAAATGGGCCCAGTCAACCTGGCCCTGCTCTCCAGGCAAGGTGCGCAACCGCAGATAAGCCTCTGGTGTAGGACGCGGACGGTGTACCGCGATCAGGTGCCGGAAATGATGAGGGTTGCCACGGTAGCCGCGCTCGGTGACCATCGCATACAGCCGGCTGGCCGTGAGCGACGGAAACCTCTTAAGGGTGTCATGGATAAACGGCAGGTAGGCATCGATCTGCGAAGGTCTGAGCATCCCGCCGACGCGGGGCAGACCGGCCTGCGCAAGCACGCGCTGGACCGTGCCACGGTGCACGTGCAACTGCCGTGCGATGGTGCCGCAGCGCCACTTCTCGACGTGATAGTAGCGCAGGATCTGCGCCTCGAGTTCAACTCCAATGGTCATGGGTCATTTCCTGTGTAGTAGGTAGTAATCGAACATCACGGAAGACCCGACGGCGTAGTGGCCCGAGGCGCACGAAGACCGGACAGACGCAGTGGCAGAAATGGCAACGCTCAGGCACAGCTGGGGCGGTGGCGGACACCGCTGCTGTTGCCGCCGACGTCGTCGAAGTCGGTGCCAGTAGAGCATCGGCGGCAGGTACAGCGGAACCCTGATGCGTCACTTTATTCTGGCGGTTGCGATAGCGGCGCATCCGTTCGGCATGCGCGAAGCGGCCGTGACGACTGCGCTGATAGCGCTGGCCGGCCACGCGCATGCTGGCCTGGCGTGCGACCTCAGAACAGTCACCGTCGCAGTAGATCTGGCCGCGGTCGCAACGGCGGCAAACGACGACCTGCGCCCGGCAACGGGCGCACACGAACAGACGGCCTGTGTCCGGCATCGGCAATCCCCGTCAATGCCGAAACGGTATCGACGGGAATAATGGGTCGTGCCATACTGGCCCGGCACCCGTGCCCCGTGCGCGTGTGGGGCTCGACATCGGAGTGAACTTGGCGGTTTGAGCCGGTGTCGAGCCTGTTTCTTCGGCGGTAAGCCTTCTTCTACCGCATCCCGACTTCAGCGTCACCTCTTCCTGAAGCAAGCCGAATCGGCTGCGTCTGCACTCGCCCTACGGGCTCCTTCCGACGCAGCCGTGCCGCCTCCTGCACCTCACACAAACCACTACCGAACCGCTCAACAGACCTGGACCATTCGGTATCTCTGATCGACGCCGCCGTCTGGTGTCGGTTTCTCAAAGCCGTTCACACGAGGATCTCGTCGGCCTGCTTGACGGCGTGGTCGACATCCTTGCCGACGAATCCGACGAGACGGCCATCGCCCAGGCGGTCAGGAAGCTGCTCGCGCCGAAAGGCGATCTGGAGCCGTTGCGCGAGAGTTGTGCGGCGATCCGCGCGTTCAGCGGCCGCAACTATCTACCGTTGCTCTGGAAGCACTTCAGGGCGCACCGTTCGGTCATGATGCGTGTTGTCCGTACGCTCGAGTGGGATTCGACGAGCCCGGTCCGCTCGCTGCTGAATGCACTGGATGCAGTGCTGGAGAACGAATCGCTGCATCGGGAGTGGATCGATGCGGATGTCGACGTTAGCTTCGCCGCGCCGCGGTGGCGCAAGCTCGTGCGGCGCTCACACGGAGAGGGATCGCCGACTAATCGCCGGTATCTCGAGCTTTGCGTCTTCTCGTACATGGCCGAGGAACTACGGGTCGGTGATCTGTGCGTATCGGGCTCCGACGCATACGCCGACTATCGCGATCACCTGTTGCCATGGCGGCAGTGCGAGCAGCAATTGCCGGACTACTGCGACAAGCTGGGCATGCCCACGACCAGCAGTGACTTCGTGCGCCATCTGCGTCAATGGCTCACCGACGCTTCCCACAAACTCGACGCCGAATTGCCGCGCAAGCGGGAGCACGTCGTGATCGACCGGCACGGCGAGCCGATCCTGCGCAAGACCGTCGCCAAGGAGATCCCCGCGAGCGCAATCGCCTTGCAGGAGCGGCTGAACGCCCGTCTGCCGACGCGCAACATGCTGGACAACCTCGCGAACATCGAGCACTGGACTCATTTCACGCGGAACTTCGGGCCGTTGTCGGGTAGCGACCCGCAGATCCGCAAGGCCGCCGAGCGCTACTTGCTGACCATTTTCGCGATGGGCTGCAATCTCGGCCCAACCCAGGCGGCCCGCCATCTCGACTCGGATGTCACCGCGCACATGCTGTCGTTCGTCAACCGTCGGCATATGAGCCTGGACAAGCTCGAGACCGCGCAGCGTGAACTGATCGAACTGTACCTGCGGCTCGACCTGCCGAAGCACTGGGGCGACGGCAAAACGGTCGCGGCCGACGGCACGCAGTACGACTTCTACGACAACAACCTGCTGGCCGGTTATCACTTCCGCTACCGGAAAATGGGCGCGGTCGCGTACCGGCACGTCGCCGACAACTACATCGCGGTGTTCCAGCACTTCATTCCGCCGGGCGTGTGGGAAGCGATCTACGTGATCGAGGGACTGCTGAAGGCCGGCTTATCGGTCAAGGCGGACACCGTTCATGCCGATACGCAGGGCCAGTCGGCCGCTGTTTTCGCGTTCACATACCTGCTCGGCATCAACCTGATGCCACGAATTCGCAACTGGAAAGACCTCGTGCTGTACCGGCCGGACAGCAAAGCCAAGTACAAGCACATCGACAAGCTATTCACGGCGACCATCGACTGGACGCTGATCGAGCAGCACTGGCAGGAGCTGATGCAGGTCGCGCTGTCGATTCAGGCGGGCACGATCTCGTCGCCGCTGTTGCTGCGTCGGCTCGGCTCAGAAAGCCGCAAGAACCGGCTGTATCTGGCCGCCCGCGAGCTCGGCAACGTCGTTCGCACGGTGTTCCTGCTCGAGTGGATCGGCAGTATCGAGTTGCGGCAGGAAGTGACCGCGAACACGAACAAGATCGAGTCGTACAATGGCTTCTCGAAATGGCTGTCGTTCGGCGGGGACGTGATCGCCGAGAACGAGCCAGAGGAACAGCAAAAGCGCCTACGCTACAACGACCTGGTCGCGTCGGCCGTGATCTTGCAGAACACGGTGGACATGATGCAGGCGCTGCGCGAGATGGCAGCAAACGGCGAGAACGTGCGCGCCGAAGACATCGAGTTTCTGAGCCCCTATCCGACCCACAACATCCGGCGCTTCGGCCACTACAAACTGCACCTGGATCGTCGGCCGGAAGCCTGGATCCGGGACCCGCTGTTCGGTCAAGCTGCCCGCACCTACGCACCCCGTTCATGACTGCACGCCCGGCCACCACTACGACCTATTTCGGCGATGTCGACACCGCGGCGCTCGAGCGGCTCGAATCGAGCTACGACACAACGCGCCTGCTGGCCGCCGTCGATATCGTCGATCGCATCCGCATTCAACTTCATGACCCCGAGGGGCTACGTGACGATCTCCTGGAGATTCACAGCATGGCGCACTCGGTGTTGAACGGCGCGCCGTCGGTACCGGCGCGAGGCGAAGGCACACTGTCCGAGCGGGTGCTGGGCGCGCTCGACCAGATTGACGAATTTGTGATGGAGCTTACGCGGGTGCGGGGCATCCTCGAGCCGCTCGAAGCGCTGCACCCGGACGACGAGTTTGGCGAGAGCTGAACGGCGCTCGTCCCCGAACGCGACCGCATGGGGTTGCCAGATCGTTCACTTCCTTGAAGTTCGCATCGAGGCTTGCCGGCCTTGACTGTCTGCGTATCGTCCGCGTTTACGGCGATCACCGTGCCGGTGACGTGCGGCGTGATCAGCACGACATTGCCGTTCACGTAGCCATCGCGGGTTTGAATCATAATTTCGCTGGTTAGCTATCAAAATGGGGATAGTTACGTTGCAATTCTGCGAACGGAAAATTCAATGCTCAGCATGGACAGGGACACTGGTCCGACGTCGCGGTGCTTTCAGGAACAGCAAAAACGGCATGACCATCAGCGTGAGCACGAACAGGAGCCTGAAGTCATCGACATAGGCGATCATGGAAGCCTGGCGGGTGACTTCGGTGTTCAGCGCCGCGAGTCCGGGGGCGGTGTTCATGTCCCACACCGGGGGCAGCACGTCTGGTTGGGCAAATGGATTGAAACGGTTGATGTATTCGACGAGGGATGAATGGGCGATCTGTATGTTGCGCGTGAGTTCTGTCTGAACGAATGAAATGCCGATACTGCTGCCGATATTCCGGCTCAGGCTGTAAATCGATGTACCGTCTCCGCGCAGGTGTGGCGCCAGGGTGGAAAATGTCGCGGTGGTCAACGACACGGAGATGAGTCCCAGCCCCAGGCCCTGGATAAAGCCCGACCAGATCACCGTGCTTTCAGACATGTCAAGGCTGTAGTTCGACATCTGCCACAGCGAGAGGGCGGCTATGCTGAATCCGGCAGCGATGAGATATTGCGGCCTGACCGGACCGACGAGGCGGCCTGCGAGCATCATGGTGATCATTGTCCCGGCGCCGCTGGGTGCGGTGGCGAGACCCGTGGTGACCACCGAATACTGCATCAGGTCCTGCAGGAAAGGAGGAAGAAGCGCACGCGTCGCATACAGCACGGCGCCCATGACAAAGTAGAAACCGCATCCCACCACGAAGTTGCGGTCCAGGGCGAGCGAGCGGTTGAAGAACGAAGTGGTCTCGACTGTCAGCGTATGAACGAGGAAGAACGCGAAGGCAATTATCGCGGTCAGTAATTCAATCCAGATCTCGATCGAGCTGAACCAGTCCATCACTTCGCCACGGTCGAGAAATAGCTGGAGCGCACCGATGGCGATGCTCAGCGTCGCGAATCCGAAGAGATCGAGCTTGCGGGCGCTGACCCGGGTTTCGCTCATGAAGAGCAGTATCCCGAAAAAGGCAATCAGGCCGATGGGGACATTGACGTAAAACACCCACCGCCAGTTATGGCTGTCCGTAAGCCAGCCGCCGAGACTGGGTCCGAGTATCGGGCCGACAGTGACACCGGCTCCCCACACGGCCATCGCCTGCCCATGTTTGTGCGGCGGATTGATGTCGAGCATGACCGCCTGGGAGAGCGGAACCAGCGATGCGCCGAAAAGTCCCTGCAGCAGACGTGCAGCCACCATCTGCGACAACGTGGCCGACATTCCGCATGCAATCGACGCAGCGACGAATCCGGCAACTGACCACAGGAAGAGCCGCTTGCGTCCAAAGCGTGAAGCGATCCAGCCGGTAAGCGGGGTGCCTATGGCAGCCGCTACGATGTAGGAGGTCAATACCCAGGTGATCTGGTCCTGCGTGGCCGAGAGACTTCCCTGCATGTGCGGAAGCGCGACATTGGCAATCGTACTGTCCAGTACCTGCATGATGGTCGCGAGCATGACTGCAATGGTCACGAATGCGCGGGTCCGGCCAGTCATCCCGGACGAAGAATCAGCGTCCGTCATGACTGCGGGGAAAACGGTCGAACCGTACTGGCCTGCAGTCTGGGGCAGGCGTACAGCAGGCTGTCCGGGAGAAGCGGAACGGTGACGCCCCCCTGGACTTCGAGCCGACGGGAGGCTCCCGGTCGTCCATCGGCACGCGGACGATGTGCGCCGCTATCGTCTCTGACCGTCCCGGTCCGAAGCTCGTCATTGCCTGGGCGCGGGTGTTTTCCCATGCGAGCCAAGGCGTGCTGAAAGCAGCGCTTCGACGTCCTCGCCGGCCAGCCTGCCTTCCACGTATTCCAGGTCAAGACGCAACTCCTCCTGCATTTTCCGGACTTCCGCGAGTTCCCGCTTTGCGGCTGCAGCTCGTTCGTCGAGAAGCTTCAACTGGCCAGACAGTTCGGCCTGAATTTCTTTCAGGGTTGATTCTGAATAGCGTGCCCGGCCTTTCTCTGGAACATGGTCGAGAGGACGGTTGATCATCGCGACGATCGTCCGGATGGAAAAACCGAGCGAGCGCAGGTGAAGGATTCGCGCAAATCGCTCGATGTCCGTTTCGTCGTAGAGCCGGTAGCGACCCTTGCTGCGCTCCGGCGCCACAAGTCCCTGCTCTTCGTAGTACTTGAGTGCGCGCGCCGTTACCCCCAGGCGTCGGGCTGCCTGCTGCACCGTCAGTGGTGAAGTATCGGCATTCATTGAGCAAGCGTATTTGTATTTGGCTGTCGTTGGACTTAATATCGTACCATACATGAACGTGCACGTACACGTCGGAGCCTGCTGTGGCTGACGGCAGGCAGCGGGGATATCTGCGCGGCCTCGGTGCCGGATACGTTCCCCAGCAGTGGATGTCGGTTAGTGAAGAAGAGGGAAATATGTACACGAAGATCATGGTTGCGATAGATGCCAGTGACACATCTGAACGGGCGTTTTCCGAAGCCGTGGGCCTTGCCCGGGTGATGGGAGCGCGGCTCCATCTTGTATATGTGGCAAACTGCGCGCCCGTAATCGCGATGGGAGTGACCGCCGTGCTGCCGGACGAGTTCGAAGGCATCCGGGCGGAGGGCAAGGCGTTACTGGCCGGAACTCAGGAGAAGGGCGTAGCGGCAGGGGTGGACTGTGAAACCGAATTGAGCGAGTTGCTCGATTCGACCGATGACATTGCGGGCCGGCTGTTATCCTGTGCGAGCCAATGCGGCGCGGAGCTTGCCGTTCTGGGTACGCATGGGCGGACCGGATTGTCGCGTGCGCTGCTTGGCAGTGTCGCCGAGAACTTTGTGCGGCGTTCCCATCTGCCGGTTCTTCTTGTTCCTGCGCAGGTGTTGCCAGAGCCCATTGCTTGATGGGCACAAAGTTGGCGATGTCCGTGCAGCTTCGTCTACGTGTCGTTTGCTCCGTCTTTAACCGGGCGTGTGTACTGGCGCTTTCGTTGCCAGGGAGTCCGCGCGTGGCCAGGCAGGCCCAGGCATACCCGGGCGCTGGTGCAGGATCAGGCACCGGTGAGTGCTCTTCTCACGGAGCCCCTCGGCCACACCCGGACGCAGTCCATGCCGCGCGCCGCGAACTCTATACCTGCGACTGTCGCCGGATGACCGGATGAAGGCATAAGTGCCGGCTTGACAGCCTGGGTGCGCCCCAGGGTTCCTTCAAGGGGCAGCAGGTTGAGTGGCTCACCAGGGGCCTGTTCGATAGACCGCCGTGCAAACGCGCCTGAAATTCGGAATGTGTCCGGATAAGCCACACTCTGATAAAGCTTCGGGAACAGAAATGCGCTGGCTATTTGTTCTATGGTTTGTCGCAAGCGTCGTCTATGTCGTCCGGCGTGGTGAAGCGCGTTTCACTCTTGCGCGTCAGTTATCCGACCACTCAACTTTCCTCGCGCCGATCAACGCCCTGTGTTATCTGCTGTCACCGCTGAAGGCCACAGCCTATATCGAACAGGAACGGTTTCCGGAGTTGGCGCCGCTCAAGGCAAACTGGAAAATAATCCGGGAAGAAGCCCTGGCTGTCGACGCTGCGCAAAAAATATCGGCGTCGACCAGTTACAACGATATCGGCTTCAATTCGTTCTTTAAAACCGGCTGGCGGCGTTTCTATCTGAAATGGTATGACGCACCGCATCCATCAGCGCAGGCGCTTTGTCCCATGACGACGCATTTGCTGCAGGAGATTCCGACGATCAAGGCCGCCATGTTTGCACAGTTACCGCCAGGTGCGAGTCTCGTTCGCCATCGCGATCCGTACGCGGGATCGGTACGCTACCATCTGGGGCTGGTCACGCCCGGGAAGCCGGGATGCTACATCGACGTCGACGGCCAGCAGTACTACTGGTGCGACGGCGAAGCGGTCATGTTCGACGAGACTTATATTCACTACGCGAAGAACGAAACCGACGTTTCACGCATTGTACTTTTCTGTGATGTCGAGCGGCCAATGTACTTTCGCTGGGCAGCGGCGTTGAACCGGATGTTCTCAGCTGTTGTGATGCACGCGGCCAGTTCCCCGAACGAAGAGGGCGACCATACCGGATTCCTGAACCGTATCTTCAAATACGTGTACGCGATTCGCCGGGTCGGCAAGCGCCTGAAGGCCTGGCATCGGCCGACCTATTACCTCGTCAAATGGATGCTGTTCGGCGCGCTTTTCTGCGGCGTGCTCTACGTGCTCTGAATGGCGATTGCAGACCGGGTGCTCAGCCCATTAAAGGAATGTTCACTGCCTCTCGGTGGCGTTCGCTTGACGCAGTTTCCGGTTCTTTTGCCTCTGCATCAGCATGGGCCATGCGCAGGAAACAGACACCTGTGCCGGTTGAGATCGGTGTGGTCAGTCGCAACTTCCGTCAAACAGTAACGCGACCGTGCGTAAGCGACGATCGTGTCGGGCACGGGGTACCGTGCCCATGTCCTTCCCGACCGGGCAGCCCATCCTTGATACGCTCCCACTGATCGTCCCGCAATCCATATCGTCTCGTCATCATTGCTCTGCGCCACGCGCCCCGATCATTACTTTGAACGCGTTAATGACCGGCCATACCTTCACGAGTTCAATTGATGACGCGCCCGTATGCCGGTCCGCCTGGTTCGATCACGCCATCGGCGGGAATCACGTCTGCTCGATACGGGGCCATCCAGCTTCCTCGATGGCGTCCATGGGACTGCCTTCACGCCAGCGATTGGCGAGCAGGCGCCGTCCGCTGACGCCGTCCGCTGCGGGGGACGCCAGCCACAGTAGCGGGGCGACCATGACGTCGGGATCCAGCAGGGCCGCGCGGACAGCCCCGTCCACCGTGGGCGGGATCATGCCGGTGAGCGCGGCACCGCCCGGCAGCAGCGCGTTCACAGTGATGCCGGTGCCTTCAAGATCCTGCGCCCAGATCGTCGTTTCCGATTCCAGCGCTGCCTTCGAGGGGCCGTACGGCGAGAAGCCGCGGCGCCGCATTGTCTCGTGGTTCATCGAGATGTTGATGATGCGGCCCCAGCCGGCGGCAAGGAATTGTGGCACGGCCGCGCTCGCCATCAGGAAGGGGCCGTTCACATTCGTGTCCATGACCATGCGCCAGGTTTCGGGTTCGACTTCCCAGAAACGGGTGGGTTCGTTCAGGAAGCGGTCGCTGACATATTTCATGCCGCGCCCGGCATTGTTGACGAGAATGTCCAGCCTCTGCCAGCGCTTGAGTGCTGCCGCCACCACCCGTGCGCAATCGTCCTCGCGGGTGACGTCGGCGAGCAAGGGCAAGACCCGGTCCTCGCCGCATTCGGCGCGGATGTCAGCCGCTACCTGCTCGACTTCGGCAGGCTCGCGCGCCGCAGTGGCTGCTACACGCACCCCGGCGCGTGCGAGGCCGAGGGTCATTGCCCGGCCCAGGCCGCGCCCGCCGCCGGTGACGATCGCCACCCGACCGTTCAGCATTTTTTCAGTCATGGGTCACCGGTTCAGTGCCTGCATTTGCGGTGCCGCGTAGCGCTCGCCGGCAGCCGCACCCGGCGGCAGTATGCGGTCGATGCGTGCAAGATCCTCGGGGCTGAGCTGCACGTCCAGCGCCTTGATGTTTTCCTCGAGGCGCTCGCGCCGCTTGGTGCCGGGGATAGGCACGATGTCGTCTCCCTGCGCCAGCACCCAGGCCAGCGCCAGCTGCGCCGGGCTGCAAGCCTTCTCGGCCGCCATCCGCTCGACTTCGGCGACCAGCTCCAGGTTTTTCTTGAAGTTATCGCCCTGGAAACGCGGCGCGTTGCGGCGGTAGTCGTCCTCCGACAGGTCCTCGAGGCGCTTGATCTGCCCGGTCAGGAAGCCCCGGCCCAGCGGGCTGTAGGCCACGTAGCCGATGCCAAGCTCACGTACGGTCGACAGGGTCTGCTGCTCCACATCGCGGCTCCACAGCGAATACTCGGTCTGCAACGCGCTGATCGGATGCACGGCATGCGCGCGGCGCAGCGTCTCGGGGGCGGCTTCCGACATGCCCAGGTAGCGCACCTTGCCGGCCTTGACCAGCTCGGCCATGGCGCCGATCGTCTCTTCGATTGGCACATTCGGGTCGACGCGGTGCTGGTAATACAGATCGATGTAATCGACGCCCAGGCGCTTCAGGGAAGCGTCGCAGGACTGCCTGACGTAGTCGGCGTCGCCGCGGATGCCCAGATATGCGCCATTCTCGCCGCGTACGTTGGCGAACTTCGTGGCCAGCACGACCTGATCGCGGCGCTCGCGGATCGCCTTGCCCACCAATTGCTCGTTGGTGAACGGGCCGTACATGTCGGCCGTGTCCAGCAGGCTGATGCCGAGGTCGAGCGCGCGGTGGATAGTGGCGATCGACTCGGCCTCATCCCTGTGCCCGTAGAACTCGGACATGCCCATGCAGCCCAGGCCCAGCGCGGATACCTCAAGGCCCTCGCCCCCCAATTTGCGTGTCTGCATGAATTATTCCCCTTGAATGAACGTTGAAATCGCTTGCAAGCGATACGTTGTACTGTCGACAGTGCGGACCCTTGCTTCACGCCGCCTGTCATTGTTGCGCAATTCTGCAGCAGACAGCGCGCGCCAGAACCCTGCCGGGATGGCGCACAAGCGCGCCCGCGATACGTACAATTGTGCCGTAATATGATTGGTTACCCTACCACAGGTAACGCTCTGCAGGCAGTCGTCTGCGGGCTTCACGAAGGTACGCTATCGCGGTTTGGCGAAGAACGCCAATCGCGCCTTCGTCGCGCTGGCGTTGACTAATGTCTATCTCTCGCGCAGGCGATTGATGGCACAGGTACGCCCGTAATGGGCGAAAAGCGGGCCGCAGGCCCGTGCGCAACGCCCAGGTGGGCAAGAGATGCAGCCGCAAAGCCTCACTCAGGATAAACCCACCGGTGTTCGCGCCCAAATTGATAAATACAACGGCTTGTTCAGCGTTGCCCTAATAATATTAGCGGGCGTGCCGAGTCCACGACAGGCACGACGACAGGCTACGGCATGCTGCTTACTCGCTAAAAAATTACGGATCTGGAATGGATGGAATGACTCGCGCGGCGATGACGCGCAACGTCCGCGATGCGCTCGCGGAAGATGTCGGCGAGACCGACTGGACGTCACTACTGATCGACCCCGACGCTTCAGCCGAAGCCGTCCTCACCGTGCGCGAACCCGCCCTGTTGTGCGGCAGACCGTGGTTCGACGAAACGCTCCGGCAGGTCGACCCGCGCATCACGATCGAATGGTTAATCGGCGAGGGCGAACGGATGCACGAAGGGCAGACCGTCTGCCGGATCGCTGGTCCGGCGCGCGGTATGCTCACCGCCGAGCGCACCGCGCTCAACTTCATTCAGATGCTTTCTGGCGTGGCCACCGAGACAAGCTTGATGGCGCGTATCGTCGAAGGCACGTCTGCGCGGATTCTCGACACGCGAAAAACGCTTCCCGGGTTGCGCCTGGCGCAAAAATACGCGGTTCGTGTGGGCGGTGGCGAAAACCATCGTCGGGGACTGTACGACGGCATCCTGATCAAGGAAAACCACATCGCGGCGGGCGGTGGCATTGCGTCGACGCTTCGTGCCACTGAAGCATTGGGTGCAGGTGTGCCCGTGCAGGTCGAGGTGGAGACGCTTGATGAGTTAAAAGAAGCGTTGGCTGGCGGCGCGGTGGCAATTCTGCTCGACAATTTCTCGATCGAGGCGACGCGCGAGGCTGTGCGCGTTACCGCAGGGCGTGCCGAACTCGAAGTCTCGGGCGGTGTGACCGAGCAGACGCTGCGAACCATTGCGGAGACCGGCGTGGACCGTATTTCGTTAGGTAAGTTGACGAAGAACGTCAGGGCGATTGATTTTTCACTCCGTTTCGCCGCATTTGCCGGGTGACACGTCGGGGGAGAGGGGCGCGCATATGCGCCCCTTAAAACTCAGGGCGGCCGCCCGTTGCGGGATTTCCGCCGGTCCAGCGTGGCGGAAGCGCAGATAAAAAAATCCCTCGTTTTAACTGTAGACGACTCAGTTCAGAACGAGGGCTTGTGTGCTTACCCGGGACTATCAAAGCGTTACATCTGTGCCTGTTTCACTCGACTTCAGAATCGCTATACAGATTTCCAGCGTGCCCTTCGCCCACTCGCCATCGTGGAGTGGCCCACGTCCGTCGACGACCGCGCCATATAACTCGTCGATGACCTCGGCGCGCGGCACGGAGGGTGCAGGCAGCGGCAGCGTTTCCCGACGCTCATCGCCGTAGACGACGATCGAGTCGGGCAGCGGTCGCAGGTCTGCGCGTTCGCACGAGACGATGACCGGACCGAAATGCTGATGAAATCGCTGCGGCTCGTCAGCGGCGGCTGTCGGCGGTTTGTATGCCGATCCACCGTAGGTGCCGGCGGCCTTGAGCCTAGCCTCGTCGCCAGAGGATGTGAGCGTTTCCAGACGGCGGCGCGCGCTCCCGTACGTGTCAGGGCTCGTACGATCGCCCATTTCGCCGATCCAGCCGCTCCACTCGTCGGTGCTGAAGTGGCCATAGCCGTTGTACGAGAGCGACGCATAAGCACCATTCTCGAACCAGATCAGCGCCGAATAAGCACCCTCGGTCGGGCGTGACGGATCCCACCGTCCCACACTCGCCCGCAGCCGCGTCGCGCGCGAGCCGGCGAGCATTCGCACGATGTCGACCTGGTGGGCAGCCTGGCTGAAGACGGCGCCCCCGCCTTCGGCTGTCGCCAGCTCTTCGGGCCGGCGAGGGCGGTACAGGTAATCGGTATAGTTGACGGCCTGAATCATTTTCACCGCGCCGAAATCGCCGAGATTGATCAATTCCCGTGTACGCAGGTACGGCGTGTCGAAACTGTGGCAATGGCCGACGATCAGATGCACGTTCGCTGCGCGGCATGCAGCAATCATCCGGTCGCAGTCCGCAGCGGCGAGCGCCATCGGCTTTTCGACCAGCACGTGTTTGCCTTTTGCTGCGGCAATTTCAGTGTGCTGCGCGTGGAACTGGTGCGGACTTGCAACGTAGATGATCTCGACGTTGGGATCATCCGACAGCTCCGCCACGTCCGCGTAGGTGGGTGCCGCGAAGTCGGCGGCGAATTGCCGCCGCGCTTCGTCACGCGGATCGCATGCAGCGACGAGCTGGACTCTGGGGTCGCGCAGGAAGGTCGGCAGCATCAGCGAGAATGCCCGTCCCAGTCCCGCGACCCCGATGCGCAAACGGCGCTGCTCCATGGCCGTGTGCCTCCCGTTATTGCTTGACCTGATAGTCCGTTGCGAGCGCCGACGGCTGGTCGGCCGGTTCCGGATTCTTCTTGCTGACGTAACGCGCGGCGTACGTGCGCCAGTCGATTTCCTTCGGCACGACAGCCTGGTACGAGCAGACCTCCCTGGGAATTGCCTTCGCACCCGTACCGATGGCTCCGTCGCCCTGCTGGAATTCGGTGATTGCATCGAGCATGCGCCGGCGGAATTCGACGATGGCGAGATCGCTTGCGCCGAGACGCTCGTCCGAACGGTTCGCAATTGGGCCCATCGTGACCCACATCGCGATGTCCTGGTTCGGGAAGCCGGAAATGCCGGTGAAATTACCAGCCTTCATCGCCTGGCGGTCCTGCCAGAAGCGGTTGTCGTGATTGCGCAACGGGCGATAGTAGTGGTCGAGGTCAACACCGACCTGCTGACGCAGGAACTTGCGCCACGTTTCGTTTTCCGGCGTCGTTTCCGGATCGCCCCAGGCGATGAAATAGAACGCCGTGTTCGTGTCGTCCATCGGTACGTTGATGTTCGCAACGTTGTACAGATTGTTCGGCGGGATCAGCACCGTTCCCGGCGCCACGAACACCGTGGAGCGCACGTAGTCGTGCGTGTTGGCGTTGAAGATCGGGCGGCGCAGCGCGGCGTAACGGAAGCCGTAGTCGGTGCGCTCGACCTGCAGACGTGGGGCCTTGTCGGTGGAGGGCCGCAGCCAGTTCTTGTCGGTCGCTTCGGCGCCGCCAACGCGTGCCGGCACGAAGTCGGACGAGTGCAGGCTCGAGCTGTGTGCGGAATCGATCGCGCCTTCAAGGATTTGCGCCCAGTTACACGGCAGCAGTGCTTTCGCGATGCTCACGCGGGTGTCGGCGGTCGGCGCCCAGGCCGGCGGCACGAATTCGGGGATGGCGTCTTGCGGACCCATATAAGCCCATACCATGCCTCCCCACTCCTGCACCGGGTAGGCCTTGTGCTTGACCTTGTCGGTCATGCAACTGGCTGCTGGCTCGGACACCATTTCAAGCACATTGCCCGCGACGTCGAACTTCCAGCCGTGATACAGGCAGCGCAGGCCGGAGTCTTCGTTGCGGCCGTAGACGAGCGATGCACGACGGTGCGGACAATACTCGTCCAGCACACCAACGTTGCCTTCTGAGTCGCGGAACACGACGAGGTCTTCGCCAAATACGCGCGCTTTGACCGGCGCGCCGTCCGGCTCGCTGACCTCTTCGATGAGGCAAACCGGCGTCCAGTGTCGGCGCATCAGTTGACCCATCGGGGCATCGCCCTCGACGCGGCACAGCAATTCGTTTTCTTGGTGGGTCAGCATGTAATGTCTCCCGGCGAGAGATCGCCTTATCAACAGATGTTGCTCAACTATATTAGATCTCTAGTTAAATTGGCAAGCACCTTTTGAGGCATCCGGGAAAGTACGTAGGCTGGAAGTTCAGCTGAATGACGATTATTCGATCCCTAATATAAACATGCTGGATTCCTCGCCGATGTGTCCTCGGTGGTGCTTTCCCAGGCAGGCGATGGCTGTCCTACGCGCAATGGCAAGCGGCGAGTGGTTCCCCAGATCGCGGTGCCGGTCTTTCCCTCGAAGGAGTTTCGTCTTGGCTCGATCTATTGGCGAGCGGATCGCGGTATCGACGAGCCTGAAGAGCTGAAGGGCAAGCGCGTCGG
Source organism: Ralstonia pickettii (assembly GCF_001699815.1). Lineage (GTDB taxonomy): Bacteria > Pseudomonadota > Gammaproteobacteria > Burkholderiales > Burkholderiaceae > Ralstonia > Ralstonia thomasii. Next base: position 2,189 of record NZ_MCGB01000050.1, on the reverse strand, counting down.
CATGCCCGAATGCGGGCAAATTGTTCCACCCGGCCGGTCTAGTGAGCCCCAAGGATTGAAGAACTTTGACCGTGGAATGCTCGGAAATTCGCGGCGTTCTACATTTCGCGGGCTATGATATAGCTGTCGATAACGCCGGATTGTTCGAACATGACAGACTCTGTATTGAAAGACGTCGAAGCCCCTGTGCGGGAGAGTGACAACAGCCTTGTGTGGTCAGACGCACGGCTACTCGGCTTCACGCCGATGGATGACGTGCACAAGGAATTCTACGAAGTCGCGCTACGGCTCGTGACCTGCACCGATGCGAGTGCCCTTGCCGCGATCGAGGAATTTGAAAAACACGCCGTCAGCCACTTCGAGCAGGAAGACGAATGGATGCGCACGACAAACTTTCCTCCGCGCGATTGCCACATCGAAGAGCACGAAGCCGTGCTGAAGTCAGTCAGGGACGTTAAGGCAGCGGTCGAAGCAGGGCAGGCCGGATGTGCAATGGTGCATGACATCGGCATGCATCTGTACAATTGGTTCCCGGGACACGCCGACTACCTGGACTCGGCGCTCGCCGCGTGGATGACGAAACAGACGATGGGTGGAAAGCCGATCGTCTTAAGACGGACGATTTGAGCGTTGAAACTTTGATGTCTTCAGATTTTGAGTTGTGTTGGCAAGAATAACGGTCCCGGGGGTCCCGTCCGGACACACCGGGCCTCTCAAGTTGTAGTTCGACGGCGTCGATGTTTGTTCCTTGCCTCGCCTGTACCCCGAATCTCCATCCGTGAGCGGATCCAGTTGCTTCACGGCTTGTTGGATCACTGATCGGCGCCATGCATCAGCAGCATGCGCAGATACCTCGTGATACAGAACAGACGATCCTGCCGCCCGAGGATGCTGGCATCGTGTCACGCCAGTCCAGCCTCGCAGCCGCGGTTTCTTTATGGAGGCCGGTCCTGCAGCGTCATGCTGCGCCTTCTTGTGGGCGGCGGTACGGAGGAGCACGCATACCCGGTCGCTGCAGAACGCGACCGGTTCGCCATACCGCTCGAGATACGCGCGAGTTGCCTCGAAATAGCTAAGAGGCCAGTTCAAAAAAATCCCTGTGAGGGGCTGTTTACTTTCCGGGCGCGATGTTAACCTCAGCCGTCCAGACAACGGAGACCGAGGGGATGCAGGCGCCGATCATTGACAACGAATTGTGGACACTGATCGAACCGTTACTGCCGAAGCCAAAGCGTCGAAACAACGAACGTCGAGGCCGACCTCGTGTGTCGGACCGGGCAGCGCTCAATGGCGTCCTGTTCGTGTTACGCACCGGGATGCGATGGAACCACTTGCCGACCGCACTGGAGTTTGGCTCGGGCGCGACCTGCTGGCGTCGTCTGGACGCATGGCAGAAGGCGGGCGTCTGGAACAGACTGCATGCGCTGCTGCTCGACAAGCTGCGCGAATCCGGGCAACTGGACCTTTCGTATGCTGCCGTCGATTCTTCCTCCGTGCGAGCTGTTGGGGCGGGCGAAAAACCGGGCCAAACCCGACGGATCGTGCGCGACCAGGTTCGAAGCACCACATTCTCGTAGACGCCAACGGAGTGCCGGTCAGTGTGACATTGACCGGCGCAAACCGTCACGACGTCACCCAATTGCTGCCATTGGTCGACGCCATCCCCCCGATTCGCGGCACGCGCGGCAGACCACTTCGCAAGCCCAAGATCATCTACGGCGATCGCGGCTACGACTCCGACACACATCGCCAGCGCTTGCGTGATCGTGGCATCAGACCGGTGATCGCACGACGTCGAACTGAACATGGCAGCGGTCTGGGCAAATTTCGCTGGGTAGTAGAACGGACTCACTCGTGGCTCCACAACTTCCGGCGTCTTCGTATCCGATTCGATCGTCGTAGCGACATTCACGAGGCATTCCTGAGCTAAAGTCGAAAGTGGTGTACGGGGGAGTTGAGGCGGGAAGTTGAAGGCGGTGGAGGTTTCAGCTGAGAATCTGATTGTCGAAGTCGGAAACCAGCAAAAAATCAAACCATCCACCATGAGCAAGGATACGGAAAAAGCAGTCGTCGGTCTATCGGGAGTCGGGCTTGGACTTGACGAATTGGTTCGTCACGGGGCGCGGCAAGTGATTCAACAAGCGATCGAAGCGGAGTTGGCGGAGCTGATGGAGCGGTTCGCGAACGTC
>NZ_MCGB01000049.1 GCF_001699815.1 Ralstonia pickettii | reverse complement strand
TGGTGTGCGCCCGGGCGGTAACGTCACATCCATACAAATCAAGGGGTTACGTCCACTCGATTGGGTGGCCCGCTTCCTGCTCTCTTAGGCCAATCTTTCTGGAGCCACACATGAGCACAACCCATCGACACCCCACCAGCGCCGGCGCCAAGTTCCGTGCTGCCGTGGCCGAATCCCAACCGCTGCAAGTGGTGGGCGCCATTACCGCCTACGCTGCCAAGATGGCCGAGCAGACCGGCTTCAAGGCCGTGTACCTGTCGGGCGGCGGCGTGGCGGCCAACTCGCTGGGCATTCCGGACCTGGGCATCAGCACGATGGAAGACGTACTGATCGACGCCCGCCGCATCACCGACGCGGTGCAGATCCCGCTGATGGTCGACATCGACACCGGCTGGGGCGGCGCCTTCAACATTGCGCGCACCATTCGCTCGTTCATCAAGGCGGGTGTGGCCGCCGTGCACCTGGAAGACCAGGTTGGCCAGAAACGCTGCGGTCATCGCCCCGGCAAGGAAGTCGTTTCCACCGACGAAATGGTCGACCGCGTGAAGGCCGCCGTGGATGCCCGCACCGATGACGATTTCGTCATCATGGCCCGCACCGATGCCGCCGCCTCCGAAGGCATCGACGCCGCCATCGAGCGCGCCGTCGCCTACGTGGAAGCGGGCGCCGACATGATCTTTCCGGAAGCCATGAAGACGCTGGACGACTACCGCCGCTTCAAGGCCGCTGTAAAAGTGCCCATCCTGGCCAACCTGACCGAGTTCGGCAGCACGCCGCTCTTTACCACCGACGAACTGCGCAGCGCCAACGTGGACATTGCGCTGTACTGCTGCGGCGCCTACCGCGCAATGAACGCTGCGGCGCTCAACTTCTATCAGACCGTGATGCGTGACGGCACCCAGAAGGCGGCCGTGGAAACCATGCAGTCGCGCGCCGATCTGTACCAATATCTCGGCTACCACGCGTACGAAGACAAGCTCGACGCGCTGTTTGCCGCACAGAAATAACGCCTACAGACTCAACGCATCCAAGGAGACCACCACCATGAGCGAAGCCGATAACAGCACGCCGAACGCCGGCGCCTTCAAGCCGAAGAAATCCGTGGCCCTGTCGGGCGTGACGGCCGGCAACACCGCCCTGTGTACCGTTGGCCGCACCGGCAATGACCTGCACTATCGCGGCTACGACATCCTCGACCTGGCCGGGGCGTGCGAGTTTGAAGAAGTCGCCCACCTGCTGGTGCACGGCAAGCTGCCCAACAAGGCGGAACTTGCTGCCTACAAGGCCAAGCTGAAGGCATTGCGCGGCCTGCCCGCCAACGTGAAGGCCGCCCTGGAATGGGTGCCCGCCTCCGCCCACCCGATGGACGTGATGCGCACCGGTGTGTCGGTGCTGGGCACCGTGCTGCCTGAAAAGGACGACCACGCCACCCCCGGCGCACGCGACATCGCGGACCGCCTGATGGCATCGCTCGGCTCGATGCTGCTGTACTGGTACCACTACAGCCACAACGGCAAGCGCATCGAAGTCGAAACCGACGACGACTCCATCGGCGGCCACTTCCTGCACCTGCTGCACGGCGTTGAACCGTCGCAGTCGTGGGTCGATGCCATGCACGTCTCGCTCAACCTGTATGCCGAGCACGAGTTCAACGCATCGACGTTTACCGGCCGCGTGATTGCCGGCACGGGCTCGGACATCTACTCGGCCATCACCGGCGCGATCGGCGCGCTGCGCGGCCCGAAGCACGGCGGCGCCAATGAAGTCGCCTTCGAAATCCAGAAGCGCTACGACACCCCGGACGAGGCCGAAGCCGACATCCGCCGCCGCGTGGAAGCCAAGGAAGTCGTGATCGGTTTCGGCCACCCGGTGTACACCGTGTCCGACCCGCGCAACAAGGTCATCAAGGAAGTGGCGCGCAAGCTGTCGAAGGAAGCCAGCAACACCAAGATGTTCGACATTGCCGAGCGCCTGGAAACCGTGATGTGGGACATCAAGAAGATGTTCCCGAACCTGGACTGGTTCAGTGCCGTGTCGTACCACATGATGGGCGTGCCGACCGCGATGTTCACCCCGCTGTTCGTGATCGCGCGTACGTCCGGCTGGGCAGCGCACATCATCGAGCAACGCATCGACAACAAGATCATCCGCCCGAGCGCCAACTACACCGGCCCCGACGACCTGAAGTTCGTACCGATCGGCAAACGCCCGTAAGAGAACGCCACCGCACGCACTCAGACGGTTTGGCCTTTGACGTTCCTGCCCTATGCGGCGCCTTGAATTTTTGTTGCAAGGAGGAAAAAAGAAGGGGAACTGTCTGAGCGCAGCGAGTTTTCCCTTTCTCCTCCTTGCGACATAAATTCAAGGAGGG
>NZ_MCGB01000048.1 GCF_001699815.1 Ralstonia pickettii | reverse complement strand
GCAAACCAACGCCACCACCGCGCCCCAGGCGAACAAATCCCCCACCGCCAGCAACGTCGCCTGCCGATCAATCTCCAACGAGATCCGCATCAACTCCGACCCCTGCAACGGATGCGGCCACTGCCAGGCCGGCGTCAGCGCGCTGACGTGCCCCACCAGATCGGTGCGATGCTGCGCCTGTCCGCGCTGCAGCAACAATGTTGCCCCCATCGTCCCAAAGGCCTGCGCCCAAGCCCGCATGATTCCCTTGAACTGGTAGGCATGGCCGAAATCCTTGGCCGGCAAATCCACGTAGGTCAGTCCCGCCACCTGGATCACCACAAACACCCCCACCATGCCTTCGATCATGAAGCCCGGCACCACCGCCGCCACCGAGGCGCCTGGCATGGCCACATGCGACATCCACAGCAGAGCTGTCGCCATCAGCACAAAGCCGATGGAGATCAGCACGCGCTTGGTCGGCAACACGTTCGTCAATTGAAAGTTCAGGATGCCGAGCACCACCGTCACCAGCCCGCCCAGGCTCATCAACTGCGCGGTGGTCTCGTAGCGAAAGCCCAGACCGTTCTGCAGCAGGCTCGACGAAAGAAAGCCCCAGGCGCTCGCAAACATGTAATAGATGGCGTAGAACACCATGCCCATCATGAAGCGCCGCTGCAGCGTGGCCCGCAAGTCCACCCACGGCAATGGGTGGGCCGTCTGGCGAATGCCGACCCAGATGATGAGTGCCACCACCGCAATGATCGGCACCACCTGGGCAGGCGAACCATCGGGATGAATGAAGCGGGCCTGCTGAAAGCCGTGCAGCGCAATCAGCGCCGCCAGCCCAAATGCGATGGCTGAGGGCCAATCGAGCGAGGCGAAATCGCCCTGGCGCTCGTGCATCTTCGGATGCGGATAAAACGCCGCCACCAGCCCGCATACCACCACGGCCACCAGCAACTGCGCGACGAAGATGGCGCGCCAGCCGAATTGCTCCGTCAGCGCCGCCGACAGCATCGGCGACACGCAGCTCAGCCCGAAGGTGCCGTAGATCATGCCCTTCATCATCGTGCGGCGTTCGTGCGCGGGGCTGTGCTGCACGAAGATGCGCGAAGTCGACAGCATCGGGCCGCCGCCAAACCCCTGCACCGCCCGCCCGACGATCAGCATCGTTCCGCCCTCGGCCGCCGCGCACATCAGCGTGCCGACAATAAACACCAGCAGCGACAGTAGCGTGTGCCTGCGGTAGGTCATGTGGTCGGCCAGCCGGCCCATCACCAGAATCGACAGACTTGCCGCTGCTGCATACGCCGTCACGGCCCAGAGATAGACATCCTGTGACGCCAGCACCCCGCCTTCGATATGCGGTCCGGCAATTGAGAACATCAGGTTGGACATGTAGTCCACGCCCGTCGCCAAGCCGATCACCATGCCTACCATACGCAATTCCATCCGGCTGCCGACGGTCGATTCGGCAACCGGGTTGCGCACTGCGGGCGGCGGAGAAACCGTGTGGTCTGTGCTTGGCGTGTTCATGCAGGGATGGTAATTTGCCTCGAAACCGGCGGAAATCGCCTGCCAACAAATTCATTGTTCAATGATGCGAACGACGGACTGGAACGACTGGGACACTTTTTGCACCGTGGCCACGCTCGGCAGCTTTACGCGCGCGGCGGAGCGGCTGGGGTTGCCCAAATCGTCGGTCAGCACGGCGGTGTCGCGGCTGGAAGGCAAGATGGGCGCACGCCTTTTCGAGCGCAGTACGCGCCGCCTGCGCCTGACCGATGCCGGCGAAGCCCTGCTGCGCGACGCAGGCCCATTGTTCCAGCGGCTGCGCGAAGTTTCGGAAGACGCCGCAGCGACGTTCCAGTCGCCCGCCGGCACGTTGCGCATTGCCATGCCGTACGAATTTGCCGCCAAGCAGCTCGCCGAGGTGGTGCTGGAAGTCATGCGCGAGCACACTGGCTTACGCATCGAAGTGGACGTGGCACCACGCCAGATCGACCCGCTCGCCCAGGGCTACGACATCATGCTGACCGTGCCGCGCGGGCCGCTGCCCGATTCCGGCCTCGTCGCGCAGCGCGTCTTCGATTTGCGGCGCGCCGTGGTCGTCGCCCCGCAACTGCTGGAGCGCCTCGGGCCGCTCACCCACCCGGACCAACTCGCCGACTGGCCCTGCCTCGGTACCTCGAACGAAACCGAATGGCAATTCCGCACGCCTGGCGGCGAGACGATCAACCTGCCGCTCGACTTCCGCATGCGCACCTCCAATAGCGAACTGCGCATGCAGGCGGCCATTGCTGGCCTGGGTGTCGCCCGCATCACCTCCGTGTTTGCCACCGACCTGATGGCTTCGGGCGCGCTGCAGGAGGTGCTGACGGGATTCCAATCTCCGCCCATGCGCGTGTACGCCGTCTTCCCGGGCCGCCGCCTGATGCCCGCCAAGGTCAAGGTCTTCATGGACGCCCTTCACCGCCGTATAGAGCATTCCCGCCAACACACCGACATGCGGCCCACGTTCGTAGACGAAGCCGCCGCGTCCTGGCCGCCCGAGTCGCTGCTCTGACTGTTCACTCCTCCCCTTGATCTCCGCGAAACCATGCGCCCGTTCACCAAACTCCCCATCTTGATTGTCGCGCTCGCTCTGACCACCGTTGGCTGCTCCCGCGCCGAAGACATCGGCAGCGTCAGCACCAATTTCCGTATTACGGGCTCCGACAAGATCGTCATCGAAGCCTTTGATGACCCGCTCGTTCAGGGCGTGACCTGTTATGTCTCGAGGGCGCGCACCGGCGGCATCAAGGGCTCGCTGGGCGTGGCCGAAGACGTGAGCGAAGCCGCCGTGGCCTGCCGCCAGGTCGGCGAGATCAGCTTCGTCAAGCCGCTGCCGCAGCAGGACGACATGTTCACGCAGCGCCTGTCGCTCGTCTTCAAGACACTGCACGTCGTGCGCACTGTCGACCGCAAGCGCAATGTGCTGGTCTATCTGACGTATTCGGACAAGGTCATTTCGGGCAGCCCGAAGAATAGCGTGACGGCGGTGCCGATTCCCGCCAGCCAGCCGATTCCAGTCAAGTAAGCGATGGCAGCACCACATTGGTGCGAGGCAACGCAAGCGTGGTGGCCGAGCAACGGTAGACAGCGCAGAAAGGGTGCATACGTAAGCCTACGTATGGTGCATTGCATCATCTGGTGTATAGTCAGGGTATTCCCTAACCGGGATTTCCCTAAGAGGCCAATCATGCAAAACACGAACGACCTGAAGCTGACCGATCAACTCGAACGCGAACTGATCGAGCGCGAAATGTCCGAAGGTATCTACTACTATCGCCGTCCGAGCGGCCAATCGTTCTCGTTCGCCCAGTTCTTCTCGGCAATCGCGAACCTGTTCGGCACGCACCGCACTGCCAAGGCCTAACCAGCCGCGCTATTGTTGATGGGCGTGTGCCCGAGTTAGCTGTATGCAGTACCCGCAGTCTCAGTAGCACCGTGCGCCGGCCGTGTGTCATCACACCCGCCGCCACACCCGCCAGGTCATGACCGCCTGGTGCCAATCGAGGGCCGGTTTCCGGCCCTTTGTCATTTCTGCGCCATTTGTCTGGGTTGTTGCATGCCACAGCATCGCCCTGTCTCCCCCGACCGGCTCACCGCGCCGCAGTTGTCTTCTCGTTCGCCTGTGCTTTACTGAGTAGAGCCGCGACCACCCATATCGAGACCACGCGTGCATCTTCCCAGCCAGGAAGACGCACAGCATGGCACCCGGCGCCCATCCCCCAAGGAGACTCCCATGGCGATCAGCCTCAAGCTGTCGGTCAACGGTGCGCCTGTCACCGTCAGTGTCGAACCCCATACCCTGCTAGTTCAATTGTTGCGCGAGCACCTTCGCCTGACCGGCACGCACGTCGGCTGCGATACGGCGCAATGCGGTGCCTGCACCGTGCATATGAACGGGCGGGCGGTGAAGTCCTGCAACATCCTGGCCGTGCAGGCCGACGGCGCCGAGGTGACAACCATTGAAGGCCTGTCGAAAGATGGTGCGCTGCACCCGATGCAGGAAGCCTTTCGCCAATGCCATGGCCTGCAATGCGGCTTCTGTACCCCGGGCATGGTGATGGCGGCCACGGCGCTGGTTGCGCAACACCCGCATCCCGACGAGCACACGGTGCGCGAGCAGCTCGACGGCAACCTGTGCCGCTGCACGGGTTATCACAACATCGTGCGCGCCGTCATGCACGGAGCCGAAGCCATGGCCGAAGCCCAGGGCGACGATGCCTCGCTGCAAAGCCTGGCCGCGGCGCGGGCCCACGCCGCCTGACCCCAGCGAGGAGACCACCATGAACGCTCCCGCAGAACCCAACAACCACCTGATTGGCGCGTCCGTCAAGCGCAAGGAAGACTTCCGCTTCCTGACGGGCGCCGGGCAATACACGGACGACGTCGTGCAGGCGCACCAGTCCTACGCGGTGTTCCTGCGCTCGCCGTATGCGCATGCCCGTATCAAGCACATCAACACGGATGCCGCATGCAACCATCCGGGCGTGCTGGCCGTGCTGACGGGCGACGACCTGGCTGCCGACAAGGTCAATGGCCTGCCGTGCGGCTGGCTCATCCACAGCATTGACGGCACACCGATGAAGGAGCCGCCCCACCCCGTGCTCGCGCAAGGCAAGGTGCGCCATGTGGGCGACCAGGTTGCGCTGGTGGTGGCGGAATCGGTGAAGATCGCCAAGGACGCCGTCGAGATGATCGACGTCGAATACGACGAACTGCCCGCCGTGGTGGACACCGCCACCGCAGATACTGCCGGCACCGCTGTCCACGACGACGTACCGAACAACACCTGCTACACCTGGGGCCACGGCGACAAGGCCGCCACTGACGCGGCGTTTGCCAAGGCCGCGCACGTGACGCACCTCGATATCGTCAACAATCGGCTGATCCCGAATGCGATTGAGCCACGCGCCGTCAACGCCAGCTATTCGCGCCAGGACGACAGCTACACGCTCTACGTCGCCAACCAGAACCCGCACGTGGAACGCCTGTTGATGTCGGCGTTCGTGCTGGGCCTGACCGAAGCCAAGGTGCGCGTGATTGCGCCGGATGTGGGCGGCGGGTTCGGCTCGAAGATCTTCCTGTACCCGGAAGACGTGGCGCTCACGTGGGCATCGAAAAAAGTTGGCCGGCCGATCAAGTGGACGGCCGAGCGCTCCGAATCCTTCCTGACCGACGCGCATGGCCGCGACCACGTCACGCATGCCGAACTGGCGCTCGATGCGCAGGGCAATTTCCTCGCCATGCGCGTGCATACGACGGCCAACATGGGCGCGTATCTGTCGACGTTTGCCAGCAGCGTGCCGACCATCCTGTATGCGACGTTGCTGGCCGGCCAGTACAAAACGCCGGCCATCTATGCCGAAGTGAAAGCGGTGTTCACGAACACCGCGCCCGTCGATGCGTATCGCGGTGCCGGCCGGCCGGAAGCAACGTATGTGGTGGAGCGCCTCGTGGAAACGGCCGCGCGCGAACTGCAGGTCGACCCGGCGGAACTGCGCCGCCGCAACTTCATCCGCACGTTCCCGTATGCCACGCCGGTGGGGCTGACGTACGACACGGGCGACTACGAGCCGTGCCTCGACCGCGCCATCGAACTGGCCGACGTGAAGGGTTTTGCCGCCCGACGCGACGCTTCGCGCGCCAAGGGCCGGCTGCGCGGCTTGGGCTATTCCTGCTACATCGAAGCGTGCGGACTGGCGCCGTCGAACATCGCTGGGGCACTGGGCGCGCGGGCTGGCCTGTTTGAGGCCGGCGAAATTCGCGTCCATCCGACAGGCTCCGTCACGGTCTTCACCGGCTCGCACAGCCACGGCCAGGGCCATGAGACGACGTTCGCGCAAGTGGTGGCCGATCGTCTGGGCGTGCCCATCGACAACATCGAGATCGTGCACGGCGACACCGGGCGCATCCCGTTCGGCATGGGCACATACGGCTCGCGCTCGATTGCCGTGGGCGGCTCGGCCATCATGAAGGCACTCGACAAGATCGAGGCCAAGGCCAAGAAGATCGCCGCGCATTTGCTGGAGGCGTCGGCGGAGGACATCGAGTTCAAGGACGGCGTCTTCCGCGTGGCCGGCACGGACCGCACCAAGACCTTTGGCGAAGTCGCGCTTACGGCGTACGTACCGCACAACTATCCGCTCGACAAGCTCGAACCTGGGCTGGACGAAAACGCCTTCTACGATCCGACCAACTTCACCTACCCCGCCGGCGCGTACATCTGCGAAGTGGAAGTCGATCCCGACACTGGCGAGGTGCACATCGACCGCTTCGTGGCGGTGGATGACTTCGGCAACATCATCAACCCGATGATCGTCGAGGGCCAGGTGCACGGCGGGCTTGGCCAGGGCATCGGCCAGGCGCTGCTCGAGGCGTGCGTGTACGACGAAAATGGCCAGCTGCTGACGGGCTCGTACATGGACTACGCCATGCCGCGCGCCAACGACCTGCCCAGCTTCACGGTGGAAACCGCCAAGGGCACGCCGTGCACGCACAACCCGCTGGGCGTCAAAGGCTGTGGCGAGGCCGGCGCGATCGGCTCGCCGCCGGCCCTGATCAACGCCATCGTCGACGCGCTTGCGCCGTTGGGCGTGAAGGACATCCAGATGCCAGCGACACCGCATCGGGTCTGGCAAACCATTCAAGCGGCCAAGGCCTAGGCAAGGAGCGAACCATGTACGACTTCGAGTACCAGAAAGCCACCGACGCCCAGACCGCCGTCACCGCACTGAAAACGCACACCGACGCCAAATACCTCGGCGGCGGCCAGAGCCTGCTGGCAGCGATGAAACTGCGGTTGGCACAGCCCTCAACGCTGGTGGATGTCACGCGCATTCCGGGCATGTCGGGCATTCGCACACAGCCCGGCGTGATTACGGTGGGCGCGGCCACACGCCATGCCGATGTGGCAGACAGCGCGGAGATCGCCCGCATGCTGCCCGCGCTGGGCGAACTGGCCGGCGGCATCGGTGACAGGCAGGTGCGCGCCATGGGCACGCTCGGCGGGTCGCTTGCCAACAACGACCCGGCGGCGTGCTACCCGGCCGCCGTGCTCGGGCTGAACGCCACCGTCGTCACCGAACGGCGCAACATCGCGGCGGACGATTTCTTCCTCGGCATGTATGAGACCGCGCTGGCTGCGGATGAACTCATCACCGAGGTGCAGTTTCCCGTGCCGGACCAGGCGGCCTACGTGAAATTCCGCAATCCGGCGTCGCGCTTTGCGCTGGTGGGCGTGTTCATCAGCCGCAAGGGCAACAACGTGCGTGTGGCGGTGACGGGCGCGGCGCCGTCCGTGTTCCGTTGCACGCCCCTGGAGCAGGCGCTGGCAGCCAGCTTTACATCGGAAGCCGCACGCAAGGTGGTGGTGCCCGCCGACGATCTGGTGGGCGATCTGCATGCCTCGCCGGAATACCGGGCGCACCTCATTCCGGTATTGACGGCGCGCGCGGTCGAACAGGCATTGGCGCACCACCATTGAGCGCACGCCCAAGGAACGGCATGCCAGTCGATTCCATCGACGACTGCATCGCGCAACTGCAAGGTCAGGGCTATTTCGCCAGCCGCGAGCTGGCCACGGCCCTGTTCCTCGCGTTGCGCATGCAGCGGCCGCTGTTTCTGGAAGGCGAGCCCGGCGTCGGCAAGACCGAGCTGGCGAAGGCGGCGGCTGGCCTGCTCGGCACGTCGCTGCTGCGGCTGCAATGTTACGAGGGGCTCGACACCGCCAGCGCGCTCTACGAATGGGACTATCCGCGTCAGATCATGGCGCTGCGCCTGGCCGAAGCGGCCGGCGAAAAACCCCGCGCCGACACCCTCTACCGCGACGAATTCCTCCTCAAGCGCCCGCTGCTGCAGGCGCTGCTGCCCGACCCGCTCCATCCCGACACACCGCGCGTTCTTTTGATCGATGAGATCGACCGCGCGGACGAACCGTTCGAGGCGTTTTTGCTGGAGCTGCTGTCCGACTTCCAGGTGTCGATTCCCGAATTCGGCACGGTGCGCGCGCAGGTGATTCCGCTCGTCATCATGACGTCCAACCGCACGCGCGAGGTGCACGACGCGCTCAAGCGGCGCTGCCTGTATCAATGGATTGGCTACCCCGACAAGGCACGGGAGCTGCAGATCGTGGCGCAGCGCGCGCCCGAGACGGCTGCCCGCCTGCAGCAGCGCGCGGTCGATTTTGTGCACCGTCTGCGCGGCATCGACCTGTTCAAGGCCCCGGGCATTGCCGAAGCCATCGACTGGTGCCGTGCATTGGCGGCGCTGAACGTGACGGAGCTTGATCCCCAGTCCGTGCAAGACACGCTGGGCGTACTGCTCAAGTACCAGGACGACCTAGCCCGCGTCGATATGCCGACCATCGAGCAACTGCTGGCGGCGCCCGCGCTGCCGGAGTAAGGCATGCAAGCGACCGAACCAACGCAGTGTCCGATGCTGGCGCGCAACGTGACGCATTTCGTGCGGCTGCTGCGCAACGCCGGCATGCCGCTTGCGCCCTCGCGCGCGGTGGACGCCATCGAAGCCCTGAGCCACATCGACATCGGCCGCCGCGACGACGTAAAAGCCGCGCTGTCCGCCCTGCTCGTCTCGCACCCCGACGAGCGCACGCTGTTCGACGCGGCCTTCAACGTGTTCTGGCGGGATCCGGATTGGGAAGGCAAGCTGCGCGCCCTGCTGCTGCCCAAGGTGCGTGGCGGCATTCCGGCGGCACGCAGCAACCGCCTGGCCGATGCCTTGCGCGCGCAGCCGTCGACCCGCCTGCCGCCTGGCCCCAAGCCCGACGGCGAACGCCATGACGTCGTGGCGCCGCTGGCGTTTTCCGCCAACGAGGCCTTGCGCACGCGTGACTTCGACACGCTCAACGCCGCCGAATGGCGCACGCTGCAACACATGATCCGCCGCCGGCGCGTGCATCTCGCCCAGGAGCGGACACGCCGGCTGAAGGCCGCCTCGCGCGGACGCCATCCGGACCTGCGCGCCACCGCCCGCCAGGCTGTGCGCGCCGGCGGCGAGTGGACCGGCTGGAAATACCGCCAGCCCGTCGACCGCACACCGCCGTTGGTGCTGCTGCTCGACATTTCGGGATCGATGAGTCGCTATTCACGCGCCGTGCTGTACTACTGCCATGCGCTGGTGCAGTCGCGCGAGCGTATCCAGGCCTTCCTCTTTGGCACGCGGCTGACGAATGTCTCCCGGCAGTTGCGCGAGCGTGATCCGGATGTCGCCGTGCAGGCCATCGCCCAGCTTGTTCCGGATTGGTCGGGCGGCACGCGCATCGGTGCAGCGCTGGCGGAGTTCAACCGCCAATGGGCGCGCCGCACGCTGTCCGGCCGTGCCACCGTCCTCCTCGTGACGGATGGGCTCGACCACGAACACATCGACGTGCTCGACACCGAAATGGCGCGTCTGGCTCGCTTCGCCCATCGCATCGTCTGGCTCAACCCGCTATTGCGCTTTGCCGGTTTTGAGCCGCGGGCACGTGGCGTGCGGGCCATCCTGCCGCATGTCGACGTGATGGTGCCGGCCCACCATTTCGACAGCCTCGCTGCGCTGGAGCACGAACTGGCGCATGCCCGCCGCACGCGT
>NZ_MCGB01000047.1 GCF_001699815.1 Ralstonia pickettii | reverse complement strand
TGCGCCACCGTACGACGCGCACGCGTAACTGCGTATCGCGACCAACCTTCCTCGGACTGGCATTCAAGCTGATCGAGGAAGCCGAGAAAACCTGGCGCCGTATCAACGGCCCCGAAAAGATCAAGCTGTTGCTCGAAGGAGTTGCCTTCAAGGACGGCGAACCGGTGCAAGACGATCGACCGGCTCAGCAGAAAATCGCCGCTTGAAATCGACCGCCATCAAATTGTTCATACACCACTCTTGACGTTAGCTCGAGCCGTCGCCGTTATCGTCGGAGATTGTTGGCAATGGCTTAGCGTGCTTTATTTTCCGTTTTCTGAGACGACCCCTTCTTCGACATTTGAAGGATTCTGAGCACGATGAGTGCGAAGGCAGTCGCGACGATGGCCGTCACCGCATGGCCCATGCCGGCGGCCACGCCGATCGCGGCAGCAATCCAGATGCTCGCGGCAGTTGTGAGCCCCCTGACGTGTGTCTCATTGTCCGGCTTCAGGATCGCCCCTGCACAAAGGAATCCGATGCCTGACGTGAGACCCTGAAGCACGCGGCTCATGTCGGCAAGCTGCACGCCCGCCTGGAGGGGAACCACGACAAAAACGCATGCCCCCAGCGCGACGAGCATGTGAGTGCGCACGCCTGCGGATTTTCCCGAGCTCTCCCGCTCGTACCCCAGCAAGCCCCCCAAAACGATAGAGACGGTCATTCGAACGACGGCACGTACTGCCTCGGCAGCATTAGCGAGATCGGAGAATTCCGAGCTCAATGTGCGGATGATGTCGTTCATTGCGGAGCGTCTCTGGGTGTGTCCTGAAAATGGCCAAGACAGTCTATGTCGCAGAAGATGACTGTCAGATTGCCGAGCTATGACACAACCGGATTCGCTGGCCCGGGGGCAAGATTAACAACGTATTACATTTCGGCAATAAAGCCTGACAACGGAAGGGCAACCTTAGAATGCCGGCCATTAGTGCTCGTTTTCGCGCCAGTGTGTCCACTCGAAGTGCGCGACATTCTCCTCCAGCCCCCGAACCGCATGACCGATTCTTCAATCTCCCCGTCCCAACCCGCTGGTCTCTCGAGGGCGCTGGACAATTTCCTGACACGCCACCGCATCGGCGTTTGGCGTGTTGTCGTAACGTTTGTCCTGGCAAGTCTGGTCTTTGGCCATTCTCGCTGGGACGGTACCTGGGTGTCGCCGCTGCTGCTGACGCTGGGGATGTTGGGGGTGAGCCTGGCCACGGTCGGGCGGCTCTGGTGCGCGTTGTACATTTCCGGGCGCAAGAACAATACCTTGGTGACCTCGGGTCCATATTCACTGTGTCGCCATCCGCTCTATGTCTGCAACTTGCTAGGCATTATCGGACTAGGGGCGATGACCGAGTCGCTGGCGGTTACCGCAGTCCTGGCGCTCGCATTTGCGCTGATGTACCCGGCTGTCATCCGGACGGAAGACCGCTTTCTGGCTTCCGCCTTCCCGGAATTCGCCGAATACGCACGCCGTACACCAGCGTTCTTTCCCCGTCTGTCGCTGTATAGGGGGGAGTCGACATGGACGGTCCATGTGTCTTCCTTTCAACGCAATATTGCGGACTCGGTCTGGTTTCTCGGTGGTACGTCCCCGGTCTTGTAGACACCTGATAGGGTGTTTTTGAGACTGGAGGAAGCATGAAAAGCAAGCGATATACGGATGAGTTCCGGGCCGAGGCGATCAAGCAGGTGACCGAACGCGGTTACCCGGTGGCGGAAGTGGCGCAGCGGCTGGGGGTGTCGAGCCACAGCCTGTACGAGTGGCTTCGCCGCAGCGGGGTCAGCCGGCAGGCACGCAAGACGCAGCAGGATGCCGATCTGCAGCGCG
>NZ_MCGB01000046.1 GCF_001699815.1 Ralstonia pickettii | reverse complement strand
GGGCCGACTCACTTTCTTTGTCTTGCCAAAGAAAGTAAGCAAAGAAAGGCGCGCCCGAGATGGCGACCCACCCCTTGAATTTATGTCGCAGAGAGGGGAAGGGAAAAACTCGCTTCGCTCAGACAGTTTCCCTTCCTTTTTCCTCTCTGCAACAGAAATTCAAGGCGCCATCTAGGGCAGGGAAAGTCAACAGCCAAACCGGCTGGGCGCATTTGTTGGCGCCCAGGCCGTGTCTTCGTTTTAGAAGCCGTGGCGCATGCCGACCATGACGCCGGTCTGCGAGGCCTTCGGCAGTGCGGCTGCCAGGACGGTGCCGGCGTCTTTCTGGTGGGTGTAGTCCATGCCGACGTACAGCCACGTGCGCTTGCTGACCACGTAATTCATGATCGCGTAGGCGGTGTAGCGCAGGCCGTCGGGGTCGCGCTGGCGCGTGGCCATGCCGCCCACCACGAGGTTGTACTGGCCGCTGAAGTCGTACTTCACGCCGCCCAGGATGAGGTCGTTCTTGGTCGGCGTGCCATCGCGGTAGTTGATGTAGCCGAGCATCAGTTTGGCGGGGCCGACCTGTACGCTGCCGCCGGTCGTCCACGTACGGGTGCCGACCGACTGCAGGTCTTTCTGCTGCTCCCACGCGCCGCCGAAGGCGAACGGGCCGCTGGCGTAGTTGAGCGACAGCGCGCTGTAGTTGCCTGCGGAGAACGCGCCCGCCTGCTCGCCCATGCCGACCATCACGCCCGGGCGCCAGCCGTTGAAATCGCCCACGTACTTGACCGAGTTGTCGATGCGCACGCCGGTGGCGGTGACGTGCCATGCCGTTGCGCCGAGGTTGCCGATGGAGAGCGCGTCGTACTGGCCGGCCGTGTTGAAGACGAGGTTCTCTTGCCGGCCGAACGTGAGCGAGCCGAACCCGCCTTCCAAGCCGACATACGCCTGGCGCCCGAACAGGCGCGAGGTGGCGGGCGTGGTCGGTTTGTAGCCGCCCAGGCCCATGTCGTTGGTGGAGCCCACGCCGGTGTCCGGCGCGAAACCGCTGACCAGGTGGAACACGGCCTTCAGCCCGTTGCCCAGGTCTTCCGAGCCGCGAATGCCGAAGCGGCTGCCGCTGTAGTAGCCGCCCGCCATCTCGGCCTTTCCGTGGCCTTCGGCGTCGTTGTTGGTGCTGTAGCGCAGGCCGGTTTCCATCACGCCGTACAGCGTGACGCTCGATTGCGCGTGCGCCGCGCCGCAGGCAAGCAGCGCCGACACTGCAACGGCCGATAGCGGAATGGAACGGATCGAAGTGGTCATGTGGCTCCCTTATTGTCGTCACGACTGTTGTGTTGGCCGGAACGGGTTTTCCGGCCTGGCTCGGGGGCCGACTCTCAGGCAAGTCTGCGCTGTAAGGGTTGAAGTTACGCATGCACCGGTAAAGCGCCGCACGCGTCGCGCTGGCCGGGGCGTTGCCCTCTGAAGGGGCTCTGAGCGTAAACCGCCGGCTTACAGATTCTTGGGGGTTTTCCCTCGGGCAGGCGGCGTGGGGCGGGGCTGCCGCTACACTGGCGACGCTCATTTCTGTTCGCCGCCCACGTATCGCCCATGCCTTCGTTCTCCGTTCCCCTGCTCAACGCCTTGCGCGCCCAGCTGCCCGCGCTTTCGCCGGCGCAGCAGGGCGTGGCGCGGTTGATCCTGGACGCGCCGGAGCTGTCGCTCGAACAATCGGTGGAGACGCTGGCCGTGCGCGCCGGCGTGTCGATGCCGACCATCGTGCGGATGTGCCAGGCGCTCGGATTTGAAGGCTTGCGCGAGTTCAAGGCCACGCTGGCCGCCGAGCTGGCGCACGCGCAGCCGACGCTGCCGGGCCATGTCGGCCGGGCGGACCCGCCTGCGCTGGTCGCCAGCAAGGTCATTGACGGCGCTACGCGGGCGCTGGCCAAGCTGCGTGAATCGCTGTCCACCACGCAGGTCGACGCCGCCGCCGAGCGCATTGCCCGCGCGCGCCGCGTCGATTGCTATGCGGCCGGTGCGGCCTCATCGTTCATGGCGAACGACATGCAGGCGCGGCTCATGCGGTTAGGGCTGGCGTCCAACGCCTACTTCGATGCGCATCTGCAGCTCGTGTCAGCCGCCATGCTCGGCGCGTCCGACGTCGTGGTGGCGTTCTCGCACGTGGGGCGCATGCCGTATCTGCTGGAGTCGATCGCGTATGCGGCCGAGCAGGGTGCGTGCGTGATCGCCATCACTCAAGCGGGCACGCCACTGGCCGAGCGCGCGCAGATCGCGCTGACGGTGGACGTGCCGGAAGATGCGGTGATGCGGGTCGGCACCGAGGCGTACCTCGTGCATCTGACCGTTATCGAAATCCTGATGACCTGCGTGGCGCAGCGCCGCGACGAGATGGTGCGTTCGCGCATGCGGGCAATCCAGCGGCTGCTGACCGAGCGCAGCGTCGATCGCCCGTAATCGACCGCGACGACGCGTCGAAGGGGAAAAAAATGGCGCCACGCGGGCGCCATCCACAACACATGCGGCACTCAAAGCCGCGAGATCGCCAGCCCGATCGCCAGCAGGCTCCCCAACCCGAAGATCGTCCAGCCGACCGTGCGGCGCTTGGTGGTCATCCCCCACAGCCACAGGCCCGAGATCGACAGGAAGATCAGGCAGCCGGCCAGCGTATCCACCAGCAGAATCCACGGCACGGTCATGCCGACGCCCTTGTGCAGGTTCATCAGCGTGCCGAGGAAGCCGTTATCGGTCTGGCGGATCGCTACCGAGCGGTTGCCGGCCCAGTATTCGGCCTGGATTTGCGAGGTGGCGCCGCCGAAGTTGAAGGTCCATTGCTCGGGCTGCATCAGCGGCTTGGCGGCGGGTCCGCGCGGTGCGTCGGCGTTCTTCTCGTCCTTGGCGCCTTCGCCCTTGGCCGGGCGCTCGGCCCAGGCCACCGGCTTGGCCTTTTCCACGCGCGTGCGGGTGGCCGGTTCCGGCGTGTTCAGCGTCTGCTGTAGCCAAGCGGCCATCGCTTCGGGCGTGGCGGGCACGGGGTCGGGCAGGGCGATCTGCGTATTGATGCGCTGTTGCGTCACGGGCAGCTTCAACACCGCGCGGTGGTTCAGCCAGATGCCCGACACGCCAAAGATCAGGCCCATCACGGCGCCCCACAGGCCGAACCAGCCGTGGGTCTTGCGCAGCCAGCGGACGATCGTGGTGCGGCGGTTGGCCGGGTGTTCGGATTTGGCCTTGGCCGGGCGAGCATTGGCCGCCGGTTTGGCGGCCGGCTCAGCCGCAAGCGGGGGATGGGACAGGTCGGTCATGAAGCACAAGGCGGCGCAAGGGCCGCCGGAGGGAGGCAAATCGACCGGCCAATATAGATGAGAATGATTCTCGTTGCAATCGGGTGCAACTTACAGCGTAATACGCTCCAACGTCCGCCGCGACGCCTCGTCTGCCGGATAAAAGCACTCGATGCGCATTTCCTGCAGCCCCGCATCGCGCGGCGTGCCCAGCGTGGTGAGCGTGGAGAACAGCGAGATCGTCACGCCGTCGCGCTGCAGTGAGACGGGCAGGAACGGCGGCGGATCAGCGGCGTCCTGGGCTGATGCGGCGGGGGGGGGCCGGTGCATCAGCCGCATCGAACAGCGCAGGTTGCATCGCGCGGATGTCGTGCAGCAGCCGTTGCGTCGCGGGGTCGATGGCTTGCAGGGCCAGCTCCTGCCGCACGCGCCGGGCCAAGTAGCGGCCGACGACATCGGGGTTCGCAATGGCCGGCCACAGCGCGGTCGGGTCGAACACCAGCTTCATCATGTTGACGGCGCCTGGCGCGCCTTCGGACCGGTCGTCGCCGATGGCCCAGCGCATCAGGCGCCGATGCGCGGCGTTGGCGTCGAGCACATGCCAGAAGCGGTCGAGCACGATGGCCGGATACGGTGCCTGCTTGTCGAGGATCAGCTTCACCGCATGGCGCACTGCCTGCATCATCGGCGAAGCCTCATCGGCCGGCGTGGCGAGGCCCCGTTCGGAATAGGCGGGAGCGAAACCGGCCGCCAGCAGCATTTGGTTGCGATGGCGCAGCGGCACGTTCAGCTCCTCGGCCAGTTGCAGGATCATGTTGCGGCTGGGTGCCGCGCGGGCCGATTCCAGAAAGCTCACATGCCGTTGCGACACACCCGCCGCCAGGGCCAGCGCCAGCTGGCTATACCCGCGCCGCGTACGCCAGAAGCGCAGCAACTGCGGGAAGCGCGAGAGCGCCGCTTCAGGCGGATGAATCGCCGCTTGGACGGTGTTGGCGTCTTCAAGCATGAGGTTGTCGTCGTCGCTGGACGGGGCGGAGGCGGGCTTGGTGGGCGTCATGTCGCCTATTGAAGCAGAGTCGAGTAGCTGCTGCGATTACGTGCCGCGTAATTGTGACCGTCTTCGGCGGGACCAATACTGGGTCCATCCCGACACCCCGAGCGGAGTTCCCATGCAGCGCGAACCGATCGACTACCCCGCCGATGCCCTTCCCACCCGCGATGACCACGTCCGCACAGCCGATGGCTGGACGTTGCCCGTGACGGTCACCAGCCCTGGGCTGGGCGCGCACGGCACGGTGGTGATCTGCTCGGCGTTGGGCGTGCCGCGCCGGTTCTACGCGGCGTTTGCGCGGGCCCTGTGCCTGGCGGGCTGGCGTGTGGTGACGTTCGACTATCGCGGCATTGGTGAGGCGGCCGCGACCGGCCCGGGCACGCCGCGCTTTGCCGATTGGGGCCGGCACGACATCGACGCCGTGCTGAAATGGGTGCACGACACGCTCGTCCCCGAGGGCTGCAGCGGCCGCAGGCTGGTGGTGCTCGGCCACAGCGCGGGCGGGCAATTGGCGGGGCTGGCGCCGCATATCGTGCACGCCGATGCGCTGGTGCACGTGGCGGTGTCGCTGGCGAATGCGCGGCTCTGGCCGTGGCGCGGGCTGTTGACGCGTCCGCAGCTCGCGTGGCTGCTGCATGTGCGGATTCCGTTGGCGGTGGCGCGCGTGCGCGGCGGCATGCTGCCGCTGGCGGCCGTCGGCATGGGGCCGATGTCGATTCCGGCTGCCATCCTCGGCGATTGGGCGCGCTTTGCCCGTCGGCGTGGCTATTTCTTTGCGCCTGGCGCGGGGCTGGATACGTCGCGTTACCCGAGGCTCGCCGTGCCGCTGCTCGCCTGGGGTTTCGACGATGATCCGATGGCGCCCGCCAACGCCATCGACGCGCTCATCGCGAAGTTGCCCGCCACGCGCGTCACGCGCCGCCAGGTGAGCGGCGCGGCGCTGGGCGCCAAGGGCGTCGGCCACATGGGCTTCTTCCGCGCATCGTCCGGTGCGCCGTGGTGGCGCGAAACCGTGGCGTGGCTCGATGCCCTCGCTTGATTGGCGGCCCGATCAGAACGTGTAGACGAGGCCCGTGCCGCCGAAGTAGCTCTGCTTGTTCTGCACGATCGGGCTCTTGGCCGCATTGCCCAGCAGGCGCGAGGTGCCCACCGCCGTCCGCACGGCCCGGTGGCGCGAGAAGGTATGCGTCCAGGCCACACCGTGAGCGTGGCGCCTTGCGGGCCGCTGCTTGCGCTGTATTGCGCTGTATTGCGCAAAGCCACTGTTGGACGACTGCTGCGGCGTTACCCCGAAGTACGTCTGCATGTACTTGCTCGGGCCGAAATGCAGGCTCGGGCTCACGGTGATCGTGTCGCTGCCCTAGCTCACGACCGGCGCCGCCACGTCAATGTGGCCCGACCAGCCGCGCTCGCGGTTGGTGATCGGGGCAGCTAGGTCTCGTCGCCGCCTGGCCGATGCAGAAACGCGCTCGGGCTGCTGCCGAACGCCCGGCGGAACATCGCAGAGAACGCGCTCTGGCTGTTGTAGCCCAGTTCCTGCGCCACGCGCGACAGCGGCATCCCCTGCGACATCATCGGGATGGCGCTGGCGAGCACGGCCTGCTGGCGCCACTGCGAAAAGCTCACACCCAGTTCGTCTCGGAAGCGCCGCGCCAGCGTGCGTGCGCTGGCGCCCACATCGCGGGCGAGCGCGTCGAAGGTGAGCGGGGTGCCGGGGTCGGCCATCACGCGTTCGCACAGGGCGCGCAGGCGCTTGTCGGTGGGCATCGGCAGATCCAGCGGCAGCGGGGCGCTGCGGCGCAGCTCGTCGAGGATGAGCATGGCCAGCGCCTGCTCGCGCGCGGCCGGCAGCGGCTGGCGGACGTCCATCGCGGCAATCAGCTCGCGCAGCAGCGGCGACACCTCCATCACGCGGCACTGCGCCAACGCGCCCGTCACCACGGACGGGTCAGCGTACAGCGTGCGCAGGAAGGCGGCCTCGACCACCCACACCTCGTGCTCGATGCCGGGCGGAATCCAGATCGCCCGCGAGGGCGGCACCACCCAGGCGGTGTCGCCCGCCTGCACGCGCAGCACGCTGTTGTGGCTATACGCCACCTGCGCCCACGGATGCGTGTGGCGCGGAAACCGCGTATTGGCCTCCATCTGCCGCGTGTAGAGCCGCACCGGGTGCGCCGCGGAGGGCGGCGTGCGGCCTTCGATATCGGTAGGCAGGAGGCGCTGTGGCATGGCGGGTTCGCGACAGAAACAGTCGGGCCAGTGTAAATGCGCCGGCAGGACTTGTGGAAGCCGGAGGTCGATGGCAGGCTATCGCCCGGCGTCGACGAGGGTGGGCGCCACACTAGAAAGCGGACCGCCGAAGCGGTCTCGACAAAAAAAAACGCCGTTGCCCAGGAGGCACGCGGCGACATGGGTGCGAACAATGCAAACGGGAAATCACACGCGTAGCCGGGGGGCGCGCGGAGCGATGGGGTGCTTGCGGCCGTGGGCCGCGCTTGCCGCGTGTGTGGCATGCATGGCCGCGTTGACAGCGCCAGCGGCCCACGCCGACATCAGCATCATCCAGTCTTTGCCGCTGTCCGGCACGCAAGCCGCGACGGGGCGGGCGCTCAATGCGGGCGCGCGGCTGTATTTCGACTGGCTCAACCTGGACGGCGGTATCAACGGCGAGACCATTCGCCTGGTCGCCCGTGACGACGAGCAGAAGGTCGAACAGACCGTCCGCAACGTGCGCGACATGGCCAAGATCGACAACCCGGTGGCGGCGCTTACCGTGGTCGGCACCGCCAATGTGGAAGCGCTCATGCGCAGCGGCGTGCTGACCGAAGCCAACCTGCCGCTGGTTGGGCCGGCCACCGGGGCGTCCAGCATGACCGGCGATCCGCTGGTGTTTCCCATCAAGGCCAGCTACCGGCAAGAGATCGACAAGATGGTGAGCGCGCTCGTTACCATTGGCGTCACGCGCATCGGCGTGCTGTATCAGGACGATGCGCTCGGCAAGGAGGTGCTGGCAGGCGTGGAGCGCGCGCTCAAGCCGTACAAACTCACGATGGGCGGCACGGCTTCGTACCCACGCAATACGGCTTCGGTGAGCGCCGCCGTCGACAAGCTGCTCGGCGCCGATGTGCAGGCCATCTTCCTGGGCGCCACGGCCGAACCCGCCGCGCAGTTCATCAAGCAATACCGCGCGCGCGGTGGCGGCGCGCAACTGCTGGGCCTGTCGTCGATTGATCCGGGCATCCTGCTCCGGGTGGCCGGCATCGACGCGGTGCGCGGCTATTCGCTGGCGCTCGTGATGCCGAACCCCGGCAAGGGCGTGAACCCCGTCATCCGCGAATTCAACCGCGCACGCGCGGCCGTGGGCGCCAAGGATGTCGAACTTTCATTCCGGGCGGTGGAAGGCTTTGTGGCCGCGAAGGTGCTGGCCGAAGCCGTGCGCCGCGCCGGCCCCAAGCCCACGCGCGACCAGGTGCGCCGCGAGCTGGCCCACCTGCGCAACTTCGATGTTGGCGGCGGGTTTATGGTGGACTTTTCCGACCGCACGCGTCCGGGCTCGCACTATGTGGAGTTGGGCGTGGTGGGGCCGAATGGGATGGTGATTCAGTAACGCTGGGCGCGTGAAGCTTGTTGTGCTGAATGGCGGGGTTGGGAGTGAGGAGGAACGGGGGGTTCTTTGCTGGTGGTGCATCCCTTGTTTCATCCC
>NZ_MCGB01000045.1 GCF_001699815.1 Ralstonia pickettii | reverse complement strand
AGTCAATGCGATACATCGCTCAGCAAACGCATTCTTCGGAAAACCGTATACAGAGCGCGCTTCCCGAACCAGTCGTTCGCAGTCATTCCCCGCTTTGCGACAGAGGCTGTGTCCCTCGAAAAGATTAGTGCGGCTGCACTTTGCTTCGCACTGTCTCTTTTTAAGTTGATGCCCAGCTTATCTAGTCCCCAGCATTTTCCGCTCTCCACCTCTCAAATGACTCTCGAGAAATGTTATTAAGCATGCTGGAGAAGATATCTGGATCACCCGCATACAAGCAATGTCTGATTAAGGTATATGCATTCAAAGTATCGCCGGGATTAGATGCTTCAAAATAAGCTTGATATTTCTTTACCTCGGCAATATTTTCCTTCATATAAAAATTAAATTTCCCGCGACTAATTCCCGGCTTGCATCTAATGATTTCCGCCGCAAATCCATCGACTTTGTGCGCCTCAAAATCAAATCCCGGGAAAAAATGCTTCGCAATCTTTAGAAATCTAAACGCATTGAGGGGGGCATATTGCTTCGGCTCAACATCCGATGTGCCAATATCCAAATCTTCAACAACCGGCTCTTGCGCAGGAGAATCTTCCAGATCGACGTCTTCGGTTTCAGCTTCAGCTCTCTTAATTTCGGCAAGCGTGGCATCACGCACCTCACGAAACTCGCGGTCAGCGAGTTCGAACAACGCAGCGAGAGTATTAATTCTACGTTTTAGGCGGCCCGGAATTGATTTCTTATACTTTATCTTGTGATCCAAGATACTCCATGAATCCTGGACAACCGTACGTATTTGAAGCTCAAAAGGTATGCTGCCATAAACTCGATATTCAGGAAGCCCGAGCCGATCATCGTTTAATTTAAGATCAAGATGAAGCCCCTTGTATCCGAAGGAGTTTTCCGTACCTTCAATTTGGGCAATCTTATCTGTTACAGACAGCACTTTAAAATGCTTATGGATCAAATCTTTTACGGCCTCAATCTCGTCTTCGTATAAACAGACAATACGCAACCCAATCAAATCCGTTATATGCGCCTTGATTTCGTATTGCGTATTATTGGCCTCCAGATCACTTCGATATTTGCGGCTGAATTTTTTTATGCACTCTTCACGCTCCTTTAGACGGCCCTCAATCTTCGAGGCCGTAAGGTTAGCTGATGCCAGCAAGGAGCGAATCAATGTGAGAAACGACTCGATTGCCCCTTCGAGCAGCGGACGCTCAACATCATAGTACTCACGAAAAGCTGCCTTTTCTGCATCAAAATCAAGTGAAGCCATTGCACCCCCCCAAGCATGATCAATACGTTCTAATTATCGAACCCTATACTTGCACAACCAGCATGTAAATCATGGCTCTAAGAATAATTTTTCCGCATCATACTCTCGCCCCGCATGTACCTGAGACTTCATTAATAATTGGTCCAATAGATTGCACGGTTAAGCATGCACGGACACGCTATGCTCTCAAGGTTAGGAGTATCACGCTCGCCTTCAATCCGACGACGAAAGCAACCGTGCGTCGTCGGCTAGCGATGCTTCAATGCTGAGCACCGGCCTTGATCCATGCCCTGGTCAACCAACTCCTCTTGCCTGCACAGGCGCCTTCCCGCTTCTTATAGATAGGGGCCGACGCTAGACGTTGTCTTCGGTGTTAGCTCCGTGGAAACGCCGTCCGCTTGCTGGACATGACAGCTGTCAACTTCGGCATGTGTCAGTGACTTCCTCCTGTTGTATGTCGCGGACCACCGAATCTCGATGACGGCCGTCGGTAAGTTAGTGTCGTAGTACGCACCTGTGCCCAAACCCAAGAGCCCAGCAAGGGGCATGGATCGACTCATGGCTTGGCCAGCGGGGGAGATACCCAACGCGTCCGCTGGGAAGGCCGTTCCCAGCCCATAAAGTCCAGCCGGCTGCTGCTGATAGCTACTCAACTCTGGTTGAGTGGGAATTTCGTTTGGAATCCAAACGCGGCTTTTACCATTTACTACGTAGTCAGTCTGGAAATAGACTCGATTTGCCTCTTTCCTAACAAGACGAGCTGGGGTGATGTAATGATTGACAAGCTCCCATGTCGCCCCGACCGGAACTTGTCTTACCCTATCCGAAATTGCCGGATTCCCGAATATGAGATTCGGAATATCCTTTTTATACCAAAGAGTATTTATATTGTCATTTTGAAGAAATAACAACGATGCTTTTTTTTCAATCTCAGCCGCCGTCTCGGCATCTATGTGTGAAACGCGCAGCATTATTTCCTCGCGCAATGCGTTGAGATCCGTCAGGACTCGTGCATTGGTCAGTCTTTGCTTCACTGCTTGAGTAGCAAGCCTGTCGTCTGTGATGAGGAGTGCCGTATCGCGTCCAGTCAAACTGGACGCAATTTGAAGGAATGTTTCGCAAACTACCGCATCACGAAAACCTTTCTCCCTAGGTCCATGCTCGAATGGTGGGAGGCGAAAAACTGCGGCGTCTATTACGCTGCCCCAATCAATATTTTCGATATTTGGCTTAACAACCTTAATATTCAGTCGCAGCAGTTGGCGATCAATGGACTGGGAGATAGCGGAACTTACTCGCTCAGGCGAAATATCCCAAGTTTCAGAGAGAAATTTCGCAACCCGCCGGCTTGTTTCGACATGCTGCATGTAGCTCTGTCGCATTTGATATTCCCGTTCAGCCCTCACAATGTAAGGAAGAATCCAAAATATCTGTAGATCACCGTGATTAGAATGGTCCGCGATCAAACTAGACGCTGTACTGTTGACTATGTCGTCGCCGGATTTCGTAAAAATCGCATTAGTGTCAAATACGACGTAGAGCGCTTTTTTCCTCGATCGCGTCATGCCGCCCCCTTCCTCATCTATTTATCTGAGCGAAATAAGGATACCTGAGCATGCACCTGTAGCCTCCAAGACCGCCGCACCCCGAACAAAGAAACCGCCCATTGGGCGGCTTTTTTGGCAACTGTGATGACTTATTCAGCTACGGTGCCGTTCTCCTTCTTCCGCGCCGACTTAGCAAACCGCACAGACAACGCCTTACGCGCCGCATCCAGCCCTTCGCCCTTGCCGGCCACCTTGAGGAAGGCGTACCCCTCCAGCACAGCATTCATGACATCGCTGCCTAGCGCGAGCTGCGAGTCGGCCATCCGTTCCTGAATGCGATTCACACGCACAAGGCGGCTGCGGAGTTGGTCGAACGCCGCCAAGTCGCGGCGGACTTCTGCCAGGTTGAAGTTGGCAGGCAGCACGTTGGGGTTGTTACCCAGGACCTCTACCGCTGAGCGGGCGAACGCTTCGGACTTGTCGCCCATTTTGTTCAGGAACCGGCGCTGCTCGATCGATAGGTCGATCAAGCCGGTGAGCTTGTCTTCGACCGTCTTGAGGGCGCCATCCAAGGCGGCCAAATCTGCTGTGCTGAGTTGAAGAGAAATCAGGTTCTGCGACATTGCATTCCTTTGTTAGGGGTTGGCAACGCCATGCCGGGGGGCATGACCGCCGCAGATTGGACGTTGCTCGACCCAACAGCAATGGTCCGCCACCCCATTTCACAAATTGCCTGCGTCGACGGGGTTCCGAACTCCATCGATGCGGTTTGGAACGCCATGGTCCGGAGTTCGGAACGCCACGGGTGAGGTTCTGAACCTCTCGGTTGGCGTTCTGAACCCCATGCGTGAGGTTCGAAACCTGAACCGAGACGTTCAGAACTTCATATCGGTGAGTTTTGAACTCCATTGTTGGGGTTCAGAACGCCATGCGTGAGGTTCTGAACCCGGCACTTGAGGTTCCGAACCTGACGGCTGCGGTTGGGAACCTCACAGTTGCAGTTCGGCACCCCATTGGCTGCAAATCAGACGCTAACGCAAACCCCCATCGCTATAATTCCCCCGCTGCCGCACCAACGGCAGCCTGGTTTAGCGACCTGAAACACCAAGGCGGACGATTGCTGCATGCAGTCGCACTGCTGCTTCCGTTCGCGCCTACTTTGGCGGGCCGGATGGTGAGACCTTCGGGTCTACCGGTTTCCTTGGGACCGGGTCGCTAACACCATCGTCAGGCCCGCCACCCTCGTTTAGCGCCGAGATGGTGGGGCTCCTTCAATCCCAAGGAGGCTCCATGCCTATTACAGACGAGACGCGCCCAGCGTCGTACCCATCCCCGCCAGCACCGTCGCCTAGTCCACCGCCCACGTCCTCCGACACAGGCAGGCTCACCAAGAACCGCACCTACCTGAACGGCGCCATCGCGGCACAGGCGTACCTCAAGCGGACTCGCACCGCCATGTGCACGCACGGCCAATGCCGGCCGGGCATGCTGCGTGAGCAGCTTCAACACCTCTCTGCACACGCATTCCCGCCGGCGTTCATCAAAGGCTTTGTGGATGCGATTGACGCCTACGTTTCGATGTCGCTCGGGGGACGCGATGTCGATCCGCAAACGTGGGACGTGTTAGCCGCCGTAGAGCGGCGGGGCTACGGCCAATAAAAATGAATTGACGCATTCCCGTGACGGGCGGGAATGCCATGGTCTCTGCAAGACCTCAAACCTTCTCCACCGGCTTCAACTCCCACATCGGCAAGTAATTCATGATCGGCCGCTCAAACGTGCCGCCCTTGTCGATAAACGGCTTGCCCGAATCCAGCATCGGGCGGAACGTATCCAGTTGCTTGGCCGCGTCCAGGTCAGTCCACAGGCTCACGTTCGAGAGCGACGACGTCGACTCGTCCTCACCCACATAAAACGCCACCAACCCGCGCATGGCCTCGATACCGGGCCGAAGCACCGCATCGAGATCGTTCATCATCTGCCGCATCTCGGCAAACTTGTCCGGCGGACACCGCAGAATCGAGACTCGAACGACTGGCTGCATTGGAGACTCCTTTCGTTGAGATGCGTTGAAAGACAGATTGATTCGCTCCGTATCCGGTCCTGCGAACAAGCGGCGCCATGGACAGGTGGGCGATATAGCCCCATTCGGCAGACGTGTGCGCTCCTATGCTGCGATCCGTCCGACGCTGCCCATGATGCTCATGCATATGAGGCCCACAAACAACAAGCCGACGACAGCGTAGGCGATGAAAAAGTGGATCGGTGATTCGGCCCTGAATATGGTCCCACCGCGAGCGTCTACCCTCTCTTCCGTCAGATAGCTCGATATCGTCGCAATCAAACCGGCCGTTGACGCGAACAAGGTTCCGATCCATCCAACGTGGATCGGACTTGTCGGATACACGGCGCATATGCCCCAGAAGAGGGCTGCTGCCGCAAGGAGAGTCCATACAGCTTTGGTCATTCTTGAGCTAGTGCGCCAAAAATTTAACGATAGCGCCCACCGTAGCCCGCGTCTGCTCCTCCATCAACCAATGCCCCGCATCCGGAATCACCAGCTCCTGCACGTTGGTGGCGGCATTGCGCATGACGACGGCCTCGTTCTCGCCGAAGGACTTTGCGCCGCCGATGGCGAGCACCGGCATGGGCAGCTTGGTGGCGATGGATTTCTGGTTGTCCTCCGCGTCTTGCGGGATCGACAGGAATTGCGCAAACGCCGAATGCATGGCGCCCGGCTTGGCGTAGAGGCGGGCGTAGTGGCCGCGCGTGGCTTCGTCGATCTTGGAAGGGTCGCCGGCAAACTCATTCCAGAAGCGGTCGAGGTAGATGCGCTCGCGGCCTTTGACGAGCCGCTCGGCATCGGGGCCGCCGAACGAGAAGTGCCAGAGCTTGGGCGAGCGGACGATCTGCTCCCACGGCGGCACGCCCGGCACGGGGGCATCCATCACGACCAGCCGCGTGGTCTTGTCCGGATAGCGCGCTGCATAGGCAAACGCCACCATGGTGCCGATGTCGTGGCCGACCACGTCGGCCTGGTCGATGTTCAGCTTGGTGAGCACGGCGCGGATGTCACCGGCCTGGGTGCGCTTGTCATAGCCGCCCTCGGGGTGGGACGACAAACCCATGCCGCGCAGATCCGGCACCACCACGGTATGCGTGCGCGCCAGCTCGGCGGCGAGCGGCGCCCACATGTCGCCCGTATCGCCAAAGCCGTGCAACAACACCACGGCCGGGCCGCTGCCGCCCACGCGCACAAACAGCGTTGCCCCGTCGGTCTGGATGTTCTGGTGCCGAAAGCCCGGCGGATAGGGCTTCACCTGCGCTTGCACAAGGGGCGTCATGGCGAGCATGAGCGCGACGGCTGCAAACA
>NZ_MCGB01000044.1 GCF_001699815.1 Ralstonia pickettii | reverse complement strand
CGCGTCAGCCGGGTGCAGCGCCGGCCAGCGGCCGGCGCTCCGATTTAGGCGGCGGCCTCCAGCTCGGGCACGGCGCGGGATTCATCCAGGCGCAAGCGGGATTCGGGAACCGGGAACCACGGGCAATCCCAGTCCAGCAGATAGCGCGCGCCGTTCGCGTACTGGCCGCACGGCGAAGCCGGGCGCTGATAGAAGCCGGTGACACGCAAGGGAAACTCAATGCCTGCCGGGTTCGTGTAAATCACTGGATCGCCGGCTTTGAACCGCAAGGGCTGGCCGTTCTCGGGTGCATAGGGCTTTTGCGCGTCGTGCTGGGCGGTGACTTCCTCGGCCCATTCGTGGTGGCTGCTCATGGTGTCGTCCTTCGTGTAGTGGTGGGAGGGAGGCCCGGCCGCGCGTCCAGCGTGGCCGGGCGGCTCGGGTTAGCCCTTCAGGCGGCGCATTTCCTCGGCCAGCACCCACAAGGCGCGGTTCAGCTTAACGCTCTGGTCGATGCCGTTGACCGGGCGCGTCGTGGTGGTGCGGCCGCTGCGGTTGCGGCCGCGCAGTCCGCCCTTCATCATGTTTTCCTGCACGCGGTTGAAGGTCGTCCACATATCGTCGCGGCGATCCTCGAAGCGGCGCGGGGCCAGGATTTGGGATTCAGTCACGGGCACAGCCCCGCTGTCCTGGTCGTCGTACTTCAGGGCCAGTGCAGCGCGGGCAAAGGCGGCCTGCTCGCCCTGGTTGAGCGTGAGCACCTGCATGGCCTCGCGCTGGGTGGTGGCTTCCTCGAAGCTGTCCAGCACCTTGAAAGCGCCTTCGATCACATCGCCCACCACGTCGCCGTTATGGCGCACGCGGATGTCGCTGGTTGTCTCGCCGCATACCATGCCGTTAGAGCACACAAAGCGGAACATGCCGGCCAGCATCTGGTAGCTGCTGGTGCCGTCGTGGCTGTTCAGCAGGATGATTTCATTCGCCTCGCGGCCGGCGATCTGGTCGGCGTGGCGCAGGCGGATCATGTGCTTGGTGTGCTCGCGCTTTTCCTCGTTGCGCACGCGGGTCTGGCAAACCATGAAGGGCTGGAAACCCTCTTTGCGCAGGCCGTTCAGAACGTCAATGGTCGGGATATAGGTGTAACGCGCGGAGCGGCTTTCGTGGGCGGCCTCGGCAAAAATCGAGGGGGCCACGGCGCGGATTTGGTCATCCGACAGGGGCATGTCGGCGCGGATACCGGAAGCATTGCGGAAGCGGCTTGCGAGTTGCATGGTCATTTCTCCAGTGAGTTGATGATGGTCTAGGGATCAAAGGGCCGATAAGCCCGGCCTGCTCGCCGGGCCTGTCGGTTGTTCAGGTCTGCGGCGCGGATTCGCGCAACATCCCTTGAATCTTGGCTTGGAGGTCTTCCAAGCGGGCCACCGCCTCGGCGGTGCCTTCTTCGTTCGGGCAGTAGTCTTTTTTGTCGTCGATGAGGTTTTTCACTGCATATTCCAGATCGAAAAGCTCATCACGGGTAAAGCTGCTGGCCATGATTAGCGGCGGCCTTGACCGGCTTGCTCGGTGCTGTCGTAGTCGCGCATCCAGTCGTCGTGCTCGGCGTTGCCGGGGCCTTGCTGCTGCTGGCCAGCGTCACCGCCTGCACGGTTGCCGCTGGGACGGCCCAGGTACTGCACGCGCTCGGCCTCGAAGTTGAAACCGCCCTTGCGTTCGGCCTGCTTGTACCAGCTACGAATCCGGCCCATCACCGCCACGGTGGAACCCTTCTTCAGAAACTTGGCGTCGTTCTCGGCTTGCTTGCCGTAGGTCGTCACCGGGATGAAGTCGGTTTCTTCGTGCTTCTTGCCGTCGCGGTCGAAATAGACGTTATCCACGGCGACAGTGAAGGTCACGGAAGGCGTGCCGCTGGGCGTGTAGCGCAATTCCACGTCCTTGGTCACGTTGCCCACGATGGTGAAAGTGTTGATGCTGGCCATGATCGAAGCTCCTTTTTTGCTCGGTTGATGGTGGTCTTTGCTGCCTGGTGCAGAACCGTTCTTTGTTCCTACACCATGAGTCATATTGTACCATAAAACTATTGACCGTCAATAGTTTGTGAGAGAGAAAAGCCTGATTTTTCGCGGGTTCCCGGCTTGTGTTTCTTCGGGGTTCAGGCAAGCTACCTTGGAGCCTCGGG
>NZ_MCGB01000043.1 GCF_001699815.1 Ralstonia pickettii | reverse complement strand
AAATCAACACTCCACAATATTCACCGCCAACCCACCCCGCGCCGTCTCCTTGTACTTCGTCTTCATATCCGCCCCCGTCTCCCGCATCGTCTTGATCACGGAGTCGAGCGAAACATAATGCGTGCCATCCCCCCGCAACGCCATGCGCGCCGCATTCACCGCCTTCACAGACGCCATCGCATTGCGCTCGATGCACGGAATCTGCACCAGCCCGCCAACCGGGTCGCATGTCAGCCCCAGGTTGTGCTCCATGCCGATCTCCGCTGCGTTCTCGACCTGCGCAGGCGTGCCGCCCAGTACCGCTGCCAGCGCTCCGGCAGCCATCGAACACGCCACGCCGACTTCGCCCTGGCAGCCGACTTCCGCGCCCGAGATCGACGCGTTCATCTTGTAAAGCATGCCGATCGCGCCAGCGGTGAGCAGAAAATCCACGATGCCGTTGTCGTTCGCGCCGGGAACGAAGCGGTCGTAGTAATGCATCACGGCCGGGATGATCCCGGCTGCGCCGTTGGTCGGTGCCGTGACGACGCGCCCGCCCGCGGCGTTCTCTTCGTTAACTGCAATCGCATACAGGTTCACCCAATCGATGACCGACAGCGGATCGGACAGCGTACGTTCGGCCTGCACCGTGAGCGTTGAATACAACTCGGCTGCGCGGCGACGCACGTGGAACGGGCCCGGCAGTTCGCCTTCCGTGCGGCAGCCGCGCGCGACGCACGCCTGCATCACGTGCCAGATGTTGAGCAGGCCGGCGCGCACTTCGGCTTCGCTGCGCCACGTCAGTTCGTTTTCGAGCATCAGCCGGGCGATGGATTTGCCCGTCGATTCGCACATCGCCAGCAGTTCCTTGCCGCTGCGGAACGGGTGCGGCAACTGGTCATGCGCGGCAAGCACCTGCGTGTTCGGTGCGCCGGCCGTGACGACAAAGCCACCGCCCACCGACAGGTAGCGCGCCTCGCGCAGCCGCTCGCCTGCTGCATCGAAGGCGTGGAACTTCATGCCGTTCGGGTGCTCTGCCATCGCCTCGCGGCGATAGAAGGCGATGTGCTCCTTCTCGGTAAAGCGCACCGCATGGCGGCCCAGCAGCGACAGCGATTGCGAGGCGCGCAGCTCCGCCAGCTTGGCATCGATGGAGTCGGGGTCGATGGTGTCCGGCGCCTCGCCCATCAGGCCAAGGATGACGCCGCGGTCCGTGCCGTGGCCCTTGCCGGTGGCGCCGAGCGAACCGTACAGCTCGACGCGGACACTGGCGACTTGCGGCATCAGCCCATCGGCTTCGAGGCCGGAGGCGAACATCAGCGCGGCGCGCATCGGCCCGACGGTGTGCGAGCTGGACGGACCGATGCCGATCTTGAAGAGGTCGAAAACAGAAACAGCCATGGGTAAGGCTCCGGGGGCGTTTTGCAAAAGGGGCGAGTCGGCTTGTGGCCGCCCGCGCACGGGTTGTTCAGATGCAAACGGCCGCCCCGTGGTGCGAGGCGGCCGCCTGTGGCGTAGCGCGATGGCAATCGCGCACCGGGTCGCCGGCTTAGTCCTGCGCGTACTCGCTCATCGGCACGCAGGCGCAGAACAGGTTGCGATCGCCGTAGACGTTGTCGGCGCGGCCAACCGGCGGCCAGTACTTGCGTGCGCGCAACGATGCCACCGGGTAGGCGGCCTGCTCACGCGTGTACTTGTGCGACCAGTCATCGGCCATCACCACGGCTGCGGTGTGCGGCGCGTGCTTGAGCGGGTTGTCTTCGCGGTCGAATTCGCCCGAGATCACCTTGTCGACTTCGCCGCGGATGGCGATCATCGCGTCGATGAAGCGGTCGAGTTCCACCTTCGGCTCGCTTTCGGTCGGCTCGATCATCAGCGTGCCCGGTACCGGGAAGCTCATCGTCGGCGCGTGGAAGCCGAAGTCCATCAGGCGCTTGGCGATGTCTTCGTTGCTGATGCCCGATTCCTTCTGCAGCGGACGGATATCGAGAATGCACTCGTGCGCTACCAGCCCGTGCGCGCCCGTGTACAGCACCGGGTAGTACGGCGCGAGACGCTTGGCCACGTAGTTGGCCGACAGGATGGCCGTCTCGGTGGCGGCGGTCAGGCCGGCGGCACCCATCATGGCGATGTACATCCACGAGATCGGCAGGATCGACGCCGAACCGAATGCCGACGCCGACACGTTGCCGATGTTCTGGCTGGCATCTTCACCCGACGCCGCGCGGCCGGGCAGGAACGGCGCGAGGTGCGCACCCACGGCCACCGGACCAACGCCCGGGCCGCCGCCGCCGTGCGGAATGCAGAACGTCTTGTGCAGGTTCAGGTGCGAGACGTCGCCGCCGAAGTGGCCCGGTGCGGCGGTGCCGACCATGGCGTTCATGTTGGCGCCGTCCACGTAGACCTGGCCGCCGTGGCTGTGCACGATTTCGCAGACGCGCTTCACGCCTTCCTCGAACACGCCGTGCGTGGACGGGTAGGTGATCATGATCGCCGCGAGGTTCTTGCTGTGCTCG
This sequence comes from Ralstonia pickettii, assembly GCF_001699815.1. Taxonomy (GTDB): domain Bacteria; phylum Pseudomonadota; class Gammaproteobacteria; order Burkholderiales; family Burkholderiaceae; genus Ralstonia; species Ralstonia thomasii. The sequence continues at coordinate 6,865 of NZ_MCGB01000043.1, read as the reverse complement.
GCCGCCTTCTTCTCCAGATCGGCCAGATCGACGTTGCCGCGCTCATCACACGCCACGACAACGACCTGCATGCCGGCCATCTGCGCCGATGCCGGGTTCGTACCGTGCGCCGACGATGGGATCAGGCACACGTTGCGGTGCGCTTCGCCACGGCTGGCGTGGTAGGCGTGAATGATCAGCAGACCGGCGTATTCACCTTGCGAACCCGCGTTCGGCTGCAGGCTCACGGCGGCGTAGCCGGTAGCGGCGCACAGCATCTGTTCGAGCTGGTCGATCATCTCGCGGTAGCCGACGGTCTGGTCGGCCGGTGCGAACGGGTGGATGTTCGAAAACTCGGGCCACGTCACCGGCAGCATTTCTGCGGTGGCGTTGAGCTTCATCGTGCACGAGCCCAGCGGGATCATCGTGCGGTCCAGCGCGAGATCCTTGTCGGCAAGGCTGCGCAGGTAGCGCAGCATTTCGTGCTCCGAGTGGTGCGCGTTGAACACCGGGTGCGTCAGGTACGCGCTTTGGCGCACCAGCGAGGCCGGATACGCATCGGCCACGCCCGCTTCGGTCTGGTCGAAGTCCGGTGCGGCGGCGTGGGCGGCATGCGCGAAGACTTCCCACAGCGCCACGACGTCGGCGCGCGTGACGGTCTCGTCCAGCGAGATGCCCAGTCGTGCGTCGTCGATCTGGCGCAGGTTGATGCCGTGCGCCTGTGCTGCGATGTGCAGGTTCGCGGTGCGCGGGCCAGTGACAACGGTCAGCGTGTCGAAGAAGGCGTCGGATTCCAGCGTGTAGCCGATTGCGCGCAGGCCGGCGGCCAGCGTGGCGCTCAGGCGGTGCACGCGCTGGGCGATGCGCTTCAGGCCTTGCGGGCCGTGGTAGACGGCGTACATCGATGCCATCACCCCCAGCAGCACCTGCGCGGTACAGATGTTCGAGGTCGCCTTCTCACGACGGATGTGCTGTTCGCGCGTTTGCAGTGCGAGGCGGTAGGCCGGATTGCCTTGCGCATCGATCGTCACGCCGACCAGTCGGCCGGGCATCGAGCGCTTGAACGCATCGCGCACGGCCATGTAACCGGCGTGCGGGCCGCCGAAACCGAACGGCACGCCAAAACGCTGCGTGTTGCCGATCACGACGTCTGCACCCCATTCGCCCGGCGCGGCCAGCAGCGTGAGTGCCAGCAGGTCGGCGGCGGCTACGACCAGACCGCCGGCGGCGTGCACGGCATCGGTCAGGGCCTGGTACGTCGCCAGATCGCCCAGCAGCGCACCGTTGGCGCCCGGGTATTGCAGCAGCACGCCAAACGCGTCGTGCTTGGCCGCATCGGCCGCCGGGCCGGTCACCACTTGCACGCCGATCGGCTCGGCGCGCGTGCGCACGACTTCCAGCGTTTGCGGCAGCACGTCGTCCGCCACGAAGAACACGGTCGACTTCGACTTGCCAATGCGCTGCAGCAGCGTCATGGCTTCAGCTGCGGCGGTCGCTTCGTCCAGCATCGACGCATTGGCGATGTCCATGGCCGTCAGGTCGATCACCATCTGCTGGAAGTTCAGCATCGCTTCCAGGCGGCCCTGCGAGATTTCCGGCTGATACGGCGTGTACGCCGTGTACCAGGCAGGGTTCTCGAGGATGTTGCGCAGGATGACGCCTGGCGTATGCGTGCCGTAATAGCCCTGGCCGATCAGGCTCTTGACCACGCGGTTCTGCCCGGCGATGCCGCGCAGCTTGGCAAGCGCCGCTTCTTCGGTCAGCGGCTGCGTGAATTCGCCCAGCGGCATGCCGTCCTGGCGGCGGATGGCCGGCGGAATCACGGCGTCGATCAGCGCGGCGCGGCTGGTGTAGCCCAGCGTGCCGAGCATGGCGGTCTGCTCGTCGGCAGACGGGCCGATGTGGCGGTGCGCGAAGGCGTCGCGCGCCTCCAGGTCAGCCAACGTCGGGCGTTCGGCGGCAAGCGCCGAGGAAGCGGGGTGCGGAGCGTTCATGGCAAGGGCTCGAAATTCAGGCGATGCAAGCAATGGCCGATGCGCAGCGCAGGTCAGGGCGCGCGCACCGGCCGGAGGACCGGCTTAGCCGATCTTGGCTTCGTAATCAGCAGCCGACATCAGGGCGTTCACGTCGTCGGCGTTGGCCGGCTTGATCTTGAACAGCCAAGCGTCGTAGGCGCCTGCGTTCACGGATTCCGGCGCGCCCGCGGCATCTGCGTTGTTGGCGACGATCTCGCCGGCCACCGGGGCGAAGATGTCGGAAGCGGCCTTGACAGACTCCACCACGGCAATCGCTTCGTCCTTGGCGACGGCGCGGCCGGCTTCCGGCAGCTCCAGGAAGACGATGTCGCCGAGCTGTTCCTGCGCGAAGTCGGTAATGCCGATGGTCAGCGTGCCGTCGGCTTCAACGCGGATCCACTCGTCGTGTTCGGTGTACTTCAGATCGGCGGGGACGTTGCTCATGAAAGGTTTCTCCGGAAGATGGGTATGGGGGAATGCAGATTCGGTGTTCAGCTGACCAGCGCCTTGCCATTGCGCACGAACGGCAGTTTAACCACAGTCGCGGTCAACTTGCGGTCGCGAATTTCGACCTGCACGTCGGTGCCGACGGGCACCTCCTTGGGCAGGCGCGCCAGTGCGATGGAGAGCGACAGGCTCGGGCTGAACGTGCCGCTGGTGATCTCGCCGTCACCGGCGGCGGTGATGACTTTCTGGTGGGCGCGCAGCACGCCGCCCTTGTCGCGCAGGATCAGGCCGACGAACTGTTCGCGTTGTCCACCGGCTTGCAGCGCGGCCTTGCCGGTGAAGTCGCGTTCGCTTTGCAGGTCGACCGTCCAGGCGAGGCCGGCGTCGAGCGGCGAGACGTGCTCGTCCATGTCCTGGCCGTAGAGGTTCATGCCGGCTTCCAGGCGCAGCGTGTCGCGCGCGCCGAGGCCTGCCGGGCGCACGCCGGCCTGCAGCAGGCGCTCCCACACGCCCGCGATCTGCGCGGCCGGCACGACCAGTTCGAAACCGTCTTCACCGGTGTAGCCGGTTCGGGCCACCATGATCTCGCCCACGTTTTCCACGGTCACAAAGCCCGCGTTGAACGGCTTCAGCGCGTCGCCCACGGCCTGCGAGCCGGGCAGCGCGGCGTAGGTCTTGGCACGCGCGTTCGGGCCCTGCACCGCCAGGATGCCCAGTGGCTCGGCACCCGCGTTGTTGTCGGAGCGGCGCGGCGTGATCGTCACGTCGGTGCCGGCGGCGGCGTTCTGCGCGACGATCCATTCCAGGTCCGTCGGGGCGGTGCCTGCGTTGACCACCAAGCGGAACCAGTCTTCGCGGAAGAAGTAGACGATCAGATCGTCGATCACGCCGCCCTTGGGGTTCAGCATGCAGCTGTAGAGCGCCTTGCCGGGCGTCTGGAGCTTGTCGACATTGTTGGCGAGCAGCCCACGCAGGAAGTCGCGCACGCGCGCGCCGGTGAGGTCGACCACGCACATGTGCGAGACGTCGAAGACGCCGGCGTCCTGGCGCACGGCGTGGTGCTCTTCGATTTGGGAGCCGTAGTTGACGGGCATGTCCCAGCCGCCAAAGTCGACCATGCGGGCGCCCAGCGAGCGGTGGATGGCATTGAGCGGCGTGTGTTGGAGCGTCATGGAATCTCTCGGCAGAGGCGCCGCCACTGTGGCCGGGCGCGGCGCGTTATTCGGGACCAGAAAAGCAAAAAGGCCACCCGCGCAGCCTGATGCCTCATGGTGACGCCATGAAGATCAACAAGCTGCGCAGATGGCCCCTCTGTCCTTGGTACCTGAGAGATTGCGAAGCGGGGCGCATAGCGGTGCGCGCCGTTCGTGAGCCCCTTCGGTGGGCGCCCGCAGTGGTCGTGCGGCGCCAGCTCTCCAGAGTGCGGTCGGACGCATGTCCGCCGATCCGCCCGGTCCTGGATGCCTGAGAGTTTTCGGGTGCTACCCCTTCGGCGGCGCCTTGCCGTGTACGGCGGGCACGCTCTCCCGGATGGATGGGCGGAATTTACGGAAGGGGGATGGGATTGTCAATCAGGACAAATCGATGGCGCATTTTGGCAGCCACACAGCCAAAAACGGCCACACCTTCGGGGCGCTGGCGGGGCCGCCAACCCAAAGCGTGTGGCCGGAGTGCGGCTGTTGGTTGGTGTTGCTTCGACTTACTTGCCGATTTGGCGACTGACCTGGTTTTCCTGCTGGTTCAGCGTGCGCTGTTCCTGCTTGGTGATGTGCCCACCGTTTTGCGAGGCCATGTCGCGCTCTTCCTGGCGAATCTGGCGGTCTTCCTTGTGCAGCTGGCGCGCCTGGCCCTTGGTGATTTCGCCTTCCTTCACTTCGTTGTGGATACGCTTGTTCTGGTTGGCGAGGCGGTGGTTGACCTCGGCGCGGCGCGGGTGGTCCTTTTGCCATTGCGTCTGGGCGAAGGCGCCGGTGGTGGCGGACAGGGCGACGGCGGTTACGGCCAGGATCTTGGCGATGCGGTTCATGGTTTCTTCCTCCGGTGGGCGGCTGACCGATTCAGCCGCTGTCCCGTCCATAACGGCACGTTTTGGCTCCGGGCTGACCGCCATCGTGTAACGGGGCGTAAGCGGTGTAACGGCCGGAAGCAAAGCGAGGGGCGCAAACGCGTGCGGTGCGGTATTGGCACCTCCGACAGCGCCCCGGCAAACGGCTTTTCATCGGCTCAATCGATGCAAACGCGCCGTGCTACCATCGCCCTCCGCTGTCGTTCCCGCCTGCTTTTTCTTCCGCCTGTTCCCATGTCTTCCGGTCTCGCCCACGGGCTCAATGCTGCCCAATCCGAAGGTGTGCATTACCTCGACGGCCCATGCCTGGTGCTGGCCGGGGCGGGCTCGGGCAAGACGCGCGTGATCACGCAGAAGATCGCGCACCTGATCCTCGACAAGGGCTTCGAGCCGCGTCACATCGCCGCCGTCACGTTCACCAACAAGGCGGCCAAGGAAATGCAGGAGCGCGTGGCCAAGCTGATGGACGGCAAGACGCGCGAAGACGGCAAGCGCATTCCCATCAAGCAGTTGACGGTCTGTACGTTCCACTCGCTGGGCGTGCAGATCCTGCGGACCGAAGCCGAGCACGTGGGCCTGAAGCCGCGCTTCTCGATCATGGATTCGGACGACTGCTTCGGGATGATCCAGGAGCAGTTGGCGACCACCGACAAGCAGTTGATCCGCCGCGTGCAGAGCACGATCTCGCTGTGGAAAAACGGTCTCGTCGATCCGGACACCGCGATTGCCGAGGCGCTCGCCAACAACAATGTTGATGATCACCAGGCGGCGCTCGTCTACCGCAACTACGTGGCGACGCTGCATGCGTATCAGGCGGTGGATTTTGACGACCTGATCCGGATTCCCGCCGAGCTGTTCGCGCGCAATGAAGAGGTGCGCCTGAAGTGGCAGAACCGTCTGCGCTACTTCCTCGTCGATGAATACCAGGACACCAACGCTTGCCAGTATCAACTGTTGAAGCTGCTGGCGGGGGGCTCGCACTTGCGTGCGCCGGCCTTCACGGCGGTGGGCGACGACGATCAGGCCATCTATGGCTGGCGGGGCGCCACGCTCGACAACCTCAAGCTGCTGCAGACGGATTTCCCGAACCTGAAGGTGATCAAGCTGGAGCAGAACTACCGCTCCACGGTGCGTATTCTGAATGCCGCCAACGCGGTCATCGCACAGAACCCGAAGCTGTTCGAGAAGACGCTGTGGAGCGAGCACGGCATGGGCGACGCGATCAACGTGACGAGCGCCAATGACGAGGAGCACGAGGCCGAGAGCGTCGTCTTCAAGCTGTCCGCCCACAAGTTCGAGCGCCGCGCGCAGTTTCGGGATTACGCGATTCTGTATCGCGGCAACTTCCAGGCGCGTCTGTTCGAGCAGATCCTGCGGCGCGAGCGCATTCCGTACGTGCTCTCGGGTGGGCAGAGCTTTTTCGACAAGGCCGAGATCAAGGATCTGTGCGCGTATCTGCGCCTGATTGCCAACGCGGATGATGATCCTGCGTTCATCCGCGCCATCACCACACCCAAGCGCGGCGTGGGGAATGCGACGCTCGAAGTGCTGGGTTCGTTTGCGGGGCAGGCCAAGGTGTCGCTGTTCGAGGCGGCGATGATGGGTGGTATCGAAGCACAGCTTGCGCCGCGCCAGCTTGAGCCGTTGCGCGTGTTCTGCGAGTTCATCGTGCGGCTGTCGGACCGCGCCGCCAAGGAGCCTGCTGCCACGCTGCTCGACGAGATGATGGAAGGCATCCATTACGAGGCCTACCTGTACGACACCTATGACGAGCGCCAGGCCCAGAACAAGTGGACCAACGTGCTGGAGTTTCTCGACTGGCTCAAGCGCAAGGGCACCAAGCCGGAGAAGGAAAGCGAAGAAGACGCCACCGGTTTCGACAATGCCGATGGCCTGATGGACGCCGGCAAGAACCTGCTGGAACTCACGCAGACCATCGCGCTGATCAGCATGCTCGAAGGCCGGGAAGAGGACCCGGATGCGGTGCGCCTGTCCACGCTGCATGCGAGCAAGGGGCTGGAGTATCCGCACGTGTTCCTGGTCGGCGTGGAAGAGGGCATCCTGCCGCACTGCCGCGAAGACGATGAGTTGACCGACGAGAAGATCGAAGAAGAACGGCGGCTGATGTATGTGGGTATCACGCGGGCACAGCGCAGCCTGCATATCAGCTGGTGCAAGAAGCGCAAGCGCGCGAGAGAGACGGTGGTGTGTGAGCCGTCGCGCTATATCGCCGAGATGAAGCTTGGGGAAGATGCCGGCCCGACGCCGGAGGACACCATGCCGGCGATGTCGCCGAAGGATCGGTTGGGGGCGTTGAAGGGGTTGTTGGCGGCTAAGAAACCTGTGGCTTCGTGAGGGG
>NZ_MCGB01000042.1 GCF_001699815.1 Ralstonia pickettii | reverse complement strand
AGTCGCCATCTCGGGCGCGCCTTTCTTTGCTTACTTTCTTTGGCAAGACAAAGAAAAGTAAGTCGGTCCCGGCAGGGAACGAAAGGAGGGCGGACCACCAAGCCAGAATCAATTCCCCGCTCCCTGAATGTAATTCAGATCAACAAACTCGCTTCCCCGATTTCCACGCGTGAAATCCAGCGTGAACCCGCCCACATCAACGCGCGTCTGCAACGCGCGCCGCAGTTCCACGCCGGTCATCTTGCCGCCCGCGGCATTCATCGCCTGAATCAAATACACCGCGGCGATATACCCCGATAGCGTCGCAGCGGAAGGCGGTTCATCCAGAAACTGCTTCATCCGCGCCATATGCTCGCGCGCGACTTTGGTGACGCCGCTGGCCGGGTTTGGCACCGTCTGGGCGAGCAGCATGCCGCCGCTGTAGCCGGAGCCCAGGATTTCGCGCGCCACTTGAGGGTTGACGGACGACAGCCCGACCAGAAAGCCATACCAGCCCTGCTGCGCCAGCGCACGTCCGACGGTGGCGTAGGTGAGCGTGTCGCCGGCGATGATCACCGCTGTTGGCTTTGTCGGCGCGATGCGGGCCGCAAGCTCGGCCGGGTCTCCGGTAAGTGTGTAAAGGTCCAGCGTTTCGGCAGCATTTCCCTTGGCGATCGAGCCACGCAGACGCACCCCGAGTTGCGGATCGAAGCCCGCTGCCGTGACGAGTGCAATCCGCCGCATGCCGAACTGCCGCAGCCGGTTGTGCGCGGCGACGATTTCGTGGTCGTAATCGGGGCGGATGAACAAAACGTTGTCGGCGGTCGACGTCGCACCTGAGAGCGGGGCGAGCAACGGCACATTGCGCCGTGCGATCTCGGGAGACGCTGCCAGCACCGGCAGCAAGCGTTCGCTTACGCCAAAGAGCAACTCGACATGGTCGCGTTCGATCATGTCAACGGCCTGCGGGATGGCTTCGTTGAGCGCCGCCTCGCGCCGGACGAGGCTGATGCGCCGGCCCTTGATGCCGCCGCTCTGGTTGGCTGCATCGAAAGCCACCTTGGCGCCCGCCATGAAGTCGCGCGCATAGTCGGCCTGGTCTGCGCCGCGCTCGATCAGTTGCCCCACGACGAACGACGTGCCTTGCGCATGCGCCGTCAGCGTGACGGCCGCCCAGGCCAGTGCGCACGCGCCGCGGCGTGCCAGTCTCTGCCACATGGTGCTTCCCCCAAAAGACGAGTCGACGGCCTGTGCTGTTGTGTTGTTTTGACGGCCTGCGTACGACGGGCGACGAGCCCTTGGCGCCGATCGCCGATGTTAGGGGGCAGAACATGACAGATCGGTGAAGTTGGGGCCCTCCCAACGGAGGGTGAGGCGCGTTTGAACAGGCGTTGACGGACGTTGACACACATCAACGCGGCGCCCACATCGCAGTTTTAGGATGAGGCATCGCCCCCACAACGATCGCCCCCATGTTTCCGTTCGCCAAGCCGGCCGACAATCCGTCCGCCGCAAATGACACCGCCTTCCGCTGGTCGGCGCCGCAGGTGCGCGCGCTCGCGCAGCGCTTTGATACGCACGGCCCGCGCTACACCTCGTACCCAACGGCCGACCGCTTTCACAACAAATTCGGCAACGCCGATTACCTCGACGCCTTGCACCGCCGCGCCGCGATCGCGCCCGCGCTGCATGCGCCGCTGTCGCTGTACATGCACCTGCCGTTCTGCGCGAACCTTTGCTACTACTGCGGCTGCAACAAGGTCATCACAAAGGATCACTCCCGCAGCGCACGGTACGTTGAAACGCTCGCCCGCGAGATGGCGATGGTCGCCAACCAGATCGGCCCACTGCGCCGCGTGACGCAGTTGCATTGGGGCGGCGGCACGCCGACTTTTCTTGCGCACGACGAAATGCGTGCCGTGATGGCCGCCACGCGCGAGCATTTCGACGTGGCCAACGATGGGGAGATCTCCGTCGAACTCGACCCGCGCCATGCCGACGACGCCACGCTCGAAGTATTGGCCGAGATCGGTTTCAACCGCGCAAGCCTGGGCATCCAAGACTTTGACCCCGACGTCCAGCGCGCGGTCCACCGCATCCAAAGCGTGGAAGAGACACGTCGCGTGGTCGACACCGCGCGCCGGCTGGGCTTCGAGTCGATCAGCTTCGACCTGATCTACGGCTTGCCATATCAGCGCACGGAAACCTTCAACGCCACGCTGGATCGCGTGCTGGAGATGGCGCCCGATCGGCTGTCCGTCTACAGCTATGCGCATCTGCCGCACCTGTTCAAGGCGCAGCGCCGCATCGACATGCTCACGCTGCCTACCGCCGACGAAAAGCTCGACTTGCTCGCCATGACGGTCGAGCGGCTCGTCGCCGAAGGCTATGTCTACATCGGCATGGATCACTTTGCGCGGCCTGACGATGCACTCGCCGTCGCACAGCGTGAAGGGCGGCTGCAGCGCAATTTCCAGGGCTATTCCACGCACGCCGATTGCGACATGCTGGCGTTTGGCGTGTCCGCCATCAGCCGCGTGGGCGATGTGTATGCGCAGAACGAAAAGGATCTCGACGCGTACTACGCTCGCATCGACGCAGGCGAGCTGGCCGTGCTGCGCGGCATGTCGCTCACGCCGGACGATCACGTGCGCCGCGCGCTGATCGGCGAGCTGATGTGCGGATTTGAATTGAACATGCGCGCATTCGGCGCGCGCCACGGGCTGGACTTCAAGCGCAGTTTTGCGGACGAGTTGCAGGCGCTGGCGCCGCTGGAAGAAGCCGGGCTGGTGAAGGTCGGGGACGAGCGCATCGTCATCACACCGCAAGGGCGGCTGCTCGTGCGCCGCATCGCGATGGTGTTCGATGCGCACCTGCGCGAGGCGGGCACGGAGCGCGCGATGGAAGCCGAGGGCAAGCCCGTCACCTTTGTCCCGCGCTACTCCAAGGTGGTCTGACCTTCCTGCTGGCCCGAAGCCACGTCAGACCGTTGCCGGTTCGGGCTGCAGTGCAGTGGTTTGCGTCTGGGCGCTGACCAACGTCTGTGGCCATATTTCTGCCAGGCGCAGCAGGTTGGTTGACCCGGCCTGACCGAACGGCATGCCCGCCGTGATGGCGATCTGGTCGCCCGACACGGCAAAGCCTTCACGCGCGGCGGCGCGGCACGCCGCGTCCACCATCTCGTCGACATTGCTCACATCGGGGCTGACCGTGCTATGCACGCCCCACGCGATCGCCAGCCGGCGCGCTGTATCCAGGCGCGGCGTGATGCTGACGATGGGCGCCAGTGGCCGCTCGCGTGCGGCGCGCAGGCTCGTCTTGCCGCTGGACGTGTAGGTGACGGTAGCCACTGCACCCAGGATGTGCGTGACGTCGCGCAGGGCTGCGCAGATGGCATCCTGGCGCGTGGGCAGCGGCGGTTGATGCTGCGCGTCGATCAGGTTGCGGTACAGCGGGTCGCGCTCGGTCTCGGCAATGATGCGGTTCATGATGCTGACCGCCGCCACCGGATGCTTGCCGCTGGCCGACTCGGCCGACAGCATCACGGCATCGGTGCCGTCGTACACGGCGCTGGCCACGTCGGAGGCTTCGGCACGTGTCGGCACTGGCGCTTCGATCATCGATTCCAGCATCTGCGTGGCCACGACCACCGGCTTGCCGTGCTGGCGCGCCATGCGCAGGATGCACTTCTGCACGCCGGGCACGCGCTCGGGCGGCAGCTCGACGCCCAGATCACCACGCGCCACCATCAGCGCGTCGGAGGCCTGCACGATGTCTTCCAGATGCAGCAGCGCTGCGGGCTTCTCGATCTTGGAGAGCAGCCCGGCGCGGTCGCCAATGATCTCGCGTGCGGCGATCACATCTTCGGCGCGCTGCACGAACGACAGCGCAATCCAGTCCACACCCAATGACAGCGCGAAGTCCAGATCGCGCAGATCTTTCTCGGTAAGCGCGGGAATGGGAATCACGGCATCCGGCACATTCACGCCCTTGCGGTCGGACAGCGGGCCGCCATCGACCACGCGCGTGACGATGGCCGTCGGGTCGGCGGCTTCCACGGCCAGGCGGATCTTGCCGTCATCGAGCAACAGCGATTGCCCCGGCGCGGCCGCGGCATACAACTCGGGGTGCGGCAGGTGCACACGCGTGACATCACCCGGCGCCGGATCGCGGTCGAGCACAAAGCGATCACCGTTCTTGAGCACGACGCGGCCGTCGGCAAACGTGCCGATGCGCAACTTCGGGCCTTGCATGTCTGCGAGGATGCCGATCGGGCGGCCGGTCTCGGCCTCCACCGCGCGCACGGTGTCGTAGCGCTTGCGGTGGTCTTCGTGCGAGCCGTGGCTGAAGTTCAGGCGGAAGACGTCTGCGCCGGCGTCGAAGAGGGCGCGGATGGTGTCTTTGTCGCTGCTGGCGGGGCCTAGGGTGGCTAGGATTTTGGTATTGCGGAAGCGGCGCATCGTTGATGGCTCCGGTGGCTGGCTATTGCTTGCTGCGTTTGCGGACCTTGGCGGTCCATCTCCCTTTCACCCCCTGCCGGGGGCGACTCACTTTCTTTGTCTTGCCAAAGAAAGTCAGCAAAGAAAGGCGCGCCCGAGATGGCGACCCCTTCCTTGAATTTGTGTAACCGGGCGGAGACGGGGAAAACTCGCTTCGCTCAGACAGTTCCCCATCTTGTTTCCGCCCGCTTACACAAATTCAAGGCGCCATCTAGGGCAAGGTACGGCCACACAATCTGTGTGCTGACCTAGAGGCTCTTGTTTGTTGCTGTTGCTGCTCGCCTTGCTTCGCGTTGTGCTGCTGGGTCCTGCTGCAGTCGTGCTCCGATTGTTTGGCCCTTGGAGCCCTAGATGGCGCGTTGAATTTCTGTTGCAGAGAGGAAAAAGGAAGGGAAACTGTCTGAGCGAAGCGAGTTTTTCCCTTCCCCTCCCTGCGACATAAATTCAAGGAGTCTTTCGCCATCTCGGGCGCGCCTTTCTTTGCTTACTTTCTTTGGCAAGACAAAGAAAGTGAGTCAGCCCGGCAGGGGATGAAACAAGGGATGAACCGCCCCGCCGGAACAAGGCAAACAAAAAATCAAGCAACGTTGTGAGCAGCGCGCCAGCCCAAGCCTTCCACAGTCCCAGCCTTAGGCCTGTACTCACA
>NZ_MCGB01000041.1 GCF_001699815.1 Ralstonia pickettii | reverse complement strand
ATTTCACGCGTGGAAATCGGGGAAGCGAGTTTGTTGATCTGAATTACATTCAGGGAGCGGGGAATTGATTCTGGCTTGGTGGTCCGCCCTCCTTTCGTTCCCTGCCGGGCTGACTTACTTTTCTTTGTCTTGCCAAAGAAAGTAAGCAAAGAAAGGCGCGCCCGAGATGGCGACCCATTCCTTGAATTTCTGTCGCAGGGAGGGGAAGGGAAAAACTCGCTTCGCTCAGACAGTTTCCCTTCCTTTTTCCTCCCTGCAACAGAAATTCAAGGCGCCATCTAGGGCAGGGTACGGCCACACCAGCTGAAGGCTTGCGTTGTCGATTGGGTTTCCCTTTGTCGTGGGTTTATTGCCAACCGCCACCCAACGCCTGCATGAGCGCGGCGGAATCCAGCAACCGATCCGCCTGGCTCTGCACCTGTTGCAGTGTGGCCTGGTCGACCTGGCGCTGGGCGTCCAGCAACGTTAGCGTGCTGATGCCGCCGGCGGCGTGGCGGGCTTGGGCGGCGCGCAGGGTCTGTTGTGCCTGGTCGGTTGCCAGCGCTCGGGCCTGCAGCGTTTGGGCGTCGTTGTTGACGGCGTGCAGGGTGTCGGCCACTTCTTGCAACCCTTGCAATACGGCTTGTTTGTAGGCGGCGCCGGCAGCGTCGTAGGCCGCTTCGGCTTCGCGTTTTTTTGCGCGCAGAGTGCCGCCGTGGAAGAGCGGTTGCGTGAGGCCGGCGCCCAGATTCCAGATGCTTGACCCAGCGCCAAGGAGGTTGCGGAAGCTGGTGGCTTCCGAACCCAGCCCGGCGGACAGGGTGATACGCGGGAACAAATTGGCCGTAGCCACGCCCACGTTGGCGCTGGCTTCGTGCCACATCGCTTCGGCAGCACGGATGTCGGGGCGGCGCTGCGCGAGCGTGGATGGCAGCGACACCGGCAGCGGGTCGGGCAGATGCAGCGCGTCGAGCGACGGCAGGTCAGGCAACCCGGCACCGGGTTCGCGGCCCAGCAATACCGATAGACGGTGCCGCTGCTGCGCAGCCTGTTGCGCGAGCGGCGGCAACGTGGCGTCGGTCTGCGCGACGAGCGTGCGCTGCGAGAACGCATCGACCTGCGCGACGCCGCCCACGCTCAACCTCCGCTCGGTGATCTCCAATTGCTTGCGCTGCTCGGCCGCCAATCGCTGCGTGGTCGCGATCTGCGCATCCAGCGCGGCAATCCGCACCGCCGTCGTCACCACATTGCCTGCCAGAGACAGGCGCGCCGCCTCCAGTTCATAACGCTGCGTATCGACCTGCGCGCGCGATGCCTCCAGCGCCCGGCGCACGCCGCCAAAAATGTCCAGCGCATACGACACCGACAGCGACGCCGAATACAACGTGAACGGCCCTGGCTTGGGCGTGTTGAATCCGAACGCCTCTGGGTTGATCTGCTGACGCACCGCCGACACGGTGCCATCCACCGACGGCAACGCATAGCCGAACTGCGCCTGCGCTTCGGCCTGCGCCTGACGCAAGCGCGCCTCCGCCTGCGCGACGGACGGGCTCGCACGCAACGCCTCGTCCACCAACGCATCCAGCGCAGGGGATCGGAACAGGTGCCACCAATCGGCCGGCACGTTGGCATCGACGAGATGCTGCGCTTCGCCGCCAACAACGGGCGCGGATGCGGTTTCGCGCGAAACAGGCTGCGCGGAATAGCCGGTAGCCGCAGGCCCCGCGGGCGCTTTGAAATCGGGACCGACGGCACAGCCGCTCACAGCCAGCGCGGCAATCAACACAGCCCCAGCCGCCCGCTCACCACACCTCAACGCTCGCCCCAACGCCAACAGGTGCCCACCGACGGTTTGGCCGTACCCTGCCCTAGATGGCGCCTTGAATTTCTGTAAGCGGGCGGAAAAGAGACGGGGAACTGTCTGAGCGGAGCGAGTTTTCCCCGTCTCCGCCCGGTTACATAAATTCAA
>NZ_MCGB01000040.1 GCF_001699815.1 Ralstonia pickettii | reverse complement strand
GCGCGCATCATCGTCATCGGCGTACGCGTGTGTAGACAGACCACATGCCAGCGTGGCCCGCATCCGAATCCACTCAGCCAGTAATCAAAATCGCCCGAAAATCATTCACATTCGTCCGCGTAGGCCCAGTCACAATCAAATCCCCCAACGCATCAAAGAACCCATACCCGTCGTTGTTGTCGAGCAATTGCTTCGGCTTCAACCCAAGCGCTTCAGCACGCGCCAGGCTATCCGGCGTAAGAATCGCCCCAGCGTTGTCTTCGGACCCATCGATGCCATCGGTATCGCAAGCAATCGCATGCACACCCGGCAGGCCATCCAACGCCACGCCCAGCGCCAGCAGGAACTCGGCATTGCGCCCGCCGCGGCCGCTACCGCGCACCGTCACGGTCGTCTCACCGCCCGACAGAATCACGCACGGCTTGGTGAACGGCTGATCGCGCGCCACGATCTGCCGCACGATGCCGGCGTGGACTTCGGCCACATCGCGTGCTTCGCCTTCAATGCTGTCCGACAGGATGTGTGCCTCGTAACCGAGCGCGCGTGCCTGCGCGGCGGCAGCTTCCAGCGCGTGCTGGGCCGTCGCAATGACGTGACTGCGATGGCCGTCAAAGCCTGCATCGCCGGGTTTGGGTGTTTCGCCCGCGCCGGTTTCCAGATGACGGCGTACCGCTTCGGGCACGTCGATGCCGTATTTGTCGATCACGGTCAGGGCATCCGCGCAGGTGGTGGCGTCGGGTAGCGTCGGGCCGCTGGCGATGAGCGTCGGGTCGTCGCCTGGAATATCGGAGATCAGCAGCGTCTCGACGCGTGCCGGTGCGCATGCCAGCGCCAGGCGCCCGCCTTTGATTGACGACAGGTGCTTGCGCACGCAGTTCATCTCGCCGATGCTGGCGCCGCTTTTGAGCAGCGCGCGGTTGACGGACTGCTTGTCGGCCAGCGTCAGGCCCTCCGCCGGTGCAGCCAGAAGGGCCGAGCCACCGCCCGAGATCAGGCACAGCACGAGGTCGTCTTCCGTCAAACCATCGAGCAGGCCGACCATGCGTTGCGCAGCGCGTTGGCCGGCTGCATCGGGCACCGGGTGCGAGGCTTCCACCACTTCGATACGGCCTTGTGTGCCAGGCGCGCGGCCGTGCTCGTAACGCGTGACGACCAGGCCAGACAGATCGCCCTTCCAGTGCTGCTCCACCGCCTCGGCCATCGCTGCTGCGCCTTTGCCGGCGCCGATGACGATGGTGCGGCCACGCGGCGGTTCAGGCAGGAATGCCTGCAGGCATTGCGCCGCGCTGACCGCAGCCACCGCAGTATCAAACAGGCCGTGCAGCAACGCGCGCGGCGACGGATTGGGCAAGGCAGCGCGCAGGGCGGCCTGGGCAGACTGGTCGTGGTGCATGGCAGAAAGCGGGGGAGACAGCAAAAAGACTGCCGCCGCCCGAAGGCTGCGACAGTGCACACAACTTAGGCGCGCATTCAGGCGATGTCGTGGTTCGACATGATCTCGATCGCGCGGCACAAGGCCGAATGATCTTGCTTGCCCATGCCGTTGGCGGCGCAGGTGTTGAACAGCTCCTGCGCGGTGGCCGTGTTCGGCAGGGCCACGCCCAGCGTCTTGGCGCCCTGCAGGGCCAGGTTCAAGTCCTTCTGGTGCAGCTCGATGCGGAAGCCCGGGTCGAACGTGCGCTTCACCATGCGCTCGCCGTGCACTTCAAGAATGCGCGACGCAGCGAAGCCGCCCATCAGTGCCTGACGTACCTTTGCGGGATCGGCACCCGCCTTCGATGCAAACAGCAGCGCTTCGGACACGGCCTGGATGTTCAGCGCCACGATGATCTGGTTGGCCACCTTGGTGGTCTGGCCGTCACCGTTGCCGCCGACCAGCGTGATGTTCTTGCCCATCAGGTTGAACAGCGGAGCAACGCGGTCGAACGCAGCCTGCTCACCGCCCACCATGATCGTCAGCGACGCAGCCTTCGCGCCCACTTCACCGCCCGACACCGGAGCGTCCAGGTACTGCGCGCCGGTCTTGTTGATGCGGGCTGCAAAGTCTTTCGTCGCGATCGGCGAGATCGAGCTCATGTCGACGACGATCTTGCTGGCAGCAGCGTCCTTGCCGGCATCCTTCAGCGCCTTGGCGACGCCCTTCTCGCTGAACAGCACGGCTTCAACGTGCGGGGTGTCCGGCACCATGATGAAGATGATGTCGGCGCGCTTGGCGACTTCTTCCGCGCTCGTGCAGACCGTCACGCCGGCTTCCACCAGCGCGGCGGGTGCCGGGTTGACGTCGTGCACGAAGAGCGTGTGGCCTGCTGCGCGCAGGTGGCCTGCCATGGGGGCGCCCATGATGCCGAGGCCGATGAAACCGAGGTTCAGAGTTGCGGTTGCCATGGTGAGGGATCTCCTTGGTTTGGATGTGTTGGTGGTTCGTGGTTCGTGGTTTGTGGTTTGGGCCTTGGTGGTCCACTCCCTTTTTCGTCCCCTGCCGGGGCCGACTTACTTTCTTTGTCTTGCCAAAGAAAGGTAAGCAAAGAAAGGCGCGCCCGAGATGGCGACTTCCCCTTGAATTTATGTAACCGGGCGGAGACGGGGAAAACTCGCTCCGCTCAGACAGTTCCCCGTCTCTTTTCCGCCCGCTTACAGAAATTCAAGGCGCCATCTAGGGCAGGGTACGGCCAAACCGTCGGTGGGCACCTGTTGGCGTTGGGGCGAGCGTTGAGGTGTGGTGAGCGG
>NZ_MCGB01000039.1 GCF_001699815.1 Ralstonia pickettii | reverse complement strand
AAAAATCAAGCAACGTTGTGAGCAGCGCGCCAGCCCAAGCCTTCCACAGTCCCAGCCTTAGGCCTGTACTCACACCCAATCCACCCGGCGTAACCAATCTCATCGAGCCATTTGAACAAGAACTGATAGTTAATCTCACCAGTCCCCGGCTCATTGCGCCCAGGGTTGTCCGCCAACTGCACATGCTTGATCTTGTCCAGATGGCGCTTCAGCGTGCTTGCCACCTCGCCCTCCATCCGTTGCATGTGATAGATGTCGTACTGCACGTACAGGTTGGACGCGTCCACGTCGTTGATCAGATCCAGCGCCTGCTGCGTGCGGTTCAGGTAAAAGCCCGGAATATCGAACGTGTTGATCGGCTCGATCAGCAGATCGATCTTTTCTGCCTTCAGTGCCTTCGCCGCAAACTTCAGGTTCTCCACCAGCGTCTTGCGCGCAGCGTCTTCGCTCACGCCTTCGGGGCGAATGCCCACCAGGCAATTGAGCTGGCGCGCGCCGAGCACCTTGGCGTATTTGATGGCTTCGCCCACGCCGTCCTGAAACTCGCTCACGCGGTCCGGCAGGATGGCGATGCCGCGCTCGCCGCCGTCCCAGTTGCCGGCCGGCAGGTTGTGCAGGACCAGGTCGAGCTGGAAGCGGTTCAGGCGATCGGCAATCTGGTCGGCATGGAACGTGTAGGGAAACAGGAACTCCACACCGCGGAAGCCCGCACGCGCGGCGGCTTCGAAGCGGTCGAGGAAGGCCTGCTCGTTGAACAGCATGGTCAGGTTGGCTGCCAGCTTTGTCATGGTTTCTCCTGTTATCGGACGGTGAGGGAATAGCGCGCCGTCTTTATGCGGTGGCGCCTTCGGCTTCCGTGAGGGTGTCTTCCAGGTCGAGCACCTCTTCAAACTCGACCACGTTGTCGATCTCCGTGCCCATGGCGATGTTCGTCACGCGCTCGAGAATCACTTCCACCATCACCGGCACCGAGAACTCGGCCATGAGCAGGCGAGCCTGCGCAAAGGCGGGTTCGATGTCTTCGGGCTTGAACACGCGGATTGCCTTGCAACCCAGGCCTTCCACCACCTTCACGTGGTCGACGCCGTAGCCGTTCAGCTCTGGAGCGTTGACGTTGTCGAAGGCGAGCTGGACGCAGTAGTCCATCTCGAAGTTGCGCTGCGCCTGGCGGATCAGGCCCAGGTACGAGTTGTTCACCACCACGTGGATGTACGGCACCTTGAACTGCGCGGCCACCGCCATCTCTTCGATCATGAACTGGAAGTCGTAGTCACCCGAGATGGCCACCACGTCGCTGTTGGGCGATGCCACCTTCACGCCGATGGCGGCGGGAATCGTCCAGCCCAGCGGGCCTGCCTGGCCGCAGTTGATCCAGTGGCGCGGCTGGTTGACCGACAGGAACTGCGCGGCAGCGATCTGCGACAGGCCGATCGTGCTCACGTAACGCACGTCGCGCGGGAAGTACTGGTTCATCTCGCGGTACACGCGCTGCGGCTTGATGGGCACGTTGTCGAAGTCCGAACGACGCAGCATCGTGCGCTTGCGCTTCTGCACGTCGGCGTTCCAACTCTTGCGGCACGGCAGTTTGCCGGCGGCCTTCAGCTCACGCGCGACTTCAATGAACTTCTCCAATGCCGCCTTGGCGTCCGACACGATGCCCAGGTCCGGGCCGAACACGCGGCCGATCTGGGTCGGTTCGATATCGACGTGCACGAACTTGCGGCCCTTGGTGTAGACGTCGATGCTGCCGGTGTGGCGGTTGGCCCAGCGGTTGCCGATGCCGAACACGAAGTCCGACGCCAGCAGCGTGGCGTTGCCGTAGCGGTGCGACGTCTGCAGGCCGACCATGCCGGCGTTGAGCGGGTGGTCGTCGGCGAGCACGCCCCAGCCCATCAGGGTCGGGACGACGGGCACGTTCACCAGCTCGGCAAACTCGACCATCAGCTTGGCCGCATCAGCGTTGATCACGCCGCCGCCGCACACCAGCAGCGGGCGCTCGGCCTGGCACAGCATCTCGATGGCGCGCTCGGCTTGGGCACGCGTGGCCGCGGGCTTGTAGACCGGCAGCGGGCTGTACGTGTCGGGGTCGAATTCAATCTCGGCGACTTGCACGTCGAACGGCAGGTCGATCAGCACCGGGCCCGGACGACCCGAGCGCATCAGGTGGAACGCCTGCTGGAACACGCGCGGCACCAGCGCCGGCTCACGCACGGTGACGGCCCACTTCGTGACCGGCTTGGCGATCGATTCGATGTCGACGGCCTGGAAATCTTCCTTGTACAGGCGGGCACGGGGTGCCTGGCCGGTGATGCACAGGATGGGGATCGAGTCTGCCCAGGCCGAGTACAGGCCGGTGATCATGTCGGTGCCTGCAGGGCCCGACGTGCCGATGCACACGCCGATGTTGCCGGGTTCGGCACGGGTATAGCCCTCGGCCATGTGCGAGGCGCCTTCGACGTGACGCGCCAGCACGTGGTCGATGCTCCCGGCGCGACGCAGGGCCGAGTACAACGGGTTGATGGCGGCACCGGGCACGCCGAAGGCCGTGGTGATGCCTTCTTTTTCCATCACCGCAACTGCGGCATCAATCGCTCTCATCTTCGGCATGGGGTGTCTCCAGGAAGGGGAAGGTGGGAATACGTTGGAGTTGATCCTATTCCCGCATGCCGATATGGATAAACGCAGATTTCGTCAGTTGATTGCTAACTCTGAATACCGAATTATTTTGCGTGCTGCACCAATCCGAGCGGATCAAGGTGCGGAAGAACGGCACCACTAAGCCGTTTCGGAGAGTTTTTGTGCATCGCAAAAATTCTGCCCGGCGCCCGCGCATCGATCACATCGTCACTCATCATTTCTGTCATTCGTCACAGGTGATATGCGCCAGAAAGTCGCAATCCAGGTACGGAATGCTCACTAAAATGGTCAGACATTGCGAACTGGAATGATGGAATGGACAAGCTCAAGCAGATCGAAGCGTTCATCGCCGTGGTGGAGCACGGCAGCATGGCCGCCGCCGCGCTCACGCAGGATGTGACGCCCGTCATGATCGGCCGCCGCATCAACGCGCTGGAAGCCCGCCTTGGCGTGAAGCTGCTGCATCGGTCCACCCGCCGCATTGCGGTGACGGAGCAGGGCGCGGTCTTCATGGAACAGTGCAAGAAGGCGCTGGGCGAGCTGGACCGCGCGGAGCTGCTCGTTGCCGAAGGCCGCCACAAGGCGACCGGGCACCTGATCGTCTCGGCGCCCGCAGCCTTCGGCCGCAAGCACGTCGCGCCGCATGCGCCGGACTTTCTGCGTGCCAACCCCGACGTGCGCATCTCGTTCAACCTGACCGACCGCGTGGTCGACCTCGTGCGCGAAGGCTACGACGTGGGCATCCGCATTGGCGGCGCGATCGATCCGAACTTCGTGGCGATTCGCCTGGCGTCGAACAAGCGCGTCGTGTGCGGCACGCCCGCGTACTTCGCCAAGCATGGCGTGCCGCGCACGCTCGATGATCTCGCGCGCCACAACTGCCTAGCCTTTAACCTGCAGGGCGGGCAGCAGCGCGGCTGGTATTTCCAGCAGAACGGCAAGGCCGTCACCGTGAAGGTGAACGGCAACCTCGACTGTAACGATGGTGAGTTGCTGCACCGCTGGATGGGTGAAGGCCTCGGTCTGGGCTGGCGCTCAACGTGGGAGATTCAGCCGGAGCTGGAATCCGGCGCGCTGATGACGGTGCTGGACGACTACGCGCTGCCCGACTACGACATCCTCGCCGTGTACCCGCAGCAGCGGCCGGTGCCGGCAAAGATCCGGTTCTTTATCGAACACCTGAAGTCGGTGTACGGGCAGGCAGGGTATTGGTCGCGAACGGGTTGAGCGTGCGGAAACGGATGACGGTTCCTAAACTTGTCATCAGACGCATCGCGGGTGGCGCGCTCAATGCCGGAGACTGAAGATGCTACACAGAACTGCAGTTGTCGGCGCTCTCATGCTCAGCACCTCCGCCCTGGCGTGCGATCTGACCGGGCTTGAGCACCCGCTGGTGTTCTCGCCCAGCGACTCTGCACTGCCGACCACCGAAATCCTGAAACTGGCGGAATGGGATTCGCAGCTCAAAGAAGGTTTTCGCAGCGGCGGCAAGTACCGGGTGCGCTTGCAAGAGGCGTCCGAGCCTGCTCCCGACCCAGAGCTGGCAGTGCTGCGCCTCAGGAGCATCCAGGCCGTGCTGGACGCTGTCGGAATCGAGGGCGACAAAGTCGAGTCGTCGGAAGCCGATACGCATCTACGTGCCGCGGAACGCGAGGGTGTCGCCCCCAAAATGCCGACAGCCGCCTACGTCGTTTTCCAACCGGACTGCCAGAGCCCGTGTTGCACGGGCTCCACGCCCGCCGCTCCGCTCGCTCCCGCGCGATAAACGCTAGGTAATTGCCACACGCCCCTGCGTCAAATCCCGCAACGCGACGCGCGCAGCCGCCTCGTCCGTCACCGGCAACCGCACCGTCAGCGTGACGCCCGCATCGTACGCAGCATCGACGAGCGTGTAGCCGCCATCGTCAATCCAGCGGCGGATGCGCGCCTCATCGGCGTAATCGGTGGCGAGGGTCAGCGTGGTGCTGGCGATGCGCTCCACGCGTTCGGCGTGCATGAGCGCGGTGGCGATGGCGTCCGTGTAGGCGCGCACGAGGCCGCCCGCGCCGAGCTTGACGCCGCCGAAGTAACGCACCACGGCGCCCAGCGTGCCATCCAGGTCGTGATGGCGCAGCACTTCGAGGATGGGGCGGCCCGCCGTGCCGGAGGGTTCCCCGTCATCGGACATGCCCGACTGGCCGCCCGCCAGGAGCGCCCAGCAGACGTGCGTGGCAGCGGGGTGTTCGGCGCGCAGGCGTGCAATGACGTCCATGGCGGCGGCTCGGTCTTCGACCGGCACGGCCAACCCGATAAAGCGGCTCTTCTTGATTTCCAGCTCGGCAGAAACCGGCGCGCGCAGCGTATACGTCGGCACGCGCGGTCAGGCGAGGAGGGCGGCTACGAGATCTGTCGCACGGCCGCCCGGCGATTCGAACTTGAGTGACGCCTCGGTGTGCGCCATGTGCTCTTCCATCAGAGCGATAGCGCCTTCCACGTCACCGCGCTTAGCGGCGTCCAGGAGAGCTGTGTGCTCCTCCGATGAACGCACGGCGTCGTACGTCGACTGATACATCATCGTGATCACCGAGCTGCGGGCGGAAAGCTCGTACAGCATTTCCTTGAGCACGCTGTTCCCGACCACGTCGGCCATCAGGAGGTGAAAGTCGGCCATCAGGCGATTGCGGCGCGGGACGTCCGACAGGTCGCCGCTGGCCGCCACCTTGTGCTCTTCGGCCAGGTGCTTTTCCAGCCGCTTGTAATCGGCGGGCGTCGCTTTGGCGATGAACTCGCGCACCAGCGCAACCTCCAGCACGCGGCGCACCGCAAAGACCTCGCGCGCCTCGGTCTCGTCGGGTTTGGCCACGAAGGCGCCCCGATCGGGCTCCATGCGGATGAGCTTGTCCTTGGCCAGCATTAGCAGCGCTGCGCGAATCTTCGTGCGGCTGACGTGGTAGACCCGCGCCAGCGCCTCTTCGCGCAGCTTGGTGCCCGGCGGCAGCCGATGCGCGACGATCGCCTGGGCGATGTCATCGGCAATGCCTTCGGAGGAGATGTCGGCGGCGGTGGTTTCAGTCATGGCGCCGATTTTACCGCCGTCCGACAACAGCGCCGCTTCAGGCATGCGGCAGCGTATGGGCTGCAGGTGCCGCAACGCCAAGGCCGTGCGGAATCGCTTCGCCTTCTTCGGTGATGTCGATCTTGCCGTCGAGCACCGCATTGGCGCGTACGCGGTCGATGTCTTTCTCCCACGCCGCGATGACGACCGTTGCGACGCAGTTGCCGATCAGGTTGCCCAGCGCACGGGCAATGCCGATGAACCAGTCGACGGAGAGCACCAGCACCAGGCCGATCGCCGGAATGGCCGGAATGACCGACAGCGTGGCCGCCAGAATCACGATGGCCGAACCCGGAATGCCGTGCGCGCCCTTGGAGGTGACGAGCGCCACGCCCAGGATCAGCAGCAGATCCTGCAGCGCCAGCGGCGTATTGGTCGCCTGTGCAATGAACACGGCGGCCAGCGTCAGATAGATCGAAAACGCATCGAGGTTGAACGAGTAGCCCGTCGGGATGACAAGGCCGACCACCGAGCGTTTGATGCCCATCTTTTCCAGCTTGTTCATGATGGACGGCAGCACTGCGTCGGACGACGCCGTGCCCAGCACCACCAGCAGTTCCGCGCGTAGGAAGCGGATCAGCTTGAAGATGTTGAAGCCCGCCAGGCGCAGGATCGTGCCGAGCACCACCACCACGAAGATCGCCACGGCTGCATAGAACAGCAGCACCAGGAAGCCCAGTTGCTTGAGCGAACCTGCGCCGTACTTGCCGACGGTAAAGGCCACCGCGCCCAGCACGCCCAGCGGCGCCAGGCGGATGATCACGGCCATCATGCGGAACAGCACATGCGAGAGCTGATCGATCAGGTTGACCAGCGGCTTGGTCCGCTCTCCTAGCAGCGAGAGGGAGCAGCCGAACAGGATCGACACCAGCAGCACCTGCAGGATGTCGCCCTTCACAAAGCCGCTGACGAACGTATCGGGAATCAGCTTGAGGAAGAACGCTGCAACGCCGGTCGATTCCACCTGCTTGGCGGTGGTCATGTATGACGCCATGGCCGCCGGATCGAGCGTCTTAGGATCCACATTCATGCCGTGGCCCGGCCCGAACAGATAGGCCAGCGCAATGCCCAGCGCCAGCGCGATCGTCGTGACGATCTCGAAGTAGATGACGGCCTTGCCGCCCACGCGCCCGACCTTCTTCAGCTCGCCGGCGCCGCAGATCCCCACCACCACGACGGAGAAGACGATCGGCGCGATCAGCATCTTGATCAGCTTCAGAAAACCATCACCGAGCGGCTGCAGCTTCTGCGCAAATTCGGGCGCCCAGATGCCCAGCGCGATGCCCACCGCCAGGGCAATCAAAACCTGCCCGAACAACGGGCGCGTAAAGCGTTGCATGGTGAATCCTCCTTTGGATTACGGGTGTCTCAAGCCGCGCCCAATCGTCTAGTTCGGTTTGCTGCGATTGTCGTCACGGCTTTGTTTCGCTCACTGGATTGCAACGAATTGTTGCGACGAATTGTCGAGCGTTGACGGCATCATAGGCGATCCAATTTTTGTATGCAATTTTTGAATTCACATGCTAGGATCGACCCATGCAGTCCCGCGAAGCCTTGTGCTTCCGCCGTTTACGCTGCACTTCCGGCGTTCCCATCGCCACAGTTTCGAGTGTCCTGACTCGCCGTTTTTGTTCGATGGGCTGGCCGTATAACATCCAGAGACAAACACCAAGGAGTTCCACATGGCGATGCCTACGCTCGATCCGAACGCGCCGGATTTCACGCGCCGATATCCGAACCTGGCGGACCCCCGCCTTGGCGCCGAGGCCACGTTCGCGACCGACGAATTCTTCGCACCGAAAGACCGCATGCTCAATCCCGAGCCGGCGGTGTTCATTCCCGGCAAGTACGACGACCACGGCAAGTGGATGGATGGCTGGGAAACGCGTCGCCGCCGCAATGGTGGCTATGACCACTGCATCGTCCGCCTGGCCCGCCCGGGCGTCGTGAAGGGTGTGGACATCGACACCAGCCACTTCACAGGCAACTTTCCGCCGGCCGCTTCCATCGAAGCTGCCTATCTGCCGGATGGCGAGCCGACCGATGCCACACAGTGGACTGAAATCGTTCCGTCGACCACGCTGCAAGGCAACAGTCACGCCTACGTGGCCGTGGCCAGCACGCAAGCCTTCACGCACCTGCGCGTGAACATCTTCCCGGATGGCGGCATCGCGCGCCTGCGCGTCTACGGCCAGCCGCAGGTCGACTGGAAGGGCGCGGACCGCACCAAGCTGTTCGACCTGGCCGCCATGGAAAACGGCGCCTACGTGGTCGAAGCGAACAACGAACATTTTGGGCCGGCTTCCCGCATGCTGATGCCGGGCCGTGGCGTGAACATGGGCGATGGCTGGGAAACGCGCCGCCGCCGCGAACCGGGCAACGACTGGTGCGTGATCGCCCTGGCCAACCCGGGCCGCATCCGCAAGATCGAAGTCGACACCGCCCACTTCAAGGGCAACTTCGCTGACCGCGTTTCCATCCAGGCCGCCCGCGTGGTGGGCGGCACCGACAGCTCGCTGAAGACGCAGGCGATGTTCTGGCAAACGCTGCTGCCCGAGCAGAAGCTGCAGATGGATCTGCAGCACTACTACGAGGCGGAAATCGCCGACCTGGGCATCGTCACGCACGTGCGCTTCAACATGTTCCCGGACGGTGGTGTGTCGCGTCTGCGCCTGTGGGGGGTGATCGAATGAGCCAAGAAACCGCCGCACGCATTGCGCTGACCATCGAGCCGCTCACGCGCGAAGCCTTCGCGCCGTTCGGCGATGTGATCGAGCTGGAAGGGGCCAAGCAATTCCCCATCAACCAGGGCACGACCATCCGCTTTCACGACCTCGCCAACGTCGATGTGGGCGAGGGCGGCCGCGCGCTGATCAGCCTGTTCCGTGGCCAGCCGCGTACGCTGCCGTTCGAGATCAAGATGCTGGAGCGCCACCCGCGTGGCAGCCAGGCCTTCATCCCGCAGAACGACAAGCCGTATCTGGTGGTTGTGGCGCCGGCCGGCGAGCTGGATCCGTCCAAGTTGCGCGCGTTCGTCTCGCGTGGCTGGCAAGGCGTGAACTATGCGCGCGGCGTGTGGCATCACCCGCTGCTGGCCCTGGGCGAGGTGAGCGATTTCATCGTCGTCGACCGTGGTGGCGAAGGCCACAACTGCGACGAGCAAGACCTGGCCGAATCGGTGTGGTTGACCGCCGAGGCCATGCAGGGCGCGCTGTAAGCATCGCATCATCGGTGCCGATCCTGAGCCCCCGCACAACGGGGGCTCAGTCACTTTCAATCTCCGTCCCCCGCAATCAGCGAGACATCGACATGACCCAGGCCCAACTTGCTACCCCCGGCATCGATGCGGATATCCGCGCGTTTGTCGAGGCCGCGCACGCGCAGCAGATTGAATTCCTGCGCGAGCTGGTGAAGGTGCCGTCGGACAACCCGTCCGGCGATTGCGCTCCGCATGCCGTGCGCGCCAAGGCGCTGCTGGAGGCGCTGGGCCTGACGGTCGAGGCGCATGCCGTGCCGCAGGCGCAGGTACGTGCCGCCGGCATGGTCAGCGCCACCAACCTGATCGTGCGGCACACCTTCGGTAGCGGCGGCCCCACGGTTGCCATGAACGCACACGGCGATGTCGTCCCGCCCGGCCTTGGCTGGACGCACGATCCGTACGGCGGCGAGACCGTCGAGACCGAACACGGCCCCACCATGTTCGGCCGCGGCGTGGCGGTGTCCAAGTCGGACTTCGCCACGTACACGTGGGCGCTGCTTGCGCTGATCGACGCGGAAAAGCGCGGCGCGAAGCTCAATGGCACCGTCGAACTCCATTTCACCTACGACGAAGAAACCGGCGGCGATATCGGCCCGAAGTGGCTGCTGGATCAGGGCTTAAGCAAGCCCGATTACGCCATCTCCGCCGGCTTTGCCTATGGCATCACTTCGGCGCACAACGGCTGCCTGCACGTGCAGGTGACGGTGCGCGGCAAGCAGGCGCACGCTGCCATGCCGCATACGGGCATCGACGCCATCGAGGCAGCCACGCATATCCTGCAAGCCGTGTATGCCTATCGCGCAGAACTCGCAACGCGCAAATCCGCCGTGCCGGGCATCGACCACGTAACGCTCAACGTCGGTTTGATCCAGGGCGGCATCAACACCAACGTGGTGCCCGATCTGGTGACGTTCCGCGTTGACCGCCGGATGATTCCTGAAGAAGCCGGGCGCGATGCAGAAGGCGAACTGCGCGCCGTGATCGAGCGCGCGGCGGCAGAACGGCCGGGGATCGAGGTTTCAGTCGAACGCATTCTCTTGGCAGAGCCGCTTGCCGAACTGCCGGGCGTGGACGCGCTGATTGGCGCGCTGCGACGGAATGCGCTGGCGGTGTTTGGTGGCGATGTGCCGGTGCACGGCGTGCCGCTGTATACCGATGCGCGGCATTACACGGCGCATGGCGTGCCGACGGTCCTGTATGGCGCGGGGCCGCGCACGTTGATGGAAGCGCGTGGGCACAACACGGATGAGAACCTGCGGTTGAATGATCTGCGGGGCGCGACTGTGGTGGTGGGGTGCGCTGTGGGGGAGTTGTTGGGCGGATGATTGATATCGCTTGATGGCATTGTTTTGCGGGGTCGGCTTTGGTCGGCCCTTTTGCTTTTGGGTTTTTTTTTGGGACTTGGCGGTCCATCCCCCTTTCGGTCCCGGCAGGGAACGAAACAGGGGTGCACCAACAAGCTCAAAAATCACGAACCCCCTCACAACCAACCACGAAACCAGCAACCACACGCCAGCCCTTAAGATTGCTGCACGTTCCATCAAGCCAAAACCAGAGCCCATGCAGATCTACCACAACCCCCGCTGCTCCAAATCCCGCACCGCCCTCGAACA
Organism: Ralstonia pickettii; assembly: GCF_001699815.1. Taxonomy (GTDB): domain Bacteria; phylum Pseudomonadota; class Gammaproteobacteria; order Burkholderiales; family Burkholderiaceae; genus Ralstonia; species Ralstonia thomasii. The sequence continues at coordinate 56,114 of NZ_MCGB01000039.1, read as the reverse complement.
AGCCCAATCCTTCGCCGCAAAAAACGGCGAACAACTCGAGGTCATCGAATACCTGGCCACGCCGCCCACGCTGGCCGACCTCAAAAAGCTCGCAGCGCAACTCGACACACCGCTGCGCAGCCTGATCCGCGAAAACGAAGACGAATACGCGCAACTCAATCTGGCCGATGCATCCGATGACGCGCTGCTCAAGGCCATCGCAGCACATCCGAAGCTGCTGCAGCGCCCAGTGCTCGTTCGCAACGGCCGCGCCACCATCGGTCGCACGCCCGAAGCGCTCGACGTATTCCTGAAGTAATTCACCGCGCCCCACAAAGTTGAACGGCCTGCCGATTTCCATCGGACAGGCCGTTCAGGGGTGGCCGTATCTCGCTTTGCGCGAGGGCCGGGGCTGCGTCCGTCAAGACGCGCAAGGGCACCGGTTTATTCCAGGCCCATCCATCGAGCCATTTCTGACCCGAAACCTACTGCCAGCAGGGCGGCAAGCACCACTGCCAGCGCCGCCGCGGTCGAGACCATGGCGACTTTCATGACTTCTGCGTCGTGGTGCGCGTTGCTGTGCGTGTGATGCAGATGCTGCGCACGCATGCTCAACGGAACCGCCTTCGCAGAGGATTTGCGATGCCAATGCAAGCGCTCCGTCATCGCTCGCAAGTGTTGCGTGTCAAACGCGTCACGGGAAAATCGCACCGCGGTACCTCCCGTTGTTGGCTGATAGCCGACGCCGGCACGCACCGGCGTCGGGGGCACGTGCGGCCCGAAGACGATACGGCAAGCAAATGGCGTATGCGAGTGGCTTTGCTTGTCGGCGCCGGGTGGCGCAGTCGTCTGGTCGCCTCGCACAAACCCAGCGTAGACGGGGGTTTGCGACCCCGCAAGTTGCGTTGCGGCATGGTGCGCGAATCACGCGGGCAAGAGGCAAACCGCGCGCGGGTCTTCGCGAAATGCGTGACGTGTCCGGCGCTCAATCCTGAGCAGATTGCTGGGACACTTGTGCGGCGGCGCGCTCGCCTTCGCGCTTGCGCAGTTCGGCGAGCATGTTGCAGAAGAGCGCGCCTTGCTCTTTTGCGTCATCCAGCGCGATATGCGTGTGCGGCAGCGGGTCGTGCCAGTGCTCGGGGAAGGCCGCTTTGACGTTGCGCCGATACGGCATGCCAGTGAGCGCAAAAGCTAGCGTCTTGATGTCGAGCGCCGCCCAGCCAAACGGCGAGCGCCCTGCAAATCGCATCATGTACCAGAACATGTACGTGAAATCGAAGCCCGCCGGAAACGCCACGAACACGGGCTTGCCGGGCAAACTCTCGATCCATTCCACGTAACGCGGCAGGGCCACCTCGGGCGCTTCGAGGTTCGTGCGGCACGCGGCCCATGCCTCGGGCTGCGTTTTCCACCATTGCATCTGGATCGGGTGGCCTTCTGCGCCCGGCAGCGTTTCAAGGTTCGCTTCAAACGTGCCGACGAGCGTCTTGTCGGCCAGGTACGCCGCGCTGGCAAAGCTCAGCATCGAATGCGGTCCGGGGATGGGGCCGTCGGCCTCGATGTCTGTGCTGACGTAGATTTCGGGCCGCGTGTCGGGCAGCTGGTTGCCCCGCTTGCGGCGGGGCTTGTCGGCCGGCGCAGCGGGCGCGCTGTCGGCGAAGGGGTCGTCGCTCTCGTTGGCGCTGTCCTTGGCGCTGTCGTTGGTGGTCCCGCTCATGCTGAGCCCTCGTTGGCAAACAGGCGGTCAGCAACGTACGGGTTGCTGGCGCGCTCCTCGCCAAAGGTCGAGACCGGCCCATGGCCCGGCACAAAGGTGACGTCGTCGCCGAGTGGCCACAGCTTGGTACGGATCGCGTTGATCAGGTCCGCATGGTTGCCACGCGGAAAATCGGTGCGGCCGATCGACCCCGCGAACAGCACGTCGCCGACGATGGCAACGCGGTCTTGCGCGCTGAAGAACACCACGTGGCCGGGTGTGTGGCCAGGACAGTGGAACACCTGCAGTGTGCGGCCTGCGGCTTCCACGGTGTCGCCGTCTTCCAGCCAGCGGTCGGGCACGAACGCCTTGGCGGGCGGAAAGCCAAAGCGCTGGCTCTGCGCTGGCAGCTGATCGATCCAGAACGCTTCATCCTTCTGCGGCCCTTCGATCGGCACGCCGAGCTGCGTGCGCAGGGCGTCGGCGGCGGCGCAGTGGTCGACGTGGCCATGCGTGAGCAGGATTTTTTCGATGCGCGCGCCGTGTTGCTTGGCGGCAGCCAGGATGCGCTCGATATCGCCGCCCGGGTCGGTGACGGCGGCAGTGCCATCGTCACCAATCAGCAGCGTGCAGTTCTGTTCAAACGGCGTAACGGGGACGACAACGACTTTCATGTGATCTTATGTGCGCATTTGCACGTGGCAGGGATAACCCGATTGTATCGGGCCGAGCCCGCGCCAGCACTGGGCTTGCGGGGTGCGCCGTTACATCGGAAAGAAAATATTACAAAATTGGTGCGAGATGACAGCATGATGTGATCGTTTTAATAGGAAATGTAAATAAACGATCGAAGCATGCATGTTAGACTCGCGGCCATGCTCAAGTTGACCCGTCCGATTTCCAGCCTTCCGGCCGGCCGCACCCTGCGTGCCTGGCTGACGCATGGCACCGCGCTGCTGGTGCTGGCGGGCTGTGCCGCAGTTCCTAGCGAACCGCCCGCGGGCAGGCAATCCGGTCTTCAGGCCAGCAAACCCGCTGCGCCTGCATTGAAGCTGGCCGACCCGCGCGACAACCCCGATGCCTGGGGCACGCTGTCGTTCCGTGGCGTGCCGGATTCGAGCAGCCTCAAGCTCGACGAGAACACCGATACGAGCCCCGGCCTGCGCGCTGACCTCGGCACCTTCGAACAGCGCGGCCTGGCGTCTTGGTACGGCCGCGGCTTCCACGGCCGCCGCACCGCCAGCGGCGAGCGCTTCGATATGCATGCATTCACGGTGGCGCATCCGTCGCTGCCGCTGCAGAGCTGGGTGCTGGTGCGCAATCTCGCCAATGACCGCGTGGTCGTGGCCAAGGTGACCGATCGCGGCCCCTACTATGGCAAGCGCATCCTCGACATGTCGTATGCCGCGGCCAAGCGGCTGGACTTCGTCAAGCGCGGCTCGACGCAGGTGGAAATCCGCCGACTGTCACGGGCGGAAGTTGAAGCGCTGCGCCCTGAGCTGACGCAGACCGATGTCGCCAGCAACGACGGCGATGCCGATGTGGGTGGTGATGAACCCGCACCGGCGAAGAAGAAGGCGATGAAGCGCCGCGCCAAGCACCGCTGAGCCGCTGATTCGGCCACCGTCCTGCCTCAGTCCTTCCCTTCGTTTTTCAACGCCAGCGCGCTCTGATACAGCGTGTCTACCGACGCGCCCGTAATCGCTCCGGCCAGCTTGGCTGCGCGCTTGGCGGGCAGCTCGACCAATAGCAGACGCAAGACCTGATCCGCCGCCATGGCGGTCGGTGCCGCGTCCTGCGCGCCTGCGCCTTCCACGACCAGCACGAATTCACCCTTGCCGTGCGAGGCATCGGCGGCAAGCCATGCGGGCCCATCCGCAGCGGGCAGCACGACGATCTGCTCGAACAGCTTGGTCAACTCGCGGCCGATCAGGATGCGTCGGGCGGGCAGGTGTTCTGCCAACGCGGCGAGCGTGGCCTCGATGCGATGCGGCGCCTCGTACAGAACCCATGCCGGCCCGTGCGTGGCCCATTGGCGGATGGCCGCTTCGCGCTGCCCGGCCTTGGGCGGCAGGAAGCCGACGAAGGTGAACTGCCCGCCGGACGTGTCGAGCAATTCCCCGGCGGCGGAAAGCGCCGTCACCACCGCGCTCGCGCCCGGTAGCGGAATCACGCGCTGGCCTGCAGCGCGCACCGCCTCGACAATGCGCGAGCCCGGGTCCGATACGCCCGGCGTGCCCGCATCCGACACATAGGCGATGCGCTCGCCCTGCGCCAGCCGCGCGACGATGCGCGCCGCGGCCTCGCGCTCGTTGTGTTCGTGCGCCGCGAGCATCGGCCGCGACAGCCCCAGCCGATGGAGCAGTTGCCCGGTATTGCGCGTGTCTTCGCAGGCCACCGCGTCGACGATGCCCAGCACGTAACGCGCCCGCAGCGACACGTCGGCAGCGTTCCCGATGGGGGTAGCCACCACATATAATGCGCCGGCGGGATAGTGCTGGTCGTGCGCCAGCAGGGTCCAGTCAGGATCACTCACGAGAACTTCTCTCTGTTACTTGATTCAAACCGCGAATGCATGCGCCGCAGCCCATCACAGCCGCCACCGGTGAAGCCGGTGAAGACCGCGCGCTGCGCTACTTGCAGGCACGCGGGTTGGCCGTGGTCAGCCGCAATTATCGCTGCAAGGGCGGCGAGATCGATCTGGTGATGCGCGATGCCGCCGGCGCGCTGGTGTTCGTTGAAGTGCGTGCCCGCGTGGCGCGCTCCACGCAGCGCTTCGGCGGGGCGGCCGCAAGTGTCACGCCCGCCAAGCAGCGTCGCCTGATTGCCGCGGCTGAAGATTTTCTCGCGCGGCAGGTTGAAGATGTGCCGGCCTGCCGTTTTGACGTCATCGCCATCGATGGCGCGCGTATCGAATGGATGCGCGATGCCTTTGGTGTTGACGCATGAACCCCGCTCTTCTTTCTTCCGCACTTCATTCAAGGACAGCATGAAACTCTCGTCGCCTACGTTTGCCCGTTTCCGTCGCACGGTCACGCGCACCGCCGTGCTGGCCGCCCTGGCCGGCATGACCGCAACGCAGTTGACCGCCTGCTTCCCGCTGTTTGCGGGCGCCGTGGCCGGCGGCGTGGCGCTTGCGACCGACCGGCGCCCAACCGCCACCCAGACCATCGACCGCGGCCTGCAGATGGAAGCCGAGAACACGCTGATCTCGCGCTACGACGGCCGCGCCCACGTGAACGTGACGGTCTACAACCGCAAGGTCCTGCTGACCGGCGAAGCCGGCACTGAGCAGACCAAGCAGGAGATCGGCCAATACGCGCAGAAGCTGCAGAACGCACGTGAGGTCGTCAACGAGATCGTGGTGACGCCGGAGTCGAGCACGTTCGGCTCGCGCACCAATGACACGTACATCACCACCAAGGTGAAGAGCGTGCTGGCCGGCACGGAAGGCCTGCCCTGGAACTCCATCAAGGTGACCACCGAAGCGCAGACCGTCTTCCTGCTGGGCGTGGTGACCGAGGCCGAAGGCAACCGCGCCACCGAAGCCGTGCGCACCGTGAGCGGCGTCAACAAGGTCGTGAAGGTGTTCGACTACGTGACCGAAGACGAGCGCAAGCGCCTGGACGCCAATGCCACGTCGACCAACCCGTCGACCGCGCCCGACGCGTCGCAAGGCACGCCAACCCGCACGCAGGGTACGCCGACGGCCACGCAGGCACCGGCCCCGGTCACGTCGGCCGCGCCGGGCGTGACCGTGTCGCCCACCACCTCGCCCGCGCTGCCGCCGGGCAAGCAACTGCCGTAAGCCAGCGCGGCCACACCGCATCGCAAGAAACGCAGGCACCGCGCTGCGTTTTTTGTTGGCTGCACGCATCACAGGGCGCATGGCCGGCCGTGCGTGTTAGCGTATGACGCTCCCGCGACTTCGCAGCCCCCCCGATGCCCGTCGTCCACCGCCCTGCCGCCGCAGCACTGCTTGCGGCGCTGCTTACGGCCCCTGCGCCCGATGTGGCCCATGCGGCCGATCATCCCCCCACCAATCTGCAGGCCCGCACCTGGGCTGCCACGTGCGCCAGCTGCCATCACGCCGATACCGCCCCTGGCGCCAAGCTCCCCGCGCAGACGTTGCCGCCGCTGACCGGTCGCTCGCAGGCCGAGCTGATCGACACCATGCAAGCCTTTCGCAGCGGCGCGCGCCCCTCCACGGTGATGGGCCAGATCGCCCGCGGTTATGACGATGCGCAGATCGCCGCCATTGCCGGCTGGCTGTCGCGCCAACCGCAGGAGGCGCCATGAGCGAACGGCTGCGCAAGGATCGACGCGCACTCCTGCGTGCGCTCGGGGCAACTGCGCTTGCCGGGCCGCTGGCCGCATGCGCTTCGCTGTCGGGTGTGCGCAATGCGCGCGTTGTAGTGGTTGGCGGCGGCTACGGCGGCGCGACGGCTGCCAAGTATGTGCGCGTGTTTTCCGGCGGCCATGTCGACGTGACGCTGGTCGAGCCGAACGCCGCGTTCGTCTCATGCCCGCTGTCGAATCTCGTGCTGTCGGGCGACCGTGACATGGCGTCGATCACCGTGCCGTATGACGCGCTGGTCGAGCGCCACGGCGTGCGGTGGGTGCGCGACCGCGCATCGGCCATCGACCCTGGCGCCAAGCAGGTGCGGCTGGCAGGCGGCGGCACGCTTGATTACGACCGGCTGATCCTCTCGCCCGGCATCGATTTCGTGCCCGGAGCCATCCCGGGTCTCGCCAATGCGGCCACCGCGGCGCAGGCGCCGCACGCATGGAAGGCCGGCGTGCAGACGCTGGCGCTGCGCCATCGGCTCGAAGCCATGCCCAACGGCGGCACGGTGGCGATCAGCATTCCGCTGGCGCCATACCGCTGCCCGCCCGCGCCGTACGAGCGTGCGTGCCTGATCGCCAACTGGCTGCAGCGCGCCAAGCCCGATTCGCGCGTGCTCATCCTCGATGCCAACGACGACGTCACGTCCAAGGGGGCGCTGTTCAAGCGCGTGTGGGCAGAGCGTTATCCACAGCACATCGAATATCGCCCGCAATACAACGCCGTCGACATCGATGCCACGGGCCGCGTGCTCAAGTTCGATGTGCAGGACGACGTGCAGGCCGATGTCGTCAACCTGATCCCGCCGCAGCGCGCCGGGGCGATTGCCGTGCAAGCCGGGTTGGCGACGGCCAACGGGCGCTGGTGCGAAGTGGACTTCCTGTCGTTTGAATCCAAGGTGGCGCCGGGCGTGCATGTGATTGGCGATGCCATCCAGACCGCGCCGCTGATGCCCAAGTCGGGCCACATGGCCAATCAGCACGGCAAGGTGGCCGCCGCCGCCGTGGTGGCGATGCTGGCCGGGCACGCGCCCGATGCGTCACCGCTGTACACCAACACCTGCTACAGCTTTGCCACGCCCGACGAGGCCATGCACGTGGCAACCGTCCACCGTTACGACGCGACCGAGCACACCATGGTGACGGTGCCCGGCGCCGGCGGGCTTTCCGACGTGCCTTCCGCAGCGGAGGGCAAGCTGGCGCAAGGCTGGAGCCGCGCCATCTGGTCGGACATGCTCGGTTGAATGTCAGGCGGAAGGTGCGGCCCCGGGCACAAACAATGCGCAAGATTGTGCAAGTCGTGTAAGCGGCCCGCGCCTACAGTGCGTCATGTGGCCGCACGGGCGGCCGTCCGAACCTTCCGATCATCATGTCTCCCAAGGATCTGCTGCTGGCCCTGACCGTTGTGCTGGTGTGGGGCGTCAACTTCGTCGTCATCAAGGTGGGCCTGCACGGCGTGCCGCCCATGCTGCTGGGTGCGCTGCGCTTTGCGCTGGTCGCCTTCCCGGCTGTGCTGTTCGTGCCACGCCCAAAGATTGCGCTCAAGTGGCTGGTGGCTTACGGCGCCACCATCAGCTTCGGGCAGTTCGCGTTCCTGTTCTCCGCCATGTATGTGGGCATGCCGGCGGGGCTGGCCTCGCTGGTGCTGCAGTCGCAGGCGTTCTTTACGCTGACGATTGCCGCCATCGTGCTGCGCGAGCCGATCCGCTGGTTCCATCTGGCCGGCATGGCGGTGGCCGCGGGCGGGTTGGCCGCTATCGGCATGGCGGGCGGCGGCTCGGTCACGGGCATGACCACCGCCGGCTTCTTGCTGACGCTGTGCGCGGCGTTTTCGTGGGCCAGCGGCAACATCGTCACCAAGCGGATCGGGCCGGTGAATGTGGTGAGCCTGGTGGTGTGGGGTGCGGCCATCCCGCCGGTTCCGTTCTTCCTGCTGTCGTACTGGCTGGAGGGGCCGGAGCAGATTGCGCACAGCCTGGCGAACATCAGCGCGTCGAGCATCGGCGCGATCGTCTACCTGTCCTTTGGCGCCACCATCTTCGGCTACAGCCTGTGGAGCCGCCTGCTGGCGCGCTACGCGGCCAGCCAGGTTGCGCCGCTCACGCTGCTGGTGCCGGTGGTGGGGCTGGTGTCGGCGGCCGTGCTGCTGGGCGAGCGCCTGGTGCCGGCCCAATGGCTGGGCGGCGCCGTGGTGATGGCCGGGCTGCTGCTCAACGTGTTTGGCGGCCGGCTGGCGGCGCGGCGGGCGATGGCCTGATCGCCGCATCCCCATCAAACCAGCGCCCGGGCCGAAAAGTACCGGGCGTTTTGCTTTGCGGGCGACATTTGCGGGCGACATAGGATTTGGCCTGTTTCGGGCACAATACCGGGTCCGATTCCCGCCATTTCGCCCGCACACGCATGCGGGCAGCCTCGTCTTCTGGAGACCACATGAAGTTCGCCCCCACGCTCGCGGCTGCGGCGGTGCTGGCCGGCCTGGCGCTGTCCGCCACGCCCGCCCTGGCTGCCGTTGATGCTGCCCGCGCCTTGTCCATCGCCAACCAGAACGCCTGCATGGGCTGCCACGCCGTCGACCGCAAGCTCGTCGGCCCGGCCTACCAGGACGTTGCCGCCAAGTACAAGGGCGATGCCGGCGCGCAAGCCAAGCTCATCAAGAAGGTGCGCGAAGGCGGCATGGGCAACTGGGGCCAGATCCCGATGCCGGCCAACCCGAAGATTGCCGATGCCGATCTGAAAACCGTGATCGACTGGGTGCTCGCGGGCGCCCCGGCCAAGTGAGGAACGGACGATGAACGACGCAATCAACCTGGGCCGCCGCGACGTGCTGCGCGCCGGCGCCATGATGGCACTGCTGGTGTCCGCCGGCATTGCCACGCCGGCCCAGGCGGCCGAGTGGAACAAGGCCGCCTTTGCCGTGAAGGGCGTGAACGACGTGCTCAAGCAACTGGGCGGTGGCGCGGTGGAGAAGGGCGGCGCCGGCATCCAGCTCACCGCACCGGACATTGCTGAGAACGGCGCCGTGGTGCCACTGGTCGTGACCAGCACGCTGCCCGGCACCGACCTTATCGCCATCCTGGTCGAAAAGAACCCGAACACGCTGGCCGCAACGTTCGCCATTCCGGCCGGCACCGACCCGTTTGTGAGCACGCGCGTGAAGATGGGCGAGACCTCAACGGTCTACGCCGCCGTGCGCGCCAACGGCAAATGGGTGCTGGCGAGCAAGGAAGTGAAGGTCACCCTTGGTGGCTGCGGCGGTTAAACCTCAGGAGAACACACCATGGCTGACCCGATGCGCATTCGCGCAATGGAAAACGGCGGCACCACCGACGTGAAGATCCTGATGAAGCACGACATGGAAACCGGCCAGCGCAAAGACGCGTCCGGCAAGGTCGTGCCCGCCTGGCACATCACCAACGTGACGGTGCAGCACAGCGGCAAGACCGTGCTCGACGCGCAGTTCGGCCCGGCCGTGTCGAAAGATCCGTTCCTCAACTTCAAGTTCAAGGGCGGCGCCAAGGGCGACAAGGTGACGGTCACGTGGGTCGACAACCACGGCGACAAGCGCACCGACGAAACGTCTATCCAGTAAGCCCCCGGAGGCCCAAATGCGACGCAGCTTCTTTCGTGTGACCGCCGCGCTGGCGGCCTTGGGCGTGGCCGGCAAGGCCGCTGCCCAGAACGCCCCGCGCGCTGGCGGCGGCGGTGCCCGCTACAAGGTGGTCTACCAGTTGAGCGAAGGCATCGACCAGGCTGTGCGCGCCATCGGCAACCTGCGCAACCACCTGAACGGCGCACCCGGCACGAAGATCGTGGTGGTGGCGCTGGGCCACGGCATCGACTTCCTCGTTGAAGGCGCCAAGGATGCGCAGGGGCGCCCGTTTGATGCGCCCGTGGCCGCGCTGGCCAGCATGGGCGTGGAGTTTCGCGTGTGCCACAACTCGCTGATGGCCTTCAAGGTGCCGGAAGACAAGCTGCTGCTCGAAGCCAAGGTGGTGCCGGCCGGCGTGGTGGAAATCACCCGCTTGCAGCAGGAAGAAGGTTTCGCCTATATCAAACCGTAGGCGACCCACGGAGGGGACCGTGAAACACAAGACATGGACGATGGTGCTGGCTGCGGCGTGGGTTGCCGGCAGCGCCGTCATGGCATCCGCGCAGGACGCCAAGGACAGCACCGCCGCCGGCATCGCGCAGTACCGCGAGATGCTGGCCGACGGCAACCCGGCCGAACTCTGGGAAGCCGCCGGCGAAGAACTCTGGAAGAAGCCCGCCGGCCCCAAGCAGGCCTCGCTCGAAGCGTGCGACCTGGGCCTGGGCCCCGGCGTGGTGAAGGGCGCCTACGCCAAGCTGCCGCGCTTCTTCAAAGACACCGGCCGCGTGATGGACGCCGAACAGCGCCTCATGCATTGCCGCATGACGCTGCAAGGGCTGACCAAGGAAGAGGCATCGGCGCGCCCGTTCTCGTCGCCCGGCAAGGCGTCGGACATTGAACGGCTGATGGCGTACGTGGCTTCGGAATCGCGGGGCGCGGCCATCGACATTCCGCTCGCCCACCCCGAAGAAAAGCGCGTGTACGAACTCGGCCGGCGCATGTTCTTCTACCGCGGCGGCGCGTACGACTTTGCCTGCGCCACGTGCCATGCCCAGCCGGGTTTGCGCATCCGCCTGCAGGAGTTGCCTGACTTGCTGACCGCCGACGGCGCGCGCTTTGCGTATTCCACATGGCCCGGTTATCGCGTCTCGCAGGGAGAGGTACGCACGATGCAGCACCGCCTGTACGACTGCCTGCGCCAGCAGCGCTTTCCGGAACCGCTCTACGGCAGCGAGGTGATTACCGCGCTGGAGATGTTCCTCGCCCGCAACGCCAACGGCGGCAAGATGGACGCGCCGTCCATCAAACGATGACACGATGAGGCCACGCATGACCCGACTGACCCCCATCGTTCTGACGGCGCTGACACTGGCCCTGGCTGCCGGCACGGCGCACGCAGCGGACGCCACCGCCAAGGGCGTAACCGCACCCAAGCCCGATGCCAAGGCCGACGCGGCACTCGCCAAGGCCATCCACGAGAGCTTTGTCTCCAAAGGCCCGGCCACCGTCGAAGGCGTGACCGACCGCGACGACGTGCAGAAGATCTGCAGCCAGTTTGCCGACCGCAACGCCGTGCCCGCAGCAGTTGCCAAGAAGCTGGAAGACGCGCAATTCAAGACCATCCACTACCCGGCTGACAACACCTGGCTGGGCGACTGGAAGGAAGGCGAGAAGACCGCGCAGAGCGGCCGCGGCATGCAGTTTTCCGACCCGGCCGGCGGCGCGAACGGTGCCAACTGCTATGCCTGCCACCGCCTGTCGAAAGACGAAGTGTCGTACGGCACCATCGGCCCGTCGCTGTACCAGTACGGCAAGCTGCGCGGCGATTCTGAGGCGATCCTGCGCTACACGTGGGGCAAGATCTACAACTCCAACGCGTATGCGGCGTGCTCCAACATGCCGCGCTTCGGGCACAAGGGCATCCTGACCGAGCAGCAGATTCGCGATGTGATGGCGCTGTTGTTCGACCCGGCCTCGCCCGTGAACCAGTAACGCCATGCGTACGCTTCGACGGTTCCTGATGTGGACGGCGGCAATGGTGCTCGTTGCCAGCACCGCGCAGGCCGTCGAAGTGGGCGACGTGGCGGCGCTGCCCGACGTGCAGCTGCTCGACGGCACGCGCGTGCCGGGCGATGCGTGGCGCGGGCACCCCGTCATCATCGCCACGTGGGCATCGTGGTGCCCGTTCTGCGCGCTGCAGAATCCGCGCCTGCAAAAGCTGTATGACGCCACGCGCGGCACGGACCTGCGCATCCTTACCATCAGCATCGACGCCAACCCGCAGCTTGCGAAGGACTACGTCGCCAAGCGCGGCTTCACCTTTCCGGTGACGATGGAAACCGACGCGCTGTGCGCCGCCACCGGCCCGCGCAAGGGCCTGCCCGAACTGCTCGTGCTCGACGCCAAGGGCCGCGTGGTGCGCAAGGAAGTCGGCGAGATGCTGGAAGACGACGTGGCCGACCTCGCACGCTACGCACACAACCCCAAGCAATGAACCGCCGCGAATTCGTTCAAGCCCTGGCGATTGCCGCAGCCGCCGGCCTGCGCCTGACCGACGCCCACGCAGATACGTTCAGCTACGACGTACCCCGTTTCGGCAACGTCCACCTGCTGCACTTCACCGACTGCCACGCGCAGTTGCTGCCCATCGAATACCGCGAGCCCAACGTCAACCTCGGCGTGGCGCAATGGGCCGGGCAGCCGCCGCATCTGGTCGGGCACGCGCTGCTCAAGCGTTACGGCATTGCGCCGGGCTCGCGCGCCGCGCACGCGCTCACGTCGCTCGACTTTACCGAGGCCGCGCGCCGCTACGGCCGCATGGGCGGCTTTGCCCACCTGGCCACGCTCATCAAGCGGCTGCGCGCCACGCGCCCGAATGCGCTGCTGCTGGACGGCGGCGACACCTGGCAGGGCTCCGCCACCGCGCTGTGGACCAACGGCCAGGACATGGTCGACGCCGCCCTCGCGCTGGGCGTGGACGTCATGACCCCGCACTGGGAAATGACCTACGGCGCCGACCGAGTGCGCCACGTGGTCGATCACGATTTCAAGAACAAGGTCGCCTTTGTCGCGCAGAACATCCAGACCGCCGACTTTGGTGATCCGGTGTTCGACCCGTATGTGCTGCGCGAGCTGAACGGCGTGCCGGTCGCCATCATCGGGCAGGCGTTTCCGTACACGCCGATCGCGCACCCGGCCGATTTCACGCCCGACTGGACCTTCGGCATTCAGGAAGAACGGCTGCAGAAGATGATTGACGAGGCGCGCGGCAAGGGCGCCAAGGTGGTTGTGCTGCTGTCGCACAACGGCATGGATGTCGACCTGAAGCTCGCCTCGCGCGTGCGCGGGTTGGATGCCATCCTGGGCGGGCATACGCACGATGCCGTGCCCGCGCCCGTCAAGGTCAGCAACCCGGGCGGTGTGACGCTCGTCACCAACGCGGGCGCCAACGGCAAGTTTGTCAGCGTGCTCGATCTGGATGTGCGCGGCGGCACCGTGCGCGACATCCGCTATACGTTGCTGCCCGTGTTTGCCGACCTCCTGCCGCCCGACCCCGCCATGACGGCGCTGATTGACCGCGTGCGCGCGCCGTACAAAGACAAGCTGGGCGAAACGCTGGCCACCAACCGCGGCCTGCTGTACCGGCGCGGCAACTTCAACGGCACGTTCGACCAGCTCATCGTTGATGGGCTGATGCACGCGCAGGGCGCCGAGATTGCCTTCTCGCCCGGCTTCCGCTGGGGCACCACGCTGCTGCCCGGCGAGGCCCTGACCATGGAAGCGCTGATGGCCCAGACTGCCATCACGTACCCGGCCACCACGCTGACTGAGATGACCGGCGCCACCATCAAGACCGTGCTGGAAGACGTGGCCGACAACCTGTTCAACCCAGACCCGTACTACCAGCAGGGCGGCGACATGGTGCGCACCGGCGGCCTGCGCTACACCATCGACCCGATGAAGCCCATGGGCCAGCGCATTACCGACATGCGCTTAGGCCCGGGCGACGGCAAGCCCATCGACGCCGACCGCCGCTACAAGGTGGCCGGCTGGGCCGCCGTGTCACCCGAAGCCCGCAAGGCCGGCGGCCGCCCCGTATGGGACGTGCTGGCCGACTGGCTGCGCGACCAGCGCGAAGTGACCGCAAGGCCGCTGAACACGCCGCGCATTGTCGGCATGGAGGGCAATCCGGGCATGGAAAACGCGGGTTAAACCCCCGATTGAAAGGGCCTGGGGAGTTCGGGTAGACTCATTTCCCACGGGCTGATAGCTCAGCTGGGAGAGCGCCGCGTTCGCAATGCGGAGGTCGGGAGTTCGATCCTCCTTCGGTCCACCACATAAGAAAAAACCAACCGTTTTCGGTTGGTTTTTTGTTTGCCCGTTCCCTCCAGTGTTGGTGGAGGTTCGGCTACCTAGCCCGCGTGAAAGATTGATTAGACCGTTCCGCCGACGCCCTTAAACTTTTCTACGAAAGCGGCGATCTTCCGAAATACGTTTTGCTTTTTGGACAGGTATTGCGGATTTAGCGGACTCATCTTGGGCAAGAGGGCATTGAGTTCGGTCCCATTGTCACTGGCAAATTCACGCTTGAGCGAGGTGGCGATATAGCGTCTCGCTGCTTCCGCATTCAGGCTTTCGTCGGTGATCAACTCTTGCGCCTCGCGCTGTTGCTCCGCTTGGGCAAAGGTGAAGAAGGCATCAATCACACTGGCTTTGTCGCCAATCTGATCCAGATCGGTCTGATTGATGAAGTCCACCAGCAAGCTCTCTTTGGCGCGGTTGCCCAGGCTTGCGCGAATTACGCGGCGCACTTCGTCCACCAGCTCCGACTTGCTCTTCACCTTCTTGTTGTGCTCGAAGATCAGCTCCAGGATGTAGTCCAGGTTGATTTCCTGCGATTTGAGCAGGTCCACCTCAAAGACCACGTCATCCCAGTCGACGGTCGATTTTTCCTTCTCAGCACCCGCCTTTTCGCGGCGCAACCAATCGCGCACATCGTTGTAGGTGGAGCGGTAATCCTGAATTTTTCGCTCTGTGGGGAGCTTGATAGCTTGCAGTTCTGTCAGATCCTCGTCGTTCAGATAGTGTTTGGCCTTGAACGCCTCCACCGCTGCGTTCCTTCTAAAGCGGATATCAACGTCATGCCGATTGGCACAACCCGGTGAGGTTGGCTACCGCTGCGGCGTATCGCAATGCTGTACACAACTTTTGACGGAAAGCGCCCGCACATGGGGCGAGCAAGCCCGCTCACGCCGTTCGAATGTTGGAGCGTGAAGCGCGAGCCTCGAACCGTCGAATTCGACGCTCTGACACTGACGCTCGACCCTCAGACGGTGAAACGTGACCCTCAGACAGTGAGGTTCGAGTGTTTGAGGCTCAAACGCGACCACCAAAGGGTCGAATTCGACTGTTTGACACTGGCGCTCGACCCTCAAACAGTGAAACGCCAGTGTTTGACTCTCGCGTTCCACTGTCTGAGGGTGAAGCGCCACTGTTTGAGGCTGGAGCGTGACCTTCCGACCGTCGCTCCTGACGAATCAAGAATCCAACTTTCGCCGCTGCCCCCGTCGCTATAATCCATTCCGCTGCCGCACCAACGGTAGCCGGGTGTAGCGACCTGATCTATGCAGTACCTCTGGACGGCACTCGCACAGCGATTCGCCGGCAGGCACTCGCGCGCTTTCAAGGGCGGGCCGGGTGGGGAGACCTTCGGGTCTGCCGGTGCTCCAGAGAACCGGTTCGCTACCCCCGCCGTCTGGCCCGCCACCCCCGTGTAGCGACGAGCTGGCGGGCCTCCAACCACCTCTGGAGGCTCTATGCCAAATGCTGAAAGCGGGCACCGCCCCGCGTCGTATCCATCTCCACCCGCACCACCCAGCACTGCGCCCACGTCCTCCGACACAGGCAGGCTCACCAAAAACCGCACCTACCTGAACGGCGCAATCGCAGCGCAGGCGTATCTCAAGCGCACACGCACCGCCATGCGCACACACGGCCAGTGCCGCCCCGGCATGCTGCGCGAGCAGCTTCAACATCTGTCCGCGCACGCATTTCCGCCGGCTTTTATCAAAGGCTTTGTGGACGCGATTGATGCGTACGTATCGATGTCGCTCGGGGGCCGCGACGTCGATCCGCAAACGTGGGACGTATTAGCCGCCATAGAGCGGCGGGGCTACAGCCAATAACAACAGATTGACGCATTCCCGTGACGGGCGGGGATGCCTGGGTGGGCTCGGAGTGGTAGTTGCGCGTTGGCTGTTGGATTTGCCCGCTTCCGGCCCGAAGCGGTCGTTCCGGTATCCCTCTTGTTGGGTCCCGCGACTGAGCAAGCGCTAGACTGAGCAACCCCAAACCGCTCTCGTCAATCATGCAATGCACCGCCAGAAGGCTGGCTATGATCAGCATGCTCTTGTTGTCAGGCGCTGCATTGGCTCATCAGCCGTCGCAGGCAGACAAGCCCAGCGAATCAGCGCATCGGGCGGGGCCGAATGGTCTTGAAGGTTGGACGGTGATCTATCCGTCTCCGGACGGTCGGGGCTACCCCACCACCTTGGTTATCGCCCAGTTGGGGCACGTTATCCGTCGAATCCAAGGAGATCCATTGGTGTGGAAATGGATGTTTTGGGAAAACGGAAACCAAGTCGCCTATCAGACTGGATCGTTGCACTTCAACATGGCGTGCGTGCTAGTCGATATCGCCAGTGGCCGACAACTGGCGAATCTTGATTGCTATCGCGAACTTGCCGAGGATGCCCCTGCATGGAAGAAAGCCTTGCAGGGCGCACAGTAGATTGGCGGTCAATACAACGCATTGATGGAATCGTTCCGCCGGCATATCGCAGCCTAGAATCTTGCGCGGATGTTCGGTGAGCCGTCTGGCGACGGCATTGAGCTTAGCCTGCGAACTGAGTCCGTCGCTTTGAGTTGGATCGCCTCTAGCATGGAGTGCGCCTCGTCTCCGACTACATCAAGTTCCCAGCCCGGATGGTTCGATACGCTTGAAACGTCCCGCTACCCCTCAGCCTCTCAACCCGTCAGCCAAACTTGCGCGCCGCATCGCGCGCCAGCCCAGAACCGATCCCGCCGAACAGGTCGCCCTCAACGCGCCGCGCCGACGGCAGCACTTGCGCCAGTTGCTCGCGCAGCAACGGCACCCCGCTGGAGCCGCCGGCAAAAAGAATGGTATCGACCTTTTCCGCTGCAACGCCCGCCGTCTTCAGCATGGCCTGCACCGTCGAGACCGTCTTGCCGACCAGCTTCCCAATCGAGTGGTCGAAATCTTCGCGCGTGACGGGCTGCTTCAACTCGGGCGCGATGCGGTGCAGGTCGATCTCCGCCACCGGGGCGTCCGACAGCGCGATCTTCGCGGCTTCCACCTGGATGGCGAGCCAGTGGCCCGCGCGCTCGCGGATCAGGCGGATGAGGCGGTCGAGTTTGTTGGTGTCGGCGGCATCTCGGTAGTTGTCCATCACCACCGCCCACGCCTTGCGCGTGTACACGTGGTTGATGGTGTGCCAGCTCGCCAGGTCGAAATACTGGCCGGACGGCATTGCCTTTCCGTTGCGCACTGAACTGTTCAGGCCCAGTAGCGGCATCACGCTGGCCAGGCTCAGGGCGCGGTCGAGGTCGGTGCCACCGATGTGAACGCCGCCGTTGGCGAGGATGTCTTCGCGGCGGTCAAGGCGTTTCGCGCGGTCGGGCGACAGGCGCACCAGCGAGAAGTCCGACGTGCCGCCGCCAATGTCCGCCACGAGCACAAGTTCTTCGCCGCTGATGCCGGCCTCGTAGTCGAACGCGGCGGCGATGGGCTCGTACTGGAAGGCGATCTCGTCAAAGCCGGCATCGCGCGCGATGTCCGCCAGTGTGTCTTCGGCAAGCTGGTCGGCCTCGGGGTCTTCGTCGATGAAGAACACCGGGCGGCCAAGCACGGCGCGGCGGAATTCATGGCCGGCGGCGTGCTCGGCGCGCCGCTTGAGTTCGCCAATGAAATGCGCCAGCAGCTTGCGGAAAGGCATGGCTTGGCCCATGACCTCGGTGCTGTCGTCCATCATCGATGTGCCGAGCAGGCTCTTGAGCGAGCGCATCAGGCGGCCCTCGTAGCCGGCAAGATAGTCGGCCAGCGCGGCCCGCCCGTAGCTGACCGTCGGGTCTTCGGCATGAAAGAAGATGACGGAAGGCAGCGTAGCCTTGCCGTCTTCGAGCGGCAGCAGGGTGGGCGCGTCCGGTCTCAGCCAGCCGACGGTGGAGTTGGACGTGCCGAAATCGACGCCGCAGGCGTTTGACATCATAGGATTGGGGCTTCTGGAGTGCAGCGGGAGGCATGCGCCTGCACGGGGTGTCAGGAGCGGGCGCCAACGGCGAAGGCGCGCTATTGTAGTGGCTTTGTGCGACGGATCTGCACGACGGTGGATGCCTTGGTTGCCACGGTTGTTTGGGCTTCCAGGTTGGGCTGTTTCATGCGGCTAGCGTTGCAGACCGAAACACAACGCAACACGCCCACCGCGTGCAAAAGACACGGGCGGGCGCATTGCTGGCTGACCAATGAACGGTGAAGGCGGCGAAGGCGGTGAAACAACCCGCCCACCCAATTACTTCAACCGCGCCTTCAGCTCTTCACTGGCTTGATGCAGCGCTGCACGCGTTGCAGGCACACCGGCCAGCGCATTGAGCAAGCCGAAGTCGTGAATCATGCCGTTGTAGCGCGTGGCCGTGACGTCCACGCCGGCGGCGTCGAGCTTGCGTGCGTAGGCTTCGCCTTCATCGCGCAACACATCCTTCTCGGCCGTGATCACCAGCGCTGGCGGCAGCCCCTTCAACTGGTCGGGGGTGGCCAGCAGCGGCGATGCGTAGATCTGCTGACGCTGTGCCGGATCAGTCGTGTAGGCGTTCCAGAACCACTGCATCATCGGCTTGGTCAGGAAGTGCCCCTGCGCAAATTCGTCGTACGACGCGTTCTCGAAGCTGGCATTCGTAACCGGCCAGAACAGGACTTGCGTGCGCAGTGCGGGCGTACCGTGCGCCTTGGCCATCAGGGTCACCACGGCGGCCATGTTGCCGCCCACGCTGTTGCCGGCAATCGCCAGCCGCTTGCCGTCTACGCCAATCTGCGCGCCGTTTTCTGCCACCCATTTAGTGGCGGCGTAGATCTGGTTGATGGCTACCGGATACCGCGCCTCGGGCGACGGCGTGTAGTTGACAAAGACAGCGACGGCGCCGGAATCGGCCACCAGGTCGCGCACAAAGCGTTCGTGCGTGGGGAAGTCGCCCAGCACCCAGCCGCCGCCGTGCACGAAGATGAAGCCAGGCAGCGTGCCCTTCGCGCCGGCCGGGCGCACGATCGTCAGGCTGATCGGCTTGCCATCCACGGTGATGGTTTTCTGGCTAACGTCCGCGGGCGGCAGCGACACCTTTGCTGCGGCCTGCGCGCCCACCAGCACGGCACGCGCATCTGCGGGGGACAGTGTTTCCAGCGGCTGTCCGCCGCCCGCGGCCAGGGCGTCGAGGAAGGACTGGGTGTTGCGTTCCACGCCCGGGCTGCCCGCAGCAAGGGCAACGCTTGCTGCCACAGAGAGCAGGGTGCCGGCGGCAAATTTGGTCATGCGGTTCATAGCAGTGCTTCTTATCGGTTGTCGGGGGAGGGGGGTGCGGGTCAGACCAGGCTCAGGCGTACGTCGATGTTGCCGCGCGTTGCGTTGGAGTACGGGCAGACGATGTGCGCGCGGTCGATGAGCGTTTGCGCTTCGGCCGGGTCCATGCCGGGCAGGCTGATCTTCAGGTCGACTTCAATGCCAAAGCCGTTCGGAATGACGCCGATGCCAACGGTGCCCTGCACGGACACATCTGCCGGCACGCGGATCTTGTCGCGCGCGCCCACAAACTTGATGGCGCCCAGGAAACACGCGCTGTAGCCGGCGGCAAACAGCTGTTCGGGGTTGGTGCCTTCGCCGCCGGCACCGCCGAGTTCGGTCGGGGTGGTCAGGCGCACGTCGAGCCGGCCATCGTCGGTGATGGCGCGACCATCGCGGCCGCCGGTGGCGCGAGCATTGGCACGGTAGAGGACGTTTTCGATCGACATGGTGGTTCTCCTGTGAGAGGGGGGGTACGCGCATCGGCTGTCGAGGCCGCGCCGCATTGCTTACTATTAAATAGCGCACTACTTAATCAGTTTAAAAAAACGGACGCGATCAGGCGCCCGTCGGCGATACGCATGTGCTCAGGCGGCGTTCTTGAGGAGCCGCCCCCGCAATGCATTCAACTGTGTGCGCAGTTCTTCCAGCTCGCCGGGCGCGCACTCCATGGCCGCAGCCATGCATGCCGGCACTTTCTCGGCCCGCTTCTCCAGCGCCTTGCCGGCCGCCGTGAGCGAGATGATCACCCGCCGCTCGTCCTCAGCCGAGCGCTGCCGCTCGATCAGCCCCGCCGCCTCCAGCCGCTTCAACAGCGGGGTGAGCGTGGCGGAGTCGAGGAACAGGCGCTCGCCAATCTCCGACACCGTTTGGGCGTCCTGCTCCCACAGCACCAGCATGACGAGGTACTGCGAATACGTCAGGTCCAGCGCCTTGAGCAGTGGCCGGTACGCCTTGTTGATCCCGATCATGGTCGAGTACAGCGCAAAGCAAAGCTGCTCGTCCAGGGCGAGGTCACGGCGTGCGGAGGAAGGCTTGCGTGTGTTCATGGAGGAGAATATATATAGCGTGCTATTGAATTGCGAGCTAATTTTTTAGATGAGCTGTTCGGTGCGGGCGAGGCGTGATCAACGCGCGCAAAAGCGGGCCGCTAGAATGGGCCGCACACACGTTGCCAGCACTCCGAGAACTCAGCGGTTTCCGAGTCTCCAATTCTGGATATGGGCGGGTCATGACCACGTTGATTTTTATCGCACTGTTTCTGGTTGCCCTGCTATGGGCAGCGTTCCCTGGAACGAAGTTGCCTGCACCGTTCAGTGGCCGCAGCTGTCAGGGAAAGAGCTGGCGCAGAGCTTTCCCGTCTGCCTCGAAGTTGGAAATCCGAGAATTTTTGCTCGTCTTTGTCCGAGCGTTTGCGCTGCGCGATGGGGAGAAGCTGATGCTCAGGCCGGACGATGAAATTCTGGCCATATACCGCGCGCTATACCCACGACGATGGACTCCAGACGCGCTTGAACTCGAAACCCTGGCAGAGGATATTGAGAAGCGGTATGGGCTGGAGCTGCGCCGTATCTGGAACGAAAGGCTAAGCCTCGGTCAGCTGTTCGCACACGCCCAGCAGCCCCCGCTGGCGACGCCGATCAAGGTTTCGGCGATCGACTGAGGTCACATGGCTGCCTTGCTGGAAGACTAACAAATGCCGCGAAAACTCAGTGTCTTTTTGATTGCGGCGGTCTGCGTCATCGCGCACGCCGAAGAGGCGGAGCAACCAGCATGGCGCGCCAAACCTCAGGCATACGCCACAGTCAACAATATCTTCGCGACGCGCGAGCCATTCAATCGGGCACTTGTTGTTGACCAAGCGTTTGTAGAACCGACGCCCGACAAGGGGCTACGTTTCTGGTTTCGCGTCTATGGCCCCAACTACCGCGTTTACTCTGAAGCGGGCGATGCGAAAAAAATCGCCGAGGGGATGTACCGCTACACCGGAAACGGAGAAACGACTTGCGACCTGCTGTTCCGGCTCTCGCCCTTGCGTACCCTTCGCATCCAAGGCGTGCCGACGCCCGACGGTAACCAAGGCGGCGCCCGATTCTGCCCCACCGCAATCACTCTATCCTTCAAGCCATAAATGACCACAAGGAGAACCGCATGATCAAAGTGACCGTGATGTACCCCTACGCCGAAGGCGCACGCTTCGACCACGACTATTACCGCGAACGCCACATGCCGCTGGCGAAGGCGCGACTTGGCAATGCCTGTGCGTATTACACCGTCGATAAAGGCCTGGCCGGCGGAGCACCCGGCACCCCACCTGCCTACGTGGCGATGTGCGCGTTCATCTGTGAATCGGCCGATGCGTTCCAGGCGGCCATGAAGCAGCACGGCGCGGAGATCCTGGCCGATATCGTCAACTACACCGACATTGCACCGGTGCTTCAGATTAGCGAGGTCGTCGTCGAGCGCTCGGATCGTTGAGTGCGGCGGGCCGCCAGCGAGATCGTGTATCCGGCGGGGCGGCACCGTGATTTACGGGCGGGTCGCCGGCAAGCCGGAAGCCGCCCTGGGCCGCCCTAGGCCGCGCCCTTCTGCGGCTTAGAGTGGACCGAGCCGTCTTTGCTCGGCGGGCTGGGACAGGGGCGAGTCGCTCAATCAACGCCATGCCATTCCGGTTAGCGAGGTGGCAGCTTGGCTCACTGCAAACCTCACGTCGCGCCGCAGCGCGTAAAGCAGGCGCGGTCGCGCTTTGCGGCGCTTCGACCTATAGCGACCTGAGCCAGGCCACCGATTGCGCCAGCGCACCCTTGCCGGCGTCGGTGTCCAACCGGAACTGATATTCGTGCCCGAGCTGGGGCTGGTAGTCCTTCGGGAAGAAGAGGCTCGTTACATTCACTCCCTGCGCCTGCAGCGCGGCTGCGAGGGCCACCGACTGCGGCCCGAGCGGATCGGCATTGCCCGCACTCACAAACGCGCGCGGAAAGCTGCGGGCGATGTAAGGGGTGATCGACATGGTGTCGAACCCCGGCACCTGATGCCAATCTCGCTTGCCGCTGTACGCCCACGCGGTCGCCTTGACGAACCAGGCACCCAAGCCGCCGCTTTGGCCCATCTGCGTGATGTCGTACACGCCGCAATAGAGCAAGACGCCGGCGATCTGGTTTGCCAATGGCTCGGGTGAGATTTCCAGCGCTTGCGCATAGCGCTCGTTCGTCACCAGGGCCGCCGTCTGCGCCGCGATTTGCGCCCCCGCACTGTCGCCCGCCAAGACCATCTTGTTTGCATTGATCTTCAATTGCGAAGCCTGCGCGGACAGGAACGCAAGCGCCCTGTTGGCCTGCCGGATGGGCGTGGGATAGGTCGCCTCGGGCGCGATGGTGTAGTCCACATTGACGACCGTAAAGCCCTTGCCTGCGAGGATCTTCAGATAGTTGGCGAGATCGGCCCGGCGTCCGGAAACAAATCCGCCGCCATGAAACCACACGACGACAGGGCCGTCCGGGGTGGCCGCCTTGCCGCGATAGATGTCCAGGCGCCCATCCGGATCGCTGGGGTCGTAGACCAGGCCGGTTTGCACAGCCACATCGTCGGGAACAAACGGCTCCAATGCGTTGGATGCCTGCGCAGCGCCGTGATCGAAGATGGCGCGGATGGCCAACACGCTGGGCCATGGCGATGCAAGGACAGCGATCACCACAATCATCAACAGAAGCAGGGCAGAAAGGACAAGGCGTTTCATGGCCATAGCGCAAATCCTCCCGGGTGAGTGGTATTGACCTTTTTGCGGCTGGTCGATGGTGGCAGTTCGCGCGATTCTAGCTTCCCATCGCCGGCGGGTGGTTGGAGTCCATGGCGTGACCGCCTTGCCGGGAGCGAGCCAGCGTGCCTCATGGGGTGAGAGCGTCGTCGCTGTCGCGGTATGTGCGTGAGTGTCGACAAACGTAGCCGCTTCACGGCTGAAACATTCCATTTGGCATGCCTGACCGGACGATCCCTTGTCCGGGCAGGTTTGCTTCCCTCAATTCAGTGACTTGCCTGTTTCAGCCATGACACAAAAATGCGTGCTGGAGGGGTGCGTGGTCTCTCCTGATGGGTGATTCCCTAGACAAATCAGGCGGTTAGTCGTCATGGCATGGATGTCGCTCTAGGGCCCCCGGGGAGGAGCGAGCCATGCCGACAATCACCTCACAGCGCCATGCTTGGCGTTGGGCGACCTTTTGCGCGATGGAGCCGACCGCACTGGCTGCGTGTCTGGCGATGGCGCTTGCTTTCGCGCCGGCACATGCCGATGAAGGCGACATCATCGTGCAGCGCGATGTCACCCCGCGCGTCGCCTATCGGGGCGTTCAGACCGATGCATTGCCCGTCCGCACGGCAGTGAGCCCGTTTCCTACGCAGGCGTTCAATCAATCCGTCGGGTCGGTCATGTCCGTGCTGTCTGACGGCGAACTCGGCGCATCGCGCGCTGCTACCAGCAACGCAACGACAGGCCTGCAGCGCGCCCTGACTTCATCCACGGGAAGCGGATTGCAACCCACCGCCGGCGGGCTTTCCGTCGGTAACGCCGTGAGCGGCGCTGCCGTCGGCGGCGTGGGCGGGCAAGTGGTACAGGCCACGGCGGGCATTGCGTCGCAGATCAGCGGCGCACTGGCGCCGCTCTCGCGTGGCGGGCAGCCGTGAGGTCTCTAACGTGGCACTTCGTTGTGGCGGTGCTGGGCGCCGTGCCGGCTGGCGCGGCGTGGGCCCAAAGTGCGCCGGTGTCCGCCGTGGTGGAGGGCGATGCCGCTGCAAACACGGCCGGGCGCGTGGCCGTCAATCAGGCCTCGGGGGCGGGCAACGTGCAGGCCAACGTGGCCGCCGTGTCGACCGATGAGGCCCGCGTCGTGTCATCGCAGTTTGTTGGGCGGGTTCGATCAGGCATATCGGCATCGAGCCGGCTGGCGGGCGCGTCTTTCAATGGTGCGGCGGGTCTAGTGTCGATCAATCAGGCCAGCGGTGCCGGCAACGCACAGGTGAACGTCGCGGTGATCGCCCCCACTGCGTCGGTTGTGCAACAGCAATCCCATCACATCGAGCCACTTGCCGACAGTGCCCTGTCGGGCGTGGCTTCACAGTCTCGTCGTCAGGATGCCGCGCCCGCGGCGGAGGGCAGGCAAGACGCGTCGATTGCATCGACGGCGTTGCGCAATACCTCCGGCGTTGTGCAGGTCAACCAGACGGCAGGAACGGGGAATGTCGTATCCAACGTCTTTGTGCTCCGTCCCCCGGCGGGCACTCTTTTTTAACAGCAACAGAAGGAAGGGAGATCACCATGAAAGCCAAACTGACTGCCATTGCTGTACTCGCCCTGCTGGCTGCAGGTGCAGCCCACGCTCAGGGACGAGACGATGGTCCGCGCTCCTCCGGGGCGGTTATCAGCAACGTGACCGAAATCAGCAATGACATCCACGTGCAGGGCTACGGCCTCGCGCTGGGTTTTGTGCCGTTCAGCTCGGAATCGTCGGCGGTTGTCGATTCCACGCAATCCAGCAACAACAACTCGGTCGACCTGCGGCGTGGCAGCAATACGGCGACGGTTGATGGACAGGCGCTCAAGGGCGCGCAAGGTGCGGTTGGGGTGAACGTCACGTCCGGCGCTGGCAATGTGCAGTCCAACGACGTTGCGCTGGCGGCCGTGGATGCCGGCAAGGTGTTCGCTTCGGCCCAGGTGTTCAACAACCAGGCGGACCCGGGTGAGTCGCTGTCCATCGGCAATGCGCTCAACAAGGCATCGCTGGGCGGTAGCGCTCTGAACGGCGCCAAGGGCACCATCGGCGTGAACATCGCTGCGGGCGCGGGTGAGCTGCAAGAGAACGGTATGGCTGCATCGACCAACACCTCGGGCCGTATCGCCAAGGCCACCGACTACAACAAGCAGTCGGCTGACAACAACTCGCTGCGCCTGAATGGTTGCGATCCGACCAATGTTGCTTCGCTGAACGGCACTGCCCTGATGAACGCCATGGGCAACATCGGCGTCAACATCGCGGCTGGCGCGGGCAACCTGCAGCACAACGGCCTGGCAATCGCCACGGCCAAGGCCGCCAACTAAGGCTAGCGTCCAAACACCCGGCCGCTGCTCCGGCGGTCGGGTGTCCGTTCCCCAAGGGGGGGATTCATGCGACTGAACCGGCAATCGGTGGGCAGGGTGATGTTGTGTCTCTTCTGCGCAGGCGGCTTGTGGGCAACGCAGGCCAGTGCCCAGGAGGGCGCGATTGCGTTGCGCGCCGACAGCGAAATGCCACTGAACAAGCCGGTCAAGAGCATGGCGGAGCTGCGCTATCGCAGTGTGATGCGACAGCAGCAGGATTTCAGTTGCGGGGCGGCTGCGGTTGGCACGTTGCTGCGCTACGGCTATGGCTTGGACATCGATGAGCGCCGCGTCATTGCCGACATGATGAAAGTGAGCGACCCGAAGCAGGTCGCCGAGCAAGGGTTCTCCATGCTCGATATGCGCAACTATGTGCAGACACTCGGCTTTCGGGGCCGTGGCTACCGTGTGGACATGGCGGCATTACGCGATCTGGCGATCCCGGTGATCGTCTTGTTGAGCTTGAACGGGTACCAACATTTCGTGGTCGTCAAGCGCGCGGCCCAGGGGCGGGTGTTTATCGCCGACCCCGCACTGGGCAATCGCATCATGCAGGAGTGGGAATTTGCGCCTGCGTGGAATGGCCTCGTATTTGCAATCGTCGGCGACGTGTCGGTCCAGGCCGATTCCGGATTGCTGCAGACGAATGCTCCCAGCTTGCGCGCGCGTGAGAACGCCGCGTTCTCGGGAGGGATGCTGCCGATCCAGATGGAATTTGGACCTGCCCGGTGGGACCTGTTCTGATGAAAACCAAGACACTCGCATGGATGCTGCCGCTCGCGTATGCCGGCTGGTGTGCCGGAGCCAGCGCCGGGCCGCTCCCTGATCCTTCCGCGCCGGCCGAAGCGCACGACAGTGCCGTGCTGTTTCATTCCGGCACCGCAGTCGAGCTGGCCGATGACGGCGAGCTGGCCCAGCAGCGCGGCAAATACCTCGGCGCCAGCATCGTCAGCGGATTCATGATTGAAATGGCCTCGCAATGGCGCAACGAAGCAGGGCAGGCAGCGGCCGAAGCGCGGATGCTCGCCACCAACCTGCGCACCAGTACCGCCAGCGTCGCAGTGAGCACACTGGCGTCGGTGCAGATGGGCATGGGTGCTCTGGCGGGCGCCGCACCCGGGGCGACAGCCTCCGGCGGGGCCGGTGTACAGGTCAACGGTGTCGGCCAGGTGACACAGGTGGCTGGCAACAACAATCTGGCGAGTAACACCACATCGATCTCGATGCAGGCCGCTCCATTGCCTACACTGCCTTCGGGCAGCGCGTTGGCAACGGCGGCGCAGAACGGATTCACCGCCCAGGCCCAGGTGGGCGCGGGCGGCGTGCAGGTTGCCATCACCAGCCCGATGGGCGTCGTCTCGCAGTCGGTGACGCCCAATCTGGCCGGGGCGGCGGGGAGCGTGATGCAGGTGGCGCAAATGGCGGGCAATGCGCAGTTGATTGCCAATCAGTTGTCGATCCAACTGCAGATGCAGACGATGTCGCGTCAGCAGCTGGCTCAGATCGGCGTGGCGCAGGCATTGCAGGCGGTGGCGGGTTTACGCCGCTAGACGTGCCGATGCAGAATTCCCTATAACGACGCAATAAAAGAACACACAGGCAGGCAGTGAGAGGCGGCGCCCGGCAATAGGGCCGGTGCGCTGAAATGGAGGCTCTTCAGCCTCCGCCTTGCTTTCCGGGGGGAAACATGGGACACCGACGCACGGCAGTGGCGTGGGCAGTGGCATGTTGGTTGTTGCTTCCTGCGGCGGCCGAAGCGCAATCGGCACCGGCTGCCGCAGACTCCTTTGACGCGCGCCTGGCGCGCCTGCAGCGCATCATCGAGCGGCAGCAGAAGATCATTGATGCATTGGAAGAGCGCGTCGGCGACCTGGAGCTGGTGCGCGTGCGCGGGCGTGGCGTTGGTGCCAGCAACGCACAGGCATCCGCTGCGGGCGCAACCACGGCAACACAATCGCCGTCGTCTGCGCTGGTCGCCCAATCCGGCAACACGGCGCCTGCGTCGGAAAGCACAACCGCCGCCCGCCCCGACCCCAACGACAAGCCTCGCATCCAGAGCAAGGACCTTGTCTTTCAATCCGAGCACGCGCCGCTGTTTGAGCGACGTTTCACAATCGATACCGGCATCAGCTACAGCTACTACGACCGCCGCAACCTCGCGCTGTCGGGCTTTCTGGCGCTGGATGCGATCTTTCTCGGGCAGATCAACCTGGTCCAGACCAAGGCCAATGTCACGACCTTCGACGTCACCGGCCGCTATGGCTTCAGCGATCGGCTGAGCGCGGATTTCACAGTGCCGGCCGTGTATCGCTCCAGCACGTTCTTCAGCGGCGGTGCGGGTGGGGCATCGAGCACCGTCAGCGAGGCAGACAAGACGTCCGCGGGCTTGGGCGATGTGAGTGCCGGCATCTACTATCAGCTCGTCAAAGAGTCAGCGGATTTGCCGGACATTGTCGGCAGCTTTCGCGTGCGTGCACCGACCGGGCGTTCACCGTTTGGCATCAAGCTGATCCATGCCGACAGCAATAACAACAACCTGATCATCGACCAGCAACTGCCGACCGGCAACGGTGTCTGGAGCGGCACGCTGGGCATGTCTTTCCTGAAGACGTACGACCCGGTGGTGTTGTTTGCCAATGCCAGCTACACGTACTACGTGCCGCGCTCGTTTGCTGACATCTCCTCGACCGAAGGCGTGGTGCAGCCGGGCAAGGTCAAGCTGGGCGATACCATCACCTTGGGCGGAGGCCTTGCATTGGCGCTGAACGACCGCACGGCGCTGACGATGGCTTACAGCACCGCATTCTCCGGCAACACGCGCATCACCCCAGAGGGTGGCGCCGAACAGTCGGTGGTGGGCAGCAAAACCAACGTAGGCACGATGACGTTCGGGATCAGCCATGTGCTGACCAAGAACTTGTCGATCAGCGCCACGCTGGCCATGGGCCTGACGCCGGACGCGCCGAACTACGTCTTTACGCTTCGCTTCCCGTACACGTGGTAGCGCAGGGGTTGTGGCGCCCGGCAGACGGCAAGGCGTGGCGTAGGTGGAGCGAACGGCAACGCAACGAACGCGCCTGAGCGCCGGGTGTTCTGCCTTGGATCGAGAGATGCGCCTGCAAAGTCACAGGCTAGTCGGCGTCCCGGCGAGCGGATCCCGGTGCAACGCGTTTTTGACGATCGACCGCATTCAACGCCCGTAGCACGGAGCGTCCGGTATCGGTCAGCCGCGCACGGCGGCGGTGCCCTTCGGCGGAGCGTTCGAGCATGACCACTTGCCGCTCCAGCAACGCATCCAATTCAGCGCGGTTCATGTCGACCTGCTCGGGTGACTGAGTGATCAACATCAGGGTGGCAAATTCGTGTGCACTCAGCATCTTTGTCTCCGAGTAACCAACATCCGTAACCAGGGGGCACGGTGCCAAATGCAGGCGCGCAAGGAGCGCGCCCGCTTGCAAGGCAAAACAGCGGCCGGTGATGCGCTCAGCCGGCGTGGACTTCGATACGCCGCGGCTTCGCCTCGTCGCGGCGCGGGATGGTCAGCTTGAGAACGCCGTCGCGCAACTGCGCATCGATGCGCGAAGCGTCAAAGTCCGGGCTCAGCACAAAGGTGCGCGAGAAATGCGGGTGCCGAACTTCGCCATGCTGCAGACGCAGACCTGACGGGGTGGGCACCATCAGTTCGGCATCGACCGTGAGGGTGCCATCCTGCACGCGAATATCGAGCTTCTCGCGCGGCACGCCCGGCAGGTCGGCAAACAGCGTGATGCCCTGGCGGTTTTCGAAGATGTCGACAGGCGGCGCCAGGTGCGTCTGGCGTGCGGCGGGTTGCTCCGCCGGCTGCTTTGCGACCGTGGCACGACCCGGCTGCGCCTGGGTCGCCAATTGTGCGGTGTCGTTCATGATGGGCTCCTTCATGCTTGGGCAAGCTGTGGCTCAGCCTTGCACTGTGATCTGACGCGGCTTCGATGCCTCCGACTTGCCGACGCTGATGGTCAGGCAGCCGTTGACGTACCGTGCATTGACCTTGTCGGGGTCGACGTCCTGTGGCAACTCAATCACGCGGCGGAACGCGCCGGTGAAACGCTCGTCGGCATACACGCGCGTGTCGTCGGTCATCTCGAAATCCGGGCGCTTGCGCTCGCCGCTGATCGTGAGCAGCCCCTTGTCGATCGAGACATCGATCTGCGCGGGGTCCAGCCCCGGGGCGAACGCGACGATCTCGACCGAGTCATCGGTGCTGCCAATGTTGACAGGTGGAAAGGTGCCCAGGCGCGTGGCGCGCAGGCTGGCGGGTGCCCCCGCAAAGAGAGTGGCCATCTGCCGTTGCAGGCGATCAAATTCGCCCAGCAGATCGGTGCCAAAAAACAGATCGCTCATGGCTGGCTCCTGAAGGGCCCGCACGGAGATTGAACCGAACTACGCGCTCCAGTTCATCCGTCCGTGGTGGGCCACTGACACACAAATCGAAACACGCAGCGCGAGAACCGCGACTGCATTGACGAAACCTAAAATAGGGAAGCAGGCAGAAATTTCAAGAGGCCATTGGACACATCATTCGGAGGCTTCATGGACCTTTTCAGCACAGTGCATGAACAGATGGACGCGGTGCGTCTGCCGTTGGTCGCGGTGACCGTGACAGCGGCCCGGCGCCTGAATACGCCGCTCGTGGCGATCCTGCATTGGCATGGATTTCGCCGCGCCAGCCCGCTCGTGTTGCCGGGAGTCGACATTCCACCGCGCTCCGTACCGGGCTCGGCCATTCAACTAACGCACGCCTGGCAGAGCGTCGAAGCCGTTGACGAGGCGCTGCTCGACGCCGCCTGGCAGCTCGGCGCATGGGATCTTGAGCGTGTCGAGCGACGCGGTTGCAACGTGGTGGGCGCATCCGCAGGTGAAGCGCTGGCATGCCGTCAGGCATTCGGCGATTACGAGGGTGCATCGGCGGACGAGGCACTCATCGATGGCGCCCCCGATCGTGCCGAGTTGATGCAGATTGCAGCGAACGAAGGCTACCTGCGCTGGCTGTTCCGGCCCGTCAAGGGTGGCGTGTGGCAGGCGCTTGAGGAGCCGGACGATACGCTCGGCCCGGATGGTGGACGCGAGCCGCCCTGTCCTGTCCTTCCAATCCCCCGCCAACTACCGCGCCACCGGCCGGTACGCAGCCGTACGGTCTACCGCCTTGGAGCCGTCCGGCGCATCCTGTTGCCGTGAAACATTTTGTTACAAACACGCCGTTCGCGAGCCTCTTGAAGTCGCCGCGGAGCGCTTCTATTTTGCAATCCGCCAAGCATTTGGCACGGTTTGTCAGCCCCGTTCAGGCGCCATGCTTGAACGGCGCGCAAGCCGGATTCCCTTTTTTGGTGATCTATCGCTCAGGAGATGGAAATGAAGATTCGTCCCCTCTACGACCGGGTTATCGTCAAGCGAATCGAACAGCAACGGACGACGGCCTCGGGCATCGTGATTCCTGATTCCGCCGCAGAAAAACCCGAGCAAGGTGAAGTCATTGCGGTCGGCACGGGCCGCCTGCTTCAGGACGGCACGCAGCGCGAACTCCAATTGAAGGTCGGTGACCAGGTGCTGTTCGGCAAGTACGCCGGGCAGACCGTCAAGGTCGATGGCGAGGAACTCCTCGTCATGCGTGAAGAAGACGTCATGGGCGTCATCGAAACCCACGCCGAGGCGGTTGCCAAGGCCGCCTGAAGCCTCGAGCCGCTCGCGGACACTGCCGGACAGGACACCGCAAATAGGCCGGTTGTTCGCGACGTGTTGAGTCAACGACTTATCCGGAGCAACAAACATGAGTGCAAAAGACGTCAAGTTCCACGACAGCGCGCGCGTCCGTATCGTCAAGGGCGTGAATGTTCTTGCCGATGCCGTGAAGGTGACGCTCGGGCCCAAGGGCCGCAACGTGGTCATCGAGCGCAGCTTTGGCGCCCCGACCATCACCAAGGACGGCGTGTCTGTCGCCAAGGAAATCGAGCTGAAGGATCGCTTCGAAAACATGGGCGCGCAGATGGTCAAGCAGGTCGCATCCAAGACTGCGGACATTGCCGGTGACGGCACCACCACCGCCACCGTGCTCGCTCAGGCCATCGTGCAGGAAGGCATGAAGCACGTGGCCGCCGGCATGAACCCGATGGATCTCAAGCGCGGTATCGACAAGGCCGTGGCCGCCGTGCTCGATGAGCTTCGCAATCTGTCGAAGCCGATTTCGACCAACCGCGAGATTGCCCAGGTGGGCTCCATTTCGGCCAACTCGGACGAGGCCATCGGCAAGATCATTGCCGATGCCATGGAGAAGGTCGGCAAGGAAGGTGTCATTACGGTCGAGGATGGCAAGTCGCTCGACAATGAGCTGGACGTTGTCGAAGGGATGCAGTTCGACCGCGGCTACGTCAGCCCGTATTTCATCAACGACCCGGAAAAGCAGGCGGCCTATCTGGACGACGCGCTGATCCTGCTGCACGACAAGAAGATCTCGAATATCCGCGACCTCCTGCCGATCCTGGAAGCGGCATCGAAGGCCGGCAAGCCGCTGCTGATCGTGGCGGAGGATGTCGAGAGCGAAGCGCTGGCCACCCTGGTGGTCAACGCCATGCGCGGCATCCTGAAGGTCGCTGCGGTCAAGGCCCCCGGCTTTGGCGATCGCCGCAAGGCCATGCTTGAAGACATCGCCGTGCTGACCGGCGCAACGGTCATCTCCGAAGAAACCGGTAAGCAGCTCCAGAAGGCTACGTTGGAGGACCTCGGCCGGGCCAAGCGCGTGGAGGTTCGCAAGGACGACACCATCATCATCGACGGTGCCGGCGACCAGGCCAGCATCGATGCCCGCGTCAAGTCCATCCGCGTGCAGATCGACGAGGCCACGAGCGACTACGACCGCGAGAAGCTGCAGGAACGCGTGGCGAAGCTTGCCGGCGGCGTTGCCGTCATCAAGGTGGGCGCGGCGACCGAAGTCGAGATGAAAGAGAAGAAGGACCGTGTCGACGATGCCTTGCACGCCACCCGCGCGGCTGTGGAAGAGGGCATCGTTCCGGGCGGTGGCGTGGCCTTGCTGCGCGCCCGCTCTGCAGTGCTCAACCTCAAGGGCGCGAACAGCGATCAGGATGCCGGCATCCGCATCGTGCAGCACGCGCTGGAGGCACCGTTGCGCGCCATCGTCGCCAACGCCGGTGAAGAGCCGTCCGTCGTCATTGCGAAGGTCGCCGAAGGCAAGGGCAACTACGGCTACAACGCAGCCACCGGCGAGTACGGCGACCTCGTGGAAGCAGGCGTCGTCGACCCGACGAAGGTCACGCGTACGGCGCTGCAGAACGCTGCGTCTGTCGCCGGGCTGATCCTGACCACGGATGCGACCATCGCGGACGCACCGAAGGAAGACAAGCCCGCGCAAGTGCCGGCCCCTGAGCTGGACTACTGAACCACGCAGTTGTGCTGCCATCGACTGGCCGGTTCGCCGGCCGGTGCAACTGCATTCCGGCGCCGCTATCCCCGTTGCGGTGCCGGCTTTTTGAGGTTCGATCACGCCCATGAAGCTGCAACTCACCATTGACGCGAAGCACCTGGACGTAGAGATCGATGACGTCGTTGCCGGCTTGCTGGCTGCACGCCTGGGCCTTCCGGAAGGTGCCGACCACTGCGATGCGATCGCGCGGCATCTCAGCGAGGTCAGCGCTCCGTGGGTGCTGGACGAAGAGCACATGCGCAAACGCGTGCTACGTCGTCTCATTCTCGAGATCGCGGACCCGGCACTGTTGATGCGTCATCTCATGATGGATTGGTGCTCGACTTACCAGCTCGGGCCCGGAAGACGTCACGCCTGCAACGAGGCCATGTAGAGCGCGAGAACGCCGCTGCACGCCCAACCATGACGGCATTCCTGGTCCCGTATCGACCCAGCTCAAAAGGGGATAGGGGCGCGCGCATGTGCTGCCCGGTCGATATTTTCAGGCTTGGCTCTTTCCGAGCGTCTTGGCCATACAGAGCAAAGGCTTGCCAGAACCCACGTCCACGACACCGCTCCAGCCCAGAGACGCCCCTATTGCCCGCCTATCCGGCACAGGGTAAAAATCGGTCTATTGCCCCCCAATCTCGACTGGGAGTCGCGCATCCATGGACCAATCCGCCAAGCTCAATGCCGATTCCCTGGGTATCGTTGAATCGGTGATCATGGGCATCGCCGGTACTGCCCCGGCCTACAGCATCGAGATCACGACTTCCACCATCATCGGGACGGCCGGCACGCAGTCGCCGGCCAGTATCCTGGTGTGCGGGCTCATCATGTTTGGCATCGCGTACGCGTTCATCAACATGAACCGTGCCCTGGCGAGTGCCGGCACCTCGTATTCGTGGGTGAGCATGGTATTCGGGCGCGCACTCGGCTTCTTTGCCGGCTGGGCGCTGCTGGTGCTGTGCTGCGTGTTCATGGTGTCTGCCATGATTCCGGCGGCAAATGCCACGCTGCTCATCTTTGATCGGCCCATGATGAACAACGTGCACTACGTGACGTTGATCGCGGCGGCATGGCTCACGTTTGTCAGCGTGGTGGTCGTCAAGGGCATCAAGCTCACCAGCTACGTGCAGGTGCTGATGACGATTGTCGAGGGTGTCATTCTGCTGGGGATCATCGTCGCGAGTTTCATGGTGTTTCCGCGTACGCCGCAGCACCCGTTCTCGTGGGTCTGGTTCTGGCCTTTCGCGTTCACACCCAAGCTGTTCGCCAACGGCGCGTTGGTGGCGATCTTCTTCTTTTACGGCTGGGACGTGACGATGAACCTCAGCGAAGAGACGCGCGACGCGAACCGCACGCCCGGCCGCGCCGCGTTCTGGTCGATGGTGTTCTTGATGGTGTTCTTCCTTGTCTTCATCGTCATCACGCAGCTCGGGCTGTCCGATGCCGAGATCCAGCACTACAACACGAACATCATCTTCGCCATTGCAGAGAAGCTGTTTGGGCCGACCTGGGGCTACGTCGCGATCGTCGCGGTCTTGCTGAGCACGGTGGGAACCGTCGAAACCCAGATGCTGCAGTTCACGCGCACGCTCTTTGCCAAAAGCCGCGACGGCGCACTGCACGCGCGCTATGCGCGCCTGCATCCGGTTTGGCGCACGCCGCACATCGCCATCTTCTTCATCTGGCTGACGGGGCTCGCACTGCTGTTCGTGTCGT
Organism: Ralstonia pickettii; assembly: GCF_001699815.1. GTDB lineage: Bacteria > Pseudomonadota > Gammaproteobacteria > Burkholderiales > Burkholderiaceae > Ralstonia > Ralstonia thomasii. The sequence goes on along the minus strand of NZ_MCGB01000039.1, from coordinate 21,578 downwards.
CTTATCTGCCGACGATCAACGTCATCCTGCAGGATTCGATTACCGCCATCGGCTTCCAGATCTGCTTCTACCTCGGGCTCACCGGGCTGGCTTGCGGCTGGTACTACCGCAAGGTGCTGACGCAGGGGCCGTGGGTCGCCATCACCCATGTCATCTGGCCGGTGGCAAGTGGGCTCTTCCTCTTCTTCATTGCGCTCTACAGCATCCCGACCTTCGACTGGGTCACCAATGTGGTGGGCATGGGCGGCATCGCCATCGGTGTCATTCCGCTGCTGCTGAACCGTAAAAAGATCTGGTCGGCTCGCTCCGCCTGAGCCAGTCCGATGCACCCGTTGCCATTCACCCGGCGCCAACCTGGGGCGCCGAATGCTGTCAGGCTGCGCTGACAGCGCCTGCCGTATTCACCTACAGAAATAAGGGCGCGCCCGGACAACATAATGAGCGCCCGCTGATAGCGACAACTGGGCGTCACACAGATACTGAAGTCGGTGACATCCGGCTCTCGATAAAGGTCATTGCCATGGACGACTATTGCACGCTGTGCGGGCGGCGCGGGCATTCTGCGTCGCACTGCCCATGGGGTTCGTATATGCGAATCCGTCGCTGTTCTCCGGTCGTGTTGAAGAACGACCGTTCATTGACGTTTCTAAAATGCCCCACTTGATGCGCCACACGTAACGGGTGGGCTTTCCATTCGGTCGAGTGGAAGACGCCTACCGACCGGATGGCAAATCGAGCGCGATCGCTGTCCGCGGAATCGCAAGCTGGATGCGGTATCCGCCTTGCGGGAGCGGCCCCGCAGCGAAAGTCCCTCCCAGGCGGCGCACGCGCTCGCGGATGCCGGCGATCCCCGATGACGGCGGCCGCCCGGCTGCGGGTTTGGTGGAGTGCGTGACGACGGCGCCATCGTTGTGAATCGCCAGCTCGCAATTTGACCGGTCGCATCGGAGATCGACCACGACTTTCGTTGCCGACGTCGCATGCCGGGCAACGTTGGTCAGACCTTCCTGCACGATCCTGAACAGCGCGGTGGAGGCGGCGTCGTTGAACGCCACCGTATGCGTATTGCAGTTCAGTGCGACCCGCAGGCCGGTATGTTGTCCGAAATCGGTGACGAGCCAGTCGAGCGCGGGCAGCAGCCCCAGGTCGTCGAGCATGGTCGGCCGCAGGCCCGCGGCAAGACGCCGGACCGACGCGAGCGCGTGGTCAATAGCATGGCTCATCGCCAGTGTTCTTTCGCGCGCGTACGCCAGGGCTTCCGGCGTGGTGCTGTCATCTGCAAGCAGGGCGGTGATGATCATCTTCAGCGCAGTCAATTGCTGCCCGAGGTCATCATGAAGCTCGCGTGCAATACGCTTCTTTTCTTCTTCGCGAGTGGCTTCGACCCGGGATGCCAGCTCGCTCGCGTACTCGAGCTGCTTGAGCCGCTCGCGCTCGGTCAGGTCCCGGGTGACCTTGGCAAAGCCGATCAGGTCGCCGTCTTCATCCCGCAGGGCAGTGATCACCACGTTGGCCCAGAAGAGCGAGCCGTCCTTGCGGATGCGCCATCCTTCGTCTTCCCAGCGGCCAAGGGCGGCCGCGCGTTTGAGTTCTTCGCCCGGATGGTTCTGCGCAATTGCCTCGGCAGGATAGAAGACCGAGAAGTGTTGGCCGAGGATTTCGTCGGCGTGATAGCCCTTGATGCGTTGGGCACCGGCATTCCAACTGGCAATGTGACCTGTGGGATCCAGGAGGAAGATTGCATAGTCCTGTATCGCGTCGACCAAGGTGCGATAACGCTCCTCCACGGGCACGTGGGCGATGGCTGCATCGCTTGCCGGTTTTCGCAATCTGTCTGCGTTGGTATCCATATCAAGCCCCGTCGCAGCGGGTTCGGGCGTCTAAGGCAGGCCAGTTGGAGGCCGTTTTCCGAGCATCTACCCAAGAATATGATGCTGGAGGATGGCAATCAAAGGCACCGATCTGGAAGCGCGCTTGCGCGCATGGACATGGTCGCGATTGCCGCTGTGGATATGTGGATAAGCGCGTGAAGAACTTCAGGGACAACTGTGTTGGCTGCCCGGGGTCAGGTTGTCCGCAGCACGGGAATAACTTTGATGGTTGCCGAGAGGGTGGGGCGTGCCCTGCACGAGTCATCCACGCAACGGCACACACTGTCCGATGGGTTGTGCAATTCGCAAGCCGTTGACGCTAAAGCGTTTTCTGCAGCTATCCACAGAAACGGTCCACCGTTATCTACTACTACTATTTTTATATACAGAAGAAATAAAGAAGACAGCAAAGACGGGCAGGGCAAACGCTCACGGGTGCTTGATGTTTGATGTGCGTTACGTGAGCGCGCCCAGCAGAAACGCGGCGATGCTGGCCGTGGTGAACGCAGTCAGCGCGCACATCGGCATGAAGGGGTTGGTCGCAGGCCATTGCAGGCCTGCGCGTGGTGCAGCGACGCCCAGCGTCAACAAGATCAGCAGCGCAATCGCACCGGCAAACGTCGCCTGCCGGCGTGTGTCCCGCTGAATCAGACAAATTTCCATTCATCCCCGGGGTTCGAGACTGTGCGTGTCCGACCTGCCCGCGTGTCGGTGTGCCTACATCCTAGGGAGCGTCAGGCGGTGGGAAAAGCCTAGGCAATGATCCGGGCAAGGAGGAGATCGCTACGGCTGGCCTAAGTCGGGTGGCCTAGGCTTGCCCACAGGCCGGTTCCAAGGGAATTGAAGGGAATTTTTAGTAGTGTGGGTCCGGCATCTCACGGTTGTTGAACCCCCCGGGCCCTTGGCCAACGCTGTATGGAATCACTCAATCACACGCTGTTTCTTTGGATCAACGCGCCGGCCGACGCATCGGCTGCCACCGTCTGGCTGGCGATGGCCTTTGCCGAATACGCGATCTGGCTGGTGCCGCTCACGCTCGTCGCCGGCTGGCTGTGGGGTGAGCCCACCACGCGCAGGCAGGCACTGCAGACCGGCGTGGCTGCAGCGCTGGCGTTGTCGATCAACGTCGGCTTCGGCCTCGCGTGGTATCACCCCAGGCCGTTTGCGATTGAACTGGGCACGAATCTGCTGCCGCACGCGCCGGATTCGTCGTTCCCCAGCGACCACCTGACGGCGCTGTGGACCGTGGCATTCAGCCTGATGTGGAACGCACGCCTGCGCCGCGTGGGCGTGTTGCTGGCGCTTTTGGGCTTGCCCATGGCGTGGGCGCGCATCTACCTGGGCGTGCACTATCCGTTCGACATGCTGGGCGCGGCGGCTGTGTCGGCCCTGTGCGCATGGCTTTGCAGCGGGCGTGTGGCGTATACGCTGTCGGAGCCGCTGCACCGGCTGGGGCTGGCCTTGCATGGCGTGGTGCTGGCGCCCTGCGTGCGGCGCGGCTGGGTGCGCAAGTAAGCCCGCTCAGGCGTGACGGCGCCACGCGCGCCAGAACAGCACGAAGGACAGCACCGTCGCCGCCACGTTGTAGAGCGTGGCCAGCGCAAACGCGTGGCCGTAGTGCGCAGCGTGTGTTGCCGCTTCCGCCGCGACCGCGCCATCGGCCCCCTCCACCTGACCGAGCAGCGAGAACAGCAGCACGCCCACCACCGTCACGCCCACCGCATTGCCCACGGCCTGCATGGTCGTAACGGTACCGGCGCCCATGCCGGCCTGGGCTGTTTCCACGCCGCTCAGGATGGTGTTGAGCGACAGCGGAATCACCATGCCTTGCCCGAAGCCGTTGAGCATCAGCGGCAGGATCAGCCACGCAGTGCCCGCGCCCAGTTGCGCCATGGTGGCCAGGACAACCATGCCCACGGCGAAGATCGCTACGCCCAGCAACAAGGCGCGCTGCCCGATGCGTTCGGCCAGGCGGGGCGCCGTCAGCGAGCCCGTAAAGAAGGCGACGGCCGCCGGCGTGAACACCAGCCCCGCTGCCAACGCCGACAAGCCGCGCCCGAACTGCAGCAGGATCGTCAGCGCCAGGAAGTACGAACTGATGGCCGTGTAGAACAGAAAGATCGCCAGCACGCCCAGCACAAAGCTGCGGTTGCGGAACAGCGCCATCTCGATGATGGGGACGCGGCCCGCCGCCGACAGCGTCTGCTCCACCCGCACAAAGTGGCGGAAGACCAGCAGAGAAGCCAGCGGCACCGCCCACGACCACCACGGCCAGCCGGACTCGCGGCCCTGCATGATCGGCACCAGCAGCATTGCCAGCGCCACCGCGCCGGCCACGGCGCCGTGCACGTCCAATCGCGCGGCCACCGGCGCACGCGATTCCGCCACGGAGGCCCGCGCCGCCAGCAGCGCCGCAATGCCGATTGGCACGTTCACCAGGAATACCGCGCGCCAGCCCGACACGTTGGCCGCCAGCGGATGCGCGATCAGCCAGCCGCCGATGATTTGCGAGACCGACGCCGCCACGCCCTGCACGGCGCCCATGGTGCCGAATGCGCGGCGTCGCGCATCGCCGTCAAACAGTACGCGCAGCGAGGCCATCACCTGGGGCATGAGGATGGCCGCGCCCAGGCCTTGGCCGACACGCATGGCGATCAGCATCCACGGCGTGGTGGCCAGCCCGCACAGCGCAGATGCGAGCGTGAACAGCGCCATGCCTGCCAGAAACATGCGCTTGCGTCCGAACAGATCGCCCAGGCGCGCGCCGTTGAGCAGGAACACCGCATACGCCGCGCTGTAGCCGACCATCACGAGCTGGATTTCGGCAAAACTCGCATGCAGGCCGGCCCGGATGTCCGGAATCGCCACATTGACGATGAACAGGTCGAGAATGGTGACGAAGTTGCCGGTCAGCAGCGCCGCCAGCGCGGGCCAGTGCCGTTTGGCTGGCGAGGCAACGCTACCGGCGGAAAGGGATTCCGTTGACATGGGCGATCTCGGGTTATTAATATACGGTCGTACGTATACTAAAGGGCGATTGGCCCACGTCAAGGGTCGATTGTGTTGACCCCACTCATCGATAGGGCATTGCCATGAACAAAACCGACGGCCGCCGCCAGCGTGGCGAACGCGCGCGCGCCCAGGTGTTGGAGCACGCCACCGCCATCGCTTCCACCGATGGGCTGGAGGGCCTCACCATCGGCCGCTTGGCCACGGATGCAGGCGTGGGCAAGGGCAATATCCAGGTGCTCTTCGGCGACAAGGAAACGCTGCAGCTCTCCACGCTCGACGCGGGCGTGGTGCACTACCGCGAGAAGGTGGTGAAGCCCGCGCTGGCGCTGGAAAGCCCGCTTGCCCGCCTGCGGGCGCTGACCGACGGCTGGTTCGACTACGTGGCCAGCGGCGCATCGCCAGGCGGCTGCTTTGTCTGCGCGGCCAGCTACGAATACCGGGCCCGCCCGGGCGCGATCCAGGATCGTGTGCGCGGACACCGCGAGTCGGTGCGTGCGCGGTTTCGCGAGACGATTGCCGCGGCGCAGGCGGCCGGTGAATTGCGCGCGGATGTCGACGTCGATCAGCTCGTCTTTGAGATCGAATCGTTTCGCTCCAACGCCAACGTGGCGTTTCTGATGGGCGACATGGCGGTGTTCGAGCGCGCGCGCCGCAGCACGCAGGCGCGCATCGACGCGGCGCTGGCCTGAGCGCGGCTGACCCGCGGCCGACGCGCGCGCACAACGCTGGTACTCAGGTCAGTCCCTCTCCGTCACCTTTGGTTACACTTCAGCGGCATCGAGCGTGCGTGCCACTGCGCTCGAAGAAGGAAATGCCGATCTCAGAAAAGGTTGCCTTTGGGGGGGAGCGCATGACGCTCAGAATGACCGCCTCTTTGTTGGGAGGCGCTTTGTGGCTTGCGGGCTGCGCACAGCCGTATGTAGAACCGCCCGCGGGTGCCCGGACCGTGCCGGTTGAGTTTATACGGCCCGCCAGCGGCGCGGCCGCCGCATTGCTGGTATTCGATGACGCCCGCACATGCACGGGGCAACGCGTGGCAATTGCCACGAACCAGCCAGCGCGCTCCGTGCGTGTGCTGACCGACGTGCCGACGACCATGGCCGTGAACTTCGTGCGTCCGGCGGGGAACCTGACCTATTTCTGCTCGGTTGCGGTGAGTTTCGTTCCGCTGACGGGGCACCGTTACCAGTTGCGTTCGACTTACTCCGAAAGCGAGCGGGGCTGTCGGGCGGCACTCATCGAATCCAGCAATGGGCTGTCATGGCGCCCGGTGGCTGCGCGCTATCGGCAATGGGCAACGCAATCTGCTTGCCAGCCCTTGACCGACGCCGATATCGCGCACATGCGTGATCGCACCCGTTCGGAAGATGGATCGACCACGCTGAGCGACCTCAAAGATTTGCTGGTGCCCCAATGAGGCGGCCCGCTTGACTAACATGCATATCGTTCGACTGGTTTCACTGCTGGCTGCTGCCGTGGTCTGCGCCGGCGCTGCAGAGCGCGCGGTCGCGCTTGAGCCCGCAGCGGTCTTTGCCAAGGTCTCGCCTAGCGTCTGGGAGGTCCGCGTTGCGGGTTCGGACGGCCGGCCGCTGTCCATTGGCAGCGCAGTGGTCATTGCCGATGGTGTGGCGATTACGAACTGCCATGTGCTGCGCGGCGGCAAGCAAGTCTGGCTCAAACGCGGCAACGCAAGCTACGGTGCTCGCTTGCAGTATCCCGACGTGGAGCGCGACCTCTGTCAACTGCGGGTCGCGGATTTCCACGCGCCTGCAGTGACGCTTGCTCCGGGTAGCGCGCTCGTGACGGGGCAGAAGGTGTACGCAGTCGGCAATCCGCTGGGGCTGGAGCTGACGATCAGTGAGGGTTTGATCTCGTCATTGCGTACCGATGACGAAGGACGTCTCAAGAGCATCCAGACGTCTGCCCCAATCTCACAAGGGTCCAGCGGGGGCGGCCTGTTCGATGCGGACGGCCGATTGATTGGCATAACAGACCATCAAGTCGTGCTCACCATGGGGCAGAACCTGAACTTCGCGATTCCTGCGGACTGGATTGCCGATGTCCCTGCGCGCGGGCAGAAATCGCTGGCTCAGGCGACGGCTGCACCGGCCGCTTACGCATCGAGCGCGCAGGCGGCGCCACCAGGCCGCTCCGGCGAACTCGGGCGAAACCAACAGGCCGGCTTCGATATGTATCTGAAGAAAACGTGGCCGAAGATTTTTGTCGCCTCCGACGGCGATCACTACTCCTGGGCCGTAGGCCAGAACGCAGAATTTCGGGCGATGGCTTTCTGTACCGAGCGATGGGTCAATTGCCGCGTCTACGCCCGAGACGACACCATCGTCGAGGCCAAGTGACCACCGTTGCTACGCCGGAATGCTATTAAGATGTCGGCCTCTGCGGCATCTTGGGGCGCTCTTGTGCTGCGAGTAATCCCCGTCGAATAGGAACCTGCCAACATGAATTGGACCGCGACCCGGCCGATCCGCGTGATCGTGCTCGATGACCATGCGGTTGTCCGCCATGGTCTGGCTGCGCGCCTGAAACAGGAGGCCGACATCGAGGTTTCCGGCATGTTCGCCTCGGGTCGCGAAATCGTGCAGGCACTCAAAGACAAAAGCCTTGAGGTGGATGTCCTGCTGATGGACTACTCGCTCGGACCCACCGAGATTGACGGGCTGAACCTGATCCGCCTGATCCGCGTGCGCTATCCGGACTTGAAGATCCTGGTGGCGTCGGCGCATCACAACATGGCGACGGTGGGCATGGTCATGCATGCCGGCGCACGCGGTTTTGTCGGCAAGGAAGAGGATCTGTCGGAATTGGTACGCGCCATCCGCACGGTGGCCGCGGGCGGCAAGCGCCTGAATGCCGCGCTGGCTGCCGAGATGGAGCGCGATGCGCTTTCCGCCGATGCGCCCGCGCCCGTCACCAATGGCACCAAGCTGTCCGCCCTGATCGACCGCTCCGAACTCAGCCCGCGCGAGCGCGAGGTACTGCGCTGCTGCCTGGACGGCATGTCGGTCACGGACATTGCCGAGAAATTTGCGCGCAGCATCAAGACGATCAGCTCGCAAAAGCAATCGGCCTATCGCAAGCTGGGTATTCGCACCGATACCGAGCTGTTCAAGATCAAGCACGAGCTTGAGGGGCAGTGAGCGCTAAGCGGCACCCGCCCGAGCCCCAGCGCACCGGCAACGCTGTCGGCTGAGACTGCCCAACCGAAAACGCCTGATCCGATCAGGCGTTGTGCAGCACGCGCAACAGCAGGTTTTCCAACTGCTTGACCTCGGTTTGCGAAAACCCGCGCAGCAGGTGGTTCAGCACGTCGATGATTAGCGGCCGGATTTCCGGATAGAGCGCGCGGCCCTGCTCGGTGAGCGAGACCACCACCGAGCGGCGGTCCGCATCGCTGGGCGCGCGCTTGACGATGTTCTTCTTCTCCAGCCGATCGATCAGCCGCGTCATCGCGCCCGGATCGTAGTGCAGCAGGCGCGAGAGTTCGGCCGGCGTGGTGGCCAGGTCTTCGGCCAGGTAGATGACGACCGTCCATTGCGCGGCTGTCAAGTCCAGCGATGCCAGGGCACTGTCGATATGCGTCACCAACGCGTGTCGGACCCGGTGCACGAGCCTACCGATGTTGGTATCGCGGTCCATGGTGTCAAGCTGGTAGGCGCCTTCACTGGTGCTGGTGTCGGCGGCCTCAGGTGTCTGTACGTCGATGCTCATGGTCGTGCTCCCCGTTCTGCCGGTGATCCGGCTTGTAAGGCGCGCCGCGTTCCCGTAACGCTGGGCGTACTTCATTGCACACTAATCGTCGCTTGCCCAGGCCGTCAAGCCGGGATCGATACCAACGCCGATCGTCAAATCTCGTTGGATACCGCTGCAAAACGATTGCGGCTGCCAAGGGGCGAGGCGGTTCGTATCATGGTTGAAACGTCGACGCCGTGACCAACTTGCACCATGTGGCGCGGCGTGCTCGTCCTCCTCCATTTTCCTTTTTTGAATGCCATGAACCTCCACCTTCAGAACAAGCTCGCTCTCGTGACCGGCTCGACCAAGGGCATCGGTCATGCCATTGCTGTAGCACTGGCCGCCGAAGGCGCCCGCGTGATCGTCAACGGCCGTACCCAAGCGTCCGTGGACGACGCGATTGCACGCCTGCGCACCGAAGTGCCCGACGCCCAGGTCGAGGGCTTTGCCGGTGACCTGTCCGATCCGGGCCAGGTCGACGCGCTGCTCGGCCGCTTTCCCAAGGTCGACATCCTCATCAACAACCTCGGTATCTTCGACCCCAAGCCGTTCGAGGAAATCGACGACGCCGAGTGGCAGCACTTCTTCAACGTGAACGTGCTGAGCGGCGCGCGGCTGTCGCGCGCCTACCTGCCTGGTATGCGTGCACAGAACTGGGGACGCATCGTGTTCATCAGCAGCGAGAGTGGCGTGCAGATTCCGGTGGAGATGATCCACTACGGTGTCACGAAGACCGCGCTGCTGGGCCTCTCGCGCGGATTGGCCGAGTTGACCGCGGGCACGGCCATCACGGTGAATGCCGTGCTGCCGGGGCCGACGCGTTCCGAAGGCGTAGACGCGTTTGTCGAAAAGCTCTCGGGCGGGCAGAGCTTCGAAGCGTTCGAGAAAACCTTCTTCGAGACGGCGCGGCCGACCTCGCTCATCAAGCGCTTTGCCACCACGCAGGAAGTCGCCAACCTGGTTGCCTACGTGGCCAGCCCGCTGTCGTCGGCCACCACGGGCGCTGCGCTGCGTGTGGACGGCGGCGTGGTGAAGTCGGCGTTCTAGAACGTCAGCCCTGACGAACGCACCATTCCGGCGCGCGGCCCCGGCTTTTACGCTGGCCGTGTCGCTGGTGCATGCCGGCGGGACCCGCCGGCAGTGCGTCTGTTCGCCCGTATCGTTGAGAACGCAGACCAGGCAGACCGCGCGTGTCCTTGCCCGTGCGCCGGCGGCATTCCTTCCACATCTTCGGAGTGATTGCCATGTCCCACTGCAAAGTCTACGGAACCAAACCTGATAACGGCCCGGGTCAACTGGCGGCCCAGGCCGCACGCGATCGCGTCAACCAGGCGCATGGCACCTGGGCTGTCACGCTGGCCTACGACAGCGGCTCGACAACTGTTGTCTACACGTCGGCTGTCGCCAGCGTCGACGACCTGGAGAAGGCGTTCGAAGCGGAATTCCCGCACTACACGGTGGTCGGTTACTGAGCCGGGTTCCCGCCATGTGCCCCCAAGGGGCATCGCGGCGGGCACGCCCCGGCCCACAAACATTGCAATCGGATGGCCGCCCGGCACAATGCATGTCGGACAGACTTTTCGAGGACCGGGATGCAGGACACGCAGGCAAAGGGCAGCAAGTTATCGTGGCGGTGGCCGATGTGGCCGATGTGGCCGATGTGGCTGGGTGCCGTGGCGTTGGCGCTCGGCGTTGCGAACGTTCGTGCACAGCAGCCGACGACGTCCGCTTCGGCAGAGCCGCAGATCGCCTTCTACTACGGCCGCGATGTCCCCGTCGCTGAACTGCAAGCCTTCGACTGGGTCGTGCTGGAGCCGGCCACGGCCGGCAGCTTCGATCCGAAGCAACCATCGCCCACGCTCTGGTTCGCTCGCGTGGACCTGACGCAGCAGACCGACGCAATGCGCACAAGCGCCTGGCCTGCCAACGTGATCGACCAGGTCTTTGCGCCGCTGCTCGCGCAGGGCTACGCGGGCTTCCTGCTGGATGGGCTGGACGCGCTCCAGCGCGGCGCGCCCGATGCCGCCAATGCCGTTGCGGCACTGGTCCAGGCGTTGCATGCGCGTGCACCGCAGACCAGGCTGCTGGCCGGCGGCACGGCGTGGCTTGAGACGCTCGCGCCGCAGTTGTCCGGCGTGGTGACGGCCGGGCTGGTGCGCGAGCGCACCGGCGGGGAAGGCTTGCAAGAGGTGACCGATGCCGACCGCGCCGCACGCGTTGCCACGCTGCGCAAGATCGGTGCGCAGTACCGCATACCCGCCGTCGCACTTGATTACTGCCCCAACTACAACCGTACCTGTCTGCGTGAGACCGCCAATATGGCGCGCGCTGCAGGCGTGACCAGCTACGCCACCACGCCCGGCGCCGACTTCATCGGCATCGGCCGGCTGGAAGTGATGCCGCGCCGTGTCCTGCTGGTCGAACCCCAGGAGCCCGGCACCAGCCGCAACACCGCGCCATCGGTGCTCTATCTGGCCATGCCCATCAACTATCTCGGCTATCGCACCGAATTTGCCGACGCCAACAAGCCGTTGCCGGCCGTGACGCCCGACCGCTATGCCGGCGTCGTCACCTGGTTCGACGGCAACGCATCGCGACCGGGCACGTGGTCATCGTGGCTCAGGCGCACGATGGGCGCCGGTGTTCGCGTGGCGATGTTCAACCAGTTCGGGCTGAACATGGATGCCACCACGGCGCGGATGCTGGATCTACAGACCGTGCCCGGCACGCCGGCGGGGCCGCTTGACATTGTTTTGCGCGATCCCATGGTGGGCTTCGAGTTGCAGCCTCATCCCGACCGGCGCATGGCCGTGGGGGTGAAGGTCGACCCCAGCGTCGCGGGGGCGCAGTCGCTGCTGCGGCTCTCCGCCGGCAGTTACGCCTACGATGCGGCGGCCATCATGCCGTGGGGCGGCTATGTGCTGCAGCCGTTTGGCGTCTTCCGCATGCCCGATGTCGACCAGGCGCGCTGGGTGATCCAGCCGCTCGATTTTCTGCGCCGCGCGCTGCAACTGCCCGCCATGCCCGTGCCAGATACCACGACGGAGAACGGCCGCCGATTGATGACCGTTCATATCGACGGCGACGGATTCGCCTCCCGCACTGAGTTTCCACCGAGCGAGTTCTCCGGCCAGGCATTGCTGCGCGAGATCCTCGATCGCTACAAGGTGCCGACCACCGTGTCGATCATCGAGGGCGAGGTGGCGGTCGACGGCGTGTACCCGAAGCTCACGCCGCAGCTCGAGCCGATCGCGCGCACCCTCTTTGCGCAGCCCTACGTGGAGCTGGCCAGCCATACGTTCTCGCACCCGTTCAACTGGCTGCGCACCACCAACCCGCCCGATCCGGCCTCCGCCGCCACGGCCGAAGGCACCGACACCGCCTTCTCGTTGAACATTCCGAATTACCGCTTCAGCTTCGATCGCGAGATCGCGGGCTCCATCCACTACATCAACACCAAGCTCGCCCCGCCAGGCAAGCAGGTGAAGGTGCTGCTGTGGAGCGGCAACGGCCAGGTGCCGCCGATTGCCGTGCAAAAGACCGTCGAGGCCGGTGTGCTGAACATGAACGGCGGCGACACCTACATCACGCGCTCCAACCCGAGCTGGACCGCCGTGGCGCCGCTGGGCGTAGACAAAGGCGATGGCCTCTTCCAGGTATTTGCGCCCGACCAGAACGAGAACATCTACACCAACCTCTGGCACGGCCCGTATTACGGTTTCTCGCGGGCCATCGAAACGTTCGAGCTGACCGAAAAGCCTTACCGCTTCAAGCCAATCGGCATTTACTACCACATGTATTCGGGCACCAAGCTGGCCTCGGTGACGGCTCTGCGGCAGGTGTATGACTGGGCTGTCGCGCAGCCGGTCATGCCGGTCTACGCGTCGGACTACATTCGCAAGGTGCTCGATTTCCGCACCTACGCTGTAGCCCGCGACGGCGATGCCTGGGTCGTGCGCGGCAATGGCGACCTGCGGACCGTGCGCTGGGCCGGACCCGGCGTGCCACGCCTTGCCGATGCACGCGACGTGGCCGGCTACGCTGCGGGCCCGGGGGGAACCTATATCCATCTGGCCAGTGGTTCGGCGCGCTTCGCGCTAGAGAACACCACGCCAACGCAGCCCTACGTGCGCGAGGCCAGCGGCCGGTTGTCGAACTGGCGGCGCAGTGCGGATGGCCGCTCGCTGTCGGTCGATGTTGCCGGCTATACGCGACCGTTCATCCGCTTTGCCAATGCAACCCGTTGCCGGGCGACCGTGGACGGCCGCGACGTGACCGCCGTGCACGGGGCTGACTGGCGTATCGAACTGGGGGCGGGCAACCCCGCCAGGCTCACGCCTCAGCACGTCGAGCTGACCTGCGACAGATGACGTCCGAGATTGCGGAAACTCGTCTGGTCTGCCAGACATAAGGGGCTGCAAAACGTTTGCGCTCAAGCTTTTCTGGGTTGATCCGTTGTTAACTTGACTGACGACCCCCAGGAAAAAAGCATGAGAGCGTCTGCGCCCCTTTCTGAGGTTTCACAACCTCCAACAAGCCTCGGTACCAGGCTGGCGGTGATTGGCCTGATCGCCCTGGTGCTCGTGTTCGGCATGTTTGCCTTGGCGAACTCGCAATCGAGCCTGCGCATGCTGGAGGCCAATACACAATCGGCCATGCATAACCAGGAGGCCGCCATGCGCGACATGATCGGCCTGTTCGACGGCACCATGCGCACCGAGGCCGACCGCTTCCTGACCGCTTTTGCCGACGCCGCGCCCGGGCCGTACAGCGTAGATCCGGCGCAGACCGTTGAAGTGGCCGGCAAGCCGACGCCCACGTTCAAGAGCGGTGACACGGTGCTGAACCTCAACTTCACCGTGCCGGACCAGTTCTTCGCGCGCACCGGCGGCACGATCGCCACCGTGTTTGCCCGGACCGGCGACGATTTCGTGCGCGTGACCACTTCGCTCAAGAAGGAAAACGGCGAACGCGCGATCGGCACGCTGCTTGATCGCGCCCACCCGAGCTACAAGGCGCTGATGGCCGGCGAGCCGTTCCGCGGCCTGGCCTGGCTGTTTGGCGCGCCCTACATGAGCAAGTACGAACCCGTGCGCGATGCCTCGGGCAAGGTCATCGGCGCGCTCTACGTAGGTGTGGACGTGCGCTCGGAACTGGCGCTGCTCAAGGACAAAATCCGCTCGCACGGCATCGGCAAGACGGGCGGCTATTTCGTTATCGACGGCAAGCCCGGCGCAGACCAGGGCAAGGTGCTGATCGACCACACGCAAGACCGCGAAGGCAAGAACCTGCTCGACGCCAAGGACTCGGCCGGCCAGGCCTGGGTGCGCGAGATGATCGCGCGCAAGGACGGCACGTTGCGCCACACGCTGGCCGACACGGAAGCTGGCACCGCGCGCGAGCGCCTGACCGTCTTCACCCAATACCCGGATTGGCAACTGGTGATTGCCGGTACGGCCTATGTGGATGAACTGGACGCCGATCTGGTGGCTGCCCGCAACCGCTTTCTGCTGTTGGGTCTGGCACTCGGCGCGCTGCTGGCCGGCGGCCTGTACTGGATGCTGCGCCGTACCGTGAGCACGCCGCTGGCCGAGGTGGTGAACGTCGCGCAGCGTGTGGCTGCGGGCGATCTCACGCACCGCCTGCCCACCACGCGCAGCGATGAAATCGGCCAGGTCATGCGCGCCGTCAATGGCGTTGGCGACGGCCTTTCGGGCATCGTCGACAAGGTGCGCGCCAGCGCCTCGACCATCGCGTCGAGCACGGGCCAGATCGCCGCCGGCAACGCCGATCTTTCCGCGCGTACCGAAGCGCAGGCCGGCAACCTTGAGCGCACCGCATCGAGCATCGAACAACTGGCCGCCACCGTGCGCCAGAACGCCGAGAGCGCGCACCACGCGCACGACATGGTGCAATCCGCCAGCGAGGCGGCCAACGCAGGCGGGCAGACCGTGGAGCGGCTGGTCGGCACCATGTCGGGCATCCATGCCACGGCGCAGAAGATCGCCGACATCACCGGCATCATCGACGGCATCGCGTTCCAGACGAACATCCTGGCGCTGAACGCCGCCGTGGAAGCCGCCCGCGCAGGCGAACAGGGCCGCGGCTTCGCTGTCGTCGCCGGCGAGGTGCGCAGCCTCGCCCAGCGCAGTGCAGCCGCCGCCAAGGAGATCAAGGAACTGATCAGTCGCTCGGTCGAAGAAGTGCAGGCCGGCAATGAAGCCGCCCGCGGCGCCGGTGACGCCATGCAGGACATCGTGACGCGCGTGGAGCGCATCGCCGGCCTGATGGGCGAGATCAGCCACGCGTCGCGCGAGCAGTCGCAAGGCATCGAAGAGGTCAACCACGCGGTCACGGCGATGGACGAGGTGACGCAGCAGAACGCTGCGTTGGTCGAAGAAGCTGCCGCTGCGGCCGAAAGCCTGCGCCAGCAAGCCCAGGAACTGCGCGGCGCGGTGGACGTGTTCCGGCTCGCCTGAAGCGGCAAGATGTCATGAACTAATGATGTGGTGTAGCAATCGGTACAAGGATTGACTGGCAATCGTGCAAACTTGTACCGCGCGGAACCTGATCCGCACCGGTGACTCGCAACATGGAACCCCGCTCAGTCACCGCCCGCCATGTCCGCCACAGAACCAACCTTCCATTCGGTCGTTGCCATCGACGACCACCCGATCGTCCTCGAATCCATTCAAGCCTTGCTTGCCGGATCGCCGCATCTCCAGCTTGTCGCCACAGCGGCCGATGGCGCGCAGGGGCTGCAGTTGATCCGCTCCGCGCGCCCTAAGCTCGCCATCGTTGATATCAATCTGCCAAATCTGGACGGGCTGGAACTCGTGCGTCGCGTGCGCGCGCAGCGCCGCGATATTGGCCTAGTCGTCACGTCTGCCCAGACCACCGGCAACGAGGCACGGCTCGCTTTCCTGGCGGGCGCCAACGCCTACGTGCCGAAATCGGAAGCGACCTCTGTGCTGACGGCGGCACTGTTGCTGGCGGCACGCGGCTATCTCTCGTTTCCCGCCTCTGCGATGGGGCCATCGGAAGGCGCTGGGCTTGCCACGCTTACCCAGCGCGAAATGCGTGTGAACCAACTGCTGGCCGAAGGCCATCGGAACACAGAGATCGCCAAGCGCCTCGGCATCTCGCCCAAGACGGTGTCCACGTTCAAGCATCGCATCTTGAGGAAGGTCGGACTTCCCGCCTGACCCATCGGCGCAATTGACAGGCAAAAAAAGAGACCGCTGTTTAAGGCGGTCTCTTAAAGTCGATGTGAAGCTGTGAAACTGTCATTCAAGCTTCGGGCCGAATCATAATCGAAAATCCGCACGTGCTAATACTTTAATTTTTATCATCGCTTGGATGATTTTTCTGATGCAATGGATTACGTCGCGTAAGCCATGGGATTGCCTTCTCGTAAGCCATGCTTACGGTTCTCGAACTGTGATAGCAAGGTGTTGATTCATATGATTAATTTCGCTGCAAATGCTTGGGTTTCATATTTACCACAGGCTGTTTTTGAAATTGGTGAAGATGAGAAACCGGAATACATAATGGCCGCCGATCGCAAATCCTCGCGATAGTGTTTTTCAAGGAAGACGATATGAAGATCAAGCTGTTTGCGGCCGCTGCTGCCGCCCTGGTTTCGGCTGGCGCCTTCGCTCAATCGAGCGTGACGATGTACGGTGTGGTCGATGCCGGCGTTGAGTGGGTCAACAAGGCGCCGAATGCTGCTCGCACGGAAGGCAACTCCCGCGTCGGCATGCAGTCGGGCAACATGTCCGGCTCGCGTTGGGGTCTGCGCGGCGTTGAAGACCTGGGCGGTGGCCTGAAGGGCGTCTTCAACCTGGAAAGCGGCTTCGACATCGACGACGGCCGTTCGGCGCAAGGTAACCGCCTGTTCGGTCGCGCTGCCTACGTCGGACTGCAGGGCCAGTGGGGCCAACTGACCTTGGGCCGCCAGCAGAACCTGCTGTACGACTTCGCGCTGCAATACGACCCGATGGCGATCGCCTCGCGCTATTCAATCGCTTCGCAAGATGCCTACTTGGCTGGCCGTGCTGATAACGCGGTCAAGTACGTCGGTACCTTCGGCGGCCTGACGGCATCGGCGCTATACGCGTTCAATCGTGACGGCAACGAGCAAGCTGGCATGACGAAATTGGGCCGTGAGTGGAGCGCCGGCCTGAACTATGCCACCGGCCCGTTCGCGGTCGGTGCGGTGTATGACCAGTCGAATGGCGCTAGCAATGCCTTCTTCACCAACGGTTTCATGGCGGACCTGAAGGAGCAGCGTGCCACCATCGGTGGAACCTACGCTGTCGGCCCTGCCAAGTTTTATGCAGGCTACCGCTGGTACAAGATGAGCCATGACCTGGGCTCGACCGGTGTCAATGGCGACCTGCGTTCGAACCTGTACTGGCTTGGCGCCGGCTATCAAGCGACGCCCGCGCTGACGCTGACCGGTACCGCCTACTACCAGACATTCAAGAACGGCGAATTGCTGGGTGCTCTGGCGAGCAACGATGCGAATACCAACGTCGGCAATCCTTGGCTGTTCGTGGTCGGGGCTGACTATGCCTTGTCCAAGCGCACCGATGCGTACATGAACGTGGCCTATGCCAAGAACAGCCGCAGCTCGATTCTGGGCGTCGCGGGC
The DNA here is from genome assembly GCF_001699815.1 of Ralstonia pickettii. Classification (GTDB taxonomy): domain Bacteria; phylum Pseudomonadota; class Gammaproteobacteria; order Burkholderiales; family Burkholderiaceae; genus Ralstonia; species Ralstonia thomasii. The sequence continues at coordinate 4,286 of NZ_MCGB01000039.1, read as the reverse complement.
ATCAATGGCACCTCGTCGAATCTTTCGACGCTGCAATCGAACCAGAACCAAGTGTTCGATGGCAACCAACTGGGCGCCGTGGTCGGTATCCGCCACAAGTTCTAATCGGCATTCTGTCGGCTAGATATAAAAAACCCGGGCTTCAACCCGGGTTTTTTGTTGGCGCCTCCTTCGTGCGCGGCGATCTAGTGCAGCATCACGCGCCGCACCACGGCCACCAGGGGTGGCCGGATCGAGCGCTCGAAGCCCGGGCGCAGGTGCAGCGGCTTGAGCAGCATCTTGGCGGCCATGTCGAGCGGCAGATAGGAGCGCACCAGCGCGCTGACGCGCGAGTTCAGGGCGCGCACATCGGCGTCAGGCACATCTTCCTGGCCGCGCTCGATGCGCAGCACATTGCGCAGCGCGATCATCGAATCTTCATTCTTGATTTCACGCAGGCGGGAGGCGAGCGCCCTGAGCACGCGCGCGCGGCCCACCCCCTCGCTTGCGTTGCACTCGTTGAAGAATCGCAGGAAGTGTTTGTAATGCCGGACTTCATCGGCCGAGATGCGGCTGGCGAGGTCGCGCAGCACCGGTTCATCGGCTTCAGCCGCTGCCTGTGCGATGGCGCGATAGAAGGTCGCCGTGCCCATTTCGACGACACAGCGCGCGACCATTTCCAGCGCCTGCGTGGGCTCGAACTGGTCGACCGAACAGGTGACCGAGTATTCCTCGAAGAAGCGGGCGTAGCCGCGCTCCCAGTCGAACTCGGGCCAGACGGTTTCAACGTAGCGGCGCAACGCGCGACCGTGCTGCAGCTCTTCGCGTTCCCAATGATGGGTCAGCCAATGCGCGGTTTCGGGCCGATCGGCGTAGTACTGAGCGAGGTTGCCGGCGTAGAGGTCGGAGCCGCTCTCGACAAACGAGGCACTCGCAACCAGGTAGAACAGGGTGCGGTTTTCGCGCACGCGCGCAACGTCGATGCTGTCGTAGCCGATCTCTTGGATCGACCACGGCATGCGCTCGCTCGCAGATGGCGTTTCCAGACGAACCTGTGACAAGGCGTTTCCTCCGTCGGCAATCTCGCAAAAAGCGGGCCGCCTCTCTTATGAGAATGAAACATCACGTCCCATCTTTCAAGACAGATGTGCGCTTGCAAAGGTTCCGAAAAGCAATCTTGTGTCCACAAAGTGCCGAATGCGTCATGGCAATTGCGTCACCTCGGGACGCGACGCAGCGTTAGGCACGATCAGGAAGCGTGCGCGTCCATCAGCATCCGCAAAGCTGCCGCGTCGACGATCTCGACTGTCCGGTAATGGCAGCGGATCCAGCCTGCACGCTGCCAGGCCTGCAGGTACTTCGAGATCGTCTGTCGCGAGCGTGCCAGCATGCGGCCGAGTTCTTCATTGCTGGCGGCCACGGTGCGGCCATCACCGGCGCGGGCGAGCTGCAGCAGGCGTTGGGCAAGGCGCGCATCGGCGGGCATTTCGCTGGCGTGCTCGAACTCGTCGAAGATCAGGCGGATGCGCTGGCAGAGCTGCTGCATTAGCGCCCACATGCCGGCCGGGTAGGCTGACACCACACGCGCAAACGCCGCGCTGCCCAGCAGGACGAGCGTGGTCGGCCCCTGCGCATGGGCGCTGTGCGTGCGGCCGCCGCCGTCGATGAGCGCGATCTCGCCAAACCATTCGCCCGCGCGCAGCACGCCGTAGACGAGTTCGCTGCCGCCGTCGGTTGTCCGGCTGATGCGCACGCGGCCGCGCATGATCAGGAACATGCCCTGGGCGGGGCCGCCGTGCGGGTGGACGCATTCGCCGTCGGGGTAGGTGATCACACGCGCGGTGGGCGCAATCTCGGCCAGCAGGTCGGCGGGGGCGTCGCGCAGCCAGCCCTGCGCGAGTTGCGAGGGCGTGGGAGCAGGGGCGGTATGAGAGGCGTCTGCGGGCATGGCGGCAGGATGCGGCGAGGGCAGTCCGATCATTGTCAAACGCTTGACAGTCTGCACGCAAGCGCCGGGCAGAGAATGGTCGGCTAGCCGCGCATCCAGCCATTCAAGAACTACGACGCGGCACCAACGCGACCATTCCGGCGATGAAGGAGACACCCCCAATGACCGATCCAAAGCACACCGCCCCGCGCGCGGCGTTTTCTCACATGGAGCAGGGCACGCGCGAGGACTGGGCCGCCATCTCGGCGGAATTCATGCCGTTTGCCCGCGCCCTGCCCGACCGCGTGCTCGCGCACCTGAAGCTGCTCGACGGCGATTGCGGCGGCTTCCCGATCGACCGTCTCGCGCACTCGCTGCAAACCGCCACGCTCGCCCACCGCGATGGCCGCGACGAGGAATACGTGGTCTGCGCGCTGCTGCACGACATTGGCGACACGCTGGGCAGCTTCAACCACCCGGACATCGCTGCGGCGATCCTCAAGCCGTTCGTGAGCCCCGAAAACCTGTGGATGGTCGAGAAACACGGCATCTTCCAGGGCTACTACTTCTTCCACCACCTGGGGCTCGACCGCAACCTGCGCGAGCAGTACCGCAGCCAGCCTGAGCTGTTCGAGCGCACGGCCGAGTTCTGCGCCAAGTACGACGCCGCGGCCTTCATGCCCGACTACGACAACCTGCCGCTCTCGTTCTTCGAGCCGATGGTGCGACGCGTGCTGGCCAAGCCACGCAACTCCATCTACGTGAAGGAAGGCGAAAGCGAACTGTCGCAGCCGAAAGCCGCGGCAGCTTGATCGGCCGGCCTAAGCCTTCACCACATTGACGGGTGCACCTGCCGCCCACGCCGCCACGTTGGCGAGCGTGGTGTCGGCAATGCCCGCCAGCGCCTCGCGCGTGAAAAACGCCTGATGCGCGGTGACGATGACGTTGGGAAAGCTCAGCAGGCGCGCCAGCACGTCGTCCTGCAGCACGTCGGCGGAGCGGTCTTCGAAGAACAGATCGGCCTCTTCTTCGTAGACATCCAGCCCGAGGTGGCCGAGCTGGCCGGTCTTGAGGGCGTCGATCAGCGCGGGGCTGTCGACCAGGCCGCCGCGGCTCGTGTTGATGAGCATCGCGCCCGGCTTCATGCTGGCCAGAGCGCTGGCGTCGATCAGGTGATGTGTGCCAGCGTTGAGCGGACAGTGCAGGCTGACGATATCGGCCTGCGCCAGCAATTCCGGTAGCGGTACGTAACGCACGCCCAGGGGCGCCAGCGAGGCTTGCGGAAACGGATCGAATGCCAGCAACTGGCAGCCGAAGCCGGCCATGATGCGCGCGAACACCTGTCCAATCTGCCCGGTGCCGATCACGCCGACGATCTTGCCCGCGAGGTCGAAGCCGAGCAATCCATCCAGCGAGAAGTCGCCTTCGCGCGTGCGATTGCAGGCGCGGTGCAGCCGCCGGTTGAGCGTGAGAATCATGCCGACCGCATGCTCGGCCACCGCGTGTGGCGAATACGCCGGCACGCGCACCACCGTCAGCCCCAGACGCTGGGCGGCCGGCAGATCGACGTGGTTGAAACCCGCCGAGCGCAGCGCGATCAGCCGCGTGCCGCCCGCAGCCAGCGCTTCGAGCACTTCCGCGCTGAGGGAATCATTCACGAACGGGCACACCACCTCAAAGCCGGCGGCAAGAGACGCCGTTTGCGCGTCGAGGTGCGCACGCTGGAAGACAAGGTCGAAGCTGTGGCCGCCGCGCGCGAGTGAGGCGCGGAAGCTGTCTTCGTCGTAACGGTGGCTGCTGAAGAAAAGGATGCGCATGGGGGTGGCTCGGGCGCGTCGGCGCGTCAGTGAAGGTGGGCAACGGCGTTAGCTTACTCTCGCGCCACCCCGGGTTTGCGCGGCCCTGGCGGCAGGCTGTTAGCATGCCGGCATCTTCAGTGTTTTCCAGCGAGCCGCTGCCTTGCCTGTCACTCCCACCTTTCTCTGGCACGACTACGAAACCTTCGGCGCCGTGCCGCGCCGTGATCGCCCGGCGCAGTTTGCGGGCATCCGCACCGATGCCGAGCTGAACGAGATTGGCGAGCCGGTCGAACTGTTCTGCCAGCCTTCCAACGACTGGCTGCCCGATCCGGTGTCGTGCCTCATCACCGGCATCACGCCGCAGCAGTGCGCCCGGCAAGGCATTCCGGAATACCGTTTCGCGCAGGCCATCGAGCGCGAACTGGGCACGCCCGGCACCATCGGCGTAGGCTACAACACCATCCGCTTCGACGACGAAGTCACACGCCACCTGTTCTGGCGCAACCTGATCGACCCATACGCCCGCGAGTGGCAGAACGAATGCGGGCGGTGGGATCTGCTCGACGTGGTGCGCACCACGT
>NZ_MCGB01000038.1 GCF_001699815.1 Ralstonia pickettii | reverse complement strand
AGGAGCGACAGCGCCATCAGGGCAGGCAGCGCGCACGCGCGGCGGAACACAGCGGACAACATCGGCATGGAATCTCCTCAGGGCTGAGCCGAAGCGCGGGCGGCGGGCGCGGTGAAGCCGGTTTCACCGGGGTCGGGCGCGCCGGGTGCGGGGCCAAACAGCACGCTTTGCGGCCGGGCGTTGAAGTCGGTCACGGCATGGTCGAAGCCGCGCACGGCCTGACGGGCCTCGCGTGCAAAGCCATTGAGCTGCGGCAGCGTTTCGTAGGTCAGCACATTGGCGGCGGATTGCATCGACTGCGTTGCCGCCGTCAGATCCGTCCCGGCGCCCGAGAGCGTCGACATCAACGGCCCCTTCGGGTCGGACAGCGACTGAGTGAGCTTGCGCGTGGCCACCAGCGTGGAATCAAGGTTGTCGGCAATCTGCGGCAGGCGGCGCATCGTCGGCTCGGCCTGCTGTGCGAGCGTGCTGTAGGCGTCCATCGTCTTCTGGAACGATTGCAGCGACGCCGTGACCTGCTGGCGGTGCTCGTCGTCAAACATGATCGACAGCGAGTTCAGCGTCTGATCGAGCTTGGAGAGCATCTGGTCGCCGCGCTTGTCCAGCTCGTCGAGGAAGCCGGCTTCCATGCGGATGCGGGCAGGGTCTTTGTCCGACGTGGCCAAGCGCACAGGACTGGGCGCGCGCTTGCTGTTGTCAAAGCCGCGGTCGTCGAGCTGCACATAGGCGAGGCCCGTCACGCCCTGATAGGCCAGCCGGCCGTACGTGGTCGTGGTGATGGGCGCATCCTTGTCGACCAGCACGCGCACCACGATCTGCCCTGGCACCTTGTCGTCAAAGCGGATGCTGTCGACCTTGCCGACGTCCAGGCCGCGGTATTTCACGGAAGCCTGCGGATTCAGCCCGTTGACGGTCGAACGCGTGACCACGTCGTACGGCAAGCGCACGGTCTGGTCTCGGTTGAACCACATGACGGCCAGGCCGATGAAGATGATCAGCCCGATCGTAAACAGCCCGGCCAGGAATGCGTGGGCTTTGTTTTCCATCAATCCTCCTGCGTCGAAAGCGAGGCTGCAGCCACCGCCTCCGTCATCTGCGAGCCCAGCGCCAACAGGGCCCGTTTGCCCCGCTCACCCAGGAAATACTCCTTGATGAACGGATGATCAATCTGAATGATCTGGTCCAGCGGCTTGGCCGCCACCACCTTGCGATCCGCCAGCACCGCAATGCGGTCGGACAGCGCCACCAGGGTGTCGAGATCGTGCGTCACCATCACCACGGTCAGGCCCAGTTCCTGGCGCAACTCGCGGATGAGCGCGACGTAATCGTCCGACGCGCGCGGGTCCAGCCCGGCGGTCGGCTCGTCCAGAAACACCAGCTCCGGCTCCAGCGACAATGCCCGCGCGAGCGCCACGCGCTTGATCATGCCGCCCGACAGGTCCGACGGCATCTTGTCGGCATCGGTGGATTTGAGCCCCACCATCTGCAGCTTGAGCATCGCCACGCGCTGGATGAACGCGTCGGGCAGTGTGCGCAATTCGCGCATCGGCAATGCCACGTTGTCGATCACGGACAGCGCCGAGAAGAGCGCACCGTGCTGGAACTGCATGCCCCAGCGGTTACGCATCGACTGCAGATCGTTGCCCACCTGGCAGGTCAGCTCTTCGCCAAAGATGTGGATCGTGCCCGAGGAGGGTTTCTCCAGCCCCACCACCTGGCGCAGCAATGTCGTCTTGCCGCTTCCCGAACCGCCCACGATGGAAAGCACCTCGCCGCGAAATACGTCCAGATCGATGTTGTCGAGCACGGTCACCTTGCCGTAGCGCTTGGTGACGTTGCGCATCTCGATCACGCGTTCGCGCGCGGGCGTAATTGCCGCCGGTTCCGCTGCGTGCTTGATGTGAGGATGGCGGGGCCGCGTCATATCCCGACGTCCTTGAAGAGGATGGCAAACACCGCGTCTGCCAGGATGACGATGGTGATCGACACCACGACGGACGTCGTCGTGCCCTCGCCCAGGCTCTGCGTGTTGGGCTGGATGCGCAGGCCGAAGTGGCAGGCCACCAGCGCGATCAGCATGCCAAACACCACGCCCTTGCCAATGCCGAGCCACAGGTTGGCCACCGGCACAGCATCGGGCAACGAGGTGATGAAATACGTCGGGCTGATGTCGAGCTGGAACTTGGCCGCGAGAATACCGCCCGCCAGCGCGAGTAGATCCGTCCACGCCACCAGCAGCGGCATGGCAATCGCCAGCGCAATCACCTTGGGCAGGATCAGGCGGAAACCGTGCGAGATGCCCATCACGCGCATCGCATCCAGCTCTTCGGTCACGCGCATCACGCCGATCTGCGCAGTGATGGCTGAACCCGAACGCCCAGCCACCAGAATCGCCGCCAGCACCGGCCCGAGCTCGCGGATGATGGCCATCCCCAAAATGTTGACGATGAAGATGCTGGCCCCGAATACGCGCAACTGGTTGGCCGACAGGTAGCTGAGCACGATGCCGATCAGGAAGCCCACCAGCGCGGTGATGCCCAGCGCCTTGTAGCCCGTGCTGTAGATGTTGGCGGAGATCTCGCGCCACGGCCCGCGATGCGGCGCGCGCACGAACCTGCCCAGGTCGAACACGAGCTGGCCGACCATGGCGATGCCATTGCCCGCGTGATCGAAAAAATCGAGCATGCCCTCGCCGAGGATCGCCACGGGGTTCATGCGGGGCGCCAGGCGCTGCTTCCAGCCGCCGGGGTCGAGCTTGGCAACACGATCGAGCATGCGGCGCTGGTCGGGCCGGGCATCCAGATGTTCGGGCCACTGATTGCCCCAGGCACGCCAGAGCAGTTGCGCGCCAAAGTGGTCGATACGGCCGACTTCGGTCAGGCACCACGCGTTGGCGTTGTCCAGCCCGGCGCGGATCTGCTGGCGGGCGCTGCGCACGCCGGCGCGTTCGGCCAGGGCAAGCGTGGTCCAGTCGCCAGAGAGAAAGGCGACGGAGCGTCCATCGACAACGCGCACCTCAAGCTGCGGTGTACGGAAGGTGATCAAACGGGTCTCCGTAAGCGGTGATGCCGGCTATCGGTCGAATTGTAGCCAACGCGTCGCCAAACACTGTCACACTGGCTGCCACACTGTGAGGCCTTTGCGTCGCTTGAAGCAAGCACCAGACCCGTGTTTGCGGCACCGCTCGTACAATGCGCGCATTCTTAGCGCGAACCTGATCACCCATCTTTATGTCTCTTGCCGAACCCTCCGCGGGGTGGCGCCTTGCGCGCGAGCGTATCCAGCCCAGCGGTCCGGCTGCCGGCTGGCCCGTCGATGTGGTCGAGGCCACCGGCTCCACCAACGCCGATCTGATGGCCGCCGTGCGCGATGCCACGTGGCCTGCCTACACGGCGACGCCCGCCCATGCCGGCAACGCGCCGCTCGTGGGCGCGCGCGTGCTGGCCGCGCAACGCCAGACCGCAGGACGCGGCCGACAGGGCCGCCCGTGGGATGGCGACCACGGTTTGACCTTCTCCATCGCCTGCGCCTTTGCGGGTGAGCCCGCGCAGCTCGGCGGACTGAGCCTGGCCGTGGGCGTGGCCGTGGTTGAGGCCGTGGCTGGGTACGCGGAAGCCCGCGGCGGCAGCGGACAGGCCCTCAGCCTCAAGTGGCCCAACGATGTGCAGATCGCCGGGCGCAAGCTGGCCGGCATCCTGGTCGAGACCGTGCGGACAGCGCCGGGCCGGACCTGGACCGTCATCGGCATCGGCCTGAACCTGGAACGGCCGCACGTGCTGGAAACCACGCTCGGCCGGGGCCTGTCGGGCGTGGAAGAACTGGTGGATGCGCCGGAGGCGAACGCCGTGTTTTCGGCGCTGCTCACATCGCTGGGTGAGCACCTGCAGCGCTTCGGCTTACAGGGCCTGGCGCCGTTCGTTGCGCCGTTTGCGGCCCGCGATGCCTTTGCCGGGGAGCGCGTGCGTCTGTGGCAGGACGGTAGCGTGGTGCTCGAAGGCGTGGCGCATGGAATCGACGCACAAGGCCGTCTGGCGATTGAATCGGGCGGACGTGTGCAGTGGATTCACAGCGGCGAGGTCTCCTTGCGCAGCGCAGATGCGGAGCAGCCATGACGCGCCTGAAGGTGTCCGCCGCGCACGCCGCCCCCGCCCGTCCGCTCTTGCTGATCGACGCAGGGAACACGCGCATCAAATGGGCGTGGATTGCCGGCGGTGCCGATGCCGAACCCGCGCTGCCCGAGGAACCCGGCGGCACACCCTGGCAGCATGCCGGCGCCCGCGCGCATGATCGATTGGCCGAGCTGGTGGAAGACTGGCGCGATTGCCACGCCTCCGGCGTTGCGCCGCCCGAGGTATGGATCAGCGCGGTGGCTGGCCCCGCACTGCGCGATGCGCTCACCGCACGCATCGCCCGCGTGTTCGACGGAGCGCGCGTGTGCATTGCGGCATCGGAAGACGCCACCGCCGGCCTGCGCAATGGGTATCGCGACCCAACGCAACTCGGCACCGACCGGTGGATCGGTGCGGTCGGTGCACGCCATCTGTGGCCCGACACCGCCCTGCTGCTCGTGACGGCCGGCACGGCCACCACGCTCGACATCGTCACACCCGATGGCTTGTTTGCCGGCGGCCTGATCCTGCCCGGCCTCACATTGATGATGCACGCGTTGTCACGCAACACGGCGCAGTTGCCCGAAGTGGACGTCGGCTACCTGAGCGCGGGCGACGTTGTGGCGCCGCCCTGGGCCGACAATACGCAGGACGCCATCGCGCTGGGCTGCGTCATCGCCCAGGCAGGTGCAATTGCACAGACGTGGCAGGCACTGCAGAAGCAATACCCCGGCCCGGCACGCTGCGTGCTGAGCGGCGGGGCGCGCGCCGCACTGGGGCCGCATCTGCGCATGCCGTTCCAGATGCACGATAATCTCGTGCTGCTCGGCCTGCAGGTGCTGGCGCGCGCGCGCCGGGAAGGCGCCGCGACGCTGGCCTAGCCTCAGTCGGCCGGGCTGCAGTTTCCCATCTGACGTCTTATCGTTGTTGCCGCTGTGTTCCTGCATTCCGAGCCCCCGTCCGAATCCACGTCCGTTCGCACCATGACGCTTCGCCTCGCCCTGCTGATCCTGCTGCTCGTCAACGGCGTTCTGCTCGCGGCCAATACCGGCGTGTTCGGACCGGAAGTGTCCAAGGCGTGGTTCGAGAGCGAGCGCGAGCCCGATCGCATGCGCCGCCAGATCCGCACCGAAGAGATCCGTATTCTCGAACCCGCACCCGCTGCTGCACCGGCCGCAGGCGTACCCAAATCGGCGCCGGGGTCGTCGCCCGCTGGTTCCGCACCAGCCGCATCGGGCTCGCAAGCCAACATCGAGCCTGCGGCTCTGACCACCGCTGCCATCGCTGAAAGCGGCGGCAGTTGCACCGAGTTGGGCGGCCTGACCGAAGCCCAAGCCACGCGCGGCATCGATCAGCTCAAGCAACTGGCGGGCGTGCAGGTCGAGCGCATCACGCGCCAGGAAGACAACCGCTGGTGGGTCCACATGCCGGCCCGCGACACACGCGACGACGCCGAGCGCAAGGTGGCCGAACTCAAGCGCCGCAACGTGGCGGATTCGGCCATCGTGCAGGAAGCCAATACGTTTGTGGTGTCGCTGGGTCTGTTTCGCGACAAGGAGCGCGCGCAGCAGCGTCTGGACGAACTGCGAGCCAAGGACGTGCGCACCGCCGTGGTCACGCAAACGCGCCGGCTTGGCTCGCAGACCTCGCTTCGCGTGAGCGCTACCGCCGATGCGGCTTCGGGCGTCGCAGCCCAACTTGCCGCGCTCAAGAAAACCCTGGGCGCAGAAGACCTGCACGCATGCGCGGCAGTCACTGCATCGCGCTAAGCAGTCAGGACGTCGCGCGCACGCGCTTGAGCAGCGCCGTCGTCGAGCGGTCGTGCTCGAACGGAATCGCCAGCGCCGTGCCACCCCAGCTACGCACCACGCGCGTTTCTTCCAGCGCATCGATGTCGTAATCGCCGCCCTTCACGTAGATGTCGGGGCGCACGCGCTGGATGAGTTCGACCGGGGTTCGCTCGGCAAACAACACCACCAGACTCACCGCTTCCAGCGCGGCCAACACGGCCAGGCGATCGTCTTGCGTATTGAGCGGGCGGTCGTCGCCCTTGCCCAGCATCCGCACCGAGGCATCGGTGTTCACGCCCACCACGAGCGACGCGCCCAACGCACGCGCCTGCGCCAGATACGTGGCGTGACCGCGATGCAGGATGTCGAACACCCCGTTGGTGAAGACCAGCGGGCGCGGCAAGGCACGCACGCGGGCTTGCACATCGGCGGAGTCGCAGATCTTCTGCTCAAAGGCGGGCGCGGGCTGGCGAGCGGTCATGGTGGATCCGAAATCGGGGTGGAAAACAAAACGGCCCATCGAATCGATGGGCCGCTTGCTGCCAATGGCAAGGATCAGGCAGCTTGTTCGGCCGAGCCGAGCAGACGTGCGTTCAGTTCCTTGCGGTAGCGGTTCAGGTCTTGCACGGTTTCGAAGGTGCGCTCGAACAGCAGACCCATGTTGTGCAGGATGCGCTCGATGACCTTCTTTTCCCAGCCGGCGTCGAACTTGATCTGCTCGTCAAGCCAGTGCTCCAGCCAATCCGGGTTCGGCAGGCGCGACTGCACGGTGTCTTGCGGGAACAGCGCCTTGTTCACGTGCAGGTTGGTCGGGTGGAGCGGCTTTTCGGTGCGACGCGCCGAGGCCATCAGCACGCCGATCTTGGCGAATGCGCTGCGCGCGCTGTCGCCGAACTGGCCGAGGTATTTCTTCATGTAGCGCAGGTAGGCGCCGCCGTGGCGGGCTTCGTCCTGCGACAGATGCTTGTAGATCGCCTTGATGACCGGCTCGGTGTGCCATTCGGAGGCACGGCGGTACCAGTGGTTCAGACGGATTTCGCCGCAGAAGTGGAGCATCAGCGTTTCCAGCGGCGGGGCCGGATCGAATTCAAAGCGCACGTTGTGCAGCTCTTCTTCGGTCGGCACGAGCTCCGGGCGGAAGCGGCGCAGATACTCCATCAGCACCAGCGAATGCTTCTGCTCTTCAAAGAACCACACGCTCATGAACGCCGAAAAATCGGAGTCGTGACGATTGTCACGCAGGAACATCTCGGTGGCCGGTAGGGCTGACCACTCGGTGATGGCATTCATCTTGATGGTCTGCGCTTGCGCGTCGGTCAGCAGCGACGCATCGAACGTGTCCCACGGAATATCCTTTTCCATATTCCAGCGGACCGCTTCCAACGACTTGAACAATTCGGGATAGAGCATGGTAAGCCTTTGAATTTGCAGGCGGATTCTAGCAGACATGCTTGACCAGCCCCCGATTTTCGGGGTTGCCGGAGCAAAGTTCTCGGTCTGCCCGTTTCCTCGTCACAACAGGCCCGCCGCGGCCACGGTTGCAATATGGCCCGGCGACCCCCTCACGCGCGATACAGTCGCGCGTTGTCTCGCGGTACGCCGCGATGTGATCGGCAGCACGCAGGCTGCCGTCTTTTGTATCGGACCGGACTACCGCCCGGCGAGTTCTTCAGTATAGGAAGCGCTGCAAGCCGTGCGGCGAGGGATATGCAACGCATAACGCACATTTCACCCGGTGCGACCCCGGGGCGTTATACCCTAAACTGAAGACACTCCGGTTCGCCGGCTGAGCGTCCGCTTTTGGAGATTCCCCATGTTGTTTCCCGCCACCGTTTCCATGCGTCGCCCGCGCCTGCAATTGCACGCGTCGGGTGTGCTGCGTCGGCACCATCTGCTGATGATCGCCATTGCGATTGCCATTGCCGTCATCGCGTTGCTGCTGCCGCGCACGGGGCATGCTGTTACGGCCGGCGTCGCACCGGCTGCACAAACCCCGACCACCCCGGGCGCCTGCCCCGCGAGCCTGAATTTTCGCGTCAAGCGCCTGCAGGACGATGCGCCGCAAGACCTTTGCCAGTACGCCGGCCGCGTCGTGCTGGTGGTCAACACCGCCAGCTATTGCGGCTACACGCATCAGTACGAAGGGCTCGAAGCGCTGTACGCAAAGTATCGCGACAAGGGACTGACGGTGCTGGGCTTTCCGTCCAATGACTTTCAGCAGGAACCCGGCAACAGCAAGCAGATCGCCGACTTTTGCTACAACACGTACGGCGTGAAATTCCCGATGTTCTCGAAGACGGCAGTGGTGGGTGCGGGCGCATCGCCGCTGTATGCGTGGCTCGCGACGCAGACGGGCCAGCCGCCCAAGTGGAACTTCCACAAATACCTGCTGGACCGCACCGGCCGCGTGGCGGCAGTGTTCCCCAGCAGTGTCGAGCCGAGCGACCCAGCGCTCATCAAACGCATCGACGCACTGCTGGCTGAACCATCGACCCGCTCGTCCCGCTGATCAGGCTGCGCGCATCGTGTCCGGAATCGCGCCGTACAGGAACGCGGCCAGTTCGTCGCGGCGGGCCTGCACATCGCGCTCGCCCAGGTCGATCAGTTCCTGCGTGAACTCGGGTTCGAAGAGCAGATAGCTCGCAAATGCCGCCCCGCGCGCCTCGGTGCCGCCCAGCGGCTTGAGCAGCGCGCGCACCGTGCCAGGCAGGCGCTGCACGTGGCGCGAGGCAATCAGTTCGATGCGCTCGGACGGCGCCATCACCAGCACTTCGATCTTGCGCCAGCCGTCGCGCGCGTCGGCAATCTCGGGGTTGCGGGCCACCATGGCGTTGACGTGCTGCAGCCGCTCGATATCGGCCGAAAGCCCGTCGAGGAAGATGCTTGCCAGCGCCTGCCCCGCAATCTGCGCAAGCGACGGATACCCGGACGCCGGCACCGTGTCGTACCAGCCCGGCTGCGAGCGGGACGCGGCGCCCACCACCAGAATGCGATTCGCGCCCAGATGAATGGCGGGGCTCAACGGCGACATCTGGCGCATCGTGCCGTCGCCGAACCATTCGTCGTTACCTTCGAGCGGCACCGGCTCTGCCGGGAAGACGAACGGGATGCTCGACGACGCCAGCATGTGCGACACGCCGATCTCGTCCGACACCGCAATCCGCTGCGACCGCCGCCACGGCAGCACGACATGCGGCGATTGATAGAACGTGACGTGGCGCCCGGTGGTGTATGACAGCGCAGTAATGGCCAGCGCGCGCAGCGCTCCAGCGTCGAAGGCGGCCTGCACCTGCTCGCCGTCGTGTTGCGATTCGAGCAGCTCGCGCAGCGGCGTGTTGTCGAACAGGGCGCGCGGCGTGTGGCCAGTCATCCAGCCGAACGCCAGCGCGGTCAGCCAGCGCGCGCCGCTGGAGCCCACGCGGCCGACGTCCGTGCGATAGACACGATCGGCATGCAGGGTGCCCCAGAGCTGGGTGAGCGCCTCGGTGGCAAGCGTGAAATCCTGCGCGCCGCGGGCCAAGCCCAGACTGTTGATCGCACCCGCCGATGTCCCGCAAATGACGTCGAACGGCGTACGTGCCACGCCCGGCGCATACTCGCGCGCCAACCCCGCGATGCCGCGCAGCACTCCGACCTGATAGGCGGCACGCGCACCGCCGCCCATCATCAAGAGTGCAGTGCAGTCTGTCGACATCGATCAGGGGGTGTCGTTGGTGGGCTTGCGCGGCACAGATTTCGCCGGCGCTTTCTTGGCAGCAGTCTTCTTGGTGGCCGGCTTGGCTGTGCGCCCTGCAGACGCCTTGGCGGCCGGCTTCGGCATAGCCTTGGCGGCAGCGCGCTTGGGCTTGGCTGGCGCTGTCGGCTCTTCGATATCTTCCGGCGCCGCATCGAGCCCTTCCGCGCCCGGGGCGCGCCAAACCCGGGGAAGCCGCCCGGGAAGCCCGGCATCAGGTTCTGCGGCATCGGCATGGCGGCGGCGGCAGAGCTGGCGATCTGGTTGAACTGCTGCTGCAGCATGTTCCACCACGGCGAGGGGTCCAGCGCAGCCGCGGCGGCGCGTGCGGCCGCTTGCGCCTGCGCAGCGGCCTGTGCCTGAGCGTGGGCAGCCTCGGCGCGGGCTTCGGCCTGATCGTCGTCCGTGTCTTCTTCCGCCTCGTCCTCGTCTTCGGGCGGCGGTTCGTCGTCCGGCTTGGCTGTGGCGGCGGTGTGGGGCCAGGCAGGTTTGGATTCCTCGCCGGAAGACGACGAAGATGAAGACGACGACGCGCTCGGCGTCAGGCCGTCGAACGCAGACTTCATGGCCTCGGGCGACAGTGCGGAGCCGAACGTCTGCAAGGCCACCAACGTGGCGCGCTGCACCTCCAGGCCCTGAATTGCCGTACGCAGCAGGCTGGCGTTCAGTTGCAGCCAACTCTCCACCGCGCGCAGGTCGTGGATACGCTTGTCGATTTCCTCAAGGTCCATCGGCGGCGCGGCAAAGCTCGCCATGTTGGGCATGCCGCCACCGGCCATCCCGGAAAAGCCGCCGCCCCACAGCTTGCGCAGGAAATCGAAACCGCCTTCGGCAAAATTGGGCATCTGGGTGAACATGGTGTCTCCTACAAATCGGTCGGGGGGCGGGCGCGCATGCGTGTCTTCATCTTCAATCAGGCGCCATCAAACGTGGGCGGACGCTTCTGGCGCAGGCTCGCAATGCCCTCGCGCACGTCAGGGCCCGCAAAACCCATGAATTCAAGCGCCAGCGACGTATCAAAACTCGGGCCCGCCAGGCGCAACCAGTTGTTCAGCGCGTACTTGGTCCAGCGAATGGCCGTCTGCGAACCGGCCGCCAAGCGCTCGGCGACCTCGAATGCGCGGTTGACGAGTTCCGATTCCGGCACGGCCAGCGAAATCAGCCCAATGCGCTCGGCCTCTTCGCCGGTCATGGACTCGCACAGCAGCAGGTAATACTTGGCCTTGGCCATACCGCACAACAACGGCCAGACAATGGCCGCATGGTCGCCCGCCGCCACGCCCAGGCGCGTGTGGCCGTCGACGATGCGGGCGTCCTTCGCGGCGATCGAAATATCGGCCAGCAATCCGGCAACGAGCCCTGCCCCCACGGCCGGGCCGTGCATGGCGCTGACAATCGGCTTGTCGCAGTTGATGACGTTGTAGACAAGGTCGCGCGCCTCGTGCCAGACGCGCGTGCGCACGTCGAAGTCATCAGCCATCTGCTCGACGAGGTGCAGATCGCCGCCAGCCGAGAAGCCCTTGCCCTCACCGCGGATGAGCGCGACGCGCACGGAGGGCTCGGCGGACACATCGCGCCAGATTTCCGCCAGTTCGCGGTGCAGGCCGGCATCGGCCGTGGACAGCTTGCGGTTGGCCGACTGCGCCGCGCCCATCACGATTTCGAGGATGGGGCCGTGCTGGATGAGCGTCAGCGCCTGGTAGCGGGCAAAGCGGGGGGCGAGCGAGGTCATGGCGTCCAAGGTAATGGTTCAAGCATAGCGGATGAGATCGCGCGTGCAATGCGGGATGCGCTCCGTCGTCATCGTCACTTTCACTTCGCGGCATCGGCCAGGTGCCATTGGCCGCGGCGGATCTGCGCCATGACGCGGGCACGCTGGTCCAGGCCAACGTGGTCTTGCGGGCTCATGTTGACCACCCCGGTGCTGGTGGGCAGATCGTGCACCTGCTCCAGTGCGTCGCGCAGCGCCTCGCGAAAGGCCGGCGTGCCCGGCTTGGCACGCTTGAGTGCCACCGGCACCGCGCGCTGCAGCAGCAAGCCGATGTCGCCCGTGTAGGCGGCGAAGATCGACACGCTGCCACGGCCAAAGGTGGCCTCATAACGGCGCGCAAAATCCAGCGCCTGCCGCTTCGCCGGATTGGTGTCGGGCAATTCGGCGGCGACCATCACGGGGCCGGTCGGCACGTAGGCGCCTTCGCAATCCTTGCCGCACAGCCTGACGAAATCGTTGTTGGATACGCCGTGATTGAAGTAGATCTTGCCGGTGTAGCCGCGCTCGGCCAGCGCGCGGGCCGGCAGGGCGGCGGGCGTTCCGGAGCCGCCGATCACCACCGCGTCGGGCTTGTTGGCCAGCAGATGCAGCACCTGCGCGGTCACGCTGTTGTCGGTGGGCGAAAAACGCTCGGTATCGGTGACGCGGATGTGCTTGAGATCGGCAAAGCGCTGCACCTCCGTCAGGAAGGCCTCGCCCAGCGCGTTGGCAAAGCCGATGTAAGCAATGGTCTTCACGCCGTGCGCTGCGGCGTGCTCGGCAATCAGCGAGGCCATGTGCGAGTCCGAATGCGGCGTCTTGAAGATCCAGCGCCGCTTGGCATCCATCGGCTCGATCAACCGAGCGGATGAGGCCAGCGAAATCACGGGCGTCTTGCCCTCGGCCGCCGCGTCGATCATCGCCAGCGTATTCGGCGTCGTGGACGAGCCGACGATCACGTCAACGTTCGACTCGCTCATCAGCTTGCGCGTGTTGGTGACCGCGCGCGTGGTGTCCGACGCATCGTCAAGCACGATCACGTCGACCTTTTCGCCGCCAATCTCGCTAGGCCACAGCGTGGTGGCGTTCTTCTCGGGCTGCCCCAGCGAGGCCTGCGGCCCGGTGGCCGACACCGTGACCCCGACGCGGATGTCCGCCAGTGCGGCGGAAGACAGCAAAGCCAGACCAGCCAGTACGCCTGCGTGCCGCCACTTCGGTCGCTGCATTGGGGATCTCCTCCCGTGGTTTGGCAAAGAGCGTAGCGGTTTTGCGGCGGTTTGGCGATGCGGAGTCGCCCAGGCTCGACAGGTTCAGGCAGCGAGCGCAGTGATGCCGGCGCGCGGCAGCGCATCCTCCACCAACGCGCGCATCGATTCGAGCACCGCCGATTGCGGCATCAACCCGAAGTTGTGCAGCGCCATCACGTGATCGACGCCCATGTCGGACAGCTGCGCGAGCTTCTCGGCCACCGCGTCGGGCGTGCCGAACAACGACAGGCCGCTGGCGAGCACATCGTCGTACGTCTGGCGACGCGCGTAGAGCCGCGTGGCGACATACAGGTCGAATGCGTCGGCGGCCGTTGCACGCACGGCGGCTTCGGTCGGGCCCACATGCGTATGCAGCGCGACGGCCGCCATGCCACGCGTGTCGGCAATGCCTGCTTCGGCCAGGCCACGGCGGTATTCGTCCATCAACGTGCGGATGTCCTCAAAACTTTCAACCGAGGCATACGGCACGAACAGCATGCGCCGGCCCTGCCGGCCAATGTGATACGCCGCCTCGCGCCGCAGGATTGCCACGTGGATCGGCACGCGAGCCTGCACCGGCAGAACGTTGAGGCGCACGTCGCGCAGCGTGTGGAACTGGCCCGCGTGGTGCACACGCTCACCTGCAAGTAAGCGCTCGACAAGCATCAGCGCTTCGTCAAAGCGCTCGCGTTTGATGGCGGGATCGACGTCGTAGCCTTCGAACTCGTGCTTGAGGTAGCCGGAGCCCACGCCCAGCGACAGCCGCCCGCCGGAAAGCGCGTCGACCATCGCGTAGTTCTCGGCCACCGTGGCCGGGTGGTGGAAGGTCAGGATCGAGATGGCCGTGCCCAGTCGCAGCCGCTGTGTCTGCGCGGCCAGATGCGACAGAAAGACTGCCGGGTTGGGGACAGCGCCGTACTCGTGAAAGTGATGCTCGGCCACCCAGAAGGTGTCGTAGCCAAGCGCTTCGGCGTGGCGCGCCTGGGCGATGACGTCTGCGTAGAGTTGCGGCAGACTGCGGGGCCGGTCGGGGTAGTGGTCCTGCACGGAAAAGATCGACAGCTTCATGGCGTCTCCGGGTTCGAGGTCTTTTCCAGCGCGCAGGGCCGCCGCGCCGTTTGTATCTTTTTACGTAACGCGTATCTTATAAAGCGACACTCGAGACTTCAAGATGCCCATCGACGCCCCCCTGCCCCCGGTTACATCGCCCCACGAACTGGCCGCAGAAGACGCCACGCCTGAACGCACCAGCGCCGGCATCCAGTCCGCTGAGATCGCGTTGAGCGTGCTTTCGGCGATGGCGCATGCCGGTGGCGCACACGCCGTCTCCGAACTCGGGCGGCAGTTGGGCATGCCGCGCGCGAAGGTGCACCGTTACCTGGTGTCGCTGGAACGCATGGGTTTTGTCGAGCAGGACCCCGCTTCCGCCCGCTACCGGCTGGGGGCGCAGGCGTTGCAGGTGGGGCTGTCGGCGCTGTCCGACGTGGATTTCGTGCGCGAGGGCAGCAACCTGCTCCCCAAGCTGGCCGAGCGGCTGAACGAAAGCGTGTTTCTGTCGATCTGGACCGCGCGCGGCCCGGTCATCGTGCGCTGGGAAGACAGCGGCAGGCCGGTGGCGGTCAATGTGAGGGTGGGGTCTGTCATGCCCCTGCTGAATTCGGCCACGGGTCAGGCATGCGCGGCGTGGGTGCCCGAAATCCAGATCGTCTCGCTCATCGACCGTGAATTGCGCGGGCCGGGTGCCGGCAAGGCGGGCCTGACCGACTGGCTGAACTGCCGCGCGCGCTGGCAGGCGGTGCGGCAGGAGGGCGTGGCGCGCATCGGCGGGACATTGGTGCACGGCATCGATTCGGTGGCCGTGCCGGTGCTCGATTCACAAGGCAAGCTGGCCGGGGCGATCACGGCGCTGGGCTTGTCCAGCGTGTTCGATTCGAGCCTGGAAGGGCCCGCCGCGCGGCTATTGCGCGAGGCCGGGCGGACGCTATCCCTTCGTCTGGGGTATCACGGGCAGGCGCTGATGGCCGGTGCCGCTGCGCCAAAGCGGGGGCGCCGTCCGCGGACGACGCCCGAATCCGCGTAGGGCAAGGCTTACGCCTGCGTGCCCGGCGCGACAACTTCCTGGTCGATCGCCCCGAAAATCGACACGCCGTTGGCGTCGAACATCTCGATCTTCACGGTGTCGCCGTAGCGCATGTATTCGGTGATGGGCGCACCGGATTCGATGGTTTCCAGCATGCGTTTCTCGGCAATGCACGCGTACCCCTTGCTGCGGTCCACGTTGGAAATCGTGCCCGAGCCAACGATGCTGCCCGCACGCACGTTGCGTGTTTTGCAGATGTGCGCGATCAGCTGACCGAAGTCGAACACCATATCGGTGCCGCACTCGGGCTGGCCGACCTTCTTGTTGTTCCAGCGCACCGTCATCGGCAGATGTACCTTGCGTTCGCGCCAGGCGTCGCCCAATTCATCGGGCGTGACGGCGACGGGCGAGAACGACGTGGCCGGCTTGCTCTGGAAGAAGCCGAAACCCTTGCCCAGCTCCGCCGGAATCAGATTGCGCAGCGACACATCGTTGGCCAGCACGATCAGGCGGATGCCCTCGGCAGCGGCGGCCGCCTCGGTGCCCATCGGCACGTCGCCGGTGATGACAGCCACCTCGGCTTCGAAATCGATGCCGAACGCCTCGCTGCGGCAGACGATGGGATCGTGCGCGCCGGCTAGGTCGTCCGAGCCGCCCTGGTACATCAGCGGGTCGGTCCAGAACTCGGGGGGCATCTCGGCGCCGCGCGCCTTGCGCACCAGTTCAACGTGATTCAAATACGCCGAGCCATCCGCCCACTGGTAAGCGCGCGGCAGCGGCGCCATGCAGTTGGCGGCATCGAACGCAAACGGGTGGCGTGCGCGGCCCGCGTTGAGCTGGTCGTACAGATCCTGCAGCTGCGGCGCGTGGAAGGCCCAGTCGTCCAGCGCGCGCTGCAGCGTGCCGGCGATGTGCGTGGCGAAGTGAGCGGTCTTGAGGTCGCGCGAGACCACGGCCAACTGGCCGTCGCGCGAGCCATCCTTGAGGGTGGCGAGTTTCATGTGCGTTGTGTGGAGAAAAGCTGCGCGGATGGTACACCTTGCATCGGCTAAACTGGCCCGAACCGATCCATCGCCCATGACCATGCCACCGCTGCCCGCCGACACCGATCTCGACCTGGAGCCCGATGCCGACGGTGAATTGGATGCGCCCGCGCGCTCGGGCATCCAGTCCATCGAAGTCGGCTTCCGGCTGCTGGAAGTGCTCACGCACACCACCGGCCCGATGATGCTGCGCGACCTCGCGCGTGCCGCGCCCATGAACCCCGCCAAGGCGCACCGTTATCTGGTGAGCTTTGCGCGCCTGGGGCTTGTCACGCAAACGCCCGAAGGCCGTTACGATCTGGGTCCGTTCGCGCTGGAAATGGGGCTGGTGAGCCTGAACCGACAAGACCCGATGCGCCGCGCCCGGCCCGCCGCCGCCGCGCTGCGCGACGAGATCGATCACACTGTCGGCCTGGCCGTCTGGGGCAACCAGGGCCCGGCCATCGTCCACTGGGAAGAAGCCAGCCATCCCGTGACGGTCAGCTTGCGCCTGGGGGATGTGATGCCGATGCTGAACTCGGCCACCGGCCGCGTGTTCGGCGCGTACTTGCCGCGCGCGCAGACGCGCTCGTTCATCCAGCGCGAACTCGATCGCATTGCGGCCCAGGGCGAGTCCGCCGACTCCGAGAACCCGGAGCTACCGCAAACGCTCGAAGCCTACGATGCGATCTGCGCCGACGTGCGCCTGCGTGGCGTCTCGCGCATCCACGGTGGCGTGCTGCCCGGCATCAACGCGATGTCGCTGCCGGTGTTCGACGCCAACGGCCAATTGTGTCTCGTGCTGATCGCGTTGGGCGCACAAAGCACCTTCGACACCACTTGGAGCAGCCCGCTGGAGCGGCGCTTGCGGCTGGCCGCACAACAACTTTCCGCCGATCTTGGATACGTTGCACCCAACGCCCCGCAATGCTGACGAACTGAATACCGACCGCGTGCAACCCCGCAGGCGTCGCTTCTATCGGCTTGGCCGGTTCGGGCTCGTGCTGCTGGCCGTGCTCGTGCTGCACGTCGTTGCGGTCGTGTGGATCGCGCGCAGCCGTCAGGTGACGTGGCCGCCGGCCCCCTGGGTGTCGGCGCCCGATCTGGCAAGCATGGACCCGTCCGAGTTCACCAGCGCTGGCGCTCAAGCCTCGGGCGATACCGGCGTGGTCAAGGATCTGAGCGGCGAAGGCCCGGGCGGGCCGCCTGCACCGCCGGGCGACGCATTCTCGCTGCCACCATCGACCACGCTGCGGTACGCCACTTACGTCAACGGCGTGCGCAACGAAGATGGCGTGATCCGCTGGGCCACCGATGGCAAAAGTTACACGCTCGCCGTGGAAATTCCGTTGCCGCTCTTCTTCGGCAAACTCGCGTTTCGCAGCGCCGGCACCGTCGGCCCGTATGGTCTAACCCCCGCGCGCTACGAAGAAGAGCGCGGGCGCCGACAACCCGACGTGACGACGTTCCATTACGCGACCGACTCCATACCGGCATCCGGCGCACAGAGCGCACCCACGGTCACTTTCACCCGCTCGCCGGCCGTGCTTCCGTTGCCCGAAGGCACGCAAGACCGCTTCAGCGTCTTCCTGCAACTGACCGGATTGGCCCGTGGCGGCCCCGCGCGCATCGCCAGCCCGGGCCTCACGCTGGAATTCCCGATCGCCGATACCGACAGCGTGGAAGTGGCCCGCGTCCAGCATGTCGGCGAGGAAACCATCGACACGCCGAACGGCACGATTCGTGCGCAACACTTCATACGACTGCCGCGCCGCGCGGATGACAAACGGCGTGTAGAGATCTGGCTGTCCCCCGATCGCGGCTGGCTGCCGGTACGCCTGCGCCAGACCGAGCCCAACGGCATGCAGTTCGATCTGGTCTACCAGTCCCAGGAAGGAGGCTGACATGGATACCAACGCCCTCTCCGATTCCGGCACGGTGCACGCCAACCACATCGACATCCACCACCGCACCGAGGGCGCCGATGGCCCGTGGGTCGTGCTTGCGCACGCCTTGGGCGTAGACCACCAATTGTGGGACAGCGCCGCCCGACGCCTGGCCAGCCGCTATCGCGTGCTGCGCTACGACGCACGTGGCCACGGCAAGACCAGCGCCCCGCACGGCCCCTACACGCTGTTCCAGATGGCGGACGATGTGGCCGGCCTGCTCGATGCGCTATCGATCGGACAGGTGCATTTCGTTGGCCTGTCGATGGGCGGCATGGTCGGGCAGGTCCTGGGCGTGCGGCACGCGCAGCGGCTGCTCTCGCTGACGCTGTGCGACACCGTGTGCTACACGCCGGCGTCAGCGCATGTCATGTGGGACGAGCGCATCGGTCAAGTCGAAGCGCACGGTATGAGCGGCATTGTCGAGCCCACGATACAGCGCTGGCTGACCACGCCGTTTCGTGAAGCCCATCCCGACGTCGTTGAACGCATCCGCGGCTTGCTGCGCGCCACACAACCGCACGGCTATGTCGGTACATGCCTGGCCATCAAGGCGCTCGACACACGCAGCGCGCTGGCGCGCATCGCCTGTCCCACGCTCGTCATGACAGGCGACCAAGACACCGGTGCCCCGGTGGAAGCGGCACGCGAGATCGCCACGCACATTCCTGACGCCCGTTTGAAAGTGATTCCGCACGCGGCGCACCTGGCCCCCATCGAACAGGAGGAGGGCTTCCTCGCCGATCTGGATGAGTTCCTCGGGCACGCAGGATGCGGGAGTCAATGCGACACGCCATAAGGCCTGCCTGCCTTGCCGATAGTTGCACGCGCCCCGCACACGGCCCGTCGTCTACTGGCCGAATGGCGGAAGGCCGCTTGCTTCTTTTGATGCAGAAACGGAAAGGTCTTGTTACGCGATCACAACGCACGTCACACATTTCGCCTCGCGTTCGCGAACTTTGTGGCCGATCATGAAGCCCAAGGGGTAGATGGGGCAGAACGGTCATGAGGCGGGAATTGATCGGCCCTTGAAGTCATGATGGTGGGCCCCATCTACCCGGTGCAGCAGTAGAGCAGTCCCCACAACAGCAAGACGATTGACGCCTCGGAGGTGCACCATGCAGATGATCTACAACAGCGACAACTACTGTGTTGTCGAGTTCGGTGTAGACGGCCAACACGCCATGCTGTCAGCGGGCGGCTACGAGATCGTGGACAAGAACCTCAAACGTGAGATCTTCCTGGGCGGCGAGTTGGCCGAGCATTTCCGCGAGGACGTGAAAAAGCTCATCGCCAGCGAACCGACCGTTGAAGAAGTCGACGATTTCCTCGGCAAATTCGACACGGTGATGACGCAGCCGGTCACAATGCATTGACGTACCGTGCGGGCAAAACCGCCCGCTGGACGGATCAACAAAAAACGCCCGGAGCATGGCGCTGCCGGGCGTTTTTTCATGTGTCGATCGACTATCGCGTCGATAGCGTCCTTCTAGCATTGCTCCCATGGCAGGCCGGCATGGCGCCAGCCGTTGAGCGTGTTGCGGTGGCGCGTGCTGTCGAGGTCGCCCTCAAAGCCGTGGCGCACAACGTAGACATCACGAAAACCGGCCTCTTCCAATGCATGCGCCGCAGCCGCCGAGCGATTGCCGCTCCGGCAGATCAGCACAACGGGGCGCTCGATGCCGTGACCGGTCAGTTTGCGCACGGTCGGCACGAACTCCGGATTCACCTCCCAATGCGGGCCGTCGTTCCACGAGACGTGGTGGGCGCCGGCTGGATGCCCCACGAAGAGGTGTTCCATTTCGCTGCGGCAGTCGACAAAAAGCGCGGCGGGCGTGCGCTCCAGGAAGGCGTGGGCGTCTGGGGGATCGAGCAATTGCATGGCGAGTGTCAGGGCGGGCAAAGGGCGTGATGTCGATTATAGAAGCGCGATTGCCCACAACGGCGGCAAGTCATTGATGCGACTGGTAAAATTCCGCTTTGGCCGCAAATTCTGAATATTCGACCGGCCGCTGCACCTCGGAGTCCCTTCCATGACCGCGCCCCTGCCCTACACCCGTGCCGCCAACCTGCCCGCGCTGCTGCGCGAGCGCATCCTGATCCTGGACGGCGCGATGGGCACCATGATCCAGCGCTACAAGCTGAATGAGGCGCAATACCGCGGCGAGCGCTTTGCCAACCACCCGATCGATGTGAAGGGCAACAACGAGCTGCTGCTGCTCACCCGCCCCGACGTCATCCGTGAAATCCATGAGCAGTACCTAGCTGCCGGCGCGGACCTGATCGAAACCAACACCTTCGGTGCGACGACCATCGCTCAGGAAGACTACAAGATGGCGGAGCTGGCCTACGAGATGAACGTCGTGGCCGCCCGCCTGGCACGCGAAGCCTGCGACAAATACAGCACGCCCGACAAGCCGCGCTTTGTTGCCGGCGCCTTTGGGCCGACGCCCAAGACCGCCAGCATTTCGCCCGACGTGAACGACCCGGGCGCTCGCAACGTCAGCTTCGACCAACTGCGCGACGCCTACTACGAGCAGGGCAAGGCGCTGCTCGAAGGCGGCGCGGACGTGTTTCTGGTCGAGACCATCTTCGACACGCTCAACGCCAAGGCAGCGCTGTTCGCCATCGATCAGCTGTTTGAAGACACCGGCGAGCGCGTGCCCGTGATGATCTCCGGCACCGTCACCGACGCCTCGGGCCGCATTCTCTCGGGCCAAACCGTCGAGGCGTTCTGGAACAGCCTGCGCCACGCCAAGCCGATCACCTTTGGCCTGAACTGCGCGCTGGGCGCCGCGTTGATGCGTCCGTACATCGCCGAGCTGGCGAAGATTTGCGATACGGCCGTCTCGTGCTACCCCAACGCCGGCCTGCCCAACCCAATGAGCGAGACGGGCTTTGATGAAACGCCAGAGGTCACCTCCAGCCTGGTCGACGAGTTTGCTTCGGCCGGCCTGGTGAATCTGGTGGGCGGTTGCTGCGGCACCACGCCGGAGCACATCAAGGCGATCGCCGACCGCGTGGCCAACCGCAAGCCGCGTGCATGGCCCGGCCAGTATCTCGAAGCCGCCTGACATGAAGGCGCGCATCGACAGCACCATCCCCGTGCTTGCCTCGCTGGACCTGCAGGAGTCGGCCCGCTTCTATACGGAGCGGCTGGGGTTCACGCAGGCACTGATCGCAGACGACTACCTGATCGTGCAGCGCGATGGCACTGAAATCCATTTCTGGCTGTGCGACGACCGCCGCATTGCCGAGCACACCTCGTGCTACCTGCGTGTGCCGAGCACGCAGGCGCTGTTTGAAGAATTCACCGCGCGCGGGCTGGAGCTCGCGCCGCCGGCGGTGCGTCCGTGGGGCATGAAAGAGCTCTACGTGATCGACCCGCACGGCAACCTGTTGAAGCTCGGCGAATACGCCCCCGCCTGACCGAACCCCGCACCATCATGACCGACCACCCCATGCGCCTCTCTGGCCTCGAGCCGTTCAACATCGGCGAGAGCACGCTGTTCGTCAACGTCGGCGAGCGCACCAACGTCACCGGGTCCAAGGCGTTCGCGCGCATGATCCTGAACAGCCAGTTCGACGAGGCGCTGGCCGTGGCGCGCCAGCAGGTCGAAAACGGCGCGCAGGTCATCGACATCAACATGGACGAGGCGATGCTCGATTCCAAGGCGGCGATGGTGCGCTTCCTGAATCTGATCGCCTCGGAGCCCGACATCGCGCGCGTGCCGATCATGATCGACTCGTCCAAATGGGACGTGATCGAGGCGGGTCTGAAGTGCGTGCAGGGCAAGGCGATCGTCAACTCGATCTCGCTCAAGGAAGGCGAAGAACAGTTCGCGCACCACGCCAAGCTGATCAAGCGCTACGGCGCCGCTGCCGTGGTGATGGCGTTTGACGAGCAAGGCCAGGCTGACACCTATGCGCGCAAGACCGAGATCTGCAAGCGCAGCTACGACTTCCTCGTCAACAAAGTCGGCTTTGCGCCGGAAGACATCATCTTCGACCCGAACATCTTTGCGGTGGCGACCGGGATCGAGGAACACAACAACTATGCGGTGGACTTCATCGAAGCCACGCGCTGGATCAAACAAAACCTGCCGTACGCGAAGGTGAGCGGCGGCGTGTCGAACGTGTCGTTTTCGTTCCGCGGCAACGACGTGGTGCGCGAGGCGATCCACACCGTGTTCCTGTACTACGCAATTCAGGCGGGCATGGACATGGGCATCGTCAACGCCGGGCAGTTGGGCGTGTACGAGAACCTCGACCCCGAACTGCGCGACCGCGTGGAAGACGTGGTGCTCAACCGCCGCCCCGATGCCACCGACCGCTTGCTGGAAATTGCGGACCGCTACAAGGGCGGCGGCACCAAGCGTGAAGAAAACCTCGCCTGGCGTCAGGAGCCGGTGGAAAAGCGCCTGGCACATGCGCTCGTGCACGGCATTACCGACTACGTGGTCGAAGACACCGAAGAAGTTCGGCAGAAGATCTTTGCCGCCGGCGGCCGCCCGATCCAGGTCATCGAAGGCCCGCTGATGGACGGCATGAACATCGTCGGTGACCTCTTCGGCGCCGGGAAGATGTTCCTGCCGCAGGTGGTGAAATCCGCCCGCGTGATGAAGCAGGCGGTGGCCCACCTGATTCCGTTCATCGAAGAAGAGAAGCGCAAGATTGCCGCGGCCGGCGGCGACGTGCGTTCGCGTGGCAAGATCGTCATCGCCACGGTCAAGGGCGACGTGCACGACATCGGCAAGAACATCGTCACCGTCGTGCTCCAGTGCAACAACTTCGAAGTCGTGAACATGGGCGTGATGGTCCCGTGCAACGACATCCTGGCCAAGGCGAAGGTGGAAGGCGCGGACATCATCGGCCTGTCGGGCCTGATTACGCCGTCGCTCGAAGAAATGGCCTACGTGGCGTCGGAAATGCAGCGCGACGAGTACTTCCGCGTGAAGAAAATCCCGCTGCTGATCGGTGGCGCGACGACGAGCCGCGTGCATACCGCCGTGAAGATCGCCCCGAATTACGAAGGGCCGGTGGTTTACGTGCCGGACGCCTCGCGCTCAGTGAGCGTGGCGTCGAGCCTGCTGTCCGACGAAGGCGCCGCGCGCTACGTCGAAGAACTGCACGCCGACTACGACCGCATCCGCACGCAGCACGCCAATAAGAAAGCCACGCCGATGGTGTCGCTGGCCGCAGCGCGCGCCAACAAGACGAAGATCGACTGGAGCAACTACACGCCGCCCAAGCCGAAGTTCATCGGCCGCCGCGTGTTCCGCAACTACGATCTGAACGAACTCGCCCAGTACATCGATTGGGGCCCGTTCTTCCAGACGTGGGACCTGGCCGGCAAATTCCCGGACATTCTCAACGATGAGATCGTGGGTGAGTCGGCCCGTCGGGTGTTCTCCGACGGCAAGAGCATGCTCGCGCGCCTGATCGCCGGGCGCTGGCTCACGGCCAACGGCGTGATCGCGCTGCTGCCCGCCAACACCGTCAACGACGACGACATCGAGATCTACACCGACGAATCGCGCTCGGAAGTCGCGCTCACCTGGCGCAACATCCGCCAGCAGAGCGAGCGCCCGATCATCGACGGCGTGATGCGCCCGAACCGCTGCCTGGCCGATTTCATCGCGCCCAAGGACACCGGCATTGCCGACTACATCGGCCTGTTTGCCGTGACGGGCGGCATCGGGGTGGAAAAGCGCGAGAAGCAGTTCGAAGCCGACAACGACGACTACAGCGCGATCATGCTCAAGGCGCTGGCCGACCGCTTTGCCGAAGCCTTTGCCGAATGCCTGCACGCCCGCGTGCGTCGCGACTTGTGGGGCTACGCACCGGATGAGACGCTCGACAACGATGCGCTCATCCGCGAGGAATACAAGGGCATCCGCCCCGCGCCCGGCTACCCGGCCTGCCCGGAGCACACCGTCAAGCGCGACATGTTCCGCGTGCTCGACGCGCAGGAGATCGGCATGGACCTGACCGAGGCGCTGGCCATGACGCCGGCCGCTTCCGTCTCGGGCTTCTACCTTTCGCATCCGGACAGCACGTACTTCACGCTCGGCAAGATCGGCCAGGATCAGGTGGACGACATGATCGCCCGCAGCGGTGAAGACCGCGCCTTTGTGGAGCGCGCCCTCGCCCCGAATCTCTGATTCTGTGACAAGACGTTTAAGACATAGTGTGAATCACGCTGTGTCTTACGTCCGCAAACCCTCACCGGCATTGGCTTTGCCGGGGTTTCAAGAGGGGCGATCCTGACATTACAAAGGCTTACACCCCCTAACAGTCGTAACCGAAAGGGCTCCATAGACTGAACCCATTCACTCAACACACACAGAGTGATGCCGCGACGAATCCCTCGCGTGGCCGTTCAGAACGAAAGGAGTCTCTTCCATGAACAAGCTGCTGATCTCCCTGTCCGCCATCGCCATCGCTGCTGCTTCGGCTTACGCCAACGCGCAAACCCCGTCGGCCGGCGTATCGCTGCAATCCAATGGCACTGCGGCCGTGGCACCGGCGCAAGGCAATGCCGGCGTGGGCCTGAAGGCCGATACGGGCGCCAAGCTGGACACCGAGTCCGCCAAGAGCCAACTGAACACCAAGGCTGAGCACGGCGCCAAGGCCGCGCACGAGCACAAGGCGAAGACGGAAGCCGGCGTCGACAAGACCGCAGACAAGGTCGGCAAGTCGGTCAGCAAGACGGAAAAGTCGGCCGAGAAGTCGGGCAAGGCCGCAAAGGCTGACACCGGCGCCGGCCTGAGCGCCGACGCAGGCGCGAACGCCGCCGCCACGACCCAGACGAAGTAACACGTCACTGCGCGGAAAAACCGGGGCCGCCCGGCAATTCCGGCTACCCTCGGGGCGGAACTCTTCCGCCCCGTTTTCTTTGGCCGCACGCGCCCAGGCACGCCGATTGCTGATCGGGGAGGCATCGACATGTTGCGATTCATGCACATTCCCGAGGTCTCTTATGGAAACGCAGACAACGCCTTCTCAAACCGCCAGCACGAGGGGCCCCGTTTTGGCGCAACAGTCCGATACAATTGCTGTCGTATCGAACCAACAAGCGCAGCGCACGGAGTCGGGCAATCCGCCCAGCGCGCTCATAAGGAGCAGCATGATTCGCGTCCTGATTGCGGACGACCACGAGATCGTTCGCGCCGGCCTTCGACAGTTTCTGTCCGAAGAGCGGGACATCGAAGTCGCGGGGGAAGCGGCCAGCGGGGAAGAGGTGATGGAGCAACTCCGCACCGGGGCCTTTGACGTCGTGGTGCTCGACATTTCCATGCCCGATCGCAACGGCATCGACACCCTCAAGCTGGCTCGCCAGCGCCATCCGGATCTGCCGGTGCTGATCCTGTCGACCTTCCCGGAAGACCAGTACGCCATCAACCTGATCCGCGCAGGGGCATCGGGCTATCTGACAAAAGAAAGCGCGCCGGACGAGCTGGTCAAGGCCATCCGTACCGTGTCGCAAGGCCGTCGCTATGTCAGCCCGACCGTGGCCGAGCTGCTCATTGGCGGCCTGGAAAAGCCGACCGACCAGCCGCTGCACCAGACGCTGTCCAAGCGTGAGTTTCAGATCTTCTGCAAGCTGGCGCGCGGGCAATCGGTATCGATCATCGCGGAAGAGCTGTTCCTGAGCGTCAAGACGGTCAGCACTTACCGCACGCGGATTCTGGAAAAGATGGGCATGAAATCCAATGCCGATCTGACGTATTACGCCATCAAGAACGGCCTGGTTGAGTAGCACCTGATGGGGCGCCAAAACCCCTTGGCGCCCCGCAAACCCAACTGGCATGTAGGACAACGCCTGATACCACCTCGGCAACCCGCTGGCTAACATCAACCCATGCTGGATCAAGCCGTCACCCTCTCCGCCCGTGGCCTGCGCGTCCTCCTGATCGAGGATTCCCCGGTGCTTCGCGGCATGGTGCTGGAATACCTCAAGGCCTCCGCCTTCGTGGCGACGGTCGAATGGGCAGACACCGAAGATTTGGCGCTGGGCCTTCTGGGGCAGGGCCACTACGACGTCGTGATCGTCGACCTGCAATTGCGGCAGGGCAATGGCTTCAAAGTCCTCCAAACGCTGCGCGATCAAGCGTCGCCCAGCGTACGTATCGTCTACACCAACCACGCTCAGGTTCCGACCTACCGGCAGCGCTGCTTTGAAGCCGGCGCCAACTATTTCTTCGACAAATCGCTCGAACTCGACAAGGTGTTCGAGGTGATCGAAGAGCGCGCCGGTGTCGGCCGCCCCCGTCCTCAGCCCGCGCAGCATTTCCACCCCTGAGATTCTTAGCGCGCCGCATCTGCCGTCGCGCCACGCGCCCAACGCCATTTCTCACCCCAAGGAGCGTTCGATGAAGACCTTGTGTGCCGCACTTGCAGTGACGTGTATGTTCCTGGCCGGCTGCAACACCATGGCCGGCGCCGGCAAGGACATCCAGACCGGTGGTCAGAAGCTGGAGAACTCGGCCGACAACGCCAAGCAGAAGATGTAACGTCAGCGCCAGCGACGCCGGCATCAAAAACAAAAAGCCCCGCGATGGGGCTTTTTGTTTGGGCGATGCGTTACGGCGAGCGACTTACACCGTCGCGCCGCCGCGGCCCGGGGCAGGCGCAATACCGCCAGTCAGCGCCTGCATGCCCGACGGTTCGTTAGCCGCGCCTCGGTCGAATACGGCATCGCTGGGAGGCAGCTCGACGATGATCGTCACACCGCCGCCTGGCATTGAGTCGATGACGAGCGTGCCGCCCAGCGCAATGGCGCGCTGCTCCATCCCCAGCAGGCCGTGGTGGCCGACCATGCGGCGCCGCTCGATATCGGCGGGGAACCCACGGCCGTTGTCGCGCACGCGCAAGCGCACGCCCTCTTCACCCACATCGAGCGCCACCGACACCGTGGTCGCATGCGCGTATTTCGATGCGTTGGTCAGCGATTCCTGCACGATCCGATACAGCGCGATGGCCGCATCGTCGGTCAGCTTGGGCATATCGTCGGGCAGGCTCACTTCCGTATGCCAGCCATTGCGCGTGCCCACGTCCTCCGTCAATTGCGAGAGCGCTTCCACCAAACCCAGGTTGAGCAGGATCGTCGGGCGCAGGTCTTCGATCAGGCGGCGCTTGATCTGGATGCCCTGATCCACGTGGGCCATCACGCGCGTGATCTTTTCGCTTACCGCAGGCTCATTGGCATGAATGCGTGAACGCAGCCAGTGGAGGTCCATCTTGGTGGCGGTGAGGATGGCGCCCAGCTCGTCGTGCAGCTCGCGCGCGAGGCGCGTCTTCTCATCTTCGGTCACACGCTGCAAGTGCGCAGCCAAGTCGGACAACTGACGCGTGCGCTCACGCACCATACGGTCGAGCTTCTGGCTTTCCTCCTCCGCCATGTCGCGCTCACGCTCCGTCACGGCAAGGCGCTTGGCGTGCTGCATGCCCAGTACCACCAGCAGGATGATGTTGACCGCCGTGATGAGCGCAATGCCGTAGCGCGAGAGCGCCAGATCGCGCTCGGCGTGTTCAAGGCTGCGGGCCACGGTGGCGATCTCACGCTGACGCAGGCGGTCCAGCCCCTGCCGCACCGCTTCCATCGATGCCTTGCCGAAATCGGTGCGCACGAGATCGAGCGCCACTTCCAGATCACGCTTGCCGTAAATGAGCGTGAGTTCCATCTCGGTGAGCTTGCGGCTCACCTGGAGCGCCGTCTCCGAGAACAGCTTCAGCGCGTCAGGATCGTTGGCGTAGTGATCGCGAATTTCTGCCATCAACGCGTGGATGTGCGGGATGGCCTTGTTGTATGGATCGAGGTATTCGTCCTTGCCCGTGAGCAGGAACCCGCGTTGCCCCGCCTCGGCGTTCACCAGCTCGGCAAGCAGTTCGTTGATGGCGGTTTCAGCCTGCTGCGACTGAATCACCTGCCGATAGCCCTGGCTCAGGCGGATGTTGCCCGTCTCCGAGGCAATCAGCACCCCGAGCGTCAGCAGAATGCCGCCGGCGAGCAGCAGAGTGGAGCGCAAGGATGACCGCATGGCATGCAGACCCATAGGAAACGCGTCAAACCGCCCGACGCGGCGCGCGTTGCGTTTGTGTTTTTTTGGCAATTCGGATGATACCGCGTGGGCGCCCCGGGCGACACTTGGGGCGCACCCCGGTCAGGCACGCGATGTGCGTAGGGATACGCGACAGGGCGTCGGCCTCATCCAATGCTCCGCTGCCCTGCATTCCCATCCCATCCGAACCGGAGACGACAACATGCTGAAATGGGCACTCATCTTCGCCATCATCTCCCTGGTGGCCGGCGTCCTGGGCTTTACCGGCATTGCCGCAGGCGCGGCGAGTATCGCCAAGGTCCTGTTCTTCATCTTCGTAGTGCTGTTCGTGCTGTTTCTGGTGTTGGGCGTCACGGTCTTCAAGGCCGTCGATTAGCGCAGCCAACCCAGTCGGAAGCGCGGCCCGTGTCTTGCTAAGGGGTTTGGCATGCGGCCCGCTTTCGCAAAAACTGAAACCGCGCCCGAACCAACCGCGCCGCCGGAGTATGCCTTCCGGGGCGTCACGATGAGGAACTTCACCATGTCACTCTTTGCCAGCCACCGCGTCCGAAGCCGAATTGATGACGTCAATGATCGCGCGCACCGCGCCATGAACAGTGCCAGCGACGCCGTCGACCACGCCCGCTATGCCGCTCGCCCTGCCGTGGAAGACGTGCAGAGCCTGCTGCGCTCGCTTGAAAACGCCATCCATACATTGACCGACGAGGGCAGCGCAGAAGCCGACCGCGCCAGTCGCACGCTGCACGCGCGCGCCGACCAACTGCGCCGCGCCGCCAATGAGCGTGCCCATCAGGCCCGCGAACGCATGGACTGGGCGCTCGATCGCACCGAAGAAACCATCACGGCGGCACCGTTCAAGTCGGTGGGTGTCGCTGTGGCGATTGGGGCAGCGATCGGGCTGGTTGTGGCGCTGGCCGGCGGAAGCAGCCGACGCGACGCCAGCGAATAAAACCAACCCGCAATCACCCGCAGGAGCAACCACATGAGCCGGACCAACGTCGCCGCCCCCTCGGAAAGCAGCTTCCTCACCGACATCAAAACCTTGCGCGAACGTGCCCGCAAGCACATTGAGGAAGGTGCGGTGACCGAAGATTACAAAGCCGATCGGGAGACCGTGCTGCGGCTGCTGAATGAGGCGCTGGCGACCGAGTTGATCTGCGTGCTGCGCTACCGGCGCCACCATTTCATGGCCAAGGGCATCAACGCAGAACCGATCGCCGCAGAATTCCTGGTGCATGCCAACGAGGAACAGGCACACGCCGACAGCATCGCCACGCGCATCGTGCAACTGGGCGGCGAGCCCAACTTCAACCCGGAAGGACTATCCACGCGCAGCCATTCCGAATACGTGGAAGCCGACGGCCTGGTCGACATGATCAAGGAGAACCTGGTGGCCGAGCGGATCGCGATCGACAGCTACCTGGAGATGATCCGTTACATCGGGGATCGAGACCCCACCACGCGGCGCGTCCTGGAACAGATTCTGGCCGTTGAGGAGGAACACGCGGACGAGTTGTCCGACATGCTCCACGACCAATAAAGCGAAAGCAGTCGGACGAGATACCGGCCAGCGCGCCAGCCCCCCCCTCCCCCGCTCCCGGCCCGCTGTGGCCGGATGCCCGGACCGCCCCGTTTGGCGGCCGGGCATTTTTTTGGCCCGCTCCGTCCTCAGACGCCCCAGAGCACGCTGGATTGTTCGACCAGCGATTCTTCCAGCATGTGCAGCAGCGGATAGGCGCGCTGCCCGAGGTGCGGCGGCTCTTCTTCGCCGTTTTCGTCCAGCTCGGCCGCCGACAGTTCGGCCACCTTGATATGTGCCTGGTGCGTGTCATCCTTGATGGCCCGCTTGAGGCGGTCGATGGCGTGGGGCATTTCTTCGGGCGTGATGACACCGCGCTCGCCCAGCGTCTTGCCGATCACGCCCAGCAGCACCATGGCGAGATCCTTCTGCATCGAGAATTTCTGCGAAGCGTGCGAAGTAAAGGTGATCATGATTTCTTGTTTCCCTTGGTTGGGTGGGGGCCGCGGATTGCCGTGACTGGGGCGGATACCTCTGAGACCGCGGCTCACCTGATAAAATTTCGTACTTTTCCCCGAACAACGCAACTGGCGGCGCCAGAACTGGATTTCAATCCAATTCAGCACTGCCGGCGTCATGGTTTCTTTATGCTGCCCTCCCACAAACAGACGATCGCCCAACTGTTGTCCGACGCCGTCGGCTCCCTGCTGCCCGAGGGCCAAGCCCGACCGGAGATCGTCCTGGAGCGCCCCAAGCAGGCCGCGCACGGCGACATCGCCTGCAACGTCGCGCTGCAGCTCGCCAAACCCCTGGGCACCAACCCGCGCGAGTTGGCCGGCAAGATCGCCGATGCCATCCGCGCCGATGCCCGCGGCCAGCGCTTGGTGGCCGCCGTGGAGATCGCTGGCCCCGGTTTCATCAACCTGCGCCTGTCCGCCGCCGCGCGTGCCGACGTGATCGCCGCCGTGTTTGCAGAAGGCGACCGCTATGGCGCCGCAAACACGCATGACGGCGCGCCGGTGCTGGTGGAGTTTGTCTCGGCCAACCCGACCGGTCCGCTGCACGTCGGTCACGGCCGCCAGGCCGCGCTGGGCGATGCGCTGGCGAGCCTGCTCGACTGGCAGGGCCACAAGGTCCACCGCGAGTTCTACTACAACGACGCCGGCGTCCAGATCCACAACCTCGCCGTCTCCGTCCAGGCCCGCGCACGCGGCTACAAGCCGGGCGACGCCAACTGGCCCGAAGCCGCTTACAACGGCGACTACATTGCCGACATCGCCGCCGATTATCTCGCCGGCAAGACCGTGCGCGCCTCCGATGGCGAACCCGTGACGGGCGAGCGCGATGTCGAGAACATCGAAGCCATCCGCCGCTTTGCCGTCACGTATCTGCGCAATGAGCAGGACATCGATCTGCAGGCCTTTGGCGTGAAGTTCGACCGCTACTACCTGGAGTCTTCGCTCTACACCGAAGGCAAGGTGCAGCAGACGGTAGACGCGCTCGTTGCTGCAGGCAAGACCTACGAGCAGGAAGGCGCGCTGTGGCTGCGCACCACCGACGACGGTGACGACAAGGACCGCGTCATGCGCAAATCCGACGGCGCCTACACCTACTTCGTGCCCGACGTTGCGTACCACACGACCAAATGGGGACGCGGCTTCACGCAGGTCATCAATGTGCAGGGCAGCGACCACCACGGCACCATCGCCCGCGTGCGCGCCGGCCTGCAGGGCCTGAACATCGGCATCCCGAAGGGCTACCCCGATTACGTCCTGCACAAGATGGTCACGGTGATGAAGGACGGCGCCGAGGTGAAGATCTCCAAGCGCGCCGGCTCGTACGTGACGGTGCGCGACCTGATCGAATGGTCCAACGGCGACGCCGAGAGCGAAGCCGGCGTCGACACCATCCGCGCCTGCGTGGAAGCCGGCGAGCCGAACTGGCCGGCGCGCTTCACGCGTGGCCGCGACGCCGTGCGCTTCTTCCTGCTGTCGCGCAAGGCCGATACCGAATTCGTCTTCGACGTCGATCTGGCGCTCAAACAGAGCGACGAGAACCCCGTGTATTACGTGCAGTACGCGCACGCGCGCATCTGCTCGGTGTTCGAGCGTGCAGGCGTTGACGCCGCCTCGCTCACCAGCGCTGATCTGGCTGCGGTGACGGGCCCGGATGTCAGCCCGCAGGCGACCGCCCTGGTGCAACGCCTGGCCGCATTCCCCGACATGCTGGCCGACGCCGCACGCGAGCTGGCCCCGCACGCCGTGGCTTTCTACCTGCGCGACCTGGCAGGCGATTTCCACGCGTTCTACAACGCCGATCGCGTGCTGGTCGACGACGAGGCCGTCAAGCGTGCCCGCCTGGCGCTGCTGGCTGCCACGCGTCAGGTGCTGCGCAACGGGCTGGCGGTGATCGGCGTGTCCGCGCCGCAAAAGATGTAAACGCGCACGATTTGGCATCACACGGCGCTCTTATAATCGGGCGCTTCTAGAAGGATCGACATGGCACGCAATACGCAATTTTCCCGTGCCCGCTCGCAACGGGGCGGCACGTTTCTGGGTCTGGTGCTGGGCTTGATCGTCGGTTTGGCGATCGCCGTGGTGGTGGCGGTGTACATCACCAAGGCGCCGGTGCCCTTCGTGTCGCGTGGCGGCGCGCAACCCAAGCCGAGCGAAGCGGGCAACGTGGTCAACACGCTGCCGACGCCGGTGCAGCCCGCGCCGCAAGCCAGCGCGCCGCAGGCAGCAGACCCGAACGCGCCGTTGTGGAGCCGTGTGCCGGCCAAGCCGGTCGATCAGGCCGCCGAGCAGAACAATCCGCCGCCGGGCATCACGATCCACCCGGCCCAGCCAGGTTCGGTCCCGCAGGTGGCAAGCGCACCGGCCGTCAAGCCACCCAAGCCTCCGGTTACCGCCTCGAACGAGAAGCCGGTGACGGACCCGATTGCCGAGATTGCCCGCCAGGATGCAGCCAAGACAGGCTACTTCCTGCAAGTGGGCGCTTACAAATCGCCCGAAGATGCCGAGCGTCAGAAGGGCAATCTCGCCATGCAAGGCTTTGAAGCCAAGGTGACGCAGCGCGAGGTGAACGGCACCACGATGTATCGCGTGCGCCTGGGGCCGTTCAATTCGCTGGATGAGATGACCGCCGTGCGCGGCCGCCTGCAGTCGACGGGCGTGGAATCGTCGGTCATTCGCTTCGCTCGCCAGTAACGTCAAGTCGTGCAGCCCGCTGTGAACCCGGCGGGCTGTGATCGGTCAGAAACCTCAGTCTCAGTTACGCTGACAGCGGCATCTGTCGGTTCTGCACTGGATTTCGCTGGTTTTTCGGTTGCTTCGTCCAGTTCGTCGTCTAATTCGTCGTCCATCCACCATGAAAAAACTCGCTGCTTTCCTGATCGCCCTCGCCACTGGCGCCGGCTTCCTGATGACCGCGCCGGCCAACGCCGCGCCCACCGCCGGCAAGGAATACAAAGTGCTGCAAACGCCGCAGCCCGTGCCCGCAGGCAAGATCGAAGTGACGGAGTTCTTCTGGTACGGCTGCCCGCACTGCTATGACTTTGAAAACACCTGGACAGCGTGGGTCGCCAAGCAAGGCAAGGACGTGGTGATCAAGCGCGTGCCGGTGGCCTTCAATGCCAAGCTGGAGCCGCATACCCGCATCTATTACACGCTGGAAGCGCTCGGCAAGCTCGACGCCAAGGACGCCAGCGGCAAGACGCTGCATGACCGCGTGTTTGACCAACTGCACAAGAACTACCGTTCGATGTCCGAATTGGATGACATTGCGAAGTTCATGGCTGCCAACGGCGTCGACGAGAAGCAGTTCCGCGACACCTACAACTCGTTCAGTGTGAACGCCAATACCAAACGCGCCGCGCAACTGGCCGATCAGTACAAGATCGAAGGCGTGCCGACCGTCGTTGTGCAGGGTAAATACACCACGTCGCCGGCAGATGCCGGCAGCAACGTGGGCGCTGCCCAGACGCTCGACTACCTCGTCGACCAGGTGCGCAACCGCAAGATGTGACGGATTGACGCGTTTCCGGGCATTCGCCCGGGCGTGACACCGCCATCGACGCCCGCCCCTGTGCGGGCGTTTTTTGTGCGTCGGCCTTTTTCACACCTACCAGGACATCGACATGAGCGAGATCGTCTTCATCACCGGCGCTTCCAGCGGCATCGGCCAAGCCTTGGCACGTCAGTACGCAGCGCAGGGCGCCATGATCGGGCTGGTCGCGCGGCGTGTCGACGTGCTCCACGAGTTTGTCCAGACGCTGCCTGCCGGCATCCAGAGCCGCTGCCATTGCTACGCCGCCGACGTGCGCAGCGCCGAATCGATGCGCGACGTGGCCAACGCCTTTATCGCCACGGTCGGGCTGCCCGATGTGGTGATCGCCAACGCCGGCATCTCGGTCGGCACGGACTTGCGCGAACCCGGCGACCTGAAAGCCTTTGCTGTCGTGATGGACACCAACTGGATGGGCGTGCTCAACACGTTCCAGCCGTTTGTCGGGCCGATGCTGGCACGCGCCAAGCCTGGGCAGCCCGGCGGCACGCTTGTCGGCATTGCCAGCGTGGCGGGCGTGCGCGGGCTGCCGGGTGCGGCAGCGTACAGCGCCTCCAAGTCGGCGGTGATCAAGCTGATGGAGAGCCTGCGCGTGGAATTCGGCCCGCTTGGGCTGCGCGTGGTGACGATCGCCCCCGGCTACATCCGCACGCCGATGACCGAACACAATCCTTATCCCATGCCCTTCCTGATGCCGGTGGACCGCTTCGCGCTGAAAGCCGTGAATGCGATCCATCGCGGCGTGCGCTTCACGGTGCTGCCATGGCCGATGGGCATGGTCGCCAAGCTGCTGCACGTGCTGCCGCGCGGGCTGTATGACTTTGCGTTTGCGCGCGCCGGGCGCAAACCCCGCAACCCCGAGATTTCGTCATGACTTACACCGATGCGGCTGGGCTCGCCCACGCCCCTGTCGACACCACACCGCGCATCGCCAGCCTGGTCCCTTCGATTACCGATCTGCTGTTCTCGCTCGACCTGGGCGATCAGCTTGTGGCCCGCACCGGCTTCTGCATCCACCCGCGCGAAGCGGTGCGCAACGTACCGAAGGTCGGTGGCACCAAGACCGTCAAACTGGACAAGTTGCGCGAGCTGGCGCCCACGCACGTCATCGTGAACATTGACGAGAACACGCGTCCGACCGTCGACAAGCTGCGCGAGTTCATCCCGCACATCATCGTCACGCATCCTTGCTCGCCGGAAGACAACCTCGCGCTATACGAACTGCTGGGCGGTATCTTTCGCCG
Source organism: Ralstonia pickettii (assembly GCF_001699815.1). GTDB lineage: Bacteria > Pseudomonadota > Gammaproteobacteria > Burkholderiales > Burkholderiaceae > Ralstonia > Ralstonia thomasii. The sequence continues at coordinate 6,767 of NZ_MCGB01000038.1, read as the reverse complement.
CGAAGCGCAGGCGCAGAAGTTGTCGGATGCGCTGACGCAGGAGCTGGAGGCGCTGCGCGGTCGCCACTTCCTGCCGCACCGCGTGCTGTACGCCATCTGGCAAGACCCGTGGATGACCGTGTCGCGCGACACGTACATCTCGCGGATGCTCAAACTCGTCAACTGCCATACGTGGCCCGACGATCCGGCGCCTGTGGAATGCGGCACCAACAAGAGCGGCGATTGTGCCCGCCCCAACCGGCCCGACACGCGCTACCCGACGTTCCGCTGGAGCAATGATGTTGTGCGCAACATCGACTGCGTGCTGCTCTCCACCGAGCCTTACAGCTTTACCGAAGAGCACGTCGATGCGCTCGAAAAGCAGATCGGCAAGCCGGTCTACCTCGTTGATGGCGAGATGGTGTCGTGGTACGGCAGCCGCGCGATTGATGGCGTGCGGTATCTGGGGCAATTTGCGAAGACGCTGCGTTAGGGCCAAGTTTCAGGCCGAAAAAAAACCCGCCGGTCGGCGGGTTTCTTGTTGGCCGCAGCGATACGTTATCGCTCGAACCCATAGTCGTACTCGACCTTGGCAATGCGCAGGTGGTACGACGCATACCACTGCTCACGCCCCAGCTTCTGGGCGGCAAGGTGGTCGCTCTGGTTCTTCCACTCGCGAATGGCCTCCAGCGACGACCAATACGACACGGTGATGCCCGGCCGCCCCTGATCGCCGGCCAGCTCATCGCGCACGGACTCGATGCCGAGAAACCCCGGCATACTGCGGCCCAACTCCACCATGCGGTCGGCCATGGCGCCGTAGCCATTGTCGCCGTCGGTGCGCGTGGAGGAAAAAATCACCGCGTAATACGGCGCAGTCGGCGTTTGCGCGGGAAACGGCAGGACGACGGCGCTGTCGTCGAGAACGTCATGCTGGTCAGCCATGGGCGGCTCCGTTGAAAGGCACGGGTCGTGCGGTTTATGCAGCTGCGTGGAATCGAACGATACCGTCCGCGTCGGTTTCGCGCACCAGTTCGCCTTGATGCCACAGCGCATGCAGGTGAGCAAGCGCCTCGCCCATCGCGAAGGTCATCTGGTGCACATCGAACTGACGCTTGAAGATGACGTTGACGATGTCGCGTGCCGATTGCGGCGCGGCCTTGCACGCGGCCAACGTTTCGGCCAGGCGATCCGCATGGTGGTCGCGCAGTTGCCGGATGCGCGTATGCAGCCCGCGGAACGGCCGCCCGTGCGACGGCAGGATCAGCACGTCCGCCGGCAGCGGCTCGTATTTGCCGAGCGAGTCCAGATACAGCGTGAGCGAATCCGCTTCAGGCTCCAGATCGAACACGCTCACGTTGGTGGAAATGCGCGGCAGAACCATGTCGCCGGAAATCAGCACGTTGGCCTCTTCACTGTAGAGCGCGACGTGCTCGGGCGCGTGGCCGAAACCGGTGATGACACGCCATGTGTGCGCGCCGATGGTGACGACATTGCCGTCCATCAGGCGGCGGTACTGGCTGGGCACGCCTGGCACGAGCGTGCTGTAGTAATCCTTGCGGTTACGGATGCCTTCGATGGAAGTCGGGTCGGTCAAGCCGTGGCGCTCGAAATGGCGCGCGGCAAATTCGCCGCCGGCATTCGACGCACCCGTGCCGCCCACCAGCATGCGCGCGAAGGCGTAGTCGCCCAGGCTCATCCACAGGCGCACGTTCCAGCGTTTCTCGTCGCCGCCTTCGCACAGCCAGTTCGACAGGCCGACGTGGTCCGGATGACAGTGCGTGACCAGCACGCGCAGCACCGGCAGGCCGTCGAGGTGGTTCGCGAAGATCGTTTCCCAGTACCCGCGAATCGCTTCGTGGTTGATGCCGCAATCGATGATCGTCCAGCCGTCCTGCCCGTCCTGCCGATCGCGCAGCAGCCAGAGGTTGATGTGATCGAGCGCAAACGGCAGCGGCATGCGCAGCCAGTAGACGCCAGGGGCGACTTCAAACCGCGTGCCGCCTTCGGGAAGCGTGTCGCCAAAGGGATAGTCGAGTTGGTGTTCGAGCGCGTTCATGTGGGTGGGGTCTCGGTCGCCGCCTTGAGCTGCTGTGCGGCGGTCTCTGCGATTGCGGTTTGGCGCTATTGACGCTAACGTAAACGTCAATTCGCCGCCGGTCATCCATCTTAAGCGAAAACTTAATGTCGCTGCCCGGCGTGCATGTGTCATCACTCCTCTGCCGTTAGCCCGTTCCCGCCGTATGTCCGCCTCCACTCCGTCTGCCGCCGCCGCGCTTGCCGCCGATCTTGAATCGGGCGATGCCGGCGCGCTTGCCGACGCAAGCTTCACCATCACCGATCTTGCACGCGAGTTCGACATCACGCCGCGCGCCATCCGCTTCTACGAAGACCAGGGTCTGCTGGCGCCGGATCGCCAAGGCCCGGGCGGACGTCGGCGGGTGTACTCGGCCGGCGAGCGCACGCGCCTGAAGCTCACCTTGCGAGGCAAGCGGCTCGGCCTGTCGCTGGGCGAGATCAAGGAGATCCTGGACCTGTATGAGTCGCCGCGCGATACGGTGCCGCAGCTGGAGCGCTTCCTGGCGTCGCTGGCGCAACACCGTGCGGTGCTGACGCAGCAGTTGGAAGATTTGAACGCCCAACTGGCCGAGATCGACCAGCACGAACGCCAGTGCCGGCGCCTGCTGGAAGACGCGCAGGCCGGCACGGTCAAGCCGACCAAGCGTCGCAAGGCCGCCTGATTCCGCAAATCTACCTAATGGACGGTCATTGACGTTTACGTAAACGTCAATACAATACGCAACACCCTGCAGCACCCTCCCGGCACCGCGGTGCCCGCCATAAGCGACGCGCACCGCACAGCGCCAGACCACTGACTAGAGACACCCGCGGCTCGAACCGCGCCCAAGGAGACCACCATGATTGATCTGCCCGGCCTGAAATTCGACTTGGGCGAAGACATCGAGATGCTGCGTTCGGCCGTGCGCGATTGGGCGCAGGGCGAGCTGGCACCGCGTGCCGGCGAAATCGACCGCACCGACCAGTTCCCGATGGACGCGTGGCGCAAGATGGGCGAGCTGGGCGTGCTCGGCATCACGGTGGCCGAGGAGTACGGCGGCGCCAACATGGGCTACCTGGCGCACATGATCGCCATGGAAGAAATCAGCCGTGCATCGGCGTCAGTGGGCCTGTCGTATGGCGCGCACTCGAATCTGTGCGTGAACCAGATCCATCGCAACGGCACGGCGGCCCAGAAGGCCAAGTACCTGCCCAAGCTGGTTTCCGGCGAATGGGTGGGGGCGCTGGCGATGAGCGAGCCGAATGCCGGGTCGGACGTCGTCAGCATGAAGCTGCGCGCGGAACTGAAAGGCGACCGCTACGTGCTCAACGGCACCAAGATGTGGATCACCAACGGCCCCGACTGCGACGTGCTGGTCGTCTACGCCAAGACCGAGCCCGAACTGGGCGCGCGCGGCATGACGGCGTTCATCGTCGAAAAAGGCATGAAGGGTTTCTCGGTGGCGCAGAAGCTGGACAAGCTTGGCATGCGCGGCTCGCACACGGGCGAACTGGTGTTCGAGAATGTAGAAGTGCCGGTGGAAAACATCCTCGGTCAGGAAAACGGCGGCACCAAGGTGCTGATGAGCGGCCTGGATTACGAGCGCGCGGTGCTCTCCGGCGGCCCGATCGGCATCATGCAGGCCTGCATGGACGTGGTCACGCCGTACATCCACGACCGCAAGCAGTTCGGCCAGAGCATTGGCGAATTCCAGCTCATCCAGGGCAAGATGGCTGACATGTACACCACGCTGCAGGCTTGCCGCGCGTACCTGTACACGGTCGGCAAGAACCTCGACTCACTGGGCCGCGACCACGTGCGCCAGGTGCGCAAGGACTGCGCCGGCGTGATCCTCTACACCGCCGAGAAGGCCACCTGGATGGCCGGCGAAGCCATCCAGATCCTGGGCGGCAATGGCTACATCAACGAATTCCCGGTCGGCCGCCTGTGGCGCGACGCCAAGCTGTACGAGATTGGCGCCGGCACGTCGGAAATCCGCCGCATGCTGATCGGCCGCGAGCTGTACGCAGAGACGATGTAACTGGCGAGAGCAGGCGGGGCTGGGGCACGGGGCCATCAGCCAAACGGATAAGGAGGCGCAACGGTTTCAGGACGCGAACACGGTACCGAAGACCCTACAATCTAGGTCTGCCTGGTTTGCTGGTTTTGCCGCTTCCCTGCCCCCGCGCACACGCCATGTCCCATTTCCCCAAGCTCCTCTCGTCGCAGATCGCCTTCGACGTTGCCCGCACGATGCTCGACGGCTTCGACAAGCACTATCGCTTGTTCCGCGAGGTCAGCGTACAGGCCAAGACGGCGTTCGAGACCGGAGACTGGGCCGGCCTGCAGCAGTTGCAGCGCGACCGCATTGCTTATTACGACGAGCGCGTACGTGAAGCCTCGGTCATCCTCGAAGACGAATACGACGCCGAGAACATCGACGACGAGATCTGGCGCCAGATCAAGCTGCACTTCATCGGCCTGCTGACCAACCATCATCAGCCCGAGTGCGCCGAGACCTTCTTCAACTCGGTGTGCACGCGCATCCTGCATCGTTCGTACTTCAACAACGATTTCATCTTCGTGCGCCCGGCCATCTCGACGGAGTACATCGAGAATGAAGAGTCGCCCACCAAGCCGACGTACCGCGCGTACTACCCCGGCACACGCGATGGCCTGGGCGCCTGTTTCGAGCGCATCGTCCACAACTTCCAGCTCAACGCGCCGTTTGAAGACCTGGAGCGTGATATCGGCTACGTGGTGCGCGCGGTGGGCGAGCACTTCGGCGATTTCCGCATCGCGCCGAATTTCCAGATCCACGTGCTGTCGTCGCTGTTCTTCCGCAACAAGGCGGCGTACATCATCGGGCGCGTGATCAACGGCGACAAGACGTTCCCGCTGGCCGTGCCGATCCTACGCAATGCCGCCGGCCAGCTCTCGCTCGACACGGTGCTGCTGCGGCAGGAACAACTGCTGATCCTGTTCTCGTTCACGCACTCGTATTTCATGGTGGACATGGAGATTCCGTCTGCCTACGTGACCTTCCTGCGTGACCTGATGCCGCGCAAGCCGCGCGCCGAGATCTACACCTCGCTGGGTCTGCAGAAGCAGGGCAAGAACCTCTTCTATCGCGATTTCCTGCATCACCTGCAGCATTCGTCGGACAAGTTCATCATCGCGCCGGGCATCAAGGGCCTCGTGATGCTGGTGTTCACGCTGCCGTCGTACCCGTACGTGTTCAAGGTCATCAAGGACTACTTCCCGCCGCCCAAGGAAACCACGCGCGAGCTGATCAAGAGCAAGTATCAGCTTGTGAAGCGTCACGACCGCGTGGGACGCATGGCCGATACGCTGGAGTATTCCGACGTGGCCTTCCCGCTCTCGCGCTTTGACGACGACCTGATCAAGGAGCTGGAAAAGCACGCGCCTTCGATGGTCGAATACCAGCGCAGCGAAGACGGCGGCGAAGAGATCGTCATCCGCCACGTCTACATCGAGCGCCGCATGACGCCGCTGAACATCTGGCTGCACGAAGGCACCGATGCGCAGGTCGAGCACGGCATCATCGAATACGGCAACGCCATCAAGGAACTCATTGCCGCGAACATCTTCCCGGGCGACATGCTGTACAAGAACTTTGGCGTGACGCGCCACGGCCGCGTGGTCTTCTACGACTACGACGAGATCGAATACCTCACCGACTGCAACATCCGCACCGTGCCCGAACCGCGCACGGAAGAAGAAGAAATGTCCGGCGAGGTCTGGTACAACGTCGGCCCGCACGACATTTTTCCCGAGACGTACCGCACGTTCCTGCTGGGCGACCCGCGCGTGCGCGAAGCCTTCCTCAAGCACCACGCAGACTTCTTTGAAGCTTCCATGTGGCAGGGGTACAAAGAGCGCCTGCTCTCCGGGCAGATGCACGATTTCTACGCGTATGACGCAGCCGAACGCTTCGTCAATCGCTACGGCGCGAGCGCGCCCGACAACGCAGCACAAGACAACACGACGCTGCAGCGCGCCGCCGCTTAACCCTCTCAACACGACGGGAAACCATGCCACAACGCATCAAAGAGCTGTTCGAGAACAACCGGAAGTGGGTCGAGCGGGTCAACGCTGAAGACCCGGCGTTTTTCTCGAATCTGGCCAATCAGCAGAACCCGGAATACCTCTGGATCGGCTGCTCGGATTCGCGCGTGCCGGCCAACCAGATCATCGGTCTGCCGCCGGGCGAGGTGTTCGTCCACCGCAACATCGCCAACGTCGTGGTGCACTCGGACTTGAACTGCCTGTCGGTGCTGCAGTTTGCGGTGGAAGTGCTGAAGATCCGGCACATCACGGTGGTGGGTCACTACGGCTGTTCTGGCGTGAAGGCCGCACTGACCAAGCAGCGCTTTGGCCTGGCTGACAACTGGATTCGTCACGTGCGGGATGTGGCCGAGCAGCATGAAACGTATCTCGGTACGGTGGTCCGCGAGCAGGATCAGCACGACAGGCTGTGCGAGCTGAACGTGATCCATCAGGTCAACAACGTGTGCCTGACGACGATCGTGCAGGACGCCTGGGATCGCGGGCAGCCGCTGACGGTTCATGGCTGGATCTACGGCGTGAAGGACGGGATGCTGCGCAATCTGGGGATGGCGGCGAATTCGAATGAGGAGCTGCATGCGCAGCTTGCTGATGCTTGGTTGAACTATGGGAAGGAAGGGAGTGTGCCTAGTCCGGTGGG
>NZ_MCGB01000037.1 GCF_001699815.1 Ralstonia pickettii | reverse complement strand
AGGGCGAAGCCATCCGCAAGTACGACACGATCATCGGGCGCGCCGCACGCGACATCGCGGCGGGCGAACACGTCCACACGCACAACGTCGAGCTGACCGACTACGCACGCGACCCGGGCTTCGGTCTGGATGTGCGCCCGGTCGATTACATCCCAGAGGCGCAGCGCGCTACGTTCAATGGCATCGTCCGCCCCGATGGCCGCGTGGCTACGCGCAACTTCATCGGCATCCTGGCGTCGGTCAACTGCTCGTCGACCGTCATCAAGAACATTGCGGCATGGTTCTCGCCGGAGCGCCTCGCGCTGTTTCCCAATGTGGATGGCGTGGTGGCATTTGCGCAGACGAGCGGCTGCGGGATGTCGTCGCCCTCGGAGCATTTCGATGTGCTGCGCCGCACGCTGGCGGGCTACGCGCGGCATCCGAACCTGGCGGGTGTGCTGATCGTCGGACTGGGCTGCGAGCGCAACCAGGTGGCAGATCTGATGACCAGTCAGGGCCTGAAAACCGGCAACCTGATGCACACGTTGGTGATGCAGGACACCGGCGGCACGCGCGCCACCATCGAGGCGGGCATCGCCGCCATCCAGAAGATGCTGCCGGCGGCCAACGACATCGTTCGCGGCCCGGTATCGGCCAGTCATATCAAGATCGGCCTGGAGTGCGGTGGCTCCGATGGCTTCTCGGGCATTACCGCCAACCCGGCGCTCGGTGCGGCGATGGATTTGCTGGTGCGCCATGGCGGTACGGCCATCCTGTCGGAAACGCCGGAGATCCACGGCGTGGAAACCATGCTCACGCGCCGCGCGGTGTCGCCCGAAGTCGGCCAGAAGCTGCTCGATCGGCTGGCCTGGTGGGAGAACTACACGCGCGGCCACAACGGCCAGTTCAACGGCGTGGTTGGGCCCGGCAACCAGCAGGGCGGTCTGGCCAACATCTTCGAAAAATCACTCGGCTCGGCCATGAAGGGCGGCACCACGCCGCTGCAGGCCGTGTACGAATACGCCGAGCCCATCGACCGCGCGGGCTTTGTCTTCATGGATTCCCCCGGCTACGACCCCGTTGCCGTGACGGGCCAGATTGCCAGCGGCGCCAACCTGATCTGCTTCACCACGGGACGCGGCTCGATGTTCGGCTCGAAACCCGCTCCGACGATCAAGCTCGCCAGCAACACGCCCATGTTCCGCCGGCTTGAAGAAGACATGGACATCAATTGCGGCCGCATTCTCGACGGCGAACGTTCGGTGGAAGAGATGGGTCAGGACATCTTCGAACACATCCTGCGTACCGCCTCGGGCGAGCGCACCAAGAGCGAACTGCTCGGTCTTGGAGACCATGAATTCGTGCCGTGGCACATGGGCATCGTGAGTTAGCGCCTCGACTCGAAGGCACGCATCACCTATTACAAAACAGGAGACAAACCATGCAGGACACGTCACAAGGCGGCCCGCGCTCGAAAGTGCGCTGGGTTGTCGCCGGCCTCATGTGGGCGGCGATTGCCATCAACTACATCGACCGCACCGTGCTGTCGGCCGCCGCGCCGCACATCCAGAAGGAATTCCACCTGAGCGCGGTGGAAATGGGCGTCGTCATGTCGGCGTTCTTCTGGTCGTATGCGCTGCTGCAGTTGCCGGCCGGCATTCTGGCCGACCGCTTCGGGCAAAAGAAGGTGCTCGGGTTTGCGGTGCTGTGGTGGTCTGTTGCGACGGCGTTGACGGGCCTGGCAAACGGTTTCAAGTCGCTGGTGGGCCTGCGTGTGGCGTTGGGCATCGGCGAGGCAGGTGCGTATCCGAGCAGCGCGGGCATCACGGGGCGCTGGTTCCCCAAACAGGAACGCGCCACGGTGGCGGCCATTTTCGATAGCGGCTCAAAGTTGGGGAGCGCCGTCGCCTTGCCCCTTATCGCGTGGCTGTTGGTGATGTTCGATTGGAAGATCACCTTTGCAGTGACAGGCGGGCTGGGCATCGTGTGGGCAGTGGTGTGGTGGGCGGTGTTCAAGGAAACGCCCGAAGCGCACAAAGGCGTGAACGCCGCTGAGTTGGCCCACATCCAACGCGGCCTGCCGCCAGCCCGCAAGGATGAACCCAAGGTGCCCTGGACGAAGCTGCTCACGCACCGGAACATCTGGGCGATGTGCATCGGCTTCTTCATGATCAACTACAACTCGTACTTCTTCATCACGTGGCTGCCGACGTACCTCGTCAAGGAACGCGGCATGGGCCTGATGCAGATGGGCCTCATGGCGTCGCTGCCGCTGTTCGTCTCGATGTTCGTGGAGGTGTTCGCGGGCTGGGCGTCGGACCGCGTGTATGCGTCGGGCAAGCTTTCGCTCACGGCCACGCGCAAGCTGTTCCTTATCATCGGTCTCGTGATGGCGTCGAGCATCGGGCTGGCGGCGTTCGCACAGTCGGCCGTTGTGGCAGTCATCCTGCTGTGCGTCGCGAAGTCTGGCACGACCGTGGCGGCGTCGCAGGTGTGGGCGCTTCCGGCGGATGTGGCGCCGGGCAACAACGTGTCGATGGTGGCGGGCCTGCAGAACAGCGTGTCGAATATGGGAGGCGTGGTCGGCCCGATCGTCACCGGCGCCATCGTGGGTGCCACGGGCTCGTTCATTCCGGCGCTGGTGTTCTCCGCCGCACTGATCGGCCTCGCGATCCTGAATTACCTCTTCCTGCTCGGCAAGGTGGAACCCATCAGCTTCGAGCCCACTCCTGAAACACATCATTCGCATGACCAACGCAATGCAGACGCCCGCGCTTAACCGACCGAACAGTTTCAAGGCCGCGCTGGCCGCCAAGCAACGCCAGATCGGTTTCTGGCTGGCGATGAGCGATCCGTACCTGGCCGAAGTGAGTGCCACGGCCGGCTTCGATTGGCTGCTGATCGACAGCGAGCACGCTCCGAACGACGTGCGCACGATCCTCGCGCAACTGCAGGCCGTGGCGCCGTACCGTGCCGAGCCCATCGTGCGGCCGTACAGCGGCGATCCCGCCCTCATCAAGCGCCTGCTCGACATTGGCGCACGCACGCTGCTGGTGCCGATGGTGGATACGGCGGAACAGGCGCGCGATCTCGTGCGTGCGGTGCGCTACCCGCCGTTCGGCATTCGTGGCGTGGGCAGCGCGGTAGGCCGTGCATCGCGTTGGAGCGCCCGCACCGACTACCTGCAAGTGGCTGATGACGAAGCCTGCTTGCTCGTGCAAGCCGAAACCGTGATCGCCCTGCAGAACCTCGAAGCCATTTGCGCCGTGGATGGCGTGGACGGCGTCTTCATCGGCCCGGCTGATCTGGCCGCGTCGATGGGCCATCGCGGCAATGCCGGCCATCCGGAGGTGCAGGCCGCCATCGACAACGCCATGCGCACGATCATCGCGTCGGGCAAGGCAGCCGGCACGCTCACATCCGACCCCGTGCTCGCACGCCACTACCTCGAACTCGGCTGCACCTTTGTCGCCACCGGCATCGACATCCTCCTGTTCGCCAACGGCGCCCGCAAGCTCGCGCGAGACTTCATCGCGCCGCAAACCGCCTGATCCTTCTTCTCTTTCCAACGGATCTGACATGACCCGCAAGACTTACCGGATCGCCGTGATCCCCGGCGACGGCATTGGCCACGAAGTGATGCCCGAAGGCCTGCGCGTGCTCGAAGCGGCCGCGCGCCGCTTCGGCATCAGCCTCGAGACCCAGCACATCGACTGGGCCAGTTGTGATTACTACCAGCAGCACGGCCAGATGATGCCCGACGACTGGAAGCAGCAACTGCAAGGCATGGACGCCATCCTGTTCGGCGCGGTCGGCTGGCCGGCCACGGTGCCCGATCACATTTCGCTGTGGGGTTCGCTGCTCAAGTTCCGCCGCGAATTCGACCAGTACATCAACCTGCGCCCCGTGCGTTTGTTTGAGGGCGTGCCGTGCCCGCTCGCCAACCGCAAGCCGGGCGACATCGACTACTACGTCGTGCGCGAGAACACCGAAGGCGAATACACATCGCTCGGCGGCATCATGTACGAAGGCACCGACCGCGAAATCGTCATCCAGGAATCGGTCTACTCGCGCAAGGGTGCAGAGCGGCTGCTCAAGTTCGCGTTCGACCTTGCACAGAGCCGCCCGCGCAAGCACGTGACGCTCGCCACCAAGAGCAACGGCATCGCCATCAGCATGCCGTGGTGGGACAAGCGCGCGGATGAAGTCGCGCAAAGCTACCCCGATGTCACGCTCGACAAGCAGCACATCGACATCCTGACCGCACGCTTCGTGCTGCAGCCGGGCCGCTTCGACGTGGTGGCCGCCACCAACCTGTTCGGCGACATCCTGTCCGATCTTGGCCCCGCCACCACCGGCACGATCGGCCTGGCGCCATCGGCCAACCTGAACCCCGATCGCACGTTCCCGTCGCTGTTCGAGCCGGTGCACGGCTCGGCGCCGGACATCTACGGCAAGAACATCGCCAACCCGATCGCGATGATCTGGTCGGGCGCGTTGATGCTGGATTTCCTGACGCAAGGGCAGGGGGCAGGCCGCGCTGCGCACGACGCCATCGTCGCGGCCATCGAAAGCGTCCTGAAAGAAGGCCCGCGCACACCGGACTTGGGCGGCACTGCCAACACCACTCAGGTGGGCGAGGCGATTGCCGCGCACCTCGGTTGAGCGACGAGAAGGAATCGATGATGGCTTTCAGCTTCGACCAACTTCGGCAGACGGGGCTCGTGCGCACCGACAACCTGATCGACGGCCAGTGGGTTGCCGGCACCGACGGCGCACGTTTTGCCGTGACGGACCCGGCCACCGGCAGCCTCATCGCCAACGTGCCCGACAGCAGCGCCGCCGACGCGCGTGCCGCCACCGACGCGGCAGCCCGCGCCTTTCCCGCGTGGCGCGACACGCTGCCTGCCGAGCGCGCTGCCATCTTGCGCCGCTGGCACGCGGCCATCGTTGCCAATGCCGACGCGCTGGGGCGGCTGATTTCTCTGGAGCAGGGCAAGCCGTTTGCCGAAGGGCGCGGCGAGGTCATGTACGGCGCCTCGTACGTCGCCTGGTTTGCCGACGAGGCCACGCGCATCTACGGCGACCTGATCCCGCAGCAGCAGCGCGGCAAGCGCATGAGCGCCGTCAAGGAGCCCGTCGGCATCGTGGCGGCCATCACGCCGTGGAATTTCCCGCTGGCGATGATTGCGCGCAAGATCGCGCCGGCGCTGGCGGCGGGCTGCACCGTGGTCGCCAAGCCGGCGGAAGACACGCCGCTCACGGCGCTCGCGCTGGCGCAGCTTGCGCAGGAGGCCGGGCTGCCGCCGGGCGTGCTGAACATGATCTCGGCCTCGCGTGAGCGCGGCATCGAGGCCGTGGCCGATTGGCTGCACGACAGCCGCGTGCGCAAGATCACCTTCACGGGCTCGACGCCGGTGGGCAAGTATCTGGCGCACGAATCGGCGGGCACGCTAAAGAAGCTGTCGCTGGAGCTGGGCGGCAACGCGCCGTTCATCGTGTTTGACGACGCGGACCTTGATGCGGCCATCACGGGTTTGCTGGCGGCCAAGTTCCGCAACGGCGGCCAGACGTGCGTGTGCCCCAACCGCGTCTACGTGCAGGCCGGCGTGTATGAGCGCTTTGGCGCCATGCTGGCCGAGCGGGTTTCCGCGCTGAAAGTCGCGCCCGCCACCGATCCGGATGCGCAGATCGGCCCGATGATCAACGCCCGCGCCGTCGACAAGATCCAACGCCACGTGCAGGACGCCGTTGCCAACGGTGCGCGCGTGCTGGCCGGTGGCAAGCGCCTGCCGGAAGTTGGCGAACACTTCTATGCGCCCACCGTGCTGGCCGACGCCAACAGCAGCATGGCCCTGTGCGGCGAAGAAACGTTCGGCCCCGTTGCGCCGCTGTTCCGCTTCGTCGATGAAGCCGAAGCCGTGCAGGCCGCCAACGACACGCCGTTTGGGCTCGCCTCGTACTTCTACACGCAGGACATCCGCCGCATCGAGCGTGTATCACGCGCGCTGGAAGCGGGCATCGTCGGCATCAATGAAGGCGCGCTCGCCAGCGAGGCGGCGCCCTTTGGCGGCGTGAAGGAATCGGGCTACGGCCGCGAGGGTTCCAAGTACGGGCTCGACGATTACCTGTCGATCAAGTACCTGTGCCAGGGCGGCCTGAACTAGCGCGCTGAATCCCAGAAGCGTTGTGCACGGAACGGGCGAACATCTACGGTAGGTGTCTCGCCCGTCATCATTTCCGCAATCAATCGCCCGCTAATCGGCCCCAACGTCAGGCCGTGGTGCGCATGGCCGAACGCAAACCACAGGCTTGGATGGTGCGGAGCAGGCCCGATGATCGGCAGCATGTCGGGCGTGCAGGGGCGGGCGCCAAGCCAGGGTTCCGCATCCACACGTTCGGCTAGCGGAAAGAGCTTGCGGGCGATGGGCTCGACGGCGTTGAGCTGCACGGGCGTCTTCGGTGCATCGCGGTGTGCGAGTTCCGCGCCGGTCGTCAGCCGGATGCCGCGCGCCATCGGTGCCAGCACATAACCGCCGTCGGCATCGAGCACGGGATGGTTCAACTGCGCACCGTGCGCGGGCGCGTAGTGCATGTGATACCCGCGCTTGACGGCCAGCGGCAGGCTGTAGCCCAGGCGCGATGTCAGTACATCCGCCCAGGGGCCCATCGCCACGACGACGTTGTCGGCGCGCAGCTCGCCTTCCTTCGTTTGCAGCAGCCACGGCGCGTTGGGCGTCAGCGTGTTGGCATCGGCTTCAAACAGGCGGCCACCGAGTTGCTCGAAATGCTTTGCGTAGGCCGTGACCAGCGCGTTCGGGTCGCTCACGGAATCCGCTTCTGTATAGCGCAGGCCGCCGAGCAGCGATGTGTCCAGATGCGGTTCAACGCTGCGCAGGCGCGCGGGGTCGAGCGCTTCGAACGCGACGCCGTATTCGCGTTGCCAGCGCTCGACGTTGCGCGTTTCCTTGTCTTGCGTGGCGGCATTGCGGAAGACCTTGATCCAGCCGCTGGGGCGGATCAGATGCATGGCACCGGCGGCTTCGGCCAGTGCGCGGTGCTCGCTCACGCTATGTGCGATGAGCGGCGCATACTCACGCGCAATCGCCGCGTGCCGCGTCGGGTGCGAGTTGCGCCAGTATTGCCACAAGAACGGCAGCAGCCGGGGCAGATCGCCTGGGTGGTAATGCACGTCCGCCGACGTGTTGCCCGCATAACGCAACAGCGTCGACAGATCGCGCGGGAACGCATACGGATACACACCCTCGCGCTGGATCAGCCCGGCATTGCCGAACGACGTCTCAAAGCCCGGCGCCCGGCGGTCCACCAGCGCGACGGCACGCCCGCGTTTCTGCAGATGCACCGCCACCGATACGCCGACAATGCCGGCGCCCAGCACAAGGGTGTCAAAGCGCATGGCGGCTGGCTCCTTAACCCTTGGCCAGCGCCGTGACGGCGATCTCCACGTCAATGCCCGGGCGCATCAGGCCCGACTGCACGCAGGCGCGCGTGGGCGCGTGGCCGGCCGGCACCCAGGCCTCCCACGCGGCGTTCAGCTCGGCGAAGTGCTTGGCGTCGGTCAGCCAGATGTTGGCGGAAATCAATCGCGTCTTGTCCACGCCCGCTTCGGCCAGCAACGTATCGATGCGCGCGAGGATGTTGTTGGTCTGCTCGGTGATCGACTTGAAGTCGATGTCGGGCACTTGTCCGGCCAGATGCACGATGCCGTTGGCGATCACGATCTGGCTCATGCGGGCGTTGGTGTGGAAGCGTTGGATGTCGGGCATGTCGGTTCAGTTATGGATTCAAAGAAGCGAAAGGAGGGTCGATGGTAGCGCTCCTGCGCTTCACTTGCGCAGCGCCCGCCCCGCCAGAACCTCCGGCACAGCCTTGCCATCGGCCACGGCCACCGCGCCGTTGACGAGCACCCACCGCACGCCTACAGGCGGCAGCGCCGGCTGTTCATAGCTCGCGCGGTCGGCGTAGGTGGCTGGGTCGAGGATGACCAGATCGGCAAACTTGCCCGCCTGCACGGTGCCGCGGTCTTTGATGCCGAAGATCTCAGCGGTGCGGGCGCTTGTCTGGCGGACGGCGAACGGCAGCGTTATCACGTGCTTGCGCGTGACGTATTCACCGATGCGGCGTGCGAAGGTACCGGCCTCGCGCGGGTGTCCGGCAATGCCGTCGGAGCCGCCCACAACGAAGTCCTGCTTCATGAACGCTTCCAGATCGGCATCGCTCATGTTGAACGACACGATGTTCGTGCCGCCGTGCTGGATCACGCTGATGGCCGCATCGACGGGGCTCACGCCGAGCTTCTTGCCCAGCGCCTCGAGCGACTGCCCGTTGTATTCGGGGTTGGTGGAGATCAGCACCTGCGCCGCCGGCCCGTTGCGCTGTTGCATGGCCTTTTCCATGTCGGCGGCAATGCGCGCGCGCGTGGCGGGGTCTTCCAGCCGCTTGAGCAGCGCGTCGTTGCCGCCGTCGCGTGCCCAGCCCGGCACCAGCGCCGGAATGATGTGCGTGCTCGACGCCGTGTACGGATACTGGCTTGCCGATACGTTCATGCCGTTGCCCTGCGCCTGCCGTATCAGGCTGATGATCTCGGCGCTCTTGCCCCACGAATCCACACCCAGCGCCTTGATGTGCGAGATGTGGATCGGGATGCCCGACTGCTGGCCGATGTCCAGCGCCTCTTTCACCGCGTTGACGAGGCCGGTGCGAAAGTTGCCCTCGTCGCGCAGGTGCGTGTCGTAGATGCCGCCACGCGCGGCCACGGTCTTGGCCAGCGCCACCACCTCGTCGGTCTTGGCGAACACGCCGGGTGTGTACACGAGGCCCGTCGACATGCCGAAGGCACCGTCGCGCATGCCGTCTTCCATCAGGCCCTGCATGGCTTTGAGTTCGTCAGCGGTGGGGGCGCGGTCCACGTCGCCCATCACGCGATGGCGGACTGCGTTGTGACCCACCAGCATCGCCACGTTGGTGCCGATGCGGTTGGCCTCCAGCGCCTTGAGCGTCGGCCCGATGCGATCGAGGTCCGGCCCGTCGGCCTCGAGGACGATGCCGTCGTTGCCGATCACCACCGTCGTCACGCCCTGCAGCAGGTAGGGCAGGTTCTGATGCCGATCTTTGGCGATGAGGTTGTGATAGGCGTGCGTATGCGGATCGATAAAGCCCGGCGCGACCACCAGCCCGCGCGCGTCGAGCACCGTTTTCGCCTGCACGCCCGCGGCGGAAGGCTGCACCAGCACGATGCGGTCATGGCGGATGCCAACGTCGGCCACGAAGGGCGCGCCGCCGCTGCCGTCGACCACGGTGCCGTTGCGGATCAGGATGTCGACCGGTTCAGGCGTCGGCGCGGCTCGGGCTGGACCCGCAAGCACAAGGCTCAGGGTGAGGGCGGACAGCAGGCACTGCGGCAGACGGTGTGGGCGCATATCGGCTTCCTGTGAGTTTGCAGCGAGTGTAAGGAGCCTTGTGGCACACATCACATGCAAATGGTTCGGGCTCGTATGCGCAGCGGACATGCTGACCCTGAATAGCGGACGCGCCCACATTAAGGCGCCGATACAACACTCAGAGATTTCAACATCTGAATTAAGAACAACTAATTGCTCGCAAACCCTTGTCGGCATTGGGTCTGCCCAGACATTAGCAACAATGTGCGGCGGTCCCCACTCCAGAGGGGGGCACCTGCGTTGCCCCGATGACACAATCGCCCAAATTCAGAAATCCATGCTGCGCCACGGCGCGCCGCATGGCGGACCCGGACAAGGAGCTTCATGCAAGGAAGGTGGATTGCGATATCGGCGGCGCGTGCGCGGGCGCACCGGCTTTATGGCGTTCGCGGCTGGCTGGTGACGCTGCTGTGGTTGAGCACGTTGCCGGCGCTGGTGGTGGTTTTGGCGATGGCCATGGTGCTGATGCTGGGCGAGATGGGCGGTGGCGCGGCGCGGCCGGTGCTGGCGCTTGCTGGGCTGGCGTTTCCGTTGGGGCTGGTGGTTGTGGCGTTTTTGCGCGTGCGCTGGTTTCCGTGGGTCTGGCTGGGCTATTGCCTGCTGCAATTGCTGGCCACGCTGGGCATGAGCGGTGGGATCAAGGCGTGGGCCGCGCAGGCATCGGGCGGCACGGCGGCGGGGTTACCGCTCGCGCTGTTGCTGGCGGCGGAGGTGCTGGTGCCGCTCGGGACGCTGGCGTATCTCGCCCGGTCGCGCCGCGTGCGCGTGACGTATCGGCATGAGGTGCGCGCGAACGATCCGGCTGCTGCGCCGGCCGTATTCGACAGGCTCAACCCCAACGAAACGCCAAGCGATGCCACCGACCACGCGCGCGAACGTGCTGCACTGCGCCGTGTGACGCACGAGCTGAGTTCCGGCGTGCTCGACACGCAAACCTGGATGTACGTGATGCGCCATCACGCCGAAGCCACCGATGGCGCGCGCACCACCGCCTATGTGCGGTCGCGCATGGCGGTGCTGTGTCCGCCGGCACATGTGCATCCGCCGCTCGTGCGCACGCTCGCATCCGGTTTGGGTGCGCTGCTGGTGAGCCTGGTCGCAGCGGGTGCGCTGATGGCCGCGGTGATTGTGCTGGCGCTGCGCGTGCCCGGCGATGCCACCGCGCTACTCCAGCTGGTCGTTGCCGTGGCGCTGACGTTGAGCTGGTTGGTGGGGCTTTTTGTGGGCGCGCGCTTCCTGCGCGCCGTTGCCTGAGGCTTACCGCTTGGCCGTTGGCGTTGGCGTTGGCGTTGGCGTGGCGATCACGTGGTTCCAGTCGCCGCCCACCGCCTTGACGAGAAACACGCTCGTCGTCATCTGCTGGCCGAGAATCTGCACCGCCGTGCGCTGGTTGTTCAACAGCGACTGCTGCGCGGTGATCACGTCCAACGAGGTTGCGAGCCCGCCCTCGTAGCGCACGCTGGCAATGTCGTAGACCTTGCGAGCGCTTTCCACGGCATGGCGCGCCTGGGTTGCCGCACGGTCCAGCGATTGCAGCCCGGCCAGTCCATCTTCCACTTCCTGCAACGCTCCCAGCACCGTCTGCCGGTAGTTGGCAATCGCGCCCTGGTAGGCCGCATTGGCAAAGTCCACGCGCGCCCGCGTGCGACCCGCGTCAAACACCGTCTGGGCGATCTGCGTGCCGAACGACCACAGCAGCGTCGGCGCAGAAAACAGCAGCGCCAGATCGCGGCTTTCCCAACCGGCGCCGCCGTTGAGCATCACGCTCGGGAAGAAGGCAGCGCGCGCCACGCCCACTTGCGCGTTGGCAGCAGCGGCGCCGCGCTCTGCTGCGGCCACGTCGGGGCGGCGTTCGATCACGTCGGACGGCAGCGCCACCGGAATTTGCGGTGCCGCGCCCTTGAGCGGAATCGGATCGATGTGGAAGGCGGGTGCGGGTGTGCCGACCAGCGTAGCGAGCGCGTGTTCGTACTGCGCGCGTTGCTTGGTCAGCAGTTCGGCCTGCGTGGCCGTGCTGTCGACCAGCGCCTGCTGCTGTGCCAGATCGAGCCCCGACGCAACGCCGTCCTGATGTCGTGAGGTGACGAAATCGAGCGCCTTGCGCTGCAGTGCGAGCCCTTCCTGCACCACGGCGATTTCCGCGTCGGTCTCGCGCAGGTTGTACCAGGTGGTGGCAACCTGCGCGGCAAGCAGCAGGCGGAAGTTCTCGACATTGGCGCCGGCCTGCGCTTCGCTCGCGGCGGCGTTGGCGACGGTGTTACGCACGCGGCCGAACAGGTCGGCTTCGTAACTGACGTCGGCGCGCACTACGAAATCGCTCTGCACCGTCGACATCGTCGGGCTTGTGTACGACGAGAGCGGCCGTTCCGAGGATGTGCGCGACCGCGTGTCGTTGTTGGCGGCTGTGATGGTCGGCAGCAGGCTGGCACGGGCCACGCGCGTCTGCGCCTGTGCCTGCTCCAGGTTCGACAGTGCCACCTTGAGGGATTGGTTTTCCTGCAGCGCCTGCGTGATCAGCTTGTCGAGCTGCGGATCGTTGAAGCGCTGCCACCACGGGCCTTTGGGTGCTGCATCGGCAGGTTGGGCGGCGCGCCAGGGCGCTTCGGTCTGCCAGTGCGCGGGCATGTCCATGGCCGGGCGCTCGTAGGTCGGCGCGAGCGAGCAACCGGCCAGCGAGACGATCAGCGAAGCCGCCAGCGCAGGGGTTCGCAACCGCGTCATGATGCGTGCGGCGCGGAAGCCGCCGGTGCCGATGCGGGGGCCGGGGCCGGTGTGACGATGGTCACCACTTCGCCTTGCTCGATGGAATCGGCCGGGTTGAGGATCAGCGCGTCGTTTGGCTTGAGGCCCGAGACGATCTCTACCGTGCGGCCGTAGTCGCGGCCAATTGTGACCGGGCGCAGCTCGACGCGGCCGTTGTCTGCGACGGCGATGCGTGGGCCTTCCTTGCGGAAGAGCAGCGTGTTGGTCGGCACCAGATAGGCCCCCTGCGCGTTGGCACCCGCATCGTCGCCGGACGTTTTGCCCTTGATGGCGACTTGCACATACGCGCCCGGCAGCAGGTGGCCGTCCTTGTTGGGCAACTGCACTTCCACCTGCATGGTGCGCGTGGTGGCGTCGATGGCGCCGGAGGCGCGCGCGATGGTGCCGTGGAAGGTTTGGCCGGGCAGCTCTGCGAGCGTGACGGCCACATCCTGCCCAACCTTCACCTGCTGCGAATACGCCTGCGGCACATATAGGTAGATGCGCAGCGGATCGGTCTGCGCCAGGGTGAACAGCTCGCGGTTGGCGCCCGCATTGCCGGCGTTGACGAGCGCGCCGACATCGACATTGCGCTTGGTCACCACGCCCGCAAACGGGGCCACTACCCGGCGGAAGCCTTGCAGTTCCTGCAGGCGGCGCACATTGGCTTCGGCAGCGGCCAGGTCGGCCTGGGCCTGATTGGCAGCGCTGGTGCGCTCGTCCAGTTCCTGCTGAGAGACGGCATCTTTCTGGCGCAGGTTCTGCCAGCGCGTAAGCGAGGTCTGCGCCAGCGCCTTGCGTGCGGCGGCCTGGTTGCGTGTGGCTTGCGCCTGGTTCAGTTCCTGGTCGATTTCCGGGGTGTCGAGCAGCGCCAGCACTTCGCCCTTGTCGACGTGGGCGCCGATGTCCTTGAACCAGCGCAGCACGTAGCCGCTGGTGCGCGCATAGATGGGCGATTCAACGTAGCCCTGCAGCGTGCCCGGCAGCGTCAGCTCGCGGTTGGCGCTGGCCGGTTTGGGAGCGGTGGTGGTGACGTAGCGGCTGGTCTGCGCACTCACCTGGCGCTCCAGCGCGTGCGCGTTGTAGTAGCGGCCCACCAGCGTGCGCGCGGCGCCCAGCGCCAACAGCACCGCCACCACAATCACGACCCAGCGTGCGCGCCGCATGGCGGGGCCGCGGTCCACCTGTTCGATCGGGTCGACCGTGACGACGTGGTGCGGCGGGCCGTCCGCGAGGTGCCCAGAATGCGGCCCCGAATGCGCCCCGGAATGGGCACTGGATGTTTGCTCAGACATGTCCTTCGCTTCCCCGCAAATCGTGACTCCGCCGTGCGGCGCGCCGCTGCAATCTGTTGTGCACGCTGGCAAACACCACCGGAACAAAGAAGAGGGTCGAGACGGTTGCAAACAGCAGACCGCCGATCACCGCGCGCCCCAGCGGCGCGTTCTGTTCTGCGCCCTCGCCAAGGCCCAACGCCATCGGCACCATGCCGATGATCATCGCCAGCGCCGTCATCAGCACCGGGCGCAGGCGGGTGGCGCCGGCTTCCAGCGCGGCCTGCACCGGCGCGATGCCTTCGGCCAGGCGCTCCCGGGCAAACGAGATCAACAGAATCGAGTTGGCCGTTGCCACGCCCATCGTCATGATCGCCCCCGTGAGCGACGGCACCGACAGCGTCGTTCCTGTCACGAACAGCATCCACGCAATACCTGCCAGCGCCGCCGGCAGGGCCGTGACGATGACGAGCGGGTCGATCCACGACTGGAAGTTCACGACGATCAACAGGTACACCAGCACGATCGCCATCACCAGTCCAACGCCCAGGCCGACGAACGACGATTCCATCGTCTTCACCTGACCGCGCACCGTGACCTGCGCGCCGCGCGGCAGCTTCGGGCGGATGTCGTCGACGGCTTTCTGCACTTCCTTGGCGACGGCGCCCAGGTCGCGGCCCTGCACGGCGGCGTACACGTCCACCACGGGGGTGATGTCGTAATGCGAGACCACCTGGGGTTGCACCCCGGGGCTGACCTGCACGAGGTTGCCCAGCAACTGCGGCCCCCCTGCCTGTGCCGCGCCACCACGTGAGCCCGCCACCGGGGTGCGCAGTAGCGCGTCGAGGGAGTCGACGCGGTATTGCGGGCTTGTAACGGCCACCTGGTACACCACACCGTTGATCGGGTTCAGCCAGAACGTGGGTGAAGTCTGGAAGCTGGAGCTGAGCGACACCAGCAGGTTCTGCGCCACGTCGCGGCCTTCGAGCCCGACCTGCTGGAGGCGCGTGCGGTCCATGTTCAAGGCCAGCGTGGGCTGGTCGAAGCGCTGGTGTACGTGTGTATCCACGGCGCCCGGTATTTGCTTGATGCGGTTGGCCAGCATGCCCGCGAGCTGCTTGTTGGTGGCCACGTCGGCGCCTGAGAACTGCACGTCGATGGCCGACGGCAGGCCGAAGTTCAGGATCTGGCTGACGATGTCTGCGGGCTGGAAGGCGAATTCCACGCCGGGGAACCGCTTCGGCAGTTCTTCGCGCAGGCGCCGGATGTATTCGGCGCTGGGTTTGCGCTCGCCCTCGTGCAGGGCGATGAGGATTTCGCCGTCCAGCGTGCCGATGGTGCCGGCGTTGCTGTACGACAGGTTGATACCCGAGTTCGGAACACCGAGGTTGTCGAGAATCGTCGACAACTCGTTCTTGGGAATGATCTGCCGGATGGCCGTCTCCACCTCGTCGGCCAGGCGTGCCGTCTCTTCAATGCGCATGCCCGACGGTGCACGCATGTGCAGACGGATCTGGCCCGCATCCACATCGGGGAAGAAGTCTCGGCCGAGCACCAGGAACAGCGCGCACGACGCCACGCAGAAGCCCAGGAACGACAGTGCAAACACGCGGCGGCGCTCCAGCAACCCGCCCAGGACGGCGGCGTAGTTGCCGCGCATGTGCTCGAACTGGCGATTGAATGCTTCGTAGATGCGGCCGAATGTGGTCAAACGTGGGCCAGGCTTCTTTGCGTCGTCGGTGTGGCCGGTCATGAGCATCATCACCAGCGTCGGCACGAGCGTGCGCGAGAGCACATACGACGCCAGCATGGCGAAGATCACCGCTTCGGCCATCGGCACGAACAAATAACGCGCCACGCCAGTGAGGAAGAACATCGGCACGAACACGATGCAGATGCAGAGGGTCGACACGAAGGCCGGCACGGCAATCTCGGCCGCGCCGTCCAGGATGGCGGTGACGGGCGCCTTGCCTTCGTGCAGATGGCGCTCGATGTTCTCGATGGTGACGGTGGCGTCGTCCACCAGAATCCCGACCGCGAGCGCCAGCCCACCGAGCGTCATCAGGTTGATGGTCTCGCCCAGCAGATGCAGCACGATGATCGACGAGAGGATCGACAGCGGAATCGACACCGCAATGATGGCCGTGCTGCGCCAGTTGCCGAGGAACAGCAGGATCATGGCGGCGGTCAGGCACGCGGCGATGATCGCCTCGCGGATCACGCCTTCAATGGCCGCTTTCACGAACAGCGACTGGTCGAACAGCGGCGTGATCTTCAAGTCTTGCGGCAGGGCAGCGGCCGCGGCCGGCAGGAGCTTGTGGATGTTGTTGACGATATCGAGCGTCGACGCGCCGCCATTCTTCAGGATGGACAGCAGCACACCGCGCTGGCCGTCCTGGCGCACCACGTTGGTCTGCGGCGAGAAGCCGTCGCGCACATGGGCCACATCGCCCAGGTAGAGCGTGGCGCCGTTGCTGGTCTTGACCGGAATCGCGTTGAGCGCGGCAATGCTGCCCGGCGTGCCGTTGAGCGTGACGCCGTATTCGGTGGCGTCGATCTTTTGCGTGCCGGCGGGCAGGATCAGGTTCTGCGCGCCCACCGCGTTGACGATGTCGACGGGCGTCAGGCCCTGCGCCAACAGTTTCTGCGTATCGAGATCGACCGTGATCTGCCGGCTCTTGCCGCCATACGGGAACGGCACGGCGATGCCGGGCACCGTGATCAGGCGCGGGCGCAGGAAGTTCACCGCCGCATCATTGAGTTCCTGCTCCGACAGCGTGTTGCTCGACAGCCCCAGTTGCAGGATCGGAATGCTTGACGCTGAATACTTGATCACCAGCGGCGGCGTCGTGCCCGGCGGCAACTGCCGCACCTGCGCCTGCGTGCTCGCCACGATCTGCGCGAGTGCGGTCTGGATGTTGGCGTTGGGCTGGAAGAAGACCTTGATGATCGACACGCCGCCCAACGATTGCGACTCGATATGCTCGATGTCGTTGACGGTGGTGGTCAGGCTGCGCTCCGTGACAGACACGATGCGGTCGGCCATCTCCTTGGCTGGCAGGCCGTTGTAGTTCCAGATGATGCTGGCGACCGGAATGTCGATTTCCGGAAAGATGTCCGTTGGCGTACGCATGAGCGTAAACGGCGTCGCCAGCAGGATCAGCAAGGCGAGGACGATGAACGTCAGCGGCCTTCGCAGCGCGAGTTGGACAATCCACATGGAGGCGTTTCAGAACCGCGGTGCGTTGATTGGGGGACGAAGACCGCTCGAACGGCGGTGACCAGTCATTCTATCGCCGAGGGGTGCCGATCAGAATGTTCCTATGATCAGACTTTATTACATTGCATAACGGCGGCTGCCAGGGCAACTGAAGGGCGGCGCCAATCGACGCCGAAAGTGCCTTACGAGAAGGCGGGGCGCAGTCGGAGGCGGCCCGACGGGGGGCGCGATTCAGCGACGGGGGCGGAACCGCGGGTCAAGACCATGGACACTGGGCGGCCCCGGAGGTGGCGGATTGATTTGGCGTTATGCGGCGGGATGTGTTCCCTCACCCGTTGACGATTTCGCCCCCGTTCGGATGCAGCGTCTGCCCCGTCATGTAGCTCGCATCGGCCGACGCGAGAAAGATGTAGCACGGTGCCACTTCATCCGGCTGGCCGGCCCGGCCCAGAGGCTCCTTGCTGCCGAATTTGGCGACGTGCTCGGCGTCGAAGGTGGACGGAATCAGCGGCGTCCAGATCGGCCCGGGCGCCACGGCGTTCACCAGGATGCCCTGCTCCGCCAGTTGCTGCGCGAGCGAGCGCGTGAACGCCACGATAGCGCCCTTGGTGGCGGCGTAGTCCACCAGGTGCCCGCTGCCGCGAAACGCCGTGACCGACGTGGTCGTGATAATGCGTGCGCCTGCATGCAGGTGCGGCAGCGCGGCACGGATCAGATAGAACATCGCAAAGACGTTGGTGCGGAACGTACGTTCCAGTTGCGCCGCATCGATGTCGGCCAGGCTTTGCTGCGGGTGCTGTTCTGCCGCATTGCTCACCACGATGTCGATCTTTCCAAAGGTGGCGACCGCCTGCGTGACGACCGCGCGGGCGTGTGCTTCGTCGCCCAGGTCGCCGGCAATGGCTTCGCAGCGGCGGCCGGTCGCGCGTACGAGGCGGCAGGTCTGGTTGGCGTCGTCGTGTTCGTCCAGGTAGGCGATCAGCACGTCGGCGCCTTCCTTGGCGAAGCCGATGGCGACGGCACGGCCGATGCCGCTGTCGCCGCCGGTGACGATGGCCACCTTGTCTGTGAGCTTGCTGCCGCCGACGTAATTTTCCATCTCGGCTTGCGGGCGCGGCGTCATCTCGCTCTCCGTGCCGGGCTGGCGGTGCTGATGCTGTGGCGGTTGCTGTTGGGGTTGGTCGGGCATGGCGGGCTCCCTATAAAAAAGAGTGGATACCCCGGCTTTCAGCACGCGGTATGCCATTGCGCTCGAACGTAGCGTGAGGTGGAGTCTTGGCCGCATGCACTGCGGCACGCCGCTTGCTCTCCTGGTGGAACAGACTCCACATCGACGACGGGAGGCGCCATGGACACGCTGCTGTTCCTGTTTGGCGAAGGCAAGGATCTCAACCCGCTGCAAACCGCGATGCGCGCGGTGGTGGTGTTCGCCATCGGCCTGGCGCTGGTGCGCTTATCCGGCCGGCGCTCGTTTGGGCAGCGCGCGCCGTTCGATTTCGTTGTCGCCGTGTTGCTTGGGGCAACGCTGAGCCGCGCGATCGTCGGGGCGTCGCCGTTTGTGGCCACGGTGTCGGCGTCGCTCGCCCTGGTAGCGGTGCACCGTCTGCTGGGTTGGGCGTGCGTGCGGCTGCCCAAGCTCGATCGGCTCATCGCGGGCCGCGAACGCGAGGTCTATCGCGAAGGGCGCTTCGACCAGGGCCAGATGGATGCGGCGCTCATCACTGTGGGCGATGTGCAAGAAAGCGCGCGCCAGACCTTGGGCTCACGCACGCTCGACGATGTGGAGGCCGCCATCCTGGAGCGCAACGGACAGGTCAGCCTGATCCGCAAGCGCCGCTGATTTTGCACACCCGCACACGCACACCGGAGCCGACCATGCGAGACAAGCAACACAAGGAAAACCGAGACGCAGAACAACGTCAGGCCGATTGGGAACAGGCCGATTCGCACCGCAAACCGGGCGACCGGCCGGCCAATGCGGAAGTGGGCCGCACCGGCAGCACCGCACCCAAACCGCAGAGCCGGCACGACACGCTGCGCCGCATGCGTCAGAGGGGGGGGCCGCCGGGCATCACGCGAGACAGGCTGCTCGACCCCGGCGAGCAGATGCCAGACGCACCGCCCACCGACAACCGCAGCTAAGCCCAGCGTGCCCGCTGCAAACGACACCCCGTGGTACCGCCGGCTGGGGCCCGGCTTCATCACCGGTGCGGCGGATGACGACCCGAGCGGCATCGCCACGTATGCACAGGCCGGGGCACAGGTCGGCACGGCCATGCTCTGGACGCTGTTGCTCACGCTGCCCCTGATGATCGCCATCCAGCTCGTCAGTGCTCGGCTGGGGCGGGTGTCTGGGCAGGGCGTGGTCGCCAACATTCGGCGGCATCATTCGCCGTGGCTGGCGTATGCGTTCGTGGCGCTCGTCACGGTGGCCAACGTCATCAACGTGGGTGCGGACATTGCGGCCATGGGCGACAGCGTGCGGCTGCTCGTGGGCGGCGCCACGGCGTGGTACGCCTGCCTGTTTGCGGTGGTGACGCTCGTGCTGCAAATCTGGATGCCGTATCGGCGGTATGCGCGCTATCTGCAATGGATTGCGTTGTCGCTGCTCGCGTACGTTGCCACGGCGTTTGTCGTGCAGGTCGACTGGGCGCGTGCACTGCACGACACCGTGGTGCCGCGGATGCGGTGGTCCAAGGACTATGCAATGACGCTTATCGCGGTGTTCGGCACCACCATCAGCCCGTATCTGTTTGTCTGGCAAGCCGCGGGCGAGGTCGAAGAAACACGGCTGGCCGAAGACGAAGCACCCCTCAAGAAAGCGCCGTGGCAGGCGAAGGACCAGCTCGCACGCATCCGCATCGACACCACGGTCGGGATGGCGGTGTCGGCGCTTATCGCCTTCTGCATCATGCTGACGGCCGCCTATGCGCTGCACACACACGGCATCACGCAAATCGAAACCTGTGCGCAGGCCGCCGAAGCGCTCAAGCCGGTGGCCGGCCGCTTTGCGCAGATGTTGTTTGCGGTGGGGGTGATCGGCACGGGGCTGCTGGCGGTGCCGGTGCTGGCGGGGTCTGCCGCCTATGCCGCAGCGGAGGCCTTCAAGTGGCATAGCAGCCTGGAAGCCAAGGTGCACCACGCGCCCAAGTTCTACCTCTTCCTGACACTGGTGATGGCCGCAGCCATGGTGATGGTGTTCCTGCCCATCGAGCCCTTCAAGTTGCTGTATTGGGCCGCCGTGCTCAACGGCGTGGCCGCCACGCCGGTCATGGTGATGCTGCAGTTGATGTCGCGCCGCAAGGCGGTGATGGGGCCGTTTCGCAGCTCGCCGCTGTTGCATGGCACAGCCTGGGTGGCGACGCTGTGCATGTGCGCCAGCACGCTGCTGTTCTTCGTGCTGGCGGTGCGAGGTTCCTGAAAAAACAACCGGCTGCGGCGCAGGCACCGCGGTTGCGTGTCTTGGGCGAAACCGCGCTTCCGGCGCGGTGTCCAGTTCACCAACCAGGGGTCAATCATGAAAGCGGTTGTATTCCACGGCATCGGCGACATTCGTCTGAGAGACGTGCCCGAGCCGACACTGCGCGAGCCCACCGACGCCACCGTGCGCCTGAGGGCCAGCGCCATCTGCGGGACGGATCTGCACTTCGTATGCGGCACCGTGGGCCGCATCCTCGGCCACGAAGGCGTGGGGAGGGTAGTGGAGGCGCTCGGCGACGATCTGCGCAATCTGGCGGTGGGCGCGCCGATGGCGGGAGCGCTCGATGCCTGCCTCGCCTTCGATACGCGCGAGCCAGGCCGGTTGAAGGTCAAGCTTGACCCGCACGCGACTGACGGCGCTCGCACGCCCCGCGCCTCGCGCGCATGAGCCGGGCGCTGCACGATCGCGTCGCGAGCCTCGGCCCGGTGCTGGTGATCTCGCCGCACTTTGACGACGCGATCTTCTCGTGCGGTGCGTTGCTGGCGGCGCATCACGGCAGCCGCACGGTCACGGTGTTTGGTGGCGCGCCCGAAACTCCGGTCTCAACGACCTGGGACCAAGAAGCGGGCTTTGCCGATTCCAACCAGGCGGTGGCCGCTCGCCGGCTGGAAGATGCGCAGGCCCATGCGCAGGTCAGCGCCACGGTGCATCACCTCGGTTTTTGCGACAGCCAGTACGGGCAAACGCCCACCGTGGCCGAACTGGAGCGTGCCTTATACCGGCTGGTGGAAAGACGCACGGCAGATGCGGTGTTCGTACCGCTGGGGCTGTTCCACAGCGACCACGTACTTGTGCACGAAGCGGCGCTGATGCTGCTGCGCAAGCTGCCGCAGCGGCTCTGGATCGGCTATGAGGACGCGCTGTACCGGCGTGGGCGCGGTGCCGTGCAGGACCGCATCGTTGCGCTGGCCGCGCAGGACATCGTGGCCACGCCGGTATCGCCCCTCACAGCCGTCGATGGCCGTCAGAAGCGTCGCGCCGTGGCCTGTTACGCCAGTCAGCTGCGCGCGTTCGGCCCCGGCGGCGTGGAAGACCTGCACCAGCCCGAACGTTTCTGGCTACTGGAACCCAAGCAAGGAGAACCCGATCATGCAACCGCTGGATGACGCCCGCAGTGCGCAGGCACCGTGTTCCGTCGTCGTGCTGACGTACAACCGTGCAGCCACCGTGCTTGAAACGCTTGGCAACCTCGCCGCGCTCGATGAACCGTGGCCCATCGTGGTGGTGGACAACGGCTCGACCGACGGCACCGCCGATCAGATCGCCGCGCGCTTTCCCGACATCACACTCGTCCGGGTGCCGCGCAACTACGGTGCGGCGGGTCGCAACTTTGGCGTAGCGAGCATCGATACGCCTTACGTGGCTTTCTGCGATGACGACACCGCGTGGTTGCCCGGTTCGGTGGCACGCGCGGTGGATGTGCTGCAGCGGTATCCGTCGGTGGGCGTGGTAGCGGCGCATGTCGTGGTCGGGCCCACGCGGCGCGACGACACGGCGTGCGAGCCCATGGCCACCAGCACGCTGCCTTCCGACGGCTTGCCGGGTCCCGCACTGCTGGGCTTCATGGCCGGCGCCTGCGTGGTCCGCACACGCGCCTTTACCGAGGCCGGCGGCTACCGGCGCGACCTTTTTATCGGCGGTGAAGAAAGCGTGCTCGCGCTCGACTTGGTCGACGCGGGCTGGCGCATCGTCTACTGCAGGGAGGTGGTCACGCACCACAACCCATCGCCGGTGCGTGATGTGACACAGCGGCGTGCACTGCTGGCGCGCAACGAGTTGCTGAGCGCCTGGCTGCGGTTGCCGCTGGATCTCGCCTGGCGAGTGACGGGCCGCGCCATCCGCGCGATGGCCGAACAGGGCGTGCTGGCGGAGGCGTTGCCCGCCGCGCTGGTGCGGCTGCCGCGCACCTTGCTGCATCGGCATACCGTGCAGCCGACGACCGTGGCGCTGTGGCGGCAGATGGATGCTGACCGCCAGCGCCGCCGCGCCATCCCCACACTGTCGATCGGCTAACCCGATTTCAGAAGAGCGCCCGCGAAGGCCGAGGTCAGGCCAGCGCGGGCATCGGCGCCAGGAAGAACTGCTGCCGGAAATACTCCACCGTACGCGCCAGCCCGACTTCAAGCGCCGTGCGGGGCTCCCAGCCAAGCGCCTCGCGGGCGAGGGTGATGTCGGGGCAGCGCTGCGTCGGGTCGTCTTGCGGCAGCGGGTGGAAGACGAGTTCCGACGTCGAGCGCGTGCAAGCCACAATCTGCCGCGCGATGTCGAGCATGCTCATTTCTACCGGGTTGCCCACGTTGACCGGTCCCGAAAAATCCGCCGGCGTGTTCATCAAGCGCACCAGCGCGTCGATCAGATCGTCCACGTAGCAGAAGGCGCGTGTCTGGCGGCCATCGCCGTAAAGCGTGATCGGGTCGCCGGCCAAGGCTTGCATGATGAAGTTGGAGACGACGCGCCCGTCGTTCGGGTGCATGCGCGGGCCGTAGGTGTTGAAGATGCGCGCCACCTTGACGTCCAGGCCATGCTGGCGGCGGTAGTCCATGAACAGTGTCTCAGCGCAGCGCTTGCCTTCGTCGTAGCACGAGCGCACGCCGATCGGGTTGACGTTGCCCCAGTAGCGTTCGGTTTGCGGATGTTCATGCGGGTCGCCGTACACCTCGCTGGTGGAGGCCTGCAGAATGCGTGCGCCTACCCGCTTGGCCAGCCCCAGCATGTTGATCGCACCGTGCACGCTCGTCTTGGTGGTCTGCACGGGGTCGTGCTGGTAGTGGATCGGTGAGGCCGGGCAGGCCAGGTTGTAGAGGTCGTCCACTTCCACATACAGCGGAAAGGTCACGTCGTGGCGCAGCACCTCGAAGCGCGGATGGCCAAGCAGGTGGGCGATGTTGCGCTTGGTGCCGGTGTAGAAGTTGTCGACGCACAGCACATCGTGCCCGTCGCGCAGCAGGCGGTCGCACAGGTGCGAGCCGAGAAAGCCCGCGCCGCCGGTGACCAGCACGCGGCGCTGGTCGCGCCAGTGGTGGTGCGGCTCGGGGTGGCCGGGGTGGTGTGCGTCTCCGTGGTGTCTCATGCCGCCTCCTTCTTGTTTTCCATGACGGTGGCAAACGCGTCCAGCCAATCGGCGACGAAGCGGTCGATGCCGAAACGCGTGCGGGCCGTCTCGCGTGCTGCGTCGCCCCAGCGGCGGGCCAGGGCCGGATCGCGCAGCAGCGTCTGCATGACACCGGCCAGCGCTTCGGGGCTGGTATCGACGTAGCCGTTGTGGCCGTTGCGAATGACCGTGCTCATCTCCGTGGTGGCCAGGCCGACAATCGGCATGCCGACGGTCATGGCTTCCACCACCGCCAGGCCCAGGCTGGTGTAGCGGATGGGGTTGAAGAAGAAGCGGTAGCGCGCGCAGAAGGTGGGCAGGTCGAGGTTGCCCACTTCGCCGATCCCGCCCGCCGCTTCCGCGCCCATACCGACCAGGTCAAGCGGCACGTGTTGGCGCAGCGACTGGAACACGTCCGCACCCAGCCGGCGCCCCCGCTTGTGCAGGTGGTTCACGACCACGATGCCGCGCTCCAGCTCGCCGGTGTAGCTGGCCGGCACGGGCAAGTGCACACCGTGCTCGATCACGCGTGCCGGGGTGATGCCGCTGTCCCACATCAACGCATTGAACGGCGTTACATGCACCAGCAGCACGTTCGGGTCTTGCACCCAGTGCCGTGTATTGGTGGGGTGTTCCTGCGGCGGATCGTGTTCGAGATAGATCGTCGGCAGCGCCCGCTGCGCGGCACTGAGCACCGACAGGCGATCGTCTTCCCACTGCGCGCGGGACTGATACAGCACCGCATCGAAGTGCTGCCCGGCAACGGCATCGAACGGTACTTCGTGCACGTTGTCACCCCAGGGCAACACGCCGACCTTGCCCGCATAACCCGGCGGCACGCGGCCTGAGGCATCGGGCGGCCGCGTCACGAGATAGAAGTCGTGCGGCACCTGCGACAGGTAGTACAGGTAGTTGCCGTGCACGTGCCACGTCAGGATGCGCAGGCGTTCTCGCGTGGGGTGGGTCATGAGGTCGAATTCTCGATCGTGTGCGATGCGGTGGGAGCGTCGGCGGCTTGCGGTGCATGCGATGCGCGCAGGTGCAGATCGGGGTCGAACAGCGCGGCATACGCGGCGTCGAGCAGTTCGTGCACCGTCACATCGCGCGCGCATTCGTGCCCGGTGGGGCACGTCCAGTGCATGCAGGGCCGGCATGGCGGATGCGCGGCCAGCACGCGGTGCAGCGTGCGGTCTGCCGGCGCCCAGCGCTCCACGTCGCTGCCGCAGGCAATGACCAGGCTCGGCGCCCGCACCGCCGCCGCCACGTGCGACACGCCGGTGTCGTTGCAGATCAGCAGGCGCGCCAGCCGCAGCAGCGCAGCAAGCCCGCCAAGCGAGGTTTGCCCGACCACCGAGGCCGCACGCTGGCGCATGTGGCTGCGGACCTCTTCAACGAGCGCCGCCTCCGAAGGCGCACCCGTGATCACCACATGAAAACCGCTGACGATGAGCGTGTCGGCCACCGCAGCAAAGCGCTCCGGCCACCAGCGCCGCGTGGGCATGCGCGCGCCGGGGTGCAGGCAGACCAGGCGGTCGCGGTCCAGCGCGTGGTGGCGCAGCAGGGCAAGCGCTTCGGCATAGTCGTCGCGCATGAGCGGAAAGTCGGGCGTGGCCGGCACGGCCGGCGCCCCCAGGTGATTAAGCAACGCCAGCAGGCGCTGCGCCTCAGGCAACTGCGTCGGCCACGGGAGCAACCCCGGATCCGGCTGCCGCGGGATCACGCCATTGGGTTGGAATCCGAACACATGGTGCGCACCAAACTGCCGGACCACTTCCGTCGATTGCGGTCCGCTGCCGTGCAGCTGGATGGCGACATCCAGGCAGCGTGCCCGCATGCCGGCATAGAACGCGTGTGTCGCCTCTGCATCGCCAGGCCCGGCTTCCGGAAAGCCGTCGCCGCCCGGTAACGCGACAAAGTCGTCGAGCAGATCGGCATAGCGCTCTTGGAACTGGCGCGCCCACGGCAGGCCCACGAGCGTGATGTGCGCCTGGGGCGCGGCGGCCCGCAAGGCGTGGAGGGCGGGCACGGCGCACAGCATGTCGCCGAGTTGCAAGGCGCGAAAGACGGCAATGCGGCGCGCGCCGCGCAAAAGTTCAGCAGCGGGCGTCATAGGAACCAGACCCGGAAATGCCACGCACCGCGCAAGCGCCAGTACAGCGCGAGCGGCGGGATGGCGATGGACGTCCAAAACATTTCCAGCACATGCCGCGCGGTGTGTGCGGTGCCCCGCAGCCGCATGGCGGTGAAGCGCAGCGTGAGTGCCAGCCACACCACAGCGGCCGCAGCGGCCACCCAGGGCAGGTGCGCGGCCAGCGCGGCCACTGCAACCACCACGGCAGCCCCCACGCCGTAGTAATGCCACGGCGGCACCGGCCGGATGCGCGTGCGGTAGAGCGTGGGGTGCTTCTTGTAGAGCAGCGCGTCGTAAAACACCTTGCGCTGCTGCGACACGCTCACCCCCCAAGGCGCCGGCCGCACCGGGTGGTGCATCAAGGCGCGCGGCGCCTGCACGATGCGCCCGCCTGCATCGAGAATGCGGAACTGCAGGTCGGAATCTTCCCGCCACGCGAGCCGGAAACGCTCGTCAAAGCCGCCGACGCGCTCCAGCACCGCGCGCCGTACAAAACAGTTGGCGGTGACGAATTCGGCTCGGGTGAGGCCGCTGGCATCGCGCTCGTAGTCCGTCGGACGCTCGGGCAATGGCATGCGGACTGCGCCGGTGGCGGCGTCGGGCGGCTGGTCGCTCTCAGGGCCACTGGCGCCCTCGGCAGTGGTCATGATGCGCCAGCCTTCCGCGAGCCACGTGGGCGCCGGAATGGTGTCGTCGTCGGTGAAGGCGACGATGTGACCGGTGGCGGCGCGCCAGCCGCGGTTGCGTGCGGCGGCGGGGCCCTGCGTTTCGCGCACAGGCACGTACTGCACGCGCCAGCCGGGGGACGCTGCGGCAAAGCCGTCCACGACCGCGCGGGTGGCGTCGTCCGGGCCGTCGTCTGCGACGACCAGTTCCACGCGGCGCGCGTCGAACGTCTGCGCCCGCAGGCCGTCAAGGCAGCGTTGCAGCATCTGCGGCCGTCGCCATGTCGCAATCACGACGGACATGGCCGGCGCCCCTTGCACGGGGGTCACCGACGACACGTCAAACGGCATCGGCTGGTTCATGCGACCCCCGCTAGGCCGGGCACGCGCCGCAACCCGTCGACATTGCGTACGGCGCCGTTTTCCTGGGTCTGCGATTGCTCCGGGCGCAGGGCCGTCTTGCGCAGCAGGAACGGCCCGATCACCAGCGCGTCGAGCGGCGATGTCCAGAACGATTCCACCGCATCGCGGGGGCTGCAGACCATGGGCTCGCCGCGCGTATTGAACGACGTGTTCACCAGGATCGGCACGCCGGTGCGCCGCTCGAACGCCGCCAGCAGGTCGTAGTACAGCGGATGCTGGCGCCGGTTGACGGTCTGCACGCGCGCGGTGCCATCAACGTGGCGCACGGCCGGGATCTGCGTGGCGCGGTCTTCCCGCACATCGAAGATGAACAGCATGAACGGCGCGGCCTGCGCACTGACAAACCAGTCAGCGGCGTGTTCTTCCATCACCACTGGAGCGACGGGGCGGAAGTCCTCGCGGTCCTTGATCTCGTTCAGCCGCGCTTGCATGTCGGCGGGGATGGGCGAGGCGAGGATGGACCGCGCACCCAGCGCGCGCGGGCCGAACTCCATGCGCCCCTGGAACCAGCCGATCACCTGGCCCTGCGCCAGCAGCTCGGCGGTCTGCTCGGCGATGTTGTCCAGGCGCTCGAACGGCAGCTTTGACCACGCGAGGAACTGCTCGATCTCTTCATCGGCATACGACGGGCCGAGATAGGCGTGGTCCATTTTCCACAGGCGCTGTTTGTTGCCGCGCGTTTGGTAATCCGTCCACAGCGCGGCACCGAGCGACGTGCCGGCATCGCTGGCTGCCGGCTGCACCCAGACGTTTTCGAACGGGCCGCGGTCGCGGATGCGCGCGTTCATTACGCAGTTGAGCGCCACGCCGCCGGCCATGGCCAGATTGCTTGCGCCGGTGGCCTGATGCAGCCACTGGCTCATCGTCAGCACCGTCTCTTCCAGTACCTGCTGGAGCGAACGCGCAATGTCAAAGTGGCGCGGTTCCATCGGGCCGCCACGCTGTCGCGGCGGGCCGAAACGTTCTTCCAGCCGCAAAGGGGCCACGGTGTAGCGGCCGTCGGTCTCGACCCGCACCATCTCGTGGAATGCGTCGACATAGCGGGGCGCTCCGTACGACGCCAGCGCCATCACTTTGTATTCGTCCGACGAACGCAGAAAGCCCAGGTAGTCCGTCACCTCTTCATAGAGCAGGCCGAGGGAGTGTGGCAGGTCCACCTGCTGCAGGCGTGTGTATTCGCCGTTGCGGAAGAGGCCGTAGGACGTGGTCGCGCGCTCGCCGCGTCCGTCCATCGTGAGCACGGCACAGTCGTCGTAGGGCGCCGCCAAGAATGCGCTGGCCTCGTGCGCCAGGTGGTGCTCGACAAAAGACCAGCGGAACGGCCCGGTGTGCTTCACGTTGGCGAAGCGCGCCCGCAGATGATGCGGCGCGCCGTCGGCCAGCTGGCGCGGGGCGTTCAGCACGTACGACAGAAACAGCGGATCCCACGGCGCGGCGCCGGGCGGCAGATCCATTTGCGCCGACGGCTGCAGTGGCAGCGCGATATGCGTCTGCGCCTGCAGGTCGGTCAGCAAGGCCGGGTCGAGCGAGTAGGCGACCTGGTCCACGCGCGCCAGGTCGATGCCGGCCTCGGCCAGGCAGTAATCGATGGCGTGATACGGCAACTGCCAGGTGGCAAACGGCACCGGCCGCTTGGCGTGCTTGACGTGCGTGAAGCGTTCGTCTTCAGCGGCGGCAATCACCACACCGTCACGCACCAGCGTGGCGGAAGAGTCGTGATACGCCGCGTTGATGCCGAGGGTGTAGAGCGGTTTGGCTTCCATGCGAGGCTCCATCAATCGGTTCAGTCAGTACAGGTCAGGGTCATGGGCAAACTCAAGCGACCGGCGTCGGCGCGTTCGACGCCGCTAGCGCAGCGGCAGCGGGTGCGGGCCACAACGCCCGCGCCACGCGCGACGACTGCCATAACGGGTGCGCCGCCGCGACGACTTCCTCTTCCGTCACGCCGGTCAGACACGCCTGATGGCCGAGCGGGCACACGCTGCGGTAGCAATAGCGACACGGCACCTGATGCGAGAGCACCGCGTGCGGCACGGCCCACGGCGTGTGCTGGGGATTCGTCAGCGCGTAGAGATCGACCACCGGTGTTTGCGTGGCCGCCGCCAGATGCACAGGGCCGCTGTTGTTGGACACCAGCAGCGCCGCACCTTCAATGAGCGCCGCCAGTTCCCCCAGCGTGAGCGCTCCGGCCAGGTTCAGCACGCGCTGCCCCGCGATCAGTCCGGGCAGGCACACTTGCTGCACCAGTTCCGCTTCGGCCGGCGCGCCGGTCACCAGCACCGGACACCCATAGCGGTTTGCGAGCGTGCACGCGATGTGCGCGAAGCGATCGGGCGGATAGCGCCGCGACGCGGCGGTCGCGCCCGGATGCAGCACGATCCACGGGGTATCCGTAGTGACGCCTCGCTCGGCCAGCTTGGCGCGCACGGCGTCGCGGTCAGCCGGGCGGACGTCGAAGCGCAGCCGATGCGGCAGATGTGCGGCCTCGTCGGTCACGTGCTGCACGAGGTCCAGCTGGCGGCGCACCTCGTGGCGTACGTCGCCGGGCGCAGTGGCGGTAATACGTGCATCGGGGTCGGCAATCCAGTCGGACAACAGCGCGTACGGGTTCTCTCGGCAGTGCGCAAGGCGCAGCGGAATGGCCGCCAGGAAGCACAGCATGGCGGCCGGCAACGGGTTCTGCGTGTGTACGGTAAAGATGACCGCCGCGTCGAATGCGCCGTCGCGCAGGGTGTCGACCAGCGCGCGGGTCTGCTCGGCGTCTGCCGTGTTGGCGTGCTTGGCCCATGGCACATCGCAGACGATCACGTCGTCGATGTCGGACAGGTGTGGCGCCGCCGTGGCCCCCGAGCGCGAGGTCAGCAACGTGAGATGACGACTCGCGCTGCGGGCGCGCTCGTCGGCCTTGAGCGCGTGAAAGGCCGGCGTGGTCATCACCACGTCACCCAGGTTGTCCGGCCGCACGCACAGAATGCGGCTCGCGTTGGCCCACACCGCGCGGCGCTCGGGAATGCCAGCTGCGATCATGCAACCGCCCTCAGGTGCTGCGCGGACGCTGCGGACGAAGCGGCCGGTGCGGGCGACGCTGGCGATACGTACGAAACGTGCGTAAGGTGCCGCGCCTGCTGCGCAATCACGATGGCGGCAGCCTCGTCAAAGCGGCCGACGATATAGTCCGGCACGCGCAGGGGCCCCGGCTGCCACCGGGTTTCGTTGCCGTTGGCGATGAGGATGGTCTGGCAGCCCGCGCGGCGGCCCGCTTCGACATCGTTGAGGATGTCGCCGATCATCCACGAACCTTCCAGCGCGAGGCCGTGCGCGGCGGCGGCTTGGCGCAACATGCCATCGCCGGGCTTGCGGCAGGCGCAATGGAGGCTGCCGTCAGCGGCCGGCGCATGCGGGCAGAAGTAGAAGCCGCCCAGCGTGGCGCCGTGCAGCGCAAACAGCTCGCCGAGCCGCTGCGCCACGCCGTCCAGCGCATGCTCGGGAAAGTAGCCCAGCGCGACACCCGGTTGATTGCTCACCACGATGAGCGGCAAGCCGGTGGCGGCCAGCAGCCGCAAGCCGTCGCCGGCGCCGGGGGCCAAGGCAATGCGCGCGGGGTCGACGTTGTAGGGCACGTCTTCCAGCAGCGTGCCGTCCTTGTCGAGAAAGACGGCCGGGCTCGGCCGCGCCTGCAAGGGCCCGCACATCACGGCCATGACGTCTCCCGCATCGGCAGCACCATCACTTCCGGGATGACCGTCTCGGGTGGTTGCAGCAGCACGAAGCGCACGGCGGCGGCCACGTTGGCCGGGTCCTGCAGGTTGCTCACATCGATATCGGGAAAGCGGTCGAGCAGGAACGGCGTGCGCATGCCGCCGGCAATCACCGCAGAGACCTTGATGCCGTGCGGGCGCAGCTCGGCATGCAGCGCATGCGACAGCCCCAGCAGCCCCCACTTGGTGGCGTGGTAGACCGACGCATTCGGCCACGCGCGGCGCGATGCGGTGGACGCGATGTTGACGATGGCGCCGCTCGCGCGCTTGCGCATCAGCACGCTGGCGTGCTTGGCCAGCAGGAACGGGCCGCGCAGGTTGGTGCGCACCACGCGGTCCCAGTCTTCGACGTTCAGTTCGTCGATGGGCAGCGTGATATCGATGGCCGCGTTGTTGATGACGGCATCCACGCGGCCAAAGCGGTCGACCACTTCATCGAGCGCGCTGCGTACGGCGGCTTCATCGCCCACGTCCAGCGCAATGGCGTGCGACTGGCTGCCCTCGGCGATCAGCTCGGCGGCGGTGCGATCGGCGGTGCCGGCATCGTAGTCGGTGGCGACCACCGTGGCCCCTTCGGCAGAGAGCACGCGGCTGATGGCGGCGCCCAGCCCACGCCCCGCGCCGGTCACGATGATGACCTGGTCGCGCAGCGTGGGTGTGGTGTTGGGGTTCGAGTTCAAATCGGTCTGGGTCATGGCGGCGTGAAGAGGGAAGGGTGGGAAGAAATCCGGTCAGGCTGCGAGCCCTGCCAGCGCCGCAGCGTTGGCGCTGGGCGCGGCATCGGTCATGCGGCCCACGGCGCGCGCGTGGCTGTCGATGGCCTTGAGGTACGCACGCTCGAGTTGCCCCGCCACGCCCAGCCACGTGTAGAGCATGCGGGCGCGCACCAGCCCGGCCTGCCCCAGCTCGCGGCACAGCTCGGGCTGCTGGATCAGTTGCAGCAGCCGTGCGGCCAGCGCTTGCGGGTCTTTTGGCGGGACGAGGAAGCCGGTGCGCTCATGCCGCACGGTCGAGCGGATCCCGCCCACGTCCGCACCGATCACCGCGCGCCCGCACGCCATGGCCTCCACCGGCGTGATGCCGAACGGCTCGTACCACGGCGTGCTGACGAACACATCACAGGCGCTGTACCAGGTGCGCAGATCGGCGCGGCCGCGCTTGCCGACAAAGGTCGTCTGCGCGTGCACCCCGGCGCGCTCGGCAATGGCTTGCAGGCGGCCGAGCTCAGGTGTGGCGGCCACGTCCGGCACGACGGTGTTGCCGCCCACCACGTACAGGCGCACGCGCTTGCGCGCGTCGGCCGGCAGCTCACCGATGGCCTCGATGACGTTGTCCACGCCCTTGCGCGCCACCATGCGGCCCAGTTGCAGCACGACAAACGCATCGGCTGGCACGCCCAGGCGGCGTCGCGCTTGCGCGCGGTCGATGGGCGCAAATTCTCCGGCGTCAAAGCCGCACGGCACCACGTCGATCTGCTCAGGGCGGGCGCGGTAGAGCGTTTCCAGGTCGGCCTGATCCTGCGGGCATTCCGCGATGACGCGGTCGGCACGCTGTACCAGCGTCTCTTCGATCGCGAATCGCGCATCGGGAAAACCATCGGCGCTGCCCTGATGCAACCGGCGCACGCGGCCCAGCGCGTGGAAGGTCATGACCAGCGGCAGGTTCAACCGCGTGGACGCCGCCAGCGATGCCAGGCCCGACATGAAGAAGTTGGCATGGATGACGTTGTAGGCGTCACCGCTGGCCTGGGCGCGCGCGCAGTGGTTCAGCAGGTGGCGGCCAAAGGCATGCATGTGGGGCAGCAGCGCTTCCTTGGGCAGCACGGCAGCCGGCCCGGCCGGCACGTGGACGACACGGCAGCCGCTATCGAACGGCACCACCTCCGGGTCCCACGGACGCTCGCGGCGCGTGAAGACATCGACACGATGGCCCAGCCGTGCAAGCTGGCGCGCGACATCGCGCACGTAGACGTTCTGTCCGCCGCAGTCGACACCGCCCAGGTCGGCAAGTGGCGATGCGTGTTCACTGACCATGGCGATGCGCATGTCGTTTCTCCTCTTATGGCCGCGGCCTGTGTGGTGAGGTGTTCGGAAGCCACGTGCGAAGACCTACAGCAGCCGGCGTGCCATGGCGTGCAACCTTGTGCGGCGGGGCTTCGCGCTGGTGCGTGCGGAGCCGATGCGGGGAAGCGTCTCTCGCTTG
Source organism: Ralstonia pickettii (assembly GCF_001699815.1). Classification (GTDB taxonomy): domain Bacteria; phylum Pseudomonadota; class Gammaproteobacteria; order Burkholderiales; family Burkholderiaceae; genus Ralstonia; species Ralstonia thomasii. The sequence continues at coordinate 1,209 of NZ_MCGB01000037.1, read as the reverse complement.
TCCGGACAAGCGTTTGCGGGAGGTTGATGCGAACGTCGCGCGTGACCCGTGCACGCGGCGGGCCGCCATGGCGTCACGCGACAGGTGCAGGCCGCAGCCGAAGCGACCGCGCAATTCTTACGTGGAGCGCAAGGAGAAACGGCGCGGCGACGGCATCACGCCTGACGCGCCGCGCATGAAGAGTGGGGCAGGTCAGGCGAGCCGCAGCGTGCCGCCCGTGGCGACAGCGGCCTGTTTGGCGATGGCGCGCAGGCATGCCGCCACCACATGTGCAAAGGCTTCGTCATAGAACGGCAGCGCGCCGCTCACGCCTACCACGATGCCGTCGAGCACGGCGCTGCCCCACAGGTTGGTGTCGCCTGCACGCAGCACGTGCGGGCGCAACGCCTGCAGCGCATGTGTGCTCATGCCGTGCCGCCAGGCCAGCCGTGCCTTGGCGCGCGCATAGGCGGCGTAGTCCGCATCCCATTGCGCGCGGTCGCCCACCGAGTATTCGTAGAGGATGGCCTCGTCGAAGGCACACTCCGCAGGCGAGCGTGCCGGGTCCATCACCACGATGTGCAGGAAGCCGCTGTCGCCCACTTCCTGTGGACGCGTCATCGCCTGCGTGATGAGCGGCAGTGCCATTTCCACCGCGCGGCGCACAGCGTCGGCGCCGGCAAAGTACGACGTGGTCTGCTGCGGTTGTTTCTGCGGTGTCTGCGGTTCCTGCAGTTGCTGGGTTGAGGCGGAAGGATCGAAATCGGCCAGCATGCTTATGGAGACTCCTGAGCTGATTGGAAGGACACGGATGCGTGGGATTCATGCGCCGGCGCACGCCGTGCACGAATGACGCTGAGGATGGCGGTGACCAGCTCGCCGTGCTCGGTCGGCTTGGCCAGGTGCAGCTGGAAGCCTGCCAGCAGGGCGCGCGTGCGGTCTTCCGGGCGGTCATAGCCGGAGAGCGCAACCGCAGGCAGGCGGGCATCGAGCGGCATGTCGCGTTCGCTCTCCAGCAGGCGCACGTTGCGCAGCAGCGCGTAGCCGTCTTCGTCGTCGCCCAGCGCAATGTCGGAGACGAGCACATCGGGCCACGAGTTGGCGGGCGCCGCGCGTAACGCCGCCAGCGTGGCCTTCGCCGTGCCGTAGGCGGTGACGGTGGCGCCGTAGTCTTCAAGCAGCAACTGGAGCATCTCGCAGGCGTCTTCCTGGTCATCGACGATGAGCACG
>NZ_MCGB01000036.1 GCF_001699815.1 Ralstonia pickettii | reverse complement strand
AACAAGGGATGTACCACTACCATGAACACCACCCACCGCAAACCGCTCCCCGGCACAAAGCTCGATTACTTCGACGCACGTGAGGCTGTGGAAGCCATCCAACCGGGCGCCTACGACAAGCTCCCCTACACCTCCCGCGTCCTCGCCGAGAATCTGGTCCGCCGCTGCGACCCGGCCGCGCTCACCGACTCGCTCAAGCAACTCATCGAGCGCAAGCGCGATCTGGATTTCCCCTGGTTCCCGGCGCGCGTGGTCTGCCACGACATCCTGGGCCAGACCGCGCTGGTCGACCTCGCCGGCCTGCGCGACGCCATTGCCGACCAGGGCGGCGACCCCGCCAAAGTCAACCCGGTCGTGCCGGTGCAGTTGATCGTCGACCACTCGCTAGCCGTAGAGTGCGGCGGCTTCGACCCGGATGCCTTCGCCAAGAACCGCGCCATTGAAGACCGCCGCAACGAAGACCGCTTTCACTTCATCGACTGGACCAAGCTCGCGTTCAAGAACGTCGACGTGATCCCGGCGGGCAACGGCATCATGCACCAGATCAACCTGGAGAAGATGTCGCCCGTCATCCAGGCGCACGACGGCGTGGCCTACCCCGACACCTGCGTCGGCACCGACAGCCACACGCCGCACGTGGATGCGCTGGGCGTGATCGCCATCGGCGTGGGTGGCCTGGAAGCCGAAAACGTGATGCTCGGCCGCGCCTCGTGGATGCGCCTGCCGGACATCGTCGGCGTGGAGCTGACCGGCCAGCGCCAGCCCGGCATCACCGCCACCGACATCGTGCTGGCGCTGACCGAATTCCTGCGCAAGCAGAAGGTGGTGGGCGCCTACCTCGAGTTTTACGGCGAAGGCGCTTCCAAGCTGACGCTGGGCGACCGCGCCACCATTTCCAACATGGCCCCCGAGTACGGCGCCACCGCGGCAATGTTCTCGATTGACGACAACACGCTCGACTACCTGCGCCTGACCGGCCGCACCGACGAACAGGTCAAGCTGGTGGAGACGTATGCCAAGACCGCAGGCCTGTGGTCCGACACGCTCAAGAACGCCGAATACGAACGCGTGCTGCGCTTCGATCTGTCGAGCGTAGTGCGCAACATGGCCGGCCCGTCCAACCCGCACGCGCGTGTGGCAACGACCGACCTGGCCGCCAAGGGCATCGCCGGCAAGTGGGAAGAGACACCGGGCCAGATGCCCGATGGCGCGGTCATCATCGCCGCCATCACTAGCTGCACCAACACCAGCAACCCGCGCAACGTGATTGCCGCAGCGCTGCTGGCGCGCAATGCCAATCGCCTGGGCCTGACCCGCAAGCCGTGGGTGAAAAGCTCGCTGGCGCCGGGCTCCAAGGCCGTGGAGCTGTATCTGGAAGAAGCCGGCCTGAAGCACGAACTTGAGAAGCTGGGCTTCGGCATCGTCGCGTTTGCGTGCACGACCTGCAACGGCATGAGCGGTGCGCTGGACCCGAAGATCCAGCAAGAGATCATCGACCGCGACCTGTACGCCACCGCCGTGTTGTCGGGCAACCGCAACTTCGACGGCCGCATCCACCCGTATGCCAAGCAGGCGTTCCTCGCCTCGCCGCCGCTGGTGGTGGCCTACGCGATTGCCGGCACCGTGCGTTTTGACATCGAGCGTGACAGCTTCGGCACCGATGCCAACGGCAAGCCCATTCTGCTCAAAGACCTGTGGCCGACCGACGAAGAGATCGACGCCATCGTGCGCGCCTCGGTCAAGCCGGAGCAGTTCCGCAAGGTGTACATCCCGATGTTCGAGCAGCGCAGCGCATCCGTTGCCAACGTGAGCCCGCTGTACAACTGGCGCCCGCAGAGCACCTACATCCGCCGCCCGCCATACTGGGAAGGCGCGCTGGCCGGTGAGCGCACGCTCAAGGGCTTGCGCCCGCTGGCGGTGCTTGGCGACAACATCACGACCGATCACCTCTCGCCGTCCAACGCCATCCTGGCCAGCAGCGCCGCCGGTGAATACCTCGCCAAGATGGGCCTGCCGGAAGAGGACTTCAACTCGTACGCCACGCACCGCGGCGATCACCTGACTGCCCAGCGCGCGACGTTTGCCAACCCGACGCTCATCAACGAAATGGCCGTGGTGGACGGCGCGGTGAAGAAGGGCTCGCTGGCACGCATCGAGCCCGAAGGCAAGGTGACGCGCATGTGGGAAGCGATCGAGACCTACATGGACCGCAAGCAGCCGCTGATCGTGATTGCCGGCGCCGACTACGGCCAGGGCAGCTCGCGCGACTGGGCCGCCAAGGGCGTGCGGCTGGCCGGCGTGGAAGCCATCGTGGCCGAAGGCTTCGAGCGCATCCACCGCACGAACCTGATCGGCATGGGCGTGTTGCCGCTGGAGTTCAAGCCGGGCACCACGCGCCTCACGCTCGGCATTGACGGCACCGAAACCTTTGACGTGATCGGCGAGCGCAAACCGCGCACCGACCTCACGCTCGTCATCCACCGCAAGAACGGCGAACGCGTGGAAGTGCCCGTCACGTGCCGCCTGGACAGCGATGAGGAAGTCTCGATCTACGAAGCCGGCGGTGTGCTGCAGCGATTTGCGCAGGACTTCCTGGAATCGAACAAGGAGGCCGCATGAGCCACCCCGCACAGGTGAAGATTCCCGCGACCTACATGCGTGGCGGCACCAGCAAGGGCGTCTTCTTCCGTCTGCAGGACCTGCCGCCGGCAGCGCAGCAGCCCGGCGCTGCTCGTGACGCCTTGCTCATGCGCGTGATCGGCAGCCCCGACCCGTACGGCAAGCAGATCGACGGCATGGGCGGCGCCACGTCGAGCACCAGCAAGACGGTCATCCTCAGCAAGAGCACGCGCCCGGATCATGACGTGGACTACCTGTTCGGTCAGGTCTCCATCGACAAGCCGTTTGTCGACTGGTCGGGCAACTGCGGCAACCTCTCCGCAGCGGTCGGGCCGTTCGCCATCAGCAACGGCTTGGTCGATGCAAGCCGTGTGCCGCAGAACGGCACCGCCATCGTGCGCATCTGGCAGGCCAACATCGGCAAGACCATCATTGCGCACGTGCCCATCACCAACGGCGCGGTGCAGGAGACGGGCGACTTTGAACTGGATGGCGTGACCTTCCCAGCGGCGGAAGTGCAGCTCGAATTCCTCGACCCGGCTGCCGAGGAGGACGGTGACGGGGGCGGCGCGATGTTCCCCACCGGCAACCTCGTCGACGACCTGGACGTGCCCGGCGTGGGCACGCTCAAGGCGACGATGATCAACGCGGGCATCCCGACGATCTTCATCAACGCAGAGGCCATCGGCTACACCGGCACCGAGTTGCAGGACGCCATCAACGGCGATGCGAAGGCGCTGGCGATGTTCGAGACCATTCGCGCGCACGGCGCCGTGCGCATGGGGCTGATCAAGAGCATTGAAGAAGCCGCCACGCGCCAGCACACGCCCAAGGTGGCGTTCGTCGCGCCGCCGAAGGACTACGTGGCATCGAGCGGCAAGAAAGTCGGCGCAGGCGATGTGGACTTGCTGGTGCGCGCGCTGTCGATGGGCAAGCTGCACCACGCGATGATGGGCACGGCAGCGGTGGCCATCGGCACGGCGGCGGCCATTCCTGGCACGCTCGTCAACCTGGCGGCAGGCGGCGGAGAACGTGGCGCGGTGCGCTTCGGGCATCCGTCCGGCACGCTGCGCGTGGGCGCGGAAGCCAAGCTCGTTGACGGCGAATGGACCGTCACCAAGGCCATCATGAGCCGCAGCGCGCGCGTGTTGATGGAAGGCTGGGTGCGCGTGCCGGGCTGAAGGCTGACCACGCATGCAAAGCAAAACCGCCGCATCCGGCTGACGACTGGATGCGGCGGTTTCTTTTTTCTCTCGGAACTCAGGTTGCGCCGGTGTTCTTCAGGCCGAGCACCTCGATCGACGCAATCTCGGGCGGCGAGGCCAGCAGCTCGGCCGCGTTGGCCATGAGCGCCTTGGCGATCGGGCCGTCCAGATGCGCTTGGCGGTCTTCCTCACTGGCAAAGGCATCGAAGATGCCGAATACGTTGGGCGCAAGGCGCAGCGCAAACCAGATCGGGGTGGTGGTTTCCTGGTTGGCCATTTGCAGGCCGGCCGAAAGAAAATCGGCCACTGCCTGTTCCTTGCCCGGTTTGGCAATGAGTCGGGCGAACAATGCGTACTGGATCATTGAAGTCTCCTGATACGCGCGGAAGAGCGCGCGGTCAGGCGTACTGTATGCCGAAAGCAGCGGGCCGCGTCATACGAACACGCGTACGAGCCGTTCCGCACGCGGCGGAAATGGCTCGATGACGGGCCAAGCGCACAGGCCGGCCCGCCATGTTGCATCCGCTCAGTGGTGCAACGCGCCGCCTACTGTGGTCAGTGCGCCACCCACAGCGCCCGTGACGGGCGCAAGCGGCGTCGCAGCCCCGGTGGACGTGAGCGAAGTGCCGACGCTGGTGACGAGCGAGCCGACCGGCGCGGTCGCACCCCCTGCCGTCGTACCGCCGCCGGCTGCACCGCCCAAGGCACCCGTCACACCCCCCAGCGGATTGCTGCCGCCTCCCACGCCGCCCAGTGCGCCGGTGATCGGTGCCAGCGGGTTGGCCGCCGTTGCGCCGCCCGGCGTGGAGGTCACCCCGCCCAGCGCGGCCACCGTGTTGCCCGTGGCCGTGACCACACCGCCCAAACCGGAGACGACCGGCGCGTTGGTCGCCGTCAGTGACGTGCCCACATTCGCTACGCCGCCGCCCACCGTCTGCAGCAGGTTGGTTGCCGGAGCGCCCAGGCCTGTCGTGTTACCCAGCGTCTGCGTAGCGGTGGTCACCTGCGAAGTGAGCGGTACCACAGCGGAACTGAGTTGCTGCGTGACCTGCTCTACCGGCCCCGTCGACAAGGCCGCGCCGAGCGTGCCGCCCGCGCCGGCCACCGCTTGCCCGACCTGCGAAACCGCGCCACCCACCGGTGACGTGACCGGCGAAAGCGGCTGCAGCGGCCCCGACCCGAGACTGCTGACGAGCGCACCCGTGGCATCGACGGTGTTGCCCACTTGCGTCACCACGTTGCCAGTGCTCGATACCGTGGTGCCGATCGGATTCGGGTTGGTACCGATGCTGCCCAGGCCCGACTGCACGCCGGTGCCCAGAGCCGACACCGTATTGCCTACGTTGTCGACCACATTGCCCAGCGCCGATGCCCCCGGTAGATTGCTGCCGCCGATGGTCGAGCCGAGACCGCTGACGGCATTGCCCGTGGCCGTCAGCACGCCGCCGCCCTTGTTCGCCACGTCGCCGGTGGGCGTGGTGGACGCGGTAGTCGTCGTGCCACCCGAACCGTTGGAACCGGAGCCACCGCCATTGTTGGCCGAACTTCCGCCGCTCCCAGTAGTGCCGCTCATATCGCCCGAGCCCGAACTGGCGCAACCGCCCAGCACAAGCAGGCCGGCCAAGGCCGCCGAAACCAGGGTCCCTCGTTGCAATGTCTTCATGTCTGCCTCCCGTTTCAAATATGCGCTTGATAATGCGCGCAGCCCCGCCCTACTCGGTGTTTTATCGGTGCATCCCACGATTAACCTGGTGGCACGTTCAAGTTCAGTTTATTAACCGAGTCGAAGGCAATTGCAAACATTGTCAAACGCCGAAAACCTCGTCATGACGCCAATCTGCATCAGAAGATGCCCGCCGGACGCGGTGTCACCATGACGCAAAGGTTCGCGCGCTGACGCGCTCGGACGATTATGTTTGAAGGCTTTGCTCTAAATTACCCAAAATGGGTTAAATCCATGACCCGGTGTTATCTCGAAGCCATTCGAAAAACCGGCAGGCGCGGCATTGAAAGCCCTGGGGCGCGCTGCGGCACGCTCGCATCAAAGTGATGGCGTTCGAGACGATGCCGTGCACCGGCGCTGCTTCGATGAAGTAATCGTGATGACGCGCCATCACACTCGCGCGACGCAGGGTGGCGCGAATCGCCAGCGCGACGCTTTGCGCAATGCCGATCACGCAGCATCACAAGTGAATGACCGGAGCGCTCGATCAACCGCGTGGGCGCCCGCTTTTTGGGGCGCGATGTTTAAGCCGATCAACCGCTGCGCCGCGTCAGCCGAGCCGGACTTGCGCCACGGCTTCGCGCCATTGCGTGAACCGCTGGGCACGCACCTGCGCATCGCCGTCGTCGCGCCCGTAACGCAAGGCGACGTAGCCGGCGGCGGCATTGCGCAATGCCTGCGCCGCTTGCGGAAACTGAGCGGCAGCGCGCTCGGCGTAGGCCATCGGGCCTTCGGCAGCGCCGCGCGTGCAACCATGTCGCGCCAGCCGGTCACACAACCGCTGCCACTGGGCCTGCACGGGATCAGGCTTGGGCTTGCGCTGCTGCCAGAGGAGCGGCAGCGCAGCGAGCAGGAACAAACCCGACACGCCCCACAGCACCGCGCGCGGGTCCGCCGCATCGAGCCCCAGCCACGCGAACAGGCGCGCCTGGCGGTTGCGGTCATAGCCGAGCACCCAGCTGTTCCAGCCACTGATCAGGCCATCCAGCCCCCACCGCACGCTGCGCAGCCAGCCGGGTTCTTCTGCGCGGCGCGAGCGGAATTCACTCGCGGGCACGGCGGCGGCCAGGCCACGTTCGACGCGTTGCGGCGCGACGGCGGCGGTGGGGTCCACGCGCACCCAGCCGCGCCCGTCGAGCCACACCTCAGCCCAGGCGTGTGCATCGGACTGGCGCACGATGATGTCGCCGCTCACGGCGTTCACCTCACCGCCGAGGTAGCCCACCACCACACGCGCCGGCACGCCCGCCGCACGCATCAGGAAGACGAAGCTGCCCGCGTAGTGCTCGCAGAAACCGCGGTGCGTGCGGAAGAGAAAATCGTCGATCTGCTGATCCTGCAGCGGTTCCGGCTCAAGCGTGTAGGCAAACGGTGCGCTGCCAAACAGCTTGAGTGCGGCAGATACGCGCTCTGCAGGCGGCAGCGCTGCCCATTGCGCTGCCAGCGCACGCGCTTGGCCGTTGCCCGGCGGCAACGCCAGCGCCATCTGCTGCGTGAGCGGGTCGAGCGGGCGGGCGTCGTCGGCGCGATTGCGCTCCGGCAACCGCGAGCGCGCGTGATACCGCACACGCTGGTCGACCGGTTGCGTGCTGATGAATTCGCCGTCGATGCTGCGGCCGGTGCCGTCGCGCGCCTCGATCGACTGGCCGCGATCGAGCGCAAACAGCCAGCGCTGGCGCGTCGGTTCCAGCGTAATGTTGTAGTCGAACACGCCGGGCGCACCGCCGGTTGCGTCCGCAGAATTGGGTACGCTTTCAGCTGCGGGACGTTGCCGCATCGACGCGGCCGTCCATGTCTGGCCATCGAAACGCCACAGCACCATGCCGCGCCAGTAGAGCGTGTCGAGCGGTGGCGGCGCGCCGACAAAATCGACGCGGAAGGCAAGCTCATCTGAGAGGATCAACTGGCCGACGGAGCCGGGCGCCATGCGGTCCGACAGGCCGCTGACGGCGGTGTCGGCAGTTTGCGGCAGGCGCCACAGGGGATGATCCAGCCGGGGGAACAGCAGGAACAGCACCGCCGCGCACGGCAGACCCATGAGTACCAAACGCGCCAGCACGCGCACCGGCGACACGCGCGCACGCGCCTGCGGATGCAGCAGCAACAGCCAGTTGCGCAACAGCAGCGCCACGGTCGCCAGCATGGTGGCGGCCAGCCACGGCGGCTGGTCGAACAGCACCTGCGAGAGCAGCAGGAAACAGCACAACTGCGTAACCAGCACGCCGTTGCGCACCGTGTGCGATTCCATCAGCTTGAGCACGAGAAACGCACCAAGCAGCGCCACCGACAAGTCCCGCCCGATGTTTCCGCCGGTGCGCATGGCGAGTGCCAGCGTCACGACAAGCGTGGCGACGCCCGTCAGCCCCAACACCCATTTGCCAGGTAACGGCGCGCGCCGTACCCACAACAGCGCGCGCCAGAGCAGCAGCACGCCGAACACGGCGCAGGTCACCAGCGGCAGCGCACGCAGCAGCGGCGCGAGCACGACGGCAAGCTGGGCGATCAGCCAGCCGTGCTCGCGATGGGTCAGCGCACGGGCGGAGCCAAAGGCGGCCGCTTCGGTGCCGATGGTGGCAGTGGTCATGTGACTTCGCCTTCGGCTTCCGGCATCGCCGGATTGCCCCACAACGCCAAGGCACGCAAACACGCATCCCGATGCGCGACACCGCGTGCCGGGCCGATGACAACGCCCGGCAGGCTCAGCGTGTACTCGGGCTCATCGCCAGCGGGCGCGTGCTCGGCTGCCAGCACCCAGGCACACAGCCGCGACAGGCGTTGTTCCACGTTCATCGACGGCGGCAGCGCCTCCCAGGCGAGCACGCATTGCGCGTGACGCACTTGCTGGCCGGTGCGGCTCATCCAGGTGTCCAGCCGTGCGCTGTGCTTCCACGCAATGCTGCGCAGCGCGTCGCCGGGGCGATAGGTGCGCAACTGGTCTGCAGCTTCTTCGACATGGGTGCGCGCGGCGCGCGTGTCGTCTTCGTCGCCAGGGTCGGGCGCAAAGCTCGCGGGCAGCGGCGGCGCTGACGGCTCCGGTGCGGGATAGACGAGGACGGTCAGCGGCGCATCCGCATAGCTCCACGCGCGAAACAGGCCAAGCGGAAAACGCGTCGACACCGTCAGGCGCGGCACCTTGAACCAGCCGCGCGGCTGATCGGCGAAAGACAGCGCAGCCACGATGGCGTCCTGCGCGTCGAGCGATGTTTCCACCGCGGCGGCTTGCGCGGCGCTCACATCCACACCCACGCGCGCCCACGGTGTGACGTTGGCCAACGCCACGCCCACATTCAACGCATGGCCGGCAAATACGGCTTCGCCCGCCGCGCCGCGCACTTCCAGATCCACGAGGTTGCGATGCGTCTGCCACATGGCGGACGCGCCCACGCCGGCCAGCACGAAGGTCAGCAGAAAACCCAGGCTTACGTTGTAGTTGAGCGAGGTGAGCAGCATCACGACCAGCAGCAGCGCAAAGCCGCCGCCGGCCGCGGTGGGCAGGATGTACACGTGATTGCGGTCCAGGCGGATGCGGCCTTCGCGTGGCGTGCGCGGCCGCTGCAGAAAGCGTTGCACGCGTGCCCGTGCAAAGCGCACGCCGGGCAGCATTGCCAGGCCGGCACCGAGCAGACGCAACGGCGCGAGCAGCAGAGAACTCAATCGCGCCATGGCGCTGCCTGCTTAGGGGATGGCGACCGTATCGAGCAGCCGCTGCGCCAGCGCGGTCGCCGACAGCGTGCCGCCCGTGGGCAGCAACCGATGCGCCGCCACGGCCTTGAACACGGCTTGCACGTCTTCGGGCAGTACGGCATCGCGGGCATCGATGAGCGCCCAGGCACGCGCGGCCGCCAGCAATGCCAGCCCCGCACGCGGCGACAGGCCCATCTGCACCTGCGCATCTGTGCGCGTGGCATTCACCAGCGCGAGCACGTAGTCGACCAGCGCCGGCGCCACGTGCACGGCATCGGCGGCGGCCTGCAGCGCAACGACTTGCGCAGCCGTCAGCACGGCTTCGATGTCCTGCGGCGCACCGCCCCCAAGGTACAACGCACGCTCGGAGCTTTGATCGGGATAACCCAGCGAGAGCCGCATCGTGAAGCGGTCCAGCTGCGACTCCGGCAGGGGGTGCGTGCCGATCTGGTTGAGCGGGTTCTGCGTGGCGATCACGAAGAATGGCTCGGGCAGCGGATACGTCGCGCCGTCATGCGTGACCTGCCCTTCGGCCATCGCTTCGAGCAGCGCGCTTTGCGCCTTGGGCGTGGCGCGGTTGATTTCATCCGCCAGCACCACCTGCGCGAACAGCGGCCCCGGGTGGAATTCGAACGCGCCCTTTTCTTTTACATAAATCGACACGCCGATCAGGTCGGTGGGCAGCAGATCGCTCGTGAACTGCACGCGCTGATATTGCAGCCCGAGCGTACGGGCCAGCGCATGCGCCAGCGTGGTCTTGCCCACGCCCGGCAGGTCTTCCAGCAACAGATGCCCGCGTGCCAGCAGACACGCCAGCGCCAGGCGGATCTGCAGCGGCTTGCCGAGCACGATGCGATCAAGCGCGCGTTGCGCCTGCGACAACGCCGCCGGCAAGGTCAGCGGCGTGGCGGGCGTCGTACGAACGGGAGAGAGCGGGACTTGGTTGGGCGTCATGGAGGTGCAGCCGAGGCAACAATGCCAGCGAGTGTAGCGGCATCGCACGACACCCGTGCGCCCATGTTCCGCGTGCGTGAGCGCGCTACAACATCAGTCCGGTTTGTGCGCGGGGATAGCCGCATCGAGTAACACGCGTGCCGTGCGCGGCAGGCTCTTGATAAGGCGCGGTGCATCGGTGCCGAAGGTCTGGCTGGCCGTATAGCCGCCTTCGATCAGGAAAGCGAGGTCGTCGGCCAGCGCATCGGGGTCGGTCGCGCCGGCGGCCTGGGCGCGGTCCCGGAGGCGGGCGAGCAGCAGCGCCTTGTTGCGCTGGACAAACTGCCGCGCCGGATGCGTCATGTCCGGAAACTCCGCCGCCACATTCACGAACGGGCAGCCCCGATAGCCGGGGCGCGAAGCGCGTTCGGATACGTCGATGAAGAACTGCAGCAGTTGCGCGCGCGCATCGTCGGGGTGCTTGGCCACGCTGGCGTTGAAGTAACCCCAGAAGCTTTCGTCGCTGCGCTCCAGGTACGCGATGACGAGATCGTCTTTCGACTTGAACTGCCGGTACAGGCTCATCTTGTTGACGCCGGCCTTCTCCACCACCGCTTCGACGCCCACGGCCCGCACGCCTTCGTAGTAAAACAGCTGACGAGCCGCCTCGAGCAGGCTGGCGTGCGCGTCCTCACCGCTGATGCGGCGCGGAGCCGGTTTCGGTTGATCACCGGTGTCAACGGTGGAAAGTGCGCGAGGTCCGCGACGGGCGGCGGTGGCCATGGTGGTGCTCCTGCAGGCGCGGCGGGAGGCAAACCCCCAGCCACGCCGGTGTCATTCGAATGCTGCTTGACATGTTACCGACCGGTACCTACTATCGCAACCACGTTGTTACCGACCGGTAACGAATGCGATATTGTCGCCCCCACAAGAATCGAATCGAAGAAAGAATCGAAACCATCGGACACCCCATGCAGCGACTTGCCCGCCTCATCGCCCCACGTTTTCACTACAGCTGGCTCGCGCTGGCCGTGGTGTTCCTGATCCTGCTGTGCGCGGCCGGCACGCGTGCCACGCCCAGCGTGATGATGCTGCCGCTCGAGCACGAATTCGGCTGGAGCCGCAGCACGATCTCGCTGGCCATCTCGATCGGGATTGCGCTGTACGGGTTGACGGGGCCGTTTGCTGCGGCATCGATGCAGTATTTCGGCATCCGCCCGACGGTGCTCGGTGCGCTGGCGGTGCTGGTGGCGGGCACGGCACTCTCGGCGATGATGCATGCGCCGTGGCAGATGGTGCTGCTGTGGGGCGTGATGGTGGGCGGCGGCACGGGCGTGGCGGCCATCACGCTGGGCGCGACGGTGGTCAACCGCTGGTTCACTTCGCATCGCGGCCTGGCCATGGGCATCCTGACGGCCAGCTCCGCCACGGGGCAGCTCGTGTTCCTGCCGATGATGGCGGCGGTGGTGGAGCATTACGGCTGGCGCCCGGTGGTGCTGATCGTGGCCAGCGTGCTTGCGGTGCTGCTGCCGGTCGTATGGCTGCTGCTGCCGGAATCGCCCAGGAGCGTGGGCCTGCGCACGTATGGCGAACCCGCCGATGCGCCGGAAGCCGCCCAAGGCCCGCGCGCCAACCCGATCACCCTGGCCATGCAGACGCTGGTGCAAGCGGCCCGCAAGCGCGATTTCTGGCTGCTGTTCGCGAGCTTCTTCATCTGCGGCGCAAGCACCAACGGCTACATCGGCACGCACTTCATTGCCATGTGCGCAGACCACGGCTTCTCTGAAGTGAAGGGCGCGAGCCTGCTCGCTGCGATGGGGATCTTCGATCTGGTCGGCACCACGCTGTCGGGCTGGCTGTCCGACCGCTACAACAGCCGCGTGCTGCTGTTCTGGTACTACGGGCTGCGCGGGCTGTCGCTGATCTACCTGCCGTATGCGTTCGGCTTCGAGTTCTTCGGCCTGCCGGTGTTCGCCGTCTTCTACGGCCTGGATTGGATTGCCACCGTACCCCCCACCGTGCGCCTGACCAACGACGTGTTCGGCAAGGCCGCCGCGCCCATCGTGTTTGGATGGATCGTCGCTGGGCATCAGCTGGGCGCGGCATTCGCCACGCTGGGTGCAGGCATGATGCGGGCCTCGCTGGGCAACTACACGCTCGCTTCCATGATTTCGGGCGGGCTGTGCGTGGCGGGCGCCTTCCTGGTGCTGCGCATTCACCGCACGCCCAAGAAGGACGCCGAGCGTGCGGGTCAACCGGCTACCGCGTAATCAAGGTTTCAGGAAACCGTACCTGGCCAGCACCGCCTGGCCCGCGGGCGACAGCACGTAAGCCACGAAGTCGGCCGCCTGCTGCGGCTGTTTCGTGCCGGATGTCACGGCGATCGGGTAAGTGAGTGGCACATTCAGCGGCACGGGGCTCGCCACCTTCACCTTGTCGGCGGCGATGGCGGCATCGGTGGAGAACACCAGGCCGGCCTCGACCTCGCCGCGTGACACATAGTCCAGCGCCTGGCGCACGTTCTGCGCCAGCACCGCCTTGGCCTCCATCGGCTCCCACAGCTTGGCCGCTTCCAGCGCACGCTTGGCATAGCGGCCCACCGGCACCGACGCCGGATTGCCGATCGCCACGCGCTTCACGTCGGGCCTCGTCAAATCGGCCAGCGCATGTACGGGCACCGTGCCGGCGGCCGGCACGATCAGCACCAGCTGGTTGGCGACAAAGTCGTGGCGCGTCTCTGCCTTGATGACTTTCTCGGCTGCGGCCTTGTTCATCGCTTCCTGGTCGGCGGAGGCAAACACGTCAGCCGGGGCGCCCTTCACGATCTGCTGCATCAGCACGTCCGACGCGCCGAAGTTGAGCACAACCTTGGTGTCCGGATGCAGCACTTCGTACTGCTGGGCGATCGTCTTGAAGGCGTTGGTCAAGCTGGCAGCGGCGGAGACAACGAGGTCCGCGGCCCGTGCTGGCGCTGCCAAACCCAGCGACAGCGCAGCGACCAGGCCAATGGCGCGCACGTGCGCGCGAACCGAGAAACGTTGCATGAAAAATCCGGAAGTGGATGAATGACCGATCGTAATATACGAGTCGATATAACGCTTGGTCAACGCGCGACCGGAATGCCGGATATCACGCGCTCACCATGGGGCCGTCAGGTGCGTTCGGCGCGTGCGGCTTCGTCAACGCAATCGGCAAGCCGTCCCGCAATGGGTTGGCGGCTATGGCGCGGGCGCTCGATCAGGCCGATCTCGCGGTAGAACGTGGCGTCGCCCAGGCTGACGGCGCGCGTGCCGGACGGCCAGGTGCCTTGTGCGGCGGTTTGCGGGGCCAGTGCCACGCCCTGCCCGCGTGCCACGAGTTGCGTCATGCCTTGCAGCTCGTCGAGTTCGATCACGTCGTGCGGGGTGATGCGCTGGTCGCGCAGGAACTGGTCGACGCGGCGGCCGCCGAACGAGCGGCGGTCATAGCGGATGAACGGTTGATGTGCGAGCAGCGCGCGCCAGTCGTGGCCGGGCACGGCGGCAGGCACCAGCAGCACGAAGGGCTCGGCCACCAGCGTGCGCCATTCCAGATCGGCCGGGACCGCAAACGGGGGGCGGATCAGCACGGCCAGGTCGATCTCGCCGGCATCCACCAGCCCGAGCAGGTCAAGCGAGACACCGGGCACGATGCGCGCACGGCAATGCGGGAATTCGCTGCGAAACTGCACCAACGCATCCACCAGAAACGACGTCTGCACCGAAGCAATCGCGCCAATACGGACCAGGCCGCGCTGCTCGTTGCCGCCGGCCTGGTCGCCCAGACGGTCATACAGCGTGACGATGTGTTCAGCCAGGGCCAGCGCATCGCGCCCGGCGGCGTTGAGCGTGGCCGAGCGGCCCGTGCGATCGAAGAGTTGAAAGCCGAGCGATTCTTCCAGCCGCTGGATCTGCGCGCTCACCGCCGACTGCGTGAGGCCGATGCGCTCGCCCGCACCCGCAAACGTGCCATGCCGGGCGACGGCGATGAAAGTCTTGAGTTCTCGAAGCATGGGGCACGCGGATCAGTGAAGAAGCGCAAGGATACGCGCGCCGCGCCGCCTTACTTGGCAAACAGCGACGCCATATTGGCAAACGCCTTCATCTCCATCGCATTGCCCGACGGATCGAGGAAGAACATCGTGGCCTGCTCGCCCACTTCGCCCTTGAAGCGGATATGCGGCTCGATGATGAACTCGATGCCGGCGGCACGCAGCTTGTCGGCGGCGGCTTCCCACTCGGGCATGGAAAGTACCACGCCGAAGTGGCGCACGGGCACGTTGTCGCCGTCGACGGCGCTGGTCTTGCGGTGGCCGATTTCGTCCGGCGCGAGATGGGCGACGATCTGATGGCCGTAAAAGTTGAAATCCACCCAGTCAGGCGAACTGCGGCCTTCCGGGCAGCCGAGGATACCGCCGTAGAACGCACGCGCCGCGGCAATATCGTGCACAGGAAAAGCAAGGTGGAATGGGGCAAGCACAGGCGTGACGTTGCTCATG